>NZ_JBIUYV010000002.1:0-1280739 GCF_044744725.1 Nocardia sp. NPDC087230
GGGGGGCCCCCCCCCCCCCGCCGGGGGGGGGGGGGGGGGGGGGGCCCCCGCGCGGCCCCCCCCCCCCCCCCCCCCCCCCCGGGCACGGCCGCGACGGCAGGCTTCGCCTGCCTGCCCTCCCTAGAGGTCGGGCGCGGTGGCTGGGTTCAACGGCTGACCCGCCCCTCCCTAGAGGTCGGGCCTGGTGGCTGGGTTCAGGGCGCCGGCTGACCCGTCCCTCCCTAGAGGTCCGGCCTGGTGGCTGGGTTCGGGGCGCCGGCTGACCCGCCCCTCCGTGGGGTCGGGCGTGGTGGTGTGCGGCTCTGTCAGCCGAACGGGGGTGGTGCGGCCGGCTCGAAGCGCAGGACACGGTTGCCGATCATCACCTCGGTGCCCGGGATCAGCACCATCGGCTGGTTCGGGGTGAGCCGGATCCAGTCGCGGTAGCCGGGCAGGCGGGTACGGGTGCCGTTGGTCGAACCGCGGTCGACGAGCTGGACGTCCCAACTCACCAGGTGCACTTCGGCGTGCGCGCGGGACATCCCGCCGGAGGTGTCGTCGACGCGCAGCGGGATGAGCCCGCGCTGGGCGGCTTCGGAGTTCTCCGGGTCGCGGCCGATCACCGCGTCGGCGGCGAGCAGGTAGGTCATGCCGTCGTCGAGGACGAGCATGCCCAGCGGCGGACGCACCACCTCGCTGAGCGCCTGGGTCTGGTCGACCGGCATGCCGCAGACCGTGCAGAACGCCGAGCGCGGATCACTGGGATGCGCACGCGCGCACTTGAATCCCATCACCTTGACCGTGAGCACCGTCGACCTGGCCGTCGCCTCGAGGCGGCGCTGCAGGTCGGGGTCGGGTTCAGGCGCGGGGTTGGTGCCCGCGTTCCTGGTCTCGGCGTTGTGCGGGTCGACGGCCGCGTGCGCCGGTCCGGTGGCACCGGTGGCCGCGTCCATCAGCGACGTCGCCGGCTGCATCCCGGTGGCGGGCGGCTCGGCCGGACGCGAATCCGCCTGCGCCGGACGTGGTTCCCGATCGATGCGGGCGGTGGGCGGCGGTGGCCTGCGCGTGCCCGCCGCCGGTTCGGCGGTGCGGACCCGGGAGCGGGTCCCGTTGGACCACACCACGGCGCCGCCCGCCTGCGCGATCCCCTCCACCAGCCACCCGACACCGCGCTCCGGCGGCAGATCGGGAATGCGGCCCTTGGCGTCGTCGACGAACAGCGCGACCGCGGTGGCCGGCTCGGAGGCCACCCGGTCGACGGTGAACGCGGCGTCGCTGCCCCGGTAGTACTCCGCGGTGCCGTCCCCGGCGAGCACCGCCGTCACCGCGCCGTGCAGGAAGATCGCGACCCCGCCGTTGTCGGCGCTCGAGAGCACCCCGAAATCGATCGGCGTGCCCGGCGAGATCTGCTCGGCGTACTTCATCAGCCAGCGCGTCGCCTCCCGCGCGACCACCGACCCCGGTCCGCCCGGCGCTTCCTCGGCGGCGGCGCGCACGAGCTCGGCCAGCGATTCCAGCGCGACCGCCGCGGTGTCGTCGGGAGTGAGCCTGCCGTGCCCGCGATGGGCGACCACGATCACCGCGCCCGCGACGCGCGCGACCGCATGACTTCCGAGCACGACTTCGACCTGCCGATCCCTCACAGGTATCGGCCTCTACCGGAACTGCGCAGCAGGGTCGTCGCCATGTCCTCCAGACTATGGCAAACCCGCCCACATAGGTCCCCCTGGGCGCCGTTGGTCCGGTAACTTCAAGGGACCGCGGGAGGAACATCAAGGGGCACCGATGATCTATTCGACGAAGATCCGTATCGCGTCCGCACTCTGTGGTGCCATGATCGCCGCCGCCCTCACCGGCTGCGCGGTCACCGGAACCCCGGTCGCCGCCGAACCCGATGTGCGCGGCCTGGAGACGGGCACCTACGCCACCGATCACCACAGCTACGACGACACCGCGGGCAGCCGGGGCGCGCTCGTCGAGGGCACCCGCATGTCGGCGGCCGTCATCCCCGCCGTGCGGATCGATCCGTCGCTGTCCCACGGCCGCGGCGGCACCGTGGTCCCCGATGTGGAGCGCGCGCTCGACTTCGTCGCCAATGTCTCCAAACCTGTTCTGGAGAACCGTAAATTCGTCACCGGCTATGCCGCGCTGGGCTCCGACAAGCCCGATCCGTCGGGCCAGAAGCGCCCCGCGGCCGACGCGACCGCTGTGACCACCGCTGTCTTCCGTTTCCCGGATGCCACCGCGGCGACCCTCGCCGCCCGCGAACTCGAGGACGTCGACCTGGCGGTGTCACCGGACAACCGCAAGCTCCCCTCGACCAAATACCCCGAGGCCTACGTTCATTGGCGCCCGAACGTGCCGACCATCGGCGCGTTCCTGGCGCACAAGGAGTTCGTGATCTCGCTGTTCATCCAGCGCCCGCGCGCCGACGCCGCCGACCTCACCGCCTGGGTCGACAAGACTCTCGCCGCCGAACTCACCCAGCTCGCCACCTTCACCCCCACCCCCTTCGACAAACTCGGCGATCTGCCGATCGACCCGGAGCGCCTCCTGGCCCGCGCCGTGGTCGAGGACCGGTCCGGCGAGCACCCCGACCAACACTCCTTCGCCGTCTACAACCCTGCCCACCTGGTCAACAACGCCGACGACCAGACCACCCGCCAGCGCCTGGTCGAGTCCACCGGCGCCGAGGCCGTCGCCCTGGTCGACGGCGGCTCCATCACCCGCGTGCGCGACCTGGCCGCCGCCAAGGCCCTGATGACCGGCCTCATCGACAGCGCGGGCCACTACGACACCCTGCCCGCCCCTACCGACATCCCCGGCGCCAAATGCCTGCAACTCAACAACCAGGGCGACGCCGAGGAAGAGTACAAATACCGCTGCTACGTCCCGTACAAGCGCTATCTCGGCATCGTCAGTTCCGACCAGGAACCCGACGTCCGCCAGAAGATCTCCGCCCAGTACGCCCTGCTCGCGAATAGTTTGTGAGTCCGTAGCCGCACCACGGCCCCACCCATCCCCGAATTCGGTGACGTAGTATTCCGCCGACCATCGTTTCGGGGAGGAATGATCGAGTTGCGAGCCACGAGATCAGCCAGGACCGCGTGCGCCGCGCTGGCGGCGACCGTGCTGGCAGGTGTCGTCGTGGCGTGTGGCACCGGCGACGAACCGTCCGGCGCGAGCGATAGTCCGGTGGATATCGCCACCCTCGATGTCGGCGCCTACGCGACGCAGCCACGCCAGGTCGGCACGGTCGCGAACCAGGACCAGGCGCGATTCATCGAAGCCGAGCGGCTCGGCGACCACGTTCCCACGCCCGCCGACGTCGACGCGCGCTTCATCCACACCAATCCGTCGATCGCCACGGTGTTCATCGACGCCGAGGCCTCGCTCGGCAAGATCATGGCGGTCGATCGATTCGGCGAGATCGCGCCGGATTTCATCGGCGGTTTCGTGAGTTCGGCGCAGACCGCGCCCGACAACAAAGGCATCGACATGGTCAATGCCGTGATGATCTTCCCCGACGAGCAGAAAGCCGCCGCCGCGGCGACCGCCCTGGAACGGCTCGATTTCGGCTACGCGCCGAACAACCAGCCGCTCGAGATTCCCGGCTATCCCGCCGCGAAAGCGCATTGGCAGCCCGACCAGCAATCGATCGGATCCTGGTTCGCCACCGGCCATCTCGTGATCTACACCTGGTTCTACGACTACCTGAAGATCTATCTGGAAAAGGTGGACAAACAGGCTCTGCTCGACCTGACCCGCAAGAGCCTCGACACCATCGTGCCCTCGGTCGCGAAATTCACCCCCACCCCCGTCGACAAACTGATGACGCTGCCGCGTGACCGCGAGAACATGCTCGGCCGCACCGCCCCACGGCCGCGCGAGGATTCGTGGATCAACCCGCCAGGGGTGTACGCGGGCCGCACCGCGCGGCACTTCTCCTCCGACCCGGAGAGTACGACGAAGATGATCGCCGACAACGGCGTCGACCTGTTCGCCAACGACGGCTCCGACGTCTACCGCGCGCGTGACATCGCCGGCGCGCAGGCGGTGCGCGACGAACTCGGCGGCCTGACCCGCAAGTTCACCGCCGCGGACCCACCCAAGAATCTGCCGAGCGCCAAGTGCAAGGAATACATCGGCCGGGAGAAGCTCGCCGTCCGTTTCTACTGCGCGGTGTCCTACGACCGCTATGCCGCCTACGTCTGGTCGAACCAGCTCCTCGATGCCCAGCAGCGCATCTCCGCCCAGTACGCCCTGCTGGTGAACGCCCGATGACCGTCCGCAAGCGCACCGCCGCGGTGCTGATCGCCGCCCTGCTGACCGCCGTCCTCACCGCCTGCGGTGCCACCGTGTCCGGCACCGGCGTGCCGGGCGAGATCGATGTCCGCACTCTCGATGTCGGCGCGTACCCGGTCGAACCGCCCAACGCCCACGACGACGATCCCATCCCGGCCTTCTACGAGATGTACAAGCTGGCGGCCATGCGGATCGCCGACTACGCGATCACCGCCTACGACATCGACCCGCAGATGATCTACGGCAACCGGGCCGACGCCGACAACGCCCGGTTGCTGCCGGCCGAACTCGGCAACCAGACCGCGATGTCGGCCATCGCGCAGAAGCACAAGATGCTCTACGGCTTCCATTCCAGCGGCGCGTCGAAAGATCTCAGCGTCAGTACCAGCGACATCTGGCCGACCAAGAAGGACAGCAACCGCCTTACCGCGACCACGATGATCCTGCAGTTCCCCGACGGCGAGCGGGCCACCGCGGCGGCCAAGGAATTCCACGACGCCGATTTCGCCGCGCAGGAGGGGCGCAACCAGCCGGTGTCACTGCCGAAATACCCTGCCGCCCATGCGCAGTGGCGCCCCGACGCGCCGTTCGTGCGGGTCGTGCTGCCGCAGGGTCCGTATGTGATCGCCTTCCTGCTCTCGGTGGCGACGCCCGACCTGCCCGCGCTCACCGCCCTCGCCGAGTCGGCGCTCACCAAGCAGATCGAGTCGCTGGCCCAGACCACGCCGCTGACCGACGAACAGCTCATGACCCTGCCCTGGGACCCCGATCATCTCCTGATGCGCACCCTCAACCCCGACGAACTGACCAGCCCCGAGAGCTCGTCCTTCCTGGTCACCGGCGCGCACGGCATTCTGCATTACTCCGGCGGACCACTCCCGGATCACCGCCAGTACATCGAGCAGCAGCTGACGAAGATGAACGCCCAGCAGGTCGCTCTGTCGTGGGGCTCGATCGGCATCCGCACGCCCGACGCCGAGACAGCGCGCCGCGCGGTGTCGGAGAAGCTGTTCCTCTGGCCCACCGCGACCGATGTCGCCCCGCCGCCCAACCTCACCGACGCGACCTGTGTGGAGAACAAGCAGCTGGCCGCGAAGAAGCGTTTCAGCTGCCTGCTCGCCTACAAGCAGTACGTCGGGATCGTCAGCAGCGAGCAACTCCTCGACGCTCAGCAACGCGCTGCCGCGCAATACGCCGTCTTCGCCAACAGCCGGTGATCTGCGCACTGCGGGTCGACGGGGTGGCCAGTATGCTCCCGCCGGAGCGCGGCACACGGAACGAGTCAGGAGACCGAAAGAGATGACGATGAGCCCGGGCACCATCGTCGGTGGCTACCGCATCATCCGCAAGCTGGGCGCGGGCGGCATGGGTTCGGTCTATCTGGCCGCGCATCCGAGCCTGCCGCGCACCGACGCGCTCAAGATCCTCAGCCCCGAACTCAGCCGCGACCCCGAGTTCCGCGCCCGCTTCGAACGCGAAGCCAATCTCGCCGCCGGCCTGGACCACCCGAATATCGTCTCGGTCTACAACCGCGGCGAGGAGAACGGCCAACTGTGGATCGCCATGCAGTACGTCGACGGCACCGACGCCGCCGCCGAACTCGCCCGCGACCCGCACGCGATGACCCCGCTGCGCGCCCTGCGCATCACCACCGAGGTCGGCAAGGGCCTCGATTTCGCACACCACCGCGGCCTGCTGCATCGCGACGTCAAACCCGCGAACTTCCTGCTCTCGGACACCTACGGCGACGACGAGCGAGTGCTGCTCACCGACTTCGGCGTGGCCAAGTCGACCGACGACGCCTCCGAGCTCACCCAGACCGGCAGCTTCCTGGCCACCATCGCCTACGCCCCGCCGGAACAGCTGTCGGGCGGTCACCTCGATCACCGCGCCGACGTCTACAGCCTGGCCTGCGCCTTCTTCAAACTCCTCACCGGCCAGAACCCGTATCCCGCGACCCAGCCCGCGCTGGTGATGATGGGCCACCTGCACGAACCGCCGCCCCGCGCGACCGCCGTGCGCCCCGGCCTGCCGCCCGCGATCGACCACGTCTTCGCGCGCGCCATGGCCAAGAACCCGAACGAACGGTTCTCGACCTGCCGCGACTTCACCACCGCCGCGACCGCCGCCCTCGTCCCCGGCTCGACTCCCCCCGGCCACCACACGTCGGCGACGCACCCGATCCAGACCCACACCCAGTGGTCCCCCACCGCCGTGACCGCGATCGGCGCGACGAATCACGCTGACCCACCGAAGAATTCGAAGAACCGCCTGGTCCTCGCCCTCGGCGCCCTGGTCGCTGTCGTCGCGGTGGCCGCGGGCATCGGCATCTGGGCGTCGGCCGGTGACACCCCGGCTACCGGCGGGTCGGGCACCACCGCCGTCTCGACCGCCGCGCTGAGCCCGATCGAGCAGGCCCGCAAGGACAATCCGGCCTTCACCGGCAAGACCGTCCTGATGGTCGACGTCGACGCCGACAACAAGGTCGCCACCTATCTGGGCGGCACCCTGCAGACCAAATTCCTCGAAGACCTCGGTTTCGTCTACAACTTCAACTACACCAAGACCGGCGAGGAGCCCTCGCCCCGCCCGGTCGCCAACTCCTTCGACCGCCTCGACGTCCCCGAGGACAGCTACATCCTCGCCGTCCGCAGCGACGCGAAGGCCGGCGGCGGCGGCCTCCTCGGCCTGCCCTTCCAGATCACCGGCTCCCGCGCCACCGTCATCCCGATCGACGACCCGATCAGCGTCACCGCGATGCGCTCCTGGACGTCGAGCTCGGAACAGACCCTGCTGTCGCGACTGGTCCCGATCCTCGAGAGCCGGATCAAGTAGCCCGCCCGACCGGTCGGCGTCGGCGCCCTCCGCTGCTGGAGCGCGAGCTCGGAGCAAGCGGGTGCGCTACTATGCCCGCGAGCCAGATCACCGGGGAAGGGTGGGCCTGTGACTCGGACCGAGTCGGCCCACGATCGGATCAGTTAGTCAGTTGGAGGGGGAGAGCGTGCTGCTCAACCGTGGTGCAACGATGGCGCGCGTAGCGGTTCAGGCGGCAGTCGCCGTCGTGGTTTCCGTCGCCGTGATCGGTTGCGGCTCGCAGGTATCGGGAAGCGCGACGCGCACCGAGCCGGACTCGTCGAACCTGAATTTCGGCAATTACCAGACCCAGCCGCGCACGGTCGGCAACGCCAAGAGCCTGAACCAGGGGCGGGCGTGGGAGGCGCAGCGGCTCGCGGACTACGTGGCCGTCCCCTTCGAGATCGACCCCGCCTATGTCTACGACAATCGCCGGGAATCGCTGGTCCATCCCACGCAGATCGTGCTGAATCGCAAGGGCCTGGGCAAGCTCATCATCAACGACACCTTCGACGAGGTCGCCGAGGATCTGGTCGCCGGCTGGCTGAACACCTGGGCGACCGGTCCCAGCGGGGGCGAGCCGCGGCGCAGCCTCAACCTCTCGGTCCTGATCTTCCCCGATGCCAAGACCGCGGAGACCGTCGGTCCGACCCTCGAGCACGACGACTTCACCTTCAACGCCGACAACGAATCTGTGTCGATCACCAAGTACCCGAAGACCTACGCGCACTGGCGGCCGTCGGTCTCCTCGATCGGTTCCTGGACGGTCCACGACCGCTACGTGATCTTCATGAAGATCGATGACGAGACCAAGGCACCCGATCTGGCCTCGCTGACCGCACAGGTCGAACGAGCGCTCGCGGTGCAGATCCCACTCCTGGACAAATTCGTGCCGACCCCGTCGGACCAGCTCGAACGCGTCCCGCTCGACCCGACCGGGCTGCTCGGGCGGACCTTGCCCTCGGATCCGTCGGCACCGGTCCGCGCGCAGCCCGACGGCTACTTCACCGGCCGTGGGGCACTGAGCCTGTTCGCCGATCCGGACGCCGATCTGCTGAACACTTTCACCAAGAACGGCGTCGACTTGATCACCTTCGGCGACTCGGTCGTCTTCCGGTCCACCACGACGGCGGGCGCGAAGGCCCTCGTCGACGAGTGGAAGAAGCCGGAAGCGGACTCGAAGGAGGCTTCGGCGCCGGACAAGCTGGCCGACGCGGTCGCGTGCCGGGCCAACACCTACGAGTCCCAGGGTGAGGTGAAGACCTCCGACTACATCTGCTACCTGCAGGTCGACCGCTACGCCGCGCAGATCCGCGACGGGAACCTGCAGGACCTCCATCAGCAGGTCGCCGCCCAATACGTTCTGCTCACCCGCCGATGAGGATGCCCGAGATGAACAACACCTTGCGGCTGGCCGGGCTGCTCACCATCCTGGTCGTCGGATCAGGATGCGCGGCACCGATTTCCGGCCAGGCCAAGCCCGGCATGACACCGGTCGACCTGGCGACGCTCAAGACCGGCGCGACCGTCACCGAGCCGACCACCTTCGAGCTGAAGTACTCCGACACGGCGAAATCGGTCCGGTTGATCGAGGGGCGACGACTGCTCAACGTTCTGATCCAGCCGATCGATGTCGACCCAGAACTGACCAAGCGGGACACGACCAGAGTGTTCGCCGACGGCACGGACATGTCGAAAGACGACGGCCTGCCCGAACAGTTCAAGGCCGCGGTGACCGACAACAACTTCATCGCCGGCGTCACCGGGGCACGCACGAACGGCAGCGTGCGCGATTCCAAGGGAATGCACCTGAGCGTGCTGCACTTCGCCACCGCGCAGGACAGCAAGAACGCCGCCGCCGCGATGTACCAGGTGAGCACCACCGGCGAAAATCCCCGCCAGCCGATGACGATCCCCGGCTACGCCGAGGCGAACGCATCGAGCAAGGACGGCAGCGCGGTCAGCGCTTTCCAGGCGCACGGTCCGTTCGTGATCGCCGTCAGCATGTCGCAGGAGACCTCCGATCCGGCCGGCTTGGCCACCAAGATCAAGAAGGCCCTCGACCTGCAGATTCCCGCCCTCGACAAGTACCGGGTGATCGCCCCCGACGATCTGCTCGACCTGCCGCTGGATCCCGACGGCATCATGCGCCGGGCGACCGGCAAGTCACCGGCGGGCGACCCGTACGGCATGAGCTACCACGAAGAGGACTTCGGCACCTTCGAGCCGTCGGGGATCCTGCACTTCGAACGAAACCCGGCCGAAGCCCGCGCGGCATTCGAGAAGGCCGGCGTCGACCTGGTCGGTCGGCGTTTCAGCACCGTGTACCGGACCCGCGATGTCGAGGCCGCGTTCGCACTCCAGACCGTCCTCGCCAAGCCGGGCAAGAGCGACAGTGCGCTCGATCCACCGCCCGGTATCGCCGACGCCCAATGCCTCCGGCTGGAGGAAGCGGACCCGAACCGTGGCTACAACGGGATCTGTGTCGTCGTCTACGGACGCTACGTCGCCGTGGTCATGTCACTGGCGACATCGTCACGTGCGGCACTGCAGGTCGACGCGACACTGCAGGAACGGACCGCCGCGCAGTACGCGATCCTGAAGAAGAGCGAGTAGACGATGACGCGAAAACTTCGCCTGAGCAGCGCATTGCTGACCCTGGGATTCGCACTGGCCGCGTGCGGCGGCTCCGACGCCGCCACACCGTCGGCACCGGCCGTCGACGTCACCAAGCTGGATTCCGGCAACTACCCGACGACAGCGGTCGACCTGGAGCCCAGCCGGGTACCGACCTCGGGTGCCCTGCGCGAGGCGATCCGCATCGGCGCCGCGACTCCGATCGCCTCCCAATTCGATCCGCGCTTCATCTTCGCGACCGGATTCAGCGGCGGTCGGCACATCACCGCGGTCGACCCGCCGTACTTCAGCGGCTCGGGAATCGAATCCACCGATTTCAATACCGTCGTTCCGGGTGTCGTCGCCGGATGGGACAGTTCCGCGAATCGGCGGGACCAGCTCTACGCCGGCCGTGAAGTCTCGACGATCACCCTGCGCTTCTCGACGCCGGATCAGGCGAAATTCGCGGCGACCGAACTGTCGAACCGCACGCCGAGCTCGGCCTATCAGATTCCGAGCTACCCCGACAGCCTGGCCAAGTTGGAGGTCAAAACCGACCCGCTGCGGCTGCAGCACCTGCGCGCCTGGCTGGTCCGCGGCGACATGCTGCTGTCCATCGACGTCACCGATCCGATCGGTCTCCCCTACGACCCGGCCGCGGACGCCGAAGTCGTGCGCAAATATTTCGACAAACAGCTCGAGCTGCTCCGCACGTACACCCCGACGCCGCTGAACGAGATCGATAAGCTGCCGCTCGACACCGAGGGCCTTTTGGGTCATGTGCTGCCGACCGAGGCGGCGAAGCGCCCGAAGAAGGGAACCAGCAGCTCCGCGGCCTATCCGCTCCAGGCTGTTCTGCATCTCGAGGAGCATCCCGCGATCATGGTGCCCGCCTACACCGACGCCGGGGTCGACCTCGTGGCATTCGACACCGGATCTGTGTACCGCACGCGCGACGAGGCTGCGGCAGGCCGCTTCCGCGCGGCGCTGGACAACGAAACGACCAGCGATACCGATTACATGAAGGTCGACGGGCCGCCGAATCTTCCGGTCGTCCATTGCTTCAATGCGAAACCCGAAGTGAAGTACGCGTCCGACGCACCCCCGACGTGTCACGGTGTGATCGGTCGATATGTGTTCGGCGTATCCGGCACCAACCTGCAGGATGTTTACCAGCGGGCCGCCGCACAGTACAAGCTGCTGGTCGGATTCAGCTGACACGCACGAGCACTGTGGGGTGCGACAGCACCTGCTAGATTGCCCTGTTGGAACGTGCACTGCGGGGCGCGCGAAGGATTGAGGAGACGCGAATGGCCTTGCGGCCCGGCGCAATTGTGGGTGGCTACCGAGTGATCAAGGTCCTCGGCGCCGGAGGCATGGGCACCGTCTACCTCGCCCAGAACCCCAGCCTCCCCCGCCGCGACGCCCTCAAGGTCCTCAGCGGCGACCTGTCCACCGACCCCGAATTCCGGGGCCGGTTCGAACGGGAAGCCAATCTCGCCGCAGGCCTGGACCATCCGAACATCGTCGCCGTCTACAACCGCGGCGACGAGGACGGCCAGCTGTGGATCGCCATGCAGTACGTCGACGGCACCGATGCCTCCGCCGAGGTGGCCAAGGGCCCGAGCGCGATGCCCCCGCACCGAGCGCTGCGCATCATCGGCGAGGTCGGCAAGGGCCTCGACTACGCGCACCGCCGCGGCCTCCTGCACCGCGACATCAAGCCCGCCAACTTCATGATCGCCGCGGCCGAGGACGGCGACGAGGAACGCGTCCTGCTCACCGACTTCGGCGTCGCCAAATCCGCCGACGACGGCCAGGACCTCACCGCCACCGGCAATTTCATGGCCACCGTCGCCTACGCTCCCCCCGAGCAGCTGATGGGCACCAAGCTCGACCACCGCGCCGACATCTACAGCCTCGGCTGCTCCCTCTACAAACTGCTCACCGGCCAGAACCCCTACCCCGCCACGGTCCCGGCCATGGTCATGATGGGCCACCTCCACGAGCCCCCACCCCGAGTCACCGCCGTCCGCCCCGACCTCCCACCCGCGATCGACCACGTCATCGCCAAGGTCATGGCCAAGGACCCAGCTCACCGCTACAACACCTGCCGCGAATTCATCCAAGACGCGCACAACGCCCTGTTCGGCGCGCCGATGCAGGCGCCGGCGTCCCAGGGGTTCAACACTGCCCCACGCATGCCGATCAACGGCCCGGTCACCGCCGCCACCGATGTCGTATCCCCGCAATGGGGCACCGATCCCAGCCGCGCTGTCGTCGGCTACGCACCCCCGACGGGCGGCGTCTCCGAAAACGACATACTCACTGCCCGGAATCCGAAGCCCCATCGGCCGAAGCGGGGCCGAAAGCTGCTGGTGCCCGGGATCATCACACTGGTCGTCGCGGCATTGGTCGGAACGGGCATCCTCATCATGGCCAAATCCGGAAGTTCACCCAGTGGCGGCGGCGGTGACCCGATGGCGCAAGTCCGGACCCAGCACCCTGAGTTCAGCGGAAAAACCGTCACCGCCTACAACTTCGGCAACTCGTCACTCTCCGTGGTGCTCAATCCGAGCGATCAGTGGAAGTTCCTGCGCGACTTGGATTTCGACTACAACTCGCAATACAAGGCCGTTGGCGACGAGAAATCTCCCCGCCCGCTGTCCGTTGGAGACTACAGCGTCAAGAATGACACTGATGTGGTCATTGTCTTTCGGACCGACAGCCAGGCAGGCAATGGAGGGTTCCGCGGACTCCCCTACTCCTTGACCAGCGGAAGAGGCGATGTCGTGGTCATCGACGACCCGTCAGCCGTTCAGGCTTTCCAGGTCTGGAGTGACCAATCCCAGCAGATTCTCATCGAAAAGGTCGTTCCTGCCATCGCAAAGGCGATGAAATAGAAAGTTGTGCTCACAATGACCACCGAATCGTCTTGGTTGAAGGTCGGCCTGCGCGCAGCACTGGTCGTTGGGATCGTTACCACCGCAAGCACAGGATGCGGATCAGAGATCACAGGAAATCCAGTTCCGGGCGCCACCGGTGTGGACTCCAACTTTTTGCGAACCGGCCCTTTTCAAACGGAGCCCATCGCGTTCGAAATCGAATCTGGAGCAAGAGGTCCGGAGCAGGTTCGGCTCGTCGAGGGGCGGCGTCTCCTCAACTTTCTCGCACATCCGATAGACATCGACCCAGACCTCAAGGTGCCCGGGCGTACCCGCATTTTCGGCGATCAGAACGCCGTCCCCACCGTGGGTGGAATACACGACGAGCATCTGCGCGTTTTCAAGGACAGCGTCGAGTTTGTCACGGGCGTTTCAACTAGCCAGTCCAACGGCAGTGTGCGCAGTCCGAAATCGATCTCCATCGCGGTTCTCCGATTCGCGTCCGACACTGTGAGCGCGCGGACAACCGAAGAACTCGACCGAATTACGATGGCGTCGAATCCGCGCCGAGTCGATACTCCCAGATATCCAACCGCGAAGTCGTCCACAAGCGACGACAAAACGATCGTCACATGGCTTGCGCATGGCCCCTACATCGTGATGACCGAAGTTAGGACCTCCACGCCCGGCACCGAAAAGCTCGCAATATCGGTCGAGGACACCCTCGGGATGCAAGTTCGATCGCTGGATCAACAGAATCCGATTCCCCTGGACGACGTCCTCGACCAGCCACTCGATCCAGAGAACCTCGTACGTCGAACCATGGTCCGAGACCAAAAGCGCGACTCGTCTCAATCGGATGAGGATTACGGCTATTTCCAACCTGCCGGAATGCTACATTTCGAACGAAATCCAGCCGAAGCCCGCAAGAAATTCGAAGAAACCGGCGTTGATCTGATCGCACGGCGCGGGAGCACCGTTTATCGAACCAAAGATCTCGCATCTTCATTCCAATTGCAGACTTTTCTGTCCAGGCGAGGTAAGAATGATGTAGCCCTGGAGCCACCACCGGGCATCGCCGACGCACAATGTTTGCGACTGGATACTCCTGACCCTAGCCGGAATTACGATCTCATGTGCGCCGTGGTCTACGATCGGTACGTCGCCGTCGTCGCACAGACCTCGTTCTACTCGACCGCTCAAGTCGATCATTCATTGCAGGAACGGACAGCCGCACAGTACGCAATTCTAAAGAAATGCGAGTGACGAAATGCGCAACGCCCTGGCGGTCACACTGGCGATTGCCGCCATCTTCAGTAGTGCCTGCGGCGACTCGCAGGATTCCACCACCACGATCGACATCACAAAGCTGGATTCCGGCAATTATCCGACTTCGCCAATAGACATCACCTCCGTCAGAACTCCACAGTCTGGCGCAATCCGTGAAGCATTGAACATTGCCGACCATACGCCCATCCCCTTCGAATACGATGACCGATTCGCGTACGGCTCGATATTTGGGTACCGGCAACGCGTGACAGCCGACGAGCCACCGTATTTCGAGTTTACTGGAATAAAGGAAAGGGATTTCGCCAACGAAGTCCCCGGACTGGTAGCCGGATGGCGCACATTCGGACAACGCCGCCAGTGGCCAACCCTTGGTCGAAACCTGGAGACCTACACACTCCGATTCGAGACTTCCGACAGTGCCCGCAACGCGGCACAAAAGCTTGTCGACCGCACTCCTGGCGATACCTACCCAATCCCCGGACATCCGGCGGCGCTAACCAAGATCTTGGGCCAGGATCCGTTCGGTGGCGCCAAGATGCGCTCTTGGCTTGTGCACGACGACATACTGATCTATATGCAGATCGACGATCCCGTAAGTCGACCGCCAGACTTCTCAGACTACTCAAATATAGTCAAGAAATTCTATGATAAGCAGATAGGCCTGCTGCCAAATTATCACAGAACCCCGCTGCACGATATACCCACACTCCCCTTCGACATCGATGGCATGCTCAGTCGCACCATTCCGAGTGAACAGAATGCCAATGTTCCACAGGTATACCCTGCACGCGCAGTTGTATCGTCCACCAAACGTCCGTTAGATATATCGAGAGCGTTCGAGGACGCCGGTGTAGATTATGTTTCGGATGCCAGAGGTGCCATCGTCTACCGTGCTAGAGATGCCAAAGCAGCCGATAGACTTTCAGCCGCTTTCGGTGGCGGCGCCCACGATCTGACAGGCCTCATGCCACCGACTCCACACCCGAATATTCCGACGTCAGCCTGCTACGCCGTCGATATCGAAGATGAAACATACAGCAACTTGCGACCACAGTGCAGGATTGTCGTGGGCAGATATGTAGCGAGAGTAGTCGGCACCAACCTGCAAGATACCTATCAGCGAACCGCGGCCCAATATAAGCTTCTCGCGAATACTGAATAAGTTTGGAGTACGAAGAAGGCGGGTTCAGGCGCTAGCCTGAACCCGCCCCGCCTTCAATCCCGCGGTCAGCCCTCGAGCATCCTTGCGAGCGCGACGTCAGTCGCCTTCATGTTCTCGGAACCCGACAGAGTCGTGGCACCGATCTTCTGGAGGCTCGTGTTCAGGTCCATCGACTGCTGCTGCCACTTGGTCTGCATGATCGCGAAGGCGGTCGAGCCTTCACCCTCGGACCAGTGCTCCTCGATGAAGCGCTGGAACTCGTTCTCGTAGTCCTGCAGAGCAGTGGTGATGTTCTGCGCCTGAGACTGCAGACCTGCGCCGGCGTCGTTGATCGCGTTGAAGTCGTACCTGATTGAACCGATGTCAGCCATGGTGAATCCTTTCGAAAGTCGTCGCGGAGTTAGCTGCGGAGTTAGGTGGTGGTGGTGGTCATGTTCAGCTGGGGGACGGAGGACTCGCTGTTCTTCATGATCTGCGCAGCGTTGTCGACTTCCGCGTCGGTGATCTTCCCCGCGATCTGCCCAACGGTGTCAGCAGCCTGATCCAGCGCGTCGTTCAGACGCTTGGCGTTGCTGAGGTACTCCTGCATCGACGTCTGGAACGCCCGGCCGGCCTCACCCTGGAAGGAGGGGTTGTTGACGTCGTTGGCATGCCCCTCGGCGCGCGTGATCATCCCCTGGATGTCGGCGTGCTTCTGGTTCATCTTGTCGGAGAACGTCCTGATCTGGTCAGGAGTTGCGTTGAAACCCATCTTCTGGCTCCTTCGTGGTCAAGGTGGACCAGACCCCCCTGCTGGCGATCTGAGCCCTTCTACTTAGGTTCGACGCACCGACGGTGCGTTCGGTTCCATCATCTTTCGGAGAAATTTCCGAAACCTACGGCGAGATCGACACTGATCGCATCACTTCCTCGCACGCAGTACTGACAGTCCCCCATCCTCCCGAGCCGTGCTGGCAGCCGACGTTGGTCTGGACGCCATGGTCGAGAAGGACGTACCACCTGACGACGGAACCGTCGCCAGGAAGCTCTTGGTAGCCGATCCCCCGGCGCCCGGCGAACACCACATCGCGTTCCGGCGTACCGAACCGCCCGGGCTCGGCGCGCGAGATCCGCGCGGTGATGTCCCTAAGCACTTCATCATATCCAGCCTGGTCCGCGACAGTGTTGTACGTCACAGTAATTCGGCCGGGGGCGGCTGTCTGCGGAACGAGCGCGGCGCGGTCTGCTGGTGAGCCGGTGGCCAGGCGCCAGCCGGCCGGGACGGTGAAGCTGACGCGGCCCAGCGCGTGCTGGGTAGGGGCAGCGGTCGGCTGGGTGGTCGACGGCTTCGGCGACAGGGGCGCCGGTGTCGGGGTTGAGGTGGTCTGGGCGACGGTGGCCTCCGCGGCGTCGGCATCGGTGCTGCGGGTGGCCACGACCGCGACGATGCCCGCGGTGACGACCACCAGCGATACCGCTGCTGCCGCAAGGATTTTGGCGGTGCCGAGGCGCGGTTCGGGTGCTGCGGCGGCGGCGCGTTCGCGGAGGGTGCCGACCCATTCGGCGTTCTGTGCCGGGATCGGACGCGCCCGGTCGTCGGTGAGTCCGGATTGCGGCAGCAGCAGCGCGGTGAAGGCCAGCGGCTGGACCAGCGGGGTCGGTTGGGTGGTCCAGGTTTCGGCGGCGAACTCGCGCAAGCGCTCCAGCAGGTGGTCGTCGGCCGGGCCGACGACCAGTACCGATGTCGGGCGGGAGCCGTCGGAGACCTCGCGGATCATGGCCGCCAGGCGATCGATGTCGTCGTCGTTCCAGTCACCCGCGCCCAGGGTGGGTTCGTGCTCGCAGGCCGCGACCGAGATCTGGTCCCGGGAACGGTCGACCGCGCTCACCGTGACGGCCAGCGGGTCGATTTCGACGACAACGACGAACTCGGTGGTCGCCAGTGTCTGGCGCAGCCGGGCGACGCGGGCGGCGATCGGTTCCAACGTGACCGCACCCGAGTACCTGGCGAATGAGCGGGCCAGGATCGAGCGGCGCGCCGTCGACCATGAACTGGGGTGTGCGACACCGATACTCGCGCCGGGCGGAGTCGGCGCCACCCCCGCGAGGACATCGTCGACCACCGCGTCGGTGGCCGCGGTGATCGAAAGCGGGTGCGGCTCATAGCCGATCCAGGCCGAGTCGGCCAGCGACAGCGCCGAGACCGCCGGTTGCGACGGGCCGGTCGGCGCGCCGACCAGGATGCCGTTCGGCACCGGCATCACCGTCGGAACGACATCCACGTGCCGGGCCGAGGTGCGCGCCAGGACGCGCGCATCACCGACCACGACGTCGATGTCGGTCACAAGGCCGGTGCCCATGCCAACTGCACCAGATCGATCGCGTTCCTGGTCACGAGGGTTCCTCGCCCCGGAGGCATCGCGCTGGCGCGCACGGTGCCGAAGAGCTGGCCTTCGTCCCGGCTGCCGCTCATCACGAGGCCGATGCAACCGACGTCGCGCATGCGCGACACCACGGGCTCGTACAGCGCGCGCGACGCGCCACCGGAGCGGCGGGCGATGATCAGGTGGAAGCCGATGTCCTTGGCGTGCGGGATGAATTCGACCAGGGGCGAGAGCGGGTTACCCGACGGGGTGACGACCAGGTCGTAGTCGTCGATGATCAGGTAGAGCTCGGGACCTGTCCACCACGATCGCGCTCGCAGCTCCTGCTGGGTGATGTTGGCACCCGGCATCCGGGACTTGAGAATCCCGACGACCTGCTGGACGAACGGCGTGAGCACCTCCGCCGAGGGCGCGTAGCCGGCCAGGTGATTGGTCTCGATGGTGCCCAGCAGGGTGCGCCGGTAGTCGCCGAGGATGATCTTGGCCTGCGACGGTTCGTTCGACTCGACGAGACCCTGGACGATTCCCCGCAGCAACGCGGTCTTACCGCATTCACTGTCACCGAAGACCAGGAAGTGCGGCGTATCGGCCAGATTCAGCATGACCGGCGCCAGTTCGGACTCGTTGACACCGATCGGCACCAGCATGTTCGGACGCGACCGGTCGACTTCCGCGGGCCAGTTGCGCATGCCGCGCAGCAGTTCGGACCGGTCCAGCAGGTCCGGCAGCGTGCGCGTGCCGGGGGCCGGGCGGCCGGGGGTGCGCTGGGCGATCAGTTCGACCGCGTGGGCGACGCCGGCGCTCAGGTCGAGCGGGTCGGAGCTGCCGTCGACGCGGGGCAGGGCCATCAGCATGTGCAGTGCGTCCGGGGTGATACCGCGGCCCGGACGACCCTGCGGCACGAGCGAGGCGAACTTGCGGCCGATGTCGGAGTCCATCGGGTCACCCAGGCGCAGCTCGATGCGGGTGGCGATCTGGTCCTTGAGGGCCGGTCGCGCTTCCATCCACCGGGACAGGCCGATGACGACGTGCACGCCGTAGGAGAGTCCTTGCAGGGCGAGGTTGGTGATCTGCTGTTCGAGGGCCTCGTAATCCTGGCGGATCGTGCCGAAGCCGTCGATGACCAGGAACGCGTCACCGTAGGGGTCGGCGTGTGCGCCGGCCGCGGCGGGGCTGCTGTTGGGGTCCATCGCGCGCAGGCGGCGGTACTCGACCATGGACTCGATGCCCAGCTGGTGGAAGCGCTGCTCGCGCTGCCGGACCAGGGTGCTCATCTCGGCGACGGTGCGGCGCACCTTGTCCGGGTCCAGGCGGTTGGCCACGGAGCCGACGTGCGGGAGTCCCTCGAGGCTGGACAGCGTGCCACCACCGAAGTCGAGGCAGTAGAACTGCACCTGCTCGGCGGTGTGGGTCATCGACATCGACATGACCAGCGAACGCAGGGCCGTCGACTTACCCGACTGCGGGCCACCGACGATGGCCACGTGGCCGCGGGCGCCCGACAGATCCAGCATCATCGGGTCGCGACGCTGGTCGTACGGACGGTCGACGATGCCGATGGCGGCGCGCAGGGTGGCGATCGGCGAGTACTCGCCGGTGATGATCGAGCGCGGGTTCAGCTGATCCAGGGTCGGCGCCTCGTCCAGCGGCGGCAGCCAGATCTCATGGGCGGGGCGGCCGTGGCCGGTGATGCGGGAGACCAGCATGTTCAGGTTCGACATCTGATCGCCGTCGTCGCCGGTGGGCTCGGGCTCGAAGGTCGACTCCGGGGCCACCGGCACGCGGTCGGAGGTGCGGAAGGCGACGTGGTTGGCGCTGAACGGGCGTGCGTTGACGTCGATTTCGCCGCCGACGATGCCCGCGCTGGTGACCTCGCGCTGTGAGCCGCCGCCGACGTAGGGACCGGAGACGTAGGAGGCCTGGAAGCGCTGGATCTCGCCGGAGTCGGCCTTGAGGTAGCCGCCACCGGGCGAGTTGGGCAGGTTGTAGGCGTCGGGGACACCGAGGACCTGGCGGGACTCGTTGGCGGAGAACGTCTTCAGGCCGATGCGGTAGGACAGGTGGGACTCGAGGCCCTTGAGCTTGCCCTCTTCCAGTCGCTGCGAGGCGAGCAGGAGGTGCACGTGCAGCGAGCGGCCGAGGCGGCCGATCATCACGAACAGCTCGGCGAAATCGGGGTGCTGAGTGAGGAGTTCGGAGAACTCGTCGAGCACGACGAACAGGGCGGGCAGCGGGTCGAGGTCGGCGCCGGCGGCGCGGGCCTTCTCGTATTCGGAGACGTTGGCGAAGTTGCCCGCCTGGCGCAGGACCTCCTGGCGGCGGTTCATCTCGCCCGCCAGGGCGTCCTTCATCCGGTCGACGAGGTCGGCCTCGTCTTCGAGGTTGGTGATGACGGCGGCGACGTGCGGGACGCCGTCGAGGCCGAGGAAGGTGGCGCCACCCTTGAAGTCGACCAGGACCAGGTTGAGCTGGTCGGGCGAGTGGGTGGCGAGCAGGCTGAGCACCAGGGTGCGCAGGAACTCGGACTTACCGGAACCGGTGGCGCCGATGCACAGGCCGTGCGGGCCCATGCCGTTCTCGGCGGCTTCCTTGATGTCGAGCTCGACCGGAGCACCGTCGGCGCCGAGGCCGAACGGCACGCGCAGACGCTCACGTCCGTACCGCGGGCGCCAGGCGCTGGCCGGGTTGAAGTTGCCGATGTCGCCCAGGTTCATCAGCTGCGACCAGGTCGAGATGGTCTCGGACTCGTCGGTCTCGACGTCGCTGCTGCGCTGGGTGGCGGCGCGGTAAGGAGCCAGGCGGCGGGCGGCCTGCTGGGCCTGTTCGGCGCTGACCCGGTCGATGGTGGCGAAGCGTTCCTGGTTGCCGGTGGCGCCGCGGCCGAGGCATTCGCCGTCTTCGACGACCATCTTGATGCCGCGCGAAACGGCAAGGCGGGGTGCGTAATTGCACAGGTCGATGATGGTGACGCCCTCGAAGCCGGATTCGCGCAGCTGGTCGTCCTCGGCCTCGAGCAGGCCGCCGTCGACGACGATCACCACGTGCACCAGGTTCGGGTTGTTCGGCTGGTTACGCGAGTAACGCACACGGTTGCCGAGCAGCGGGTGCAGGCTGCTGAGGGCTTCGCGGATGGAGCCGTAGAACATGCGCTGGGTGCCGATGCCGTCGGAGACCTCGGGGTGCTGGGTGTGCGGGAGCCATTTGGTCCACTCCCACTCGCGCGCGGTGTCAGGACCGCAGACCACGGCGACGAGCACCTGGTCGGGAGCCTGGAACATGCACAGCTGCAACAACATCGCGCGAGTCATGTCGCGGGCCTGGGCGCGGTCACCGTCGAGGGCGATGGTGCCGAAACCCTTCACCGCGATCGCGGTGGGCAGGTCGGGGACGGTGGAGTGGGCGCGGACGAAGCGGCGCAGGGACACCGCGGCGATCGGTTCGAGCTCCTCGACCGGGCCGGTCTCCGGGGCGACCAGGCGGGTGGCCAGGCGCTGACCGCCCAGGCCGATGCGGGCGTGGCAGAAGTCCTTGTCGCCGGAGCGGCGCTCCCACATGCGGCTGGTGCCGGCGAGCATCCAGATCAGGCCGGGCTCGGGGTGGCTCCACTCGACGGCGGCGCGCTGCTGCTTGGCGGTCTCGTCGACGTCCTTGCGGACCTGGTCGAGGTAGCGCAGGTAGTCCTTGCGATCTTCGTTGGCCTCGGCGGCCTTGGCGCCCTTGCCGCTGCCCTGGCCGAACATGGTGACCATCGACATGATCATCATCAGCGGGAACATCATCGACATCGGGTTGGACAGCATGCCGCTGCCCTGGGTGAACATCAGCGCCATCATGCCGACCATGCCCACGACCATGACGACGGGCATCATCTTCATCAGCAGGTTTCCCGGCGTGATCCGGGGGATCTCGGGCGGTGGCTGCAGGGTGACCTCGCCGCCCGGCGTGCGCGGCATCTCGCGCCGGGCACGGCGCTGGAACCGTACTGTGCTCATGGTCGAAGACTCCCCCTGCTTGACTATTCGCTGTCTTCCCTCGCGACGGGCTCAGTGTAGAGGTCGCGGCCGACATGTCGTATGGTTCGTCAGGCATTCTGCTGTCCGAACGGTGAGTTCCGCAAACTGTCGATCGCCCGAGGGGTCGAGCGGAAACACGAGGTAGAGACGGAGTTGGGGGAGTTTTGACGCACGCGCGACTCGATCATCTCGAGGAGGATTCCGCGCGCGGCATTGTTCGCGCACCGGATCTGGCCCGGGTGACGATTCTGGCCAAGCACACGCAGGTCGATATGGCGATTCCGGTCGACGTACCGGTCGCGCTCGTCATCCCGAGCGTGGTCGACATGGTCGCCCAGCACAGCCGTTCCAACGATTTCGACAACGACGGTGAGCGCTACGAGCCTGCCGAATGGGTGCTCGCGCGCATCGGTCATCCGCCGTTCTCGAATTCGCTCAGTCTCGGCGAGCACGGGGTGCGCGACGGCGAGCTCCTCATGCTGGAGAGCGCCTCGCACACCGCGCCGACGCCGCTGTTCGACGACATCATGTACAACGTCGCGATCGCCGACGCCGACCACTACCGCAGCTGGACCCCGAAGACGGCGCGGATCACCGGTTCGGTGCTCGCCGCGGTCACCATGCTGGTTGGCTGCTTCGGTTTGCTGGCCGCCCCGGACGCGCTGCCGTTCTGGGTGACCGGCTCGCTCGCGCTGCTGGTCGCGATCCTGTGCGTGGTCGCGGGCACGGTGCTCAGCCGCATGTACGGCGACACCTCGGCCGCGCTGGTCCTGGGCGGCTGCGCGCTGCCGACCGCGTTCACCGGCGGAATGCTGGTGGTGCCCGATCACTACGGTTGGGCGCATCTGCTGCTCGGCGCCACCCTGTTCGGCGCGACCGCCGTGCTGGCCTGGCGCGTCACCGGGGTCGGCCTCGCGCTGTTCATCGGCGCGGCCGCGATCTCGGTGTTCGTCATCCCGGCGGCGCTGGTCGGGCTGCTCACCGACCAGCCGGTCAAGGCCATCGGCGCGGTCGTCGCCGCGGTCGGACTCCTCGGGCTCTCGCTGTCGCCGCGGGTGTCGATGCTGCTGGCGAAGCTGCCGCTGCCGCCGGTCCCCTCCCCCGGCACCCCGATCGATCCGACCGAGGACGACCCGGACGACCATCGCGCGCTGCCCACTCTGGACGCGTTGCGCGCCCGGTCGGAGCGGGCCCGCAACTACCTCGCCGGTCTGGTCACCGCGACCACGCTGGTCACCGTCGTCGGCGCGCTGCTGGCGATCGACGCGACCGCCGACGACCCGTACTGGCCCGGCATCGCGCTCGCGCTGGTGTGCGCCGCGGTGTTGATGTTCCGCAGCCGCACCTATGCCGGCGCCGAGCAGGCGATCGTGTTGATCGCCGGTGGCGCGTCGATCGTGCTGATCATGCTGATCGGCGTCGCGCTCGAAATGCGCCAGCCGCTGGTGGTTTTCGGCGCCGCGCTGGCGATCCTGATCGCCGCGCTGGTGATCGGCCTGATCGTGCCGAACCAGTCGGCGACGCCGCCGATGCGCCGGGCGGTCGAACTGCTCGAGTACGCGTTCGTCGCCGCGGTGCTGCCGCTGGTGTTCTGGGTCGCCGAGCTCTACTCCCTCGTTCGCGGGCTGTGAACGCGAGCCTGCGCGTCGCGGCGGCGGCCGTGGCGCTCGGTGTGGGCGCGTCGTTCGGGTTGGGCGCGGCGCCCGCCTCGGCCGACCGGCCGCCCGCCGCCGATCCCGCCAATCTGCCCGCGGGCGATCCGGCCGCGCCGCCGGAGAAGACCGAAGTCGGCTCGAACGCGGTGTGCACCACGGTGGCCACCGGTGGCGACGGGCCAGCCATCCCGGACGCGCAACGGTCCCTCGATCTGGCTCGGGCATGGGAATTCTCGCGCGGCGCAGGCCAATTGATCGCGGTGATCGACACCGGCGTGAGCAGGCACGACCGCCTGCCCGACATGATCGCGGCCGGCGACTTCGTCGCCAATTCCGGTGACGGTGCCGAGGACTGCGACGCGCACGGCACCTTCGTGGCCGGTTTGATCGCGGCGACCCAGGTGCCCGGCCAGGGATTCGCGGGAGTGGCGCCGGAGGCTCGCATCCTCACGATCCGGCAGACCAGCAAGATGTATCAGAAGGAGGGCGCCAACCGGAACAAGGCGCCCGAGGACCTGCCCGATGGCTACGGCAACCTGAACACGATGGCCTCGGCCATCCGGCGCGCCGCCGACATGGGCGCGGGCGTCATCAACGTCTCCGAAGTCTGGTGTGGCACCAACAAGGACGTCAACGACCGGGCGATCGGCGCGGCCCTGCAGTACGCGGTCGAGGTCAAGAACGCGGTTCCTGTGGTGGCGGCGGGTAATTCGGATACCTGCAAGACGGCGAACACGGTGGTCGATCCGCTGGAGCCCAACGCCGACCCGTGGACCAAGACGGCGATGAACGTCAGCCCGGCGCGCTGGGACGAGTACGTGCTGGCCGTCGGTTCGATCGACGCGAACGGCGCACCGTCGAAGTTCACCGTCGCCGGGCCGTGGCTCAGCGTCGCCGCGCCCGGCGAGAACATGACCTCGCTGAACCCGCGCGGGCCCGGCACCGCGACCGGAACGGTGAACCAGCAGGGCCAGACCAGCCCGATCAGCGGCACCAGCTTCGCGACACCGCTGGTGTCCGGGGTGGTGGCGCTGGTGCGCGCGCGGTTCCCCGAGCTCAGTGCCAAAGAGGTGATGAAGCGGATCCAGGCGACCGCGCACGCGCCCGCCGAGGGCTGGAACCAGTACATCGGGTACGGCAGCGTCGATCCGATCGCGGCGCTCACCGCCGAGGTCACCGGGGCGCTGCCACCCAAGCGGCCGTCGCCGGCCAAGCAGGTGCAGCTCGCGGTTCCCGCGCCTGCCCCGGTGCCGGACAACACGGCCAGGAACGTCGGGTTGATCGGCGCGGGCGTGGTCGGGCTGCTGTTCGTGCTCGGCATGCTCGCCTCGTTCCCGATCCGGCGTCGATTCGGAGTACGCGAGGACACCTGAGGGAGCGGACGCGGTACCGTCCTGGTCGAGCGCACTCCGCGCAGCCCGTCGACCCAGGTAGCAGTATGGATCCGTTGACCACAGAGCAGCGCCCGCAGACCCGTCGGCAGCGGTGGGAGCAGGCGACCAACCTGCCGATGATGGTGCTGGCCGTGCTGTTCCTGCTGCTGTACGCGTGGCGGGTGCTCGACACCGACGCTTCGCCGACCCTGGACGCCTGCCTGGTGTGGGCCGATGTCGGGATCTGGGCGGTCTTCGCGGTGGACTTCGCGGTCCGGCTGCGGTTGTCCACCGATCGGCGCCGATTCGTCCGCAAGCATCCGCTCGACCTGCTCGTCGTGCTGGTGCCGCCGTTTCGTCCGCTGCGTCTGGTGCGCGCCGCGCTGCTGCTGCTCGACACGCTCAATCGCGCGACGCACCCGCGAACGCGCCTGGTCACCTTCGTCGGCACCAGCTCGCTGCTGATCCTGCTGCTGTCGAGTCTGGCCTTCTTCGACGCCGAGTTCGGTGCGCCCGAGAGCAAGATCGAGACCTTCGGCGACGCGCTGTGGTGGTCGGCGGTCTCGGTGACGACGGTCGGCTACGGCGACGTCTACCCGGTGACCAGCGAGGGCAGGCTGGTGTCACTGGTCCTGATGACGCTGGGCATCGGCCTGATCTCCTTCGCCATCGGCACCATGACCAGCTGGGTCGTCGAGCAGCTCAAGACCGTCGACGACGCGACCGACCGCGCCGAACGCACGCTGGCCGAACTCGTCGACGAGGTGCGCGAGTTGCGTTCGGAGGTCGCCGAATTGCGCGCCGCCCGGTCGCAATCGCCGCCGGTCGGCTGACTACTTGCTGTTGGCGACGGTGGCCACCGGCTGCTTGGCCGGGGACGAGTCAGGGGCGACGCCGTCGTGCGCGACCATCGCGTCCTCCCGGCCCAGGCTCGGGCCGCCCGCGAGCAGCCCGACGATCGGCCACGGCGCGGGCTCGGCCTTCACGTTCTCCAGCCCGAGTGCCTTCACCGCGTCGGAGTTCTTGATACCGAAGCGAACTCCGGTGTCGGCGATGTAGAACAGGCTGTCCTTGCGGCGGCTGTCCGGTTCGATGCCGGTGGTCTGGACGTAGGCGCCCGAGGCGGGCGGGATGTAGACCGAGTCGGCCTTCGGGCCGGAGCCGTCGGCCTGGGCGAGGCTGACCAGCTTGGCCTTGTCCGGGATGGGCAGGTCGATACCGGTGAGCACGGTCAGTTCGGCGCGCGCGGTGGCGTCGTTGTTGTCGATGGCGCCGGGGATCGGCTTCCAGGACAGGCAGCTGACCGGTTGATCCTTGGCGGTGATCAGGACCGGCCGTTCCTTCGGGTAGTTGTCCACCTTCAGCGCCCGCGACTCCTTGGCGTAGGTGCGCTCGGTGTTCTGGATCGTGGTGCCCGGCATGGTCGAGTTGACCGAGTTGCGGATGATCTGGGCGGTCAGCGCCGAGACGGGCTGCAGACCGTCCTGCAGCACCACGTAGTCCTGGTTGGGCGCGTTGAACACCTGGACGACATCGCCGATCTTGTGACCACTGACGTTGTAGGACGGCACGCCACCGGGGTTGTCGATGACCGGTGCGATGATCGGCAGGACCTCGGGAATCGCGTTGAGCACGCCCTCGCTGATGGTGCGCGGGGTGACACCGGAGATCCCGAGCGCGAGCGTGACGGCCGGGTCGTTCATGTTGACCTTGGCGCGTTTGCCGTCGAACACGAGGAAGACGTCGTCCTTGGCCTTGACCAGCAGCGCCTTGTTCGTCGGCATCGCCGAGGCCTTGTCGCCGAGATCGAGCGAACCGGCCAGCACCGAGGTGGTCAGATCGGCGGTGCCGTCGGACTTGAGCTGGTCGCACACCGACCACTGCCTGCCCTTGCCGTCCTTGTCGTACAGCAGCGACGAGGGCGCGCCCGGAATGCCGATCAGCTGACCGCGCGGCTTCTTGCCGAGCTCGGACTCCTTGACGATGACCGCCTTGGCCGCCTCACCGGCGGCGAGCCGGGCGGAGGCCAGGTTGAGCGCGGGGTGCACGACGTTGTCGATGACGACATAGACGCCACCGGATTCCTTGCCGATCAGAATCTTGTTGTCGCCGATCTTGTCCTGCGGGCGCAGCAGCGCGAGGATGCCGCAGCCCGCCAGCACCACCAGGCCGAGCACCAAACCCACCGCGTAGGCACGGGACTGGGCGCGCATCGGATCGTGCAGCATGCGCACATCCCGGCGCACCAGGGCGTGCTCCATCCGCCGCACCAGGAAGCGGTAGCCGCTGACCTGCCAGCGTGTGGTGGGTTTTGAAGGCATGGTTCCTCCCCCGAACAGTGCTCTCGTCCGGGCAACACAGTACAGTTCCCGGCAGCACTTGTTCACATTCGGGGGAGGAACCAATGGCCGAGTACACCGGTGCTGGTCCACGTCCACTGTTCGGTCGCATCACGTTGCCGCAGCTGCTCATCGCGCAGGTGCTCGGCCTGACCGTGGGGCTCCTGGCTCTGGTCTGCGGCCTCGGCCCCTTCCCCGCTCTCGGCATCGCGATCGTCGTCGCGATCGTGCCGCTGATCCCGATCGGCAAGCGCACGATCCTCGACTGGATCGGCACGATCCGCCGCTATCTCGGCAAGCGCGAGTACACCCTCGGCGACACCGTCGACTTCCGTGACACCGACGGCCGCTCGCTCGGTCTGTATTGGGATGGCAGCCGGGTGGTCACCGTGGTCGAGGTGCTGCCCCCGAAGGGCGGGTTGACCAGGATCGCCCGCACCGCGGTGCACGCCTCCCACCTGCTCCCCCTGCCCGAGCTGGCCGCCTGTCTGCACCAGCACGACATCCTGCTCAGCGGCATCGACATCATCAGCCACGGCCACCGCAGCCGCTCCGGCACGCCCGCGGGCGCGATCTACGAGTCTCTGCTCGGCCCGCTGCCCGCGACCGCGCACCGCACGGTCTGGCTCGCGATCAGCTACGACTCGGTGCAGTGCCCCGACGCGACGGCCCGGCGCGGCGGCGGTACCGACGGCGCCTCGCGCGCGGTCACCATCGCCACCCAGCGGATCATGCGCACGCTCGAGGACGCCGATTGCAGCGCGCGTATCCTCACCGCGCCCGAGATCCGCAAGGCCGTCCAGCAGATCACCGCGGGCCTCGACCCGCGCACGCTCACCCAGCGGTGGAAGTTCGCCGAGATCGGCAACACCGTCAATATCGGCAGCGCGGTGGACCCCAAGCAGCTCGGCTCGGATCTGCTCGCCCAGCTGTGGGTCGCGCCCTCGCGGGGCACGACTGTCGCGGTGCGGCTGCGCCCCGGCAGCGACGCCGAGTCGGTGAGTGTCGGTGCCGCATGGCGATTGACCGCGCGGGAGCTGCCGGAGAAGACCGCGTCCAAGGGCATGATCTCGATGAACGGCCGCCACCGCGACGCACTGCTCGCGCACCTGCCGATCGCGGTGCCCGGGGTGGACGACACCGTGCCGACCACCGAATACCCGATCGATGTCATCGGCGCGCTGCACCTGCCGTCGGCGGGCTGCGGCCAGCTGCTCGGCTCCGACGACGAGGGCAACGGCGTCGCCACCAGGATCATCGGCGCCGGTATCTCCTCGGTCTACGTGGCCGGCGAGCTGTATCTGGCCCAGCAGTTGGTGTTCCGCGCGCTGGCCGTCGGCGAGCGGGTGCTCGTGCGGACCGATCGCGCGCACGCCTGGGAGCACCTGGTCAACACCGTCGGCAATCCGGAGCGGCTGACCATCGCGGTCGAAACACACCAGTCCGACGCGGGTTTCACCGCCACCGTCGTCGACGGTGTGCTCGCCCCCGCGCCGCACGCCGGTGTCACCACCATCTACCTGACCGGCGATCCGAACGGCTGGCCCGCGTCCCGCCCCGATCTGGAGATCTTCCAGCCGGGCGCGATCGGCAACCGGGTGGTGCTGCGCACCGGCACCACCAGGGTGAACCTCACCCTGGTGTCGATCCCGCGCGAGGCGACCTACATCGGCCAGCCGCGCGGGCAACGCTCGATGGCACCTGCCTGACCGGTCAGCGGAGGCGGTAGCCGCAGGCCGCCCGGGCATGCTACGAGGACCGGCTTGATCGGGTCAGCCCGGGTAGGGGTCGGCGGCGCGGGCGGCCCGCAATGTTCTTCCCCACCAAGCCAATTGGCCGAGCATCCGCGCGCTCGCGTCGATCGCGGCGTGATCGTCGGTGGCGCCCTGGGCATCGAAGCGCCGCTTGGCCTGGGCGAAGCTCACCGATTCGCGCACCGAGACCATGTGCAGTTCGGCGACCACCTGCCGCAATTGCTCGACGGCGCGCAGGCCGCCCGAGAGACCGCCGTAGGAGACGAAGCCGATCGGCTTGGCCCGCCACTCCCGTTTGGCACTGTCCAGCGCCGTCTTCAAGGACGCGGGATATCCGTGGTTGTACTCGGAGGTGACGACGGCGAAGGCGTCGGCCGCGGCGAGCCTGGCCCGGAACGCGTCGGCTTCGGGCGTCTCGGTGAGGTCGACGGGCAGGGCGATATCGCGCAGATCGAGCACCCCGACCGCGAACTCCGGCCGCTCGCCGAGCACACCGAGGAACCAGTCGGCCACCACGGGCGCGAACCGCTCCGGGCGGGTACTGGCGACGATGACCTCCAACCGCAACGGTGTGTCCATACCGCGAGCTTATCGACGGACCCCCGCCCCGCGGCGGCCGGCGGATCGGGCACGATGGGCGCAGGCGATTTCGTTCGATATCCGCAGGTGGGGAGTAACCGAAGGGGGCAGAACAGGTGATCATCGGGCAATGGCAGCTGGTGGAGACGCTCGGCGCGAGGTGGTCGATGCTGACCACGGGGTCGACGCCGCGGGAGTGGGCGTCGTATCAGCGCGCGATCCCCGTCGCGCTGCAACCGATGATCGCCACCGCTCACGATTCCGGCACACCGGTCGATCGGGTGCTGCCCAAGTCGCGACAGCCCTGGTCGGAGTTGCGGTTGCGGGCCGAGCCGGTGGTCTGGCCCGACGCCGGGACGTACGCGGTGAAGGTCTGGGTGGGCGAGCGGGCGCCCGCCGACGATCTCGGTGTCGGCATGTTCCAGATCGACGCGCAGGCCAGGGTGGTGCGCACCCGCCCCGACGGTCTCGGCTCCCATCTCGGTTCCACGCCGGGCGAATTCACCGGCGCCGAGGCCTTCCAGCGGATCGAGCGCTTCGATCGTGCGCTGGATATCGTCGCCGCGCTGACCCGTTCGGACCCGGACAGCCGCTGGTCGGGCATCGCCACCGTGCACTCGACGACCGGACCCCGGTCATTGCTGGTCGCGGCCCGCAACGGGACCGCGGCACAGCGGTTCTCGTGGCGCGGCCTCACAGTGGACGTCACCGACAGCATCGCCCCGCAGGCCAAGTCGTTCGAGGCCGCGACACTCGCGCTCCTGCGCGACACGCAACCGGGCCTGTACCTGTGCATCCTCGACACCGCGCAGGTCCGGCAGGTGCGATGGGTCACCGAGCCGGTGCCCGGGTTGCGCTGGCGCGGAATCGACGAGCGGCTGATCCCGCACCCCGACGACCGCGCCCGGATCGTCGCGGCGCGGGCGGAGATCCTGGCGGGCGCGGCCCGCGCGGGGATGACCGGGGTGCGGCTCGCGGCCGAGGCGGGCGGCTGGCTGGTCGCCGACGTCGAGGTGTCGCCGCTGCCCGCGGGCGCCGACGGTACGGCGCCCGCGTTCGTGCTGGCTCAGCTGCAGGTCACCGCGCCCGCGCGGTGATCAGGGCAGTTCGAAGGGCAGCGAGACCCCGGCGTGCACGCGGCAGCGCTCGCAGGTGTCCTCGCCGTCGACCGCGGCGACCGCGCGGCGCATCAGCTCCTTGAACGGGCCCAGGTTCTTCTTGAACTCGGCGAAGACGTCGACCGCGTGCACGCCGTCGCCCTCCTCGAGGCCGGCGTCCAGGTCGGTGATGAGAGCGACCGCGGCGTAGCACATCTCGAGTTCGCGGGCGAGCACGGCTTCGGGGTGACCGGTCATGTTGACCAGGTCCCAGCCCTGTCCGGCGAACCAGCGGCTCTCGGCCCTGGTGGAGAAGCGCGGGCCCTGCACGACGACCATCGTGCCGGAGTCCTCGACGCGCAGTTCGTCGCCCGCGGATTTGACCGCGGCCGTGCGCAGGTCGTCGCAGTAGGGGTCGGCGAAGGAGACGTGGACGCCGCCGCCGTCGAAGAAGGTCTGCGGGCGGCCCGCCGTCCGGTCGACGAGTTGGTCGGGCACCGCGACGGTGCCCGGGCCCCAGTCGGCGCGCAGGCTGCCGACGGCGCACGGCGCGAACACCCGGCGCACGCCGAGCGAACGCAACGCCCACATGTTGGCCTGGTAGGGCAGGGTGTGCGGGGCGAACTCGTGCTGCTTGCCGTGACGCGGCAGGAACGCGACGGCGCGCCCGTCGACCTCGCCGATGGCGACGGGCGCGCTCGGCGCGCCGTACGGTGTGTCGACCTCGACGTGCACCGCGTCGTTGTCGAAGAAGTCATAGAAACCGCTGCCGCCGATGACGGCGAGTGCGGGCCGGGGAAGCGAACTCATACCGGTGATTCTCCCGTCCGGCCAGGTCCGGCGCATCACCGGGACCGCGCCGGCGGCCGCATCTGACATTTCCGGCCGGAAACTGTACCCTAGGGGGGTATCAGCTCGGTAATCCGGGCACCCCGTCAGGCGAGGAGACCTCCGGTGACCGCACCCACCCCCGACACCACGACCGGCGGCGAGCACACGGGCCACCAGGGCCACGGCTACATCACCGCCAAAGAGGACTATCTCAAGCGCCTGCGCCGGATCGAGGGCCAGTCGCGTGGCCTGCAGCGGATGGTCGAGGAGGAGAAGTACTGCATCGACATCCTGACCCAGGTCTCGGCGATGACCAAGGCGCTGCAGGCCGTCGCGATGGGCCTGCTCGAGGACCACATCTCGCATTGTGTCGTCGACGCGGCGGTGGCCGGCGGGCCCGAGGCCGAGGCCAAGATCAAGGAGGCGACCGACGCGATCGCGCGTCTGGTCCGGTCCTGACCGGCCTCAGCAGGCCCGCGGGTAGCCCTGGCCGTCCGTCCACGGATTCGCCGACTCGTCGACGACGAAGTCGGCGAACAGCACCCCGGGCTTGCCGGGCGGCAGCGGCGGCACCAGGTCGCGGCCGTCCGGTCCGAGAATCCGGGCGACCCCACCGCCACCGCTGAGCATCGGATGCCCCGGCGGGCGCGCGTCGACGGCGGCCCAGCCGGTCATCGGGACGAGCGCGGTCGGCGCGATCACCACGGTCCGGCTGTCGCGGGCGTACTGTTCGCCGACCGTGCTGTTCACCGCGACGGCGAGGTCGTCGTCGACGTCGTGACACACGGTGAACCCGGAGAACGCGGCGACGTGGATCTGCTCCCGCCACAGGGCGACGCGCCGGTCCGGGCACAGGTGATCGGTGCCGCCGAGAACCCCGATCCGGCCCAGCTCGGTGTGGTGGACCATCGGCGGCGCGATGCCGTCGGCGAACACCTCCCGCTCCAGCGATCTCGGCGACGGCTTGTGCGACACCCGGACCCGGCCGTCGGGGCTGATCATGGCCTGCGCCAGATAGAGGTCCTCGCCCGCGCGCTCGGCGAAGCCGAGCACCACGTGCACTCCCGCCCACCGCGCCGCGTCGGCGATGGCCCGCATCTCGGCGCCGTCCCTGGTCATCGCGTTGGCCAGATACCGCGCCCGGAACTCCGCGCCCCAGTCGACCGAGTTCAGCCACAGCCACCACGGATAGCCCGGCAGGAAGGCCTCGGGAAACGCGACCAACCGCGCGCCACCCGCCGCCGCGTCCTCGATGAATCCGATCGTCTGCGCGACCCCGTCGGGCAGATGTAACCACGTCGGCTCTGCCTGTACGGCCGCGGCGCGAACCCGAATCGCCATTGTGCCCGCTCCCTGTTCTCACCCAGCACTGGAATCCAGTGTCGGGCAGCGAGTACGCCGATCCACAGACCAGCCGTGCCATCCCACTGACAATCAGTGCCAGCCGGCGGCTCGACCGAGCCGGGCGTGCCGAAGACCCGATACCAGTGCGCATCCGGCGCGGCCGGTTCGTTCACCATCGACGCTCGCCGGGAACGGAAGGGGTCAGCCGATGTGTGATCGACGGTATTCGCCGGGCGTCATGCCGGTTTCCTGCTGGAAGGCGCGGTAGAACTGCCGTTCGGAGGCGAAGCCGGAGTCGAAGGCCACGGTGCACGGCGGATGCGAACGATGCCGCGCCAGTAGCCTTTTCGCCCGCTGCACGCGCATCTTGCGCAAGGTCGCGGCGAGACTGTCACCGGCGCCGTCGAACATCCGGAACAGGGTTCGGCGGGAGATATGGCACGCATGCGCCACCTCATCGACGGTCAGGTCCGGGTCGGTGCAATGCTCGCGCAGGAAGACCAGGACCTGTTCGCGATTGAGCGCGTCGGCCGCGGCCTCGACCGGTCGCAATCCGGCGGTCAGCACCACCGCGGATCCGAACAGATCGAGCGCGTTGCCCGCCAGCACCTCCGCTTGGGCGGGCGCCTCCCGCCGGACCCTGACCAGACCGCGGAAGAAGCTCGCCACGACCCCGGGCGCGCTGGCCGCGGGCACGGTGACCGCGGTCGGCAGGTCCAGCTGGCCGAGACCGGGTTGCTCGCGGAGCAGCCGGATCGGCACCTGCACCACGACCTGCTCGAAATCGGTTCCGTTGGACCAGAAGTACGGCCTGGACGTGTCGTAGAAGACCATGTCGCCGGGACCGACGACCGCCGACCTGCCGTCCTGGTTCAGGCACGCCAGGCCGACGGTATGGATGCTGGCGAGCAGGTACTCGTCGTCGGAGCGGGCGATGTGACTCGCTGTCCGACGGAACTCCTGACTACTCCCCGCGACCGTCGTGAGACTGAAATCCCCCCTGCCTGCCAGCGATCCGGTGCTGACCCGGCCGTAGAAGGGCTGGTCGGGATGGGTGTCGACGGCGAGCGGCACATAGGTCCGCGACATCAGCGCTTCCCACTCGTCGCGCGCCGCACTCCGCGGCGTCGGCGAGGAGAACTCGAGCATTGTCGGTTCGATGGCCATGGGCAGCCAACCCTCCGGGACACACGACGTCAGGCGTAATCGTCCCTACGGTATCCGGCGTGGACAGTCCCGTCAGGCGCTCAGGTGCCCGCCAGCTCGACTTGAACCGGTTCCCGGCGGATCCGGCCACTGGGCACCCGGAAGTTCTCGCGCTCGCCGCAGGCGGCCGGGGCGGAGCGGAGGCTGCGGGTGAGGTCGAGGTCGGCGTAGAGGAGGCCCTCAGCGCCCTCGGCCAGCGGGGTGGCCAGCTCCAGGCCGCCGGGGCCGAAGATGCGGGAGACGCCGCCACCACCGCGTAGCAGCCGACGGTCGGGGAGGCGCGCGTCGACGACCTCCCAGCCGGCGACCGGCACCACGGCGACGGGAGCGATCACGTAGGCCGCGCCGTCCATCGCGTAGCGCACGCTGGCCGCGGTGTTGAGCTCCGGGCCCCACTCCTTGCCCTCGCCGTAGTACACGGTGAAGCCCGACCACGACGCGATGTGGATCTGTTCGCGCTCTTCGTGCATACGGGCGCGCAGCGCGGCGCGCATGTGGTCGGCGCCGCCGAGCACGCCGATCCGGCCGTGCTCGGTGTCGCGCACCAGCACCTCGTCGTCGGCCGCGCTGAAGACCGTGCGCTCGAGGCCGGTCGGTTCCCCCTTGCGGGCGAGGGCGATCTCGCCCTGCACATCGATGAGCGCCTGCGACATGAACACCTCGCGGCCCGCGCGCTCGGCGAACCCGATCGACACGTGAATACCCTTGCGGCGCGCGGCATAGGCGATGGCTCGCAACTCGGGGCCGTCGGCGGTCAAGGAATTGGCGAGATAGCGGGCGAGGAACTCCTCGCCCCAATCGACCGAGTTGAGCCACATCCACCACGGGAATCCGGGCAGGAATGTCTCGGGAAACGCGACCAGCCGAGCACCACCGTCGGCGGCTTCTTCGATCAGTCCGATGGCCTGCTCGACCCCGGCGGACAGGTTCAACCACTTCGGCTCGGCTTGCACCGCAGCAACGCGTACCCGACCAAACATCGTGACCCCTTGTCGCTCAATCCTTGAAAGGTGTTCGATTCACTCTCTCGCAGATAGCGCGGACATAAACTGTCATACCGTGCCACTCGACTGACCGTCCGTGCCAAACCGGCGGTACTCCCCGGGAGTTCGGCCTGTTTCCCGACGAAAGGCCCGGTAGAACTGCCGTTCCGTGGCGAAGCCCGATGCCGCGCCGATGGCAGCGAACGTCAGGTCTGGTCTGGAGACCAGCATTCCACACGCATGGCGCACGCGAAGCCGCCGCAACAGATCGGTGGGTGATTCACCCTGCTCCTCGAACACGCGGTACACCGATCGCCGGGAAACGAAACACGCCGCCGCGAGGGCATCGATCGACAACGTCGGATCGGTGTAGTTGGCCCGCACATAGGCCAGCACGCCCTCGCGGGTCAGCGAACTCTCGCCGGGACCGGCCAGCGGCTGACCCGCCACCAGCGCTGCCGCCGAGGCGATCAGGTCGATGGCGGTTTCGGTGAGCGCGGCGGCCTGGGCGGTATCGCGATCCTGCAACCGCGCCAGGTCGGTCAGGAACCCACTGACGATCGCGACCGGTCCGTCGGCGGGAATGGTGCGCGCGGCCGGGACCCGCACCGCCGACATCCCCGGACGCAGGCGCACGGCTTCCATCGGGATCTGCACGATGACCTGCTCGATGTCCTCGCCGACCCGCCATTCGTACGGCGCGTTCGACTCGTAGAACACCATCTCCCCCACCCCGACCCTGGTGCTGCGGCCGTGCTGACTCAGCACGGCCGAACCCCGGGTGTGGATGCTGATCAGCAGGTACTCCTCGACGGCCCGCGCGATCAGCGACCGCGTCCTGGTGACCTGCTGACGAGTCGAGGCCAGCCGGGACAGACCGAAGTCCGGATAGGCATGGTGGGCGATGCGGCCGTGGAACGATTCCGCGCCCGCCGGGCGGGCGGCCAGTGGCACGTAGGTCTGCGTCAGCATGGCTTCCCACTGCTGGAACTGCTCGTCGGCCCCGCCGGTGCCGACCGCGAGCACCCCGGGAAGACGCGACTGATCAACTGCTGCCGGAACATCGACTGTCATCGGGACACCTCGTCGTATTCGCATTCACACGACGTAGAGACTCGTCGAGTACCCCCCTCGACTGGGAAGAGGATATCACCGATGGAAAAGAATTCTTTTCGATTACAGCCCGGCACACATCGCATATCCCGCACGGTATTCCCCCGGCGCCATTCCGAATTCCGCGTGGAACACCCGGTAGAAGTGACGCTCGGCGGCGAATCCGGCGGCCGCGGCCACCTCTTCGATCGGCCGCATGTGCCCGTCGCGCAATAATTCGCACGCGTGTTCGAGGCGCAGTCGGAGCAATCGTCGGGCCGGGCTTTCGTCGCCTTCGAACAGCCGGTACAGGGTGCGGCGCGAGATCGCGAATCGCTGCGCGACGGTATCGACGGTGAGATCGGCGTCGGCGAACCGGCGCCGCATGAAAGCGAGGATTCCGGCCCGGGTCGATTCGGCGGCCGACGGGCCCCGCGGCAGCGACCCCGCCGCGAGTTGCAGCGCCGAGGCCAGCAGTCCGACGCCATGGCGCGCGAGCTCGGCGGCCACCACCGGGTCGCCGTGCTGCATGCCCGCCAGCCCGCGGAAGTACGCGCCGACCGCGGCGGCGGGATGTTCGGGCCCGAGCGCGATGGCCGACGGGATGGTGGCCAGGGGTGCGCCGACCGCGGCCAGCGCGTCGATCGGCACCTGGACGACAACCTTGTCGAAGTCCTCGTCGACCTCCCAGCGATAGGGCCGGGCGCTGTCGTAGATGACCATGCTGCCCGCGTCGACGTGGGCAGACCGGCCGTCCTGGTGCAGCACCCCACGTCCGCCCAGGTAGATGCTGGCCAGGATGTGGCGGTCGGCGGCGGCCTCGACCTGCCGCGGCGTCCGGCGCACGGTCTGCGCGCCGGCCTGCACCGAGGTGACCAGCAGATCGTCGTACGCCGTCGCCGCGATCCGGCCCCGAAAACCCTCCGTACGGTGCGGCGCGACGGCGAGCGGAATGTAGGTCTGGCTCATCAGCGATTCCCACCGCTCGACCACCGCGCGCTGGGGCAGCTCGTCGCCGGCCCGGACGGTCACCGTCGTTCGTTGGCTCATGACCGCTCAGCCCCCTCCGTCACTCGGCCCTGCGTGCGCACAGTATGCCACGGGAATACGGACATAACGCCCAGAAAACGCGGGGTCACGCGGTGTGGCGGCGAGGCTCGCCGCTCGCGGGCACCTGCCCGGTGACCAGGCGATACTCCCCCGGCGTCATCCCGGTCTCCACCCGGAACGCGCGGAAGAAGTGCCGCTCGGAGGCGAAGCCGGAGGCGAGCGCGATCGAGGATGTCGACCGGCCGGCATCGCGCAGCAGCAGCACCTGCGCGCACTCGACCCGCATGCGCCGCAGCACCGTGCTCAGGCCGTCGCCGGTCTCGTCGAAGAGGCGGTACAGGCTGCGCCGCGACACCAGGCACGCGCGCGCGATCTCGTCGACGGTCAGGGCCGGATCGGTGCACCTGGACCGCATGAACGACAGCACCTGCTCCCGCGACAGCGCCTGGGCCGACTGCCCGGTCGGCAGCGCGCCACCGGCGAGCGTGACCGCCGACGCCAGCAGCTTGACCCCGTTGTCCGCCAGGACGACCGCCTGCTCGGGCGCGCTCTGCTGGATGCGGGCCAGATCGCGGAAGAACCCGGCGACGACGCCTGCCGGACTCTCGGCGTGCACCGTCGTCGCCGTGGGCAGCGCGTCGCGCCCGGTGGGGATGTGTTCGCCGAGGACCGACAGCGGGACGCGGGCCACCACCTGCGACCAGGAGCCGTCGATGTCCCAGTGATAGGGGCGGGTGGTGTCGTAGAAGACCATGTCGCCCGGACGCAGCACCGCGATCCGCCCGTCCTGGTGCAGCCTGCCGAATCCCTCGGTGAGGATGCTGACGAACAGGAACTCCCCGTCGGTGCGCGCGATACCGCTCTTGGTACGCCGAATACGCTGGCCACTGGCGCCGACGGTCGACAATTCGAAGCCGGGCAGGCTGCCGCGCACAATGCGGCCGTGGAACACCTCGTCGCGTTCGGGATCCACCGCCAGTGGCACATAGCTCTCCGACAGCAGGGATTCCCACTCCGCGAAGGCCTCACCCGCGGCCATCTCCGGACTGTCGTCCAGTCTCAGTTCGACGAGAGGCTCAGACGACTCCACGCCAACCACCTCGCTTTCCTGCGAACCGACCAGCAAACCGTGGGCGCAACAACGAATCACCCGTCGCCCGGTGTCCGAGCCTGCCAGATTCAGCGGGTCGTTGCCAACGAGTGATTCGAAATGGAAATATCAACTAAACTCAAATCTTCAACCGACCCCGGCCTTTACAGGAGATTTGGCCCGCTCCGCCGCATGACCGCCGCCACCTTGTGATGCTGATCACCGACCCCCGCGCGTCGCCGGGTCACGCTCAGCGCAACGCCACTCGCGCCCGGGCAACCATCCGGTATTCGCCCGGTGTCATTCCTGTGACCTCCCGGAACACTCGGTAGAACTGCCGTTCGGTGGCGAAGCCGGAGGCCGCGGCGACCGTCGCGATCGAGCCGATGTCCCCGGCCTCCAGCAACTTTCGGGCCCGCTCCACCCGCAGCCCGCGCAGCACCGCGCCGAGCCCACCCTCGAACTCCGCCACGATGCGATACAGCGTGCGGCGCGACACCCGGCAGGCATCGGCGATCCGATCGACCGTCAGGCCGGGATCGGTGAAGTTGGCGCGCACGTAGTCCAGCACGCGCTGACTGCTCATCGCCTCCGCCTGCGCGTGACCGGGGCGCCCACCCGCGGCGATCACCGCGGCCGCCCCGACGAGATCGATCCCGCTGGCGGCCAGCATCCCGGCGGCGGCCGGATCGGAATAGTGCAGTTCGGCCACCCGCTGGAAGAACCGGGCGAGCGTCGCGCCGACCCCACCGGCGCCCAGCATCATCCCGGCGGGCAGCGCCTCGGCTCTGATCCCCAGGAAGTCGACGACCCGCTGGCGGGGCACCCGGATCGTCAGATCCTCGATCGGGGCGTCCGACCGCCACCGGATCGGACGGGAGGTGTCGTAGAAGATCATCGACCCCGGCGTCAGCACGACGCGATGTCCCGCGTGCTCCACCTCCGCCCGGCCGCCGAGCACGACGCTGCCGATGACATGGAATTCGCCGGCCCTGGCGATGTGCCGCCGGGTGCGGCGCAGCTCGTGCCCCTGCACCCGCACTGTCCCCACGGCCACGTCACCGAAGTCCGCCGAGCGGATCCGGCCCGCGAACTCGCCGTCGACCGTGGGCGCGATCGAGACCTCGGTGAGCGCACTCCCGACCAGGTCCGCCCAGAATCCGAACGCGTCCGGCGTCGCCGTCGGCTCGGTCGAGCAGACTTCGGGAAAACCCTCGAACCCCTGCATCGCCCGATCGTTCCACCGGCGCCGACCCGCTGTCAGGAAATTTGACGAACATCACCGTTCGACTAGCTAACGAAGTGCGCGGCCTGCGGCTTCGCCCGGAACTCCGCCGAAGTCACCACGGTTGCCGCCCGGAACGCCCGGCAGAACCGCCGCTCCGCGGCGAACCCGCCGCGGCCGCCACCGCAACGAGCGGGCCCGCCGGCTCCATCCGCAGCAACGTCTTGGCACGCTCCATCCGCATCGTAGACAACGGCGCCAGAACCCGTTGCCGCACCATCGCTTTGGCCCCGGCCGGGCCGGGCAGTCGACCCTGCCGCCGTCACCGGCGCCGAGGCGACCAGCGGCACGCCGTGCCCAGCCGGCTCGGTGGCCTGCCGGCCGTTGCCTCGACACCTCCGCCCGAACGGTTGTCACCCGGGGTGGTGCACGCTATCCGGAATCGGTGGTTGTCCCACCGCCGCTCACGCCACACGACGGTGGGGGCGGGCGAGGATCTGCAGCACCAGCAAGGCCACCACCGCCGCCAGGGCGATGAGCGCGGTCACCCACGGTGTCGGGTAGTCCCAGAGGACGAACACCGTCGCGGCGACGACCAACACCGCGGCCCGCAGTGGGCCGAGATACGCGGCGGCGAAGCGGGAGGCCCGGCCGCCCTCCCCGCGCCGCGTCCGCGCGATCGCGCCGTCGAGGGTGTCGCGCATCTTGGTGGCGAGGGTCGACGGCCCGGCCAGGAAGGCGCCGAGCGCCGTGAACGCGGCGACCAGCGCGACCACCCGCGTGGTCACCCGCAGCGGCTGGGCGAGGGTGTCGTAGACCGTCCTCGCCACCTCCTGCGAGACGTTGTGTACGTGGTCGAGATAGACCGTGCGCATGATCAGCAGGGCGGCGCTGAGCACCACCATCGACACCAGCATGCTCAGGGCCACCGCGAGCAGCGCCCGTCGCCGAGAACCGCTGCCCGCCACCAGCACCGCGCCGATCGCGCAGCCCAGCGCGGCGACGCCGAGCACGATCGCGCCCCGGTCGAGCAGCCGCACGGCCCGTTGGGCTTTCGCCAGGTCGGCGGATTCGATCAGGACGAACTCGCCCTGCGGATCGACATCGAGGCGGGCCAGGTCGAAGCCACGATCCGCGAGCCGCGTCTCCACCTCGCGCAGCATCGGTTCCAGCGACAGCGAGACGACGCCGTCGGTACTCACCCGCAGCACACCGTCGTCCACCCCGGTGAGCGACGCGACGAGAGCGCGATGGGCCTGCCGGTTCGCCGACTCCCACAGGCGGGCGAAGGAGTCGCTGCGCACCAGCGTGTCCGCCGCGTCGCGCACCAGCGCCTCGGACTGCGTGGCCAGCAGGGTCGGCACACTGCGCAGCGCCGCCTCGACGCGCGGTCTGAGGTCACGACGGTCGTCGAGCGCGTCGACCAGTTCGGTGGCGGCACCGCGCACATCGACGCGTGTCATGACCGCCTGGGTCAGCGCACCGGCGACGGCGTCCTGGATCACCGGATCGTGGGCCAGCGGGGCCATGGTCTCGACGTAGTGATCGGTATCGAGGAGCTCGGCGCGCGCGTAGCCGGCGAGCACCGTCACGAGGGTGAGCCCGCCGGTCGCGCAGACCAGCAAGGCCACGGCAATCCGCCTGACCGTACGGGCACGTCCACCAGAATCGTCTGCCATCTGCCCGGCTTTCTCGCTGACGTCGAGTCTGCCATCGTATCGCCGTGCGCCCGGTGGCGACAGCAACCGCGCGGCGGCTACTCCCCGCAGCACCCGCCCGCGGCGGGCAGCGTCCTGGTTTCCCTGGTCTGGGCGTTGCGCGCGGCGAGGTCGGCATCGGCCGGGTAGTCGACGCGCACCAGGCTCAGGCCGTGCGCGGGCGCGACGGTCACCGAGCTCGATCGCTCCGTCTCGGTCAGCAGGCTCGCCACCCACTCGGGCGTGCGGCGGCCCTCGCCGACGGCCAGCACGGCGCCGACCAGGCTGCGCACCATCGACCAGCAGAAGGCATCCGCGCTGACCCGCGCGTTCAGCAGCTCGCCGTCGCGCTCCCAGTCGAACCGCTGCAGCTCACGCACCGTCGTCGCGCCCTCGCGGCGGCGGCAGAAGGCGGCGAAGTCGTGCAGCCCGAGCAGCTGCCGGGACGCCGCGCGCATGGCGTCGAGGTCGAGACCGGGCTTGGCGGCGACAACGCTGCGGGCCTGCAACGGCTCGGCGCCGTAGCGGGCGGTGGTCAACCGGTAGACGTAGTGGCGACGGGTCGCGGAGAAGCGGGCGTCGAAGTGCGGCGGCGCGGGCGAGACCTCGGTGATGCGCACGTCCTTGGGCAGGAACCGCGCCATCCGGTACAGCAGTTTGTCGGCGTCGAGTTCGCCGGTGGTGTCGAAATGCGCGACCTGGCCCTCGGCGTGCACCCCGGCGTCGGTGCGCCCGGCGACGGTGAGCTGAATCGGTTCGCGGAACACCTTCGACAGCGACTCCTCGAGCGTGCCCTGCACCGTGCGCAGTCCCGGCTGACGCGCCCAGCCGGTGAAATCGGTGCCGTCGTAGCTGATCCCGAGCCGCACCCGGATCGCTTCCCGCTCGGTGTCGTCCATCGCTTCCTCCGCACCTGTCTTTGGCAAAAGAACGAGCCCGTCACCCACGAAGGGTGACGGGCTCGGCCGGACTCGAAGAGAATCAGGCGTCCTTCTTGTCCTCGGTGGCCTCGTCGGCGGCCGGGGCGTCGGCCACGGTCTCCTCGACGACGGTCTCCTCGGCCTCGGCGGCCGGGGCGGCCTCGGCCTTCTGCGAAGCGGCGACGCGACGAGCCCGATCGGCCTCGTTGGTCACGGTCTTCTCGCGGACCAGCTCGATGACGGCCATCGGCGCGTTGTCACCCTTGCGCGGCAGCGCCTTGGTGATGCGGGTGTAGCCACCCTCGCGACCCTCGAACGAGGGGCCGATCTCCGCGAACAGCGCGTGCACGATGTCCTTGTTGCGGATGACCTTCATGACCTCGCGACGGTCGGCGAGAGTGCCGCCCTTCGCCTTGGTGATGAGCTTCTCGGCGTAGGGGCGAACCGCCTTGGCCTTCGACTCGGTGGTCGTGATACGACCGTGCTCGAAAAGCGCCGTGGCCAGGTTGGCGAAGATCGCCTTCTGGTGCGACGCCGACCCGCCGAAGCGAGCACCCTTCTTGGGCTTAGGCATTGGATTCTCCTTGGGAAAGGTTCACCGGGGGTGCCCCCCTGGCGACCTAGAGCTGTTCGGTCTCGGCGTAGTCCTGCTCGCCGCCGTCGGTGTCACTGAACGTGCCGCTGTCGCTCCACGTTCCGGTGCTCGCGTCGTAACCCACCACGGAGGACGGGTCGAACGACGCCGGGCTGTCCTTGAGCGAGAGGCCCAGCGCGTGGAGCTTGACCTTCACCTCGTCGATGGACTTCTGGCCGAAGTTACGGATGTCGAGCAGATCCGACTCGGTGCGGGCGACGAGCTCGCCCACGGTGTGCACACCCTCGCGCTTGAGGCAGTTGTAGGACCGGACGGTGAGGTCCAGGTCCTCGATCGGCAGACCGAACGAGGCGATGTGATCCGCCTCGGCCGGGCTGGGGCCGATCTCGATGCCCTCGGCTTCGACGTTGAGCTCACGGGCCAGGCCGAAGAGCTCGACCAGGGTCTTGCCGGCCGAAGCCAGCGCGTCCCGCGCCGTGATGGAGTTCTTGGTCTCCACGTCGAGGATGAGACGGTCGAAGTCGGTGCGCTGCTCGACACGGGTGGCCTCGACCTTGTAGGTCACCTTGAGCACCGGGGAGTAGATCGAATCCACCGGGATCCGGCCGATTTCCGCACCGGTCGCCTTGTTCTGCACGGCGGGCACGTAACCGCGACCCCGCTCGACGACGAGCTCGATCTCGAGCTTGCCCTTGTCGTTCAGGGTGGCGATGTGCATGTCCGGGTTGTGCACGACGACGCCGGCGGGCGGCACGATGTCACCAGCGGTGACGGTGCCGGGGCCCTGCTTACGCACGTACATGGTGACCGGCTCGTCCTCTTCGGAGGACACGACCAGACCCTTGAGGTTCAGGATGATGTCGGTGACGTCTTCCTTCACACCGGGAACGGTGGTGAACTCGTGCAGGACACCGTCGATGCGGATGCTCGTGACCGCGGCCCCCGGGATGGAGGACAGCAGGGTACGACGCAGCGAGTTGCCGAGGGTGTAACCGAAGCCCGGCTCGAGGGGTTCGATGGTGAACTTCGAGCGGTTCTCCGCCACAACCTCTTCGGTCAGTGTCGGACGCTGGGAAATCAGCATGAGGATCTACTTCCTGTTCAGGGCATCCGCTATTTGATGCCTCGTCAGTGAGTGCGGGGGTCGCCGTGTGCGCGACCCCCACCAAAAGCGCTTACTTCGAGTAGTACTCGACGATGAGCTGTTCCTGCAGCGGCACATCGATCTGCGCGCGCTCGGGCAGCTGGTGCACCAGGATGCGCAGGCGGCCGGGGACGACCTGCAGCCAACCGGGAACCGGACGCTCGCCGACGGTCTCACGCGCGACCTGGAACGGCAGGGTCGGCAGCGACTTCTCCTTGACATCGATGATGTCGTACTGGGAGACCTGGTAGCTCGGGACGTTCACCTTGACGCCGTTGACCACGAAGTGGCCGTGGCTGACGAGCTGACGAGCCTGACGACGGGTGCGCGCCAGACCGGCGCGGTACACGACGTTGTCCAGACGCGACTCGAGCAGACGCAGCAGGTTGTCGCCGGTCTTGCCCTTGAGGCGGTTGGCCTCTTCGTAGTAGCGACGGAACTGCTTCTCCATGACGCCGTAGGAGAAGCGAGCCTTCTGCTTCTCCTGCAGCTGCATGAGGTACTCGGATTCCTTGATCCGCGCGCGGCCGTGCTGGCCGGGCGGGTAAGGACGACGCTCGAACGCCTGGTCGCCTCCGACGAGGTCGACGCGCAGACGACGCGACTTGCGGGTGATGGGGCCTGTATAACGTGCCATTTTTTAGCTGTTTCCTTTCCCGCTAGACGCGACGACGCTTGGGCGGCCGGCAGCCGTTGTGGGGCTGGGGGGTGACGTCGGAGATCGAGCCGACCTCGAGGCCTGCGGCCTGGAGCGAACGGATCGCGGTCTCGCGGCCCGAACCCGGGCCCTTCACGAACACGTCGACCTTCTTGACACCGTTCTCCTGCGCCTTGCGGGCAGCGTTCTCGGCGGCGAGCTGCGCGGCGAACGGGGTGCTCTTACGCGAACCCTTGAAGCCGACGTGGCCCGACGACGCCCACGAGATGACATTGCCCTCGGGGTCGGTGATCGAGACGATGGTGTTGTTGAACGTGCTCTTGATGTGCGCGTGGCCGTGCGGGATGTTCTTCTTATCCCGGCGACGCGACTTCTGAGTCTTCTTCGGGCCAGCGGCCCGGCTCTTCGGAGGCATACGCTATCCCTACTTCTTCTTGCCGGCGACGGTCTTCTTCGGACCCTTGCGCGTACGCGCGTTGGTCTTGGTGCGCTGACCACGAACGGGCAGGCCACGACGGTGGCGGATGCCCTGGTAGCAGCCGATCTCGATCTTGCGGCGAATATCGGCCTGGACCTCGCGGCGCAGGTCACCTTCGACCTTGAACTCCGACGCCTCGATGTAGTCGCGGAGCTTGGTCAGGTCGTCGTCGCTGAGATCCTTCGAGCGCAGGTCCGGGCTGACGCCGGTCTGAGCCAGGATCTCGGTGGCGCGGGTGCGCCCGATTCCGAAAATGTAGGTCAACGCGATCTCCATGCGCTTTTCGCGCGGGAGATCGACGCCCATCAGACGTGCCATGTGGCAGGTTCCTTAATGGTTGCGGAGGTCTGCTCCCTGTCCGTCCCCCCGTCTTTCAGGTGGGGGCACCGGCCTCCGTACCGGTGGTTGGCGCGCACAGCCTGCGTGCGTGCTGGAGCTGGGAGTTCTTCTTTTCGGTCAGTCCGATCAGACGATCGGTGCCCGGCGGTGAGGCTGGATCAGCCCTGACGCTGCTTGTGGCGCAGGTTGTCGCAGATCACCATGACCCGGCCGTGGCGGCGGATCACCTTGCACTTCTCGCAGATCTTCTTGACGCTCGGCTGAACCTTCACGTCCGTCCAATCTTTTCTTGGTCCACAAGGGTCTGTGAACACAGTTTTTCCCCAGCCGACGACTGGGGAAGTCTTGTAGCGCGCTCCGACCAGGGCCGGAACACCATGCGACGCCGCGTGCCGTCAGGCTCGCGGCGTCGAGCGGGTCTCACTTGTAGCGGTAGACAATCCGGCCGCGAGAGAGGTCGTACGGCGACAGCTCGACGACCACACGGTCTTCCGGAAGGATACGAATGTAGTGCTGCCGCATCTTTCCGCTGATGTGCGCGAGAACCTTGTGACCGTTCTCGAGCTCGATCCGGAACATCGCATTGGGCAGCGGCTCGACAACTCGACCCTCGACCTCGATGGCCCCGTCTTTCTTCGCCATATCCTCCGCGATCCCGGTTATGCTTCTAACCTGAGTTGGATTGCCTCGTAGCTGCTCGCTGGCATGCGAACAGTCGGCGCATAGGTGCACCGCCGCTCAAGCTTACCGGTACTGCACTCCAGAGGCAAAAACGCCCCGAACCGGCCGCCGGTCCGGCGGGGTCGGCCGCCCGGACCGCCCACCACCGCGCCGGGGTTGTCGCGTAAACTCACCGGCGTCGGAGATGTGGGTCGAGCAGATCGGGGGACCCTGGTGAGCGGAACGCGCCGGTGAGTCGTAACAACGACAGCCTCCCCATGTTGCCGCCGTGGCTGTCGGAGAGCGAAGTCACCCAGGTCGGCTACGAGGCTCCGGTCGAGAACCTCCCCCAGGACGACCTGATCGACGAGGCACCCAAACGCCGCCGCTTCATGGGCCGTGGCGGGAACGACGATGCCAAGAAGGACAAGCGCGGCCGCCGGCGCAAGGGCGAGGACCAGCAGCCCGAGCAGCACCGGCCCGATCCCGCCCCCGAGCCCATCACGCAGCGGCCACCCGCCGAACAGCCGCCCAGGCGGCAGTCGGAGTGGACCGCCGAGACCGCCAACCCACTGATTCCCGGCGATCAGCCGAGCGCCGGATGGCCGGGTGGACCGACCGTCGGCGCTGGTTCGCCGCCGCCGTGGCCGCAGGAGCGGGCACCGTACAACGACAGCGCCCCGGTGGCACCGCCCGCACCCGCGCCCACCGGCGACCCGTCGATGCCCACGGGCACCTCCTTTCCGCAGAGCCCGCCGTCGCACGGTGGCCCGGCCGCCGCGCCGCAGGTCGGCCCGACCGGCCCGCACGAGAGCTCCGCCGCCTCCTACGCCGACCCGGTGTCCCCCACCGGTCCGCCCCATCACTCCGCCACCTCCTACGCCGACCCGACCGCATCGGCGGACGACCATTCCGGCCCTGCCCTGCCCACACGCACGCCCGCGCCACCGTCGAACGGGTTCACCCCCCTGGGCCCCGGCCAGCAACAGCGCCAGCTCCCCGACCTGCCGCCGCCCCCGCCGCTGCCGGATCCGCCCACGCGCACCCGGCCGACCGAAGCGCCACCGCGCCTGACCGCACCGGGCGAGCCCTCCACCTCTGCCCCGTCCGACCCGCTCCTCGCCCCGATGCCGACGTCCGCCGTCGAATCGCCCGCGCCGTCGACCGGTAGCGCTGACCCGCTGCTCGGCCCGGTGACGAATGCCGCTACCGGTGCTCCGTCGACCGGTGCCGCCTCGGTGGGCGGGTGGCCGACGCCCGATGACGCGGTCGCCGACGTGCGCCCGCCGTCGCCGGAAGCGCACCTCGCGCGCACGCCCGACCAGGCATCTGCGCCCGTTGCCCGACCACTGCCGGACCCGGCCGATGCCGCACCGGCGAAGTCGGGCGAACTCGCCCCGTCCGAGTCCAGCGAACAGGCAGGCAGCACCCGCGGTCGGCACAGCCTCGATCAGCCGGAGTCCGCAGCCGCGACGAGCGGTGACACGGCATCGGCGGCACCGGATGCCACGCGGACTCCCCCGCGCCTGCCGGAACCGCCCGCGCACCTGGACGACCGATCCGCCACGGGTACCACGTACCCCACCGACGCACTGTCACCTGACGCCTCACGGATTCCGCCACCTCTGCCGGAACCGCCTGCGCGCCTGGACAACCCGTCGACCTCCGACACACCGACGCGTCCAGCGACATCGGCGGAGGCCACCCCGCGCACTGCACCGTCACCTGACGATGCCGCGCCCACCACAGCCGCGCCGGCCGACGCCACCACTCGCATGAGCCTGCCGGGTGATCTCACCGGCGGTAGGCCGTCGAGTGCCCCCGAGTCCCGGTCCGCTTACAGCGCAGGCGAATCCACGCCGCCCAGCGGCGCGGGGTCCCCGTATCGTCCCGGCGAGTCGATCGCTCCGCCGCAGGCGCCGGGCCCCGAACAGTCGCACTACGTCTCGCAGACGCCGACCTACCATTCGTCGCAGTACAAGGCGATTCCCGGCGATCCGTCGCACGGCACAGGTACCCCGTCGACGCCGGACGCGCAGACCGAGATGTTCCGCGGCGACGACCCGCGGATTCAGGCCGCTCGGAATCAAGCCCCCGGCGACTACGCGCCGCCCACCTGGCAGGCCGGACAGCAGCCGCAGGCACCGCAAACCGGTTTCCGCTCCGGCGAATTCGCGCAGCCACCGAACCCGGTCTCGCCCTATCAGCAGGCCCCTGGCCGGTACCAGCCGAGCGATCCCGCGCACCACCTGCCCGAGTCGTATCACCGTCCGGACGGCGCGCCCGTACCGCAGCCCGATGCGGCCCAGGTCCCGCCGTACCAGCGGCCGGACGGCGCGGCACCGCAATTGCTGCCCGATGGTTCCCCGGCACCGCAGTACCTGCCCGACGGTTCCCCCGCGCCGCAGTACCTGCCCGATGGCACCCCCGCGCCGCAGTTCCAGCGCCCCGACGGAGTCCAGCCGTACCAGCAGCCGGGTGACGTCGCGCCCCAGCAGTTCCAGGGCGGCCCGACCGTGCCGCCGTACCAGCAGGCACCGGGCCAGTACCAGCAACCCGGCCAGTACCAGCAGCCCGGCTGGGGCGCGCACGCCCAGCACGGCTACCAGCCGCCGTCGCTCGACAACGTGCCGGTCAAGCGGGTCAAGAAGGCGCCGGGCAGTGGCTGGCGTAAAGCGGTGCACCATGTTTCGGGTGGTGCGATCAATCCGGGGATGTCCGCCGAGGAGCGGCGCCTGCAGGAACTGGTCGCCCGCATCCGGCAGCCGGTGCGCGGTGACTACCGGATCGCGGTGCTCTCGCTCAAGGGCGGTGTCGGCAAGACGACGACCACCACCGGCCTCGGTTCGATCTTCGCCTCGATCCGCGGCGACCGGGTGATCGCGGTCGACGCCAACCCCGACTTCGGCACCCTGTCGCAGCGCGTGGCCTTGCAGACCCGCTCGACCGTGCGCGACCTGCTGCTCGATCCGTCGATCGAGCGCTACTCCGATGTCCGCCGCCACACCTCGCAGAGTTCGAGCAGGCTGGAAGTGCTTGCCAGCGAACGGGATCCGGCCGCGTCGGAGTCGTTCAACGACGAGGAGTACCGGGCCGTGGCCCGGATCCTGCAGCGGTTCTACAACATCATTCTCACCGACTGCGGCACCGGCCTGATGCACTCGGCGATGAGCGGCGTGCTCGATCTGGCGCACTCACTGGTGCTGATCTCGTCGGCGGCGATCGACGGCGCGCGCAGTGCCGCGGCGACGCTGGACTGGCTGTCGCTGCACGGGCACGACCACCTGGTCCGCAACGCGGTCGTGGTGATCAACCTGCCGCGTGAGGGTTCACCGAATGTCGGTGTCCAGCAATTGCGCGAGTACTTCCTCTCGCGCTGCCGGGCCGTGCACATCATCCCGTTCGACGAGCACCTGTCGGAGGGCGCCGAGATCGATCTGCACCGGCTGCACAAGACGACCAAGCGGGCGTACGTGGAACTGGCGGCGACCGTCGCCGACGAGTTCGGGGTAGACCACCACCGCTTCGGCTGAGAGACGCCGCGGGCCGACCGGTCACCACTCCGGCAGCCTGCGGCGACCGGCGATCACGTCGCGGACCAGGTCGTCGTAGGCGTCGGCCAGTTCGGCCAGGTGGTGCCACGCGCAGTGCAGCATCTCGTCGTTGGCGGGCATGGTCATCAGGGCGTGATGCGCCCGCACCGAGGACTCGGCCAGCCGGTCGATGACCGCGCCGATCGTCTCGGTGTGCAGGGTCGCGCCCAGGCGGTGCTGCGGGACGCCGCGATGCACCCAGTCGTCGATCGCGAGGACCAGTTCGGCTCGGCGGCAATCGATCTCACGCAGGACCACCGGATCGGTGTCGACGAATCCGCCGCGCCCGACGATGCGCTTCTCGTGCAGGACCGCGAGATCACGCGCGAACCACAGCAGTGGTCCCCCCACCACCCGATGTCCGCGACACGCCCGGACGAGAAGGTCGGAGAGCGGCAGGAGGCCGGTAGTCGCCGGCGGCCCGGCGGGATCGACACACCGCAAGGTGTCGGGGAAAGCCATTACGACCGTAGAACTCTCCGAACCAGCCACGTTGCCTCGCCGTCGTCGCCGCACAGCACCGGATCAGGACGTTCATTACAATAAACCTCGCAAGCTTCCTGTCAAGCATTACTCGGCCGTAGGTAACGCAGACGAGTACACTTCGTTACCTGCACGACCTACCGAGGAGCATGATGGCGGACGGTCCGACCTACCTCCGGATCGCAGACCTCCTCCGCGAGGAGATCCGCGCGGGCACGTGGAAGCCGGGCGATCGACTGCCCAGTCATGCCGAACTGGCCGAGCAGATGCAGGTCTCGATCACCACCTCGCGCAACGCGATCCAAGTGCTCGTCGCCGAAAACCTTGTCTACACAGCTACTTCCCGCGGCACCATCGTCCGAAACCAGGAAGTACTGGAATCGGTGGTCACCGACCACATCCGCCCGGACCGGCCGCGCTCGGCGCACGACATCTTCGAAGAGATCGCGCGCGCCGCCAACCGCGAGCCCGCCAAGGAGTTCAGCACCAGGATGGAGCCCGCCGACGACCAGGTCGCGCAATGGCTCGGAGTCGCCGTCGACTCCTGGGTGCTGGCCCGCACAGTGGTGCAATACCTCGACAACGAACCGTGGTCGTGGGAGGTGAGTTTCTACCCACGCGATCTCGCCGAAGCCGCCGGCATCGATTCCCCCCACGACATTCCCGAGGGCACCACCCGTCGGCTGGCCGACCGTGGTTACGGCGAGACCGCCCACCGCGACACCCTCGCCGCCCGGCCCGCCACCGCCGAGGAGGCGGCCGTGCTCGGCGTCGCCACCGGCACCGTCCTGCTCGACCACCTGCGCATCGGCGCCAACCACGAACGGGTCACCCGGGCGACCCGGCATCGTTCCCTGGCGGGCCGCAACCGGCTGGCCTACCAACTCGGCGACGCGGCGGGCACCGCCGTCATCGCCCACACCCTCGGCATCGCACCCGGACCTGCCGTCGCATTGCCATGACCGTGGGGATGCGCCCGGCCGCCCTGGGCGACCTGCCGCTGATCTGCCGCCTGCGGGTGCAACGCACCGCCTGGCTCACCGCGCGCGGTTCCGACCAGTGGACGGTCGCGGGCCGGGGCCGTCCCATCGAGATCTTCGCCGGCGCGGTCGGCCGGGCGCTGGACGCGGGCGAGACGTGGATCGCCGAGGTCGACGGGGAACCGGCGGGCACGATCACCGTCAACCAGCGGGCCGATCCGGGCCTGTGGTCGCCGTGGGAGCTGGCCGAGGCGGTGATCGTGCATTTCATGATCGTGGACCTGCGGTTCGCGGGCAGACAGGTCGGGCATCGGATGCTCGCGCACGCCGCCCGGCTGGCCGATCAGAAGCACCGCGACTGGGTCCGGCTCGACGCCTGGACGTCCAACCACCAACTCCACGAGTACTACCGCCGGGCAGGCTTCACGCTGGCGCGCATCGCGGGGCCGCGCGCGGACGGCCCGTCCTGCGCCCTGTTCGAGCGACGGACCGACAGCTGGTGCGGCCCGCCGATCTCCCGGCAGGCCCACCACCGGGCCGGTACCCAGGCGCTGCCGATCGGCCGACTGCCCGGCTGACCCGCTACACCGGCGGCAGGTCGGCGATGTGGACCAACTCGATGCCCTGACTGCGCGAGACCAGCGTGCCGCGACCGGGCGGCATCTTGCTCGGGCGCACGTCACCGACCAGCTTTCCCTCGTCCCTTGACCCGCTCATGATCAGGGTCTGGACCGACAGGTTCTTCATCGCACCGAGCACCGGGTCGTAGAGCGCACGCGAGGCGCCACCGATCCGGCGGGTGACGACGAGATGCAGGCCGATGTCACGGGCCTGGGGCAGGTACTCGAGCAGCGGCGCGAACGGATTGCCCGAACCGGTGACCACCATGTCGTAGTCGTCGACGACGACATAGATCTCCGGGCCCGACCACCAGCTGCGTTCGCGCAGCTGCTGCTGGGTGATGTCGGAGCCGGGGATCCGCTTGGCCAGGTAGGCGGCGACCTCCTGGATCATCGGCCCACAGGTCTGCGACGAGGTCGAATAGCCTGCCAGCTGGTCACCCTCGAGCACGCCGAGCATCGTGCGCCGGTAGTCGATCAGGATCACCCTCGCCTCGGCGGCGGTGGACTGTTCGGCGATGCTCATCACGATGTTGCGCAGCAACGTGGTCTTGCCGCATTCCACGTCGGCGAAGGCCATGAAGTGGGGCTCGACCCCGAAATCGAGTACCAGTGGCTGCAATTCGGACTCGCCGAGACCGACGACGACCTTGGTGCGATCCAGTACGACGCCCTGGTCCCTGGCGGCGGCGATGACCTGCTCGCGCGGGAAGCTCAGCGGCAGCATGCGCACTTCGGGCGCGCGCCGGCCGGGGTAGAGCGCGATCAGCTCCTCGCGTGCCCTGGTGACGCCGTCGGCGATGCTCGCGGGATCGGAGTCGGAATCCAAGCGGGGCAACGCGATCAGCATGTGCAGTTGTTCGGCGGTGAGACCGCGGCCCGGCCTGCCGACCGGAACCTGGTGCGCGGTGCGGCGATTCATCTCGGAATCACCCGGGTCACCGAGGCGCAGCTCGAGCCGGGTGCCGATCTGGTCCTTGACCACCGGGCGGATCTCCGCCCAGCGGGACGCGCCGATCATCAGGTGGACGCCGAACGAGAGACCCTGGGTGGCGATGGCGTTGATCTGCGGTTCCAGCAGATCGAATTCCTCACGGATGGCGCCCCATCCGTCGATCACCAGGAAGACGTCGCCGAACTGGTCGGCGGACATCGGGTCCCCGGGTGGCGCGGTGGTGCCGTTGATCTGTCTGGCTTCCAGCGCCGAGAACTTGCGCCTGCGGAACTCGGTCATCGACTCGATGCCCAGTTCGGCGAACCGTTCCTCGCGCTGCCGCATCAGGGTGGTGAGCTCGGCGATGGTGCGCCGCACCCGGTCACCGTCGAGCCGGCCCGCCACCGAACCGACGTGCGGGACGCCGACCAGGCCGGCCATACTGCCGCCACCGAAGTCCAGGCAGTAGAACTGCACCTGTTCGGGCGTGTGGGTGGCGGCCGCGGCCATGATGATGGTGCGCAGCGTCGTCGACTTGCCCGACTGCGGGCCACCGACCACGGCGACATTGCCCTGCGCGCCGGCCAGATTGATGGTCAGCACGTCGCGCCGCTGTTCGTAGGGCTTGTCGATCACGCCGATCGGCATCCACAGCTGACCGTGCCGGTTCACCGGCGAGCGCCAATCCGGGTCGGGCAGCAGCATGTCCGCGGTCGGCGATTCCTCCAGCGGCGGCAGCCAGACCTCGTGGGCCGGGCGGCCGTGGCCGGTCAGCCGCTTGACGACGACGTCGAGCAGCGAGTCCGGAATCCCCTCCTCGGCGACCGGAACGCTCGGCGGTGGCGGCGGCAGTTCCAGCCTGCCGCGCAGGATCGGATCGTCGTCGGTCTCGATCGGCTCCGGCGTGGCATCGGTGACCTCGACCGGCGCGGCGGTGAACACCACCGGTCGCTGGCCGCCCATCGGCGCGCCGTCGTCGTCGACGACGGTGCCGACGGGCGCCACATACGGACCCGAGACATAGCTCGCGTTGAATCGGAGCGGCTCGGACGCATCGCTTTTCAGATAGCCGGCGCCGGGCACACTGGGCAGGTGATAGGCGTCGGTGATGCCGAGCACCGCGCGCGACTCGTTGGCCGAGAAGGTACGCAAACCGATCCGGTAGGACAGATGCGACTCCAGGCCGCGCAGCTTGTTCTCCTCCAGGCGCTGCGAGGCCAGCAGCAGATGGACGTGCAGCGAGCGCCCGAGCCGGCCGATCATGACGAACAGCTCGGCGAAGTCCGGCTTCTGCGAGAGCAATTCGGAGAACTCGTCGACGACCACGAACAGCGCGGGTAGCGGATCGAGCGGAACGCCCGCCGCCCTGGCCTTCTCGTAGTCGTTGACGTTGGCGTAGTTGCCCGCCGAGCGCAGCAGCTCCTGGCGGCGGTTCATCTCACCGGCGAGCGCGTCCTTCATGCGGTCGACCAGGGAGAGTTCGTCTTCCAGGTTGGTGATCACGGCCGCGACGTGCGGCAACGAGTCGAGCCCGAGGAAGGTCGCGCCGCCCTTGAAGTCGACGAGCACCAGGTTGAGCGCGTCCGGCGAATGCGTGGTGACCAGTGAGAGCACCAGCGTGCGCAGGAATTCCGACTTGCCGGAGCCGGTCGCGCCGATGCACAGCCCGTGCGGGCCCATGCCGTTCTCCGCGGATTCCTTGATGTCGATCTCGACCGGCGTGCCGTCCGGTGTGATGCCGATCGGCACCCGCAGCCGCTCGCGCGCGGTGCGTGGCCGCCACACCCTGGCCGGATCGATCTGGGCCGCATCGGGAATGCGCAGCAACGCCATCAGGCCGGGGTCGCTGGTGGTCCCCTCGCCCAGGCTGACGATCTGCGCGGCTGTCGCCACCCGGTACCGCGCCAGGGCGCGGGCGAATGCCGCGGCCTCGGCCACGCTGACCTCGTCGGCGGTGGCGAAGCGCTCCACGCCTGCGGCGCTGCGCGCCGACACCGCACCGTCGCCGACGACCAGCTGCAGACCACGCCGCGCCGCGAGACCGTTCTCGGGTGCGGTCAGGTCGAGCACGGTCACCGAGTCGAGCCCGGATTCGCTGATGATGCGCTCGTTTCCGCTGATGTAGCCGTCATCGATCACCACGACCACGTGCAGCCGGCCCTGGGTCGGCTGCGGGTTGCGCATGAACCGGCCGCGTTCCATCAGTTCGGTCTGCAACGCGGATTCGAGCTCGCCGAGCGAGGTGTAGATCATCCGGGCGGAGCCGAGTCCGTCGCGCACCGACGGATGCTGCACGTGTGGCAGCCATTTCGCCCAGGCCCAGTGCCCGTCCGGGTCGGCGCAGACGATCGCGACGACGAGGTTGTCCGGTCCGTGGAAGGTGGTCAGCTCCATCAGCATGGCGCGCACCAGTTCACGGCCTTCGTCGAGGTCGCCACCGATATTGATGGCGGGGAACGCGCGCATCGACACCGCGGTCGGCAACTCGTGCACGACCGAATGGGTGCGCACGAACCGGCGCAGCGCCACGGTCGAGACCGGCTCGAGGTCTTCCAGCGGACCGGTCTCCGGACGCGCCAGCTTGGTGGCGAGGCGATGGCTGCCGACGCCGACCCGCACGTGCCCGAAATCCGGGTCGTTGGGGCGGCGCTCCCACATCCGCCTGCTGCCGATCAGTGCGGGCAGGTCGGCCGGTTCGGGATGACTCCAGCCGAGCGTCTCCAGCTGTTTGCTGCCGGTGGTGCGCACGTCCTTGCGCACCTGATCGAGGTACCGGAAGTAGTCCTTGCGTTCCTCGTTGAGCTCGACGGCGCGCTTGGGGCCGCCCCCGCGCATGCCGGCCATCATGCCGACCATCGACATGAGCATCATCATCGGGAACATCATCATCATCGGATTGGCCAGCAGATTGCGGCCCATCGAGACCATCATCGCGATCATGCCGACGACCGCGACCACCATGATGACCGGCATCAGCTTCATCATCAGCGGCGACGGGATGGCGCGCTGGATCTCCGGCGGCGGGGTGAGCGCGACTTCACCGCCCGGTGCGCGCGGCGGCGCGATCCGGGGGCGACGAACGAAACCTTCGGTAGCCATCGATCCCTCTACTACTCGAATTCCTGGTTGAGGTCGGCACCGCGCCTGCGGAACGGAAAGCCGAACGCGGCGCCGATTCCCAACGCGGCCAACAGGGTCAGCGAACCGATGATCGCGACCCGGCGCGGTCGCGGATCCGGCTCGGGCGCCACGTAGGGCGCCGCGATCGCGTGCCCGACATCGGCGCCCTCGCTCGGTGGCTCGGTGGCCAGCGGCGCGGTGAGCGCGGCCAGCGGATCGATCAGGCCGGCCCCGATGGCGTCGTCGCGCCCGCGGCCCGGCGCGTGCGCGGTGCGAGTGATCCGTTCGATCACCTGCTGCGCGGACAGTTCCGGATAGCGCGACCGGATCAGCGCGGCCAGCCCGGCGACATACGGTGCGGCGAAACTGGTTCCGTCGACCGGCTGCACGCCGTCCATCGTCTGGACTCCGTCGACCAGGCCCGCGCCGCCCGGTTTGCTGTCCAGCGACACGATGTTGCGCCCGATCGCGGCGGCCCCGATCCACGGACCACGCAGCGACAGCGCCGAGGGTTTGCCGTCGGCGTCGACCGAGCCGACCGCGAGCACGTACGGGGCGAACCAGGCCGGCGAGGCGACGGTGGTCACCGAACTCCAGCCCGAACCTTCGTTCTGGTTCTGACACGGTCCGCCCTGCTCCACATTGCCCGCGGCCGCGACGACCACCACATTGCGGTCGTAGGCGTACTTCACGGCAGCGCCGAGCGCGCCGTCGGCGGTGTTGGAACCGGCCGCGGTGCACGCTACTTCGGAAATGTTGATCACGGTCGCGCCCATGTCGACCGCGCGGACGACGGCGCCGGCAAGGGTGAGCACGCTGCCGTATCCGTCGCTGCGCAACGACCCCTGCGACTTGTCCGCGCCGCGATCCTTGGCTTCGTAGGCGAGGCTGAGCTGGCGGATGGTGAGGATCTCCGCCTCGGGAGCGACCCCGACGAACGCGTCCTCGGGTGCGGGCCGCGCGGCGATGATGCCCGCCACCAGCGTGCCGTGCCCGTCGCAGTCGACAGTGCCGTCGGAATCGCTCACGTAGTCACCGCCCGCCTGCAGCGCGGGTAGCCGCGGATGCCGGTTGACGCCGGTGTCGATCACCGCGACCTTCTGACCGGCGCCGCGGCTGAACTGCCAGGCCGAGGGCAGGTCGAGCACCCGCTGCGCCATCGGTGGCTCACTCGGCGCGCTCCCGCGCAGCACGGGTTCGGCGCACAGTTCGCGCTGTTCGGTCGGCTCGAGCGGGGCCGGCCTGCCGCTGAGCGCGAGCGCCGCGTCGAGCGCGCCCTGGTCGATCCGGGGCGGGGCGATCGCGCCTGCGGGCGCCGGGAAACCCGCCACGGCGCCGAGCACGGTCGCCGCGCAGGTCAGCCGGAGCACCGCGCGCCGCAAGGGTGCGCGGGTCATATGTTGCGAGCGGTCGAGTACACGTCCATGACCCACAGCGCGAGCGGGACCATCGTGATGATCAGCAGATACTCGAAGATTTCGATCATCCGCCTGGTCACCGGGGTCACCTCGAGATGCGGGCCGATCACGCCGAACCCGATCACACTGCCCGCGGTCAGCAACAGCAGTGCGACCGCGACGAATTCCAGCGAATCGTGCCCGAGTCCGAGACCGGTCAGCAGCGCGATCATGATGAGCGCGCCCGCGGTGATCAAGGTGGCCGCCTGCACCAGGTCGGCGTAGGAGCGCCCACGCAGGCAGAGCACGACCGCGGCGACCGCGGCGAGCGCGACGCCACCGGAGTGGAACGGCCCGAGCGGATCGGCCGCACCGACGGCGCCGACCAGCGCGGCGACCGCGCAGGCGATGACCAGCCCGGTCTGGATCTGATTGGCGACACGGGCACGTTCACCGAGACCCGCCGCCGAGGGCAGCGCGATCGCGCCGACGGCGCCGACACCCTCGATCGTCGGCCGCTGTTCGTGGTCGGCGGGGTCGATCGCCCCACCGGCTGTCGGCACCGGCGGAATCGGCAACCGGGCTGTCACCGCGGCCAGCCGCGGCACCGACGACAGCAGGATCACCGCCGCGACCAACACCCCCGCGAACAGCTTGGCCAACCCCGGATGCCACAGCAGGTAGACGGTGCCCGCCACCGCGCCGAACACACTCAGGGTGATCGCGGCGGCGAACAACCCGGCGCCGATTCCGGTGATCCGGTAGCCCGCGATGGCCGCGACCAGCAGCACGACGCTGCCGAGCAGCACCTGCCCCGCGCCGAGCTGACCGGGCACGATCAGCGCGCCACCGCCGAACAGCAATAGCAGGGCGTCGAGCGAAAGCCAGTTGCCGGTCAGCGAATCCGCGAACTTGCGGGCGGCGATACCGGCGGCCGCCGACGCGGCGATGCCGGTGCCGAGCAGTGCGAACGCCGGAACGAGCGGATCGCTGTCGGCGCGCGAGACCGCGAGCAGCACGAGCGCGGCGACGATCGCGATCGTCGCGATCACCAGTCCGGCCCACCGTGCCGCCGTGCCGGACCAGCCGCGGAACTCGCCTGCGGTGAGCCGGGATACGGCGTCGATCACGTCGTCGAAGAGCGCGGGCGACTCCTTGCGGGTCACCGGGCTCAGTACCAGCAGCTCGCCGTCGTAGACCTCGGCCTCGGTCAGGGTGCGACTCGGCGCGAGGGGGTCCTGCCCGAGCCGGGCCAATGTCCAGTGCTGGGCGCGGACCGGGGCGGAGTCCTCGTCCCCGTCCGGCAGGCGGGGATCACGTGAACGGATCAGGGCCACCAGGTCGCCGATGAATCCGGCGATCGGAACCGTGGCGGGTAGGCCGATGTCGAGCTGCGTATCACCCCCGATCACTGAAACTCGGCATAGTTCGGGCTCATTGCCTAACAACGTCGACACCAGTGATGAACTCTCAGTCGTAGCTGACTACTTCCGTTGCGACCACACGGCAGCGTTACCTAATCTAACGGACAGGGCAAACCGGCGCGATCGAAGTCCCGCCGCCGGATTGAACAGCAGCTGTCCACCAGACGAAGATTTCGGGGTCCGACACCACATGCCAGACATTCGCCAGGCTCAGCGCGCCTTCGACGCGGGCGTCCTCTCGCTCGGTCTGTCCATCGACGGTCAGGAGTCCGCGCGCGACGAAGAGTACGCGAAGCTGGCCTTCCAGCGCGCGACGGAATGGGATTCGTCGATGTGCGACGCGTGGCTCGGCCGCGCCGCCGCAGGCGAAGTGACCAAGGAGGTGCTGTTCAATCTGCATCGCACCAGCCTCGATTCGCTCGGGCGCGAGCAGCGCAGGCTCGGCCTCGCGCCGCGGGCGATGGCGGGCCGGTTCCTCCCCGGCCTCTACATCGACTACCCGCTGGCCGGGCTCACCGAGATCTGGCTCGCGTGGGCGGCCCAGCTGATCGCCGACAAGGACTACGACCAGGCCGAGCAGGTGCTCGACAAGCTGGCCGAGTTGCGCGCCACCCGTGCCGACGATCCGGACAAGCAGATCGACGACCGGATCAGCGCCTACATCCGCGGCATCCTGCACTACAACACCCAGCGCTGGCCCGATGTGATGACCGTGCTCGCCGGCTCGGCGGACTGGAAGGACCCGTACTTGGCCACCGGCGCCAACGTGATGGTCGGTACGGCGTGCGCGCAGCTCGGTCTCTTCGGCGAGGCCATCCGGCGGATGGAACAGGCCGAGGCGGGCCCGATCCCGTCGGCCAAGTTCACCGCGATGTACAACCGGGGCCTGTGCCTGCGGGAATCGGGCAACGAGGCCGAGGCCCAGAAGCTGTTCGAGCAGGTCTATTCGCAGCTGCCCGACTTCGCCGCCAACACCAACGCCATGCGCGATCGCACCTTCCGGATCGTGGTCACCAGCCGCGAGGTGATCGACGCCCGCACCGACAAGTGGGATCCCACCTCGGCCCTCTCGCTGGCCGCGATGAACGAAGCCGCTGCCGAGGACCGCGCGAAAACCGTACTCGCCGAGGCGCGTGCGCAGTTGGACAAGCAGGTCGGTTTGGCGTCGGTGAAGAACCAGGTCGCCAAGCTGCAGTCGTCCGCGCAGCTCGCCAAGATCCGCGCGGGCAAGGGTCTGTCGAGCCAGTCCCGTGGCCAGCATCTGGCCTTCACCGGTCCGCCCGGCACCGGCAAGACCACCATCGCGCGTGTGGTCGCCAAGATCTACTGCGGTGTCGGACTGCTGAAGACCGACAAGGTGGTCGAGGCCAAGCGCGTCGACTTCGTGAGCCAGAACCTCGGTGGCACGGCCATCAAGTCCGAGAAGCTGATCGACAGCGCCATGGACGGCGTGCTGTTCATCGACGAGGCGTACACGCTGATCCAGACCGGTCTTTCCGGCGGTGACGCGTTCGGACGCGAGGCCGTGGACACGCTGCTGGCGCGCATGGAGAACGACCGCGATCGGCTCGTGGTGATCATCGCGGGCTACGACGGCGAGATCGACCGGCTACTGGCCGCCAACGACGGTCTGGCGTCGCGATTCGCCAAGCGCCTCCAATTCCCCTCGTACACAGCCGAAGAACTGGGCCAGATCGGTGAAATCGTCGCGAGCGGACGCGATTCACAGCTGGCGCCGGAAGCACTGGAAACCCTGATCGAGACCTGCCGGTTCCTCTACGACCTGGAGAGCACCGACCAGAGCGGGCAGCCGCGCCGCGGTGTCGACCTGGCGGGCAACGGCCGCTTCATCCGCAACGTGATCGAGGCGGCCGAGGAGGAACGCGAGTTCCGGCTGGCCAACACCGACGGCCTCGACCTGGCCGAGGTCGACGACGACGTGCTCATGCGGATCGAGGAGACCGACATGCGCACCGCGTTGAAGGGGATCGTCGCCACGCTCAATGTGGGTCAGGTGCCGAATCTGAGCTGAGCCCGAATACGGCGGGGGCCCGGTGCACTGCGCACCGGGCCCCCGCCGTCTTCGCTACTTGCTCGCGGAAGGCAAGGAATCGTAGCTGGTCAGAGCGTCTTTCGCGGATAGCGTCGGGCCGGGGACCAGCTGACCGATGATCGACCACGGCGCGAGTCGCGGCTTGTCGCCGAGCCCGAGCACCGCGGCGGTGGCCGCGTCGGGAATGCCGTAGCGAATTCCGTTGTCGGCCACGTAGAACAGCGATTCCCGGCGCAGGCTCCCTGGCTCTGTCCCGGTGACCTGCACGAATTCGCCGGTGCTCGGCGGCAGGTAGACCGCGTCCATCCGGTCCCCCGAGCCGTCGGCGGTCGCGAGGGTCACGGGCTTGGCCGAAGCGGCCAGCGGCAGCTTCGTTCCGGCGAGCAGAGTCACCGTGGCGCGTTCGGCCGGACCGTCCACCGAGGTGCCCTGCGCGGTCGCGATGCCCGGGTTCTTGGCCCAGTGCACGCAAGCGACCGGAGCGTCCTCGGCCGCCAGGATGCGCGGCTTGCGCTCGGGGAAACCGTCGACCGGCAGGGTGTGCAGCACCGGCATCCGGTCGAGCACGTCCGGTGCCAGCTCGGCGATCTCCCGCATGCCCCGCGAATCGGCGTTGCGCAGCAGGTCCGCGGTGAATTCCGAGACCCGCTGTACCCCGTCCGCCAGCACCACGTACATCGTTTCCTGACCGGCGGCCTGCACCCCGGTCACCGAGATGATGCCGCCGATCGGCACATTCGACAGTTTGCCCGGGCCCGGCTCGCCCGCGCGCTCGATGGTCGGCACAGCCAGCGGGGGCGCCTGGGTGGTCGCGCCGAGGACCGCGCTGCCGATCGGGCGGACCTGCTTGCCGGTGAGCCCGAGGGTGCGCGCGATCACCGAGTTGTTCGGGTCGAGTTCGGCCCTGGTGCCCTGGTACACCAGGTAGGTCTTGTCGTCGCGGCGCATCAGCAGCGCGTCGTCGGCGCCGGCGGCGCCGATCCGGTCACCGGTTTCCGGCTTGCCGACGATGGCGGTGGTGAGCCCGCCGGTGGCACCGGACGCGCTCCCGGATGCCGAGAGCTGAGTGGTCTCGCACAACGTCCAGTTCGAGCTGTCGCCCTGCTTGGATCCCGGCATGGCGGCCGGGGCACCCGGGATGCCGAGCAGCGGACCGCGTGGCATCGAACCGAGCTTGTCGTCCTTCACCGACTTCGGCGTCTGGGCGTCGCCGGCGATCAGCCGGGCCGAGGCGAGATTGAGCACCGGATGGAGCGTCTTCTCGCCCTCCTTGGCCTCGACGACCACATACATGGCGCCGCTCTGCTTACCGCTGACGATCAGCGCGTCACCGATCGCGCCCTGCGGTTTGAGAAAGCCGAGAATGGCCGCGCCTGCCACGATGATCAGTCCGAGAACCGCGCCGACCATCATCGACCGGCTCTGCGACCGCATCGGATCGTGCAGCATGCGCACGTCGCGGCGGACCAGCGCGTGGTCGAGCCTGCGCAGCAGGAAACGATAACCGTTGACCTGGGCCTTGGTTGTCAGCTGTGCCGGCACAGGGACTCCATTGCTGCGTTGATCACCATCTCGTCGGACACGGTACCGTAAATCCGGAATTGTCCTTCACCATGATTCGACGGATGCCAAGCAGGGACAACGATTTTGAACAACAGTATGAACGCCGGGCAAACCGCCGGCGACAATGCCTACGACACACTGCGTGACCCGGAATTCTGGCTGTTCCGGATGTATCCGCTGCGCGCGTGTGTATCGGTCGCGGTGCTGGCGGCGATCGTGGCCTGGGTGGTCCTCGCGACGTCGAATTCGGGCTACGGGGCGATCGGAGGGGCGGTGGCCGTGCTGCTGATCGGGCTCGTCCCGATCCGCCGGCGCACGCTCGCGGTGCGGTTCGGCGGCTGGCTCGCGCGCCGTGCGCGCGGCCGCACCGACACCCTGGACCGGGCACCCGCGTTCGATGTGCCGCTGCCCGAGGGCGGCGGCTGTGGCGTGCGCTGGGACGGCGATCTGCTGCTGACCATGCTCCGGATCGATCCGCCGCCGGACTCGCTCACCCTGCTCCAGCGCGGCACCCTCAGCGCCGACCAGCTGCTGCCGCTGACCGAGGTCGCGCGCTGCCTGGACCAATTCGACGTGGAGCTGGTGAGCATCGACGTGATCGCCACCGGCGCGCGCACCGCGGGCACCGGCGCGGCCGCGCACCTGTACGACCGGATCCTCGGCCCGCTGCCCGCGATCGCGCACCGCACCTGCTGGCTCGTGCTGCGGCTGGACCCGGTGGCCAACGCGGCGGCGGTCGACAAGCGTGGCGGGGGCGCGACCGGTGCGCTGCGCACCATGATCATCGCTACTCGCCGGGTCGCCAATCGTCTCGCCACCCACGGTATCGACGCCGCGGTCCTCACCGCCACCGAGATGAACAGCGCGGTACGCGAGCTGACCCACGGTTTCGACCCGCTGCACCTGACCGAGTCGGCGCACGGCCTCGAATCCGAATTCGGCAGGCACCTGACCCACTACCAGCTCACCGCGCCGATGATCGGCACCAACGGGCTGGCCGAGATCTGGTCGCTGCCCTCGCTGTCGACCACGGTGACGCTGCGTCTGCATCCCGGCGCCCGGCGCATCGGACGCGCGTACGACAAGGCCGGGACCGTCGTCCTCAACGCCGTGGTCCGGTTCGATTCGGTGGCCCCTTACGAGCAGGCGCCGGTCGCCGGACTGCGCGAGCTGCCGGGCAGTCAGCGCCGAATCCTGCTGGACACGTTGCCCATCGGCGCGGCCGAGGACTTCGGTGGTCGCGACGGCTACCGCGGCACTCTCACCGCGCTCACCGACATCTCCGTGCCGACCACCGGCTGTGGCCAGTTGATCGGTGCCGACGAACGCGGTCAGGGCATCGCGGTCCCGTTGATCGGCGCGGGTACCCGCCACGTCGACGTGATCGGAAACCTGGATCTGGCCCAGCAGGTCATCCTGCGTGCCACCGCGCTCGGCGCCCATGCCGTCGTGCACACCGCTCGGCCGCAGGCGTGGCAGTCGATGGTCGCCAACCTCGCGACCCCACAGCTGCTCTCGATCGCCCCGCGCGCGGCGGGCGCGACGCCGCAGACGCCGCCCGGGCCGCCGCCGGTTCCCGCGGCTCCCTACCCGACCACCACGGTGCTGGTCTTCGACGGCATCGCCCCGACCAGCCACCTCGGTGGCGCCACCATCGTCGAGATCCGCACCACCGAGCGGGATCCGGAGGCGATCGCCCCCGACGTCACTCTCGTCCAGGATCCCTACGCTCCGAACCGGATCACCGTGCGGACAAGCACCGGAAGCGCCACGGTCTCGATGGTCACCACCCCCGACGAGATGCACTACATCGGAGAATCCCTGGCAGCCCGCTGAATCGGCAGAACGGGGCGTGACTCGTGCCTTCGGGCAGAGTCACGCCCCGTTTGTCGTCGGGTCCTCAGGGGACCGCGCCGGAGCGCGCAAGCGCTCCACCAGCTCAGAAGTCGGCGAAACCGTCGCCGACCTTGCCGTCGGCCTCGAGCGCGCGGTTGAGCGCGGACTCGACCTGGGCGGCGAGCTTGTCGAGCTTGTCGAGGGTGTCGGTCAGCTCGGTGGTGACGTTCTTGTGCGCGGTGTCGAAGTTCGAGATCGCGTTGTCACCCTGGAGGTTCGCCCGGAAGTCCGTCGCGGCGCCCTCGAGTTCGTCGATCTCGCCCTTCATCTTCCCGCCGTAGGTCTGCAGGTCGCTGAACAGCTCGTTCATCGCCGCGGGATCGTAAAGAATGGTCATGAGCTCAGTTCCTGTTCGTTTCTGATTCGCGGTCAGAGGTTGGTGTAGCTGCCGCCACCGCTGGTGGAACCACCGCCGGACAGGCCTGCGCCGTCCATGTTCACGAGGGTGGACTTACCGGTGTTGACGGCCTCGGTGAGCCGGTCGAACTTCTTGTTCAGAGCATCGGCCTCGTCGTGCCAGGCCTGGGCGACCTTCACGAACTCGTCGGAGGCGTCACCCTTCCAGCCGCGGAGCACGGCCTGGGCCGCGTCGTCGATCTGACCGACCGACGTACGCAGGTTGTTGATCGTGCCTTCGAGCTTGGAGACGACGCCGTCTACGCCGCCGGCTTCTACACCTACTGGTCCCTGAGGGGGCATGTGCCGAACCTTTCCTACTTGATGGTTGAAACGAGAGATGGCTTAGTCGGGCCGCCACCCCCCACCGGGAAGCCCCTCGAGGAGCGCACCGACGGCCTGGGTGAGGCGATGGTCGGTGCCCGGCGTTATGGTCGACCACACCTGCCCGTCGGGCGCCGTCATCGGCGCGACGACGATCCGGCCGCGCGCGGTGTCGTACACCGCGACCGCGCCAGGGGCTCGGGTGGTCAGCCCGTCATGGTGGACGGCGGCGACGATCTCGGTGTAGCCATGGCAGGTGCCGAAGGCCGCGCCGAGGACGGTCGCCTGGTGCGCGTCGATGCCGAGCGCGTACATCGCGTCCACGTACTGGGAAGTTGTCTCCGCGGCGTCCAAGCGCGCCGCCAGATCATCGGCCGCGACGCTCACGCCTGCCACCTCCGCGGGCGCGCACTGCGGTAGCGCGGCGAGCAGCAGGCGGGCCAGTTCGCGGTCGGAACCGTCGATCGCACAGGTGCCGATCTCGAAACCGGCGCCGACCCGGACCGCGCTGGCGTGGCTCGCGCCACGGCGGGCCAAGCAGATTCGGCGCCGGTCGCCGTCGCCGTAGCTGCGGGCCACGAGTTCGGCATCGGGCTGGGCGAGGGTGTGCAGCGCGTCCGCCAGGTCGGGCTCGACGTCACCGTAGCCGTCGAAGACACCGGTAGCCGTGAGCTCGGCGACCGCGGCATCCCTGGCGGCGCGCCAGGCGTCGAAGCTGTCCTGCTGCGGACCGACCGCCAGGACGAGAGGCAGGGTCTGGACACCGAGCCGATCGGCGACGGCCAGCAACGAATCATTGGTGAGGGTGGTCATGGCCGTCCCTCCGTGGTCGCCGTGGACGCGCTCCCGGTCGGGGGCGCGGGGCGTTCGGCGACGCCGAGCACAGCGGGGGCAGCCTGGATTTCGCCTTCGGCGACCAGCTGGTCCGATTCCTCGTACGCGAGGCCGGCGCGCGGGAAGCGGGACGCCGAGTCCTGTCCACCCGCGCCCGCGCCCATCGCGCCGGGCACAACCGGCGCGGCCTGTCCGGTCGGAGTGGCGACCGGCGTCGGCTGGGGGGTGGTGGTAGCCGCCGCGGCGGACTGCACGAAAACTGGTGCGCGATAAGCGGTTTGCACCGGAGCGGGCATCGGCGGCAAGGCACCGAGGCCGAGTGCGCCGAGCCCCGGCACCGCCGCGGCGCCCGGCGCCCCGGGAGTTCCCGCCTTCGCCGACTGTTCGCCCGCCAGTGCGGATTCCGGTGCGATCGGCGGCGGCGGCGCGTGCAACCAGGGCGTCGCCAGCGGTTCGCTGGCCGCCTCGTAGCTGCGCATCACCCGGGAGGCGACGGCTTTCGCCACGTCCGCCTCGGTGTCGGTCTGGGCCGCGATGGCCTTGATCGGCGCGCCCAGCGCGGTGCCGACCTGTTCCAGCGCCTGCTGCATCGCGGTGATGGCCGCGATGTCGGCGGTGTTCGGCATCGCCAGCGCGGCCACCTCGTAGGCGAGGACCTGAGCTTGCAGCCGTGCGGCATTGGCGGTCGCGGCGGCCGCGGTGTCGATCAGCCACTCCCGCAGAGTCGAGATCCGTTCCCACACCTGCTCGCTGCTCCCCGACTTCCAGGAGCCACGCAGGGTCTGCAGCACCTGCTCGTAGTCGAGCACGGCCGCGCCGAAGGCCGCGGCCAGCCGCGTCCAGGCGGCGGCCGCGTCGGCCATCGGCATCGGTCCGGCACCGGTGGTGAGGTCGGTGGCGAGCTTGTGCGGCTCACGCGCCTCCCACACCACTCCGGTGAAGCCGGGCTGCGGTGGTTCGATCATCGGTGATGGATGCCTTTACGCCGCAGGCCCGTTGAAGCCGGTGGTGTTGTCGGTTTCCATCTGATCGAACTCGGAGACCTGGGCCCGCAGGGTGGCGGCGAGCTTGTTCATCTCGTGCGCGCCGGCCTCGGCACCGGTCAGGTAGTCGTCGGCGACACCGCTGGCGGTGGTCGCGGCGCGCGTGGACACCTCGTCCGCGCCCGCGGGCACCACCCGCAGGGTCGGGGCGACCGCGGACAGCTCGGTGGTGAGCCGGTCGGCGATGCCGTCCAGTGCTGCCGCGGCTTTGCTCGCCGCGGCCGAATCGAATTCGAAGGTGTTACTCATCTGCCACTCCTGTCGTGGTCGTGCCGCGTCACAGTGAGAGTTCTTTGTCCGGCGGCGCTTCGGTGGTCACCGGTTCGGCGGCACCGACCACCGGGGTCGCCACCCCCGCGATCTGGCCGACGACTTCGTCGCCGTGATTGCCGGTCACCAGCTGCGAGTGCACGGCCTCGTTGCCGCCACCATCGATCGCGCGTGCCATCGGCATGCCCGCGCCCGCGCCGGCGCCCATCGGCATATAGCCCGGTGCCGAGCCGCTCGCCGATGCGGTGGTCGTGCTCGCGCCACCGGAGCCCGCGCCCGTGCCGCCGATCGCACCGGTGGCGCCCACAGTGGACAGCCCGCCACCGCGACCGCCCTGCCAGGGACTCAACGGCGACGATGCCGCCGCCGCGCCTCCGACCGCGCCGATGCCACCGATCGCGCCGCCTCCGCCGCCGGCGCCGGACAGGCCCTCGGCCGTCTCGGTGTCGGCATCGGCGATCTCGGCGCCGGTGGTCGCCGCGTCTTCGGTCGTGCCGGTGGTGCTCGTCGACAGCGAACTCACCTGCTCGGCCAGCGAACCCAGCGACGACACCGCGGTGCTCGCCGTGCTGATCAACGGGCTGATCAGGCTCATCAGCTGACTCAGCGACTCGCTGCTCGCGTCGACACCGGACGGCGCATTGGTCACCGGGACCTTCTCGCCCGCCTGCGCCATCTCGCCGCTCCGCGCCACCATCTCGGCCTTGGTCTCGGCCGTGATGGCCAGACCCTCGGCCATGGCCTCCATGGTGGCCGCGATCAGCACCGCCTGCCCGCCCGGCGTCGCCGCGTAGAGCGGGGCGAGGGCCACAGTGGCCGAATAGCGTGCGATCACCGCGGCCAGCTTGGCACCACCCACGGCGACGTTGCCCGCCGCGTGGGTGAGCACCGCCTTCTCCTGCACGCTCTGCGTCGCGAGGTTGGCACCGTCGGACTGCGCCGCGGTCGCCTTGTTCGTCGCCTCGGTCGCCGCGGCGCTCTGCCACAGCTGCATCACCGTCTGCAACGCGGTCGACCCCAGTGACATCGCTGTCTCGAGCACCGAGGTGATATTCGACAGCGCGTCGGTGGGATTCGACGATGTGCCGGACGTGGAGTTCGTGCCGCCGAGCGCGCCGGTGCCGAAAGCGGAGGCCAGATCGGTGAGCGGCCGCATCAGCGCGGACAGGTCGATCGTCGGCAGCGCAGGCATTTCCGGCAGCTGGATGAACTCCGGCAACTGTGGCAACTGCGGCAGACCCATCGAGCTGAGCACCTGGCTCACCGGCTGGTCCAGCATCGGGGCCAGGGAACTACCGCGCAGCAGCTCGAGCACGGTCGGGTCGACCGATGCCGCCGCATCGGCCGTGCTTCCCCCGGGATAGGTCATGGCTACTGATCGACCGCTGCGATGCCCAGCTTGGCCGCACCGTCGGCGCCCTCATAGGTCGCAGCAGCCTGCGCGGCGGTCAGCGCGGTACCCGCGTGCACCGCGGCGAGCTGCGCCACCGAGGTCAGATGGTTGGCCTGCGCGTAGGCGAAGGACAGCAGGAATTCCTGGCCGATCAGGCCGAACACGGGCACCGCGGCGGCCATCGTGGCGGCCTGGTCGACCGCGCCCGCCTGGGCGACCCCCGCCGCCATGGTGGCCGAGGCACCCGCGTACGCACGAACTGCATCGGGAACTACCGCAACGTGATTCATGGCTATCGTCCAATCTCGAAACAGCCCATGGTGTTTCGTTACCTTATCTACCCGTCGGAAACCCGCGCCACACAAATCGGCGGTTAAAGCCAGTTGAATCTCACATGCCCGTTTGGTTGTACGCGGTCACCAGCTCGGCGCGCTCACCGAACGCACGGTGTGCGGCGGCCTGCGCGGTCCGCACCAGGACCTGCTCGAAATCGGCCGGTGACAATCGGCCGACCGCCGCGGAGAGTTCCAGCCCGACCAGCGCGCCGCTGCCGTCGACGGTCACCGTCACCGCCCCGTCGGGCGAGGTTTCCTGCGCCCTGATGCCATTGGTCGCCTCGGTCAGGTCCTGCAGCCGATAGAGCTGGCCCTGCACCTTCGCGATCAGCTCATCCATGGTTTCGACCATCGCCGTGTCCTCCCCTCTCGCTCGCTAGACCGACCGTAGCCAGCTGTCCGGCTCGGTGTCGTACTCCTGTTCCTCGACGATCTCCGCCGCCGCGACCTCGGCCTCGGTCGGCAATCCCGTCGCGGCCAGCAGCACCGGATCGAACCCGGCCTCCGCCAGCTGATTACGCCGTGCCAGTCCGGCCCGCTTGGCCGACTTCTGGCACAACCGCAGGATCTCGGCCGCCAGGTCGGCGGGATCGCGGCGCAGCTGATCCGCGTCGACGGTGATTCCCACCGGCAGCCCCTGCTCGGTGGTCCGTACCGTGATCGCCCCCGTCAGCGACGACGCGCTGAACTCGGTCGGAAACTCGTCCATCGATGCCCCTCCCATCTGCACTAGGCCCGATCATCCCTGATGGCTCTGACAACTTCGGCGATCTGGCTGTTGATCAGCGAGACCACCCGTCGGCGATCGGCACCGACGGCCACCGGCGGCGTGCCGGGGACGATCACATAGCGACCGTCGTCGGTCAGATCGCGCCAGCCCAGCCGCAATCGGAGTATCCCGCGCGGACCGAATCGCGACCAGCCCTGCTCGATGTCGATGAAGCCGTCACGATCCAGCGGCGCCTGCTGAAAGGTCTGTGTCTGCACCGCGGAGTCGTCGTCGTAGTGCTGCACCAGCGAGCGACCATAGGTGCGGTCGAATTGATCATCGCCCGGTTCGTCGAGGCGGATGTCGCGGCCACGGCCCGCCTCGGCCTCGGGCAGGTGATCGGCGATCACCTCGCCCAGCGACAGGGCGCTGTGCCGCGTGACGACGAATCCCTCGGCGTGGTAGAGGGTTTCGCCGGGCCGCTGCCGGACCAGGTAGCCCAGTTCGCCCTTGCGCACCGCGAGCATGCGCACCGAATAGGCGGGATCGATCAGCTTCTCGCCACCGCCGTAGCCACGCACCGCGATCCGGATGTCGGGGTGCGTGAGCACATCGATGATCTCGTCGAGCTCGTGTCCCCACCGCCGCCTGATTCGCGCCCACGCGTCCTTGCGCACGAATTCGGCCTCGTCCGCGTCGCCCGGTGCGCCGGTGTGGATGAACGGGTCGGGCATGTACTCCTCTTCGATGCCCGTCCACAGCGCGTCGAACTCGTCACCGGTGAATTCCCAGGTGGGCGTCACTGTTCCACCACCGGCCTCGCCACGATCGGCGCGTCACCGATGGCCTCGTCCAAGTGGTCCGTCGAGTCGAGGTAGTCGGCCCGCTTGTGTTCCTTCTGCTGGCCCTGGCCGCCCGCGCCGGCGCCACCCATCGGCGCCATGGGCATGCCGCCCATCGGCGAACCGGCGGCCGAGGACGCCACGCCCGCGCGGAAGCCCTCGGCCCCCGTGACGGCCGAGGCGCGTGGGAACAGCTTGGACGCGCTGTCCAAGCTCGGCGACAGCGGTGCGGCTCCCGCGCCACCGCCGCCGGCGCCCGAACCACCGCCGCCGCCCCCGCCCTTACTCGCGGCGCTGAGCGCCTTCTTGGCCTGATCCTGTAGCGAACTGAGCGCCGCGGAGCCCGGAATCCCCGCCAGGGAACTCTGTTCGGCGGCCGAGGACGCCTGTTCCAGCGCGGATTGCGCGGCCGAGCTCGCTTGCTCGAGACCGGACTGCAGCGCCGAGGTCAGCTGATCGGCACCGGACGAACCACTCGATCCGCTGCCACCGTTCTGGCCGCCGGACCCGTTCTGACCCCCCGTGCTGTCCTTGCCACCGGTGTCGCTGCCCGACTTCTGTCCCTGCAACTCGGCGAGCGCCCGATCGAAGGCCGCCAGGGATTCCCCGGATTTCGAGCTGGAACCCGAGCCGGAGCCCGAACCCGAGCCGGACCCGCTTCCACTTCCACTTCCGCTGCCGTTGCCGTTCCCATTGCCGTTCCCGGTCCCGTCGCCCGTGGTCGGCGCGGTCGGCTCGGGCAGCGTGGGGATATGGCTGGTCGTGCTGTTGAGCCCGGGGACATAGGTGTTCCACATGACCTGACGGCCGTTCTTGGCGCAGGTCTCCTTGTCCGCCTGGGCCTGGGTACCGTTCGGGTCGGAGTAGCAGCGGGGCAGCATGAGCGCCGTCGCCAGCCCCTTGGAGGTGGCGTTGATCCAGCCGACGGTGTAGTCGAGCGCCGCGGCCACCTGTTTGGTCTGCTCGACCAGCAAGCCGTTGGCCTCGTGATAGGCCGACATCGCCGCCATGGCGCGGGTGGCGCCGCCCGGACTGGTCCAGCTCTTCTTGCTCGCTTCGACTTTGGCGTTCAGATCGTCGAAACCTGTTTTGAGCAGATCCGCCAGATCACCCCAGAACAACGCGGTGTGGGCCAGACTGCCGGGCACCGTCGACAGCGACGACATGATCGCCTGCAGTTCGTTGTAGTTGTAGTTGGGGGTCTCGGCCTTCATGCCCGCCGGATCGAACGTCTTGCCGTCGGCCAGGATCTTCGGCAGGTTCACCGCCGTCGCGACCGCCGGATATTGGACGACGGTGGGCGGCAGCACCAATTTCGTACTGGCGCTGCGGCCCTGTTCGATCTTGGTGCGCAGCGATTCCAGATCGACTTTGCTTCCGTCCTCGGCGCCCTTGTAGTGCCGGGCCGCGTCGAGGAAGGTGTTGGCGACATTGTCGAGAACGGTCTCGTGTTTGCCGAGCACGGTCTTCAGCTGACCGGCCTTGCCCTCGAACTGCTTCGACAGTTGCTTACCCGACTCCAGCGAGGAGAAATCGGGCAGGTTCGCGACACCGTCCGCGGCGGATTTGACGGAATTGACCCAGTACCGCGCGTTGTTGGCGGCTTCGACCAGGTTCGGCAGCGCCGACGGCTCGAGCATCAGCGATCCGTCCGAGGCTGCCGAACGCAGCCCCGCCCACTGATCCTGCGCCGATGGTCCCGTCATGAAGTCGACCCTCCCTGTCCGTACCGGTGCCGCCTCGCGCCCCGCCTGGCACCGCTACCACGACACCGCCGATTCGCACGGCTTGCTAACGATTCTACGGTCCGACAGGTGAATTCCGCATGTACAGCGCCGATCCCGCTGGTGGCGATGGCTCGACCATCCGCCGCCGCCGATCTCACCAGCTCGCGTCGGTGGCGGTCCGCGAGCGATCCCGCGCGCCGTCCGGCTCGTCAGCTGAGAGCCGTTCCCGCTCAGGCGAGTTGGGCGGTTCCAGCGACGCCTCCACGGGCTGCGGGATGGCGAATCCATCCATGTCGTCGACCAATTCGGTGATCTTCGGGAGCCGAGCGCGTTCCCGCTGAATCGGCGCCATCATCTCCTGGGTCTTGCGCGCGACCTCGGTCGCGGCCTGCTGGGCGGCCTCGGTGACGGCCTTGGCGATCTCGGTGTAGGTGAGATCGTCGATGTCGGGGGTGAACTTCGTTTCGATCACCTTGTAGTCGGCGTTGACCGTGACGGTCACCCGCTTGCGCACGGTGGCGCTGGCGATGATCTTCGCGCGGTCCTGCTGCACCTGCGCGATCGCCTGCATCTGCTTCTGCACCGTCTCGAGGATGTCCGCCATCTGCGCCTTGGCGTGTTCGTTGGTCATACTCGATTCCCTCCGACTTCCGAGCCGTCCCGAGCGGCTCTTCGGTGAGCGAGCACACCACACCCACCACGCCCGCGCAACAGCACCAGCGCTCAGCTCACCGCGCCAGGCCCACGGAATGCGTGCCGAGCAAACCGGCGAGATTCAGCTCGAACCAGGCGGCGTCGACGTGATAGGCGTCGGCGGGAAAAACCCGTGTGAAGGACTCCCTGGCCACGGCCGCCCGCTCGGCGGACTCGACCAGACCGAGCACGGCATCCTTCTGCGCCTGCGACGCCTTCTCGCCGAGCAGTCCGGTCAGCACCTCGACAACGGTTCTGGTATCCCACATCCCCGGCACCGCGGCGGCGAGCGCGTCGGCCCCCGCGGAGGCACCCCGGTACCAGCGGCCCCCCTCCCACCAGTAGCAGAAGGTGAGCAGGCCGTTCTCGGCCCGCCGGTTGATCACCGGCGCCGCGACCCAGTCGGGGGCACCCAGGTAGAAGTCCGGCATCGGCAGGTCTTTGTTGTAGACGGCGTCGAGTTCCGGTGCGTTCCACACCCCGCCGGAGAGCACGGCGCGGTCGCCGGGCAGCAGGCACAGGGTGGAACCGCTGAACTTGGAACCCTCGAAGACATGGAACGCCGGTGTCACCCGCGGCCCCCACTTGGAGCCGACCGCGACGAAAGCCGCGGCGATCAGCGCCCATCGGCGTGCCATCGGCTCGAGCGCGGGGAACTCCACGTCCGGCGCCGAGCCTGCCGCGCCCCGGCCCGCCGCGATATCCGCGCGCGCCTGCTCGGCCGCGGCCACCGGGCCGCGCACCTGCCGATTGCCATGGTGGATGTAGGCGGCCAGCCAGATCGGCAGGCGATCGCGCGGATAGATCTCGATGTCGGTGCGGTACACCGTCGGCGGGAACAGCTGATCGTCCGGGAACGGCTCGTCGCCGTAGTCGTAGTCGACCTCCATCCGGCCGGCGTTGGTGAGGGTGAGCAGGTAGCGCCACCACGGACCGTCGCCCATCGAGGCGGAGATGTGCCGGTGCTCGCGCAACGACTCCAGCAGTTCCGGACTCGGGAAGACCCGGGCGAAGCGCCCCTGCTCGTCGTGGAAGACGATCATCGACACCTCGGCCGCCGCCGTCATCGCGAACGACGCCTCGACCGTGGTCCAGCCCGGCGGTCCCAGCGCCGCCACGGTTTTCGCGATCCGATGACTCAGTGCGGCGGCGCGCTCCGGAATCCCGCCGTCGTCGGTCACCACCGTGGTGAGGGTGAATCCGACATCGGGATCACCGGCCAGCTCGTCAGCCACTGCGCACTCCTTCGTCTAGTCCCGGTCTTCGCCGTACCGCGCGATCACCGCACCCGCCTCGTCCCAACGGGTGCGGGTGAGCAGCGCGCCGTCGTCGTCGAAGACGGTCTCTTCCTTGCGGTCTCCGGTGGGGAACCATTCGACCCAGTGGCCCACCTCGTGCCGATCGGCGTATTCGCTGGTGTAGCGGGGGGTGCCGTCGAGGTACCAGCCGCGAGTCGGCCCGTCGCGGTAGCCGTCGGCGTAGGTGGCCAGATCGGTGATGGGGGCGCTCGGCGCCGGGCGGCGGAATTCCTGGCCGGTGAACGGCACGCCGCCGTAGTACATCCGGTTTTCCGTCTCGTCCCAGCGCAATTCGGGGTCGTCGGACGACACCGCGTCGGCGGCGATGCCCTTGCGGGTGCGCTCGTCGGCGAATTCGATGAGCGCGCCCGCCTCGTCCCAGACCGAGTGGGTCTGCAGGACGCCTTCGATGTCGTAGACGTCTTCGAGGCGGCGGGCGCCGCCGGGGTACCACTCCTGCCAGGTGCCGACCGGCCGATTGCGGTAGAACTCGCCGTTGTAGCGCATCGTGCCGTCGGGGTACCAGCCCGACCAGTCGCCGTCGCGCTCGCCCTGGTCGTAGCTCCAGTACTCGCGCCAGGTGCCGTCGGGGCGGGTGTGGGTCACCGCGCCGGTGTACGGCTCACCGCGATACGACAACCTGCCGGTCGCCGCATCGATCTCCACGTCCGGATCGTTCCATTCGATCGGATCGTCACTCACCTGGGGAAACCTCTCCGATCGGTCAGGCTCTGTCGCTGAACATTGTCATCCGGCTGGCGGGATCGGCAACTACGTTACGGATCAGCAGTCCGAGGTCCAGTTCCGGTGGGAGTGCCCGGTAGATCAGCTCACCCATCGGCCTGCCACCCACCGCGACGGTGAATCGCGTCATCCGCTGCGCCGACCGTTCCCAGCCCACCTGCGCGGCGCCGCTGAGATCGATCGCCTGGGTGCCGACCTGCACCATCAGCCGGTCGGCGAGCCGGTAGAAGATCACCGTCACCCCACCGAGGTCGGCGTACAGGCCGTCCGCGCCGATCTGCCCCGGCGCGGCGGGCCGCAACGCCCCCGACTGCGGATCGAACTCGGCGAGCACACCGCTGGCGTACGGGCGCACGACCAGCCTGACCCGTTCGACCGGAGCCTGGTACTCCGGCCGATACGGCCTGCGCTGACCGCTCTGCCCTGCGCTCGGCGGCATCGCCGGCGGCGGATACCCGGGAGCACCACCCGAGGGATAGCCGGAGCCCGGCTGCTGCCCACCGGATTGCCCGTTGCCGCGACCATTTCCCGGTGCGGACGGCTGGTCATTGCCCGGCGGATACAGCTGCCCATTGCCCGGCGGATACGACGGACCGCCACCGGGCGGGTATGGCTGACCGCCACCGGGCGGGTACGACGGACCGCCACCGGGCGGATACGGCTGACCGCCACCGGGCGGATACGACGGACCGCCACCCGGCGGATACGACGGACCGCCACCCGGCGGATACGACGGACTGCCACCCGGCGGATACGACGGACCACTACCCGGCGGATACGGCTCACCGCTCCCAGGCGGGTACGGCTGAACCGGCCCCGGCGGTTGGGTACCCCACGGCGGCAACGGTGGCATGGTGGGACCACCGACCGGCGGGGTCGGCGGAATCGGGAAGGACGGGACCGTCGGTTCGTGCGGAGCCGGCACCTGCTGCTGCGGCGGCACCGGCGGGCACGGCGGCGCGGGAATCTCCGGCGGGCACGGCGGATCCACCTGACCCGGTGGACTCGGCGGCACCGGTGGACTCGGCGGCTCCGGCGAACGCGGCGGCTCCGGCGTACGTGGCGGCTCCGGCGTACGTGGCGGCTCCGGTGTCGATGCCAGTGGGGGTACCGGCCAGGCGACTGCGTCGAACCGCGGCACCTCGAGCTCTACCTCGTACTCGTGCGGCGGATGCGGAATGTGCGACCGATAGGCCGACCCCGGCAGCTGCCGCCCCATCCCCGGTCGATCCCCGTCCGGAGTGCGCGGCGGCGCCTGCCCACCCGGATCGAAACCCTTGTCCGGCTCCTGCCCACCGTCCCGATCGGCATCCGGATCATCGGACCTGTTCCGACCGCCACCATCGGCGTCCGGATCACCGCCCACCGGCCGAGGACGCGAACCGTCACCGGGCGCGGAAGGCCCACGGCCTGCGTCCACCGCGGATTCGTCCGCCTCACCGACCGCAGGCCGACGAACACCCTGACTCGCCTGATGATCAGCCGGAAGGCCAGGATCACCCGGATCGGTCACCGGCCGCGACACCGGCGGCCGAGAGGTATCAGCCTCGCCCACGACACCTTCCGGATCGATGGGCGACCGACGGCGCGAACCGTCACCAGGCTCCGGCACGGCGGCGCCGCGATCGGCATCCGCACCGGGCTCATCGGAATCAGCGCCCACCGGACGGCGAACACCCTCAGCCGCAGGGTGATCCGTCGCGATGCCCGGATCACCCGGATCGGTCACCGGCCGCGACACCGGCGGCCGGGCCGGATCATTCTCGGCCACGAGATCATCCGGATCGGTGGACCGACGGGGCTCGCGCGGGTCGGCGTCGCTCGGCAGCCCGGCATCGGCGTTCTCCGCGGGCGGCCCGCTCTCCCGGCCCGCGGACAGTCCTGGACGCACCGGCGCGCCGTTGACGGCCGGACCAGAGGCGGTGAGGCCGGGCGCAGGCGATCCAGCGGGAGTCGGCCCGGCGGCGTCCTCGGCGGGCGCGGGCGGCCCGGGCCGGTCCGCCCCGCCGAGCTCGGGGTCGGTGACGAACGGTTCGGTGAGCAGCTCCCGCAACCGGGCGATATCGGCTGCGGCCCTGCGGATCTCGTCGCGGATCTGCTCGTGCACCTCGGCGAGCTTGTCCAGGGTCAGTCGCTCGTGCTTGTCGATGCGACCGTCCCGGAACCACTCGTAGACCTTCGCCACCTTCGCGTCGTCGGCGTCGGTGAGGTCGGCGCCGAGCAGGCGGGCGTGGTCGCGGCTCGGGCCGGGGACGGCGTCGCCGGGCACGGGTGGCAGTGGCGACCGGTTGCCGAGATCGGCGGCGCCCACCTCCCGCAAGAAGTCCAGGGCGTCGCGCTCGTGCACCGGCGGATCGTCGCCGACGGCACGCGGATCGGTCTCCGGGTTGTAGACCAGGTCGTCGGCGTACGGATCGATCTTCGCCAGCGCCCGGACGTAGTCGGCGAGCGGACCGGTGAGATCGTCCGTCGCACCCCGCGCCGCGCGGTTCGACACTGCCTCGGCCAACGCGGCGGCGTCCAGCGGCAGACCACCGCGCGGCAACCCGAGATGCGGAGCGAGCGCGTCCCGCGCGGCGTCGATCGCGGCCGGGTCGAACGCGCGCAGCAGTTTCGCGTACTCGGTGAGGTCCTTGGCGCGCTGGCGGTGCAGTTCCACCCGGGTGCCGGGATCGGCGAGCCGTTGGGCGACCAGTTCCGGTCCGAGATCGCCCGCGTCGACGCCGAACCGCAGTGCCAGTGCGCTGCGCGCGTTGTGCAGCGCGTTGAAGTTGTCGACCGCGTCGACGCTGATCGCGTAGTCGACGGCCGCCTCGAGCTGCCTGGCCCGCACCTGATTGGCCCGTTCCAGCTCGGTGAGCAGATCGGTCAGTCGCTCACGCGACAGGTTCGAGGGATCGTCGATGCCCAGCCTGCCCGCCACCTCGGCGAGCTCCGCGCGCACCTGGGCCAGCGAACGTGGTTCCCGGACCGGCTGATTCACCTCATCGGCGACGACCGGCAGGTTCGTCTCCGGCGCGGTGTGCCGCGGCGGTGTCTCGATCATCCGCCACGGACCCGACCCGTCCCGCACCATGGTCGCGTCGACGGTGCGGCCGTCGACTTCGCCCCGCAGGTGCCGGACCTCCGGCGCGTCGACCTCCAGGACGCGCACGCGCCCCTGGTCGTCGACCCCGACGATCCTGACCTGGATCTCGACCTCGCCGCGATTGAGCCGATCGAGGAGATCCCCGTCGGCCTCGGCCAAGGCCCGAGCCAGCGCACGTTCGTGTCCGGCGCCGGTATCGACGATCGCGATCGTGCCGTTCTCGGCATCGACGACCAACCGGTCACCGGTATCCCCGGCAGCGAAATCGGCCACCCGCTGGGTGAATTCGCCCAGTACACCGACATTGTCGTCGAGTTGCCCACGCAGCCTGGCGACCTCGGCGTCGAGGTTGCGGACCAGCGCTTCCAGGTCGGCGCCCGCCAGATGGGCCCACGTCGACCGCTCGTCCCGCAGGCCCGCACGGCGCAGCGCGTCGTCGAAGATCTTGCGCGCGTCCTCGGCGTGCACGGTCCCCGAACCACCGTCGTCGCTCAGATCGGGCCAGATGTCGACCCATTCGCCGCCGTTGTTCACCCCGCGCCAGTTCAGCATGTCGAAGCCGAAGCGGTCACCCCTGGCCGCCACGACTTCCTTCAGATAGGCGCCCAGCGGGTCCTTGCTGAAGAAGTTGGCGGGCCGGAACGGGATGTCGGCGTGCTCCTGGTTGAACAACCGCGCGGCGGCCTCCAGCGCCTGGATCACACCGTCGCGACGCAACAACCGGTACTCGGCCTCGGCGAGCGCCTTACGCAGACCTTCCTCGCTGAAATCGGTGATCCGCACGCCGAGTTCGCGGGCGAGCGCATCGAGCACGGTGGCGTCGGCGATGCGCTGGTCGACCGCGTCGACCACGTCCCGCAACCACGGCGGCAACGGCTCGGCGACCGCGGGCGACTGCTCGGGTTCGCCCGTCGACTGCCGCGGCTCAGCGGTTTCGGTGCGCTCCGGCGCTTCCCGGGCGGCCTGTTCCGCCGGTGTCAGGCTTTCCGGTTCCAGCAGATGCTCGAGCCCGGCATCGCGCAGATCCTGTTCGATCCGACGGCGCAGCTCCGGATCGGCGTCGGAGATCCACGGCTTGTACTCGGTGCCGTCGAGATTGCGCAACGGCAGGAATTCACCCGCCTGGTTCGCGATGCGCGCGGACAGATGCTTGAGGATCGGCACCAGCTCGCGCTTGCGCCACATCTCGATGCTCTCTTTGAGGATGCGCACCGGATTGAACTTGAGCTGGAGCTGGTCGTATTCGCCGCCAGGCGCGTCCGGGGTCGCGTCCTTCACCGTGGTCAGCGGCAGCCCGGCACTGTGGCCCAGCATCGAGAGGGCGGCGCTGTCCTGGGTCGACCCGGACGGGTACTTCGGGTTCTCGCCGTAGAACCCACGGTTGACGATCCTGTCCCACAGCCTGCGCAGCCAGCGCTTCTTGGGTGTCTCGACAGCTGTCTCGGCGGGCCGCACCCGCGGCGTCGGCTCAGGCCGCGCGACGGGTTCGAGGCGCCAGGCGTCCGGTCCGTCCTCGACCCGCCGGACCAGTGTCTGGTCGCCGTCGACATCGACGGACAGCATCCGGTCGTCGAGTGTGGTACGCGCCAGCCGATCCAGATGCGCGAGATCGGCGGCGTCCCGGGTGACGCCGGCGCGCAATCGGGTGATGTCGTCGGCGGCGCGCACGAGACCGGGATCGGCCGCCAGCCCGAGCCGGGCCGCCCAGCGACGCGCGACGGCCTCCCGCTGTGCCCGCTGCTGCGGATCGGTCGCCGTCTCGGCGTGGCGCACCGCCGAGGCGAACGCCTCGACCGCGCCCGCGCGCAGCAGCTGCCGATATCGAGCCCCGTCGAGCGAACCGGGGTCGGTGAGGTCGACCCCGAACCTCGCGGCCAGCCGGTCCAGTGCCTGCTGCGCGGGCTCCATCCGGGGTCCGCCCGGCTGCTGGGTGCCGTCGGCGGGCGGCAGGATCGCGGTGGGATGCAGCGGCTGAGCCTGCGGGTTCGGTTCCGGCTCGGTACCGAGCGACGGCCGGGAGCCATCGTCGAGCCCGGCCCGGCGCAGGTCGTCGGCGACCTCGGCGCGGACCTCGGGATCGCCCTCGACCCGCCACTGGTCGACACCGTCCTGGAGCTGATCCAGGTTCAGTGGCGCGTAGTCGTCCGGGTAGCGCATCGGCGCACCGAGCTCGGCATCGGGATCCAACGCACTGTCGAGGAATCCACGCGCCCTGGCCATATCGGCGATCTCGGCCAACGCCCCGAGCGGATCACGCTGACCGGTCAGCGCCTCACCCAGGCCGAGCGCCTCGGCAAGCCGACGCACCTGCTCGACCCGCTCCGGAGTCAGCGGCGGCGCGTCCGCGTGGGTCGACGGCGGCAGATCACCGAGGTCGCGCAGGAACTGGCGCACATCGTCGATCCGGACGTCGCGCTGCTCGGCACGGCTCGACGGATCGGCCGGTGCTTCGGCACCCGGCTGATCCAGCCCGGCGGCATCGGGCACCGCGAGTTCCGCGGGTGCGGTCGGGATGCCCCGGTCGAACGGCGACGAATTCTTCGCCGGCTCCTCGGGTTCCGGGCTCGGCGCGGTCGGCGGATGCGCGGGCGGCTTCGACGGCGGGCCGCCGGGCGCGGGCCGCGGCGCGGGCGGCTCGCCCGGATCGTCGTCACCCCGCGAATCCCGGCCACCGTCGTCCGCAGGCGGAATGCCACTGTGACCGTCGGCTTCCGAGCCTGTGGGCAGTCCTGGTCGCACGGACGATCCGGGCACGGCCGGGGTGGCGGGAGCAGGCAGGCCGGGCGTCGGTGGCCCCGCCGGGCGCGCCTCGGAGGGCCCGTCCAGCGCGCGCTTGTCCGCGCCACCGAGCTCGGGATCGGTGACGAACGGCTCGGTGAGCAGCTCCCGCAACCGGGTGATATCGGCCGCCCGCTGCCGGATCTCGTCGCGGATCTCCGCGTGTACCTGCGCGAGCTGTTCGAGGGTGAGCCGTTCGTGCTTGTCGATGCGACCGTCGCGGAACCACTCGTAGACCTGCGCCACACGGTCGTCGTCGGCGCCGGTCAGATCGACACCGAGCAGCCGGGCGTGATCGCGGCTGGGACCGGGAACCGCGTCCTCGGGGGCGGGCGGCAGCGGCGACCGGTCGGTGAGAACATCGGCGCCGACTTCCCGCAGGAAGTCCAGGGCGTCGCGGTCGTGCACCGGCGGATCGTCGCCGACGGCACGCGGATCGGTCTCCGGGTTGTAGACCAGGTCGTCGGCGTACGGATCGATCTTCGCCAGCGCGCGCACGTAGTCGGCGAGCGGGCCGGTCAGATCGTCGAGGTCGCCGCGCGCGGCGCGGTTGGACAGCGCCTCGGCGAGCGCGGCCGCGTCCAACGGCAGACCACCGCGCGCCAGCCCGAGATGCGGAGCGAGCGCGTCCCGCGCGGCATCGACCGCGGCCGGGTCGAACGCGCGCAGCAGTTTCGCGTACTCGGTGAGGTCCTTGGCGCGCTGGCGGTGCAGTTCCACCCGGGTGCCGGGATCGGCGAGCCCGTCGGCGATCACCTCCGGCGTGAGCGCCTCGGGGGGCACGCCGAAGCGCAGTGCGAGCGCGCTACGCGCGTTGTGCAGAGCGTTGAAGTTGTCGATCGCGTCGGCGCTGCGCGCGTAGTCGACCAGGCCCTCCACCTGCCTGGCCCGCACCTGATTGGCCCGGTCCAGCTCGGCGAGCAGGCTGTTCAGCCGCTCCCCCGGCAAGTTCGAAGGGTCGTCGATCCCGAGCCGTCCGGCGACCTCGGCGATGTCGGCTCGCACCTCGGCCTGCGAACGCGGTTCCCGGACCGGCTGATTCGGTTCCTCCGGCACGACCGCCAGGTTCGCTTCGGCCTCGACACCGCGTGGCGCGGCATCGACCATCCGCCACGGGCCGGCCCCGTCGCGCAGCATGGTCGCGTCGACGGTGTGCCCGTCCACCTCGGTGCGCAGGTGCCGCACTTCGGGTGCGTCGATCTCGAGCAGGTGCACGCGGCCGTGCTCGTCGATCCCGACCGCGCGGATCTCGATCTCGACCTCGCCGCGGTTGAGCCGGTCGATGAAGTCCCCGTCGGCCTCGGCCAAGGCCCGGGCCAGCGCCGCCTCGTGCCCGGCGCCGGTATCGACGATGGCGATCTTGCCGTTCTCGGCGTCGACGACCAGTCGGTCGCCGGCGTCCGCGGCGGTGAAATCGGCTACCCGCCGGGTGAATTCACCCAGCCTTGCGATGTTGTCGTCGAGGTGCCCGCGCAGCTTCGCGATCTCGCCGTCGAGGTCGCGCACCAGCGCGTCCAGATCGGCACCGGCCAGATGCGCCCATGTCGACCGCTCGTCTCGCAACCCGGCCCTGCGCAGCGCGTCGTCGAAGATCTTGCGCGCGTCCTCGGCGTGGACGGTCGGTCCGTCGCCGTCGTCGCTGAGGTCACCCCACGGGTTGACCCACTCGCCGCCGTTGTTCACCCCGCGCCAGTTCAGCATGGTGAAATCGAACTGGTCGCCCCTGGCCGCGACGACTTCCTTCAGATAGGCGCCCAGCGGGTCCTTGCTGTGGAAGTTGGCGGGCCGGAACGGAATATCCGTGTTCTCCTGGTTGAAGAACCGGGCGGCCGCTTCCAGCGCCTGGATCACACCGTCGCGGCGCAACAGCCGGTACTCGGCCTCGGCGAGCGCCTTGCGCAGACCTTCCTCGCTGAAATCGGTGATCCGCACACCGAGTTCGTGCGCCAGTGCCTCCAGGACGGTCGCGTCGGAGATACGGCCGTTGACGGCGTCGACCACCTCGCGCAACCACGGCGGCAGCGGCTCGGCGACCGCGGGCACTTCCTCGCCGTCCCGCGAGATCTGGACCGGCTCATCGGATTCCGGCAGCGCCTTGGTCTCCCGCGCGGCCAGTTCGGCGGGCGTCAGGCTTTCCGGTTCCAGCAGATGCTCGAGCCCGGCATCGCGCAGATCCTGTTCGATCTGACGGCGCAGCTCCGGATCGGCGTCGGAGATCCACGGCTTGTACTCGGTGCCGTCGAGATTGCGCAACGGCAGGAACTCGCCCGCCTGGTCGGCGATCCGCGAGGACAGGTGCTTGAGAATCGGCACCAGCTCACGGTTCTGCCACATGTACACGCCCTCTTTGAGAATGCGTACGGGGTTGAATTTGATCTGGAGCTGGTCGTACTCGCCACCGGGCGCGTCCGGCGTCGCGTCCTTCACCGTGGTCAGCGGCAGGCCGGCATCGTGGCCCAGCAGCGACTGGCCCGCGCTGTCCTGGCTGGAGCCGGACGGGTACTTCGGATTCTCGCCGTAGTAGCCACGATTGACCAGCCGATCCCACAGCTTGCGCAGCCAGTTCTTCTTCGGCGGCACCTCGACCGCCTGCTCGGTGGTCCGGGTGCGCGGTGCGGGCTCGGGATGCGCGATGGGTTCCAGATGCCAGCTGTCCGGTCCGTCGACCACGAGCCGCACCAGTGTCTTCTCGCCGTCGATGTCGAGCGAGAGCACCCGGTCGCCGAGTTCGGCCTGCAACAGGTGGTCCAGATGGGCGAGATCGCCCGCATCGCGGGTCACCCCGGCGCGCAGCCGGTTGATGTCGTCGGCTGCCCGGGCGAACCCCGGATCGGCGGGCAGCCCGAGACGGGCGGCCCAGCGTCGGGCGACGGCCTCCCGCTGTGCCCGCTGCTGCGGATCGGTCGCCGCTTCGGCGTGGCGCACCGCCGAGGCGAACGCCTCGACCGCGCCCGCGCGCAGCAGCTGCCGGTACCGCGCGGCGTCGAGGGAACCGGAATCGGTGGGGTCGACCCCGAACCTGGCCGCCAGCCGGTCCAACGCCTGCTGGGCGGGCTCGAGCCGGGGGCCACCGGGTCGTTGCGCGCCGTCCTCGGGCGGCAGGATCGCGGACGGCCGCAGCGGTTGCGCCGGCGCGTCCGGCTCCGGCTCGGTGCCCAGCGAGGGCCGGGAGTCGTCGGCCAGCCCGGCCCGGCGCAGGTCGTCCGCGATCGCGGTGCGGTCGGCGGGATCGCCCTCGACCCGCCACTGGTCGACACCGTCCTGGAGCTCGTCGGTGTCGAGCGGCTCGTAGTCGTCGGGGTAGCGCATGGGACGCCCGAGTTCGGCATCGGGATCCAACGCACTGTCGAGGAATCCACGCGCCCTGGCCATATCGGCGATCTCGGCCAACGCCCCGAGCGGATCACGCTGACCGGTCAGCGCCTCACCCAGGCCGAGCGCCTCGGCGAGCCGACGCACCTGCTCGACCCGCTCCGCAGTCAGCGGCGGCGCGTCCGCGTGCGCCGACGGCGGCAGATCGCTCAGCTCCTGCAGGAACTGATGCACATCGTCGAGGAAGTCGCTGCGCTGCTGGACGCGGTTCGCCTGGTCGCCGGGAGCGGCCGGGTCGGCGTCGGCCCGGACGGGCGCGGACTCGCCGGGCACGGCCAGTTCGGCCGGCGGTTTCGGGACGCCGAAGTCGAATCGCGACGAACTCCTCGACGGCTCTGGGGTTTCCGGTGCCATCGGCGGACGCGACGGCTCCTCGGGTTCCGGGCTCGGGGCCGTCGGCGGACGCGACGGCGGTTTGGACGGCGGACCGGCGGGCGCGGTCGGCGGTGCGGGCGGATCGCCGTCACCGTCGTCGTCACGCGAGCCGGTGTCGTCGTCGGAAGTCCCCCGGCGCGCGCCGTCGTCGCCGACCGATCCGTCCCCGACCGGCTCCGGCGCACCCTGCCGCTCCACCGCGGCCGCGAACCTGGCCGCCATTTCCGCACGGGCGGCGTCGAATTCCTGCTGCGCCCGCAGATACGACTCCAGCGCCTGCCGATCGGCCAGGACTTCGGCGTCGAGGTCCTCCGGCCGGACCTGCGCCGCCTCGGCGAGTTCGGCACGCAACGCGTCGAACTTCTGCTGGGCCGCGAGGTAGGACTCCAGCGCGGCCAGATCGGCGGCACGCACCGCGAAGTCGGGGTCGGTGTCGGCGCCACGCCGCGCGGCGACCTGGGCGTCCTGCGCCGCCAGTTCCTCGAACCGGGCCGCGATCTCGGCCTGCGCGGCATCGAACTCCCGCTGGGCGCGCAAATACGACTGCAGCGCGGCCAGGTCGGCGTCGACGGCGTCGAGCTCGCGCAGCGAGTCGTCCAGCGCGGCGTCGGCCTGGTCGGCCCGACGCTGATCGGCCTGGTCGGCGAGCCGGTTCTGACGCTCGACGGCCTCGTCGATGCGTGCCAGCGGGTCGACGGGTCGGCCGGGCCCGACCAGATCGTCCAGCGAGGCGATCGGTTCGGCCAGTTCGTCGGCGACCTCGTCGAGCTTGCGCAGGGTCTGGTCGAGCTTCGCGTCGGCCCGGTCGTCGAGGTCGGTGCCGCGCTCCGGCGGCAATCCGGCCTCGGGATCGGTGCTCGAATCCGGTTGCCGCCCAGGCGGCCGCGAACCATCCGCGGGCGGTTGGCCGGTGGGCAGCTCACGCGGCCGACCCGGCAGCGCGTCGGGGTCGGCGCCGCCGTGCGGCCTGGCCGAGGTGGAATCGGCGGCCGGCAGATCGGCGACCGGCCGGTAGAACTCGTCGGTCAGGGCCTTCAGCCGCTCGAGCTGCTCGGTCCGGAGGCGGATCTCCTCGCGGATAGCGGCGATCTCGGCAGCCAGCTTCTCCGGGCTGAGACCCTCGTGCTTCTCGATCTTGCCGTCGCGATAGGCCTCGTAGATCTCGACGAACTTCGCGTCGTCGGCAGTGGACACATCCACGCCGACCAAGCGGGCCCAATCCCGATTCGGCTGCGGGCGTGGATCGTTCGGGCCGACCGGCTCGTCGGCGCCATAGGAGCGCGCGACATTGTCGGCGACCTGTGCGGCGAAATCGACCGGGCCACCGCCGGGTTCGGCAGCGTCGGCGGCCGCGCGCAGGCCATGGATCGCGTCGAGATCGTAGATGTGCGGGTCACCGGTGGTGCGCGGATCGCGGGCCAGGGTGCCCGCCGGATGGTCGGTGTACGGATCGACTCGCAGCAGCGCGTCGGCGTACGCGGCGAGCGCGTCCCGCGCGAAGTCACCCGCCCCCAGCCGGTTCAGTCGCGTGACGAGCTTGCGGAGCTTGGCCGGATCGATCCCGCTGTCGGCGGGCCCGTACGTCGGCCTGCCGAAGCGGTCGATCGTGGCGACAACCGGCCGCAACCGGTCCGGGTTGTCCGGGCTCAGCGCCCGGATCAGCGCGTCCTGCGCCGCCTTCACCGCGGCCGCGTCGACATTGCGCAGCTGCTGGGAGTAGCCGGCGGTCTTGCTCGGGTCGCGCTGCTGCCCGTCGAGCAGGTCCTCGAACCGCTGCTGGCGGAGACCGCGGCGCTGCTTCGGATTGGTCAGCGCTTCGGCGATCCGGCGCGGCGTGAGCTCGCCCTCCGGGATCCCGAGTCGGGTGGCCAGCTGGCCGCGCGCGTCACCGATCAGGTGGAACGTCTCGATATCGGCCATCGTGCGGGCGTAGTCGGCCAGCGCCTCGGTTTGCCCGGCCCGCACGGCGTTGTCCAGATGCAACGCGCGGATGGTGGCGTCGATGTTGTCCGGGTGCAGCGCGGCCGGGCCGAGGTTCAGTTGCCTGGCCAGGTCGACGATCTCGCGCACCATGTCCGCGCGGTCTTGCGGGGCGGGCGGCGGTTCGGGCGCGGGCTGCACCGGCCGCCACTGCCCGTCCTCCCCGCGCATCATCGTCACCTGCAGTTCGGCGCCGTCCACGGTGCGCCGGATGTGCTGCACCTCGGGGGTGGCCACCGGGTCGAGGATCTGCCTGCCCGCCCCGTCGGCGTGCACCGCCCGGAAGTCCGGCTTCAGCCGCCCGTTGTCGATGTCGGCGGCCAGCTCCGGGTTGTCCCGCAGTGCTCGGGCCAGCGCCTCCTCGCGGTCGAGCGCACCGTCGACCACGAGCAGCCGGTCGGGTCCACCGTCGGCGTCGGGCACCCGGGCGACCTGGTCGCCGTACGACCTGCCGACCGGTTCCGCGCCGTCACCCTGCAGGATCGGCTGTGCGGCGGCGATGAAGTCCGCGAGGTTGCGCGCCCGTTCACGCGCGGAGTCGCGCAGCTCGTTGAGCGTCGAATCCATCCGGTCGCCGGACAGCTCGCTCAGGTCGCGGCCGAACATCGCTGCCCAGCTGGACAATTCGTCGCGCAGCTGGTCGCGGCGCAGCGCGTGCTCGAAGAACTCGCGAGCCCGCGCCTCGTCGCGGCCCGGCTCCCGGTCGTCGGAGAAGCTGGCCCATTCGGGCAGCCTGTCCGCGCCGTTGCCGACCCGGTCGTAGTCACGCAGCGCGGTGACACCTTCGAAGGCGACGATCAGGTCGCGCAAGAACCGGCCGAGCGGATCCTTGTCGAGGAAGCTGACCTCCCGGGAGAACGGGACCGGACGCGGGGCGCTGGTGTCGCCCCAGTGGTTGCGCTCCGGTGCCGGCGCGGCGTCGAAGTCGGCGGTGTCGTCGTAGTCCGCGGTGTCGTCGCGGGATCCGTCCGATTCCACCTCGCGCAGTCGATCCGGACCGGAGACCGAACGGCCGTCGGGCGCGGGCGCCGGGTCGGCGGGATGATCGGCCCGCCGATACGGGCGGCTCTGCTCCTCGTCGGCCCGCCGGGCCGCGTCGGCCAGTCCCTCGATCGCACCGATCTCGCGCAGCAGCCGATGGCTCTGCCGGTCGATCGCCCGGCGCACATCCTCCGGCCCCTCGCCATCGAGTTCGATGCCGAGCCGCGCGGCCATCTCCGCGAGCGTCTCGCCCTCGGGCGGCGGGCCCTGCTGTTCCGGCGCCGGATCGGGCGGGTTCGGCGGCGTCTCCTCCATGACACGAGCTTCGTCGGCATCGATGAGGCCGTTGAACTCCAGATCGTCGATCAGGTCCTGGCGCAGCCGCGGGTCCCGCGCGGCATCGAAGAGTTCCTTCAGGACATCGCGGACCTCGTCGGGCTCCATCCGGTTCGCGCGCAGCTCGCTGACGACGGTCTCGCGCACGGCGTCGGGGTCGGCGTCGCTGATCCACGGCCGGTACTCGGTGCCGTCGGGGAAGTACACGGGCCGGTAGTCGCCCGCCACATCCGCCTGCCTGCCCAGCACCGGACCGAAGATCGGGATGTGCTCGCGGTTGTGGTACCAGGTGAGCCCCTCCCGGCCGATCCGCGCCACATTCAGCGCCGGATCACCCGCTCCCGGCGGCGGCGCGCTGACCACCGGACCGTCGACCGGCGGCGGCGCGGGGGCCGGGGTCGGCGCGGGCGGATCGGTCACCATGTGTACGCCACCGGCCACACCGTCTCGAACCGCGGTCTGGCCCCGGCCGTCGAGCCCCGACCCCGACGGGTACTTCAGATTCAGCCCGTCGTACCCGGCATTGAGCTGATCGACCAAGCGCCGCAGCGTATTCCGGGTATCCACGGCCGGAATGTCGTCGCGTCGCGCCGGTGGGTGCTGCGTACTCTCGTCGCCGTCGGTGCGCGCGACCACCCACTGCCCGTCGTCCAGCTGGACGTGCAGCGCGACGACTTCCCCGTTGTCCCCGAGCTCGACGCGCACCTCCCGCCGCGGCGGTTCGGGTTCGGCGAAATCGGGTCTGTGGTTGCGTGTCTCGCCGTTCTCGTCGCCCATGTAGTCGATCGAGTCGTCGTCGGCCAGGCGGTCGAGGGTATCCGGGTCGACGGGCAAGGGCACGTCAGCCAGCACATCGGTGCCGTCCCGGACGAGCCGTAGGTCGGTGACGCTCACCTCGCCCTTCGCCGAGGCGTGCACCAGTTTGTACTCGACCTTCAGGGTGCCGTTCTCGCGGGCCGCGAGCAGCTCCGCCACGGCTCGGCGGAATGCCCGGCCCTCGGCGGTGTCGGGGTCGATCCCCCGCGCGCGCATCTGTTCGGGCGTCTCGTTGAGAATCCGCTGCAGATTCTGATCCATCTCGAGCGTTCGCCGCAGGTACTCCGGCGAACCCTGTTCCGCCCGAGCTAGTTTCGAGCCACCGAGGGTGGCGCCGACACCCTTGGCCTCCACCACGAGCAGAGTTGGCGGATCACCGGGACGGGTCGGCGGCACGATCGAGGCGATGTCGACGACGCCTGCCCCGTCGAAGGCGCCGACGAACGGAGTGAGCAGGATCGCGCCCGGCCTGCTCAGCGCGTAGTCGAGTCCGGCGGTCTCGCCGAGCAGCTTGGACAGGGCGACCATCTTCACGCCCATCGTGAAGTACTTGTTCGCCGTCGACTCCAGGGCCATCAGCTTCGCCGCCTTGGCCTCCTTCTCGGCCTGGGACAGCGTCGCATCGTTGTCGACCGCGTCGGACAGCTCGGCGATCTTGCTCGCCACCTTGTCCGGCGCCAGATCGTTACGGGCGGTGACGCCGAATTCGGCCATGAGACGGTCGAGCTTCACCCGCTGCTTGTCGCGCCGCGTCTGCAGCTCGAGCCGCTTGTCCGAGGCCTCCTTCAGCTCGTCGGCGCGGCCGGGATCCTGCATGGTGTGCGAATCGGTGTCGCCCTTCTGCACCTTGTACTCGTAGTCGGCTCCGGCGAGCGGGTCGTCGTCGCCTCGGTAGAAGCCACCGGTGTCGTTCTGTAGCCGGAAGCGCTTGTCCCGGAAGGTATCTGCTGGATCATCGACGTGGTGCCAGGTGCCGTCCGGTTCGCGGTAGCTGTCCGTCCGGTCCCCCGGCCGGTGCAGCAGCCCGTCATCCCCGCGGACCATCCCGGGGGGCACCGGGTCACCAGCGCCGGGAGTCGGGCTCGCGGCATCGTCGTCGCCCATGAAATCGGTGTCGGGATATTCCGGGGAGACCAGCCGCGGTTCGGCGGGGTTGCCGTCGCGGGCGGCCTGCTCGAGGTCGGCGTGGCGCAGCGGGTCGACCCGGGGTCTGCCTTCGTCGATGATGTGGCCCGCGGTGCTCTCGGTGCCCTGGACGACCCTGGTGCAGTTGGCACAGCAGGGAGCTTCGACGCCGCGACTGGGGACATAGGGCGAATTGAGGATGGAGGCCAGGCCGTCGAAATCGGTCGGCAGCTGGTCGTTCGGCCCGCGATCCCGGTTGAGCAGTTCCCGGTCGTGCAGGGCGGCGTTGGTGCCGCGCACCTCGGCGTGGCCGAGCGGGTTGTCCGCGTGTGGGAAGTGGGCCGGGTCGCGTCCGTTGGTGTAGGCGTCGATGGGGTCCTGGTACCTGGCGACGTTGTCGTGCAGCGTCTGGTGCAGGTCGGAGGGGTGGATGCGCTGGTCGGAGGTGCCGTTGGCCGCCTCGTAGACGCGACCGGTGAGACGGTCGATGGTGATCGAGGTGACGTGGCCACGCCGCTTCGCCGGCAGCCGCTCCGCTTCGGCCTTCTCCAGCCGTTTGGCAGGCGAATTGCCCGCCTCGGCTTCGGCCGCGTCGGCGGCGAGGAAGTTCTCGAGGGCATCCTTGGCCGCCGCGGCCTCCCGCTTGGCGTCCGCGACACCGTCGGCCGCACGCTGCACCCCGTCCGCGGCGTCCCGGGCGGCGCGGTCGAGCGCGTCGGCGTCCTCGGCGCCGCGGTTTCGGGCCGCTGTGGCGTCCTCGACGGCACGGGTGTGCGCCGCCTGGGCCTCCCTGAGTGCGATCGCGGCGTCACGCACCGCCCGGCCCTTCTCGGACTTCGCGGTCTCCAGTGCCTTCTGCTGGGCCTTGTGCTGCTCGTAGTCGGCGACCAGGCCCGCGTCCGGCGTGGACGCGTCGACGAACGCCTGGCCCCGCTCGGCGCTGAGCCGGTGGGAGAACTCGTCGATCGGTTCCCCATCGACATGGGTGATCCGGGGCGGATCGCCCGCGGTCTGCACCACCGGGTCGGTCATGTCCAGCACACCGAGCAGATGCGCGTCCACGCCGGGTGTCCGGCTGAACGGCGCGTTGACGGTCCCGACGTCGGGAGTCAGGAACGACATGGCGGAGGGACGGGTCGACGGGTCATCGTCGCTCATGAAGTCGACCAGGTCGCGATCCAGCGGTGGCCCGTCACCGTCGAACGTGTCGAGGTCGCTCGGATCGCTCGGGTCGGAATCCGGGCGCAGCGAGGAGATGTCGTCGGGCGCGGTGGCCGAATCCGGGCTGAAGGTGCGCCACTTGCCGCCGCGATCGATCGCCGGAACGGAGTCGGGCTCGTTCCGCACACCGACCCGATCGGTGGGCGCGGTGACATCGACGCCGAGCTGGTCGGCGATGTACTGGGCCCAGCCGTTGCCGTTGCCCGCGTGGCAGGAGAGCAGTCGAATGGGGGTGCCCGGCACGTAGTTCGGGTTGGCGCGGATCGCGTCGACGATGTCCTGCGGGTGGACCGCGTCGCCGTTGCTCGGGGTGACCGAGCCGTCGCGGCGTCCGTGCACCACCACGTCGTGGGCGCCGTCGTTGCGGACGTTGTGGCTCACGCGGTGCGTGCGCGCGTCCTCGCCGATCGCGGTCCCATCGGGGTGGTGGACGACGCCCTGCCCATTGGGCAGCCTGGCGTCGTAGACGGGTCCGCTGTCGTTGTCGTCCGGCTGCGGCTGCCTGCGGTCGTCGCCGCTGTCGGCCCGATCGCGCGCGGTGGTGTCGTCGGAGCCCGCGCGTCCGGGGCGGGCCGCGTCCGGACCCGGCCGGGCCGGGCTCGCTCCCGCGTCGGTGCCGACAATCGGCACGACCGGCGCGACATCGGCGAGCGGATCCGCCCGTACCTCGGATTCCCCGGCGCGGACCGGGTCGGCGGTGACCTCCGCGTCCGATCGAACCGGCGGCGCTTCACCGGGCGCGGCGTGCAGGCCCTGCAGCGGCGTGTCCGCGAGACCGGCCCCGCCGCGCGGTTCGGCGGCGCCCGCCCGGCTTTCGCCGTCGGCGCGGGTGTCGCCCGCACCGTCGGTGTCGGCTCGCGACTCGCCGGTGCCGCCGTCTCCGAGGACTTCCGGTGTGGCGGAACGACTTTCCGGAGTCGACGGGGTTCCGTCGGGCAGTCCGGTCCGAACCTCCGGCGCGCCGGGGCGGGTCGACGGCTGTCCGCCCTGCCCCTGCGAGGTCTGCTGACCGGGCGTCGCCTGCTGCCCCGGTGTGGATTGAGCTGGGCTGGAAGGTGTTTGCGCCGGGGTGGCCGCAGGCTGACCAGCAGCGGGGGTCGCCGCTTGGCCCGTGACGGGCGCCTGGCCGGTCGCCCCCGGGGTCGGCCCGCCGGTGGCCACCGGGCCTGCACCGACCATCCCGGTCGCCGGCGCCGCACCGACCTGGGCGGTGGCGTCCCGGTTGGCCATCTGGGTGTCGTTGGCCTGGGTGACCGGCTGACCGCCGGACTGCGCGTCGGTGCGGGTCCCGTCGTTGACGCCCACACCGCCGGCGTCCGCCTCGGCTTCCCCGGCGCGCGAGGTATCGGGCCCCGAATCGGACTGTGCCACAGGGCCTTCACCCTCGGCACGGGCGCCGCTGTCCTGACTGCCACCGTCCTGACGCCCACCGTCGCCGACCTGTGTGTCCCCGGTCTGCACCTCCGGCTTGGACTCCTGGCGTCCGCTCCCGGCACCGCCGCCATCGGACGCCGTCTGCCCGTCGTCTCCGGAATCCTGATTCGCCTGTCCCGCACCGGTATTCGTCGGGCCGTCACCCTCGGCTTCCGGCGTGGTCCCGCCGGCGGGGCGCATGGACTGGCTGTCGTCGCCCGCGCCTGCCCGCGCCTCACCCGAGCCTTCGTCGCCCATGGTGTCGTCGCCCGCACCGGCGCGCACGCCGTCGTCGCCGCCCACACCGGTCGCACCGTCGTCGGCGCCCGCCCGATTCTCACCGTCTGCACCGGGGCGGTTGGTCGAACCGTCACCACCGGCGGTGTTGCTGTCCTGCCCGAAGGTCCCGAGGTCGTAGCCGGGCCCCATGGCCTCGCGGATCCGGGAACTGAAGCTCGGGCGCTCGAACAGGCCGGGGTTCATCTTGGACCACGCGGCGTTGGCGCCTGCCTTGTTCAGGCCGGAGATACCGCCGTTGGTCGCGCCCGCGCTCCACATGAGCGGATCGGCGGCCGCGGTCTTGAGGTTGTCCCAGGCCTTGTCCCAGCCCTGGGTGAAGCCGTCGTAGGCGAACTGGCCGAGCATGCCGCCGCCCGCGCCGACCAGACCGGCGCCGGTGCCGGTGATCGCGCCCTTGAGCCACGGCGACATTCCGTCGCCGAGCCGCTTGCCGAGGAAGTTGCCGAACGGACCGGCCGCCAGACCACCCGCGGCGGAGCTGACCGCCGCGGCCTTCACCTGGTTCCAGTCGATCTCCTTGCGGTGGCCCTGATCCACCTGCCACTGCTGGACACCGAGTTCCTGCAGGGTGCCGAGCGCGGTGTCGATCGCCACGTGCTGGGCGGCGAACTTCAGCACCCGGGTGATCACGGCCTTCGCGCCGTGGCGCAGGATCGCGGCCAGCACCCGGCCGAAGATGGTGCGCGCCACGACCCGGGTCGCCGCGATCGCGGCCGCCTCCACCGCGGGCGCGGTCGGCGGAAAGATCCACGCCGCAGCGATTTCCAGCGCCAGCAGTCCGAGCGACGACAGGAACATGATCTTCGTGTATTCGATCTCGGTACCGGTCTGATAGACCGAATCGCCGAGAATGTCGAACAATTCGGCGAGCTTGGTCACCGATTGGTCGCCGCGTGCCATTCCCTCGAAGGCCTTGAGCATCTCATCGACGCCCTCACCCTGCGGATACGCCTTGAACGCAGCGTCTTTGGCGGCATCGATGTCGTCGACGAGACCACGAAGACTGTCGGCGGCCGTGCGCCAGTCCTCGGCCATGGCCCACATCTCGTCTTCGTTGCCTTCTGGCCATTCCATGCCAGCGAGGATCGAGAGCCAGTGCAGCCCGGACGGCAGATCGATCATGGAGGGCTACGTCACCAGCTCGAGTCCGTGAACGTCGCCATCGCCCCTCATCCCTCCGCAGTGGTGCCGAGTCGAGCACACCACAAGTCGTTCGCCTGCGCAACAGAGTCGCAGGCACCGGCGAATCACCGGTGACGACGGAATGAACGAGAGGCGGCCGGAACGTGCCCCCGGCGCCGCCATCCACCGGTCGGTACGGATGAACTTGACGACCCGGTTGCGCACGCGAAGGATCGAGGTCGGCGGCTCGCCGAAGCGCGGGCTCGACCGACCAGCACGGACCGACGAGCACGAGAGCCGGGCACGAACTCCAGAACACCGAGAGCAGGACGCACGCAATGGAATTGAAGCCCGTGGCCATGTACCGCGAGATGTATGAGGGCGCGCACGACGAGCTGCCCTCGGTACACGACGCGCCCACCGGCGCCGTCGAAGCCGACCGCGAGCGAATCCTGAACTACATGCGCAAGGTCCGCGCGATCTTCGATGTCATGGGCGAAGCACCCGACCTGTTCACCCCCGGCACCGACATCGAGGGCGGCCCCTCCCTCTACTCCGACGGCGTCTGGATCTGGCGCGAGGACTCCCTGAAGTACCTCGCCGACCAGCCCCTCGTCCTCCCGGCCGAGTTCGTCGACCATGTCCGCGCCCTCGACTACACCCCGCAGAACTTCGACACCCGCGACCCCGATTTCGACGCGGCGTTCCTGTCGTACTTCTGACCGTGCCGTCCTTGCCTGTCGCGAGCCAAGAGGAGAAACCGTTGACCGACTTCCGAACCCGGACCCCCGACGAGGTCGCCGAGCTGGGCGGTCGACTGCGCGCACTCGACTGGTCCTGGCAGCTCGCCGAAATACCCCAGATCGCCGAACGATTCGGCTGGCGCGTCGTCGCCACTTCGGAAGACGACGACTGGGCCATGCTCGATACCGGCCTCGGCTCGGCCAGCGGAAAGGTCTTCGCCGACGACGGCGACGTCGAACAGATCCAGGTCAGCGCCAGCACCATCGGCCCCGACACCGACCAGACCCACACCCTCGTTCAGCAGGCCTACACCGCGATGGCCACGCGACTCGAGGCGACGCTGGGCGCGCCGAGCGCCCGGATCACCGACGGTAGTCCCCAGCTGCGCTGGACCGGCTCCGCCTCGACACTGATCCTCGCGGCGCTCCCCCGCTCGATCACCCTCACCCTGGCGTCCAACGAATGGCTGGAACTCTTCGACGAAGGCGTCGAGCTCTCCCGACAGGGGCAGCTGTGACCGATTGGACCGCGTTCGCCGAACATCTGGCCGCCGAGCTCGAAGCCCTTCCGCTCGGCGCACGGGTGATCGTCTTCGAACCCGAACCGGCCCGCATCCGCCGCTTCGTCCAGTTCGCTCGCGACGAAGACGTGCTGTCGGCTCAGCTGATCGGTGACCGGTTCCTCGACGAGAGCCGACGGCCCGACCCTGCCGGGTACCGGGCGATCACCGACGCCGGCTGGAACCAGCCCGACGTGGACAACGCCCATCTGTGGTGGGTCGACTTCGACGCGCCGATCACGGGCGACGACCGTCGCCGCGCCGCCGAGCTCGCCGTCGCCGGACTCCGCGACGGGTACGGCATCACCAGCCCCGCCGGGCTCGTCTACGACGCCTGGACGGACCGCGCCGGCCACCCCGATCTCGACCTGCCCACGCTGGGCCTGAGCCGTCAGTCGATGCAGTAGCGGCCGGACCGACCGAGTCGAGTCCGCCTCCTACGTCAACCCGTTGCGGTTGCCCTGTTCCATCTTGTCGATGTAGTCGGCGCTCTCGGTCTGGCCGTCCGCGAAGTCGCCCATGGACTTCGCCATGGTCTTGACGTTGTCGCTGGTGTTGGTCCAGGAGGAGTCGTAGCCGTCGTTGCCGCCGGGGCCGTCGTTGAAGCTCTGGCCGAGTTTGTCGTTGCCCCAGACGTTTCCGCGCCCGTTCAGCGAGCTGTTCAGGGTGTTGATGATGTTGGTGAGCTGGGTTCCGACATTGCGCGACTTGCCCGCCGCGGTCCGGAAGTTGTCGGCGTCGTATTCGAACGTCATCGCCCTCATCCCTCCACGAGTGGTAGCACCGAGCACACCACAAGTCCTTCGCCTGCGCAACAGTCTCACACGGCGGAGCGAACCTCGCGTGACGCCGCCGTGAACGTCCGGTACCTAGGCGTTCGCCTCCCAATGGGACTCCACCCGCGACATCATTCGCTCGATCGAGCTGTTGACCGCGTCGACCAGATCGGATCTGGACATCGGTGTGGCGAGCGGGTTCTCGTTCGGCAGGCCGATGACGTAGCGGCCGTCGTCGGGCAGGTCGCGCCAGACCAGGATGTCGCGGTGCATGCCACGGGAGCCGAACATCGACTGGTTCTGCAGGATGTTGATCGTGCCGGTGCGCTCGGCGGGCCGATTCAGGAATTCGGCACTGCGATCGACGATCGAGGTGTCGGCTTCCTCGAAGAACATCGAGGTCTGTCGCTGCTGGTCGTCGTCGCGGCCGGTGCCGGTGACCAGCGGGATGATGCCCCCGCGCCCCGCGCCGGTGGCGGGCATGAGGTCGACGATCGCGTCGGCGAGCCCGTACGGCCCGATGTCGACGACGACGTAACCGCCACTGTGGGTGGGGGTTTCACCCGGAAGCTGGTAGATCAGATACCCGCTGGCACCGGCCCGGGCGGCGCGCGCCTTGAGCCAGTACTCGGCGTTGCTGCGCGCGTCGTCCTTCCAACCGCGCAGGCGCACATACGCTTCCGGCCGTTCGAGCACGTCGAAGACCGTGCGCAGCGCCGGATCGGCGGTGTGCTGTAGCCGCTGCCAGACCTGGTACTTCTCGGCCTCGTAGTCCTCGTGCAGACGCGTCGTGGACTGGAAGGTCAGTGGGCGTGGCAGATCGGTGCCGACGAAGCGCTGCCACAGCACCCGGAATTCGATGTCGGTGAGTTCCCAGCGCTGGCTCACGCGCCGACCTCCGGACGCGCACGGGTGATCGTTCCGGGATCAGTGTCGTCGAGTGGTGCAATCGGCGCGTGGAACTCCTGGTCGGGCATCGAGAACGCCTGGTCGGGCAGCTCGAGCACCGGGACCGACGCTTCGGCGCCCTCGACCACCTGGGCGGGCGCCTCGGTCGACAGCGACTCCGCGACCAGGCCGGTGATGGGGGCGACGATCTCGTCCAGGCCGGACAGCAGGTTGGAGAAGTCGGGCAGCGACGCCCGCGAAGCCGTGGCGGTTTCCGTCGTCTCCCCGGGCACGCCGGCGCCGTCGGGATCGGAGGTCGCGGTTTCGACGCCGAGCAGTTCGGCCAGCGGCGACAGCGCGGGGTTGCCCGCGATCAGCCCGGTGAGCTCGGGCGACTGCGCGAGGATCTCCTTCAGGTCGGGGAACTGACCGAGGAGGTTGCCGAGCTGGCTGAAGTCGGGTAGGCCCGACGCGGTGGTCGAGCCGGTCGTGTCGGCCGAGATCTGTTGCAGCGCAGTGGCCAGCGAGGGCAGCGCCTGCGTCAGGGAACTGACGGCGGAGGTGACCGCCGACATCACCGAGGACAGGATGCTCGACATATCGCCCGAGCCCGAACCACTGCTCGAGCCGGTCGACCCGCCCGACCCCGCGACCGAGCCGGTCGAGCCGGTCTGACCGGTCGACCCGGTCTGCCCGGTGCCACTCTGGGTGCCCTTGGTCCCGTTCTGCTGCAACGCGGACTGCGCCTGCTGGGCGGCCTGCAACGCCGCCTGCTGGGCGGCCTGGCTGGCAGCCGTCTGCTGGGAACCGCCACCGGAGTTGTTGCTTCCGCCACCGGAGTTGTTGCCGCCGCCGTTGTTGCCGCCGCCGTTGTTGCCGCCGCCGTTGTTGTTGCCGGCGTTGTTGTTGCCGCCGTTGTTGTTGTTGCCGTTGTTGTTGTTATTGTTGTTCGGCGTCGTCACCGGGCCCTTGGGCGCCGCGGGTTCGGCCGCCGCCGGGAACAACTTCTCGGTGTTCATCACCCCGTTGACGTAGTGACGCTCGTACCGATCGCGGTTCTCCTGCAGATCGTCGTCGCACTTGTCCTCGGTCTCGATCGGCATGCAGACCTTGGTCGCGTACAGCCAGTTCGCGGTGTACTCGAGGTTCGACTGCATCATCCTGAAGGAATCGCTGGCCACCATCGCGGATTGGCCGAAAGTGGCGATCGCCGCCCGCGCGGTGTCGCCGCCCTGGCTCTGCCACCGATCGGCGGTGATCGAGGCGAGCTTCTGGTCGAGGTCGTAGGCGGCGCCGTGCACAGCGTTGGCCATCGCCTCCCAGATCGGGGCGTCGTTGGCCACTTCCTGCCAGGAGATGCGCTGACCGAGGTCGTACATATCGCGCCAGGACATGTTGTCCGCCGCCCGCACCGGAATCCGCACCCCCACCGACTCCGCGGTCGCGGTACCCGCGTGCTTGGGCACGTTGGCGGTCTCGATGTCGTAGTTGTGCTTCTCCATCTTGATTTCCATGCCGGTGCCCTGTCGCACCTTGACATCGACTTCCCAGTGCGCCGGCTTGTAGCCACCGGCCTCGGTGACCTCGCCCTTCAGGTCCTTGGCTCCGGGCGCGGAATTCACGTCCTTCAGCTGCCCCTTGAGCGCGGCGATATTGTCGCCCGAGCCCTTGTCGGTCTCGGTGTAGGACTCGCCCGCGGCCTTGAACATGGTCACCAGGTCCTCGAGCGAATCGATGTAGCGCCCGATGAGGTCCTTGGCCTGGGTGGCCTCGGTGATGAACTTGGTCCGCAGTGGTGGACCCGCGTCGACCTGGCTGCCGCCGAGCTTCGACTCGTCGTAGTTGTTGAGATCGTGGTCGCGAATCAGGTTCTGACAGCCCTTGAATATCTCGATCGCCGAGCTACACGCCTTGGCGGCTTCGAGCGCGGCGCCCGTCTCCACCTTGATCTTGGCCTTGCCCGCCAACCCCTCGTAGGGAGAATCTCCCACGCCAACCGCTCCTCGCAGCGCCCCACCGACGACCCTCGCGCAGTCGGCTCGATCGCATGCATTCTAGTAAGCAATGCGAAATATGCACAGCCACAGGGAAACACCGGACTCCCTCGTGGATGAACATCCGGGTTCGCCGGACGGTCCGGCAGCCACCGCCGATCTGTGCCAAACTCGGACGACACACTGAACGGCCGCCCAGTGGCCGTGCTCGAACGATGGATGAGGCCAGGATTGACGTCGCGATGGAATTGCTCATGACCGATGTGAGCGGCCTCGAACGGCGCGTAGCGGCCGACCGTACCGCGACCAGGAGCCAGGCCCCCGCCGACTACCTGCGGCTGGCCGGCTCCCTCGCCGAGCTGGCCCAGGGCCTACTCGCCACCCGGGATGATCCGTCGGGTCGCGATCGCACCGCCGAGGCGCTGGAACCGGCCCAGGAGGCGGTCGCCATCCGGCTGCACTGGCTGGTCGGCGGCTACGTCAGCTACGAATACGCCGGTGCGCTGCAGGATTCGCTGCGGCTGTTCGAGCAGGCGACGCGGCTGGTCGGACATCGACAGCTGGCCACCAATACCATTCGCAGCGCGTGCCAGGCGTATCGCCAGGTCGCGCAGGACTATCCGGATGTACAGCCGATGTGCGCCGACGGGCTGTCCAAGTGCGGCGTGTGGTTGATGCGGCTCGATCACGACGCCGCGGTGGCGGCCACCGAGGACGCGGTGCGGATCCGCGCCGCGATGTACGCGCGCACCTGCGAACAGCCCGGCAAGTATCTGGCCAGCCTGAGCACACTGCTGCGCACGATGATGGTCGGCCGCTCACGCAAGCAGGCCATCGCGAGCTATCGCACGCTGTATTCCGAGGTCACCTCCGCGGCGAGCACCGCGCGATTGCGCGAGACCCGGGTCGAAGAACTCGATCTCACCGTCAAGACCACCCAGGCGCTGATCAAGCTGGGCGCGCCGACGCTGGAGCGGGCCGGGCGGCTCACCCAGCAGCAGATCCTCTACCAGTCGGGTGGCGACCTGGCCACCATCGACGAGATCAACTGGCGGCTGGCGCTGGTCGGGCTCAAGCCCCTCGCGGCGGGCGCGATGCCGGAACCGCCGTCGCGGCCGGTGGAGATCTCGGCGACCTACGGCGCGCTCGCGGTGCGCTGCTCGGCGCCGGACGCGCTCGAGCAGGTGCGGGCGGCGATCGTGGCGGCCTTCGCGCGCGACGGTGTCGAGCCGGTGGACGCGGGACGATTCGCCGGGGTGCACGAAAAGCACTGGGGGGTCAAGGAACCCGTCACCAACCCGGCCGTAGAGCTGTCCGCCGATGTGGTGCTGGTCGAGAAGTCCTCCGGCAGCTGGATTTCGGTGAAGAGCCTGAACTGGGAGATCGGTGCGCTCGGCAAGCATCCGCTCGCCGTGCGGCTCTCGGAGAAGTGGCCGGTCCTGACCGTCGCCACCATCGAGAACATCTCCTACGAGCTGTGCCTCTACGACAACGGCGTCGCCACCCAGTACGCCGCGCTCGGCAGGCCCGCCGGACAGGCCCCGCTCGACGCGCCACTGGCGCCCCTGGACTTCGCGACCCTGGCCGACTACGGCGCCGACTACGCCTCCGAAACGCAGGTCCGCGCGGCCTTCGGCAACGCGCCGATGTTCGCCAAGGTCACCGAGCTGCCCGGCAGCGGCATCCGGCAGGCCGCGGAGAGTCGCCCGCTCACCGAGTACGGCACCGACATCCTGTTCTTCGGCAAGCCCTGACCCGTCGTCGGCGCCTGGCATGATCGGTGCTTGTGCGAGTACTGCTGCAGCGGGTGACCAGTGCCCAGGTGAGCGTCGACGACGAGGTGGTCGGCCGGATCGACCCGGCCGGCGCGGGGGTGCCGCACGGGCTGCTCGCCCTGGTCGGGGCCACCCATACCGATACCGAGGCGACCGCGAAAGCCCTGGCGGACAAGGCGTGGCGGCTGCGGATTCTCGACGGTGAGCGCTCCGCCGCGGACCTGAACGCGCCCATCCTGGTGGTCAGCCAGTTCACCCTCTACGCCAATACCGCCAAGGGCAGGCGACCGTCCTGGAACGCGGCCGCCCCGGGGGAACATGCCGAACCTCTCGTCGACACCTTCGCCGATACCCTGCGCGAACTCGGCGCGACCGTGGCCACCGGGCACTTCGGCGCGCACATGCGCATCGAGCTGACGAACGACGGCCCGGTCACCATCCTGCTGGAAGGCTGACCGGGCCGTCGTTCGAAACCTGCTGCGCGCCGACTACTCCGGGCGCAGGGTGAGAATGCGCGGACCGTCCTCGGTGACGGCGACACTGTGCTCCCAGTGCGCGGCACGGGTGCCGTCGGTGGTGACCACGGTCCACTCGTCGTCGAGGGTCTTGGTCTCGGTGGTGCCCAGGGTGAGCATCGGCTCGATCGCCAGGACCGAACCGACGACCAGGCGCGGGCCCTTGCCGGGGGCGCCCTCGTTCGGCAGGAACGGGTCCATGTGCATCTCGCGGCCGATGGCGTGACCGCCGTAGCCGTCGACGATGCCGTAGGCCCGGCCGTGCTCGCGCTCGGCGGCGCGGGTGCCGAGCTCGATGGCATGCGAGACGTCGGTGAGGCGATTGTCCGGCAGCATCGCGGCGATGCCCGCTTCCATCGACAACTTGGTCGCCTCGCTCAGCAGCGCGTCGGCCTCGATGATGTTGCCGACGCCGAACGTCCACGCCGAGTCACCGTGCCAGCCGTCGAGGATGGCACCGCAGTCGATGGAGACGAGATCGCCCTCGGTGAGGATTTCCTTCGCCGAGGGGATCCCATGGACCACACGGTCATTGACCGAAGAACAGATCGAGCCGGGGAAGCCGTGGTAGCCCTTGAACGACGGCACGGCGCCCGCGTCACGGATCACCTGCTCGGCGACCTCGTCCAGCTCCAGCGTCGAGACGCCGGGCTTGGCCGCGGCGCGGACGGCGACGAGCGCCCGCCCGACGATCGCGCCGGCTGCCGCCATGGCATCCAGCTCGCCCGCCGAACGGAACGGCACGACCTTCTTCTTACGGTTGAAGACCATCCGGCCTCAGTACTCCGATCGGTGGTTACTGACCGAGCGCCTTCAGCGCCCGTGCGTTGACTTCGTCGACCTCGCCGATACCGTCGACGGTCACGACCAGACCGTCGTAGTACTCGAGCAGCGGCTCGGTCTCCTCACGGTAGACCCGCAGCCGGTTGCGGATGACGTCCTCGGTGTCGTCGGCGCGCCCACGGGCGAGCATGCGCTCGACCACGGTGTCCTCGGCGACCACGAAGCACAGCACGGCGTCGAGCGCGGTGCCGTTGTGCTCGAGGATCTTCTTCAGCGCATCGGCCTGGTCGGTCGTGCGCGGGTACCCGTCGAGGACGAAGCCGTTCGCCGCGTCCGGCTCACCGACGCGGGCCTCGACCATGCGGTTGGTGACGTCGCTCGGGACGAGGTCACCCGCGTCCATGTACTTCTGCGCTTCGCGACCGAGGGCGGTCTGCTGGCTGATGTTCGCGCGGAAGAGGTCTCCGGTGGAGATGTGCGGAACGCCCAGCTTTTCCGACAGCAGGACGGCCTGAGTACCCTTGCCGGCACCCGGCGGACCGAGCAGAACAACTCTCACTTGAGGAACCCTTCGTAATTTCGATTCATCAGCTGGCTCTCGATCTGTTTGACCGTGTCGAGACCCACGCTGACCATGATGAGGACCGCAGTACCGCCGAACGGCAGGTTCGCCGCTCCACCGGTCGAGCCCATGTCCAGGAACAGGTTCGGGAGGACGGCGACCAGACCGAGGTAGATCGAGCCAGGCAGGGTGATGCGGCTCAGAACGTAGTTGAGATAGTCGGCGGTCGGCTTGCCCGGACGGTAACCGGGAATGAAGCCGCCGAACTTCTTCATCTCATCCGCGCGCTCCTCCGGGTTGAAGGTGATCGCGACGTAGAAGTAGGTGAAGAACACGATCAGACCGAAGTAGATCGCGATGTAGACCGGGTTGCCCGGGTTCACCAGGTACTTCTGGATGATCTCCTGCCACCAGCTCGGCTCCGTCGCCGTGCTGGACCCGGTCAGCTGCGCGATCAGGTTCGGCAGGTAGAGCAGCGAGGACGCGAAGATCACCGGGATGACGCCGGCCTGGTTGACCTTCAAGGGCAGGTAGGTCGAGGAACCGCCGTACATCTTGCGACCGACGACGCGCTTGGCGTACTGCACCGGAATCCGGCGCTGGCCCTGCTCGACGAAGATCACGGCCACCAGGATCACCAGGACGGCGGCACACACGAGGCCGAAGATCAGGCCACCGTCGGAGTCGAGGATCCGCTTGCCGTCGATCGGCAGGCGGGCGGCGATACCGGCGAAGATGAGCAGCGACATGCCGTTACCGACACCGCGCTCGGTGATCTGCTCACCGAACCACATGACCAGCGCGGCACCGGCGGTCATCACCAGGACGATGATGATCATGCCGAAGATGCTGGTGTCGGCGAGGATGGGCTCGGTGCAGCCCTGCAGCAGCTGACCGCGCGCGGCGAGCGCGACGAGACCCGTGGCCTGCAGGATCGCCAGCGCGATCGACAGGTACCGGGTGTACTGCGTCATCTTGGTCTGGCCTGCTTGGCCTTCCTTGCGCAGTTCCTCGAACCGCGGGATGACGACGGTCAGCAGCTGGATGATGATGCTCGCGGTGATGTACGGCATGATGCCGATCGCGAACACCGACAGCTGCAGTAGCGCACCACCGGAGAAGAGATTGATGAGCTGGTAGATACCGGCGGAATCACCGCCGGAGACCAGCTTCACGCAGTCCTGGACCGCGCGGTAGTCGACGCCGGGGGACGGCAGCGCGGCACCCAACCGGTACAGCGCGATCAACCCCAGCGTGAAGAGAATCTTCCGCCGTAAGTCCGGAGTCCGGAAGGCCGATACGAAGGCGGAAAGCACAGATCCTCCTGGCGAACGACATGGTCATGCCATGCGACTTCGGTTCTACGGAAACGTCAGCCGATGACGAGCTTGGCAGACAACACTTGAACTCTAACAGTGACACCGGACGAGCTCGCGACTCGTCCGGTGTCCACTGCTGACTAACAGTACCGTCAGGCCAGTTCGGTGACAGTGCCACCGGCTGCGGCGATCTTCTCCTTGGCGGAGCCGGTCACCTTGTCGGCGGTCACCTGGACCGCCACGCCGATCTCACCGTCGCCGAGAACCTTGACCAGCTCGTTCTTGCGAACGGCGCCGGCCGCGACGAGCTCGGCCTTACCGACCGTGCCGCCCTCGGGGAACAGCTCCGCGATGCGGCCCACGTTCACAACCTGGTACTCCACGCGGAAGCGGTTGGTGAAGCCCTTCAGCTTCGGCAGGCGCATGTGCAGCGGCATCTGGCCACCCTCGAACGCCGGGGAGACGTTCTTGCGGGCCTTGGTGCCCTTGGTACCGCGACCGGCGGTCTTGCCCTTGGAACCCTCACCGCGACCCACACGGGTCTTCTCGGTCTTGGAACCCGGCGCAGGACGCAGGTGGTGCAATTTGATGGTCATGTCAGACCTCCTCAACAGTTACGAGGTGGCGCACGACGTTGATCAGACCGCGGTTCTGAGCGTTGTCCTCGCGGACAACACTCTGACGGATCTTGCGAAGGCCCAGCGTACGCAGGGAGTCCTTCTGATTCGCCTTGGCGCCGATGGTGCTCTTGATCTGGGTCACCTTGAGATCAGCCATGGTCAGGCTCCCTGTCCCGCACGCGCACGCAGCATGCCCGCCGGAGCGACATCCTCGATCGGCAGACCGCGACGCGCGGCAACCTCTTCGGGACGCTGGAGCATCTTGAGCGCGGCAACCGTCGCGTGAACGACGTTGATCGCATTGTCGCTACCGAGCGACTTGGCCAGAATGTCGTGAATGCCGGCGCATTCGAGCACGGCACGCGCCGCGCCACCGGCGATCACACCGGTACCGGGCGAAGCCGGACGCAGCATGACGACGCCGGCCGCCGCCTCACCCTGAACCGGGTGGGTGATGGTCGAGCCGATCATCGGGACGCGGAAGAAGCCCTTACGAGCCTCCTCGACACCCTTCTGGATGGCCGCGGGAACTTCCTTGGCCTTGCCGTAGCCGACGCCGACCAGACCGTTGCCGTCACCGACGATCACGAGGGCGGTGAAGCTGAAGCGACGACCACCCTTCACGACCTTGGAGACACGGTTGATCGCGACTACGCGCTCGAGCTGGTTCTTCTCGGCAGCGTTGTCGCGGCGGTCGCCGCCACCGCGACGATCGCCACCACCGCGGCGGTCGCCACGGTTGCCCTCGGGGGCATTGCTGTTCTGTCCGGCGGGTCCGTTGCCGCCGTCACGCCGCTGACGTCCCGGCATCAGACGTTCCTTCCGTTCGAAATAACAGTCATCAGAACTTCAACCCGCCTTCACGAGCGGCATCGGCCAGCGCCGCGATGCGGCCGTGGTAGTCGTGACCACCACGGTCGAACACGACCGACTCGATACCGGCAGCCTTGGCGCGCTCGGCGATCAGCTGACCGACCTTGGCGCCCTTGGCGGACTTGTCGCCCTCCAGCGCGCGCACATCGGCCTCGATCGAGGACGCGGCGGCAATGGTCTTGCCCACCGAGTCGTCGACGAGCTGAGCGTGCAGGTGCCGCGAGGAGCGGTTGACCACCAGGCGCGGACGCTCGGTGGTGCCGACGACCTTCTTGCGCAGACGGAAGTGACGGCGGGTCTTGGACAGCCGACGCTTGGTCGAGTTGTCCTTGCCCAGCGGAATCCGCTTGGCCTTCTGGTTAGCAGTTTGCGCCATGATCACTTACCCGTCTTTCCGACCTTGCGGCGAACGACCTCGCCGGCGTAGCGGATGCCCTTGCCCTTGTACGGGTCGGGCTTACGCAGTCCGTGGATGACAGCGGAGATCTGGCCGACCTTCTGCTTGTCGATGCCGGACACAGAGAACTTGGTGGGCGATTCCACCGCGAAGGTGATGCCCTCCGGGGCCTCGATCGGCACCGGGTGGCTGTAGCCCAGGGCGAACTCGAGGTTCGAGCCCTTGGCGGCCACACGGTAACCGACACCGAAGATTTCCATCTTCTTCTCGTAGCCCTTGGTGACACCCTCGATCATGTTGGCGATCAGGGTGCGGGACAGGCCGTGCAGCGAACGGTTGGCGCGCTCGTCGTTGGGACGGGCCACCTCCAGCTCGTTACCTTCACCCTTGGTGACGGTGATCGGCTCGGCCACGGTGTGCGACAGGGTGCCCTTGGGCCCCTTCACCGTGACGACCTGGCCGTCGATGGTGACGTCGACGCCGGCCGGAATCTCGATGGGCTTCTTACCAATACGCGACATTAGTCCTGACCTCCCTTACCAGACGTAGGCGAGGACTTCGCCGCCCACGCCCTGCTTGGCCGCCTGACGGTCGGTGAGCAGACCGGTCGACGTGGAAATGATCGCCACGCCGAGGCCGCCGAGGACCTTGGGCAGGTTGGTGGACTTCGCGTACACACGCAGACCCGGCTTCGAGACGCGACGCAGGCCCTGCAGGCTGCGCTCACGGCTGGGGCCGTACTTCAGATCGACGACGAGGGCCTTGCCCACCGGCGCGTCTTCGGTGCGGTAATCGGCGATGTAGCCCTCACGCTTCAAGATCTCGGCGATGTTCGCCTTGAGCTTGGAGTGGGGCGCCTTCACCTGATCGTGGTACGCCGAGTTGGCGTTGCGCAGACGCGTCAAGAAGTCTGCGATCGGATCAGTCATGGTCATGGTTAGACCTCGACACCTTTCTCGCTGCGGTTCCCATGCAGCATCGGCGCGCTCACACACGCCGACCGTGGGCCTACAACAATTCGGCTGGTCCGGACGGCACTTACCGACCGGATGAGTTCTCTTAACGAGCTCTCGGCGCCTGGACCGTCCGCCCGCTTACACACATCAGCGAGGCGCCAGCGGACACAGAGGTGCCCAGGCAACCGCTCTAGTGTAGGCAACGCCGTGGTCAGGACCAAATCGGGGTCGGTTCGCGCGGCCGGATGCGTCAGGCCGCGACCGCGCGCGCCGCCTTGGCGGTGAGCATCGCCGCGGCGGCCGAGACGGCGGCGGCCACGATGAGCATCAGCTCGCCACCGACGACCAGGCTCATCACTCCGCCGAGGAAGGCGCCGACCGCGAAGGCCGCGTACTGCCCGCCGTAGCCGAGCCAGTCGCGAGCGCTACCGCCGCTGACATGGCTTTCGATCCCCTGGCTCAGCTTCACGACGGTCCCGGTGGCATAGCTCAGCGGGACGCTGGTCTCGCCGTTCTTCACGAACGCGGTGTTGAGCGCGCCGACCGCGAAGGCGACGAACGCGATGGGGATGAACCCCACCTCCTGACCGCCGGTGCGGTCGAGGGCGAAGTCGACGACCGCGGCCACCACCAGCGCCGCGGTGGTCACCACCGCGGCGCCGTGGCGGCTGTCGCGCCACCACCGCCTGCGCAGCAGCGAGGCGACGAACACGCCGAGCCCGAACGAGAAGAGCAGCGTGATGGCACCGACGGCCAGCAGCTGATCATTGTCGAACCAGCCGAGAACGGCCCGCTCGGTATTTCCGGTCATGAATGTCACGAAATATCCGGCGGAATGCGTATAGGCGGCCGCGCCGATGAATCCGGCCAATATCGAAAGAAAGGCGACCATCGGCATCGCGCCCGCGGGAATCCCGCGTAGCGGCGCCCGGTGGGCCAGGTCACGCCCGGTTTTCTCTGTGGTTGTCGTCACCATCCCACTCCTCCGGTTGTCCTGGAATTAGGGATCGTCTTTGACACCCGGTCGCGCCACATTTCCGCGCGACCATCCCGACCCTAGCGATGGATCAGAGGGTCGGCCACCGCGATTTCACGATTATCGGGAAAAACACAGAATTGACCTCGGGATATTTAACCTCACGTTCACCGAACAATTCGAAACAAATTCCCGCGCGGGCGGTCCGGACCAGGCCGGACGGGGGTGCGCTCGGCGAATTCCGTTCGCCGCCAACTAGTTTCCTGAGGAAAGCATGTGATAGCTTCGCGAGGTTCGCCCGATCTGTGCAGGAGGCTCGGCAGTTGTATTCGCGCTCTGGGCGCCGTGGAACTCGCCGTAGCTGGACTCGCGTTCTCGCTGTTCTGCTCGGTCTCGGCGCCCTCACCATCCCCGCGCCCGCCCGCGCCGCCGATCCGTACGTCGACCCGCTCGCCGAGGCCGCCGGCACTCCCGACCTGCGGTGGTCGGATTGCGAGGACGGCTTCTCCTGCGCCTGGGCGCAGGTGCCGCTGGACTACCGCAGTCCGCAGGGCGAGCAGATCGACCTGGCGGTGATCAAGCTGCCCGCGACCGATCCCGACCGGCGCATCGGCACCCTGTTCGTGAACTTCGGCGGGCCCGGACCGTCCGGTGTCGATCGGCTGCGGGAGCGGGCGCGGTGGCCGTGGTTGTTCTCCGAGGAGCTGCGCGCCCGCTTCGATCTGGTGTCGTGGGACCCGCGCTCGGTCGCACGCAGCGCCCCGACCAGCTGTTTTCCCTCGTCCGACGAGCAGCAGGCCTACTTCGCGACCTTCCCTGGCACACCGTCGAACCCCGCCGAGGAGCCGGAGTTCTTCGACCGCTCCGCCGATATCGCGGGCCGCTGCGCGGAGTCCGCGGGCCCGATCCTGGCGCACGCCTCGACCGCGAACACCGCCCGCGACCTGGAGTTGCTGCGCCGCGCGGTCGGCGATGCCGCGCTGAGCTATCACGGCATCTCCTACGGCACCCAGGTCGGCGCGGTCTACGCCAACATGTTCCCGGGCCGGGTGCGGGCGATGGCACTGGACGGGTCGCTGGACTTCGAGGGCAATGCGAACGGACACGGCACCGACGGCGCGACCCTGCCGCTGGACACCAGGCAGGGCGTGGCCGACGCCGTCGCCGAGACCTTCGACGCGTTCCTGCGCGCCTGCTCGGCCGCGGGCCCGGACTGCGCGTTCTCGGCGGGCGAGCCGAAACTCAAATGGATCGCGCTCGCCGAACGCGCGCGCCTGGCGCCCATCGTCGTCGACGGCACCCCGTGGACGTACGGGCAGCTCGTCGCGGCCGCGGGCAGCCTCGCGCGCCCGGAAACCTATCCCGACCTGGCGCTGCTGTTGCAGCAACTCTTCGACGCGGGCACCGCGCTGGTTCCGGCCGTGACGCACGACGCGGTCTTCGCGAAAGAGCAGCCGGGCAATCGCGTCGAGGCGTTCTATTCGATCCAGTGCGCCGACAGCGCCGTCCCGACCGACCCCGCCGTCTACCGCCGGGCCGGCGCCCTCGAAGACCTGCGCGTCCCGTATTTCGGCCGCACCGCCGTCTTCAACGCCCTGCCCTGCGCCTTCTGGCCTGCTCGCGACGTCGACCGCTACACCGGTCCCTGGAATCGCGACACCGCCGCCCCGATCCTGGTCCTCAACAGCCGGTACGACCCGGCGACGCCCCTGCGCGGCGCCGTCGCCGGCGCCGCGCAGCTGGCCCACGCCCGCGTGGTCGTGATCGAAGGCGCGGGCCACAGCAGCATGTACGTGCCCAGCACCTGCGCCGAACACGTCAAGCGCGACTACCTGTTCACCGGCCAACTCCCCCCGGCCGACCTCCGCTGCGGCATCGACCGGTCCCCCTTCCGCTGACCTACCGGGACATGCCCGTCAGCGGGTCACACACACCATGCTGAGCAGCGGGCCGTACGGATTCTCCGCACTCCCCGCGAGAACGAGCAGCCCACCGACCGGACTGCAGAGCACATCCAGACTCGACGACCCACTGTCCGCGACCGGCGCCTCGGCCTGGGCGGCGGTCGCGGTGACGACCGGGGCGAGGAGGAACAGGGCAAGAGCGGAGGACACGGCAAACTTCTTCATGCGCCTACCGTGCCGTCCGCCCCCGCTGTGCGCACGCCCCGAGTTGCCGGGGCAACAGCTTCGAGGGCTATCCGACGATCATGCACATCAGGTCGTACAGCGGCGGCTTCTCTACGCTGCCCGTGGCAAACAGCACCTGCGCGATCGGCGAGCAGATCAGCGCGGTCTCCGAGGACCCCGAGCCACCCTGCGAGGAACCGGTGCCGCCCTGCGCCGAACCGGAGTCGGCGACCGGCGCGGGCGTGACGGGGGCGGCGGTGGCGACGGCGGGGGCCGACAGCAGGGCACAGGACAGAGCGGCGACAGTGACGAACTTCTTCATGCGCCAAGGGAACACGACGCGAGCATTCCACAAGAGTGAAATCCGAATATTTCACCCATCTTCCGGAAGCGCGGGCGGCGACCGGCCGAATTGTCGGTGCGTACTGCGATCCTGAGGCTCCATCGACCACAGGGGGAAACCATGACCTACGACGACTGCGGCTGGCACTCGGACACGACCTCCGAGCTGGGCCTGGACAGCGAGGCGGGAGCGACCCACATCGGCATGTTGTACGCCTGGGCCGTCGCGCACGACCTGCATTCGCCGACCGCGCTCGTCTGGGGCGAACCGGAGCCCCGGCCACGGCCGGAGCTGGCGGCCCTGCGCGAGCGCGCGAAAACCCCCGGCCGCTACCTGCTCGACCACTGCTGCGGTGAGCTGAACGAGGGCCACCTCAACGCCCGCGGCCAGGCCTTCGCGGCGGCCGTCTACCGGCAATACCTGCGCGCCTACGACCGCGTCCCCGAGGTCGCGCGCTACGAGACCACCTATCACGTCCCGGACACGTGGGAGATCTACGACGCCGTCACGCCACTGCTCGACGAGGCGTGGGCGGAATGGCAGCACCTCGGCTGACCCGTGCCGCGAACACACGAAGGCACGGACTCCACTCGGAAGTCCGTGCCTTCGTTCGTTATTCGCCTAGGTGGCTGCGCTCACGAGGAGCGCGGGGTCACCAGGAGCTCTTGTGCACGCCCGGGAGCTCGCCACGGTGGGCCATCTCGCGCAGGCACACGCGGCACAGGCCGAACTTGCGGTACACCGCGTGGGGGCGGCCGCAACGCTGGCAGCGGGTGTAGGCGCGGACCGCGAACTTCGGCTTGGCGTTGGCCTTGTTGACCAGTGCTTTCTTGGCCATGTGCTCAGTTCTCCTTGAACGGGAAGCCGAGGTGCTTGAGCAGCGCACGGCCTTCTTCGTTGTTGGTCGCAGTGGTCACCACGGTGATGTCCATACCGCGCGGGCGGTCGATGGAATCCACGTCGATCTCGTGGAACATCGACTGCTCGCTGAGGCCGAACGTGTAGTTGCCGTTGCCGTCGAACTGCTTCGGCGACAGACCGCGGAAGTCGCGGATACGCGGCAGCGCGATGGAGACCAGACGATCCAGGAACTCCCACATGCGGTCGCCACGGAGGGTGACCTTGGCACCGATCGGCATGCCCTCACGGAGCTTGAACTGCGCGATCGACTTGGTGGCCTTGCGGACCTCCGGCTTCTGACCGGTGATCAGCTCGAGGTCCTTGATGGCACCGTTGATCAGCTTCGCGTCACGGGCGGCGTCGCCGACACCCATGTTCACGACGACCTTGACGACGCCCGGGATCTGCATCACGTTGGCGTACTCGAACTCGCTGTTCAGCGCGTCCTTGATCTCGGCGCGGTAGCGCGCCTTCAGCCGGGGCTGAGTCTGCTCAGAGGTGGTCATGTCAGATGTCCTTCCCGTTCTTACGGGAGATCCGAACCCGCTTGCCGGTCTCTTCGTCGGTGCGGTAGCCGACGCGAGTCGGGTTACCGTCGGAGTCGACGACCATCACGTTGGAAACCTGGATGGGGGCTTCCTGGGTCACGATGCCACCCGAGGAGGCGCCACGCTGGTTCGCGGAATCCGCGACGTGCTTCTTGATCCGGTTCACGCCTTCGACGAGAACCTTGCCGGTCGCCGGGTAGGCCTGGATGACCTTGCCCTTGGCGCCCTTGTCCTTGCCCGAGATGACGAGGACGGTGTCACCCTTGTGCACCTTCATGGTCAGAGCACCTCCGGGGCCAGCGAAACGATCTTCATGAAGCGCTTGTCACGCAGCTCACGGCCGACCGGGCCGAAGATGCGGGTGCCGCGAGGATCGTTGTCCGGCTTGATCAGCACGGCCGCGTTCTCGTCGAACTTGATGTAGGAACCGTCCGGACGGCGGCGCTCCTTGACGGTGCGCACGACGACAGCCTTGACGACGTCGCCCTTCTTGACGTTCGCGCCGGGGATGGCGTCCTTCACGGTGGCGACGATGATGTCACCGATACCGGCATAGCGACGCGACGAGCCACCGAGCACGCGGATGCAAAGGATTTCCTTCGCCCCGGTGTTGTCGGCGACGCGCAGTCGCGACTCCTGCTGAATCACTTCAGCACCTCCTGGACCTGGATGTATACGTACGCCGGATTGCCGACCCGACGCACATGGTCAGTCACCCTCCGGACGCGCGCCTGCCAGCGGAAATACCTACCACTGGGGGTTCACTGCCGGATTGCGGGCGCAGAGCTCCCGCAGGCAACCGGTCTAGTGTAGGTGAATCCCCAGGTCGACCCAAATCGGGGGTCGTTCCCACAAATCTGAAGCAGATATGTTTCAAATCTCTGTGGGCGCGGTCACGCCGTTGCTACGGTCGCCCTGCTCGTCGAGGTACGAGCTGATGAGGAGTCGCACATGCACATCACCCTGCCGACCACCCGCCGGATCGCGACCACCGCGAGCGCCTTCGCCGCCGTGCTCGCCCTGGCCGCCCCGCACGCCACCGCGGGGCCGATCATCGACATGCTCACCGACACCCTCACCGTCGGCTGCACCTCCAAGATCGATGTCGTCGGCCTCGACGACTACGTCGGCGCGCAGGTCGACTTCGTCGCCAACGGCAAGTTCTTCGCCAGCGACACCGTCGACCTGGAGGTGAACGTCGGCGGCGTCACCGTGGCCAAGGCTACCGCCTACTACCACGTCGAGACCGAGGTCGAGGTGCAGCTGTCGCTGCTGCTGCACGCCACCGGAGCACCACTGGTCACCAAGCGCGTGCCCACCGTCGCGAAGATCCTGAACGCGGGCAGCGGACTGGCCTGCGACATGGCGACCGGCAGCGCGGGCATCTCCTCGGACTAGCCGTCCCCGATCCGGCCCGCAGAACGGGCCGGGCTCACCGCTACCTCCACCGATCGGCCCGCCCGCCGGTAGCCTGGGCGGGCTGGATCGCAACGAGCAGGGGTGCGGCTGCCGCATCGGGGAAGGAACCTAGTGACATCGTCCGGTCGTCCGTCGGTCGTGGATCGGCGCGCATTCCTGATCGCCATGGGCCTGGTGCCCGTCGCGGCCGCGCTGGCCTCCTGCACGTCCGATTCCCCCGAAGTGAAGCTCACCGGCGTGGACATGGGCGGCGGCGATCCGGCGATCCGCCCGCAGGACGACCTGTACCGCCACGTCAACGGCGCCTGGCTGCGCGACTACCAGCTGCCGCCGGACAAGTCCTCGGTCGGCGCCATCACCGACGCCAACGACCGCACGCTCGAGCAGCTGCGCGCGATCATCGAGGGCATCAAGGACCCGAAGCCGGGGTCGGAGGCCCAGCAGATCAAGGACCTCTACGACGCCCGCCTCGACCTCGACGAGATCGAGCGCCTCGGTATCACGCCGCTCAACGGCTTGTTCGGCGCGCTCGACAAGGCCGCGGGCAAGCCCGAGCTGGCCAAGGTTATGGCCGAGGCGCCGATCTCCGGGCTGATCGGGATGGGCATCGGCATCGACCGCAAGAACTCCAGGGCCTACATTCCCAGCGTCAGCCAGGCCGGGCTCACCCTGGGCGAGCAGTACTACCGCAAGCCCGAGTTCGCGACGCAGCTGGCCGGCTATCAGACCTACCTCGAGCAGCTGGCCAAGGGCCTCGGCATGGCCGACCCGGCCGGGGTGGCGCAGCGAACCGTCGACCTGGAGAAGCGGATCGCCGCGAACCACTGGGACAGCGTGCGCCTGCGCAACACCGACGCCACCTACAACCTGATGAGCTGGCAGGAGCTGACCGCGCTCGGCCCGCAGTTCGACTGGGATCCGTGGCTGGCGGGCATGACCGACCGGCCCAAGTCGCTGTTCGACAAGATGGTCGTCGGCCAGCCGTCGTTCATCACCGCGGCGGCGCAGCTGTGGAGCGAGGTCGACCTCGCCCAGTGGCGCGACTACCTCAAGCTGCACATCGCCAACACCTACGCGCGCTTTCTGCCCAAGGCGATCGCCGACGCGCGCTTCGACTTCGTCGGCCGGGTGCTCAGCGGCCTGGAGGAGAAGCCGGAGATGTGGCGCTCCGCGGTGGGCGTCGTCGACGACAATCTCGGCGAACCGCTGGGAAAGCTGTACGTGGACAAGCACTTCCCGCCCGCGGCCAAGGAACGCGCCATGGAGATGGTCGACGACCTGCGCGCCGCCTACCGCGACAACTTCACCAACTCGACGTGGATGTCGCAGCCCACCCGCGAGGCCTCGATCGCCAAGCTGGACAAGATCGTCGCCCAGATCGGCTACCCCGACAAGTGGGTCGACTACTCCTCGGTGCAGGTGACCCGCGGCAAGCTGATCGAATCTCTCATCGCCATCAACGCTTTCGAGTCCAAGCGCGCGTTCGCCCGGCTCGGCACCGAGGTGGACAAGTCGGAGTGGAGCATGTCGCCGCAGACGGTGAACGCCTACTACAGCCCGACCACCAACCAGATCGTCTTCCCCGCGGCCTACCTGCAGCCGCCGTTCTTCGACAAGGACGCCCAGGACGCGGTCAACTACGGCGCCGTCGGCTCGACGATCGGGCACGAGATCGGACACGGCTTCGATGACCAGGGCTCCAAGTACGACGGTGACGGCAACCGCCGCGACTGGTGGACGCCGGAGGATCGCGCCGCCTTCGACGCCAAGACCCAGCAGCTCATCGAGCAGTACGACGTGCTGGTCCCCGAGGGCGCGCCCGAGGGACAGCACGTCAACGGCGCGCTGACCGTCGGCGAGAACCTGGCCGACCTGCGCGGCCTGCAGATCGCGCTGGCGGCGTATCAGAAGCTCGCCCAGCGCACCGGCGAGCAGCCCGACTTCCGCACCATGTTCTTCTCCTGGGCGCGGCAGTGGCGCGACAAGCAGACCGAGGAGGCGACCCTGCAGTCCCTGCAGGACACCCACTCGCCCAACGAGTTCCGCTGCAACCAGGTCGTCCGCAATATCGGCGAGTTCTACACCACGTTCGAGGTGAAGGACGGCGACAAGCTGTTCATGCCGCAGGACCAGCGGGTGACACTGTAGGGACGATTCCCCCTCCGAAACCGACGTAGGTTAGCCTAGGCTGACCTACGCTGGAACCGGCTCGACGAGCCGATCGAGGAACCTTCCTCGATGAAGGAGGATGCAACGATGACGTCTGTTCGGACTTCGCGCGGCTGGCGGCGCGTGGCCGTGGCCGCACTCGCCGGTGCGCTCGCCTTCGGCGTCGCCGCCTGCGGTTCCAGCGACGATGCCGCGGGCTCGGGTGAGCCGGTCTCCATCACCCACGCCAAGGGCGAGACCACCGTCACCGGGACGCCGACGAAGATCGTCGCCCTGGGCAACCAGTGGCTCGACACCTCGCTGGCGCTCGGCGTCGTCCCCGTCGGCTACATCGACAACGTCTCCGCGGTCTCCAAGAGCACCCCGCCGTGGGAGCCGGAGAGCCTGAAGTCGGCCAAGGCCCTCAACACCACCGGCAGCATCGCCGAGCAGGTCGCCGCGCTGGAGCCGGACCTGATCCTGGCCGATCCGTTCATCGCCGATCAGAAGACCTACGACGAGCTGTCCAAGATCGCGCCGACGCTGCCCGCGCTGACCAAGGACGCCGTCACCCCGTGGCAGGAACAGGTCACCGCGCTGGGCAAGGTGCTGCACAAGGAATCCGATGCGACCGCGGTGATCAAGAAGGTCGACGACAAGATCGCCGCGATCAGCGCCGCCAACCCGGGTCTGAAGGGCAAGACCTTCGCCAGCACCTGGCTGGCGAGCCCCGCGCAGCTGATGGTGCTGACCGACCCGAACGACGGCTCGGCCAAGGTGTTCACCCAGCTGGGCATGGGCATCCCGGCCGACCTCACCGCGCAGCCGTCCAACCAGGGCCGCCTGGCGCTCTCGCCGGAGCGCGTCGACGAGCTGTCGGCCGACCTGCTGCTGGCCGGCTACTCCCCCGGCCTGGACGAGAAGTACCGCCAGCTGCCCGGTTACGGCGAGCTGCCGTCGGTGCGGAAGGGCTCGGTCGTCTTCTTGACCACGCAGGAGATCAGCGCCATCAACCAGCCCTCGGCGCTGTCGGTGCCCTACATCCTCGACAAGCTGGGCCCCGCCTTCGCCGCCGCGGCGAAGTAGCACCTCTCCCACCACGTTCGACCCCAGCAAGGACTGCGCTGTGCTCGCCTCCACGTACCCCGCCCAGACCCGATTCTCGCTGCGCGCCGGAGTCACCTGCCTCACCACCCCGGCCGGGGCGGTGCTGCTGAATCCGCCGCGCAACGTGAAGCTGACCGGGCTGGGCGCGGGCGCGCTGCAGGCGTTGAAGACGCTGAACCAGGGCCCGGCCACGGCGGCCGAGATGTCGACCGCCGCCGCCGGTGACGACATCACCGGGCTGATGCGCAAACTCACCGACGGCGGCTGGCTGGCCGTCACGGTGCGCGACGGCGGCCGCGACCTCTACAGCATCCGCCCGTTCGCCGAGCCGGCGCCGCGTCCCGAGGTGCCCCTGCCGACCTGGTCGGCGACGCTGTCGAAGTTCGCCGTCCTGCACCGCGACGCCCAGGGTTTCGTGCTCGAGCACCCGCGCGCGTGGTGCGATCTGCGCGTGCACGACCCGCGGCTGCTGGCGCTGCTCGACGGTCCGATGGCCGCCGATTCGCCGGTGCCGGCCGCGGTGAAGTCGCAGTTCATGGCGGATCTGCAGTGGTGCGGTTTCCTCGTCGACGGCGACGAGGAGGAGCACGAGTTCCGCACCCGCTCCTGGAGCGCCCCCGACCTGTGGTTCCACCGCCGCAGCACCCTCGGCGCCCGCACGGTGACCTGGGACGAGTTCGGCCCGACCCGCTGGGCCGACGGCCGCTTCCCCGAATTGCCCGCCCGCCGTGCGCCGTTCGCCGGCGAGCCGATCGCCCTGGCCCGCCCGGACCTGGACGGCCTGCGCGCCGCCGACCCCAGCCTGACCGCCGCCCTCGAGGATCGCGTGTCGACCCGCGCCTTCGACGACGCGGCCCCCATCACCGCCGACCAGCTGGGCGAGCTGCTGTTCCGCAGCGCCCGCACCCGCGCCGACGGCTCCCGCCCCTACCCCTCCGGCGGCGGCGCCTACGAGCTCGAGATCTACCCGGTGATCCGCAATGTCGCAGGCCTGGACAACGGGATGTACCACTACGACTCGGCCGACCACGTCCTGCGCCCGGTCGCCCCCGCCGACTCCCCCGCCGTCCAGAAGCTGCTGAAGTCCACCTCGGCCACCCTCGCCGGCGGCGCCGAACCCCAGGTCCTGCTGCTGGTCTCGGCCCGCGCGGGCCGCGTCATGTGGAGCTACGAGCAGGTCGCCTACGCCAATATCCTCAAGCACGTCGGCGTCCTCATGCAGACCGTCTACCTGGCCGCCACCGCCATGAACCTCGGCGTCGTCGCCCAGGGCTTCAGCGACACCGCCGCCTTCGCCACCGCCACCGGCCTCGACGAACTCGAGGAATGCAACGTCGGCAGCATCATCGTGGGCTCGCGCACCGCCTGAAACTCCCACGAGATCCATCTCACCTCCGGGGAACCGTCGGCGGGTCCGGCGCGTCCAACCTTTCGACGTGCTTCCTATCGGATCGAGGGGTTCATGAACGAGGACTGGTCGGCGCCGACCCGTGCGGCGAACGACGCGTTGCGCGCGCAGATCGACGCGATGCTCGACTCGTTCACGGCCGACAAGTCCGCACTGCTCGACGCCCAGGCGCGGGCGACCGAAGCGGTCAGCGCGTGGTCGGCCGATAACCTGGTCCGGGTCACCGGCACCATCGCCGGTGTCAGCGAAGTGCACATCGAGCCCGACGCCTTCAAGCGCTCGACACCGGATTCGCTGGGCCGCTCGATCACCGAGGCCATCACCGCCATGACCATCGAGGTGCGGCAGATCCAGGAACAGGCGATGGCACCCATCACGGATCTGGCCGGACAGTTCCCCGACCTCCCAGACTTGGTCCCCGGCGCCGTCAGCGTGAAAGACCTGATCGCCCAACTGACTTCGCCACCGGCCACCGAAGACCCCGAACCCCCACGCCGCCTCGTCGAGGACTCCGACGACGACGAGGGCGACTACTTCCGCAACCGGAGCTACCTGCGGTGACACTGGAAGTCGACCCGCAGGCCCTGCGCGCCACCCAACCGTCGTTCACCTCGGTCGCCGACACGATCACCACCGCGGCGGCCGCGCTGGCGCGCGTGATCGCCGACGAAGGCGAATGCTGGGGCAACGACGAGATCGGCCAGGCGTTCGCCAAGAACTACACCCCTGGCGTCGATTCCGGGCAGCAGGCCGTGACCGGATTGGCCACGGTGATGACCCAACTCGGCGCGAACCTGGTCACCATCGCCACCACGCTCGAAGCCCAGGACGCCGGCACCGCGGGCGCGCTCGGCCGAACCACCGGAACCGCCTGAATGGGCATCGAGATCCCCGATGAACTGCAATGGGTGGCGAAATGGATTCTCGGCGCCGGTGATTGGCCCGAGGGCGACGAGACCGCGATGCGCCGCGTCGCCGACGCCTGGACGAGCATGGCGCGGACGCTCGACACCGTCGACGACAACGCCGCGGTCGCGCTGAACGCGGCGCTGACGGCGCTGGCCGAAGGCGAAACCCACACCACCGTCGCCGCCTTCCGCGACAAACTGCTCAACGGTGACGCGGCGACGTTCGCCGCAGTCCGGAAATGGTGCGAGAAGCAGGCCGAACTGCTCGACGACGGCGCCAACGACATCGAGCACACCAAGCTGGTGATCATCGGCACCATGATCATCACCGCGGCCGAACTGGTGGTGGCCGGATTCACCGCGTGGACCGGGGTCGGCGCGGTGGCGGGCGCCGCGGCCAGGGTCGCCGGTCAGATCGCGGTCCGGGTCGCGATCAGACAGTTGATCGCGCGCATGCTGACCCGCGGCGCCGCCAAAGCCGCCGCCCGGCTCGCCTTGCGTGGCGCCGCCTTCGAAGCCCTGGAGGAGGGCGGCACCGACCTGTCCGCCCGCCTCATCCAGCTCTCCAACGGCGACCGCTCGCTGTCGAAGTTCGGCCTGACCGATCTGGGCCTGGCCACCTTCGGCGGTGCCGTCGGCGGCGCGGTCGGCGGCCTCCTCGGCGGCGGCACCGGCGCTCTAGGCGACCTCACCTCCTCCGCCACCGGCAAGCTGGCGGGCAAGGTGGTCGGCGGTACCGTCACCGAACTCGGCGCCGACGTCTCGGCCCAGGTCGCCGCCGCCGGCGTCGGCGCCGCACTCCTCGGCCAGGAATTCAAACTCGACATCGGCCTAGAAACCTTCACCAGCGCCGGCGCGGGCGGCGTCCAGAGCACCATCGAATCCGGCGGCCACGGCGGCCCCGCCGAGGCCCCGACAGTCCCCGAACTCGACACCGAGGCCCCCGACGCCACCACGCCCGCAGGCGACGACTCCGCACCGAACGACCCCGGCACCACCACACCTGCCGGTACCGACACCGACCCCGGCACCACGACCCCCGCGGACGCCGAGACCGAGCCCGGCACCACCACACCCGCAGGAGCCGATACCAACCCCGGCACCACGACCCCCGCGGGCACCGACACCGAGCCCGATGCCACCACACCTGCCGGAACCGATGACGGCGGCGCGAATTCACCCGCCGGCGATACCGAGGGCGCGACGACTGGCGACCCCGATTCACTCACCCCGCCGAACAACGCCCCCGACACTCCGGCGACCGAGCTGTCCCCGTCGGATCCGAGCGACGGCGCTCCCATCCCTGACGACTCCGCGCCGTCCGATCCGAACCACTCCGTCCCCGCCACGACAGACGATTCGGCGCCATCCACCCGAGACGAAAACGGCCCCGGCACAGCCCCGAACCCCGCAGAGACCGTTCCGTCGTCGATCCCGGACAACGCGCCTGCGAACACCGACGACGCCCCACCATCGAACCCGAACACCGTCCCCGCCGAAGCCGAGGCACCCACCACCGCCGACACCACGCCGTCCGATCCGAACGCCAACGGCCCCGTCCAGCCACCGACCTCCGTCGACACCACCACCGATGGCCAGGACAACCCGGAAGTACCAACCCTCCCTTCCCCTGGCGACACCGCCCCCTCGATAACACCCACCGACTCCATCCCAGACCTCCCCACCGATCCGGACCCAGCGAACAACCCACCCGCACAACAGGTCCCGATCACACTGACGCCGAACAACCCGACCCAACCGGACACGACAACAACGGCAAACCCACAAACCCAGCCGACCTCCACCGACACATCGACCGCCGCGACCACGACCGCCCCGGCCCCCCAAACCGGAACCCCCACGCCCACAACGACACCCACCACAACGCCGGCGTCGACCTCGACCACATTCGCCCAGGGCCCCATCTCGACTACGCCGGCATCGTCCCCCAGGTCGACCACGCCACCCCCGGCGACACCGACCACCGGAACCCAGCAGTCCACACCGGCCGCTGCCCGGCCCGTGCCTCCGGCGAGCACCAACCCACCGACCGCTACCGATACGCCGGCGACAGCAAGCCCGGACACGAATACCTCTACGCTCCCAGCGTCGTCCGTCGTGACTGCACAGCCCACAGCCACGCAGAATGTGCCGCCGACACCCACCCCATCGCCGACCCCATCGGATCAGCAGATCGAACCCGGCCACAGCCCGGATGCTCGTGCACTGCGCGATTCGTTGCGGAACCTGCCATCGCAGGACGGCCGGACCACCACGGTCGACACCAATCGGGACCCGTCCCAATCACGACCGCCCGCCTATCGGATCCGACGATTCCAAGTGGGCGGTCGATGGGTCACGGTGGCTACCATCCGGGCCTACGTCCCCAACGCGCATCTGATGACCCCGGCCGAGCTGCACCAGGAAATGGAGTACGCACACGCTGCGATCGACGCCACTTTCAACCACAATCAGGAGCTCCCCGGCGGCGACAGATTCCTCGTCGACGTCGAATTCTCGACGAATCCCAACGCCACCGACCTTCGCCTGAACACCCAGCAGCACCGGTTCGACCTCGCCAACGACCTGCGCGACCACATGGGTCTGCCGCCTGGCAAACCCGAACAGCCACTCACCGACGACGATCTCCGCGCTATCAGCAACGACATCGCCAGAGCGAATACGCCTGCGCCGTTCTCGAACCCGTCCGACCTCCGCACGTTCGCGCCGAACGAGCTGGCGCCGGTCGAACAAGCGAAATTCCAGACCGACGTCGAGGACTACCTCCGCAACGGTAACGAATTCACGATCGGCGCCGACCCGCGCACCAATCCGTACGGTGGAGCCATCAACGATGGTGGCCCGACACAACCAGGGCGCCGCAACAATTGCCTGGACTGTTCACTGTCCGCCCTGTCATCCTTCTACGGCCTGCCACAAGTAGCAGCCCCCCGTAGCTCCGACAAGAAGCCGGATGGCACTCCCGACACCGAAAGTGGTGAAGCATCGGGTCTCGGGCGGGCTGCGCAATGGCTCGGTGGAGGTCTCCTCCACTTCGGCGGTGTGTCGATCAGCCAGCAATACCAGGCACTGCATGATCACATCGCGGCTCTCGGGCCCGGTTCATCCGCGTTGGTTGTCAACAGCTGGCATGCGCAGGACAAGTACGGCAACTTCAAATACAACGCCGACGGATCCCCGGAAATCGACGGATCCCACGCGACTGTGATCGTCTATCCACCCGGCGCCGCCGGCCCCGTATGGTGGGACCCACAATCGGGGTTGACCTCCGACGTCCCCCCGTCCTGGATGGTCGATGCGTCGGTGACCCTCGAATTCACTCCCATCAATCCCAACGGAGGAAACCCGCATGGCGGAACCAATTCTCACGGAGGATCAGGCCCGACAGTCGCTGGCTCGGTTGTTCGGCCCGAATCGGGAGTTCCTGATAATGGAGACCAGACACGGCTGGGTCGGACGAGCGATATTGACGGACAGGGAAGTCGAGCAGGGGCTGGGATTGGGCCTGGGGAACTACGTGCTGAACAAGCAGACCGGAGTGATCACAGCACATCGGAGCCTGCCACCGAAGATGATCGGCGAGGAGTTCGACCAGGCGATCGAGACGGGTCGCCCGATACAGGGCGGCCAGGTGTACCCCCCGCTTCACCGGATCAGCCTCCGGCAGATCTCGGAGGATCAGAGCACGGTCCAGTACGAGATGCAGGTGACCGCGCTCGAACAGACGGACGCCCCGACGACAACTCAGACCCTGACGATCACCAAGAACCCGTACAACTTTCGCCCGACCGACAGTCTGGCGGCCTCGGCGGCGTCATGGGCGGAAGCCCGCTCCCGAGCGACGGGAGCCTGGCCGACGGAGGGCAGCTTCGAGCAGTAGCTCCACCGTCGGACGAAACTCCCTACACCACAGCTACTTCCACAGGCGCGCCGACAGCGCCACCCCAACCCGTACCGTCCACCGGGTCGCCGATCATCCCCGGAGCCACGCCGCATTCGGCCGAGAGCAACGCGACCCAGCCCCCGCTTGCTTCCGCCGTGCCCACCCCCCAGCAGGTACAGAACGCGAATCGATCACGTGCCGCCCGCGACAACCTCCGTGCCCGTCAGCCGGACGGCGGCGTGCAGCCGGTCACCGATCCAAGCGGTCGCCGACGCTTCACCTGGGGCCGCTACACGACCGCTCTCGGCTCGCCCGTCTCTGTCATGCGGATCGGCATCCACCTCACCGGCGCGGCGAATCTCGACCCCGCCGCGGTCGCCGCCCTGCTGCAACGCGCCCAGTTCGCCGTCGACCTGCACTTCAACGGCGGTTTCCAGCTCCCCAACGGGGATTGGATGATGGTCGATCTCGTCCCGGTGACCAACCCTGCCGACGCCGACATGCACATGCCGATCGACAGCTCTGGAATGCCCGGCACGACTCATCCGAACGTCGACCTGCCGGGACTGACCGCCCGGCTGCGCGACCAACTCGGCTTGGACCCGAACGGCGGCCACGTATCCCCTGCTGATCTCGACCAGCTCAGCGCTGCCGTAGATCGCGCCAGATTCACCCCGCCACCACCACCGTGGCTCGACAACCCACCTGCCGGCAACCCCACTTCCGAGCCGCCCCGACCGACCACGCCGACTCCGCCGCCGAACACCCGGCACCAGACTGCGCACGCGGTACCCGACAACCGCCGACAGGTCCCGCCTCCGCCCCGCGATTTCCGCGCACCGGAATCCAACCCGCCAGCGCGGCCTACACTCCCGACATCCGCACCGACGAGTCAGGCACCGCGACCGGTCGACAGCACCGCGCCGCATTCGGATCCGCACACACACGACCCTCATTCGTGGGGCGCCCCGAATCCCAACCACCCATCGCGCACCGGTGGCCGACGCCCGTTGTGGCGGAGAATTCTCGGCCTCCCCCCGCGCGACCCCGCAGCGACCGCCACGGTCCCGCCGTCGACGCCGAGCACCGTCCCACCACCTTCAACACCCCAGGCAGCCGAGTTCCGGCCACAGATCGCGTCTCCGGGTCCCCAGCCGGTGGTGGACGAATTCGGCGCAAGGGCCTATCGCCCAGGCCCTCCATTCCAAACCCAGAACATGGGCCAGCAATATGATGGCGAGCACATCCCGGGCAACCAGGTGTGGCAAACACCGCCCTCTCACGTCGACTACCTCGACATGAACAGGCGTCGAGCGCTTCGGCTCGAAATACGAAACGGACTCCTGTACACCGCGAATGGACAGCTGTTCGACACGCGCGGAGGCCAGACGGTGTGGAGCGGCGGTGGGCGGGCGATATTCGTCATGGACCAGCACGGTAACCTCTATGCCTCACTCGGCCACTCGGCTGGCCGATTTCATCACTCGAGCTTCCTGGCAGGGGCTCCTGTCGCCGCCGCCGGAGAACTCGTAGTCATCGACGGAGTGCTGCAGCTACTCACCGACTCCAGTGGGCACTATCGACCTGAACGAGGCCACACTTTGCAGGCCATCGACCATCTACGTAGGCTCGGGATCCCGCTCAGCGCGGCCCAGGTCGAGTTCGAAGCGCCGCGATGAGGAAGGGACTGAGGATGGACTACTGGACCGGGATCGTTCAACGAATCTTCTACCACATCCAGTTCGAACCAGAGTTGGGCCCGGAACAGGCGGCTAGGATCGCCAACGCGCTCTTGGTCGAACCGATCGAGGACCTAACCGCGGCGGAAGAATATCGATCGCTCGCCGACGGCATCCGTCGCCGGGCACCGCTGCCGACTGTCGTCCGTATGCGCCAGACCGAGTCGGAGCTACGACGATTCCTGGCGCAAGTCGTCGAGAACATGGACTCGATGCGCCCATGGCCGACGCCTCCCTACACAGCGTTGAGTGCCGACTACCTGAACGAGTTCCGGGATGCCCGACCGATAGCCAGGCTCGCGCTCACGGTCAACGAGGTGGAGGGCCGCCTCGCTCGCGCATTCAATCACGACAGCGAGGATGGCCCCTTCCTGTTGCTGAGAATGCGTTCCGGAACGATCGTAGGATTCTTCTCTCCGTATTGGAATGGAAGCCAGGACGTCATCGTCTATGCCGCAGGACCCGCTAATAACCCGGACGAGCCCATCCGCGAGCTGATCGAAACAGGAAGAGTGGAACCGGGCCGGATTTTTCGGCTCGACGACATCGGAATCCAGCCGGATGCAACTCGATATGAGACGACACCAGTACTTGCCACATTCCATGGGGAGCACCTTGCCGAAAACCCCGTATGGGATGGTAAGCAGGTAAAATACCTAGACGATACAGAGCGGCAAAATTTCCGCCTGCACAGCTACGACGGCCTCCTACACGACCACAAGGGCGAGTTGTTCGACACCGCGAAAGCACAGACCCTCTGGACTCCGCAGGGCGGCCGGGCAATTTTCGTCATGGATCATGATGGCTACTTCTACTCCGCGCCATTTCATATTCTGGGCGAGTTTCATCATTCAAGCTTGTCGGCAGGAGCTCCGGTTGCGGGAGCCGGAGAAATTCAGGCAGCGTCCGGGCAAGTTGTCCTCGTCAGCGATCAGAGTAGCCACTACCGGCCGGCCCGAAAGTACACCCACCAGGTGCTGGACAGCCTCCGACGGCAAGGCATAAACGTCAGCGACAATCAGATCGAGTACCATTCCGCTGATTAAGGATCGGGCGCACAGGAAGAGATGATTTCAGCCGAACAAAGTGAGTGACGTGAACTACTGGCGGCCCCTCGTCAATGCGATCCTGTACTCGGTACAGTTCGAGAAGAATCTTGACGAGCATGTCCTCGACCGAATCACGCACGCGCTCTTGACAGAGCCGCTTGCCACCCTCACCCCGGAGGAGGAGTATCGAGCACTCGCCGACGGCCTCACCGCGGCGGAGCCGATACCGACACTCGTACAAATGCGCCAAGGACCGACGGAACTGCGGGAATTCCTGGGCCGAGTAGTTGGGCGTATGGATTCCATGCGCCCGTGGCCGGCGTTACCCTATGCCGTCTTGCCCGAAGACAGCGTGTCGTCCTTCAAAAATGCCACGCCGATCGCACGCATATCGTCCAGCGTCGACGACATCCAAGCCCGGCTATCTCGCGGATTCTATTGGGGCACAGAATACGGAATCTTCCTGCCACTGAGGATGGCGTCGGGGAGAATTATCGGCATGTTCACCCCGTTCTGGGACGACAGCGACGACATCGTTCTCGTCGATGCGACACACGACCCCGAACCGAATGCTGTCATCGATGAATTGCTCTCCGTCACGCGCATCGATCCCAGTCGGGTTACCCGTTTGACCGCCGACGACCTGGAGCAATTCACCGAAGACTACGCGACCACTCCGATTCAAGACAGCTTTCGGGGCGAGAGCCTCCTCGGAAATCCCGTGTGGGGCAACAAACAAGTCGCGTATTTGACGCCCAGCGAACGGGAATCGTATCGGATTACCATCCGCGACGGTTTGCTCTACGACGCTCACGGACGACTGCTGGACACGAGCGATGCCCGCACGCTGTGGTCCCCCAACGGCGGGCGCGCGATTTTCGTGATGGATGGAAGTGGCGCGCTCTACTCTTCACCGCACCACATCCTCGGCGAATTTCATCACTCGAGTTTCCTCGCGGGCGAACCGGCGGCCGGCGCCGGTGAGATCGATGTCAGGCAGGGCCACGTTCGACTGATCAGCGATCAGAGCAGCCACTACCGACCGGCTCGACGCTTCACCGAGCAAGTTGTCGACAGCCTTGCCCGACAGGGTGTTCGGGTCGATGACCTCCAGGTCGAATACCACTCGCCGCCGGACCGGACGTCGTGAACGGTCCGTGTCAGCCCGACGCCGAAGGAGGCAGTGTGCCCGAGAGCAGGCGCCTCGCTACCGAGGAACAGGTCATCGGTTACCTGCGAAGGGCGCTGAACACTCCCGGAGATTTCCTCGTCTGGGAAACTCCGACGATATGGGTTTGCCAGGAGAAGCCTCATCCGGCGAATGAGCGGCCGGCACAGCAGGGCGACACAACGATGCCACCCCGGACCCAGGTGGTGGTTACAAGGTGTACGGGATCGAGAAGAAGAACGCGCATATTCATCTCATCGGCCAGAACCCACCGGATCACCCCGTCCACCTGCTCGACCGCGCGAACTGGGACAAGGCCTACTTCCGAGTGGGACTGATCCACCCGGAGCCCTGGCAGGTACGGATCGAACTACTCCGGGATACCGGGCGAGTACTGACGGTCCGAGCTCGATGCATCTCCCGATCCGACCCGCCTCAGCCACCGATCGACCAGCGGGTCAGCATCGACAAAGTGACCAGGAAGATCGACTACGGCATGATCCCGGCGCCCCCTGTCCTGATCCAAGCGGTGACGAAGGTCCGGCACTCGCTCTCCGACGGCGAGCCATGGTCGGTGGCAACAACATTCGACATCTGAGCACATACCGCAGGTAACTGTGGTCGGCGAGGCGCGAGGACGAAGGTCCACCGTGGGGATCTCCCCGGTGATCCGGCGTGCCTCGGAGACCGAGGAGGTTGTGTTCGGGTCGGGTGGGTATCCGTAAGGTCGTCGGGGATGGCGGACGGCCGCAGGCGGGGATGGAACCGGTCGGGGGTTGGGTGCGTCTAAGGATGTAGTGGCGGGGAACTGTCGCATCTGACCAGGTAGGAGAGCTGTGCGAGGCGTTGTGGTGATACGGGCCATGGTCTGTGGGCTGGCCGGTGTGGCGGTGCTTGCTGGGTGTGGGGATACCGAGCAGGGGGCCGGCGCGCCTACGAAGGCGGGGGCGACCGAGGTGTTCAACCCGTGTCGGGGGGCGCTGTCGGACGAGGTGCTGCGGAGCGTTGGATTGGACCCGACGACGAAGCTGGTCACGACTGATCCACCGAGTGGAGTGTCCGCATGGCGAATCTGCGACTGGGCACCGACCGATGATCGATACGGTTCGGGCCGCCGTATGGTCGGTGTCGGCTCGACCAGCCACACGCTCGACCAAGCCAGGGAGAAGGACGGCGTCACCGTCATCCGGGAGACCACGGTCAACTCCCGCCCCGGACTGGTCTCGAAGGAGAACAGCACTCCCGACATCTGCTACGTGTCATTCGAGGCTGAACAAGGCATGTTCGAAGTGACGGCAGCCTGGCTGAGTACTGAGGGGCCTCGAGTCGGCGATCTCTGTGACATGGCGGGGAAGTATGCGGCAGCGCTAGAGCCACACCTGCCGAAGTAGATACGGGGAGGGTATGGAAATGACTCAGGATCACGCCGCATACTGGCGGAACATGAAGCAACAGGCCGTCGACGGCGAGCTCGAGATCGACGAAGGCCTCGGCCAGGCGATCGCCGACGTCGCAAACCAGTATGTGATCGACCTCGAAGCGCAGAAGCTCGTCGCGAGCAAGCTCGACCGCATGACGGGATGGGGCGGTCTTCCCTCTGCAATGGCGATCCAGAAGAAGCTCGAGGCCAAAGCCACCGCCGACGAATCCGCGGTACAGCGCTTGGAACAGCACATCGCCATCGCCCGCGATCAACGCGATACCTTTCTCGCAGCCATCGGCAAACTACAAGCCGTCGACCAGCAGACCGCAGGCGAACTCGGAGCGACGGGAGCTGGCATCTGATGTCGTTCTGGACCGACGGCACCATCGGTGAGTTCTTCTTCCACGCCGGCACATTCGGCATTTTCAAAGTCGCAGACAACTATGACCGGGCAGACGAGTTCAGCAGGCTCGATCAGGATGGCCGGGAAAAATGGGAGGGCGATCGGACCATCATCAGCAGCGAGTGGGCGCGGCTGAGCGCCGATTCCGGACTGACAATGGACAAGGCATCGGTGACCGACCCGGAGCAGTTCAGTACCTGGTCGCACCTGAAGATATGGGAAGCGCTCAACGGCAAGGACGGCGCGGCCGGTGTCGATGCGACGGAGGTCAACGCCGGTGCGGATGGCTGGCGGCGGCTCACGACAGGGACCGAGACCGCGGTCAATACCTATCGGACCAACTTCGAGCGAGTGCTGTCCGAAAAGTGGTCGGGGCAATCGGGAAACGCGGCAATCGACGCGGTCAAGAGCTACACCACTGACGCAGCGAAGCTGCATACGGCGTTTCAGATGGTCGCCAACGGCATCGACCACATGGAAGGTCTCCTCGGGCAGGCGAAAATCGCGATTCCTAAGCCGGAGAACATATCCAGCTTCGACGAGTTCATCAGCCACATCCCCGGCAACGGTGTGGTCAAGGCCGCGAAGCACCGGGCCACCGAAGCAGAGGAAGACGCCCGGCTCTTCATGATTGGTACCTACCAGCCGGGTTCGATCGTTGTCGACAAGCAGACTCCGGTCCTGCCACTGCCAGTCAACAACACCGAGAATCCCGGCGACGGCGATCCCAGGACCCGCAACGGCAACGACGGGACCACCAACGGGACCACCAACAACAACGGCACCACGCCGGGAACCGATCCCGCTGGGACGCAGGAGAATCCCGGGACGACCTCGCCGCAGACGACCGATACCGGTGACGATCAGAACGACGACGGCACCGACGACAGCAGTGACGACGACTCGACCTCGCCCAGCAGCACCGATCCGTCGGCGACCACGCCCGCCACGACGACGCCGGGAACCGGGCAGCCGACGACCCCCGGTGACACCAAGACCGGCGGCTCGCCCGGCGGAGGATCGCCCGGGTCCGGTGTGTCCACCGGCGCGGGCGTGCCCGGTGCGGGGCGCAGTGTGTCGGGCACGCCAGGTGGCGCGGCCTCCGGCGCTCGCGCGGCGACGGCGGGTACCGCCGGTGCGCGGGGTATGAGCGGCATGCCCGGCATGATGGGCGGCGGGCGTGGTGGCAACGGCAAGGACGACGAGAACGAGCACACCAGCCCCGATTACCTCATTCAGGATCGGGAGAGCGAGCTCATCGGCCAGTTGCCGCCGACTCTGCCGCCGGGTGGAGTGATCGGCGCGTGAGCTGGGAGCAAGCCTTGGAGGACAGGGAACCGACACGGGGCGAGCAGGTGCCGCTGGGCCGCTGGCGGCTCGACGCGCACGCGTTCGCCATCGGCGTCGAGGGGCACGGGCGGGACCGGCTGCCGTATCCGCTGACCTTTCGCCCCGAGTTCGCGGAGACGATCGAGATCCATGCCGAGCGGCGTCGGGCGGCCGGGCTGCGGCTGCAGCAGGTCTACGACCAGCGGCTGCACAAGGTGTTCGGCGCGCTGCTCGAGCCGGAGGTGCGGGTCGAGATCGAGGGCCTGTGCGGGCCCGGTCAGACCGAGGTCGTGCGGGTCTACGCGGGGATCATCGAGGATCACGCGGCCTTGGCGGTCCAGGCGCACGGGCCGACCCGGGACGAAGGTGGCGATCTCACGCTGAGCATCGTGCCGCTGGCCGACCTGGCCGCCGAGATCGTCGCGGCGCTGCCGCGCGTGCCGGGCGGGACCACGCCCCGCTTCGAGGGGCGCCGCAGCGATCTCGACGCGGCCACCTACGCCAGGCATCCGACCCGCCTGTCCACCGTCGAGCAGACGCAGCGCTTCTTCCGCCGGGCCCGGATCGGGACCGGCGAGATCACCGTCTACCCGGGCTACCAGGTCGACGCTCGACCCACCGGCGACGGCAAGGCTTTCCTCTGGCTGGACTACCCCGACGACGGCCGATACCTGCTGCAGCACCAGGGCCCCGACGAGTTCACCGTCATCCCCGGCCCACCCGCCGAACTGACCCACCGGCTCGCCCGGCAGATCGCGATCTGCGCCGACCGACGGTCCGGTCGGCGCTGACGATGGCGATCTACCTGGTCTTCCGGCTGCGTTCGGAGGCGGACGACCACGTGGTCTACGAATACGCCGGGGTGGACCACGTGTTCGACCGGACGGTCGTGATCAGAACCGCCGACTACGCCGTCAGCACGCCGGACGGCGAGAGGGGCGGGCCGGCCGCGCGCGTCGCCGGAACGGCGATCCACGAGCACCGGACCTCCGGAACATGGCTGAAGGTCGGCTCGCAGCAGTCGTAGTTCGAGACAAGCGCCACTGCATTGTCATCGCTGATACCTCCGACCTGATCGACGCCATCGCGGCCCGGCCCCGGAGGGGGACGCCCGGCCGGGATGTCTACTTCCCGCGCAGGCCGAAGGGGTTGCCGTCGGGATCGGTGAGCACGCAGACGCGCAGGCCGGGGGCTACTTCCCGGGGCGCGGAGTGTTCGGTGGCGCCCGTGGCGAGCAGGGCGGTGCGGGTGGCGTCGACGTTCTCGACGTCGGTGAAGGCGATGGGGCCCGCGCCTGCGTCGCCCTGGGGGTTGAGGCTGATTTCGAAGCCGTCGACGTTGTAGCCCACGTAGTAGGGCTCGTCGGTGTGGGGAGTGCCGTAGAGGGCGGTGTAGACCTTCTTGGCCGATTCCAGGTCGGTGACGGGGATGACTACGGCGCCGATGGTGGGGCTCATCTTGGCTTCCTTCCGAAGGGTGTCGGTGAAGAACGTGATGCTCCGTCCGCCAGCCTAACCACCGGAAATGGCGAAAGCGGGCAGCCGGGGCTGCCCGCTTTCGCCGGTGTCTCGCGTCAGATGGCGTCGGCCAGAGCGGCGATCGCCTCGGTCCAGAGGTCGGCGAAGCGTGCCGCCTGGGCTTCGGTGAACAGGGCCGTGCTCCAGCGGAAGTTGGTGGTCAGGGCGGGGCCGTCAGGGGTGGTGCCGATGCCGGCGATGACGTCGACCGCGTACCGCAGCGGCAGGTCGGGTTCGGGGTCGAGCGGCAGGGCCGCGTCGTGGGCGCCGACCAGCAGCGACCAGGGGTTGCCCTCGGTGCCGGAGAGGTCGATGCGGCCCAGGTAGTTGAACTCGACCTGGGGTTCGGCCGCGCCGCGGAGGTCGGGAACGCGGTCGACATAGCGGAGCAGGCCGTAATCGAGGCCCTGGTGGGGGATCTCGCGCAGATGTGTCGCGACGCTGTCCAGCAGAGCGCGGGTGGCGGCCGGATCCGCTTGCGCGCGGGCGACATCCACCGCGTGCTCGCCGACACCGAGGCGCACGGGGAACACGCTGGTGAACCAGCCGAGGGTGTTGGCGGTGTCGGTGCCGAGTTCGGCGTCGGCGCGACCGTGACCCTCCAGCGCGATCAAAGCGCCTGCGGCGGGGTCGTTTCCGTTGTCGGCGTGCACCGATGCCATGGTCATGGTGAGGGCGGTGAGCAGCAGCTCACGGACACCCTCGTCCTTGCCCGCGCGGGCCAGCAGACGTTCGGTCAGGGCGACCGGGGTTGCGACCGTGCTGACGCGCAGAGTGGACCAGGTGTCGGTGGCCGGGGCGGGCACTCGCGCGCCCAGCGCGGCGTCGGGCGCGGCGACCTGGGCGGCCCAATAGTCGCGCTGGGCCAGCACTTCCGGTTCGGCGGCGCGCTGCCACAGGGCTTCGGACCACTGCCGGTAGGAGGTGAACTCGGGCAGCATCTTCGGCGTCACGCCGGACTGGACCTGCTGCCACGCGGCGGCCAGGCCGTCGATCATGATGTGCCAGGAGACGACGTCCACGGCGAGGTGATGGATCGCCAGTAGCAGGACGTCACCGTCGGTCCCGGCCACACCCGAGGTAGTGCCGCCGACCGCCGCCGCGGCATCCGCACCGGCGGCATCCGCGGCGCTCCTCGTCCCCGCGAACCACACCGCCCGGACCATGTCGCCCGCGCGCGGGTCGATGGCGTCGTTGGCGGTGCGCGCGAATTCGGTGATGGCCGAGTCGAGTTCGGTACCGGTGAGGCCGCGCGGCGCCTCGATGACGACATCGGCGGCCCGCACCGCACCGGGCGCCCTGGTGACCATGCGTGGTCCGTCGGGAGTGTCGGTGAGCACGGCGCGCAGGGTGTCGTGCGCGTCGAGCAGGGCTTGCAGCGTGGCTTCCAGTCCGGCGCGGTCGATTTCGGCGGGCAGGCGCAGCAGGGCGCTCTGGGTGAAGCGGCGGTAGTTGCCGTACTCGTACAGCCACGACACCACCGGCAGCGGCGGAACCACCCCGTAGGCGTCGGCGCCGGACTGGGCGGCCACGGCCGGGCCGTCGTCGGCCGCGGCGGCGAGTTCGCGAATGGTGGGGCAGGCCAGCACCATTCGGGGATTGAGCGCGATGCCGCGGCGCCGGGCCTTGTTGACCAGCGAGATCGCGACGATGCTGTCGACGCCGAGCTCGTAGAAGTCGGCGTCGACGCCGGGGGCGCGGCCGTCGAACAGTTCGGCGAAGACCTCGCTGAGCGCGATCTCGGTGGGGGTCTCGGCGGCGGCGTTGCCGTCGGCGGCCGAGAGGGTCCGCTCGGCGAGTTCGTGCAGGGCGTGCCCGTCGAGCTTGCCGTTGACGTTCACCGGCAGCTGCTCGAGGACGACGATCCGCGCGGGAATCATGTACGCGGGCAGGCGCTGGGCCAGGTCGGCGCGCACCCGGCTGACGACCACCGCGCGTCCCGCCTTGCCGACGACGAAGCCGACCAGCGAGGCGCCACCGGCGCGCCGCACCACGGTCACCGCGGCGGTGTCGATGTCGGCGGAGCGGCGCAGGGCGGTCTCGATCTCGCCGACCTCGATGCGGTAGCCGCGCACCTTGACCTGCGCGTCGGCGCGGCCCAGGTAGCCGAAGCGGCCGCCCGGCAGCCTGCGCACGAGGTCGCCGGTGCGGTACATCCGCTGACCGGGCCGGTGCGGGTCGGCGCAGAAGCGGTCGGCGGTGATGGCGGGCTTGCCCAGGTAGCCGCGGGCCAGCTGCACGCCCGAGAGGTAGAGCTCGCCGACGATGCCGGGCGGCACCGGGCGCAGCCGCGAGTCCAGGACGTATCCGGCCATGCCGCCGTTGGCGGTGCCGATGGTCGGGATCTCCGAAGTGGCGACCGGGGCGACGACCGCTTCGACGGTGGTCTCGGTGGGGCCGTAGCAGTTGTAGACGGCCGTGCCGGGCAGCGCGCGCAGGCGAGCCCACAGGGCGGTGTCGATCGCCTCGCCGCCGAGTGCGAGCACCGGCAGCTCCCGGTCGAGCAGGCCCGCCGCCGCCAGCTGCGCCAGCATGGACGGGGTGGTGTCGATCATGTCGATGCCGAATTCGGCCATGCCGGAGACGATCCGGTGCGCGTCGCGCATTTCCTCGGCGTCGAACAGGTGCAGCGCCTGACCGGCGAAGAAACCGACCATCGGCTGCCAGGACGCGTCGAACCCGAGCGACCAGGCGTGCGCGATCCGCAGCGGGCGGCCGAGCTTCGCCATCGCGGGGCGGTAGAAGCGCTCCAGGTGATCGGCGAAGTACCCGGCCAGGGCGGCATTGGTGCCGACGACGCCCTTGGGCTCGCCGGTCGAGCCGGAGGTGAAGATAATGTAGGCGCTGTGCTCGAGCTCGCGGCGCACCGCGGGGGCCTGCGCGGGGCGGGCGGCGACGTGGTCGACGACGGCGGGGTCGTCGAGCAGCAAGATTTCCATCGATCGCTGATCGACCCGCGCCGAATCGTTCCCGGCGCGGGGCGACCCGGCATCGATCGCTTCCGATCCGCCGAGTCGGTGACGGTCTCCCGCCGAACCGAGGGCGATACCGTCGAGCAGCGCACGATCCTTGCCGAAGGCGATGGCGAGCACCGGGTTCGCCTGACGCAGAATGGATTCGATGCGGCCGACCGGCAGCGAGATATCGACCGGCACATAGGCGGCCCCGGCGGCGAAGGTCGCAAGGATGGCGACGATCGACGCGGTGCCGCGCGGGAGCATCAGGGCGACAACGGTTTCCGGTCCCACTCCGTGAGCGGCGAACTCCCCCGCCAGCCGGCAGGCCTGATCGTGCAGCTCGCGATAGGTGAAGACCTCACCCGAGGTGGTGGTGAGCGCGGTCGCGTCGGGTGTCGCTGCGGCCTGGCGCGCGAACAGTTCCCACGGCGTGGCGGTCGGCGGGGGCGCGATATCGGTTGCCGCCGAGCGTAGTTCGGCGTGTTCCTCGACGGTGAGCAGGTCGATCGCGTCGAGCGTGGCCTCGGCGTCGAGCCCGGGCAGCGCGCGCAGCACCGCGACCAGGCGAGCACCGAGATCGGCCGGGTCGAGGTGGCCGAGCAGGGCCGGGATCGCCTCGACGAGGACCAGCAGATCGCCCTCGCTCAGGTGCGAGACGACGGTGAGCGGGTAATGGGCCAGGCTCTCCATCTCGATCGGCCGGAACCGCGCGCCGTCGGGCGCGGTGACGGTCTGGATGGCGTCGTCGATCGGGGCGTTCTCGAAGACGAACAGGGTGTCGAACAGCGATCCGTGCCCGGCCGCGCGCTGCAACGTCGACAGGCTCAGGTAGCCGATGTCGCGCATGGCGGCCGACTCCCGTTGCAGGCGAGCGCATTGCGCGACAACCGGCTCGGCGGGCTCGAGGCGGTGCACGACCGGGACGGTGTTGATGAACAGCCCGACCATGCCCTCCACACCCGCGAGCTTCTCGGGGCGGCCGGAGATGGTGGTGCCGTAGACGACATCGCGACGATCGGTGATCCGGCCGAGCAGCAGCGTCCAGGCGAACTGGACGGCGGTATTGAGCGTCATGCCGTTGGCGCGGGCCCAGCGCTGCAACCGCTCGGTCTCGGTGGCGGACAAGCGGAGTCGCGTGGTCTGCGGCACGGCGGAACCGCGCTCGCCGGTGCCGTCGGCGAGCACCAGCGGTGCGCTGACCCGCGACAAGTACTCGGCCCACCGGCGGGCGGCGGCGTCGTGATCCTGGGCGCCGAGCCAGCCGATGTAGTCGCGGTAGGGACGCGGGGCGGGCAGCCCGTCGAGGCTGCCGCCTGCCTGGTAGACGGCGAGCAGTTCGGTGAAGAACACCGCGACCGCCCAGCCGTCCATCAGAATGTGGTGCGCGGTGAGGATCATCCGCTTGCGCGGCTCGGGCGCGTCGGTGACGTCGAGCAGCAGCACCCGCAGCGCCGGGCCCCGGTTGAGCGCGAACGGCACGCGCCGCTCGGATTCGGCGATCGCGTCGAACTCCGTGGTGCGCGCGTCGCGCTCGGTCCAGGGCAGCTCGGCGCGGGACGGGATGATCTGCACCGGCTTGGGCACATCGGTGTCCCAGAACGCGGCACGCAGGTTCGGATGCCGGTCGAGCATGGCCTGCGCGCTGCGGCGCAGCAGCTCGGCGTCGAGCGGGCCATCGATGTCGACCACGAATTGCATCGTGTACAGGTCGATCTCGGTGCCCGCCAACCGCGACAGCGAGAAGAGCCCCTCCTGCAGCGGGCTCAGCGCCAGCACGTCCTCGATCTGCGGGGCACTCATGCGATGTCCTTCCGTCCCTGCGTGTTCACTAGCCCTGCGCCTGCCAGGCCGCCGTCAGCGCCGACAGCGCGTCGGCCTCCAGGCCGGAGGCGCTCATCGGGGCGTGCGAGACCTGTTCGGGCTCCTCGGCGTTCGGCTGCTCCGCGGCGGCGGCCGCGTCGACGGCGGCGGCCAGTTCGGTGATCGTGAAGTACTCGAACACCATCTGCGGAGTCAGCGGCAGGCCCAGCGCCGCGGCACGAGCCGACCACTGGATCGAGATGACGCTGTCGCCGCCCAGGGCGAAGAAGCCGTCCTCGCCGGTGACGTCGTCGATCTCGAGCAGTTCCTCGATCAGCGCGATGAGCTGACGCTCGGTGTCGGAGTCCGCCGCGCCCGCACCCGCGGTGGTGGCCGCGGCGATCGGCGCCGGTGCGGCGAGCAGCCGGTCCAGGTCGGCCTGCGGCAGCACCCGCAGCTCGGCGACCGGCAGGTCCGGCGTCTCGGCGAAGGCGCGCAGGGTGGCGGCCAGCGCGTCGGCGATCAGCGCGGCCGTGGCGGGGTCGTAGAGGTCGGCGTTGACGACGACGCGCACGTCCATGCCGCCGTCGGCGGTCACGTTCAGGCTCAGGTTCAGATCCAGGAACGAGACGTCGAAGTCGGCGGGCAGCACGGTGACCGTCGAGGCGCCCGAGGACGCGAACGGCAGCGTGGTCGGCGCCCAGTCCGCACCCCGGAAGTGGATCATGCTCTGGAACAACGGGTTCCGCGAGCGCGAGCGGCGCGGGTTGAGCGCCTCCACGAGCCGCTCGATCGGCAGCTCCTGATGCGCGTTGGCGTCGAGGACGACATCGCGGGCCGCGCTCACGGTGTCGCGCAGGGTGGGCGCGCCCGAGAGGTCGTTGCGCAGCACCACCATGTTGGCGAACAGGCCGATCAGGCCGGTCGTCGCCGGATCGGTGCGCGCGGCGACCGGGGTGCCGAGGGTGATGTCGGTGCCGCCGCCGAGGGTGTGCAGCAGCGTGGCGACCGCGGCCTGACACACCATGAACTCGGTGGCGCCGCTGCGCATCGCCAGCGCCTCGAGCCCGGAGCGCACGCTCGCGGGCAGCGCGAAGGTGACCACCTCGCCGCGCTTGCCGAGTACCGGCGGACGCTGCCGGTCGTGGGCGACCGAGATCTCCTCGGGCACGCCGGCCAGCGCGGTCTTCCAGTAGTCGATCTGGGCCAGCGCGAACTCGCTGGGCGCGGCCTGGTCGAACAGCTCGCGCTGCCACAGGGCGTAGTCGGCGAACTGGATCGGCAGCGGCGCCCAGCCGGGGGCGCCGCCCTGCTCGCCGCGGGCCCGGTAGGCGGTGGTCAGGTCGGCGAGCAGCACGCCGAAGGAGGCGTGGTCGGCGACGATGTGGTGCACCAGCAGCGAGAGCACATGGGTGTTCGCGTCGAGCACCAGCAGTTCGGCGCGGAGCAGCGGTTCACCGTCGAGGGTGAACGCGTAGCCGGCGATGGCCGCGAGTTCCGCGGTGAGGTCGGCGGGCGCGATCTCGCGGATCGGCAGCGGCACGGCGGTGGCGGGATGCACCACCTGGTAGGGGACGCCGTCGTGTTCGGGGAAGGTGGTGCGCAGCGACTCGTGCCGGGCGACGACGTCGTCGAGCGCCGAACGCAGCGCCGCGATGTCGAGCGCGCCGTCGAAGCGCAGGGCCAGCGGCAGGTTGCCGACCGAGCCCGCGCCCTCCATGCGGTACTGGAACCACATGGCCAGCTGCGAGTACGACAGCGGGACGCGCTCGCCGCGCGGCCGGCCACCGATCGCCGGACGGCCCGGATTCGCCTGCGGTGCAGCGCTTTCGACCGGCTCCTCGACGGTCTCCTCGTCGGAGTCGACGGCGTCGAGGTCGATGTCGAACTCGGCCAGGAAGCGGGCCACCAGATTCGCGGCCAGCGCGGCCGGGGTCGGGCTGTCGAAGACGACGCGGACGTCGAGCTCGACGCCGAACTCCGCACGCACCTGGGCGACGAGCCGGGCGGCGAGCAGCGAATGCCCGCCCAGCTCGAAGAACGAATCCTCCGCGCCGACCTGGTCGAGCCCGAACAGCGTGCCGAACAGGGCACACATCTTGCGCTCGGTGGCGGTGGCGGGCGCGCGATGGGTGCGCGCCACGGCGGGGGTCGCGGCGGGCAGCGCGCGCTTGTCGAGCTTGCCGTTGACGGTCAGCGGGATTTCCGGGATCACCGCGAAGGCGCTGGGCACCATGTACTCCGGCAGCCCCGTCGAGGCGAAGGCGTGCACCTGTTCGAGGTCGATCGACTCCTCGGCGGGCACCACGTAGGCGGCCAGCATGGCGCCGACGGCGGGGTCTTCGGTGACGATGACGACGCAGTGCGCGACGGCGGGATGCGCGGCGATCGCGGCCTCGACCTCGCCGAGTTCGATGCGGAAACCACGCACCTTCACCTGCTCGTCGGCGCGGCCGACGAACTCGAGCTCACCGAAGCTGTTGCGGCGCACCAAGTCACCGGAGCGGTAGAGCCGTGCGCCGGAGGTGAACGGGTCGGCGACGAAGCGCTGCGCGCTCAGCGCGGGACGGTCCAGGTAGCCGCGGGCCAGCTGGTCGCCGCCGAGGTAGAGCTCGCCGACGACGCCGTCGGGCACCAGGTGCAGCGCCTCGTCGAGGACGTAGGTGTAGACGTTGCGGTTGGGGATGCCGATCGGCACGACGCCGGTGCCCTGCGGGCCCGCGACCGGCATGTGGGTCGAGCAGACCACGGCCTCGGTCGGGCCGTAGTGATTGCGCAGTTCGGCGTCGAGAGTGTTGGCGAAGCGGTCGGCGACCTCACCGGGCAGCGCCTCACCGCCGACCGGGACCTGACGCAGCGACTGCCATTCGCTCACCTCCGGCAGCAGCAGGAAGGTGCTCAGCATCGAGGGCACCATGTGCAGCACGGTGACCTGGCGGCGGGTGATCAGATCGGCGACGTAGCGGATGTCGCGGAAGGCGTTGGGCTTGGGCACGATCAGCTGCGCGCCGACCGTGAGCGTGATGGCGATATCGACCAGCGAGGCGTCGAAGCTCACCGACGACGACTGCATCAGCCGGTCCCGCGCGGTCATGCTCCAGTCGGCGGTGAAACACACGATGTGCTCGGCGATCGCGGCGTGCGGCACCGGAACGCCCTTGGGCTTGCCGGTCGAGCCGGAGGTGTAGATGACGTAGGAGAGGTTGGCGGGCAGCAGTGGGCGCAGCCGGTCCGCGTCGGTCGGCGCGGTCGCGGGCAACTCGGCCGCCGTGGACTCCGCGGCCGCCAATTCCGCCGCACCGAGCAGCAGCCGGGGGCGGGCGTCCTCGACCAGATACTCGATCCGGTCCTGCGGGTAGGCCGGGTCGATCGGCAGGTACGCGCCACCGGCCTTCAGCACGGCCAGCACGGCGACGATGAATTCCACCGAGGTGCCCAGGCGCAGGCCGACGATGTCCTCGGTGCCGATGCCCTGCCCGATCAGCCAGTGCGCCAGGCGGTTCGCGCGCGCGTGCAGCGCGCCGTAGCTGAGCTCGAGGTCGTCGGAGGCGAGCGCGGGGGCGTCGGGGGTGGCGGCAGCGGCGGCCTCGAACAGCGCGACGAGGGTGGTCGCGGGCTGGTCGACGAGCACGCCGTGCGAGCGCTCCAGCAGCGCGGCGCGGTCGTCGGCGCCGAGCATGTCGAGATCGGCGAGCCTGCGGCGCGGGTCGCGCAGCGCGGCGTCGAGCAGTCGGCCGAAGTGCGCGAGCAGCTGGTCGACGAGCGATTCGGCGAGCACGTCGGTCTGGTACTCGGCCTCGACCACGGCGGTGCCGTCGTCCTCGAGCACGATCGCCAGGGCCAGCGGAACCTGCGCGCTCACCGCGCCCAGTTCCAGCTGGGTGGAGCGCACGCCGTCGATGGCGAAGCCGTCGGCGCTCTTGCGCACGCTGAAGCCGAGGCGGACCAGCTGGTCCATGCCGTCGCGGCCGGCGACGCGATCCGGGTTCGCTTCGCGGACCACCCGATCGATGCCGACGCCGCGCCGGGCGAACGCGCCGGCGCAGGTGTCGCGCACGGCGGCGACGAGCTGGGCGAAGTCGTCGTCGGCGCCGAAGGTGGCGCGCAGCAGCAGGGTGTTGCCGAAGTAGCCGACGAGCTGTTCGGTGCCTGCCGGGCGATCGGTCACCGGGATGGAGACGAGGAAGTCGTCGGCGGCGGTGTAGCGGTGCACGAGCGCGTCGAAACCGGCCAGCAGCACCATGAACGGGGTCGCGGCGTGCTCGCGCGCGAACTGCTCGGTGCGGGTGACGAGGTCGGCCGGGAGGCGGTGGGTGCGGCGCTGGGCCTGCCTGCCGGGCGTCGCGGCAGGCGAACCGGGCAGTTCCAGCGGCTCGGGCAGCGGGCGCAGGGCCTGGCGCCAGTAGTCGATGTCGGCGTCGGCGGGCTCGTCGGTGGACGCGATCGCGGCGAACTGGACGGTGGCGCCCGCGCCGGACCCGGCGCGGTAGGCGGCGTTGAGCTCGGCGAAGAACACCGACCAGGAGTCGTCGTCCCAGCAGATGTGGTGGATGGCGAACAGCACGACGTGCTCGTCGGCGCCGGTGCGGATCAGGGTGGCGCGCACCGGCAGTTCGGTGCCCAGGGCGAAGGGACGGCCGAACTCGCGCCGGGCCAGCACCTCCACCCGCAGGTCACGCCCGGATTCGGCGAGGTCGGTCAGGTCGTGGGTCTGCCACTGCGCGCGGGCGTCGTCGGTGAACACCTGGTACGGCTCGCCCTCGGCGTCCGCGCCGTAGGTGGTGCGCAGGATGTCGTGGCGGGCCACCACGGTGTCGAACGCGGCGTGCAGGCGCTCGCCGTCGAGCGGGCCGGTGAGCCGGTAGGCGACGCAGATGGACAGGGCGGTGTCGTCGGCGTCGCGGGTCTGCAGGAACCACATGCGGCGCTGGCCGGGAGTGAGCGGACGGCGCTCCCCCGCCGCGATGCGCGGCACGGTCACGGGTTCGGGAGTGGCGGCGGCCATGCCGCTCGCGCGCAGCTTCTGCTGGAGCAGTAGCTTGCGGCGCTCGGCGACGGACAGGGTGGCTTCGGTGTCAGACATGTTCGTTCGGCCCCTCAGCCCTGGTTGGTGTTCTGTGCCATCAGCAGCACGACGTCGTCGAGCGACGCGCCGCCGAGAATCGCCGCGACCGGCAGATCGCGATCCAGCTCCGCCTTGACCCGCTTGCGGAAGTCCAAGGCCTGCAACGAGTCGAGGCCGAGCGCGACCAGCGGCATGGTGGCGTCGATCGAGTCGGCGCTGTCGCCGCCGATGACCTTGAGCAGTTCGGTGCGCATGCGCAGATCCAGCGGGGTGCTGTCGGCCGCGGGCGCATCGTTCACGGCGGGTGCGGGCGCCTGGGCCGGGTCGGCGGACCCGGGCGCCGACGACTCCGCCCGCGCCACCGGCGCACTGGACTCGAGCCCGGTGAGCACACTGGCCTGCCCGAACGCGCCGAGCACTTCCCGCAGGAAGTCCCAGTCGGCGGCGATGATCATGCCGTCGCGGGCGGGCAGTGCGAGCCCGGCCTCGATCGCGTCGGCGGGCGCCATCGGGAACACCCCCGCCTCTTCGACGCGGGCGAAACCGGCGTCGTCGAGCGGACCGGCGACGCTCCACAGACCCCACTGCAGGCTGGCCGCGTCGATGCCGCGGGCCCGCAGCCGGCGAGCGGCCACATCGAGCATCCGGTTGGTCACCGCGTAGAGGATCTGTCCACGTCCGCCCAGGGTCGCCGCCATGGACGAGCACAGCAGTACCCGCGCGTCGGCCGCCAGCGGGGCGGCCTCGATCAGGTTGTCCAGGCCACGCAGCTTGGCGCCCGCGGCGGTGCGCACGTCCTCGGCGGTGATCTCGCCGAGCTCGGCGTCGACATAGTTCACCGCGGCGTGGATCACCAGATCGACCGGCCGATCGGCGATCTCGGCGCCGAAGGCGGCCACCGCCGCGACATCGCCGACATCGCAGGCGCGCACCACGATCTCCGTACTGCCCAGCGCGCGCAGCCGTGCCAGCTCGCCTGCCAGCGTCTCGGTTTCGCCGCTGCGGCTGAGCAGCGTGACGCGACCGGCGCCGGTGCGCGCCAGATGGTCGGTGAACCGCAGCCCGAGCTGACCGGTGCCGCCGACGATCACCACGTGATCGAGATCGGTACCGAGCGCACCGGTCTCGGTGGCGGTGTCGAGCACCAGCCGCTTCACGAACATCTTGCCCGCGCGCAACGCCAGCTCGGCCTCCCCCGTGGAGTGCACGGCGGCGACGATCTTGGCGGCTTGCGCGGCCGCGGGTTCGGACGCGGCGAGATCGAGATGGCGGAACAGGATGCCGGGGTGTTCGATGCCGACACTGCGGAATCCGGCGGTGACGCCCGACTGGAACAGCGCGGGAATCGGATCGCCGCCGAGGACGGTCTCACCGCCGACGGTCAGCAGCCAGCACTCGCCGCCGGGGCGCAGCGCGGACAGCGCGCCCGCCCAGGCGCGGTCGGCGTAGAAGCCGGTCAGCGCGTCGACGGCGGCGGCGGTGTCGTCGTCCGTGGTCTCGGGGAGCAACACGACCACGGTGTCGGCGGCCGCACCGTCACTCAGGGTGAAGGCGGCGCCGGAGGCGAGGTCGGCCGGGCCGAGCACGCGCGCGCCGGCACCGTGGCGGTCGGCCGCCGCGAGCAGCGCGGTGGCAAGGTCGGCGCACTCGCCGGTGTGGTCGACGAGCAGCAGGGTGCGTGGCGCGGTGAGCGAGCGGCGCTGCAGCGGGCTCCACTGTTCCACCAGCCGTTGCGGTTTCGGCGTGGTGACGACCAGCTCGGCCGGGGTCTCGTGTGCCCCCAGCGGTGCCCACAGCCGCTTGGGCGCGGTGACGGTGTGCGGGAAATCGCGCAGCGGCAGGGTGACGGTGTCGTCGACCCGCAGTGCGTCCCACCGATAGTCGGCGTCGAGGACGGCGACCTGGGCCACATTCCGGGCGAACTCCGACAGGCCGTCCGCGGTGCGCAGCGAGGTGCCGAGCACGCGGAAGTCGCGCGGGGGCAAGCCGGGACGGTTCGGGACCAGACTCAAGTTCTCCTGGAGCGCCAGTTGCAGCACCGGATGCTCGGCGACCTCGATCATCAGGTCGACGCCGTCACTGCCCGCGCTGATCACGGCGCGGTCGAACCGGACGCGGTTGCGCAGGTTCCAGTACCAGTACTCCTCCTGCTTGAGGTCGGGCGTGATCACCTCACCCAGCGTCGCTCCGTAGCAGGGGATCTCGGAGGCGGCGAAGTTCGGGGCACTCATCTCGTCGCCGAGGAAGCCTTCGAAATCGGCCCGCACCTCGGCGACGATGGAGGTGTGCGCGGGGAAGGCGACCCGGATCTCCCTGGCGAACTGGCCGCGCTCGGTGGCCGCGGCTACCAGCTCGACGACGGCGCCGCGTTCGCCGGAGATGGCGATGATGTGCGGCGAGTTGACCACCGCCAGCTCGGCCCAGCCCGAGTTGCGCGCCATCAGCGCTTCCACGCTCTCGCGGTCCATCCCGAAGACCGCCATCGAATAGCCGCGCGGGGACAGCCGGTCCGCGAGCAGGGCCCGATGGGTCACCGCGAGCACCGAATCACGCAGCGTCATCACGCCGGAGACCGCGCCAGCGGCGAGCTCGCCCTGGCTGTGGCCGATGGTCGCGTGCGGTCGCACGCCCGCCGCCTGCCACGCCGCGGCCAGGCCGGTCATGTGGAACATCAACGCGGGCTGGACTTCCCACACCGTGTCGTCGTAGCGACCCTCGTGGCCCAGCAGATAGTGCAGCGGCTTGGAGTGCCCGAAGCGTTCGGCGTGGATGGCGGCGCACTCGTCGACAACGGCGCGGTAGGCGTCGGACAGCGCGTAGAACACCGCGCCCATGCCGGGGCGCTGACTGCCCTGGCCGGGGAAGACGAAGCCGACCCGGCGCGCGCCGGCGGCGGTGTCGGCCCGGATCACCGCCGGGTGGTCGGTGTCGGTGGCGATCGCGTCGAGCGCGGCCGTCAGGTCGGTCCGGGCGGCGTCGGTCGTCGACGGCGGAGCCAGCACCAGCGCGCGGCGACGACGGGCGACGCGGGTGCGGAACAGCATGTCCGCCAGGCGTTCCGGTGTCGCCTCGGCATGGGTCTGGACGTAGTCGCGCAGGGCGGCGGCCTCGGCGCGCAGTCCGTCGACGCTGTCGGAGGACAGCAGGACGGGCACGGTGCCGTCGGGCAGACGGTACTCAGCCATGGTTGGTCTCCTCCAGCACAGGCAGGCCGACGATGGCGTGCGCGTTGGTTCCCGCGACACCGAACGAGGACACCGCGCCGTAGCGCATGCCGTCCGCGCGCGGCGCCCAGTCGGTGAGTTCGGCGGCGAGCCGCAGACTCGTCGCGTCCCAGTCGAGGTCGGTGGTCGGGGCGTCGGCCCACAGGCTCGGCGCGATCGCGCCGTGCGCGCCGCACAGCAGCACCTTGATCAGGCCGAGCATCCCCGAGGCGGCCTGGGCGTGGCCCGCGTTGGACTTCACCGAGCCGAGCAGCGGTCCGTCCGTGCCGCGCTCCGGATCGCCGTAGGTAGCGGCCAGTGCGGTCAATTCGAGCGGATCGCCGACCGCGGTGCCGGTGCCGTGGCCCTCGATCAGCCCGATGTCGTGCGTGCTGATCCCGGCGGCGGCGACGGTGGCCTCGATGAGCCGCTGTTGCGCCTGCGCGCTGGGCACAGCGATCGGCGCGCCCGCGCCGTTGTGGTTGACCCGCGAGCCGAGCAGCTGCCCGTAGACCCGGTGTCCGAGCGCCTCGGCCCGCGACTGCCGTTCCAGCACGACCACGCCCGCGCCCTCGCCCCACAGCGTCCCGGTCGGGTCGGCGGCGTAGGAACGGCAGTGGCCGTCGGTGGCCAGCGCATTGTTCTTGGAGAACTCGTAGAACGCGCCGGGCGAGCCCATCACGCAGACGCCACCGGCCAGCGCCCAGTCGCATTCGCCCGCGCGAATGGCCGAGGCGGCCTGATGCACCGCGGTCAGCGACGAGGCGCAGGCGGTGTCCACGCTGATGGACGGGCCGACCAGGCCGAGCCCGTGCGAGATACGTCCGGCGACCGCGCCGAGGGCGGTGCCGGTGGCCCGGTAGCCGCTGTACTCGTTGACACCGGCCACCCGCGGCCCGTACTCGACCGTCGAGACGCCCATCCAGACACCGGCCGGATCACCGTCGAGCGCACCGGGATTGATGCCGGCGTGCTCGAGCGCGCGCCAGGCCACTCGCATGGCCACCCGCTGCTGCGGGTCCATGGCGACGGCCTCGCGCGGGGTGATGCCGAAGTACTGGGCGTCGAACTCGGTGGCGCCGTCGAGGAAGCCGCCCGCGTCGCGCACGGGAGCCCAGCCGTCGAGCCTGCCGAGGGCGAACAGCTCGTCGAGCGGCCACTCGCGGTCGCGCGGGAACGGGCCGATCAGTTCGCGGCCCTGGGCCAGCGCCGACCAGAACGCAGGCAGGGTGTCGACGCCGCCGGGCGCTTCGACGCCCATGCCGACGATGACGATGGGGTCGGGGGTGGACTCGCTCATCGGGCGAGCGCCTGACCGGCCAGTACCTCGGCGATGCCGTCGATGTTCTCGTCGATGTAGAAGTGGCCACCGGCGAACAGATTCACCTCGGCCTCGGCGCTGGTGCTGGTCTCCCAGGCGTAGAGATCGCGGGGGCCGACGAACGGATCGTCGTCGCCGCCGAGCACCAGCAGGGGCGCGGCGACCTGGACGTCCGGGCCGCAGGAGTAGGCGTCGAAGGCGCGGTAGTCGGCCTTGAGCACCGGCAGCGCCATCCGCATGACCTCACGGCTGGCCATCACGTCGGCGCCGGTGCCGTTGAGCGCGGCCATGTGGTCGAGCAATTCCTCGTCCTCGGTGGGATGTCCGGGAAGCTCGGCGATCCGGTGCGGTGCGGCCGCCGCGGAGGTCACCAGCAAACGCACGGGCAACCCGGCGGCTTCGGCCAGCCGGACGAACTCGAACGCGACGATGGAACCCATGCTGTGACCGAAGACGGTCAGCGGGGCGCCGGTGTCGTGGGCGGAGCCACGGAAGGCCTCGAAGGCGCCTGCGGCGAGCTCGGGCAGGGTCTCGGCGGCGGCTTCGCGCACGCGGTCCTGCCGACCGGGGTACTGCATCACCACGGTGTCGAAGTCATGGGCCGTACGCTTGGCGAACACCCGGTAGGCCGAGGCGCCGGCGCCCGCGTGCGGGAAGACGATCAGCGGCGGTAGGGAGTCGGTCCGGGGGGCCTGGAATTGCCGGATCCAGCCGAGTTCTCTTGCCATGTCGTTCTCCCTCACCGGTCGCGCACACGCTGCGCGGCCGTTTCGCACTGTCCAACGCCGTGCCGACGCACGGGCCCGCCCGGCGCAGTCGTCCGGGACCGGGGCGAATCCTGTTGCGCCCGAAGCCGACCCGGTTCGGTCGTGCCCGGCAACCACCGGGCGATCGGTCGGGCAACAGTAACACCCGGGCATTAGTATAGGCTAGCCTTACCAACCGAGGTGACCAAGGTAACGATCGAACGGAGCACCCAGCAGATGAACCCCGCCGGGACCCCCTACGTGCTACCCCGCGAGCAGACCGACCTGCCCGCCGAGGTGGCCGCCGCACCGGCGCCGACACTGCCGGTCTTCGCCGCGCCCTTCGCCCTGCGCGTAGCCGACCCGGACGGCGCCGATCCCGAGCTGCTGGCCGAGTGGATGGCCCGACCGCACCTGCTCGAATCGTGGGAGCAGGACTGGGACGCCGACCGCCGCCGCGAGGATTTCCGGGCCCAGCTGGCCGGAACCTACTCGCGCCCCTGCGTTCTCAGCCTCGACTTCGCCGTGCTCGGCGAGCCGGAGCTCGGTGTGCGCGACATCGCCTACCTCGAGTTCTACCGCGCGGCCAAGGACGAGATCGGCCGGCTCTACGACGCGCAGCCCGGCGACATCGGCTTCCATATCGCCACCGCCGACACCCGCGTGATCGGCAAGGGCATCATGTCCGCCTGGATCTCGACCATGGCCGCCGCCGTCTTCGCCGCCAACCCCGACTGCCGACGCATGCTCGGCGACCCGGATCACCGCAACCAGGCCATCCGCCGCAGCTTCGACAAGATCGGCTGGCACCGCGTCGGCGAATTCGACGTCCGCCCCACCCGCCGTATCGCGCTCTACGCGACCCCGCGCACCCCGACCGACCTCCCGGTCCCCGTCGCCTGACCGGGCCCCCACGCCCGGCCCTCGACAGGGACAGGCCGAGAAAAGCGGCACACCAGCGCTCCAACAAACCCAGCCACCACGCCCGACCCCTGGGGAGGGCAGGCCGACGCAGTCGGCCGTCGGCGGCCGTCCCGCCGGTCAGGCGCCGGGGCGTACGCGACGAAGGAGCAAGCCGCGGCGCCTGACCGGCGGGACACAAGGGGCCGCCGACTCGAGCGCGCCGGCGCTCCAACAACTCAGCGCGCGGCGAGGTGGCCCGCGCCGGCACGGGCCCGGGCGGGTTCGGTGCGCAGCACGCGGTCCGAGAGTTCGCCCAGGCAGCTGAGATTGGGGAAGCCGGGGCCCTGTGCCATGGCGGCCATGTTCGGCAGGTACAGCTTGCCCGCCAGGCCGGTGACGGCCAGGTCGTAGCCGATCGAGGACTCGATCCGCTGCTGGGTCAGCGGGCCGCCGACGGCGAGCTCGAGCAGGTCGGCGGTCTGCTGGTCGAACATGTCCAGGAACCACAGCGGCTGACCACCGGTGGCGTCGACGACCAGGTCGAAGTTGTGCACCTGATCGGCCCGCAGCTCGTTGGTGAGGGTGAGGGCCAGCACCTCGCCCTGCGGCACGATCTTGGTGACCCGGCCCTGCAGGTGGTGCACGCGGCTGTCGCCGAGCAGGCTCTCCTGCACCCGCACCGAGAACACGCCGCGGTCGGTGCGCCGGATGACGTCGCGGCGTTCCTGGATGCTCAGCGCGTTCCACTTCACCGGATCGCTGAACAGCGAGTTCTCGAAGAAGCTCTCGCCACGGGTGTAGAGGGTGGCCATCGGCGAGATCACCGAGATGGTGAGCATCTCGTGCCGGACCAGCTCGTCCAGGGCCGAGCCCGCGGTCTCGCCGCCGCCGATCACCGCGGCGCGGGAGGCGGCGGGCAGGCCGCGCTTACCCGCGAGGTCCCAGAACTCGGCGATGCTGAGCACGCGCGGGTGGTCGGCCAGCGCGCGACTGCTGCGGCCGGGGCCGGTGATCATCAGGCCGTCGGCGGCGAGTTCGGTGCGATGGCCGTCGGCGTCGACGACGCCGACCTGCCACTGGTCGCCGATGCCGTTGCCGCCGTGGCGGATCTGCTCGACCCGGCCGAGCACGAGCTCGAGGTCGATGGACTTGGCGACCCACTGCAGGTACTTGGCCCAGACGTGGTGCTGCGGGCTCGGCCTGCCGCGGTCGATCCATTCGGCGTAGGTGCCGTGCTCGATCAGGAACGAGGTCCAGCTGAACGCGGCCATCGCCTGGTCGATGTCGCGATTGCGGCCGCGCGCCCAGGTGGAGTGGTAGGGGAAACCGATGTCCTTCTCGGGGCTGGTGCCGAGCCGGTGCTGACCGTCGGTCCAGCCGCCGCTGGGCAGCCAGTTGCCGCCGACCGCGTGCGATTCGACGACGACCACGCGCGGGGCGGGCAGGCCGAGGGTGCGCAGGACGTGCGATTTCGCCGCCACCGCAAGGGCTTTCGGCCCCGCGCCGACTACCAGGAGGGTCTCCACCGGTTCGTTCTCCACTCTCTCACGCATATCCGCGCCGGGATCGTCCACAGGGCGATCGCCCGGACACGATCCCCATATTTGCATAGGCTTACCTTATCTGGCCAGCGCAGCCCTGCCCATGCAGACAAATTAGTGACCTTAGGCTAACCTAACGGCATGGGTAAGGGATTGAACGGCCTGATCACCAAGGCCTGGGGCGGCGCCGACTACAAGCTGACGGTGACATCCACCGAGCAGATCACCGACAAGTTCGTGCGGATCGGCGTCGACCTCGGCGGGTTGCTCGCCGACCACCCGGTACACCCGACCCAGTGGATCCGCCTGTGGATTCCGGATGCCGAGAGCGACAAGCTGCACCACCGCGGCTACACCCTCGTCGACCCGAACCCGGAAACCGACACCGCCTACATCGACTTCGCGCTGCACAACGGCCCCGCCGCCGACTGGGCCCGGCGCGCCGAGCCGGGCGACCCGCTCGACGCGACCGTCCTCGGCTCGGACTTCCAGCTGCCGGAGCAGACCCCGAGCGAGTACGTCATCTTCGGCGACACCGCCTCGCTGCCCGCCATCAACTCACTGCTCGACGCGATCGGCGACACCCCGGCGCGGGTCTGGCTGGAGTGGCAGTACGAGTCCGACCAGACCATCCCGGTGCGCAACAAGCCGCATCACCAGCTCACCTGGCTGCAGCGGGTCGACGACGGCCGCCTCATGCGCGAAGCCGCGCTGGAGATCAGCTGCGCCGCGGACGCGTTCGCGTGGGTGGCCTGCTGTGGACAGACCACCCGCTCGATCGTGAAGACCCTCAAGGGTCAGCACGCGCTGCCCAAGACCGCGATCAAGTCGCAGGCGTACTGGAAGTAGCCCCCGAGGACGACCAGCGGTCGGTCTCGGTGCTGATGCGGCCGGAGTAGGCGCTGCGGCAAGCTGATCGGACAAGTCGGGAACGCCCGAGCCGTCCGGATCGAAACGAGCGCCGTGTCCGTCATCGATGCTGTCTTGCTGGTCGCCACCGTGGCACTCGCGATCACGCTGGTCGCGTCGCCACGGCTCGGCAGGCGCGTGGCGCCGTTCGCGCTGCCGGTGCTGATCCTGGGCGCGCTGCTGCTGTGGGTGCTCGCGAGCTCCTGGCACTGGTGGCCGCTCTACCTGCTGATCGCGCTGATGCTCGCGTTCGTGCTGACCGATGTCGCCGGAGCGCGGCGGCGGGCGTGGTTCCGCGCGGGAATCGGCGCGCTGGCCGTGCTCGCGATCCTGCCGTGGGCGGTGCCGCCCGCGCCGGAACTGCCCGAACCCACCGGACCGTACGCCGTCGGGTCGGAGATCTTCCGCTGGGTCGACGAGCGGCGGCCCGAGCCGGCGACCGCCGCCGAGGAAGACCGGCGCAATGTGGTCGTCCAGGCGTGGTATCCGACCGAGGTCTCGTCCGGTCGCCAGTGGGTGTATCTCGACGGGCAGGACCGGTTGCCGTCGAAGGTGTCGGGTATTCCGGGATTCCTGCTGGCGGACACCCGGATCGACACCCACGCGACCGCCGACGTCGCCGTGTCGCCGGACCGGGACCGCTGGCCGGTGGTGCTGTTCTCCCCCGGCTACGGCGCGCCGCGCGCCTTCTACTCCGGACTGGTCGCCGACCTGGCCAGTCGCGGCTTCCTAGTGCTGGCGATCGATCATCCCTACGAGTCGGCGGTGACCGAACTCGCCGACGGCACGGTGGCCACCACGGTCGAGAACATCGCCGCCGACGACCCCGATGCCCTCCGCTACATGACCGAGCGTCTCGAAACCCGCACGGCCGACCTGCGATTCGTGCTCGACCAGCTCGCCCGGCCCGAGGTCCTCGGCCCGCTGGAAGGCCATGTCGACCTCGGAAACCTCACCGCCATCGGACATTCCCTCGGCGGTGCCGCCGCGCTGTCGGCCGTGGCCGCCGACTCACGGCTCACCGCCGCGGCCAATCTCGACGGCACCCTCTACGGCGATCTGCCCGAGCGCGCCCTCGATCGCCCGGTGCTGCTGCTGGAGAGCGACCACGCCGTGACCGGGCATTCCCAGCGCTATCTCGACGGCAATCGCGCGGTGCTGGAACGGCTTCGCACCCCCGGCTTCCGCTTCGAATTCGGCGACGCCGACCACTACAGCTTCACCGACGTGCCCCAATTCCTGGCCGCCCCGGTGCGTTTCGTGGCGACCAGGATCGTCGGCGGATCACGTACCCCGGCCGACACCCAGCGCACCGCCAACGACATCCTCACCCCGTTCCTGCTGGGCCGACACGCCGAGGTCGGCGCCGCCGCCGGTCATGCCGGGGTCACGGGCGGTCCGGTGCCGCGCTGACCAGACGTGGTGGCGGGGGCGGGCGATTTCGGCGAAGGTGGACAGCGGAACGCAGTACGGAACCCACACCCGCGAGGAGTACGCCGTGTCCGTTCTCGACGACAGCACACCCTTCGGCGCCACGGTCGCCCAGCGCCTGGCCGACGAGCACGTCCTCTGGCTGACCACCATCGGCGCCGACGGCACCCCGCAGCCGAACCCGGTGTGGTTCCTGTGGCAGGACGAGACGTTCCTGATCTACACCATGCCCGAGGCCAAGCGGCTGCATCATCTCGCCCGCAATCCGCGGGTCGCGCTGAATTTCAACAGCTCCGCCTCCGGCGGCGAGGTGGTCGTGTTCACCGGGACGGCACGCGTCGGCGAGGCGGTGTCGGACGCCACGATCGCCGACTACAGCCGCAAGTACACCCAGGGCTTCGTCGACATCAAGATGACCGAGGCCGAGTTCTTCGACACCTACTCGGTCCCGATCCACATCACCCCGGACCATCTGCGAGGCTTCTGACACACACGAGGGCCGTCTCGTCGAGCGAGACGGCCCTCGTCGTGGCGGGTCAGACCGAGACTGGCTCGAGCCGCCAGCCGGTGGCGCGTTCCCGCTCGTTCCAGAACGCGGCGTAGCGGCCGTCGAGCGCGAGCAGTTCCTGGTGGGTGCCGCGTTCGGCGATGCGGCCGCCGTCGAGGAACAGGATCTGGTCGGCGTGCGCGATCGTCGAGAGCCGGTGGGCCACGACGAGAACGGTCTTGTCCCTGGTCAGTTCGTGGATGCCACGGACCACCACGGCCTCGCTGTGCGGGTCGAGCGCACTGGTCGCCTCGTCGAGCAGGACGATCGGGGCATCCTTGAGCAGGGCCCTGGCGATCGACACGCGCTGGCGTTCACCACCGGACAGCGACGCGCCGCCCTCGCCGACCAGGGTGTCGAAACCGTCGGGCAGCCGCTCGACGATCTCGTCGACCCTGGCCGCGACGGCGGCGCGCTCGAGTTCGGCGTCGGTGGCCGCAGGCTTGCCGATGCGGATGTTGTCGGCCACCGAGCGGTTGAACAGGTAGACGTTCTGGAAGACCAGCGACAGCTGATCGAGCAGCGTCTCCGACGGCTGTTCGCGCACATCGTGTTCGCCGACCGAGACCGCGCCGGAGCTCACGTCGTAGAAGCGGGCGGCCAGCCGCAGCAGCGTGGTCTTGCCCGCGCCGCTGGGGCCGACGATCGCCGTGGTGGTCCCGGCGGGCACGGTGAAGTTCAGCTCCGACAGGACGGGCTCACCGGGCCGGTAGCCGAAGCTCACCTCGTCGAACACCACGGCGGGCGCACCCGGCGTCACCGGCTCGCTGGGCGCGGGCAACGTCGGCTCGGCCAGCAGCTCGGTGATCCGGTCGGCGGCCGCGGCGGCCGACCGCAGGGCCGCGCCCAGCTGGGCGGCCTGGTTCACCGGCTCGATGAAGCGCGAGCTCACCGCGATCAGCGCGATCGCCGCGGCCGCCGAGATCGCGCCGTCGGTCACCCGCACCACCGCGAGGTAGGCCAGCACCAGGAACACCGCCTGCACGAACAGCGCGAAGACGATCAGCCCGGGCACGGTCGCGACCATCATCTTGCGCACCGCCGAGCGCTGACCGACCAGCGCGGCGTCGAGCGCCTTGTTGCCCGCGCCGACCGCGCCGAACGCGCGCAGCACCGGCTGGGCCTGGGCGAATTCCACCACCCGGGAATCGGCTTCGGCCGCGGCGGTGTGCAGACGGGCGTCGGCGCCGGTGTAGGCGCGGTTGGCCAGGTTGTTGACCAGGTACAGCACGGGCGCGGCGAGCAGCATGGCCAGCCCGATCCGCCAATCGATGAACAGCATGCCGAGCGCGACCACCAGCGGCACGATGATGCCGGTGAGCACCTTGGCGAGCAGGTAGGCGATCAGGCCCTGCATCTCGCGGACCTGCTCGACCATCACCCGCGAGAGCGGGCCGGCGTCGCGGTCGGCGAACCAGCCCAGCGGCAGCGCGTTGAGCTGATCGCCGAGCCGGGTCTGCAGGCCACGCTGCATGCCGAGGCCGATCCGCAGGCCGAGTACAGCCTGTAGGTAACCGAAGACGACCACACCGGCCACGGCCGCGGCCATGCCGAGCGCCCACAGCCAGGCGCCACCCAGATCGTCACCGAAGATCGCTTCCAGCACCGGGACCAACAGCAGGTAGGCGATGGCCTGGCACAGCGCCTGGAGCACGATGGCGGCGAGCAGGCGCGGGATCAGCGGGGCGAACTCGTCGGGGACGAGGCGGAAAACCTTGCGAATCATCGTGTTTCCTCCACCAGGGCGAGCGTGCCGAGCGCGGCCTCGTTGATCTCCCACAGCCGCTGATACAGCCCGCCCGCGGCGCGCAGCTCGGCATGGGTGCCCTGCTCGACGAGGGTTCCGTTCTCCAGCACCAGGATTCGGTCGACGCCGGTGATGGTGTGCAGGCGGTGCGCGATCACCAGCACAGTGCGGCCGGCCACGAGCGCGGCCAGCGCGTCCTGCACCGCGGCCTCGGATTCGGGATCGGCGAAGGCGGTGGCCTCGTCGAGGACCAGTACCGGGGTGTCGGCCAGCAGCGCGCGGGCGATCGAGAGGCGCTGGGCCTCACCGCCGGACAGGGTCGCGTCGACGCCGATCTCGGAGTCGTAGCCGCGCGGCAGCGCCGTGATCCGGTCGTGGATCTGCGCGGCCCGGCTCGCCCGCTCGATCGCCGCGTCGTCGGCGTCGGGACGCGCGATCAGCAGGTTCTCGCGGATCGAGCCGCGGATCAGGCGCACGTCCTGGAACACGAATCCGACGGTGCGGTACAGCTCTTCGCTGGTGAACTCGCGAATATCACGGCCGTCGATGGTGATCCGGCCCGCGCCGACGTCGTAGAAGCGGGGCAGGAGTTTGGCCAGCGTCGATTTGCCGGAGCCGCTCGGGCCGACCAGCGCGGTGATGGTGCCCGGGGTCAGTTCGAGATCGAGGCCGCGCAGCACGTCATGGCCGGTGCGGTAGGCGAATTCGACCCCTTCGAAGCGGACGACGCCGTCCTGGCCCGTGCCGGGCGCGGTGGTCGCCGCGACGATGTCGAGCTCGGGAGTCTGCTGCAGTTCGTGCAGGCGCAGCGCCGCGGCGCCACCGGCCCGCAGTGCCTGCGAGCCGTAGCCGAGACCGAGCAGCGAACTGCCGATACCCAAGCCGACCAGCAGGAACGGCAGCAGGTCGAGCGGATTCACCCAGTCGAGGCCGACGAAGGCCAGCCCGCCGAGGACCACGATCAGCATGACGAAGACCGGCATGACCACGATGTCGGAGGCCGACTGCACGCGCAGGATCGGCATCTTCATCCGGTGCGCCGCCTGCACCTGACCGTCGACCGCGTGCTGGAACTCGGTGTGCGCCTTGCCCGCCTGGCCGAACGCCCGCACCACCTGGATGCCGTCGACGAATTCGATCGTGGCCTCGGCGGTGCGGCGCTCCCAGCGGGTGTAGACCGCGAGACGGTCGCGGCCGTCGCGGTCCATGATCTTGCCGAACAGGAAGAAGTAGGCGATCAGCGGAATCAGCAGGACCAGAGTGAGCCGCCAGTCGACGGTGAACAGGTAGCCGAGGGTGACCAGCGGAACCACCAGCGCGCCGACGAACTCCAGCCGGGCGTGCGCCACGAGGTAGTGCAGCGCCTCCACGTCGTCGCGCAGATAGGTCTTGACCTCGCCGGAGCTGCGTTCGCCGAACCAACCGAGCGGCACCCGGGTGAGCTTGTCGGCCAGGGCCCGGCGCAGGGTGAGCTGGTACCCGGCGTCGACCGCGTGCGACCAGGTCAGCGCGACGGCTTGCAGCAGCGCGCGCACGATCAGGGCGACCACGGCCGCGCCGAACAGCCACCACACCCGATCGGTGTCGACCGGGCTCTCGAGCAGTTCCCGGCAGGCCTGCACGATCAGCAGGAACGGCACGACGGTGCAGACCGAGGCGACCGCGACGAGCAGGCTCGCCGACGTCAGCATTCCCGACACCGGCGCCAGGATCTCCTTGCGCGCCCGCGCTTGCTGTTGCTTCTGCGCTTTCGCGGCCGCCTTGGGCAGCCGGTTCCCCGACTCCACCCCCGGCGGCGGCGCTACCTGCACCGTCATAACTTCTCGCCCTCTCGACCTGTCCACAGCAGTGTGCCAAGGGTAGGTTAGCCTAAGTTGAGTGGTTGTGGCCGACCGGGGAAGGTTGTGTGAACTGGCGGTCAACCCCCTCGGCAATTCGACATTCCGGGCGTAATTTCCTCTCTACCTCCGAATCCTTTCGCACGGCGGGAGAGCGAAAATGTTTGTCACGTCAATAATTTCGGCGATTGCGGACTGCCATATCGATCCCGGTCTTCTGACGCCCGACCAAGCGCATCGGGCCATGCAGATTCATCTCGAATGCAGCGTCGATCTGTGCCGGGTGCGCAGGCGCGCCCGGCACACCCTCGTCGAAGCGAAATTGATGGTCCTCGACCAGCGCGCCGGTTGACGATTGGCCGACAGAATTCCGGGAAATCATTTCTGGTGTTCACTCCTCTGCCATCCGTGGCCGCCTGGGTGCATCACCAGGCGCGCACCGGGTTCGAAGTGACCTATTTCCGCGACGGCGAACGCGGCGTTCTCATCGAAGGATGCGCGACCGCGGTCGAGGACGGTCTCGCCTGGGCGATCGACTATCGCCTGCGGGTCGACGGCAGCTGGCACACCCGGTCGGCGCAGATCACCGGCCGCTACCCCGACACCCGGCGCTCGCTCACGCTCCGTTCCGACGGGCTCGGGCGCTGGCAGGTCGACGGAGCGCCCGCGCCCGAACTCGACGGCTGTCTCGACGTCGACCTCGAGGCGTCGGCGTGCACGAACGCGCTGCCGGTGCACCGGCTCGGGCTCGCGGTCGGGGACGCGGCCGACGCGCCCGCGGTGTACGTGCGCGCCGCCGACCTCGCGGTCGGCCGGCTCCCCCAGCACTATCGGCGGATCACCGACGGCGCAGGTCGGCGCTACGACTACCAGGCGCCGAGCGTCGACTACCGGGCGACGCTGGACTACGACGAGGCCGGTCTGATCGTCGACTATCCGGGGCTGGCGCGCCGCCACGCCTGAGGGCCGACGAGACTGGCGGTATGCGACGCAGGCAGCAGCCGCCGCTGCCCAAGCGGCACGGCCTCGATCCCGCCCGGCTCCGGCTCCCGGAGGACGGGCAGTGGGCGACCGTGCGCGACCACCTGGTCGAGCGGCTGCCGCGCGTCGATCCGGCGCGAATCGACGAGATGCTGCGGGCCGGCGAGATCGTCGACCTGACGGGGCCGCTGCCGCCGGACGCGCCGTTCGTGCCGGGCGGGGCGGTGTGGTTCCACCGCGATCTGCCGGTCGAGACCGACGTGCCGTTCGAGATCGGGATCGTCCACCGCGACGACGACATCCTGGTCGTCGACAAACCGCACTTCCTGGCGACCATCCCGCGTGGCCAGCACATCCTCCAGACCGCCCTGGTCCGCCTGCGCCGCGACCTGGACCTGCCCGATCTGATTCCGGCGCACCGGCTCGACCGGGTCACCGCGGGCCTGATCCTGTTCGTGGTGAACCCGGCGGCGCGCGGCGCCTATCAGACGATGTTCCACCGCCGCACCGTGCGCAAGGAATACGAGGCCATCGCGCCCTACGATCCGGCACTGGAACTGCCCAGGACCGTGCGCAGCCGGATCATCAAGGAGAAGCAGGTGCTCGCCGCGCAGGAGGTGCCCGGCGAGCCCAATGCCGAGACCGAGGTGGAACTGGTCGAGCACCGCGACGGGCTCGGCCGCTACCGGCTGCGGCCACACACCGGCCGGACTCATCAGCTGCGGTTGCATATGAACAGCCTCGGCGTGCCGATTCTCGGTGACGACTTCTATCCGGTGGTCACCGACAAATCCGTCGACGACTACACCCGGCCGCTGCAATTGCTGGCCGCCTCGCTCGAATTCACCGATCCGATCAGCGGACAGCCACGGCGGTTCGAGACCAGGCGCACCCTCCAGGCCTGGTCCGACCTGCCCGGATGGTCCGCGACCGCTGTCGAGTAGCTCACAGGCCGGGGCCGGTTGTCGATCTTGATGACCACACGCAGCGCCGGTCGGTCCCGGTTTCGCCCAGGAATCGCGCGCTGACCTGCGTTCATCGCACCGTTTCCATTCCGTGATATTTCCGTACACTCGGTCGGGTGCCCGTACCCGCCACCGTCGCCGATCCCCGGCCGAAGCTGCACGCCTATCTCGATATCGGCGTGGTCGTCGTCGTGCTGGCCTGCACCAATCTGATCGCGCATTTCACCACCGCGTGGGCCAATATCGTCACCGTGCCGGTCGCGGCCTTCGCGCTGCTGGCGCTGATGCGCAAGCGCGGGCTCGGCTGGGCCGAACTCGGCCTGTCCCCCAGGCACTGGCGTCGCGGCACGATCTACGCGCTCGGCGCGGTCGGGATCGTGCTCACCGCCGTCGCGATCGGCGCGATCCTGCCGATCACCCGGCCGTTCTTCCTCGCCGACCGGTACGCCACCATCTCCGGCGCGCTCATCGCCTCGATGATCGTCATCCCGTTGCAGACGGTGATCCCGGAGGAACTCGCCTTCCGCGGTGTCCTGCACGGCACCCTCGACCGGGTGCTCGGCGTCCGCGGACTGTTCGCGGCGGGCTCGCTGCTGTTCGGCTTCTGGCACATCGCCTCCTCGCTGGGCCTGACCAGCGGCAACAAGGGCCTGTCCGGGATCGTCGGCGGCGGACTCGTCGGCCAGATCATCGGCATCGCCCTCGCCGTCGCGGCCACCGCGGCCGCGGGTGTGGTGTTCACCTGGCTGCGCAGGCGCAGCGGCAGCCTGCTCGCCCCGATCGCCCTGCACTGGTCGCTCAACGGCGCGGGCGCGCTCGCCGCCGCCGTCGTCTGGCACACCGCGCTGCGCTGAGTCAGCGCTCGTCGGCCAGGGCCGGGTCGGTGGTGCGAACGGCGGCGAAGACATTCGCGCAGACCGTCACGAGGTCGTCGGGGTGGGTGGTGCGGCCGTCCATCAGCCAGTCGACCAGCAGGTGGTTCACGCCGCCGACCACGGTGACACAGGTCAGTCTGCTGCGTTCGGGGAGCGGCTGGGCCCGTGCCGAAGCCCACAACCCGGCGACCAGTTCGGCGTAGTCGCGCAGCACGCCGTGCCTGCGTTCTTCCATCCGCGCGGAGACGCCGACGACCTCGATCAGCACCACCCTGGCGCGGCGCGGGTCCTCGGTGAGATACCCGATGAAGGCGGCCAACCCCGCCGTGATCACATCGTCGAGGCGGGGCCCGGCACTCGACAGTGCCGCCACCGTGCGCTCGCGGAGCTGGGCGGTCGTCTCGTCGTAGAGCGTGGCCAGGCAGGACTCGCGGTCGCGGAACGACTCGTAGAAGTAGCGCTCGGTGAGACCGGCGATCCCACACAGCTGCTTGACCGTGCCCACCGCGTAGCCCTGGGTGCCGAAGAGTTCGAGCGCGGCATCCAGCAGTGCGGTTCGGCGCTGCTGGACTCGCTCCGCAGAGGTCCGTCCCGAGTACCGCCGACCCGCCGGGCGATCGGCGGACTGGTCTGTCATCGAAGTCTGTCCTTCTGTGCGACTGCGTGGAATACTAGGCCACAATTTCTGACAAGACGACATGTCAGAAGACTGTTTCCGCTGGATCGAAAGGCTTCGCCGATGAAACGCACCCACGCCGGCTCGGTCGTCGCGGTGACCGGCGGCGCCGCAGGCATCGGCCGCGAGATCGCGCGACAGTTCGCTGTCGCGGGCGCGCGCGTCTGCATCGGCGATCTCTCCGGCACGGCCGCCCGCACCACGGCCCGCGAGTTGCCGGGAACGGTGCACGGGTGCGAACTCGACGTCACCGACGAGCGCTCGTTCCACGATTTCCTCGCCACCACCGAGGCACTGCTCGGACCGGTCGACGTGCTCGTCAACAACGCGGGCGTGATGTGGGTCGGCGCGTTCGACACCGAACCCGACACCGCCACCACCCGGATGATCGCGGTGAATCTGCACGGCGTCATCCGCGGCGTGCGCCTGGTCGCGCCCGCGATGCGCACGCGCCGCCGCGGACACATCGTCACCATCGCCTCCGCCGCGTCCCGACTATCCCCTCCTGGCGAATCCACCTATGCCGCGACCAAACACGGGGTGCTCGGCTATCTGACCGGTGTGCGGGAAGAACTCCGGGGCTCGGGTGTGCACATCTCGGTGATCATGCCGGGTGTCGTCGACACCGAATTGGCGGCCGGAACGGCCACGGGCGCAGCCGAACTCCTGCAACCCGCCGATGTCGCGCGGGCGGTGCTCGCCGTGGTCGAGCGACCGCGCTTCGAAGTCTCCCTGCCCGGCTATATCGGCCCCCTGACCCATCTCGCCGGACTGCTGCCGCAGCGGCTTCGCGATATCGTGCTGCGCCGCGCGGTACCCGACCAGGTGGCGGCGGTCGCCGGGTCGTCCGCACGCGGGAAATACGAGAAGCGCACCCTCTCCTAGATCCACCCCGATCGCCCGGTTGTCGTTGACCACGACGCGGACGGCGTTTACGCTCTCTGGCAATCACACATATGTTCGATAGTCCATATGTTCGAGTGACCGGAAGGCGCCAGATGTCCGACGATCGGTCGATGGAGGATGCCGTCAGCTCGCCGAACACCGAGATCACGGCACTCGCACAGCAGGTCGCGACCGCGCGCGGCAAGCTCCCGCTGCAACACGACACGGCGCTCTACGACGCACTCTCCGACGCCGAGATCCGGGCCGAACGCGAACTGGCCGAATGGATCCGCGCCCAGCGCCGCAAACAGCGCCGCCACGCCGTCGCCGACGAACTGGCCGCCGAACAGCGCGACCGGCGCACCGGGGCGCTCATCCGCCGCGCCGACGAGGCCGACGCCCGCTGGCACCGCAAGGCCCTGGCCGCCCGGCGCCGGGTCTCCAGCGCCGACGCGCGCCTGGCCCAGCTGTACCGGCGGGCGGAGTGGTCCTCGCGCGCACTGATCGGGGTCGTCATCCTCGGCATGGTCTGGGCGGGCGTGAACGTCCAGCACAATCTCGTGCCCAGCGGGGACATGAGCGACCCGCTGTACTGGCTCAGCTTCGGTATCGAGGCGATGATCTCGATCCCGATCATCACCATCATGGTCGCCGCCACCACCGCCGCCCGCTGGGGCCGCGAGCTCGAACGCGGCAAGGTCCTGCTGTTCGAACTGGCCCTGCTCGGCACCACCGTCGCCCTCAACGCCGGACCCCACCTGGCCTCCGGATCCTTCGGCCGCGCCGCCGAATACGCCATCGCGCCGGTGATGGTGGGTGTGGTGATCTGGTTGCACGCGTGGGTGTCGGCGCGATACGCGTTGCTGATCGAAGGGGCTTCGGTCGAATTGCCCGGGGAGGCCGGGTACTCCGCTGCCGAGCGAGTGATGTCGATGGCGGGAGTCAGCTCGGGTGCGGCGAGCGCGCCGGAACGTATTGCGGTGCAGGATGGTTCGATGCCTCGCGCGGTCGGGCACGACACCGTCGCGGCCACAAACGAATCCGTTGCGGTCGCACACGATATTGCAGTCGAGGCCGAGGCCCTCGCGGCTGCCCACGGAACCGGCGCGGCCGCACATAATGGCGCGGTCGAGCGCGAGACGGTGACGGTCGCACACAGTGGCGCGGTCGGGCACGGAACCGTCTCGTTCGCGAACGATGTCGCGGGGACGTCGGCGACGGGGCAGTCGGGGGTTGCCGCCGACAAGGAGCGGGCCGCGATGCTCGCGGGTGCCGCGCAGACGAGTGCGCTCGAACCGCAGGAGACTTCCGTAGCGCAGGTAGTCGCACCGGTGACGACTGCGATGGACTACGCCGACTCCGAAGCTTCGACGTTGCGGGATGCCGCACCGGAACTTACCGCCGCGCAGGTCGACTCGGCTTCCGTCGAGACCCTTGCTGGTCGCGGTCAGCTCACTCATGGTCTCCGGCGGCCGTCTGCCGACAAGGTGACCGCGCCCGGCACCCTCGAGCTGATCCACAAGGCTGCCGCCGAGTACCGGCGCAACGGCGACCACGCCCGCGTCAACGGTGCGGTGCCCACGCTGCGGCGAATACCGGTCACCGCCGCCGCGCAGCCCACTGCGGGCGAGGCCACCGGTACCGACCCGGTTCCCGAGGCGACGGCGCACGCCGGCTCCGTCGCCCGTGACCGCAACGGCGACACCGCGGCACCCACCGAATCGGTAGTGGTGCACAACGATCCACAGGCACCGGTCGACGTGCCGGAACAGCTCACCCTGACGCCGGACCTCTCGCCCACGTCCGAGCAACTGCCGAACACCGGCCCGGCGCAGCGGCGCACGGTGCGCGAGCCCGCACCGAAACAGCAGTCCACCAAGCCTGCGGCGGCTCCTGGGCCCGAGCCGCAGCTGACAGCGGCCACCACCGTCTCGCCACAGCTCGACTCGGCGTCCGTCGCCGAGCAGCCTTCTGCCGATCAGCGATCGTCCACGACCGCGCCGGTGACGAAGTCGACAGCGGCGAGCATTGAACAGCCGCAGGCCACGGAGTCCACGACACGCGTCGCACAGCAGCACGACACGGAGTCCGCGGCGCGCGATGCGCAGCAGCAGGCTACGGAGTCCGCGGCGCACAATGCGCAGCAGCTCGCTGAGCCGGAAGCCGTGACTCCCGAAGCGGAGTCACCTTCGCGGGGCGAGACGAATGCCCTCTCGACGAGGCGACCGACAAAGGTCGCGGCGGTGGTCGCGGCTCCCGCGAGCGAGCAGTTTTCCGAACCGGTCGAGCCCGATCTCCACGACGAGGACGACCTCATCGACGAGTACGACTTCGACAACGACACCGAGGTCCGCGCCCTGGCCCGCCAGATCGCGCACCGCAGCCCGCTGCGCCTGACGCTCGATCAGATCGAGGAGATCCTCGAGCTCACCGATCAGTCGTGGTCCGCGCGCAGCATCGGGGCCGAAGTCGGCGTCTCCGGCAGCACGGTCACCAATATCGTCGAGTTCGCCCGCAAGATCCGTCAGCCGTACGCCTTCACCGGCTGACCACCGACCGCGCCCCGGCCCCGGCTCCTACGGGGCCGGGGACGCTTCACCCGCGACGGACCGGTGACCGCCTTCGTCGTGGTCCGCAGGCCGACCAGCAGGACCGAGCGGCGACGTGCGGCACCCGCACCAACGCCCCGAGCAACACGGTATTGCGCACCGCCCCGATCGACAGCACGTCCCGATAGGCCCGCATCGACAGATGCGTGACAGCACCCACCCCGCCACCGATTTCCCGGGGGATCTAGCCAGCATGTCGAGGTCGTCGCCAGACGCCCGGCAGCGGTCAGGTACGCCGGGGATTCGTCAGCGGCACCAGTCATTCACAGTCGTCGGGAAACAGCCGGAATGCGGGGTAACCGTTCAGTGGCCGAAGGACGCGGAAGTCGCGGCGATCAAGCGTGAGGATAGCGTCGGTGTCGTATTCCGCCGCCAACGCCACACAGACCGCATCGACCAGATCCAGATCCAGACCGTCGTAGGTCCCACGCACCGAGATCGCGGTGGCCAGCTGAGTGGCATCGACCTGAGCGAGGACGACACGAGTGGACGCGATGCGCTCTGCCAACAAGCCGAGAATCCGGTCGGCCACCTTTCGCCCGGCCCGGACACTCGCCACATGATGAACCTCGGTCAACGCCAACGGGCTGACCACGAGCGCACTAGCCGAATCCGCCGCGCGCCGAACCGCGAAGTGCTCCGGGTCCGAGCGATTGAACATCGCGAGCAGTCCAGAAGTGTCAGCGACAACGATCATGCGGACCGATTCATCGCGTCACGAATATCGTCCTTGCCGATCGGGCCACCGAGGTCGAAGGTTTCATCGTCTGCGAGTAACGGCGTCTCCCACTGTCGATTGCGCAAAAGGTAGGCACGCAGCGCATCGCGCATGATCTCGTTCTTGGACCGACCCTCGCCGTCTGCTTGAGCAGCGAGCGCCGCCTCTTCGTCATCGGTGAGCCGCATTGTCCACGCCATGAAACCCATGGTATCAACGATGAAACCACAGCGGTATGACCCGAGGAACGACGAAGGCCCGCTTCCCAGGGGGAAACGGGCCTTCGCTGCAACGATCTCGATGGATCGAGGAGGGACCTTACTTGGCCTTCTCCAGGACCTCGACCAGACGCCAGCGCTTGGTGGCCGACAGCGGGCGGGTCTCCATCAGCTGAACGCGGTCGCCGACGCCGGCGATCTCGTTCTCGTCATGCGCCTTCACCTTGGAGGTGGTGCGAATGATCTTGCCGTAGAGCTTGTGCCGGTGACGGTCTTCCAGCTCGACGACGATCGTCTTGTTCATCTTGTCCGAGACGACGTAGCCGCTGCGTACCTTGCGGCTGTTGCGCTCTTCCTTGTTCTCGCTCATGCCGCATCTCCCTTGCCAGCGGGTGCCGTGGCCAGGCCGAGCTCGCGCTCACGCATGACCGTGTAGATCCGCGCGATCTCATGACGGACGACGCGCAGACGTCGGTTGTTGTCGAGCTGACCCGTCGCCATCTGGAAGCGCAGGTTGAAGAGCTCTTCCTTGCTCTCGCGCAGTTTGGCCACGAGCTCTTCTTCGTTGAGCTCGCGGAGCTCTGCGGCCGGTGTTCCGGTAGCCATCAGAACTGCTCCTCCCTGGTCACGATCCTGCACTTCATCGGGAGCTTGTGCATCGCGCGGCGCAGGGCCTCACGAGCGATCTCCTCGTTCGGGTAAGACATCTCGAACATGACCCGACCGGGCTTCACGTTCGCGACCCACCACTCCGGCGAACCCTTACCGGAACCCATGCGGGTCTCGGCAGGCTTCTTGGTGAGCGGGCGGTCGGGGTAGATGTTGATCCAGATCTTGCCGCCACGCTTGATGTGGCGGGTCATCGCGATACGCGCCGACTCGATCTGACGGTTGGTGACGTAGGCGGGCTCGAGAGCCTGGATGCCGTACTCACCGAACGCCACCGCGGTGCCGCCCTTGGACATGCCGGAGCGACTCGGGTGGTGCTGCTTGCGGTGCTTGACCCTACGGGGCATCAGCATGCGTCAGCCCTCCTGACTCTCTGCCGGAGCCTCCGCCACTGCAGTGGCGGCACGCCCGACCTCGGTGCTGGTCGCGGTGGTGCCGGTGGCGCCGGACCGACGGGGGCGGCTCGGACGCTCGCGACGCGGGCGCTCCGGAGCAGCAGCGGCAGCGGTCAGCTCACGACGACCACCGACGATGTCACCCTTGTAGATCCAGACCTTCACGCCGATGCGACCGAAGGTGGTCTTGGCCTCGTAGAGGCCGTAGTCGATGTCCGCGCGCAGCGTGTGCAGCGGGACCCGACCCTCACGGTAGAACTCCGAGCGCGACATTTCGGCGCCACCGAGGCGGCCCGAGCACTGCACGCGGATGCCCTTGACGTTCGGCGAACGCATGGCCGACTGGATGGCCTTACGCATCGCGCGACGGAACGCCACACGGTTGGACAGCTGCTCGGCCACACCCTGAGCAACCAGCTGCGCATCCGACTCGGGGTTCTTGACCTCGAGGATGTTCAGCTGAACCTGCTTCTTGGTGAGCTTCTCCAGCTCGGCGCGGATGCGGTCGGCCTCCGCGCCACGACGACCGATCACGATGCCGGGACGCGCGGTGTGGATATCCACACGGACGCGATCACGGGTGCGCTCGATCTCGACCTTCGAGATGCCTGCCCGCTCCATGCCGGTGGCGAGGAGCTTGCGGATCTGAACGTCTTCCTTCACGTATTCCGCGTACTGCTTGTCCGCGTACCAACGCGACTTCCAGTCGGTGGTGATACCGAGGCGGAAGCCATGGGGGTTGATTTTCTGTCCCATTTACTTTGCCCCTCCCTTCCGGCGGCTACGAGTGGCGCCGGCGGTGGGCACGCTCTCGACCTCGATGGTGATGTGGCTCGTGCGCTTGCGAATCCGGAACGCGCGGCCCTGGGCCCGCGGCTGGAAACGCTTCATGGTGGCACCCTCGTCGACGAAAGCCGTCGAGATGACCAGGGTGGCCGGGTTGAGGCCGAGGTTGTTCTCGGCGTTCGCCGCGGCACTGGCCACGACCTTGGCGACCGGCTCGCTCGCGGCCTGCGGCGCGAACTTCAGGATCGCCAGGGCATCCTCGACACGCTTGCCGCGGACCAGGTCCACGACGCGACGCGCCTTCATCGGGGTGACCCGCACGTGCTTAGCGGTAGCGCGGGCAGTCGGGTTCTGAACCGTTTCGGTGTTGGTTTCAGTCATCGCCGCTTGCTCTTCCGGTCGTCCTTGACGTGGCTCTTGAACGTCCTGGTCGGCGCGAACTCACCGAGCTTGTGGCCGACCATGTTGTCCGACACGAACACCGGGACATGCTTGCGACCGTCGTGGACGGCGAAAGTGTGGCCGATGAAATCGGGGATGATGGTCGAGCGACGCGACCAGGTCTTGATGACCTGCTTCGTGCCCTTCTCGTTCTGCACGTCCACCTTCGCGAGGAGGTGGTCGTCGACGAACGGGCCCTTCTTGAGGCTGCGTGGCATTTCTTACCTCCTCCTTAGCGCTTCTTGCCGGTCTTGCGGCGGCGAACGATGAGCTTGTCGCTCGGACGGTTGGGCTTACGGGTGCGGCCCTCAGGCTGACCCCACGGGGAGACCGGGTGGCGACCACCGGAGGTCTTACCCTCACCACCACCGTGCGGGTGGTCGACCGGGTTCATGACGACACCACGGACGGTAGGACGGCGGCCCTTCCAGCGCATACGGCCGGCCTTGCCCCAGTTGATGTTCGACTGCTCGGCGTTGCCGACCTCGCCGACGGTGGCGCGGCAGCGCACGTCGACACGGCGGATTTCACCGGAGGGCATACGCAGGGTCGCGTACGGCCCCTCCTTGCCCAGCAGCTGAATGCTCATGCCTGCGGCACGGGCCATCTTGGCGCCGCCGCCCGGACGCAGCTCCACGTTGTGGATCGTGGTACCGGTCGGGATGTTGCGCAGCGGCAGGTTGTTGCCCGGCTTGATGTCGGCCGTGGGGCCGGACTCGATCGGGCTGCCCTGCTGGATGCCCTTCGGCGCGATGATGTAGCGCTTCTCGCCGTCGGCGAAGTGCAGCAGTGCGATGTTGGCGGTGCGGTTGGGGTCGTACTCGATGTGAGCGACCTTGGCCGGGATGCCGTCCTTGTCCAGGCGACGGAAGTCGATGACACGGTAGGCACGCTTGTGACCGCCACCGCGGTGACGCGTGGTGATGCGACCGTGCGCGTTACGACCACCGGACTTGGTGAGCGGGCGCAGCAGCGACTTCTCCGGCGTCGACCGGGTGATCTCGGCGAAGTCCGAGACGCTGGAGCCACGACGGCCCGGCGTTGTCGGCTTGTACTTACGGATTGCCATGAGTTCTTCTCTACTTTCTGGATGACCAGCCGCTTACGCGACCGGGCCTCCGAAGATCTCGATGGGCTTGCTGTCGGCCGAGATGGTCACGAGCGCGCGCTTGGTGTCCTTGCGCTTGCCGTAACCGAAGCGGGTCCGCTTGCGCTTGCCCTGACGGTTGGCGGTGTTGACGCTGGTGACCTTGACGCCGAAAACCTTCTCGACGGCAATCTTGATCTGCGTCTTGTTCGAATCCGGGTGCACCAGGAAGGTGTAGGTGCCTTCCTCGATCAGTCCGTAGGACTTCTCCGAGATGACCGGTGCGAGCAGGATGTCGCGGGGGTCGGCGATGGTGCTCACTTGCTCTCCTCCTGGGCCGCCTCGGCGGGACCGTGAACGAACGCGTTCAGGGCCTCGACGCTGAACACCAGTTCGTCGCTGTTGAGGACGTCGTAGGTGTTGAGCTGATCCGGGGCGATCGGCAGCACGTTCTGCAGGTTCGCCACGCTCTTCCACGCGGCGACGTCCTCGCGACCGACGACGACCAGGAACTTCTTGCGGTCCGACAGCTCGGACAGGAAGCTCTTGGCGGCCTTGGTCGACGGGGTCTGACCCGCGACCAGCTCGGTGATCACGTGGATGCGCTCGTTGCGGGCCCGGTCGGACAGGGCGCCACGCAGGGCGGCGGCCTTCATCTTCTTGGGGGTCCGCTGGCTGTAGTCACGCGGCTGCGGGCCGTGGACGGTGCCACCGCCGGCGAACTGCGGCGCACGGGTCGAACCCTGGCGGGCGCGGCCGGTGCCCTTCTGGCGGTACGGCTTCTTGCCACCACCGGAGACCTGACCACGAGTCTTCGTGGCGTGGGTGCCCTGGCGAGCGGCGGCCAGCTGCGCGATGACGACCTGGTGCATCAGCGCGACGTTGGCGGTCACGTCGAAGATCTCCGCGGGGAGTTCGACGGTGCCTTCGGTCTTGCCGCCTGCGGCCTTCACGGTCAGCGTCAGGTTGGCCTTCTTGTCGAGGCTGGTCATGCGTGCGCACCACCCTTCACGGCGCTCTTGACGATCACGACGTTGCCCTTGCGGCCCGGGATGGCACCCTTGACCAGGAGCAGGCCGTTCTCGGCGTCGACCTTGTGAACCGAGAGGTTCTGCGTGGTGACGCGGTCGTTACCCATACGGCCCGACATACGCATGCCCTTGAACACGCGGCCGGGAGTGGCGCAGCCACCGATCGAGCCCGGGCGACGGTGCACAGCCTGCGCACCGTGCGAGGCGCCCTGGCCCTTGAAGCCGTGGCGCTTCATGGTGCCGGCGAAGCCCTTGCCCTTGCTGATACCGGTCACGTCGACGTAGGTGCCCTCTTCGAAGACATCGGCGGAGAGCTCCTGGCCGACCTCGAAGGTGGAGGCATCCGCGACGCGGATCTCGGTGACGTGGCGGCGCGGGGTGACTCCGGCCTTGGCGAACTGGCCGGAAGTCGGCTTGTTCACCTTGCGCGGGTCGATGGCGCCGAAAGCGATCTGGACGGCCGAGTAGCCGTCGCGCTCCACGGTGCGGATCTGGGTGACCACGTTCGGGCCCGCCTTGATGACGGTGACCGGGACGACGCGGTTCTTCTCGTCGAAGACCTGGGTCATGCCGAGCTTGGTGCCCAGGATGCCGGCTGCGGGCCGGTTCTTGTTGTCAGTCATATCTCGAGTCCCCGTCACTGAATGTTGACGTCGACGCTGGCCGGCAGGTCGATGCGCATGAGCGCGTCGACCGTCTTCGGCGTCGGGTCGAGGATGTCGATGAGGCGCTTGTGCGTACGCATCTCGAAGTGTTCGCGCGAGTCCTTGTACTTGTGCGGCGAACGGATGACGCAGTACACGTTCTTCTCGGTGGGCAACGGCACAGGCCCGACCACACGGGCGCCAGTGCGGGTCACCGTCTCCACGATCTTGCGCGCAGACGCGTCGATCGCCTCGTGGTCATAGGCCTTGAGCCTGATGCGGATCTTTTGTCCCGCCACGCTAAGTGTCCTTTTCTCCGCTTTCCTTCGTGGTCACAGGAGCTGGCTCCTGCACCACCCTCATTTGCACAGCCCGAACACACGAAGACGTCTCAGTTTGGAGACCGCAACCGGGCACCGCCCAGTCCTCGCCGCTGTTCATCTGTCATGGTTCTCCGGCCCACGCGGTCGGGCGTGTCGCCTTCTCGCTCATTCTTCAGCCCTGGTCACTTGCTCACCCTTGGCCTGGAACGTGGTCCCGGACGTATCCACACCGGCTAGCCGGAGAGATACAAACTACTGCTCGCCTCGCTCGACCCGTCTTCTCCATGGAGAAGACATGATCCTGTGCAAGGCAACCCGAACAGTATGCACCATGCCGACGACGCTCTTCAAATCGGGGGTCCTGAGGTATCGATCACGCCCCAACAGGGCCATCTACCTGGACCGCACCGCCGACTGGGCTGTACCGACCCATGGTAGCTGGCACGACGCTACCGCTGGTCGGCGGAGGGTTCCGCGCTACCTTACTTTTGAGTAAGATACGGGCATGGCACAGGAAACCGCGACGTACCGCGGCTGGAAGAAACTGCCCGACAACCGACTCGGGCACACGCTGTTCTCGCTCGGCATGGTCGCTCGGGTGCCCTACTTCGGCACGGTGCTGCCCCAGGTCGTGCGGCTCGAGCCCGGCGTCTGCGAGGTGACCTCGCCCAAATGGTTCGGCATCCACAACCACCTGGGCACCTTCCACGCGATCGCGGCCTGCAACCTCGCCGAGGTCGCGATGGGCATGCTCAGCGAGGCCACCGTGCCCACCACTCATCGCTGGATTCCCAAGTCGATGAACGTGCAGTACCTGGCCAAGGCCGAGTCCGGACTGCGCGCGGTCGCCCGGCTGACCGAGATTCCCGACTTCGACGCGATCACCGAGGGCACCGAACTCACCGTCCCCGTGTCGATCTACGACAAGGACGGCATCGAAGTCGTGCACGCCGACATCACCACCTGGGTCACGCCGCGCTGAGCTGAACATCGGGCCCTGAAAAGCGTTGGATCGGTACGGTTGTGGCGAGACGACAACAGACGGGGAGTTCGATGTTGGAAGTCGCGCGACTGGTCCGGCGCTTCGGCGACAACGTGGCGGTCGACGAGGTGTCCTTCGCCGTGCCGCCGGGGGCGCTGACCGGCTTCGTCGGGGGGAACGGGGCGGGCAAGACCACCACCATGCGGATGATCATGGGGGTGCTGGCCGTGCACGGCGGCGAGGTCAGATGGGACGGGCGGGCGGTGACCGCGCTCGATCGCCGCTCGTTCGGATACATGCCGGAGGAGCGCGGGCTGTACCCGAAACAGCCGGTGTTCGATCAGCTCGTCTACCTGGCCAGGCTGCGCGGACTGAGCGCGGCCGAGGCGAAGGCGCGGGCCACCGAACTGCTGGAACGCTTCGGCCTCGGGGCCAGGAGCAAGGACAAGCTCGAGTCGCTGTCGCTGGGCAACCAGCAGCGGGTGCAGATCGCGGCGGCGGTGATCGCGCAGCCGACCGCCCTGATCCTGGACGAGCCGTTCTCCGGGCTCGATCCGGTCGCCGTCGATTCCATGGCCGAACTGCTGCGCGAGTACGCCCAGCAGGGGGTGCCGGTGCTGTTCTCCTCGCATCAGCTGGATCTGGTCGAGCGGTTGTGCGATCAGCTGGTGATCCTCGCCGCCGGGCGGGTCGTCGGGCAGGGCACGGTGGCGGCGCTGCGGGCGACGAGCGCGGCGCGATATCGGCTGGTCACCGATGGTGACCCGGGGTGGTTGCGGGAGTTCGCGGGGGTGCGGGTGGTCGAGACGAACGGATCGGCGGCGGTCATCGAGCTGGCCGGGGCGAGTACCGACGCGGTGCTCGCCGAGGCGCTGGCGCGGGGGTCGGTGCGCGAATTCGCCGAACTGCGGCCGACGGTGGCCGAGATCTACCGGGAGGTGACGGCGTGAGTACCTCCGCGTCGCGGGGCGTGTGGCGGATCGTCGCCGCCAGGGAGATCGTGGTGAAGCTGCGTGATCGCAACTTCGTCATCTCGACGGTGATCACCATCGTGGCCATCGTGGCGTCGCTGGCCGTGAGCGGGTTCGTCAGCAGCAGACCCGACAAGATCGAGGTCGCCGTCACCGGGCCGGAGACGGCGGCGGTGGTCCAGGCGGCCGGTGGCCTGGCCGCCGCGGCCGACACCGACATCACCTTCACCGCTTATCCGCTCCCGGATCGGGCCGCCGTCGAGCAGCAGGTGCGCGACGAGACCGTCGAAGTCGGGCTGGTGCCGGTGGACGGCGGCTGGCAGCTCATCGGTAAGACCGCCGAGAACGACGACGCCACCACCTACATCACCGCCGCCGCCGCGCAGCTCGCGTTGCAGCGCAATGCCGAGGCCGCCGGAGTGTCGCTCGAAGAGCTGGCGCGCGGAGCCGGGGTGACCTACGCGCTGCTGGAACAGGGTGGGGTCGATCCCGGGCTCGCCAAGATCGTGGCGTTCGTGTTCGCGTTCCTGTTCTATCTGGCGTCGGTGCTGTTCGGCATGTCCATCGCGCAGAGTGTGGTGGAGGAGAAGCAGAATCGGATCGTCGAGATCCTGGCCAGCGCGATGCCGTTGCGGCAGTTGCTGATCGGCAAGGTGGCGGGCAACGCGGTACTGGCGTTCGCGCAGCTCAGCCTGTTCGTCGGCGCGGGACTGATCGGCTTGGCCGCCACCGGGCAGGCCGATCAGCTGGGCCGGATCGCCGGTGCGGCAGGGTGGTTCATCGTCTTCTTCCTGGTCGGCTTCCTCGCCCTGGCCAGCCTCTGGGCGGTCGCGGGCTCGCTGGCGACCCGCAGCGAGGACCTCCAGTCCACCGCCACTCCCCTGTCGATGCTGATCATGATCGTGCTGTTCGCGGGGATCTTCCTCAGCGGCACGGCCCGGGTGATCGCCTCCTACGTCCCGATCATGTCCATCGTCGCCATGCCGGGCCGCCTCGCCGACGGCACCGCCGCCTGGTGGGAACCGTTCCTCTCGCTGGCCCTGATGGCGGTGGCCACCTACGGCATCGTGGTCGTGGCCGAACGCATCTACCGCCGCTCGCTGATGCAGACGCAGGGCCGACTCACCGTCCGCCAGGCCCTGGCCCTGGAGGACTGAGCCGAGCAGCGGTGCTTGCGCCGTGCGGTCCGGTGCGGTTTGAATGCGGGCGTGAGCGTTGTGCGGGAATTCGATATCTGCGTGGTCGGGCTGGGTCCGACCGGGCGGGGGTTGGCGCATCGCGCCGCGGTGGCGGGGCTGCGGGTGGCGGCGGTGGATCCCCGGCCGGAGCGGTTGTTTCCGCCGACGTTCTCGTGCTGGATCGACGAGCTGCCGACGTGGCTGCCCGCGAGTGTGATCGCGCAGCGGATCGAGGCGCCCACGGTATGGACCAAGACCGAGCATCGGATCCAGCGGCCCTACTGTGTGCTGTCCAAGGCCGGGTTGCACGCGGCCCTGGCCCTCGATGACGCCACCGTGTTCGCGGATCGGGCGCGCCGCGTCGACCAGCACGAAGTCGAACTCGCGGACGGGACGGTGCTCTCCGCGGCGGTCGTGTTCGATACCCGCGGGTTGCCCGTGCTGGGGCGGCGCCGGGCGGCGTCGGCACACGGGATCTTCGTCGACGCGGAAACCGCGGCGCCGATGGTGGCCGACGGCGAGGGGCTGCTGCTGGACTGGCGGCCCGAGAACGGTGCCGGTCCCGACGAGCCGCCGTCGTTCCTCTACGCGGTGCCGCTGGGCGACGGGACGGTGATCTTCGAGGAGACCAGCCTGGGCTTACGCGGCGGGATGCCGCAGCACGAGCTCCGCAAGCGAACGCTGCGCAGGCTCGCGACGCACGGCATCCGGCTCACCGGCGACGAGCCGCACGAGGCCGCGCACTATCCGCTGGACCAGGCGCCGCCGAAGAAGGGCACCGCGGTCGCCGTGCCGTTCGGTTCGCGCGGCGGAATGATGCACCCGTGCACCGGCTATTCGGTGGCCGACTCGCTCGCCCTCATCGACACCGCGATCGATGCCGTTCAGCAGGGCCGCGACCCCATCGCCGCGCTGTGGCCGTGGCAGGCACGGGCGGTGTACTGGATGCGGATGCGCGGATTGTGGGGTCTGGGCCGGCTCACCACCGACCAGTCGATCGCCATGTTCGAGGCGTTCTTCACCGAATCCGAACGCGGTCAGCGGGCCCTGCTCTCGGCCCACGCCGACTACACCGCGCTCGGCGCCGTGCTGTTCAACACCGTCGCCCACACCTGGCCGTTCCGCTGGCGCTACGACCTGGTCGGCTGGACCAACCGCGATCGCTGGCTCGACTACCCGTTCGCCCCCGCGAACGAAGAACGGCACGTGGGCTGACCCACGTGCCGCTCGCTGCCGGAAGGACCTACGAGGTCTCGGCGGCCTTCTTGTAGCCCACGATCGCCGGGTAGGCGAAGACCGCGATCATGCCCACGGTCCACGCCACCGTCTTCAGCAGCGGCTCGGCGACCGGGCCGCCGTAGGACAGCCCCTTCATCGCGTCGATCGCGCAGCTCATCGGCTGGTTGGCGACCACGTCCTGCAACCAGGTCGGGTAGGCGAAGACCGGGACGAAGCCGGTGTTGAAGAACATCAGCAGGGTGTTGAGGATGCCGATCAGGCTGATCAGCATCACGCCCTCGGTGATCGTGGCCAGGGCCGTCACCATCACCGCGAAACCGAGGCCGAACAGCACCGGCACGAAGATCAGCGCGATATTGGTGAGCGGGTCCTCCATGAACAGGAAGCCCAGCGGCACCGCGACGAGCAGCACGATGATCGTGGTGATCAGGATGCGCAACGCCTCGGCCAGCAGCCTGCCGGTCAGCAGCGAGGCCTTGTTCAGCGGCATCGTGTAGAAGCGGCTGAGCAGGCCCGCCGCCTTCTCGCGTTTGAAGCCGAGCGCGCTCACCACCGCGCCGGTCATGGCCGCGACCAGGGTCAGCAGCGCGGCCTGGCCGTAGATGCTCGGGATGCCGGTGGCCGCGGTGATCGAATCACCGAGCACGATGCGGAACATCAGCAGCGTCACCGCCGGATAGGCGATGGTCTGGATGGTGGTCGACGGGTCGCGCAGCCACACCATCAGCAGCCGTTTGCACTGGATCAGGCTGTGGGTGAACCACACCGAGACCGAGCCTTCCGGCTTGGCGTGCACCACGGGCAGCTCGGCGGCGGTGGCCGCCACGGACTCGGGCGGTTGGATCCGTTCGGTCGTATCCATTGTTGTCATGATCGCCTCACACTCGCCCACACCGCCAGTGGGAGGAACAGGATCGCCAGTCCGCCCAGCCACACCAGCGACACCCAGGTGCCTGCCCAGCTCAGGTGACCGGCGGCCATATCGCTGAGGGTGTGCGCGAACTGCGAGATCGGCTGGTTGCGCGCGAACGGCCGCACCCAGGCCGGGAAGCTGGCCTCGGGCACGAACCCGGTCGACATCATGCCGAAGATCAGGATCGGCAGGGTGAGCGCCTGGCTGAGCGCCTCGGGGTTCTTGGTGAGGCTGCCCAGCGCGTCGGCGCCGAGCGTGAGCACGATGCCAACGGCCAGCGCGAACCCGCAGAAGGCCAGCGCCTGCAGCCAGCCGCCGGTGAACCGGAAGCCGATCAGGTAGCCGTAGCCGACGGTCGCGATCAGCGACACCACCGACCGCACCAGACCGGCGCAGATCCGCGACATCAGCGGAACCAGCGAGCCGATCGGCATGGTCTGCAATCGTGTGCTCAGACCGGTGAGCGCCTCGAACGCCGCCAGCTGCGCGTTCGACATCATCGTCATCGCCATGGTCTGCAGCACCACGATGGGCATGACGTACTGCGCGTAGTCGATGCCCTGCACCTTCATCACGTACCGCAGCGGCAGATAGAAGGCGACGGTGACGACCAGCGGGGTGAGCACGGCGACGACCAGCTCGCCCTTGGTGGCCATGGTGCGAACGATGCGCCCGGTCAGCGCGCGCCACTGCGCGAAGCTGCTCGGTCGCACCTCGGGTAGCTCGGCGAACAGTGTGCTCGCCGCGGGAGCGGACACACTCACTAGTGGCCGCCCGAATGGCCGGTGATCGACAGGAACACGTCGTCGAGCGAGGGCCTGCGCAGCGCGATGTCGGCCAGGTCGATGCCGGCGTTGTCGAGCCTGCGCAGCGCCTCGGCGAGGGTGGCCGCGCCTTCGGGGGCCGGGATGGACAGCTTGTCGGCGCCGTCGATCTCGGCGGCGACGGCGGCCGGGACCAGGTCACCGAGGGCCTGCACGGTCGCCGGGATCCGGCTCACGTCGAGCGGGACGATCTCGCAGAAGCTGCCGCCGGTGCGGGCCTTGAGCTGATCGGCGGTGCCCTCGGCGATGACGGTGCCCTTGTCGATCACGATGATGTTGTCGCTGAGCACGTCGGCCTCTTCGAGGTACTGCGTGGTCAGCAGGACCGTGATGCCCTGGTTCTTGAGCGCGGTGACCAGGTCCCACACGCCCTGCCTGCTGCGCGGGTCCAGGCCGGTGGTCGGCTCGTCGAGGAATACCACCTCGGGCCGCACGACCAGCCCGCAGGCGATGTCGACGCGGCGGCGCATACCGCCGGAGTAGTTGCGCACGGCGCGCTTGCCCGCGCTCACCAGGTCGAATTCCTCGAGCAGGGTGTCCGCGCGTTTGCGGGCGGCCGACTTGGCCAGGCCCATCAGCCTGCCGAACAGCTCGAGGTTCTCCCGGCCGGAGAGGTTCTCGTCGAGGGCGGCGTACTGGCCGGTCATCATGATCGAGCGGCGCACGCCCGCGCTGTCGGTGAGCACGTCGTGCCCGGCGACGACGGCGGTGCCGGAGTCGGGGCGCAGCAGCGTCGACAGGATCTTGACCGTGGTCGTCTTCCCCGCGCCGTTGGGTCCGAGGATGCCCAGGACGCTGGCCTTCTCGGCCTGGAAACTGATGCCCTGCAACGCGTGCACATCGCCGAAGGACTTGCGCACATCGGACACCAGCACCGCGGGCTCACCGCCGCGCGACGCGACGCCACCTGCGGGCGAATCCACTGAGATCGAACTCGGCATCAACTCTCCACCATCGGCCGGGTGCGGCGCCCTGACCGGACGAGCGCACGCGGAATTTGCTTCCCGGTAGGTGATCCATACCGTTCGGCGCGATGTTACCGGTCCGGCGCTTTTCCGGGTCGGGACTGCGTGGACCCGGCCGGTTTCGCGCGCCGGGAGTGGTCTTGCTCACCAGGGCAGTGGAAGGGCAGTGCGCTGACCTTGTCGGCACGCTCGGCCGCCCATACGCTGGCGGCGGGGAAACACTCGTCTCACCGGCCCGCGCGCGGGCGTGTTCGATCTCGTGAGAGGTGACAATGGGCGACTCAGCACCGGCAGGCGCCGCCGCGCCGACGGGCCGATCCGACGCGCTGACGTCGTTCGACCCGCGCACCGGCGAAGAGCTCGCGCGGTATCCCGTGCACGGCCCGGCCGAGGTCACCCGCGCGGTGCGCACCGCCCGCGCCACCCAGAACTGGTGGGGCGAACTGGGATTCGCGGCCCGCAGGCGCCTGCTGCTGGACTGGCGCGCGCATATCGCCAGGCACACCGGCGAATTGGTGGAGATCCTGCGTGCCGAGACGGGCAAGCCGGAGGCCGACGCCGCGCTCGAGGTGATGCTCGCGGTGGAGAACCTGGACTGGGCCGCCCGCAACGCCGAGCGGACGCTGGGCCGAAAGCGCCTGGCCACCGGCTGGTTCACGCGCAATCAGCACGCCTCGGTCGGGTATCTGCCCCTCGGGGTGGTCGGGGTGCTCGGCGCCTGGAACAACCCGGTGTTCACGCCGATGGGGTCGATCGCCTACGCCATGGCCGCGGGCAACGCGGTGGTGTTCCACCCGCACGAGCTGACCACCGGCGTCGGCACCTGGCTGGCCGCGAGCTGGGCCGCGGTGTCGCCCGATCAGCCGGTGCTGCAGGCCGTCACCGGTGACGGGCGCACCGCGACCGCGCTGTGCAAGTCCGGCGTCGACAAGATCGCCTACGCCGGACCGGAGGCGGCCGGGCGCGAGGTGATCGCGCTGTGCGCGCAGACGCTGACACCGGTCGTGCTCGAGCACAGCGGCAAGGGCAGCATGATCGTGCACGTCGACGCCGTGCTCGACGCGGCGGCCGAGGCCGCGGTGTTCGGCGCGATGGCCAACGCCGGGCAGAACGCGTCGGGGATCCAGCGCTGTTATGTCGCCGACTCGGTCTTCGACGACTTCCTGGCCAGGGTGGCCGAGCGCGCGGCGAAGCTGCGCCCCGGCGCCGACAACCGCGCCGCCTACGGCCCGATGATCAACGCCGCCCAGGTCGACGTGGTGCGCAGGCAGGTTCGCGACGCCATCGCGCGCGGCGGGCACGCGGTCCTGGGCGGACTCGATTCCTTCCGCGACCCCTATGTGGAACCGATCGTGCTGTCCGAGGTGCCGGAGGAGAGCATCGCGATCACCGGCGAGGGCACCGGCCCGGTGCTGGTGGTGAACCGCGTCGCCGACCTGGCCGACGCGGTGACCAGGGTGAACGCGGCGGGCAACGGCATCGCCGTCACCGTCTTCACCCGCGATATCCCCAGCGCGGAGTTCATCGCCGAGCAGCTCAGGGTCGGCGTGGTGACGGTCAATTCCTCGACCGCCTTCACCGGCATCCCGGCGCTGCCGTTCGGCGGCGTCGGCGAGTACGGGCAGGGCCACAGCCACGGCCAGCAGGGTCTGCGCGAGTTCAGCCGCACGATGTCGATCGCACGCAGGCGCTACCGGGCCCCGATCCGACTATCGACCTTCGATCGTCACCCCGGGCATCTGCATACGGCGCGCGCCCTGTTCCGGCTGCGGCACGGCCGCGGCTAGGTCGCGGCGTCGTCCCGGTCGCCCTTGTCACCGAGCAGGACCGCGCCGGTGAGCGCGCCGAGCCGGGCCAGCTGCTCGGGGCGCGAGTCGAAGCGCAACAGCCGGCCGACATCGATGATCTGACCGATCGCGGCGTGCACGCGGAACCTGGCCTCGATCGGGTCGCCGTCGAGCAGGTTTGCCCATTCCAGGACGTTCTGGCGCTGGATGGCGCGCAGCCGGTGCTGTTCGGCCTGCGGAAGGTTGCTGAACTCCGCGTAGTAGACCGGCATGATCTCCGGCGTGGCGAAGGTGAGCCGGGCGTAGCGGTCGGCGATGAGGCGTGCGGCGTCGGCGCGGCTCTCGGACTCGGCCAGCGCCTCGCCGATGGCCACGGCGAGCCGGTCGCCGGTGCGGTGGAAGGCGGCGGCGAGCAGGTCGGCCTTGCTGTCGAAGTGCCGGTAGACGCTGGAGGCGTTGATGCCGACGGCGGCGCCGATCTCCTCGATGCCCGACTCGTGGTAGCCGTTACGGCCGAAGATCTTGATCGCCTCGGTGAGCAGCTGTTCGCGTTTCGACGTCACCGGCAGGCCGCGATTCTGCTTGTCCGGCTCGGCGGCGGCGGGCGCCGGCGGCAGCTCGGCCCGCACGATCGCCCAGGCCATGTCGAGTTGCAGCGCGAGGATGCGCGAGTGCGAGAGCGTGGTGCGGTGCGCGGCGATGCTGGCCAGCGAACTCAGCGCGCCGACCGCCCGCAGGGTGACATTGTCGGGGCTCTCCCCGGGGTGCAGGTCGGCGATCGGCGCCGCGACCATGGCCTCGAGTTCGCGATAGAACGCGCGGATGCGCACGCGGTCCTCGCGCTCGAGGTAGCGGCGTTCCCAGCGGTAGAGACCGGCCTCGCGCCGGAAGTCGATGTTCTGCTCGGCGACGGCGGTGAGCAGCGCGTCGAGCCGGGCCCGCGGGGGCAACGCGGGATCGTCGGCGGCCGCCGCGCAATCGCGCAGTCCCCGGGCGCCCTCCTCCGCGGCGGCGACCAGCAGGGCGTATTTGTTGGCGAAGTGCCGGTACAGCGCGGGCCCGGAGATGCCGACCTCGGCGGCGATCTCGTCCACGCCGACCGGGTAGTAGCCGCGGGCGCTGAACGCGCGCGCGGCGGCCCGCATGATCTGGATCTTGCGGTCCTTGGGCCTGCGGCGCACGACCCGCGCCGGTGCGGTGGTCGGCTCGCAGGCGCGTTCGGCCTCACTGCGATCGGCGACCATGCACTCACTTTCCGTTCCGCGAACCGGGTACTGACAACTGGCTGCGTGCCCACCGGGCGACGCCGGACCAGTCAACCTAAGTTAACCACAATTCGCAAACGTCGAGAGCCGGTCCGGGAAACGAAAACCGCCCCGGCGATACCGGGGCGGCCTTCGTCGAACGTGTCGACCCTACAGGCCGAGACCGCGGGCCAGGACCGGCCACGACAGCTTCAGCTCGTCCTTCCAGTAGCCCCACGAGTGGGTGCCGTTGGGACGGAAGTTGAAGGTCGCCGGGATACCCAGCTCGTTGAGCCGGTTGGCCAGGTTGTGCGTGCAGAAGTTGGTGCCCGCCTCGATGACGCCGCCGATGACGATCTGGTTGGCCAGACCGTAGGCGCCGGGCAGCGCGTACGGACCGTCGAGGGTGTCGTACGGGCCGGGCAGGCCGTTGCCGGTGGAGATGTAGAGATCCAGCCCGCGCAGCCCCTCGGCGTGCACGTAGGGATCGTTGGCGACCCACTCCGCCGAGCCCTGCGGGCCCCACATGTTCATGGTGTCGCCGCCGCCCCAGGTCTCGACCGTGAGCTTGACGAACTCCGAGCCGACCGGGTCGGAGGTCTGCGCGCACCCGGAGTAGGCCGCGGCCGCCTTGTACAGGCCCGGCTTGGCGATCGGCAGCGCGAGCACGGTGGTGCCCGAGGTGGACAGACCCGCGATGGCGTTCACGCCGTTGGTGCCCAGCGCGCCGTCGATCAGTGGGGGCAACTCCTCGGTGAAGAAGGTCTTCCACTTGTTGCGGCCGACCACCGGGTCGTCGGCGATCCAGTCGGTGTAGTAGCTCCAGGCGCCACCGATCGGCTGGATCACGTTGACGTTCTTGTCGCCGAGGAACTCCAGCGCGTCGGTCTTGGCGACCCAGGACGCGGAGTCCTCGCCGCCACCGGCACCGTTGAGCAGGTACAGGGTGGGACGCGGCACGGAGGCGTCGGCGGGGCGCTGGACGTCGACGATGATGTTGGTGTCCATCGCCGCGGAGTACACGTGCAGCCGCAGGCTGCGCGAGTCCTTCACCTCGGCCTTGACGATCTTGGAGCCGTCCTCGGAAACGGGGTTGGCGAGCAGGCTCTTGGAATCGATGATCGGGTCAGCCGAGGCCGGGCTCGCGCCGATGCCGGACAGCAGTCCGGCGGCCACTGCGGTCGCCGCGATCATCGCCGCGGCGCGGGAGCCACGACGCCGGGTGTGCCGACGAATCAATTTCGCACCTTCGCTTCGTTTCGAATGGGTTGCACCACGCCAGAACCCTACGGGTTACCCAGGCGATACAACAGTAGGAATCGTTACAACAGCGCGGTCACATCATGCCTCACCGGCATCACCGATGTCATCGTGCCCCGGACTCCCGGTCGCAGACATCCAGCAACTCCGCCAGGCGCGGGCCGATTTCGGCGAGCGCCTCCGGTGAGGTCATCTGATCATGCACCACCGCGACCGGCCGATCGCGGACCTCGCCCTCGACATACGGCGCCCAATTCCGCGACGCCGTCTCGTGTCCGAGCGCGCTGAAGTACTCCAGCCTGCCCCGGAAGACCGCGGGTTGGTGCTCGGCGATCAGCTCGGCCGAGCGCACCGCGCTGCGGTAGATCCGGCGCAACCGCTCGGGGGTCAGCACGGCCATGTTGGCGGGCACGATCGCGTGCAGGGCGGCCAGGCCGTCCTCGCTGAGCTCACGCACGCCCGAGGCGGGCAGCGCCGCGCTCAGGTCGACGCCGAGTTCGGCGAGCGCGTCCCGGACCGCGGTGTGGAAATCGGGGACGTCGATATCGGGGTGCGAATCGAGCATCACCAGCAGCGACACCTGCTCCCCCGCCGCCTGCAACTGGGTGGCCACGTCGTGGGCGAGCACACCGCCCAGCGACCAGCCCATCAGCCGGTACGGACCGTGCGGCTGCTGCGCCTTGATCTCGGCGACGTAGCGGCGGGCCATCTCGGTGAGCGTGCCGGGCAGGTAGCCCGCCTGGCTCAGCGCCGGCGACTGCAGACCGAAGATCGGCCGCCGCGCCGGGATGTACTGCGTCAGGCCCGCGTAGCACCAGGCCAGGCCGTACATCGGGTGGATGCAGAACAGCGGCCCGCTCGCCTCGGTGCCGTGCGGCACCCGGTTGCGGATGGGCAGCAGCACGCCGAGCGCGTCGTCGGAGTCGACGTCGTAGTCGCCGGTGTCGGACTGGGTGGCGTCGATGCGCGCGGCCAGCGCGGCGACCGTGGCGTCGGTGAAGAACCACTGCACCCGCACCTCGGCGCCGACCCGGGTGCGCAGCCTGCTGATCGCCTTGGTGGCGACCAGCGAGTTGCCGCCGAGTTCGAAGAAGTCGTCGTCGAGGCCGACCTTGCCCGCGCCGAGCACCTCCGCGTACACCTCGGCGACCGCGCGCTGTAGCGGGGTCGTCGGCGGCCGGTAGGGCCGAGTGGTGAAGGCCGGTACCGGCAGCGCGTTGCGGTCGAGCTTGCCGCTGGCGTTGAGCGGCAACGACTTCAAGGTCACCAGGGTCGAGGGGACCATGTACGAGGGCAGCGCGGTTCTGGCGTGGGCGAGCAGCGCCGCCTCGTCGAGTCCGGTGGTGCCCGCGCCGCTCTCGATGGAGTATCCGGCCGCGGGCGGCGTTGTCGCGGCCGACGGCTGCTCGGCCGTCTCGACCGGGACGACGTAACCGACCAGCCGATCACCGGTCGGGCCGTGCACCAGCGCGACGGCGGCGTGCCTGACCTCGGGGTGATCCAGCAGCACGGCCTCGACCTCACCGAGCTCGATCCGCTGGCCGCGCAGCTTCACCTGGAAGTCACTGCGCCCCAGGTATTCCAGCTCGTGCTCCGCGGTCCAGCGGACCACGTCGCCGGTGCGGTAGAGCCTGCCGCCGCCCGCCTGGGCGACGAACCGTTCGGCGGTCAGCGCCGCGGCACCGAGGTAGCCGCGCGCCAGCTGCACGCCCTCCAGGTACAGCTCGCCCGCGGTGCCGGGCGGCACCGGCCGCAGCTGCCGGTCCAGCACGTGCACCCGGGTGTTGGCCACCGGCGTGCCGATCGGAATGCTCACGGCGGCACCGGCATCGGCCCGCGCGGCGGTGACGACGGTCGCCTCGGCCGGGCCGTACCAGTTGATCAGGTCGACGCCGGGCAGCGCCTGCGCGAAGCGCCGGGCGGTCGCGCCCGACAGCGCCTCACCGGCGGCGAACACCCGGCGCAGGGCCGGGAAGCCGCCGTCGGCGCGGTCGGCGAGGAACGCGTCGAGCATCGACGGCACGAAATGCACCGTGGTGACGGCATGCTCGGCGAGCACGCCGGCCAGATAGGCCGGGTCGCGGTGCCCGTCCGGGGCCGCGATCACCACGGTCGCGCCGGTCTGCAACGGCCACAACAGTTCCCAGGTCGAGATGTCGAAGGTGACCGGCGTCTTGTGCAGGACCACGTCGCCGGGGCCGTGCGGGTAGGCGCGCTGCGCCCAGCGGAACTGGGCGACCAGCTGCCGGTGGGTGAGCATGACGCCCTTGGGCGTTCCGGTGGAGCCGGAGGTGTGGATGACGTAGGCCAGGTTGTCCGGCCGCACCGTGGCGCGCGGCACCGGCGCCGACGTCGCTGCCAGCGTGTCGACGGTGACGACGGAAACCTCGGCGGCCGTGCCGAATCCGGTCTCGGTGGTGGTGAGCACGCAGACCGGAGCGGCCGCGGCCAGCACCCGGTCGGTGCGCTCGGCCGGGTGATCCGGGTCGACCGGCACGTAGGCGGCGCCGGTGCGCAGTACCGCGTAGATCGCGGTCACCAGGTCGATGCCACGGCGCATGGCGACGGCGACCAGCGCGTCGGGACCGGCGCCCTGGGCGTCCAGCGCGGCGGCGAGCGCCCGCGCCTTCGCGTCGAATTCGGCATAGGTGAGCGAGGTTTCGCCGTCGACGAAGGCGACGGCGTCCGGCGTCTTCGCGACCTGCGCGTCGAACAGCGACAGCAGCGTCGCCTCGTCGAGCAGTTCCGGCGCGTCGGTGGCGTTGGCGGCCGACAGGACGGCACGCTCCTCGGCCAGCAGCACGTCGATCTCGGCGATCCGGCTCTCCGGCGCGGCGGTGAACCGGGCCAGCAGCATCGAGAGTCGTTGTGCCAGTGCGGTCGCGGTGGCCTCGCCGAACACGTCGCGCAGGTACTTGACCGACACCCGGAGCTGACTGTCGGCGACGACCTGCACGGTCAGCGGGTAGTGGGTGCCGTTGGCGGCGTCCATCCCGGTGACCGCGGCGGAGCCGGACGCGGCCTGCGCCAGGGCCTCCCGGTCGACCGGGAACGACTCGAACACGACCAGCGTGTCGAACAGCGCGTCGATGCCCGCGATCTCCTGGATCTCGCCGAGGCCGAGGTAGTGGTGATCGAGCAGAGCCGCCTGGTCGTCCTGCAGCCTGCGCAGCAGTTCGGCGACGGTGTCGCCGGGCCGCAGCCGTACCCGCACCGGGATGGCGTTGAGGAACAGGCCGACCATGCGTTCCACGCCGTCGAGGGTGGCGGGCCTGCCGGAGACGGTGGCGCCGAACACCACGTCGTCGCGGTCGACCAGGCGCGCGATGAGCAAGCCCCACGCGGCTTGGACCACGGTGTTCACCGTGACGCCGAGCCCGGCGGCGAGGGTGCTCAGCGCGACGGTGTCGGCCGGCGACAGCTCGAAGCCGGTTTCGCCGGTCCCGGTGGCGATCTCGCGGCCCTGGTCGACCGGCGCCAGTGGCGTCGGCTCGGCCAGGCCGGTCAGCGCGGTGCGCCAGGCCTGGCGCGCGGCGTCGAGATCCTGTTCGGCCAGCCAGGCCAGGTAGTCGCGATAGGGCGCGACCTTCGGCAGGCGGCGGGACCGCCCACCGACCGCGTAGGCCGTGAGCAGTTCCTGCAGCAGCAGCGGCGTCGACCAGCCGTCGATCAGGATGTGGTGGCTGGTGACCAGCAGGTGCGCGCCCTCGGGGGTACGCACCAGCGTGAAGCGCAGCAGCGGCGCGACCGCCATGTCGAAGTGGGCACTCAGGTCGGCGGCCTTGATCCGCTGATAGGCGGCGGCCGCCGCGTCGAGACCGGCGGGCCCGGCGGCGGTAGCGGAGCGTGACCACGCAGTGCCCTCGGGGTCGACGCCGTGGGGCACGGTGTCGATGACCTGCCACGGCACGTCGATGTCGTCGAGCACCACCTGCAGCGGGGTGCCCGCGGCGTCGGTGGCGAAGGCGACGCGCAGGTTGTCGTGGCGGTCGAGCACGGTCTGGGCGGCCTGGTGCAGCCGCTCGTCGTCCACGGCCGGGTCCAGGTCGAGCACGAACTGGGTGATGTAGGGGTCGACCGAGTTCTCCGCGAGCAGCGCGTGGAACAGCATGCCCGACTGGAGCGGGGTCACCGGCCAGATATCGCTGAGCAGCGGGTAGCGCCGCACCAGCCGGCCGAGTTCGGTCTGGCCCAGGCGCACCAGCGGGAAGTCCGACGGCGTGAATCCGCCGGCGCCGGGCCGTAATCCGTGCTCGGCGAGGCCGCCGAGCGCGCGGATCCAGTGCTCGGCGAAGGTTTTGACCGCGTCGGCGGTGAGCAGCGCGCCGGCGTAGTCGAAGCGGGCGACCATGCCGTCGTCGGTGGCGTCGACGGTGAGCACCAGCGCCAGATCGTCGGCGGCGAGGTCGGTGTGCACCCGGGCCGGGCGCAGGTCCCGGAAGCGCACCGCGAACCGGCCGCGGTCGAGCGAGCGCACGCTGTCGGCGGTCTCGACGTCGAGGTAGCGCAGCAGGCCGAAACCCGCACCGTGCGCGGGCACGCTGCGGCGCAGTTCCTTGATCTGGGCCAGCGCGGCTCCGGCGGCGGGCCCGCCCACCAGCGCATCGGCGATGTCGACCCCGTCCAGGCGCAACACCAGCGGGTAGTCGGTGGTGAAACCACCCACCACGCTCTCGGCGTCGGGCCTGCCGAGCACGCGCTGGTCAGCGCGCAGGCGGACCACGCTGCCGATGACCCGCGCGACGGCGGTGTCGGCGGCGGTGTGCAGCGCGAGCGCGGCGGCGGTGAGCAACACCTCGTCCACGGTCGCGCGGTAGGCGTCGGCGACGGTGGTGACGGCGGCGGTGCCCTCGCCGGTGATGCTCAGCGAGACCCGGTGGCGCTGGCGCAGATCGGCGGTTTCGCCTGCCCGGGACCGGATCGCGCGATGCCAGTACTCGCGTTCGGCTCGGGCGCGGGCCGAGGACGGGTATTCGGCGAGCCTGCGCACCAGGTCGCCGAGGCCTGCGTCGGGCGCGGCGGGCGCGGCGTGGCGGCCGCGGCTCCACGCCGTGGTCAGCTGGTCGACGACCGAGCGCCAGGACGGCTCGTCGAGGACGAGACTGTTCGCGACCACGACCAGGGTGGAGTTGTGTTCGCCGTCGCCGGTGAGCACGAAGTGGATATTGCGGCCCTCGTCCGGGTCGAGCGCGGCGGCGGCCGCGGCGACGATGTCGTCGACCGGTAGCGAGGACTCGCCGTCGGTGGCGTCGAGCCTGCGGAAGGCGTCGCCGGTGCGCTCGTCCTGCGACGGGATCACCAGCACCGGTTCGCTGCCGCTGCGGTCGAGCACCGCCCACAGCATCGGATGCTGGTTCATCACGGCGTGGACAACCTCGGCGACCGCGTCGTCGGAGCAGTCGACGGGCACGTCGAGCAGCACGGCGCGCGGTTCGACCGCGGTGTCGCCCGCCTCCATCAGCTGGGCCGCGGTGGCGGTCAGCGGCAGGGCGGCGGGGCGCGAGCCCGCGTCGAGGGTGACCTCGGCGCGCCCGGCGAGCGCGCCGACGGTCCGCGCGTCGAACAGGTCGCGGGGACGCAGCACCACCCCGGCCGCGGCGGCCCGTGAGACCACCTGGATGGCGGTGATGCTGTCGCCGCCGAGGGCGAAGAAGTCGTCGTCGAGGCCGACCCGGTCGTGTCCGAGGACCTCGCCGATCACCCGCGCCAGCGCCCGTTCGGCCGCGGTGCGCGGCGGCCGGTGGTCCCGGCGCACAGTGACCGGATCGGGCAGCGCGCGCCGGTCCAGCTTGCCGACCGGCGTGAGCGGCAGCTCGTCGAGGACGACGATCGCGGCGGGCACCATGTAGTCGGGCAGTACCCGGCCTGCCAGCGCGGTGAGTTCGGCCGGATCGAGCCGCTCCCCCGGTTCGGCCAGCACGTAGGACACCAGCATGGTGGCCCCGGCGCCGTTGTCGCGGCCCATGGTCGTCACCCAGGAGACGCCGGGCGCGGCGGCCAGCACCGCGTCGATCTCGCCGAGCTCGATCCGCAGGCCGCGGATCTTCACCTGGAAGTCGTTGCGGCCAACGAACTCCAGCACGTCGCCCCGGCGGCGCACGAGGTCGCCGGTGCGGTAGAGCCGGGTGCCCGGCGCCCCGTACGGATCGGCGACGAAACGTGCCGCGGTCAGACCGACGCGCCGATGGTAGCCGCGGGCGAGCTGGATGCCGCCCAGGTACAGCTCACCGGTGACTCCCTCGGGCACCGGACGCAGCCTGCCGTCGAGGACCAGCGCGGTGGTGCCCCGGATCGGACCGCCCATGTGGGTGTCGTCGCCGGGGGTCAGCGGATCGCTGATGGCGGCCATGATGGTGGTCTCGGTGGGCCCGTAGCCGTTGTGGAACTTGCGCTGCGCCAGCGTGTTCCAGCGCGCGACCAGCTCGGCGGGCACCTGCTCGCCGCCGACGACCAGGTGCCGCAGCCCCGGCACGCCTGCCGGGTCCAGGGTCGCCAGGACCGTGGGGGTGAGGAAGGCGTGGGTGACGCCCTCGGTGCGGATCAGCTCGGCCAGCTCGGTGCCGCCGACGGATCCGGCGGGCGCCACCACCAGCGTGCCCGCGCCGCCGAGGGCGAGCAGCAGTTCCAGCATCGAGGCGTCGAACGACGGCGAGGCGAAAGCCAGTGCGCGCGAGCCGGAATCGAGCTGGTAGCGCTGCTGCTGCTCGGCACAGAAGTTGGCAAGGCCCGCGTGGGTCACGACGACGCCCTTGGGCAGCCCCGTCGAGCCCGAGGTGTAGATCATGTACGCGCCGTTGCCCGTGCTGGGCTGAGCCCGCAGCTCGATCTCGCGCAGGGCCACCGAGGCGTATCCGGCGACCTCGGCGGTGAATTCACGGTCGTCGAGCGCGACCCAGCCCGCGTCGCCGGGCAGGGTGGGCAGCCCGGTCAGCTCGGCGGCCAGGGTGACACCGAAGACCGCGCCGGAATCGGCGGCCATGTGGGTGATCCGCTCGGCCGGGTAGCCGGGGTCGATCGGCACGATCATCGCGCCGGTGCGCGCGATCGCCCAGACCGCGAGCACCGATTCGACCGAACGCCGGATCGCCACGGCGACAGCGACTTCCGGCCCGGCCCCCCGGGCGATGAGACCACGGGCGAGCTGATTGGCCGCGGCGTCGAGGTCGGCGTAGGTGAAGCCGCGACCGTCGCCGCGCACGGCCACGCCCGACGGGTTGGCCAGCACGGCGGCGTCCATCAGCTGCGACAGCGTGCGGGCCGGCTCGGCGGGCGGGCCGGTGAAGGTGGTCTGCGCGATGAACTCGGCCTCGTCGAGCAGTGCGACGTCACCGACCGCCACCCCGGGATCGGCGACGAGCTCGGCGAGCAGCCGGGCGAACCGGGCGCCGAACGCCTGGATCGTCGACTCGTCGAACAGATCGGTGGCGTAGGTGAATTCGGCGTGCATGCCGCCGTGGTCGGGCAGTTCGCGCAGCGTGAGCAGCAGGTCGAACTTGGCCTCGGCGGTGCGGGCGTCGAGCGCGCCGACCGTGATGCCGGGCAGTTCGAACGCGACCGGGGCGAGGTTCTCGAACGACAGCGCCACCTGGAACAGCGGATGCCTGCCCGCCGACCGTACCGGCTGCACCGCCTCGACGACCCGCTCGAACGGGATGTCGGCGTGCGCGAAGGCCCGCAGGTCGGTGTCGCGGGTCTGCCGCAGCAGCGCGGTGAACGGTTCGGCTTCGGTGACCCGGCTGCGCAGCACCAGGGTGTTGACGAACATGCCGACGAGATCGTCGAGTTCGCGGGCGCCGCGACCGGCGATCGGGGTGCCGATGGCGACGTCGTCGGTGCCGCTGGTGCGGGCCAGCAGCACCGCGAGAGCGGCCTGCACCACCATGAACACCGTGACGCCCTCGGCCCGGGCCAGCCCGGCCAACCCGGCGTGCAACCGCGCGTCGATCTCGACGGTGCTCAGGGCACCGGCGAAGGACTGCACCGACGGCCGCGGCCGGTCGGCGGGCAGCGCGATCTCCTCGGGCAGCCCGGCCAGTTCATCGGTCCAGTAGGTCAGCTGCGCGGCGGCAGTGGAGGCGGGGTCGGCTTCGTCGCCGAGCGATTCCCGTTGCCACACCGCGTAATCCGCGTACTGCAACGGCAGCGGCGACCAGGCGGGCGCGGCGCCCTCGGTGCGCGCGGTGTAGGCCAGCACGAGATCGCGGGTGAGCGGGCCCATGGAGAAGCCGTCGGCGGCGATGTGGTGGGCGACGAACACCAGCACGTGATCATCGGCGCCCAGACGCAGCAGTCGCAGCCGCACCGGCGGCGCGGCGGTGACGTCGAAGCCCTCGGCCACGGTCCGGCGCACCTCGTCGGCGAGGTCGTCGGCGGTGACCAGCATGGGCGTCAGGTCGACCCGCACCGCGCCGGGCGCGAGGACTTCCTGGACCGGGCCGTCGCCGTGCTCGGGGTAGCGGGTCCGCAGCACCTCGTGCCGGGCGAACAGGTCGCCCACGGCCACGGCCAGCGCCGCGAGGTCGAGCGCGCCGGTCAGGCGGATGGCGGCGGGGATGTTGTAGACGGTGGCGTCGGGATCGAGCCGGTTGAGCAGCCACATCCGCTGCTGGGCCAGCGACAGCGGTAGCCGGTCCGGTCGCGGTCCGGCCACCAGCGGCAGCGCCGCGAGCTCGTCGGAGCGGTGTACCCGCAGCGCGAGGTCGGTGACGGCCGGCGCCTCGAACAGCAGGCGGACCCCGACCGCGCGGTCCAGCGCGGCGCTGATCCGGGCGGCGGCCCTGGTGGCGAGCAGCGAGTTGCCACCGAGGGCGAAGAAGTCGTCGTCGGCGCCGACCGCGTCGACCCCGAGGATCTCGGCGTAGACGCCGGCGACCAGCTGTTCGGTGGGCGTCGCGGGTGCACGGAAGGCGGCGGCCTCGAACACCGGCGCGGGCAGCGCGGCCCGATCCAGCTTGCCGTTGACGGTGCGCGGCAGCGAGTCGAGCACGACGAACGCCTCCGGCACCAGGTACGCGGGCAGCTTGTCACGCAGGGCCGACTTCAGCTGTGCCGCCTCGATATCCGTGCCGACCACATAGGCGACCAACCGGTCACCGAAGCGCGGATCGGTCCGGGCCAGCACCGCGGCCTGGCTGATCCCCGGCAGTCCGAGCAGCACGGCCTCGACCTCGCCGGGCTCGACCCGGAAGCCACGGATCTTCACCTGGAAGTCCGTGCGGCCCAGGTAGTTCAGCGCACCGCTGCGGTCGCGGGCGACGAGATCGCCGGTCCGGTACATCCGGGCGCCCGCCTCGAACGGGTCGGCGACGAAACGTTCGGCGCTCAGCGCGGCCTTGCGCAGATAGCCGCGGGCCAGCTGCGCGCCCGCCAGGTAGAGCTCACCCCGGACGCCCGGCGCGACGGGGCGCAGGCGCTCGTCCAGGACGTAGACCCGGGAGTTCCACTCGGGGGTGCCGATCGGCACACTCACCACATCGGCCGAGGTCACCCGGTGATCGGTGATCGACACCGCGGCCTCGGTGGGGCCGTACAGGTTGTCGAGCCTGGTGTCCGGCAGCGCGGTCAGCAGGCGCTGGGCCAGCGGGGCGGGCAGCGCCTCGCCGATGGCGAGGATGCGGGTGAGCGGCTGCGGCCGCGCCTCCCAGTACCCGGCCAGCGCGTCGAGCAGCGAGGGCACCGCCGTCAGCGTGGTCACTCCGGCGTCGGTGATGAGCGCGTCCAGATACGCGGGATCGCGATGCCCGTCGGGCGCGGCGATCACCAGCTTGCCGCCGCACACCGCGGCGGACCAGAACTCCCACACCGACAGGTCGAAGGTGGCGGGGGTCTTCAGCAGGAACACATCGTGGGCGTCGGTGCCGAATTCGCCTCGCAGCCACTGCAACTGGTTGACCACGGCAGCGTGCGGCACCGCGACGCCCTTGGGCCGCCCGGTGGAGCCGGAGGTGAAGATGACGTAGGCCGTGTTCTCCGGGCGCAGCGGCGCGCGCCGGTCGGCGTCGGTGATCGGCGACGGATCGGCCGACGCGATCACCGGATGGTCGACCCGCACCACCGGCGCCGCGTCGGTCCGGAAACCGTTGCTGAGCACACAGATCGGCGCCGCGGTGCCGAGGATGTAATCGGTGCGGTCGGCGGGCTGGTCGGGATCGATCGGCACATAGGCGCCACCGGAGCGGGCCACCGCGAACATGGCCACGACCAGATCGATCGAGCGTGGCAGCGCGAGCGCCACCAGCGACTCGGGTCCGACGCCCAGCGAGATCAGGTGCCGGGCGAGGCGATTGACTCTGGCCTCGAACTCGGCGTAGGTCAGCTCCAGTCTGCCCTCGGGCAGATCGGCGACCAGCGCGACGGTTTCGGGCCGGGCCAGCGACGGCAGGTCGGCCAGCGTGCCACCCGGGATCGCGAGATCCGCGGCGCCCGCGGTGATCTCGGTCGCGCGCTCGACGGAGGTGCGCAGGTCGACATCGCCGACGGCCACGCCCGGCTCCCGCACGATCGCGTCGAGCAGCAGGGCGAGCCGGTCGGCGAAGGCCCGCACCGTCTCGGCGTCGAACAGATCGGTGGCGTAGGTGAAGAAGCCCTCGATGCCGGTCGGCGTGCCGTCGGCGGCGTAGCCGTCACCGACGATCAGATGCAGATCGAACTGGGATACCGCCAGTTCCGCCGACACCGGCGCGATCCGCAGACCGGGCAGCTCCAGCGCGGCGCGGTCGACGTTCTGGAACGACAGACCCACCTGGAACAGCGGATGCCGGGCGGTCGAGCGCGGCGGGTCGAGCACCTCGACGAGCCGCTCGAACGGGATGTCGGCGGCGGCGAAGGCGGCCAGGTCGCGGGTGCGCTGCGCGGCGAGCAGTTCGGTGAACGACGCGCCGCCGTCGTAGTGCGTGCGCAGCACGACGGTGTTGACGAACATGCCGATCAGGTCGTCGAGCTCGCGCTCGCCGCGACCGGCGAACGGGGTGCCGACCGCCACGTCGGCGGCGCTCGCCATGCGGGCCAGCAGTACCGCGAAGGCGGTGTGCAGCACCATGAACACGGTGGCGCCGCTGTCTTGGGCGATCCGGGCCAGCCCGGCGTGGGTGTCGGCGTCGATCCGCACCGGCACCCGGCTGCCCGCGAGCGAGGCGACGGCGGGCCGGGGGCGATCGGCGGGCAGTTCGATCAGGTCCGGCAGCCCGGACAGCTCCGCGCGCCAGAACGAGAGCTGGGCGGCGGCGACGGATTCCGCGTCGTTCTCGTCACCGAGGCGATCCAGCTGCCACAGCGCGTAGTCGGCGTACTGCACCGGCAGCGCGGGCCAGCCGGGGGCGTGGCCCGCCGTACGGGCCAGGTAGGCCGTGGTCACATCGCGCACCAGCGGCGCCATCGAGGACGCGTCGGCGGCGATGTGGTGCACGACGACGGCGAGCACGTACTCGGTCGGCGCGTCGGGGCCGTCGCCGGTGATGTCGAGCAGTTGGACCCGCAGCGGGACCTCGGCCGTCACGTCGAAAGCGGTCGCGGCGAGCGCGCCGACGTGGTCGATCAGCGCGGCCGGGTCGACGCGGCGCACGGCGACATCGAGGTCCACCTGCTCGACCGGCAGCACCCGCTGGATCGGGCCGTCGCCGGTGTCGGGGTAGATCGTGCGCAGCACTTCGTGCCGGGCCAGCACATCGCGCAGGGCCGCGCCGAGCGCGGTCACGTCGAGGCTGCCGGTCAGGCGCAGTGCGAAGGGCAGGTTGTAGGCGGCGGCGCCGTCACCGGCGGCCGCCCCCTGGTCGAATCGGTTGAGGAACCACATGCGCCGCTGTGCGGGCGACAGCGGTAGCTCGTCGGGCCGGGCGACGGTACCGAGGCCACTGGTCGCGGTCGTCTCGGTCTCGGTGCCCAGTGTCGCGGCCAGACCGGCGACGGTCGGGGTCTCGAACAGCGCGCGCACGGCGACCCGGCCGCCGGTGGCCGCGCCGAGGCGGGCGACCAGCCGGGTGGCGATGAGCGAATTGCCGCCGAGGGCGAAGAAGTCGTCGTCGGCACCGATGTCGGTGCGGCCGAGCACTTCCCCGAACAGTCCGGCCACGAGCTTCTCCTGCTCGGTGCTCGGCGCCCGGAAGGCGCGGGCCGAGAAGTGCGGGGCGGGCAGCGCTTTGCGGTCGAGTTTGCCGCTGGCATTGAGCGGCAGCGCGTCGAGCACGGTGACCGACGCGGGAACCATGTACGCGGGCAGGGTCTTCGACGCGACGGTCCGCAGCCGGTCGGGATCGGCCGCCTGGCCGGGCGCGGGCACGACATAGGCGACGAGCTGGTCGCCGAGCTCGGTGGGCGCGACCAGCGCCACCGCCTGGCTGACGGTTTCGTGCGCGAGCAGCGCGGTCTCGATCTCACCGAGTTCGATGCGCTGACCACGGAACTTCACCTGGAAGTCGATGCGGCCCAGGTAATCCAGCCGGTGCGGCGCGGTCGTGGTGGGGCGGCGCCACACCACGAGGTCGCCGGTACGGTACATGCGCTCGCCCGCGTCGAACGGGTCGGCGACGAAGCGGTCGGCGGTCAGGCCCGGCCGGGCGACGTAGCCGCGCGCGAGCTGATCGCCCGCCAGATAGAGCTCACCCGCGATCCCGGGTGGCACCGGTCGCAGCCGCGAATCCAGCACGTAGACACGGGTGTTCCACTGCGGCAGGCCGATCGGCACCGTCCGCTCGCCCGGGCGGGCGGGCCAGTAGGTCACCGAGACCGCGGCCTCGGTGGGGCCGTAGAGGTTGTGCAGGCGGGCCGAGCTGACCTCGGCCATCGCGTCGACCGTCTCCGGCGGCAGCGCCTCACCGATGACGAACACCTCGCGCAGCGACGCCAGCGCGGCGGGTGCCGAGCCGCCGCCGGCGGGCCCGCCGTCGGATGCCGCCTGCGCGGCGAAGACGGTGAGCATCGACGGGACGAAGTCGGTGACGGTGACGTGGTGCCGGGCGATCAGGTCGATCAGATAGGCCGGATCGCGGTGGCCGTCCGGGGTGGCGAGCACCAGCGTCGCGCCGACCCGCAGCGGCATGAAGTAGCCCCACAGCGACACGTCGAAGGTGGTCGCGGTCTTCTGTAGATAGACATCGCCCAGGGCCAGTGGGTATTTCGCGAGCATCCACACCAGCTGGTTGTGGATGGCGGCGTGCGAGATCGCCACGCCCTTGGGCTTTCCGGTGGAACCGGAGGTGAAGATGACGTAGGCCGGGTGGTCGGCGCGCAGCGGCGCGCGCAGTTCGGCCGGGCGCACCGGATCGACCGGTACGCCCCGCGTATCGAGTTCGTCGAGCCGGAGCAGTTCGGTGCCCTCCGGGACCGGCATCGCCTCGGCGCTCAGCACGGCGGCCGGGCGCGCGGTGTCGAGGATGTAGGCGATGCGCTCGGCCGGATGGTCCGGGTCCAGCGGCACGTAGGCGCCGCCGGCGGTGAGCACCGCGTACATGGCGACGACGAGTTCCGGGGAACGCCGGATCGCCAGGCCGACAAGGCCTTCCGGGCCGACCCCGGCCTGGATCAGCAGCCGGGCGAGCGCGTTGACCCGCTCGTCGAACTGCCGGTAGGTCAGCTCGGTGCCCTCGTAGACGAGCGCGGTGGCGTCCGGATGCGCCTGCACCGCACGGCGATACGCGTCGAGCATCAGCTCGGGCGTCACCGGATGGCTGGTGCCGTTCCACGCGGTGAGCGTCAGTTCGCGCTCGGCGGCGGTGAGCAGGTCGATCTCGGCGATCCTCACCGAGGCGTCGGCGGCGACCGCCGCGAGCAGGTGGGTGAAGCGCGCCGCCATCGTCTCGATCGAGTCGGCGTCGAACAGATCGGTGGCGTAGTTGAACGACGCGGCCATCGGCTCGGCCGGGTCGGTGCCCGGCACGATGGTCAGCTGGAGGTCGAAACGGGCCACAGCGCCGCCGAATTCGACCGGCGTCGCATCCAGGCCGGGCAGCCGCAGGTTCGGCAGATCCAGGTTCTGGAAGAACAGCGCGACCTGGAACAGCGGGTGATGCGCCTGCGAGCGGACCGGGTCGAGCAGCTCGACCAGGCGCTCGAACGGTAGGTCGGCCTGGGCGAAGGCGGCGATGTCGGCGCGCTTGGTCTCGCGCAGCAGATCGGCGAAGCTCGCGTGCTCGTCGATGCGCGAGCGCAGCACCAGGGTGTTGACGAACATGCCGATCAGGTCGTCGAGTTCGCGGGCGCCGCGGCCGGCCACCGGGGTGCCGATGGCGATGTCGTCGGTGTGCGCGAGCCTGCTCAGCAGCACCGCGAAGGCGGCGTGCACGACCATGAACTCCGAGGCCCCGCTGCGCTGGGCCAGCGCGGCGACGGCGGTGTGCACCTCGGCCGGGATCTGGAAGCCGAACTCGGCGCCACGGCCGGTGAACACCGGCGGGCGCGGACGATCGGTGGGCAGGTCGAGCCGGTCGGGCAGCCCCGCCAGGGTGTCGCGCCAGAAGGCGATCTGGGCGGCGGCGACCGAATCGGGATCGTCCTCGGCGCCGAGCAGTTCGCGGTGCCACAGGGTGTAGTCGGCGTACTGCACCGGCAGCGGCTGCCAGCTCGGACGCGAGCGGTTGCGCCGCGCGAGGTAGGCCCCGAGCAGATCGCGCAGCAGCGGCGCGACCGACGCGCCGTCGGCGGTGATGTGGTGCAGCGCCACCGCGAGCACATGCTCACGCGGACCGAGTTCGGCCAGCGCCACCCGCAGCGGGACGCCCTGGGCGACGTCGAAGCCGGTGGTGGCGAATTCGCCCAGCCACAGCGGCAGTTCGTCCTCGGTGAGCTCGTCGACGAGCACATCGGGCACGGCCTCGGCCATCGGCAGCACCACCTGGTGGCCGACGCCGTCGACCGCCGGGTAGTAGGTGCGCAGCGATTCGTGCCGCTGCACCAGGTCGGTCAGCGCGGAGTGCAGGGCGCGCGGGTCGAACGGGCCGGTCAGCCGCAGTGCGAACGGGATGGTCTCGGCGAGGGAGGCCGGGTCGAATTGGTTGAGGAACCACATCCGCTGCTGCGCGGGTGAGAGCGGGATCAGGTCAGGCCGCTCCCGGCGCGTCGGGGCCACCGGGCCGCCCCCGCCCTGGAGCGGCTCGAGTAGCTCGGCCAGGCCGGCGACCGTGGGCCGCTCGAAGACATGCCCGGCGGGTACCCGCGCCGACAGTTCGGCGCCGATCCGGGCCGCGGCCTGGGTGGCCAGCAGCGAGTTGCCGCCGAGGGCGAAGAAGTCGTCGTCGGCGCCGATCGGGTTCTCCGGGCGCAGCAGCTCGGTGAAGATGTGCGCGATCAGCTTCTCCACCGCGCCCGAGGGCGCGCGGAACTCCTGCGCGCGCAGCGTCGGGGCGGGCAGCGCGGCGCGGTCGAGCTTGCCGACCGGGGTCAGCGGGATGGTGTCGAGCACGGTCAGCGCGGTCGGCACCATGTGCGCGGGCAGTCCGGCCTTGGCGTGCGCGAGCAGCTCGTCCAGGTCGATCCGCGCGCCCGGCGCGGCGTGCACGTAGGCGGCGAGAATGGTGGTGCCGTTGTCGAGTTCGTGGCCGACGGTGACCGCGAAGTCGACGCTGTCGGGTTCGGTGAGCACGGCGTCGATCTCGCCGAGCTCGATCCGGAAGCCGCGCACCTTCACCTGGAAGTCGTTGCGTCCCACGAACTCGACCGAACCGTCGGCGCGCCTGCGCACGAGATCGCCGGTGCGGTACATGCGCCCGCCCGCCGGGTCGAACGGATCGGTGACGAACCGCGCCGCGGTCAGCGCCGGGCGGCGGTGGTAGGCCCGGGCCAGCGCGTTGCCCGCGATGTAGAGCTCGCCGATGATGCCGTCGGGCACCCGTACCAGCCGCTCGTCGAGCACGTACTCGGTGACGTTGCGGATCGGCGGACCGATGGTGACGACCTGCCCCGGCACCATCGGCGCGCTGAAGTTGGTGCCCATGGTGGCCTCGGTCGGGCCGTAACCGTTGTACATCTCGCGCTCGCCACCGCCGGCCAGCGGCAGTACCCAGCGCCGCACCAGTTCCGGTGGACAGGCCTCGCCGCCCGCCACGATGACCCGGAAGTCGTCGAGACCCTGCGGGTCCACCGAGGCCAGGGCGGTGGGGGTGATGAACGCATGGGTGACCCGCTCCCGACGCAGCAGCTGCGCCAGATCGTCGCCGCCGTAGACGGTCGGCGGGACGACGACCAGGGTCGAAGCACCGGTCAGCGCCATCAGCACCTCGAACACCGAGGCGTCGAAGGACGGCGACGCGAGCTGCAGCACCCGCGAATCGGGGCCGAGCCGGTAGTGCTCGCGCTGGTACTCGTGGACGTTGGCCAGGCCGGTGTGGGTCACCACCACGCCACGGGGCAGACCCGTGGAGCCGGAGGTGTAGACGACGTAGGCGGGGTGGTGCAGGCGCAGCGGGCGGACCCGGTCGTCGCGGGTCACCGGGTCGCTGGACTGCTCCTCGGTCGCCCGGCGCACGGCCTCGTCGTCGAGGCACAGCCACTCGATGGTGTCGGGCAGCCGATCCATCGCCGCGCCGACCGCGACACCGAGGACCGCGCCCGCGTCACCGAGCATGTGGGTGAGCCGGGCGGGCGGATAGTTCGGGTCGACGGGCAGGAACGCGGCACCGGTCTTGGTGACCGCCCACAGCGCGAGCACCGACTCGGCCGAACGCGGGATGCCGATGGCGACGATGTCCTCGGGGCCGACGCCCCGCGCGATCAGCAACCGGGCCAGCCGGTTGGCGCGCTCGTCGAGTTCGGCATAGGTCAATCGCACGGGCGCGGACACACCGTCGGACCAGGACAGCGCGATGCCGCCCGGATTCGACTCCACCGCCACCGACACCAGTTGCGGCAGCGACTTCCCGCGCTGCGCGGCACGGGCGGACACCCGAGACGTCCGGGTCACAACAGTCCCCTCCGTTCGACGGAGCCGACTAGCCGCTGCCCGGTCATGCACTATCCACCTATCCCATCCATCCCGACGGCCGCCCGTCGCTGCTGCGGCTGTCCGGCGTTGCCGATCATCTCACTCAGCGCGACTATCGTCGCGCCGGCGCCATCCCCCGGCGCCGCGACAGCCACCGCCGACTCGGTGAACACGTGGCTCACCTCGTCGGCGCCGTCGTCGGGCGCCATCACCAACGTCGCGCCGGCGATCCCGGCCGCGACGATCTCCAACAGGCCGGCCACGGAATCCGGCCGGCCCGCCGCCCGCGTGCGCGACTCGAAGGTCAGCCCGGTCCGCTGGGCCACCCGCTCGGCGGCACCGGCCAGCTCGTCGTAGCTCAGCGACCGGCCACCGCCGACGAAGGCCACATCGTCACCGCGCAGGGCGCGGGTGCGATGGGCGTAGCCGATCGGGCGCGGCGACTCCGCGGCCAGCTCGGCGATCAGCGCCGGGTCGGCCAGGTCGTACCAGTCCAGGCCCTCGGGGGCGTCGACGATATCGATGGTCAGGCCCAGCTTCACCTCGAGCCGGTCGGTCACCAGCCCGTCGATGGTCGCCAGCGGCACCACCGCGGCACCGGCCTTGAGCACCGCCCAGGTCGCGATCGCCGCGTTCACCCCGCGATCGAGCCGCAGCGCCACCCCGGTGCCCGGACCGGCGCCGCGCGCGATCAGTGACCGCGCCAACTGCGAAGAGCGCGCGTCGAACTCGTGGTAGGTCAGCTCGCCGCCGCCCAGGTCGAGCGCGGGTGCGTCCGGATCCTCCTCGACGGCGGCGGCCAGCTCCTGGGCCAGCGCGGCGCCGTTGGCCGAGGGCACGGGCGCGTAGTCCGCGGCGGTGAGCTCGCGTTCGCGCTCTCTGGCGTCGCGCAGGTCGATGTCGCCGACGCGGACCTTCGGGTCGGCCGCCACCGCCGTGATGATCTCGGTGAACCCGCGCGCGAAGGTCGCGACGGTGTGCTCGTCGAAAAGGTCGGTGGCGTAGGTGAACACGACGCCGAGCTCGTCCGGGTCGCCGGTCGCGGTGTGGCGGGGCTCCACATTGACCTGCAAGTCGACCTTGGCCGAGCGGGCCGCCAGGTCCATCGCCTCGATGATGAGCCCGGGCAGCCGCAGCACCGGCGTCTCGGTGTTGTGGAACGAGAGCACCACCTGGAACAGCGGATTGTGCGAGACCGCGCCGCTGGGCGCGACCTCGTCGACGATCCGCTCGAACGGCAGGTCGGCGTGGGCGAACGCGGCCAGATCGACCTCGCGGGCCAGGGTGACCAGCTCGTCGAAGCCACGCAGCGGCGAGACCTCGGTGCGCAGGGTCAGCGTATTGACGAACATGCCGACCAGGTCGTCGAGCTCCGGCTCACCGCGCCCCGCGATCGGGGTGCCGATCGCGATGTCGGTGCTGCCGGAGATGCGCGCCAGCAGCACGGCCAGCGCCGCGTGCACGACCATGAACAGCGACGCGTTGTGCGCGCGGGCGATCTCGGCCAGCCGCGCGTGCACGTCGGCGGGCAGGCTGGTGGTCACATCGGCGCCACGCAGCGAGGCGTGCGGCGGTCGCGGATGATCGTGCGGCAGGTCCACGGTGCCGACCTGGCCTGCCAGCGTGCGCCGCCAGAAGTCGAGTTGGCGTGCGGCGGTAGAGGTCTCGTCGGACTCCTCGCCCAGGACCGCGCGCTGCCACAGCGCGTAGTCGGCGTACTGCACCGGCAGCGGCGCCCAGCTGGGCGAACGACCCTCGACCCGGGCCCGGTAGGCGATCACCAGATCGCGGGCCAGCGGCGCAAGCGAGGCGCCGTCGGCGATGATGTGCTGCACCACCACGGCGAGCACGTGCTCTTCCTCGGCCAGCGGATCGGTGTCCGGGATGGTGAACAGCCCGGCCCGCAACGGGACTCGCTCGGCGACGTCGAATCCGCCTGCGAGCAGCCACATCACGCGATCGCGCGGGTCGGCGCACTCCTCGATCGGCAACCCGGTCGGCAGCACCGCGCTGACCGGCATGATCTCCTGGTAGGGCGCGCCGTTCGCGTCGGCGGGGAACCGGGTGCGCAGCGCCTCGTGCCGCTCCAGCACATCGGCGACCGCGTAGCGCAGCGCCGAGGTGTCCAGCGCGCCGCGCAGCCGCAACACCAGCGGGATGTTGTAGGCCGGGGAGTCCGGGTCGATCCGGTTGAGCAGCCACATCCGCTGCTGCGCGGGCGAGAGCGGGATGACGCCCCGGTCCTGCGCCGGGACCAGCGGCGGACGCGGCTCGGCCACCTCGCCGGGGCGCACCCGGGCGGCCAGCGCGGCCACCGTCGGCGCCTCGAACAGGTCGCGGACCACCAGGTCGGTGCCGAGCGCCTGATCGATGCGGGCGATGGCCCTGGTGGCCAGCAGCGAGTTGCCGCCGCGATCGAAGAAGTCGTCGTCCAGGCCGACCTCGGGGACCCCGAGCAGGGTGGCGAACACTTCCGCGACGCTCAGTTCGATCGGCGTGGTCGGTGCGCGGAAGGCGGCGGCCGCGGTGAACTCGGGCGCGGGCAGCGCGGCCCGGTCGAGCTTGCCGTTGGCGGTCAGCGGTAGCGCGGCCAGCACCACAACCGCGTCGGGAACCATGTAGCCGGTGAGGAATTCGGCGACCGCGGCGCGCACCGCGACCGGGTCGAGGGCGGCGCCGTCGGCGGGCACGACGTAGCCGATCAGCCGATCGCCCGCGTGTTCGTCGACGCGCACCACGACCGTGGCCTGGCCGACGCCGGGCACCCCGAGCAGCGCGGCCTCGATCTCGCCCGGCTCGATCCGGAACCCGCGCAGCTGCACCTGCTGATCGCCACGACCGCCGTATTCCAGTGCGGGCGTGCCGCGGAAACCGATCCAGCGGCCGAGGTCGCCGGAGCGGTAGCGGCGCGCACCGGGCGGTCCGAACGGATCGGCGACGAACCGGGTCGCGGTGAGCCCGGGCTTGCCGAGGTAACCGCGCGAGACCTGTCCGCCGGCGATGTAGAGCTCACCGGCGACGCCGAACGGCACCGGACGCAACCGATCATCGAGCACGGCCACCGACAGACCGGGCAGCGCCCGGCCGATCAGGCTGCTCGGCAGCTCCGTCGCCCCGGTGTCCATGGTCAGATGCGAGACATGCACCGTGGTCTCGGTGATGCCGTACATGTTCACCAATCGCGGTGCGCCGGGCCCGGTTCCGTAGCGGGCGTACCAGCGGTTGAGCTTGCGCGGGTCGAGCGCCTCGCCGCCGAAGACGACGTAGCGCAGCGGCAGCGGCGCGGCACCGGCGGCCTGGGCGGCCCGGTCGGCCTCGTCGAGCTGGGCGAACGCGGTGGGCGTCTGGCTCAGCACCGTCACCCGCTCGCGGGCCAGCAGCTCGCGGAACTCGATCGGCGAGCGCGAGGTGAAGTGATCGACCACGACCACCGACGCGCCGCCGGCGAGCGCGCACCACAGTTCCCAGATCGAGAAGTCGAAGGCGAAGGAGTGGAACACCGTCCACACGTCGTCGGCGTCGAACTCGAACAACTGCTGGGTATTGGCGAACAGCTCCAGCACATTGCGATGGCTGACGCCGACGCCCTTGGGCAGGCCGGTGGAGCCGGAGGTGTAGATGACGTAGGCGAGGTGGTCGGGCCGCAGCGGCGCGCGTCGCTCGGCCGGGCGCAGCGGCGCGGTCGAATAGCCGAGCTGTTCGTCCACCAGCACCACCGGGAGATCGGCGGGCACCAGCGCGCGCTCGGCCGATGTCGTCAGCAGCACAGTGGGTTTCGCGTCGGCGAGCACGTATTCCAGTCGCTGCGCGGGATACCCGGAATCGATCGGCAGGTAGCCCGCACCGGCCAGCAGCACCGCGAGCAGCGCGATCGGCAGCTCCTCGGTACGCGGAACCGCCACGGCTACCAGGGTTTCCGGGCCCGCGCCCTCGGCGATCAGCGCCCGTGCCAGCGCCGAGGCGCGGCCGAGCAGATCGGCGAAGGTCAGCGAGTACTCCCCCGCCCGCACCGCGATCGCGTCCGGCTGCTGCTGCGCCTGCACGCAGATCAGATCGGCCAGGGTCACCTCGGGGACCGCGATGCCCGGCGAATCCCCTTCGCGCAGCACGAGTTCGCGCTCACCCGGGGCGAGCACATCGATGTCGCCCACCGGCACCGACGGATCGGCCACCACCGCGGCCAGCACCCGCGACCAGCGGTCGGCGAAATCGGCGACGGTGGCGTGGTCGAACAGATCGGTGGCGTAGACGAACGAGGCGGTCATGCCCTGCGGCGCGCCGTCGGCGCCGATCCGCTCGGCCAGTTCCACCTGGAGATCGAACTTCGCCAGCGGCACCGTGAAGTCGGCGGCCGAGACGGCCAGGCCGGGCAGCGCCAGCTCGGAGCGGGCCAGGTTCTGGAAGGTCAGCATCACCTGGAACAGCGGGTGGCGCGCGGTCGAGCGCACCGGCTCCAGCAGCTCCACCAGGCGCTCGAACGGCACATCGGCGTGGCCGAAGGCCGCCAGGTCGTCGGCCCTGACCTCGGCGAGCAGCGCGGCGAAACTGGCCGCCGGATCGACCTGGGTGCGCAGCACCAGGGTGTTGACGAACATGCCGATCAGCTCGTCGAGAGCCTGCTCACCGCGACCGGCGACCGGGGTCCCGATGGCGATGTCACGGGTGCCGGAGAGCCGGGCCAGCAGCAGCGCCAGCGCGGTGTGCACCACCATGAACAGCGTGGCGTTGTGGTCGCGGGCCAGCGCGGCCAGGCCGGCGTGCACGGAGGCGGGCACCTGGACGCTCAGCGTGCCGCCCGCCCGGCTGGCGACGGCGGGACGCGGCCGGTCGGTGGGCAGCTCCAGCTGTTCGGGCAGGCCGGCCAGGGTCCGGCGCCAGAACGCGACCTGCGCGGCCAGCAGCGACGACGGATCGGTCTCGACGCCGAGCAGCGCGCGCTGCCACAGCGTGTAGTCGACGTACTGCACCGGCAGCGGCGGCCAGTGCGGCGCGCCACCGCCGCGGCGCTCGGCGTAGGCGGTCAGCAGGTCCCTGGTCAGCGGCGCGAAGGAGAACCCGTCGGCGGCGATGTGGTGCACCACGCAGACCACGACGTGCTCACTGACCGAACTCGCGGGAGCCGCATCCGGGTCGTACTCCGCTATCGCCTCCGGCCCGGCCGGACGCGGCTCGGTCAGCGCGAGCACCCGCACCCGCACCGGCGGCGCCGCGGTGACGTCGAAGCCGGTCAGCGCGGCCGCGGCGATGGCGTCGCTCAGCTGGTCCTCGGTGATCTCGATGACCTCGAACTCCGGCGCCGCCGCCGGATCGCCGGGGGCGAGCACCACCTGATGGCCCTCACCGTCGAGCACCACCGAATCGGCGGCCGAACCGTCCGACACCGGGTACACCGTGCGCAGCACCTCGTGCCGGGTGACCAGGTCGGCGACGGCCGCGCGCAGGGCGGGCAGGTCCAGGCGGCCGGACAGCCGCACCGCGACCGGGATGTTGTCGACGGCCGAGGCCGGATCGAAGCGGTTGAGGAACCACATCCGCTGCTGGGCGTAGGACAGCGGGATCAGCGCGGGACGCTGCTGACGGGTCAGCGGCAGCGCGTGCGCCGAGACCCGGTGCTGCTCGGCCTTGTTCGCCAGCGCGGCGACGGTCGGCGCCTCGAAGACGGCCTGCACCGGCACCCGCACATCCAGGGCGGCACCGATCCGGGCGACGGCCTGCGCGGCGAGCAGCGAGTCCCCACCGAGTTCGAAGAAGTCGTCGTCGGCGCCCACGCGGCCCGAGCCGTCGCGCAGCAACAGCGCGGCGAACACATCGGCGACCACCTGTTCGGCGGGCGTGGCCGGGGCGCGGAATCCGCGCGCGGTGAACACCGGCGTCGGCAGCGCGGCCCGGTCGAGCTTGCCGACCGAGGTCAGCGGCAGCGCGTCGAGCACCATGATGACGGCCGGAATCATGTACGCGGGCAGCGAGGTGGACAGGAATTCCGCCAGCGCCCCGGTGTCGACCGTGCGCCCGACGCGGGGCAGCACATACGACACCAGCGCGGTCGCGCCCGAGGGCATGGTCTTGCCGAGGGTGACCGCGTAGTCGAGGTCGGGGTGAGCGGTGAGGGCGTTGTCGATCTCGCCCAGCTCGATCCGGAAGCCGCGCACTTTGACCTGGAAGTCGCTGCGGCCCAGGTATTCCAGCGTGCCGTCGGGTTCGAGCCTGCGCACCAGGTCACCGGTGCGGTAGAGCCTGCCCGCCCCGAACGGCGAGGCGACGAACCGCTCGGCGGTCAGGCCCGGCCTGCCCAGATACCCCTGGGCCAGCGCGGGACCGGACAGATACAGCTCGCCGACGACGCCCGCGGGCACCGGCCGCAACCGGGCATCGAGGACGTAGAGGCCCATGCCGGGCACCGCGGTGCCGATCGTGATCGGCGCGCGCGGATGTAGCGGGGCGGTGCTGGTGGCGAGGATGGTCGCCTCGGTCGGTCCGTAGCCGTTGTGGAAGGCGCGGCCGTTGGTCGCCCAGCGGCCCACCAGTTCCGGACCGAATCGGTCACCGGCGACGACCACGGTGCGCAGGTCCGGCAGCCCGGCCGGATCGACCGACTCCAGCGCACCCGGCGTGATGAGCAGGTGCGTGATGCGTTCGCGCCGCAGCAGATCCGACAGTTCGAAGCCACCGAAGATCCGCGGCGGCGAGATCACCAGGGTCGCGCCGCTCGCGAAGGTCAGCAACAGCTCCAGCACCGACACGTCGAAGTTCGGCGAGCAAACATGCAGCACACGCGAATCCGGTTCGACACCGAAGTGTTCGCGCTCGGCGGCGACCAGCGCGCCGAGACCGGCGTGGGTGACCACGACGCCCTTGGGCTTGCCGGTGGAGCCGGAGGTATAGATGACATAGGCCGGGTGCCGATCGTCGATCTGCCGGACCCGGTCGGCGTAGCTGACAGCGTGTCCTGGACGCGCGGCGATCCGCTCCGCGACCACCGGATCGTCGAGCTCGATCCAGTACAGCCCGGTGCCGAGCGCGGCCCGATGGGTCGCGGTGGTCAGGCCGAGCGTCGCGCCGGAATCGGCGACGATGTGCGCGATCCGGTCGCGCGGGTAGGCCGGGTCGACCGGCACGTAGGCGGCCCCCGCCTTGGCGATGGCCCAGACCGCGAGCACGGACTCGATGGAGCGCGCGATCGCGATCGCGACCACGTCACCCGCGCCGATGCCCCGATCGATGAGCTCACGTGCCAGTCGCGAGGATTCCGCGTCCAGCTCGGAGTAGGTGAGCTGCCGTTCACCGCCCGGCATTCCGGTCGGGTTGTAGCGGACAGCTATCGACCCGGCCGCGGATTCGACCGCGGCCGTAAGCAGTTGACCGAACAGTGGTGCGCCGGTCGTTCGGCGGCGACCGGCACGGCCAGTGCGGCGGGGGGTTTCCACAGACCAATACACCTCTCGCGTCCGGCAGCCGAGTCGGACACAGCATAGCCACACCTATATCGCTGCCGCCGACCGTCGCCGAGGTGTGCGCCACGACACACCAACTCTCTGCAACAGAATCGTAATCTGCGCGGAGCCTGTTACGTGGGGCTATCGATGGACCGCCCGGAAATGGCGATGACCTGCGCCGTTACCGGGCCGACTGTGGTGGTGGCCACCGGGCCGAGCATCTGTTGATGACTGGCGTCGACCGGATGATCGGTGATGACCCCGCTGAAATAGGGGCGCCAGCGCGAGGCGCCACCCGGCGCTTTTCCGGCCGTGCGCAGGGCCGTGAAGAAGGTGAGATCACCCACGAATCGATCCGGCGTCAGTTGGGTAACCAGTTCGACAGTGCGCAGCGCACCCCGGTACATCCCGACGAAGCGCGACAGCGAGATCGGTGTCGACCCGGCCAGCGCGCCGTGTAGCGCGGCGAGGGCGTCCGCGCCGAGACCGGCCATCCGGTCGGCGGCGGGCAATTGCTGATCGGGGATGCCGAGTTCGCGGAAGGCCTCCCGCAATTCGGCGCCGAAGTCGGCCAGATCGGCGCCGGGCACGCTGTCGAGCAGGGTCAGCGAGGCGACCGTCTCCCCCGCCGCCTGCAACCGGGTGGCGACCGCCTGCGCGAGCACCCCGCCCAGCGACCAGCCGAGCAAATGGTACGGCCCGTGCGGCTGGGCGGCCGTGATCTCGGCGAGATAGTGGTCGAGCAGCGCGTCCACGGTGGCGGGCCGGAAGTCCGGGTCGCTCAGGGCGGGCGACTGGAGCCCGATGATCGGGCGATCCTCGGGCAGATGCGGGGCAAGGCCCGCGTAGGCCCAGGCCAGGCCGGAGACCGGGTGCAGGCAGAACAGCGGTTCCCGGTCGCCGCCGCGGCGCAGCGGCAGCGTGGTCGCCAGTGCCGCGTCGAGGTCACCGCCGAGACCGGCCGGACCCGCGCTGAGCCGGTCGGCGAGCCCCGCGACGGTCGGATCGGCGAAGAACGCGGCCACGGTCAGCTCGGTGCCGGTGCGTTCCCGCAGCCGGTGCACCACCCGGGTGGCCAGCAGCGAGTTGCCGCCGAGGGAGAAGAAGTCGTCGTCGAGACCGGGCCGGGCGACACCGAGCACCTCGGTGAACACCTCCGCCACGGCGATCGCGTTGTCCCCCACCGGTTCCCGGTAGCGACGCGGTTCGAGCACCGGCGCGGGGAGCGCGGCGCGGTCGAGCTTGCCGTTCGCGTTCAGCGGCAGCCGATCCAGGACGACGAAGGCGGCGGGCACCATGTACGACGGAAGCACCTGGGCCACCGCCGCTTTGGCTACCGCCGCGGTGAGCTCGGCGTCCGGGGCGGGGACCACGTAGGCGACGAGCCGGTCACCGAGCTGCGCGTCGGACTGCGCGAGCACGGCGGCCTGGGCCACCTGCGGTGTGGCCAGCAGCGCCGCCTCGATCTCGCCCAGCTCGATGCGGAAGCCACGGATCTTGACCTGGAAGTCGGTGCGACCCCGGTACTCGAGTTCGCCCTCGGCGGTCCAGGCCACCAGGTCACCGGTGCGGTACATCCTGGCGCCGTGCGCGGAGCGGGACCGGACCTGGCTGTCGACCGCACCGAGGTGCTCGCCGACCCGACCGGAAACGGCGAACGGGTCGGCGACGAATCGGTCGGCGGTCAGGTCGGGGCGGCCGAAGTAGCCGCGGGCCAGCTGATGGCCCGCCAGGTACAGCTCACCCGAGACGCCCACCGGCACCGGGCGAAGCCGCGCGTCCAGGACGTAGACCCGGCTGTTCCATGCGGGCGCGCCGATCGGCACCGTCGTCCGATCGGCTGTGGTCACGCGATGATCGGTGATCGAGACGGCGGCCTCGGTCGGGCCGTACAGGTTGTGCAACGCGGCCGAATTCGTAGCCACGAAGCGTTGCGCGGTCGCGGCGGGCAGGGCCTCGCCGATGGCGAGTACCCGGCGCAGCGCGGACGGGAGCGCGCCCCCGGCTTCGGTGAGCAGGGCGTCGAGCATGGACGGGACGACATGCAGCGTCGTCACCGATCGACCGGCGAGCAGGCCCAGCAGGTAGGCGGGGTCGCGGTGCCCGTCGGGCGCGGCGATCACCAGCGTGCCGCCGCACACCGCCGCCGACCAGAACTCCCACACCGACAAGTCGAAGGTCGCGGCCGTCTTCAGCAGGACCGAATCGTCGCGGCCGAGTCCGAACGCGGCGGTCTTCCACAGCAGCTGGTTCACGATCGCGCCGTGCGAGACGGCGACGCCCTTCGGCTTGCCCGTCGAACCGGACGTGAAGATCACATACGCCGTGTTCGCCGGACGCAGTACCCCGCGCCGCTCGTTCGCCGCGATCGGCTGATCCGGGACAGCGGACAGGTCCAGCGCGTCGACGACGATCACCGGGGCCGCGCCGAGTCCTGCACCAGCGGCGGAATGTTCGTCACGCGGCGTGTCACCGGTGGCAGCAGACCCGCCCAACACGCTACCGGCAGCAGCCGATTCGCCACGCAGCGTGTCACCGGCAGCAGCCGATCCACCGCCCGGTGCGCTCGTCGCGCCGGACGATTCGGCACCCGGCGCTTTGTCGGCGATGGCGGTGAATCCGGTTTCCGCCGTGGTCAATACGCAGACGGGAGCGGCGGTGTCGAGCACGTGACCGATCCGGTCCGCCGGCTGCGACGGGTCGACCGGCACGTAGGCGGCACCGGTGGCCGTCACCGCGTACATGGCGACGACGAGATCCACGGACCGTGGGATCGCCAGCGCGACACGGTCTTCCACGCCGACACCCTGCGCGATCAGATGTCGCGCCAGCCGATGGACACGCGCGGCGAAATCACGGTAGGTCAGCGGCGCGCCGTCGGGATCGATCAGCGCGACGCCGTCGGGGTTTCCGGCGACGGTCTCGGCGAACAGCGAGGCCAGGGTAGCGGGCGGACAGGGATGTCCGGTCGCGTTCCAGCCGTGCAGGATTCGCTCGCGCTCGGCGTCGGAGAGCAGGTCCAGCTCGTCGGCGGGCCGCTGCGGCGCGGCCGCCACCGCCGCGAGCACCCGGGCGAAACGATCGGCGTAGCCGCGCGCGGTCGCCTCGTCGAACAGGTCGGTGGCGTAGGTGAACACCCCGCTGATGCCCTGGGCGACGCCGTCGGCGTCGTAGGTGTCCGCGACGACCGCGTGCAGGTCGAACTGCGATACCGCCAGATCCACGTCGACGCCCTCGACCGCCAGCTCCCCGAGCTCGAGGCCGGTCCTGGTCAGGTTCTGGAAGGACAGGCCCACCTGGAACAGCGGGTGCCGCGCGGTCGAGCGGGCCGGGTTGATCGCCTCGACCAGTCGCTCGAACGGCAGGTCGGCATTGGCGAAGACCTGCAGGTCGGTGTCGCGCTGGCGGGCGAGCAGCGCGGTGAACGGCTCCCCCGGCCGCAGCGTGGTGCGGAAGACCAGGGTGTTGACGAACATGCCGATCAGGTCGTCGAGGGCAGCCTCGCCTCGGCCCGCGATGGGTGTGCCGATCGCGAGGTCGTCGGTGCCCGCCAACCGGGCCAGTGTCACCGCGAGCGCGGTGTGCACCACCATGAACAGGGTCGCGCCCTGCTCGTGCGCCAGCGCCAGCAGCGCGCGGTGGGTCGCGGCGTCGACCTCGATCGGCACCCGGCCACCGGCGAAGGACTGTACGGCCGGACGCGGCCGGTCGGCGGGCAGGTCGAGCTGATCGGGCAGACCGGCCAGCGCGTCGCGCCAGTAGGCCAGCTGGGCCGAGGCCAGCGACCGCGGGTCGTCCTCGCTGCCGAGCAGGGCGCGCTGCCAGAGCGCGTAGTCCGCGTACTGCACGGCCAGCGGGGCCCAGTCCGGTGCCGCGCCCGCCGAGCGCGCGGCGTAGGCGAGCATCAGATCCCGGGTCAGCGGGGTCAGCGAGGAACCGTCCCCGGCGATGTGGTGCACCACCACGGCGAGCACCGACTCGTCGGGGCCGAGCTCGAACAGCGCGACCCGCAGCGGCACCTGGCTGCGCACATCGAAGCCGGACGAGCCGAGCGCGTGCATCGCCGCGCCCAGCTCGGCGGGTTGGATCCGGTGTACCTCCAGCTGTGGGGTGGCCGCCGACTCGGGCAGCACCCGCTGGATCGGACCGTCGTCGGTCTCGGGGTAGACGGTGCGCAGGGTCTCGTGCCGGGCGACCAGATCGCCGACAGCCGCCCGCAGCGCGTCCACATCGATCGCGCCGCCGAGCCGCACCGCCATCGGGATGTTGTAGGCGACCGACTCCGGGTCGAACTGGTTGAGGAACCACATCCGCTGCTGGGCCAGCGACAGCGGAATCCGTTCCGGCCGTTCGGCGGCCACCAGCGCGGGACGCGCGCCTGCGCCCGCGGATTCGGCCAGCCGCTGGGCCAGCGCCTCCACCGTCGGCGCCTCGAACAGCAGCCGGACCGGGAAGTCGGTGTCGAGCGCGGCGCCGAGCCGGGCGGCGACCTGGGTGGCCAGCAGCGAGTTGCCGCCGAGGGCGAAGAAGTCGTCGTCGAGGCCGAGCTGGGTGTCCTCGCCGAGATCGAGCACCTGGGCGAAGGTCCCGGCGACGATCTGTTCCACCGGCGTGGTCGGGGCTCGGAACGCGGCGTGCTCGAGCACCGGGGCGGGCAGGGCCCGCCGGTCCAGCTTGCCGACCGGGGTCAGCGGGATGGTGTCGAGTTCCATCAGCACGGTCGGCACCATGTGCGCGGGCAGGCTGCGTTCGGCGAAGGCCGTGAGCGCGGCGGTGTCGACGGTCGCGCCCGGCGCCGCGTGCACATAGGACACCAGAATCGTTGCGCCACTGTCGAGTTCGTGCCCGACGGTGGCGGCGAAGTCGATGCTCTCGTGCGCGGAGAGCACCGCGTCGATCTCCCCGAGCTCGATCCGGAAGCCGCGGATCTTGACTTGGAAGTCGTTGCGGCCCACGTATTCCAGCGCGCCCTCGGCGGTCCAGCGGACCAGGTCACCGGTGCGGTAGAGCCGGGAACCGGCCGGGTCGAAGGGATTGGAGACGAAGCGCGAAGCGGTGAGACCGGGGCGCGCGTGGTAGCCGCGGGTCAGCTGGGCACCGGTGATGTAGAGCTCGCCGGTGACGCCGGGCGGGACGGGGCCGAGCCGGTCGTCGAGCACGTATTCGGCGACTCCGCGCAGCGGGCCACCGATGGTCAGCGGATCACCCGGCTTCAGCGGCACACTGATGTTGACGACGATCGTGGTCTCGGTGGGCCCGTACACATTATGGAACTGTCGCAGGGTGCCGTCGGCGAGCGGAATCGCCCAGCGCCGCAGCAGATCCGGCGGGACCGCCTCGCCGCCGACCGCCACCACCCGGAAATCGTCGAGGCCATCGGGATCGATCGAGGCCAGCGCGGCGGGGGTGATGAACGCGTGGCTCACCCGTTCCCGGCGCAGCAGCGCGGCCAGGTCGTCGCCACCGTAGACACTCGGGTCGACGATCACCATCGTCGCGCCGGCGCCGACCGCGAGCAGCAGCTCCAGCAGCGAGGCGTCGAACGAGGGCGAGGCGAAATGCAAGGTGCGCGAATCGATGTCGATGCCGTAGTGCAGGCGCTGTTCCGCGCAGAACCCGGCCAGCCCGGCCTGGCTCACCGCGACACCCTTGGGCAGGCCGGTGGAGCCGGAGGTGTAGATGACGTACGCCAGATCCTCGGCGCGGATCTGGCGCAGCCGGTCGGCATTGGTGACCGGGTCACCGGCGACCTCGTCGAGCAGCGGGGCGATGCCCGCGTCGTCGATGACGAGCCAGTCCACCCGGGTCGGCAGCCGGTCGGCGACCGCCGCGACGGTCAGCCCGAAGACCGCGCCGGAGTCGGACACCATGTGCGCCACGCGATCCGGCGGATAGTTCGGGTCCACCGGCACGAAACCGGCGCCGGTCTTGGCGACCGCCCACACCGCCAGCACCGACTCGATCGAGCGCGGGATGCCGATGGCCACCAGATCACCGGCGCCGATCCCGCGCTCGATCAGCAGCCGCGCGATCCGGCTCGAGCGCTCGTCGATCTCGGCGTAGCTCAGGCTGCCCAGCGTGCGCGTGGCGTCGGCGAGCACCACCGCGACACCGTCGGGATTGGTCTCCACGGCGGTGGCCAGCAGCTGCGGCAGCGCGGTCACCCTGGCGCGGCGAGTGCGCACCGGGCGCGTCCGTACCGGTCGTGTCATCGCGATTCCACCTCACCCATCACCGGAACTCGTCGCCCCGTCACCACGGTCACGGCTCAGGCCACCGACGGACGCGGGTCCCCGAGCACCAGCACGACCTCGGCCGGACCGGGGTTGCCCGGCGCGGCGTCGTCGGCGATCACTGCCTGCAAGTCGTCGAGCCCGGCGGTGTCGAGTGCCTCGAGACCGGCCCGGTCGCCGAACAGATGGCTCACCCACTCCTCGGCCAGCGCGGCCGACAAGTCGTCGCCGGCAGTCTGCGCCAGCACCATCGACGCGCCGGCGACACCCGCGGCGACCGGCTCGACGAGGACGGCGAAGCTGTCGGCCGCGGCGGTGCCGAAGGTGCGCGACTCGAAGGTCAGCGCCGCGTCGGTGCGCACCCGCGCACCCGCCGTGGCCAGTTCGTCGTAGCTGCGGACCCCGTCGACGCCGACGAAGGCCGGGTCACCGCCGCGCAGTGCCCTGGTGCGGTCGGCGTAGGTCACCGGGCGGGCCGACTGGGTCGACAGCTCGGTACGGATCGACGGATCGTCGAGGACCACCCACTCGAAATCACCGTCCGGCGTCACGCCCGCGGTGATGCCGATCTTGGCCGCCGGTTCGGCGGGCAGCGCGCCGGCTCCCGGCGCGGGCAGCACGGCCGCACCGGCCTTGAGCACGGCCCACACCGCGACCGCCCAGTCGACGCCGCGCGGAAGATCAACGGCCACACCGGCACCCGGGCCGAAACCACGGCCGATCAGCAACCGCGCCAACCGCGAGGACCGGGTGTCGAGCTGCTCGTAGGTCAGCGAATCGTCACCCCAGACCAGCGCGGGACCGTCTGGGTCGTCCTCGGCCGCGGCGGTGAACGCCTGCGCCAGCGTGGTACCGCCCGACGGCGCGGCAGGCGCGGGCGCCTGCGCGGCTCCGGCGAGCAGCCGGGCCCGCTCCTGCTCGTCGAGGATGTCGATATCGCCGACGCGGATCTGCGGGTCGGCGGCCACCGCGGTCAGGATGCGGGCGAAGCGCTCGCCGATGGTGCGCACCGTGGCCTCGTCGAACAGGTCGGTGGCGTAGTTGAACAGGGTGACCAGCTCGTCCGGCGCGCCTTCGGCGGTGAACCGGGGCTCGACGTCGACCTGCAGGTCGAACTTGGCCGCCACCGCGGTCTCCAGCGCGGTCACGCTGAGGCCGGGCAGCTCGAGCGCGGCCGCTTCGTTGTTGCTGAAGGTCAGCGCCACCTGGAACAGCGGATTGTGCGCGCTGCCCTTGCCCGGCGCGACCACCTCGACGACCCGCTCGAACGGCAGGTCGGCGTGGGCGAAGGCACCCAGGTCGGTCTCGCGGGCCAGATCCACCGCCTCGTCGAAGGACCCGGCCGGGTCCAGCGCGGTGCGCAGGGTCAGCGTGTTGACGAACATGCCGACCAGCTCGTCGAGCGCGCGCTCACCACGTCCGGCGACGGCGGTGCCGATGGCGATGTCGGTGGTGCCCGACAGCCGCGCCAACAGTACCGCCAGGGCCGCGTGCACGACCATGAACAGCGACGACTTGTGTTCGCGCGCGAGGTGGTTCAGCCGCGCGTGCACCTCGGCGGGCAACCGCAGCTCGGTGGTGGCGCCCCGCAGCGTCGGCGTCGCGGGACGCGGACGGTCCTGCGGCAGCTCCAGCAGCGGCGGCACCCCGGCGAGCTGGGTCCGCCAGTAGTCGAGCTGGGCGGCGGCGACCGAGTCCGGGTCGTCGTCGGCGCCCACGACCGCGCGCTGCCAGAGCGCGAAGTCCGCGTACTGCACCGGCAGCGGCGTCCAGGCCGGAGCCTGCTGCGCGGCGCGCGCGACATAGGCGGTCATCAGGTCGCGGGCCAGCGGGGCCAGCGACGCGCCGTCGGCGGAGATGTGGTGCACCACGAACACCAGCAGCCAGTCGGCCGCCGATCCGTCGGTGAGCAGTCGCGCCCGCACGGGCACTTCCCTGGTGACGTCGAACCCGGCCTCGGCCAGCGCGGCGGCGCGGGCCAGGACCTCGGTCGTGGTCTCCACCTCGAGCCCGGCGGGCAGCACCTCGGCGACGGGCAGGATCTCCTGGACCGGGCTGCCGTCCACCGGCGCGCCGCGATCGACGGGCCCGGAGGAGGTAGCCGACGGTGACCACGCAGGGCCCTCGGACGCGGCGCCGTTGCACACCGGGAACCGGGTGCGCAGCGACTCGTGCCGGGTGAGCACGTCGGTCACCGCGGCGTCGAGCGCGGCCACGTCGAGCGCGCCGGTCAGCCGGATGGCGAACGGGATGTTGTACGAGCCCGACGCCGGGTCGAGCTGGTTGAGCACCCACATGCGCTGCTGGGCCAGCGACAGCGGAATGCGTTCCGGCCGTGCGGCGGCCACCAGCGCGGGCCGGGCCGCGGCCCCGCCGACCGCGCCGACGCGCGCGGCCAGCGCGGCGACGGTCGGCGCCTCGAACAGGTCGCGAATGGTGACCTCGGCGTCGAGGGCCTCGTTGATCCGGGCGATCGCGCGGGTAGCCAGCAGCGAGTTGCCGCCGAGCGCGAAGTAGTCGTCGTCGGCGCCGACCCGCGCCATGCCGAGCAGCTCGGCGTAGACGCCCGCCACGATCTCCTCGGTGGGCGTCGCGGGTGCGCGGAACTCGCCCGCCGTGAAGGTGGGCGCGGGCAGCGCTTTGCGGTCGAGCTTGCCGCTCGGGTTCAGCGGGAACGCGTCCAGGGCGACCAGGGCGGCCGGAATCATGTACGCGGGCAACGATTCACCGATCGCGGCGAGCAGCGCCGCCGGCTCGATCCGCTCCCCCGGCTTGGGCACCACGTAGGCGACCAGCTGCTCACCGGCGGGCGAATCGGCCACCACGGCGACGGTCTGGCTGACCGACGGCTGCGCCAGCAGCGCGGTCTCGATCTCGCCGAGCTCGATCCGCTGGCCCCGGAACTTCACCTGGAAGTCGGTGCGGCCCAGGTATTCCAGGACCGGGGCGTCGGCGGTGGGCGTGCGCCACACCACCAGGTCACCGGTGCGGTACATCCGCGCGCCGGGCGTGAACGGGTTGGCCACGAAGCGATCCGAGGTCAGGTCTGGCCGGGCGACGTACCCGCGGGCGAGCTGATCGCCAGCCAGGTACAGCTCGCCGACGACACCCGCCGGCACCGGCCGCAGCCGCGAATCCAGCACGTAGACCTGGGTGTTCCACTGCGGCACGCCGATCGGCACCGACCCGCGATCGGTTTCGCCCGCGGGCCAGTAGGTCACCGACACCGCGGCCTCGGTCGGGCCGTAGAGGTTGTGCACCTGCGCGGTCGAGACCGCGCGCAGCGCCTCGACGGTCTCCGGCGGCAGTGCCTCACCGATGGCGAACACGTCGCGCAGCGTGGGGATGGCGCCGGGCGCGGTATGCGCGGCGAAGACGGTGAGCATCGACGGCACGAAGTCGGTCATCGTGACGCCCTGCGCGGCAATGGTTTCGGCGATGTAGGCGGGATCGCGGTGGCCGTCGTGGGTCGCGACGACCAGCTTCGCGCCGGTGCGCAGCGGCATGAAGTAGCCCCACAGCGACACGTCGAAGGTGGTCGCGGTCTTCTGCAGGTAGACATCGCCCGGAGCCAGCGGGTACTCCGCGAGCATCCACGCGATCTGGTTGTCGATCGCCTGGTGCGAGACCGCCACGCCCTTCGGACGGCCGGTGGAACCCGAGGTGAAGATGACGTAGGCCGGGTGCTGCGGCAGCACCGGCCGGACCAGCTCGGCCGGGCTCAACGGCTCGCCCGAGAAGCCTTCCAGCGCAACGGTGTCCATGGTGATCACCGGGGTCGCCGCAGGCACCTCGACGGCGTCGGCGGTGGTGGTCAGCACGCACACCGGCTGCGCGGTGTCGAGGATGTGCGCGATCCGCTCGGCCGGGTGATCCGGGTCCAGCGGCACGTACGCGCCGCCCGCGGTGACGATCGCGTACATGCCGACGACCAGATCCAGCGACCGGCGCACGGCCAGCCCGACCAGCGATTCCGCGCCGACCCCGCGCTGCACCAGCAGCCGGGCCAGCCGGTTCACCCGCTCGTCGAACTCGCGATAGGTCAGCTCGGTGCCCTCATAGGACAGCGCCACCGCATCGGGATGCGCCGCGACCTCACCACGGTAACCGTCGAGCAGCAGCGCGGGCGCCAGCTCGTGCCCGGTGTCGTTCCACCGCCGCAGGATTCGCTCGCGCTCGTCCGATTCGAGCAGCTCGATCGCGCCCACCGGACGGGCCGGATCGGCGACGACCTCGGTGAGCAGGCGCACCAGCCGGTCGGCGAACCCGGCGACGGTGGCCTCGTCGAACAGGTCGGTGGCGTAGGTGAACGCCGCCGACACCCCGTTCGCGACACCGGCGGTCTCCAGCGGGACGAGGGTGAGTTCGAGGTCGAACTTCGCGAACGGCACGGCCAGATCGACGCCGGCGACCGTGAGGCCGGGCAGCGTCAGCTCGGTGCCCGCGAGGTTCTGGAAGGTGAGCATCACCTGGAACAGCGGGTGCCTGGCCATCGACCTGGCCGGATCCAGCAGCTCGACGAGCCGCTCGAACGGCACGTCGGCGTGCCCGAAGGCGGCCACGTCGGTGCCGCGGACGCTGCCGAGCAATTCGTCGAAGCTGCGGGCCGGGTCCACCTCGGTGCGCAGCACCAGGGTGTTGACGAACATGCCGATCACGTCGTCGAGCACCGCTTCGCCGCGACCGGCCACCGGGGTGCCGACGGCGATGTCGGTGGTGCCCGACAGGCGCGCCAGCAGCACGGCCAGCGCGGCGTGCACGACCATGAACAGCGTCGAATTGTGTTCGCGGGACAGCCGATCCAGCGCGGCGTGGGTGTCGGCGTCGATCCGGAAGTCGTAGCTCGCGCCCCGGTTGGTCATCGCCGCGGGGCGCGGGCGATCGGCGGGCAGGTCCAATTGCTCGGGCAGTCCGGCCAATTCGTCGCGCCAGAACGAGATCTGCTGAGCCAGCAGCGAATCCGGATCGGACTCGGCGCCCAGCGTCGCCCGCTGCCACAGCGTGAAGTCGGCGTACTGCACCGGCAGCTGATGCCAGGCCGGCGCGCTGCCGCGCAGCCGATCGGAGTAGGCGGCGATCAGGTCGCGGGTCAGCGGCGCCATCGAGAAACCGTCGGCGGCGATGTGGTGCACCACGCACAGCAGCACGTGCTCGTCGGCGCCGAGGCGGAACAGCCGCACCCGCACCGGCGGCGCGACCGCGACATCGAAACCGGCCACCGCCTGCTCGGCGATCAGACCGGGCAGCTGCTCGGGGGTCGCGTCGACCAGCTCGACCTGCGGGACCGCGCGGGGATCGCCCACCGGCAGCACCAGCTGCACGGCGTCACCGTCGACCTCCGGGTAGATCGTGCGCAGTACTTCGTGCCTGCCGACCAGGTCGGCGACGGCGGCGCGCATGGCCGCCACATCCAGCTCGCCGGACAACCGCACCGGCAGCGGGATGTTGTTGGCGCCGCTGCCCGGATCGAACCGGTTGAGGAACCACATCCGCTGCTGCGCGTAGGACAGCGGGATCTGCTCGGGCCGGGTCTGCGCGGTCAGCGGGTTGCCGGTGCCCGCGCCGACGTGCGACTCGACGCGCGCGGCCAGCGCCGACACCGTCGAGGCCTCGAACACCAGCTGGACCGGCACCCTGGCATCGAGCGCGGTCCCGATCCGGGCCACCGCCTGGGCGGCCAGCAGCGAGTTGCCGCCGAGCTCGAAGAAGTCGTCGTCCGCGCCGACCTGGTCGTCTCCCGACACCAGCAGCGCCGCGAACACCTGCGCGATGATCTCCTCGATCGGCGTGCTCGGCGCGCGGAACTCGCGGGCGGTGAAGGTGGGCTCCGGCAGGGCCTTGCGATCGAGCTTGCCGACCGGGGTCAGCGGGATCTCGTCGAGCAGCATGATCGCCGCAGGCACCATGTACGCGGGCAGCAGGCCCGACAGGTGGTGGGCCAGGTCGGCCGGGGTCACCGCGGCGCCCGCGCGGGGCAGCACGTAGGCGACCAGCGAGGTCACGCCGTTGGTCAGCGTGCGGCCGAGGGTGGCCGCGAAGTCGACGTCGGGGTGGGTGGTCAGCGCGTTGTCGATCTCGCCCAGCTCGATGCGCAGGCCGCGGATCTTGACCTGGAAGTCGGAGCGGCCGAGGTACTCGAACTCACCGGAGGTGTCGCGGCGCACCAGGTCACCGGTGCGGTACAGGCGTCCGCCGGGCGCGCCCGCGTCGGCGCCGAACGGGTTGGCGACGAAGCGCTCGGCGGTCAGCTCGGGACGGTCCAGGTAGCCCTGGGCCAACGCGGGACCGGCCAGGTACAGCTCACCGACGACGCCCGCGGGTACCGGGCGCAGGCGCGCGTCCAGCACGAAGGCCGCGACACCCGGGATCACCGAACCCAGCGTCACCGCCGCGCCCGCGGTCATCTCGCCGGTGGTCACCATGACGGTGGCCTCGGTGGGGCCGTAGGCGTTGAACACCGAACGGCCCTGCGCCGCCCAGCGATCCACCAGTTCGGGGCCGAGCTTGTCGCCGCCGGTGACGACCACCCGCACGCTGTCGACCCGGGTGGAGTCGACCGACTCGAGCGCGCCCGGGGTGATCAGCAGGTGCGAGACCTGTTCGCGGCGAACGAGATCGGCGAGTTCGTCGCCACCGAACACCGTCGGCGGGACCACGACCAGCGTCGCGCCCGCGGTGAAGGTGAACAGCATCTCCATCAGGGAGAAGTCGAAGCTGGGCGAGCTCAGGTGAGTCACCCGCGAGCCCGCGTCGATGCGGTACTGCCTGCCCACCGCGGCCATCGTCGACAGGCCCGCCTGGGTCACCACGACGCCCTTGGGCAGACCGGTGGAGCCCGAGGTGTAGATGACATAGGCCGGATGCCGCTCGTCGAGCGTGCGCACCCGGTCGCTGTAGGAGATGGCGTGCGCGGGCTGGGCCGCGATCCGCGCCGCGACGGTGGGGTCGTCGAGCTCGAGCCACTCGGTGGAGGTACCGAGCGCGGGCCGGTGCGCGGCGGTGGTGACGCCGAGCACGGCGTGCGAATCGGTGACGATGTGGGCGATGCGCTCGGCCGGGTAGGCCGGGTCGATCGGCACGTAGGCGGCGCCGGACTTGGCCACGGCCCACACACTGAGCACCGATTCGATCGAGCGGGTGATCGCGACGGCGACGATGTCACCGGGGCCGATGCCACGGGCGATCAGCTCCCTGGCGAGCCGGGAGGACTCCTCGTCCAGCGCGCGGTAGGTGAGTTCGCGCTGGTCGGCCGGGTCGCCGGTGGGGTTGAACCGGATGGCGGTGGTGTCGGCGGCCGATTCCACGGCGGCCGTCAGCAACTGACCGAATGTCGGACTGCTCGACCGGCGACGGCGGTTACCGCGGGCAGAACGACGGGCAGTTTCCATTCGGGTTCATTCACCTCTCATCGAGCATGGACGCGCCGACGGCCGCCCCGTGCAGATCGAGCCATCATATCGAGCGACCACAGACCGACCGAACGTCGTGCCGACAGCCCCCGATTGCGGGGCCCCCGGTTCCACGGGCCCTGAGGAGTATCGGCCCGCCGACCAGGCGTGTTGCCGGATCACACAGCAAAGTGACGGGGCTCATACTGAACCACCGTCACTCGGCTTTCGCGGAGAGTCCGCGACTGGAAACGCTCAGTGCGCGGAGGGGCCCCACTCCAGCGGCACACCCTTGGAGGCGAGGTAGGGAATGGGATCCATCTTGGCGCCGCCCTGATCCCAGATCTCCAGGTGCAGGTGCGGGCCGGTGGACTGGCCGCGGTTGCCGACGGTCGCGATGACGTCGCCCCCGTTGACGCGCTGACCCTGGGTCACCAGCATCTCGTTGACGTGGCCGTAGACGGCGGTGGTGCCGTCGTCCTGCAGCACCCGCACCCACAGGCCGAAGCCCGAGGCCGGGCCCGCCTCGATGACGGTGCCGCTGGACACGGAGTGGATCGGGGCGCCGATCGAGTCGGCGAAGTCCAGGCCGTAGTGCATGGCGCCCCAGCGGGCACCGAAGCCGGAGCTGATCGGGCCCGCGACCGGGCGGGCGGCCTGCGGCGGCGCGACCTGGTGCTGGATGCCCTGGATGATGTCCTCGACCTGGGCCAGCGGGCCCGCGATCTCGGGCGGCAGGTTGCCGATGCCGAACGGCGCGGCGGCGGGCGACGCGATCGGCGCGGCGACGGCGTCGACCTGCGTGGGCGCCTCGGCGGGCGCGGCGACCTGCTTGGCGGCGACGAGGTTGACCTCGGCGGCCTCGCGAGCGGAATCGGGGACGACGGATTCCTCGACGTCGTCGTTGTGCGTCGGCAGCAGCGGGGCCGCGTAGGCGATGGTCGGGGCGATCGAGGCGGCGGTGCCGACGATGGCGCCCGCGGCGACCGCGGCGCTGGCGGCGACCCGCACCCGATCGGTGCGAGAGGGTTCGGCGCGGTGCCGGCTCGGGCGCCCGGCGCCTCCGTCACCCAACAGGGCCTTGACGGAGATGGATTCGGGGCCCATACGGTGCTGCGACAAAGTCTCGTCCTAGCGTCCGACAACAAGGAAACGAAACCGGTGACGACCGGCCCGGAATCCGCCTGGGCGGTTCCCGTTACCGACCCGCGTGTAACGGTTCGGCATCCGTTGTGACGGGAACTCTACCCGGTCGTGACCATTCCGCAACCTTCTCTGTCGAACTCGCAGGTGGGAGGCCTGTCCCACAGTAACGATCCCGTTGCCGAGCCGGTCACACGCGCCGGTCCCGGCGCTTGACCCGGCGCCGACGGGACAGACTCGGGACATGGTGATCGAGAGCTTGCGTGTCCCCATCGTCGCCGCGCCCATGGCAGGCGGCCCGTCCACCCCGGAGTTGGTGGTCGCCGTCTCGAACGCGGGCGGGTTCGGCCAGCTGGCCGCCGGCTACCTCGCGCCTGCGGCGATGGCCGACCAGATCGCGGCGACCAGAGCCGCGACCACCGCCCCCTTCGGCATGAATCTGTTCGCCCCCGGCCCGGTCGCCGAGCCGGCGACCTACGCGGCCTATCTGGCCGAGCTGGGCGCGGAGTTCCCGCTCGGCACGCCCAAGCACGACACCGACGGCTGGGCGGAGAAGATCGACCTGCTGGTGGCCGACCCGGTCGCGGTGGTGTCGACGACCTTCGGCTGCCCCACCGCCGTCGAGGTGGACCGGCTGCACGCGGTCGGCACCGAGGTCTGGGTGACGGTCACCTCCCCCGCCGAGGCGGCGATCGCGCTCGACGCGGGCGCCGACGCGCTGATCGCCCAGGGCGCCGAGGCGGGTGGACACCGCGCGAGCTTCCTCGACGATCCCGCCGACGACCCGGTCGACCCGCTCGGCCTGCTGACCCTGCTCCAACTGCTCACCGCGAGCACCGACCGCCCGATCATCGCCGCGGGCGGCATCGCCACCGGCGCCGGCCTGGCCGCGGTGCTCGCCGCGGGCGCGGCCGCCGGGCAGCTCGGCACCGCGCTGCTGCGCTGCCCGGAGGCGGGCACCAACGCCGCGCACCGGGGCACGATCGGCTCGGCGGAACCGACGATGCTCACCCGGGCCTTCACCGGACGGCGTGCGCGCGGAATCCGCAACCGTTTTCTTCGGGAGCACACCGCGACCGCACCCGCCGCCTACCCCGAAATTCATTACGCCACCGCCCCGTTGCGGGCCGCGGGCCGCGCCGCCGGCAACACCGACGATGTGAATCTGTGGGCGGGGCAAGCGCATTCACTGGCGACCGAGCTATCGGCAGGCGAACTGATCGCCGACCTGGCCGCCGACGCGAAAAGCGCACTACGGAAAGCACTTTCAGAATGAATCCAGGGTTGTTGACAACCGATTTCGTTTAGACTCGAAGGGGCATCGCATCCCGCCGACCACCACCAAGCAGGAGGAGAGCGCCATGTCCCTCGATGTTCCCGCAGCACTGCTCGAGCGCGCCGAACAGGGCGATATCGACGACGCCGAGTTCGTAGAATGCGTCCGCACGTCACTGCCGTACGCCTGGGAAGTGGTGAGCCGGGTAGCCGGCGACCTGCGGGCGGGCGACGCGGAGTTCGCCGACAATGTGGTGCCGCCGCCGGACGAGGTCGCCCGCGGCCAGCTGCTGCGCGCCCTGGCCTCCGACGCCATCCGCGGCGGTCTGGAACGGCACTTCGGCGTGAAACTCGCCTTCCAGAACTGCCATCGGGTCGCGGCCTTCCCGCTCTCGGCGGTCGGCGGCGAGACCTACAGCCGCTACATCAGCCCGCGCGCCCAGCTCCTCAACCAGAGCCCGGAACTCCGGAACTGTTGAGCATTAGCGTTTCTGTCGACAACTGAATATCGACAACTGCATCGCACAACAGGATCCGACAACAGAACAAACAACTGAACAACAACTGAATGAGAACGGCGGGCGTGGAAGAGATTCCACGCCCGCCGCCACATCTACCAGCCGACACCCCGGTTTCGGCCGCCTCGCCGCCGAGGGGTGAGACATACCGCCGAAGGCGCAGTACCACCCCGGTTTCGGCCACCTCGCCGCCGAGGGGTGAGACATACCGCCGAAGGCGCAGTACCACCCCGGTTTCGGCCGCCTCGCCGCCGAGGGGTGAGACGTACCGCCGAAGGCGCAGTATCACCCCTCGGCGGCGAGGTCACGAGGCCGAAACCCGCGGCGCCAGCCGCCAATTACACCGTCGTCACATCCAGCTCGCCCTCGGCGTACTGCGCGCGCAGCCGCTTCTTGTCGAACTTGCCCACGCTGGTCTTGGGCACCTCGGCGATGAAGGTCCAGCGCTCCGGCAGCTGCCACTTGGCGAACTTGTCGGCCAGGAAGTCACGCAGTTCGACGGCGTCGGCGGCGGCGCCCTCGGCCAGCACGATCGCGACCAGCGGGCGCTCGTCCCACTTCTCGTCCGGCACGCCGATCACGGCGGCCTCGGCGACGGCCGGGTGGCCCATCACCGCGTTCTCCAGGTCCACCGAGGAGATCCACTCGCCGCCGGACTTGATGACGTCCTTGGAGCGGTCGACCAGGGTGAGGTAGCCGTCGGGGCTGATCTTGCCGACGTCGCCGGTGCGCAGCCAGCCGTCGTCGAACTTGTCCGGGTCGATCTCGGCCCCGGTCGGCGAGTAGTAGGAGCCGGTGATCCACGCGCCGCGGACCTCGAGCTCACCGAGCGACTCACCGTCGTTCGGGACGACCTTGCCGTCGTCGCCGACGAGCCGGGCCTCGACATTGGCCGGGAAACGGCCCTGCGTGTAGCGGTAGGCCCAGGCCTCCTCGCCCTCGACGCCCGCGGGCGCGTGCGCGACGCTGCCCAGCGGGGAGGTCTCGGTCATGCCCCACGCGTGCAGGATGCGCACGCCGTGCTTCTCCTCGAACGCGCGCATCATGGCGGGCGGCACCGCGGAGCCACCGACGACGGCGGTGCGCAGGTGCGAGATGTCCTGCGGCTGCGCGGCCAGACCCGCCAGCACGCCGCCCCAGATGGTCGGCACGGCGGCGGCGAAGGTCGGCTTCTCGGCGGCCATCATCTCCAGCAGCGGGCCGGGCTGCAGGAAGCGGTCCGGCATCAGGATGTTCGCGCCCGACATCAGCGCCGCGTACGGCAGGCCCCACGCGTTGGCGTGGAACAGCGGCACGATCGCGAGCACGTAGTCCCCGCCGTGGAAACCCATGCCGTTGGGCGAGTTCACCTGCATCGCGTGCAGCCAGTTGGAGCGGTGCGAGTAGACGACGCCCTTCGGGTCGCCGGTGGTGCCGGAGGTGTAGCACATGGCGGCGGCGGAGCGCTCGTCCACGACCGGGAAGTCGAACTCGGCGGACTGGCTGTCGAGCAGCTCGCGGTAGGAGTGCACCTGCACACCTTCGGGCGCGGTCAGTGCGGCGGCGTCGCCGTTGACGACGATCACGTGCTCGACCGTCTTCAGGTTCGGTAGGTACTGAGCGAACAGCGGCACCAGGGTGCCGTCGACGAGCACGACCTTGTCCTCGGCGTGGTTGGCGACGAACACCAGCTGCTCCGGGAACAGGCGGATGTTGAGCGCGTGCAGCACCGAGCCCATCGCGGGCACCGCGATGTAGGCGACCATGTGCTCGTTGTTGTTCCACATGAAGGTGCCGACGCGGTCGCCCTCTTCGATGCCGAGCCCGCGCAGCGCGTTGGCCAGCCGTGCGGCGTCGGCGCCGAGCTCACGGTAGGTCATGGTGCGCACACCGTCGCCGGTCCAGGTGGACACGGTCGAATTGCCCTGGAAGGTGGCGGCATAGTTGAGCAGTTTGGCCAGCGACAGCTGGTCGTCCTGCATGGTGCTCAGCATCGAAAACTCCTTCGGTCTCGCCGCGGCATGAGCCACGTCACAAGCGGATGCTACCGAAGGGAGCGCGGGCGGCAACCGTTTCCCAGCGTAACTTTTCCTGGTGAACGGTGTGTTCAGCGTCAGCCCTCTTGCGTGCGGTGCGGCGGTTGCGCGTCGGGGCCGCGATGATGCGCGGGCACACCGGGGCCCGCGTGCTCGGCGTTGTGCACCGCGTCGACCACCAGCCTGCGGACGTGGTCGTTCTCCAGGCTGTAATAGATCGTGGTGCCCTCCCGACGGGTGCGCACCAGCCGCGCCATCCGCAATTTGGCCAGATGCTGCGACACCGACGGCCCCGGCTTGCCGACCTCGGTCGCCAGTTCGTTCACCGACAATTCACGGTCGGCCAGCGCCCACAGCACCTGGACCCGGGTCGGATCGGCGAGCATCCGGAAGACCTCGACGACCAGCCCCACCTGGTCCTCGGCCAGTGGTGCGCGGACCGGGTCGCCGTCTGCGTTCATGCGCAGATGATAGGCCCGGCCGGTCAGCGCAAGGCGAGGTCGGCCAGCGCGGTCCAGTCGGCCAGCACCTGCTTGCGGCGGACCCGGTCGCGCCCGACCAACTCGTCGAGAGTGGCGCCGCGGACCAGATTGATGGTGAGCCAGAAGGTGCTCTCCAGCCGCTCGCGGGTGATCGCGGGGTCGATCAGCCCGGCGCAGCGGTCGAGCAACTCGACGGTCAGCTCGTGCTGGACGCGCAGCATCTCCCGGCGCAGCGGCGGATCGTTGGCGATGCCGACGTAGAGCTCGACGGCGGCGCGGCCGAGCTGCCCGGCGAACGTCGCGGTGACCAGTTCGACCAGCACCGCGCCCGCCGCGCTGTCCCCCGGCAGGGCTTTGGCCTTGCGCTGCATGGCTTCTCGCTGCCGCTCGGTGAGATGTCCGATGGTCTGCGCGAACAGCTCGCTCCTGGTGTGGAACTGGTGCAGCTGCGCGCCCCGGGTGACCCCGGCCCTGGCGGTGATGTCGGCGATCGAGGCCCCCGCGTAGCCGACCTCGGCCAGGCTCTCGATCGCGGCATCGAGCAGCAGGGTCCGCGTTCGCAGACTCTTCTCCTGATGCTTGTTCGGTGGCAGCTCGGGCATCGACCCAGTATAGAGGGTGAAAATTCCATGCTGCCTTGCACGCAATTCAGTGCTGGACGTACTGTGTCGAGCATGGCTGTTGACCGGATGCTGCCCACCGACGAAGCGCGCGAGCTGATCGAGCTGACCCGCGACATCGCCGACAAGGTGCTCGAACCGCGCGTCGCCGAGAGCGAGAAGACCGGCGTCTTCCCCGATGGTGTCTTCCCCGCTCTCGGCGCGGCCGGGCTGCTGAGCCTGCCGTATCCGGAGGAATTCGGCGGCGGCGCGCAGCCCTACGAGGTCTACCTGCAGGTGCTCGAGGAACTGGCGAGCCGCTGGGCCGCCGTCGCGGTCGCGGTGAGCGTGCACGGCCTGTCCTGCCATCCGCTGTTCACCTATGGCACCGACGAGCAGAAGCAGCAGTGGCTGGCGAGCATGCTCTCCGGCGAGACCATCGGCGCCTACAGCCTGTCCGAGGCACACGCGGGCTCCGACGCCGCCGCCCTGCGCTGTCGCGCCACCCCGGTCGACGGCGGCTACCGGCTCACCGGCACCAAGGCGTGGATCACCAACGGCGGCCGCGCCGACTTCTACACCCTGTTCGCCCGTACCGGCGAGGGCTCGCGCGGCATCTCCTGCTTCCTGGTCCCCGCCGACACCGCGGGCCTGAGCTTCGGCAAGCCCGAGGAGAAGATGGGCCTGCGCGGCATCCCCACCACCACCGCCGCCTACGACGACGCCTTCCTGCCCACCGAACGCCGCATCGGCGACGAGGGCCAGGGCCTGTCGATCGCCTTCAGCGCCCTCGACGCGGGCCGCCTCGGCATCGCCGCCGTGGCCACCGGTGTCGCCCAGCGCGCGCTCGACGAGGCCGTGGCCTACGCCAAGGAGCGGGAGGCGTTCGGCCGCAAGATCATCGACCACCAGGGTCTGGGCTTCGTCCTCGCCGACATGGCCGCCGCCGTCGACACCGCCCGCGCCACCTACCTCGACGCCGCGCGCCGCCGCGACGCCGGACTGCCGTACTCGCGGCAGGCCAGCGTCGCCAAGCTGGTCGCCACCGACGCCGCGATGAAGGTGACCACCGACGCGGTCCAGGTCTTCGGCGGCTACGGCTACACCCAGGACTTCCCGGTGGAGCGCTACATGCGCGAGGCCAAGGTCATGCAGATCTTCGAGGGCACCAACCAGATCCAGCGCCTGGTGATCGCACGCCATCTCGCCGGGTGAGCTACCCCGCAACGCGCTGATCACACAGCCTCAGCCCGTTCCGGCAACCGGCCAGTAAACTGGACGGCGTCTCGAGACCTCGGGCGAAAGAGGTGCGCGATGCTGTGGTGGTTGATCGTGATCGTCGTCGTGTGCGTGGTCGCGCTGCTGTATCTGCGCGCCGAGCAGAACAAGCGGACCGCGCGCGAACTCGACGAAGCGCAGGCCGATGCCAGAGTGACGATCGAACGGCTCGGCGGCCAGGTGTACCAGCTGTCGCCGCGCAACGAAGCGGCCCGGCAGGCGCTGGCCGACGCGTCCGAACGCTACAACGCCGCGGGCGGGCAGATGGACAGGGCGAACTCACCCGTCCAGGCCCGCCTGGCCAAGCAGACGGCAGTGGAAGGGCTCTATTACATCCGGGCTGCGCGCACGGCGATGAATATGGACCCGGGCCCGCCGGTACCGGCCCTCGATGGTCAGGACATCGCGGGACAGGTCGACCAGCAACGGGTCGTCGAGCACAACGGTCGCCGCATCGCCGCTTCCCCCACCCCCTCCCAGGGCACGCCGAACTATTACCCCGGCGGGCGTGTGGCCGGACGGCCGGTCCCCGCGGGGTGGTATTCGGAGCCGTGGTGGAAGCCCGCGCTGATCGCCGGCGCCTGGGGCGCCGGTTCGGCACTGCTGTTCACGACATTGTTCGCCGGGATGTCCGGAGTCGGCTACGACGCCCAGGCCTTCGAGGACGGCACCGGCGAAGCGGCACTCGACCAGGGCGAGGTCGGCCAGGATCCGGGGTACGACCCGGGTCAGGATTCAGAGGGGTGGGGCGGCTCCGATGGTGTCGAGGGTGGATACGACAGCGGCGGGTTCGACAGCGGCGGTGGATTCGACGCGTTCTGAACCAGGCGGCGGGCCGGGACCTGCCCTGGCGCCACCGAGATAGCCGGGGCCGGGATGCGACGGGGGCACCACGCCACGACGAATCATGTTGCGGCCATGCGGGTCTGGGCTCATGTCGCAGCTCACGTCGTGCCGGTGCCGACCGTCGGCACGACTGCGCGCGGTAACCACCGCCTCGACCCGGATGCCGGGTAACAGTCGGCCGGCGGCGATCGGATCGCCTCGGTCCGCCCAGAGCGGGGGCACACCGGCCGCAGATAGTCCGCCCTGCGCCGGACACTTCCGAACCTGGACCTGCGGCGGGACCTTCCGGGTCTCTGCCTGCATCGGGACCATGCAGGTCTCGACTTTCGCCGGGACCATCCGAGGCTCGACCTCCGCCAGGACCATCCGAGGCTCGACCTGGATCGTGGCGACCGCATCGAGGTCAGCCCGGCCGTAGCCGACCGCGGCGGGGCAGACCGAGCCGCCGGGTACGTCGCCCACCGGGTCCACAGGCGAGAGTTCCCCAGGGCAGGACTGGCCGCCACTCGCCACGCCCCCCGTGTTGACGACCGCGCGTTCGGCCGCATCGCCCGAGTCCGCAGGACCATCCCCGATTGCCGACTCGGCAGGACCGGTCGCCACGGACGGCTCGGCGGGGTCCGACTCCACGGGATCGGCACCGGGTGTGGGCCGAGTCGGTTCGGCCTGGCCGGGTAGCGCGAACCCGAACGTGGTGAGCAGCGAGAGGATCGGCTCGACCGGCGATGAACCCTTCGGGAGGACCAGGTCCAGCGTGGGGCCCAGGTCAGCCGACGGCGGTCCGAGTTCCCATGACGGAACATCTCCTGCTGCCGCGTCTTCCGTGGTGGATCGTCCGAGCTCCGGCAGGAGAGCGTCGAGGATCGGCGGCGACAGGTCCGGGCCGACGGCCGTGACCAGCGGGAGGTGCTGGGCGGTCGGAGTGTCCTCGGCGGCGGCCACGCCGGCGATCGACAGCGCGGCGAACACCATGCCGGTCAGCAACACACCACGGACGTAGCCGGCCGCGCGCATCACCCACTCCTTCCTGTCTCGTCAGTACTGGTTCTTCCGGTCGGCGACAAGCCGCGCCCGTCAGCTGGGCGTGCGGCACTCCGACAACTCCCCCGCGTCCCGCCGAACCTGCTTGGACGCGGGTAGTCGCTGGGCGACCACCCTGATCCGCGGATTCTCGTTCTCGATCTGCTGTGCCGAGGCGGCGAGCAGATCCCTGGCGACGCCGCGCAGCCGATCGGTATCGGCGATATCCACGCCGCCCATCTCGCCCGCCCGCGCGCGGTCCGCCTGCCCGAGCCGCTCGAAGAGCCCGACCAATTCCCCCCGCGCGGAGCGCCATTCGTCGGGGTAGAGGTCCGGGATCGGTAGCCGGTCGGCGGTATCGCGCGCACCGTCGGCCGCGGCGGCCCGGCCACCGAGGATCATCGCCGCCGTGTCGCGATACTGCGCCGGCGTGAGCGCCCCGGCTTCGCGCTCGGCCGCTTTCAGCTCCGCCCGATATCGGGTCTGCAGCGAACAGACGGACCGATAGAACGCGAGCATGGTCGATTGCGTCGCCGCGCTCGCGCCCTCGATCGCCTCGGCGCGCGCCGCAGCAGCCCGATCCACCTGCGACGACGCCGAATCCGGATCGACCAGCCCGCCGTCGACCGCGCACCCGCCCAGCCCCACACACACCGCCGCGGCCAGCACGCGCGCCCTCACCACCTGCGCACGCCGAGCCATCCGATCGACACGGACAACCCCGGCGGCACGGCGCGACTCGACGCGCCGTGCCGCCGTAAGCGGGACCCCACAACCATGACCACGTACTCCTCGCGAGAAGACAGAAAGTCAGTGCGTGCACGAATGCCCGACCAGGCCGGGCGGAAGCCACCGGGAACGCTAGAACACCGAAACCCCACCTCAGGGGCCCACACCCGTTTCAGATCAGCGTGTCGCCGTGTTCGCCGACACCGCGCACCCCGTCCCAGCTTTGCTACCCCCCAGCCCCCGCACGCTATACTCGGCACGGTCGAACCGGGCCCCACCCCGACCCCGACCAACCCCGCCTTCGTAGCTCAGGGGATAGAGCACCGCTCTCCTAAAGCGGGTGTCGCAGGTTCGAATCCTGCCGAGGGCACAAGAATTTCCGCAGGTCAGGTCACTCTGGATGGCCGCACAGGCCGTCACCCAGTACCCACCGAGAAGGCCCCGATACTCGACGACAAGGGCCTCCTGACCGCCAACGCGGTCTATCCGATGCCGTGGCGACTCGGCTGCGACCCGCTGCGCGTCGAACAGGACCAGCGCGGACGGCAGATCATCACCATCGAGTTGCAGGCGGGAGCGTCGGACATCTTCCCGTTCGAGCGGAGCGGCGGTTCAGGACCCGGCCGGGGCCTGCAATTTCGCCCGCAGGACCTTGCCGCTGGCGTTTCGCGGGATCTCGTCGAGCACGACGAATCGCTTGGGCACCTTGTAGCGCTCGAGCCCATCACGCACAAACTGTTTGAGCGCGTCCTCTCCTGGCGCGACCGCCTCGGGTCCGAGCACGATGAAGGCGTTGAGGACTTGCCCGAATTCGGGATCCGGAACGCCGATCACGACCGCGTCGGTGATGCCGGAGTGAGTGGCGAGGCGGTCCTCGACCTCGCCGGGGAAGATGTTCTCCCCGCCGGAGACGATCATGTCGTCGGCACGGCCGTCGATGAACAACCTGCGCTGCGCATCGAAATGGCCCATGTCGCCGGTGCAGACATGCCCGTCGACGACCTCCTTGACCGAGACTTTCGCCGCGGGGTCAGGGGTGTATCCGGCGTATTCCAGACCGCTGCGCACGAAGATCTCACCGACCTCTCCCGGCGCGGCTTCGGTGCGGTCACCGCGCAGAACGCGGACCGACACCCCGAGCGCGGCCCGGCCGATGGTGTCGGGCGCGGCGACGAGGTCGGCGGGAGTGGCGATCGTGACCAGGCCCGCCTCGGTCGAGCCGTACCCATTGACCAGGATCGGTCCGAAGGCGTCGATCAGGTTCGCGATGGTGGTCGGTGAGATCGGCGCGGCGCCGGTGACCATGATCCGCAATGCCGAACGTGCCGAAGCATTTTCAGCAAGTTCCGGCACGGCGAGCAGCCGTTGCAGCATGACCGGCACCGCCATCACCACGGTGACTCGATGACGGGTGATGTCGTCGAGCGCGGTAGCGGCGTCGAAGCGACGGCGGCAGATCGCGGTCGCTCCCAGGGCCAGCGGACCGAGCAGCGACAACAATCCGAAGCCGTGGAACATCGGCGGCGCGACCAGCACCCGGTCGGTGGACCGCAGTCGCAGGATCGCCATCGCGGTCAGTGTGAGCGCCACGATCGCGGTCGGCTTCACCGCTCGCGGCACACCCTTGGCCAGCCCGGTGGTGCCCGAGGTCAACAGGGTCATCTTGACCGCGTGGCGAACGCGCGGCGGGCGCGGGTGACTGCGGGAAGCCAGCTCGCCCAGCGTCGTCAGTCCGGCGTCGTCGGCGTGCGGTTCGCGCCACGCCAGCACCCGCATGCCCTGGTAGTCGGCCTTCGCGACGGCGGCGGCGTACTCGTCGTCGTAGATCAGCACGTCGGGGTTGTGCCGGGCCAGGACGGCGTGCAGCTGCGGGGCGGGCAGCTCGGTGTTGATGAAGATCAACTCCGCACCCAGCTGCGCACCTGCGGCCATCGCTTCGGCGAACCCGCGATGGTTGCGGCAGAGGATGCCCACCGACATCGGCGGGCTCGCGCACGCGGCGTACAGCGCCGCGGCGATCGCTTCGGCACGTTGCTGCAACTGCCGATAGGTCAGCTGTCCGGCGTCGTCGATGATCGCGATCTTGTCCGGGTGACGAATCGCGCTGGCCGCCAGCAACATCGCCGGGGTCGGCCCGAACCGGTAGAGGCCGCGCGCCAACGCCACGGCTTTGCGCGGGCCTACCGGGGCGAGCATGCCCGAAGCAACGACCGCCGGTAACGCCGAACCCCATTGACGCAGGCTCTGGGTCAGCTCACCGGGCATTCGTGCGCACCTGTTCCTGATCGCCACCGGCGGAATCGGTGACATTCGACAAGGCCGGCTCGCCCCGGGTCGGCGGCCGCAGCCGCGACAGCGAGGCCTCGGTGTCACCGAGGTTGCGGAAGACCCGTTCCATCAGCACTTCCAGCGGTAGCCGGAACACGGTAGCGATCACCGCGGAGGGAAAGCCGTAGAGCGGGGTCATCGTTCGCGGCTTCTTCACGACGGCCTTGGCCAGGACCTTCGCCGCGTCCTGCGGTGTCTGACCGGGCAGCACGCGCATCCAGCGGCTCGGCGCGCTCATCCGGGTATGCAGCAGGCCGCCGTAGAAGGTGGTCAGGGTGACTCCGTCAGCGCGGGCTTCAGCGCCGACCGCGCGCATCCACCAGTCGAAGGCCAGCTTCGACGACAGGTAGAAGCCCCATTTGGGGGCGTTGGGGAACATGATCCCGACGGTGGAGACGTTCACGATGTGGCCGCTGCCGCGGGCTCGCATGCCCGGCAGCAGGGCCAGCGTGAGCCGCATCGGTCCGAGGTAGTTGGCGCCGGACGTCGCGGCGATGTCCTTGGGCCGGTCATAGGACAGGTGAATCGAACGGCGCAACGACTTGCCCGCATTGTGGATGAGGACGTCGACCTCGCCCAAGTCGTAGCGCACCGCTGCGGCGAATTCCGCGATCGACTGCTCGTCGGTGAGATCGAGGCGGTACGGATAGGCCTCGCCGCCGGCGGCGTTGATATCCTCGGCCACCTCGAGCAGCCGATCCATCGACCGGGCCGCGACAACCACCCGGGCACCCGCAGCGGCGAACCACCGGGCGGTCGCCGCACCGACACCGAACGACGCCCCGGTGATCACGACCACCTTGCCCTCGACCTCGCTACGCAGGGCGGCTCGGCTGCGTAACCCGCGAGGACCGATGACCCATGCGACCGCTCGCGCGAGCGGCGTCTCGACGATCCGCGAGGGACCGGTGGGCAGCACTTCGGACATGGGTGATCACTCCATCGACTTCGACACGGTGGACAGGGGGCCCAGGAAGGCCACGGCTTGGGGATCGGAGAGCGCGGCGTCGATGGCCCGCTGAGTCAGCTCGATGCTCGGGTCGGTGCGCAGCGCGGCCAGCACCGTGCCGAACATGTTGCCGACGACGAGGTCTTTGACCTGGTCGCGGCTGATATCGCGGGTGCGCGTCCAATGCAGCACCAGCCCCTCGATGAACGACACGAACCCGCTGATCGCGGCACGCAACACCGGCGAGGAGTCCGACCCGGTGACCTCGACGACCAGCGCATCGGTCAGGCGGATCTGGTGGCGGTCACGAATCTGGCGCACTTCAGCGTCGGCCACGTCGGCGAACAGCGCTTCGAAGGCTCGCGGCTGTTGCTCGGCCTCGTCGAGCAATCGGTCGATGCCGCGGGTCAGCCGGTCCAGCGCGGGGCCGCGCATCGCCAGCAGGTCACCCCAGAACTCCTCGGCGGCCTGTTCGAGAACGGCCAGGTAGAAGCCCCGCTTTCCGCCGAAGTGGTAGCTGATCGAACCGGCGGCGACACCGAGCGAGCGCGCCAGGTCCACGATCGAGACCTCCTCGTAGCGGTCGCTACTGAACGCGGCCTTGCCCGCCGCCAGCAGCGCCGCGCGCGACGCTTCGCCACGCCGATTGACGCCCATCCGACCTCCAATTTATGAATCAGATTCAATAACTGTGAGAGTAGGCAGCCGTACGCAGCACAGTCAAGGACTTTCTGAACGGTATTCAAACTTTGCGCCGACGAGACTGCTGCCTCGTACCCCGTGCTCGCGGCGCCGTCTCGAGTACGCCCGACTCCGATCCGCCGGATGGATAGGTGGCCGATGTCATCGGCGCGCACCGGTTGCTGGCGATACTCGAAGCCGCGGCCAGAGTGCACATGGCCCCGACGTCGCGCTGTTCGAGTTCGTGCCGGCCGATGTGCGGCCGGTGCCTGCGCGCCACCTGAAGATCGCCGTCGAGGTCATCTCACCGAGCCCCGTCAAGACAGACCGGCTCGAGAAGATGAGTGAGTACGCCGCGGCTGGAATCCCCTGGTACTGGCTGGTGAGCGTCTCCGACACCGACGTGACCAGTGAAGCCGGATTTCAGGCCGCCGGCTAGGAGCCGCTGAGGCTGGACGAACCCGCGCTCAGCAGTCGCGGGATGTTCGCGAAACAAACGGTGCGCGGGACTACCCAGCGTGGAAGACTGCTGAACTGCGACGGTCGGCATCTGTGGTGCTGAAAGAGGTTGGGACCGTGCGGGTTCGATCCGGCGGTTCGGGCGTCGAGGCGTCGCGTTGCGAGTTCCGTGCGATGGATCGAGGGTTTGATGAACGTAGGGTATGCGGTCCGATGGGCGGCTGAGCACGGGTTGCCGCGGCTGGGGCTGATGGCCCTGCACCGCAAGGGAGACACGTTCGCGCAGTTGCTCAGTGGCGACGAAGGCCGCAACGACCCGTACACGCTGATCGATCAGCTGCGCGGCGACGGCGGGGTGCAGACCGTCAAGACCGGGTACGCCGTCTTCGAACACGGACTGTGCAAGGAGATCCTGCGTGACCGGCGCTTCGGCGTGCGGACCCCGATCGATCCGATGCTGCCGGGGCCGATTCGCCGCTATGTCGAGTCGATCGAGTTGCCGCCCAATCCGATCGAAGCGCCGTCGATGTTCATGATGGACCCGCCCGAGCACAGCCGGCTGCGCAAGCCGGTCGCCTCGGCGTTCACCCCGCGCGCGGTGTCCCGGCTGGGCGATCGGGTGCGTGAGGTCACCACCGAACTGCTCGACGCGCTCGAGGCGAAGGGATCGGCCGAGCTGATCAGCGAATTCGCCGCGCAGGTCCCGGTGGCCGTCATCGGCGAGATGCTCGGGTTCCCGGACTCCGACCGCGAGATGTTCCTGGCCTGGGGCGAAGTGGTCACGCCGCTGCTCGATGTCGGCATCTCCTGGGAGACGCACCAGCGCGCGATGACCGCGACCGCGGCGATGAAGACCTACCTGGCCGACCACATCGAGAAGGTGCGCCGCGACCCCGGCGACGACATCTTCAGCACCCTGGTGACCTCCGGCGAGCTGAACACCACCGAGCTGATGGCCAGCGCGAACGTGCTGATGGGCGCGGGCTTCGAGACCACCATGAACCTGCTCGGCAACGCGATTCCGCTGTTGCTGGCCCACCCCGACCAGCTCGAACTCCTGCGCGCCGAGCCGCAGCACTGGCCCAACGCGATCGAGGAGATCCTGCGGTTCGAGCCGCCGGTGCAGCTGACCGCGCGGCGCGTGCTGGAACCGGTGGAACTGGGCGGCGCGCCGCTGCAACCGGGCAAGTCGGTGATCATGTCGCTGGCCGGCGCCAACCGCGACCCGGCCAAGTTCGAGGATCCGCATCGGTTCGACGTCACCCGCGCCAACGCCAAGGAGCATCTCGCCTTCGGCAGCGGCGTGCACGCCTGCATCGGCGCGAGCCTGGCCAGGCTCGAAGGCATCAACGCACTGCCCGCCCTGTTCGAACGCTTCCCGGACCTGCGGCTCGACGGCGAACCGCGCCGTCGTGGCCTGTCGACCCTGCACGGTTTCGATCGCATGCCCGCGGTACTGAGTCAGTCGGCGGACGTGGTGCCCGCCTCCACCGGGGACGGTGCGACCCAGAGCTGACGGCGCCGTCAGAACTTGCCGCTGTGGTGCCCGATTCGATGGCCGAGTCGGGCACCCAGCTCGGCGACGAACTCGTCGGTGAGCGGCGGCCAGCCCCAGAAGTCGAAAGCCAGGGCGCCGAGGGCGAATTCGTCGGCCCACTCCCAGTCGGTGACCGGACTCGCGGTGCCGCAGGAAACGCAGGTCACCGCGCCGGCGCCGGTGTCGCGCCAGGCGTCGATGGCGTCGGCGAACGGCTGCCAGACCGCCTTGTCCGCTTCCCACCGCTGCGGGTAGTCGATGATCACGGTGGTGGCCCGGCAGTGCGGGCAGTCGGCGGCGGAGGGCTCGATGGCGCCCTGGCCGGCGAAGTGCGGGTACCTGCCGACGATGACGGCGACCGGGCCCGGCATCCAGTCCGCGCCCCACTCCTGGGTGATCCGCGACCACTCGGGGCCCGGCCGATAGCCTTCGTCGACCTGGAGGCTGTACATCGTGTCGCGCGAGGTCTCGCGCAGCAGCCAGCCACGCGAGACCATCCAGTCGACCGTCTGTTCGGCCAGTGCGCCCGCGTCGTCCGCGGCGACCTCGACGTCGATGATCCGTTCGAAATAGTCACCCACACCGGCATCGTGCCATCGAGCGGCGACAAAAACCCCGCTACCGCAGGCTTGTTCGGCTGTTACTGTCGCCAGCCGTGAGTACTCCGACTTCCCTCGCCGAGGTCCGCGCCCGCATCGACGCGATCGACAGCACCGTGATCGAACTCCTCGCGGCCAGGCAGGAACTCGTGCGCACGGCGGCGACGTTCAAGCGCGACGAGCACGCCGTCCGCGCGCCGGACCGGTTCGCCCAGCTGATCGCCTCGGTGCGCGAGCGCGCGGAAGCGGCCGGGCTCACGCCGGATATCGCGGAGACGATCTGGCGCGCGATGGTCGGCGCGTTCATCGAGATGGAGCTGGCCGAGCACGAGAAGTTCCGCTCACAGCCTTCTTGACCAGGGCGGCGATGCGGGTTTCATCGGCTGCGGTGAGAGCGGTGAGACCGAAGGCGGTGGGCCACATGGTGCCGTCGTCGATGGTGGCGGCGTCGCTGAAGCCCAGGGTGGCGTAGCGGGTCTTGAACTTGGCGGCGGCCTGGAAGAAGCAGACGACCTTGCCGTCCTTGGCCCAGGCGGGCTGGCCGTACCAGGTCTTGGGGGTGAGGTCGGGGGCGGTGGTCATCACGATCTGGTGGATGCGGGTCGCGATGGAGCGGTCGGGTTCGGCCATCTCGGCGATCTTGGCGAGCAGGTCGGCCTCGCCGTCGGCCTTGGACGTCTTGCCCCGCTTGGCCGCCGTTCTCAGCTCCTGCGCGTGCTCCTTCATCGCGGCGCGTTCCTCGGCGGAGAACCCGGCGGCGCTGCCAGACTTCGACGTGGGCATGTGACTTCCTCTCAGCGGCGGCGGCTCGCGGTCACGAACAACGCGATGCCGGCGGACAGCGCCAGGACGATCGCGATCGTCAGCAGGATGAGCGGTGTCGTCGCGGCGGCGTCGGCGCCGGGCCCCCCACTGCGGTGGATCAGCAGAGCCGCGATCAGCGGGCCGATCATCGCCAGACCGGCGGCGGTCAGCACGACCCCACCGGTCGTCAGCTCGACCGGGCCGAGGGACCACTTGGTTGCTCGCGGCCGGGAGCCGGTGCGTAGCAAACGATCGTCGACAGTCATGCCATCCCCTCTCGGGAACCCACCCGGAAATGCATCTGAACTGGCAACTGAACGGTACCGCGCCGAGACGTCGAACCAGGTGAGGCGAGACTCGACCGACGCCGGAACCGACAGCAGCTACCGGATAGCGACCAAAAGTGCCACATCGTTCGCACGAATGCGTCAACCGCCGGCGAGTCCGGGCGGCAACGGCCGGGACACGATGTACTGCCGGTATTCGGCGGGTGTCATCCCGGTCTCGCCACGGAAGACCCGATAGAAGTTCCGGTCGCTGGTGAATCCGCACGCGCGCGCGATCGACGACACCGTTCGCTCCGGCGCCGAGGTGAGCAGCTCGCGGGCGCGATCGACACGCATCGCGCGCAGCAGCGTGGTCGGGCCGCCCTCGTCCCCGATCACCCGGAACAGCTTGCGCCGCGACATCCCGCACGCCGCCGCGATCCGCTGCGCGGTGAGATCCGGGTCGGCGAGATTGTCCCGCAGGTACCCGAGCAGATACGCGCGATCGAGGGTTCGGCCGGAGGGCGCCGTGGGCGGCTTGTCGTTGTCGATGGCCAGCGCGGCGCCGAGGAGTTCGATCCCCGCGTCGAGTAACTGGACGACGCCGAGCGTCTCCGGCGACAGGGTGGCCAGCCGCCGGAAATACTCGATGACCAGCGCGCCGTGCGCGACCGGCTCGACTACCGTCACCGACGGGAAAGCGGCCTCGCCGAGCCCGGAGGACCGGATCAGCGCCTCCTTCGAGACCCGGACGAGCAGCCCCTGGTAGTCGGAGGTTCGCGCCTCCTGCGGGCGCTCCCCGTCGACGATGAACATCGTTCCGGCGGGAGCGCGGAGGTAGTGATCGCCGCAGGAGACCTCGCTGATGCCGGACAGGGTCAGGCAGGCCAGCGCGTACGGCGCCGGCGCGCGGGCGATATGGCGCCGAGTGCGGCGAGCGAGCTCGGCCGAGTTGGCCGCGATGGCCATCGAGATCGGCTCGGCCGTGACCTTCGGGGTCAGGGCACCGTAGAACGGCCCGTCACCGAGCGGCTCCATGGAGCACGGCAGCACCGACTCGCTCATGATCGACGTCCAGAGATCGAACGACTCGTGTGGCGACACCTCGGCCGTCGACATCTGTTGGCCGCCAACGACGACCTCGTCCTCGTCCATGCGGTCCATGTTGGCACCGATTCTCAGTGGCGAACAGAACCGTTCTCAGCGTGTCCGGCGGTCGAAACGGATTCGCGCCCGGTCGTGGGCGGAACGCAGAAGGTCGCGGACGACCGCGTCGGTGCGCTCGCCGGGATTCACGACGGCGAGCCAGTTGGCCGCGGCGTAGACCGGGTGGGCGATCACGGTGTCGTCGACGCTCGGGTCGGCCTGGTGGTCGGCCCACGCGCCGAACGCCTCCCGGCCCGCGGCGATATTGACCCGGAAGGTGTCGGGGCGGTCGAGGCGCGAGCTCCGGTCGTCCGGGTAGTCCTTGGTCACGACGGTGGCGAAGGGCTGGGTGGTGGCCGGGACGACGCCGTCGGGGGCGTAGTAGAAGAACGAGTCGCCCCAGCTGATCTCGGGCCATTCGCCGCCGGGGCCCGGCGCGAGGTGCAGGACGCCGCCGAGGCCGGTCACGTACTCGATGATCTCGTCTGATGTCATGATTCGAGCGTCTCATTGAAGCGCTTGTGTGGACTTTCCGCCGATGACGAGGAGTTTCTGGTGGTAAACCTCAACTCACCTGTCGGCCGCACGATCGATGTGGCGCGGCGCGCGGGGTACTCGGTCCAGCAGGTGCGCAATCTCGAACGCGACGGTGTGCTGCCGCCCGCCGACCGGTCGCCGGGCGGGCATCGGGGCTATCGCGAGATCCATGCGCGCTCGGCGCTCGCCTACCGAGCGCTCGCGGCGGGAGTCGGGCCGGTCGAGGCCAAGCGGATCATGCGAACCGCGCACGCCGGGGATCGGGCAGCCACGCTGGCGCTGCTCGACGCGGCGCACACCGGCCTGCACACCGAACGCGCCGAGTTGGCGCTGGCCCGGCAGGCCGCCGAAGCCATTGCGGCGGAACCGATCACCGACGTGCGCGGATCCGACGCGATGAGCATCGCCGAGCTGGCCACGGCCCTCGGGCTGCGGACCTCGACGCTGCGGCATTGGGACGCCGAGGGTTTGGTGGTGCCCGATCGGAGGTCGTCGGGTCGGCACTACTCCCCCGCGCAGGTTCGTGACGCGCGCATCGTCCACCAGTTGCGGCGGGCGGGTTACCGGGTCGCGCAGGTGCGGGCGGTCATGCCGGAGTTACGGCGGCACTCGGGCCAGATCCGAGCAGCGCTGGCCGCCAGGGATTCCGCGATCACCGCCCGCTCACTCGCTCTCCTCGACGGTGCGGCGGCGCTGCGCGACCTGCTCGCCGGCTGATCAGGGCGCGGGTGTTTCCGCGGTGCTGCCGGACATCGGCATGGCGGGCAGCCCCAGCTTGCGATGGTCCCAGGACCGCACGCGCGTCGGCTCGACCCGCACGACGATCCGGTTGTTCATCATGGCCTCCACGAACGGCCTGACCTCGGGGCTGTACGGCCCGACATACCGCTCGTAGATGTCGATGCCCGCCTTCCAGTACTCCTCGTCCTCGGTGTCCTCGATCAGGTGCGCGGTGCCCTCGATCGAGACCCCACGCAACTGGTCGTAGGTGTCGCCGGCCTCGGCCATACAGGTGATGGTGGGATCGCGCCGCAGGTTGACCGCCTTCTGCGACTTCGACTTGGTCTCGAAGTAGAGGACACCGTCGATGTGCCCGAACCACATCGCCGTCAGATGCGGTTTCCCGTCGGCATTCAGCGTGGCCAGCGTGAGCACCCGGCTGCGGTCGAGAAACGCCGCGATCTCGTCCGCGCTCATCTGCACCACGGCCCGCTGCTTGATTCCCACCACATCCACCTTTCCGGCCACGACCATTCCCGCCGACCATACCGAGCCGTCCGCGCCGACGAGCCCGAAGCCGCGGATCTACCGCTGCTCCCGGGTGGATCCCGTTCCAGCCGATCGTGTCCGGGCGCTAGCGCACCGGTGGGTGCTCGGGGAGGTCGGCGGCCGCGGCGGCGACGGTCGGGTAGATCCCGATCGGGGTGTCGCCCGCCTCGGCCGAGCCGAGGACTGCGCCGAACTGGGCCACCGAGCGGGCGATGCGGAAGTCGATGCGGCGGTGCGCCAGGGCGTTGCGCAGGTCGAGCAGCATGGCGGTGGCGGTGACGTCGAGGGCGGGTGAGGTCTCGGCGTCGAGCACCACCAGGCGGGTGGCGTCGGTGCACAGGCTCTCGATCCGCGACCGCACATGCTCGGCGTTGGCGAAGAACAGGCCGGACTCCACGCGCACCACCAGCAGGTCGGGACGCGGGGTCAGCTCGGGGTGGCGGGCCGTATCCACCCACAGGGTGCCCTGTTTCGCGAGCGCGGCCACGTGCGGCTGCGAGGCTCGGTAGACCAGCAGCAGCACCGAGACACCGATACCGATGAGCAACCCGGGCAGGGTGTCGAAGAGCAGCACCCCGAACATGGCGGCGATGGCCGCGAGGAAGTCGGCGCGCGCGACCGGGCCGTAGATGCTGGCGAGCAGCTGGGTCCACACCCGGTAGAGGCGGCGCAGGGCGGCGATGTCGACGAGCTCGATCACCGCGGCGATGACCACCGCGGCCAGCGTCGCCTCGGGCAGCTGCTCGAACAGCCCGGTCAGGAACAGCAGCGTGAGCACGGTCAACACGGCGACGACGAGCCCACTGACCTGGGTTTTCGCGCCCGCCCCGCCGTTCACGGCGGTCTTGGAGAGGCTGCCGTTGACGACCATCCCCGAGCCGAGGCCGGACCCGAGATTGGCCGCGCCGAGGCCGAACAGTTCCCGGTTCGCGTCGATCGAGTAGCCCGCTTTGGCCGCATAGGTCTTCGCCGCGCCGAGCCCCTCGGCGAAGCCGATCAGCAGCACGCCGACGGCGGGTCCGAGCAGGTCGAGGTAGTCGTCGAAGCCGACACCGGACGGCAGCCCGATCGACGGCAGACCCGCGTCGATGTGCCCGACGATGTCGACGCCCTTGTCGTCGAGCCCGAACAACCGCACCGCGAGGATGCCGAGCAGCACGGCCAGCAGCGAGCCGGGTACCAGCGGCAGCCAGCGCCGCAGGCCGAGGACGACCGCGAGGCTGAGCAGCCCGATCAGCAGTGTGCGCCACTGGGTCTGGCCGAGATCGCTCAGCACACCCCAGGCCTGCTCGAAGAAGTCGCCGTCGTGCTTGTCGATGCCGAACAGCTTCGGTACCTGGCCGATGATGATGGTCAGGGCCAGCCCGACGATGAACCCCTTGAGTACCGGCTCGGAGATGAACGCGGCGATGAATCCCAACCGGATCAGCCCGGCCAGCAGGCCGACGAGGCCGGTGGCGATGGCCAGTGCCGTCGACAACGCGAGGTAGTGCCCGGCGTCGGCGCCCGCCAGCGGGGTGATGATGGCCGCCGACAGCGCCGCCGTCGCCGACATCGGGCCGACGACGAGGTGCCGCGAACTCCCGGCCAGGGCGTACAGGACCAGCGCGGGCACCGCCGCGTAGAGACCGACCACCGGCGGCACCCCGGCGATCGAGGCGTAGGCGAGCGCTTCGGGCACCAGCACCGCCCAGACGGTGAGCCCGGCGACGATGTCGGGCCGCAGCCACGCGCGCCGATACCCGTGCAGCGATTCGAAGATCGGTGGTGTGCGCACGACGAGCCCCTACCTCAGAGTCCGCCGATGCCCTTGCCGACGACGACCGCGCCCATCACCAGCAGCACGATCGCCATCACGGCGTGGTTGTTGGCCTGCAACCACTGCCGGGCGCTGTCGAGGGCGGGTCCCAGCCGGTCAGCGGCCAGCGCGTAGCCGACGACCACCGCGAGCACGGTCGTCGAGGCGAGCAGGGTGAACACCACGATCGCGACGGCGTCACCGCCCACGCTCAGCCCCGCCGAACCGATGACGACGCCCGCCGACAGGCACAGCAGCAGGTTCTTCGGATTCACTCCCGACAGCAGCGCGCCGAGCCCGGCCGCCTTGACCACGGTGAGCGTGTCGATCGCCTGCATCCAGGCCGGGACCGCGGTGTCGGAGCGCGCGTGCCACTGTTCGGCCGCGAGGACCAGAAGCAGTACGCCCAGCACGATCTTGACCCAGGACGCCACCGCCGACGGTTCCTTGTCGCCCGAGTCGCCCAGGGACCCGGCCAGCAGCGTCACCACGACGGTCACGATCAGAATCCCGCCGACCCAGCCGGCCGCGAACCCCTTCGCCGCGCCGCCCGCGTTCTTGGACAGGATCATGAGAATGGCCGCGACGATGGGGATCGGCGAGATCGCCACACCCACGGCCAGCGGAAGCAGATCACCGATGACTGAGCCCATGCGGTCACGCTAGGTCGGGCCGGGCGCTGGACGCGTCACACATTGTGGGTGAGATCGGCGTCGACGCCGACCGGCCGGTCTTCCCCCACTCGGCGGCGAAGGTGCTGGTGTACAGCGTGCTGCGCTGATCAGGCGGCGAGCAGTTCGTAGACAGCGGTGATGCTCTGGTCGCCGAGGCCCTCGTCGACGGCGCGGCGCAGCAGTTCGTGCATGGTCGCGTGCCAGGACAGGTCGACGCCGGTCTCGGCCGCCAGCCGCGGGTCGTCCTCGACGACGGTGTGGAACAACGCGACGCTCGAGCCGAGCCGCGTGTAGTCCTTGTCGTCGATCTCCCCGGCCAGGATCGGCAGCAGCGACTCGATCATCCGCAGCCACTTCCCCGAGTAGGGCACCATCGTGCGCGCGGGCAGCCCCCGCGAGGCCAGCACCGCGGCGCCCTCGACGAAGCCGAGCAGCGCGGGCAGCAGGGTGGCGCCGACCGCGTATTCGTAGAGCGCGGCGAGATCCGGTTCGGCGCCGAGGAAGTCGAGCTCGCCGCCGAGCACGCGCAGGGTGTCGGCATGGGTGTCGAAGACCGCGCGGTCGCCGCCGAAGTAGAGCAGGGTGTCGCGCAGGCCGACCGCCGCGGGCACATTCTTGATCGCGCCGCCGAGGAACCGGGCGCCCGCAGCGTGCGCCCACCGCGCGAATTCCCGTGCCTGAGCCGGTGTCCCGCTGTTGAGCGTGATGACGTCACGGCCCGCGATCGTCCCGGCGGCCGTCGCCATGCTCTCGTGGGTGGCGGCGAAACTCGTCAGGCAGGCGATGACTACTCGGCCCGCCGCGATCGCGTCGGCGATGTCGTGGTGGGCGGTCGCGCCCGCGGCGACCAGGGCGGTCGCGCGGTCGGGGCTGCGATTCCACACGTGCGTCGGGTAACCGGCGGCGAGGAAGGCGGCGGCGAGCGCGCCGCCCATCGAGCCGATGCCGAGCACGGTCACCGGCGGTTTGTCCGCTGAGGTCATCTGCGACTCCGATCCACAGCGCGGGACTCGGGGTGAGCACCGCGGTGATCCCGAGTGTCGGCGCGCGCCGCGCGGGCCGACAAGTACGCACTTTTGCCGTCAGTTGCGCACCTCCAGGTAAACCTCCAGCTCAGCGCCGGGGCGACGGGCGCGGTGTGCCAGGTGTCACCGCGGCCTGGACGGGCCAGGTGCGACGCGCGGGGATTTGTGAAGATCGCCAAGGTCACGTCGGCCTGACCTGCGGTCGGAGCGCGCGTCGTAGAGTTTCGCTCATGTCGGATGCCGAATTGACCGAGCTGGTGCAGCGCAATGTGGAGGAAGCGCTCCTCGGCGGACCGCGGCGCTACACGCGCACGCAGGTCGCCGAACAGTCCGGTGTGCCGGAGGCGGAGTCGCGGCGATTGTGGACGGCGCTCGGCTTCCCGGCCACCGACGACGACCAGGTCGACTACACCCAGATCGACATCACCTCGGTCACCAACTTCCGCAGCATGAACGTCGTCGCCGCCTCCGATATCCGGCAGCAAGCCGCGGCCGCGCGCACCATCGGCCAGGGCATGGCGCGCCTGGCCGAATGGCAGGCCGACCTGGTACTGGCCGAGATCAAGGCGCGCGCCGCGGCGGCCGATCCGGCGCTGCCGCTCGACGAACGGGTCAGGGCGGCAACCGAATCCACCATGGCGAGCATCGAGCAGTTGCAGTCCTATGTGTGGCGCAGGCATCTGGCGGCCGCGGTCGCGCGGTCGGCGGACGCCACCACCGGGGAGGACTCGACGCGGACGCTGGCCGTCGGCTTCGCCGACATGGTCGGCTTCACCCGGCTCACCCGGCACCTGCACCCCGACGAATTGTCCACGCTGCTGGAGGCTTTCGAGTCGACCACCACCTCCGCGATCACCGACAACGGCGGCTGGGTGATCAAGAACGTCGGCGACGAGGTGATGTTCGCCGCCGAGACCGCCGAGGACGCGGCCCGGATCTCGCTCGCCATCCAGGAATCGACGATGCTGGTCGGCGGCACACCGGAACTGCGGGTCGCCTTCGCCTACGGCGAGGTGTTGCAGCGCTTCGGCGACCTGTACGGCTCGGTGGTCAATATCGCCGCGCGGCTCACCGGTGTCGCCAGGCCGGGCAACATCCTGATCGACGACGCCGCCGCCGAGGCGCTCGCGGGCCACCGCGACTTCGCCATCCGGCATCTGCGCAGCGTGCGGGTGCGCGGCTTCAACCGGCTGCGCCCGCACCGACTGCGCCCGGCCTCCTGACCGCCGGGCCGCACACCATTCTCTAGGGTGTCGACGTGGAGATGGACTGGCAGAGCGTGCGCGAGCAGTACACCGTGTTCGCCGACGACGCGGTGCTGGCGCTGAACAAGCCGGCCGGGATCTCGGTGACCGGGGAGCGCCACGACACCGACCTGGTCGAGCTGGCGCAGGCGGCGGGCACGCAGCTGTACCCGGTGCACCGGATCGACAAGGTCACCTCGGGACTGGTCCTGCTGGCCATCGATCTGGCCGCGCACGGTCAACTGACCAGGCAGTTCACCAAGCAGACCGCACGCAAGGCGTACCTGGCGATCGTCTCCGGCACCGATCTGCCCGAGCGCGGCGAACTCGATTTGCCACTGAGCGTCGGGCGCAAGAACCGGGTGCGGATCGCCGCCCCACGCGAGGCGATCCGCCGCGTCGGCGAGCGGTGGTCCGTCGACGACGCCGACCTGCTGCCCACGAAGAACTATCCCTCGCGCACCAGGTTCGCCACGGTCGCCCGGCACGGCGAACACACACTGCTCGCCGTCGCGCCGGTCACCGGCCGCCGCCACCAGATCCGGGTGCAGCTGGCCTGGATCGGCCACCCGATCCTGGGCGACCCGCTCTTCGACCGCACCGCCGTCTTCCCGCGCACCCACCTGCACTCCTGGCGACTCGGCCTCGACGCCGACTGGCTTACCCCACCGGTGCTCGACCTGCAAGCGACCCCCGGCCCCGACTTCTGGACACCGCTGGCCGCCGACCCGGACGCGGCGGAGCGGTTGCTGCGCACCGCGTCCGAGCGGCTGGCCGACCTGGTCGGCTGAGCCGGCGGGAGTCCGAGCCAGCCGGGCCGTCCGGTCGCGGCGGGAAGCCGGACCGGACGCGGTCGTCCGATCAACCGGCCGCGGGCCGAGTACCGAGGCGAGCGGCCGGGTCACCGACGTCGCCGCCGCACGGAGCGACGAGCTGGTCGGCCTCGACAGCGGTCGTGACGATCCGTCGCCGACGGCTCGGCATCATCAAGGTCGGGTGGCCGACGCTCCAGGCGGCGCCCGCGCAGATGAACTCCTTGACGCGGGCACCCAGGCGGCCGGTCAGCACGGTCGAGGTGGGCTGATCGTCGAAGGTCACCTTCTGGAGGATGCCGTCGCGGCGGCCCAGGCTGATGCACTGGGTGGCATAGCCGATCTGCTCGTCGGGGACCGGTCGACCGGTGAGGCGGGCGGCGATGGCGTCACCGGCCCGCCAGGCCATCGGGCTGCCGGTGGCGCACGCCATCCGCAGCGGCACACCGGCGGGTCCGTCCGCGAGCGCGGCGTCGCCCACGGCGTACACGTCGGGGTGCGAGACCGAGCGCATGGTGGCGTCGACGACGACGCGGCCGGTGTCGGAGACCGTCAGCGTGGTGGCCGCGGCGATGGGGTGCACCGCGAAACCCGCGGTCCACACGGTCACCGCCGCCGGGATCTCCGTGGCGCCCGCGACCACGGCGGTCGCGGTGACGCGGGTGACGTCGGCGTGCCCGTGCACCGTGATGCCGAGCCGGTCGAACACCGTGCGCAGGTGCCGCTGGGCCTTGTCGCTCAGCCAGTCGCCGACCCCGGCGCGCGCGGCGATCGACACGGCGAGATCCGGGCGGGCCTCGGCGATCTCGGTCGCGGCTTCGATGCCGGTCAGGCCACCGCCGACGACCACCACCGGCGCGCCCGCGGGCAGCTCGGCCAGCCGGGCCCGCAGCCGCAGCGCGGACTGCTTTCCGGCGAGGCTGTGCGCGTGCTCGGCGACGCCGGGGACGCCCTGATCGGCGCCGGTGCTGCCCAGCGCGTAGACGAGGGTGTCGTAGTCGAGGGGATCGCCGTCGGCGAGGTCGACTCGCTTGCGCTCGACATCGACCGCGGTGACCCGGTCGACCACGACCCGCACGCCGGTGCCCGCGTACACCTCACCCAGCGGGCGCTCGCGCAGCTCCTGCCCGGTCGCGAGCTGGTGCATCCGCACCCGCTCGACGAAATCGGCGTCGGCGTTGACGACGGTGATCGCGACGTCGTCGCGATGCAGCCGCTTCGCCAGACGTCCGGCGGCGATGGCTCCGGCGTACCCGGCGCCGAGGACGACAATGCGGTGCTTCATGGCTCGCTCCTATCGGGATGGACTCCCCTCCTGAACCGGACAGCCCCGCGAACCCTGACAGCCTTACGATGTGATCTGGGTCACCACACGAGATCGAGCGGGGTGTGCGGCCCCTCGGCCGCCCACTGCCTGCCGACCCGGGCCAGTTTCTCCGGGTTGACCTGGATCTGGACGCCGGCGATGCCGTCGGGCGTGACGTCGAGGCCGACGACGGCGATCACCTCGTCGCCGACCATCGCCAGCGCACCGGGACCACCGTTGACCACGCAGGCGTAGAACACCGGAGAGCCACCGACGTAGGCGCGTTTGGCCTGCGTCGGGCGGAACACCTGGCTGAGGTAGCGCGCGATGCCGAGCGCGCCGAGGACCGGGGACTTGCGGGCGGGGATCCGGCCACCGCCGTCGGCGATGCCGACCGCGTCGTCGACGAGCAGCCGCACCAGCGGGTCGGTGTCACCGCTGAGCACCGCCGCGAGGAACTCCTCGACGATCCGCTCCGCCGCGGCCGCGTCGATCGTGACCCGGGACCGCCCGCCGACATGCTGCTTGGCCCGCCGGTAGATCTGCTGACAGTTCGATTCGCCGATCTCGAGCATCTCGGCGATCTCGCGATGCTGATACCCGAACGCCTCGCGCAACACGTACACCACGCGCTCGTTGGGCGAGAGCCGCTCCATCACCGCGAGCATCGCCAGCGAGACGGATTCGCGCTGCTCGACGGTGTCGGCCGGACCGAGCATGCGGTCTCCGGCCAGCACCGGCTCGGGAAGCCACTGGCCCACATAGGTTTCCCGCCGGGCCCTGGCCGAGGTGAGCTGGTTGAGGCAGATATTGGTGAGCACCTTCGTCAGCCACGCGACCGGCGTCTCGATCCGGTCCCGATCGGCCGCGTGCCAGCGCAGGTAGGTGTCCTGCACCGCGTCCTCGGCGTCGCCGGCCGAGCCGAGCAGGCGGTAGGCGATCGCCTCCAGGCGGCCACGGGCGGCCTCGAACACCTCGGCCTGGTCGGTACTGAGCGTCATCCCCCTATGGTCGGCCATTCGGGTCGTGCGCTGCCACCCGACCGCCGGTCGCGGAGCACGCCTCGCGCTCGGCCGGGACGGTGGGACGGCCGCCAATCCGGCGAGCGGCCGAGGACGCGCAGAATGCGGTCGAGCGTGGCCGCGTCGTCTGCCACGTCGAGCGCCGGAGCGAAGGCCGCGCCCGGACGCTCCCGCGACTTCCCGATGGGCACGGCCATCGCCACGCGCAGTGCGGTCGCGGCCAGGTCGGGGTCGAGATCGACCGTGCGGCCGACGGATCGGGCGACATCCCACGCGTGCACGACGCTGTCGACGAGATGGAAACCGAGTGCCGTCGGGGCGGGGAAGCGGCCGGGTGGAATCTCCGGCAGGGCGAGGGTGCGGGCCGGCGCACCGGGCTCGGCGAAGGCGGTGACGACCTCGTCGGCCGAGCGCAGGTAGGCATCGACCGGGTCGGCGGCGCGCCGGACCTCCCACACCGCGGGGTCGTCCGCGCCGCGCGCCGCGGCGGCGAAGCCCCGGTTCTGGGTGCCCATGTGTTCCAGCAGCGCGCGCAGATCCCACCCGGCACAGGGTGTCTCGACGGTCAGCGCGGCATCGGCGGCCGCCTCGACCGCCTCGACGCTCAACCGGACGGCGCGCTGATGCCGGGCGAGCAGCAGTCGATCCTCCGAAATAGTATGCATGCGCAGATCGTATGCTTTTGCTTATCATCTGCCAAGGGGATCTCCCCGGTAGATTTCGACCATGCCGAAAGCGACCCGACCCGACCTCGCGGCCATGCTCGTGCCGCTCGGCCGTGCGCTGACGGAGGCGGAACGACCCGTCCTCGACCGGCACGGCCTCACCATGTGGGCCTACGCGGTACTGCTCGGACTGGGCGAACAGCCCGTCCACACCCAGGCCGCGCTGGCCAAGGCGGTCCGCGCGGACAAGACCAGGATCATCCCCGTCCTCGACGATCTACAGCGCCGCGGCCTGATCCGGCGCGAACCCGATCCGGCCGACCGGCGCGTCAATTTGGTCCAGCTGACCCCCGCCGGAGCGAGCCTGCGCGACCGCGCCCAGCACGACATCCAGGCACAGGAACAGCGACTGCTCGCCGACCTCCCCGCCGAGGATCGGCGCACCTTCCTGCGGGTACTACAAACGCTGTCCGAACGCAGCGGAACGCCGAACTCCGACGCGTGATCGATGACACAGACCGCCGATGAGGTTATCGGTCGTGGCACGCCTCATGAAGACGGATAAGCCCAGGTCATCTAGCCTTGAGAGGTGCCGAGGACTCATACCGGCACACTCTGACGCAACGGAGCGATCCCAGAGAAGAAAGCGACTGCCGATGATCCTGGCGGCTCAGCTCAGCGATACCCACTTCGACCTCACCCCGCGCAACACCGAGCGCGTGGAGCGGGTGATGGCCTATCTGGCCGACCTCCCCCGCAGGCCCGACGTCATCCTCGTGACCGGCGACATCACCGACTCCGGCAAGCCGGAGCAGTACGCCGAAGCCCGCCTGGCCCTGCGCGCCGACGTCCCCGTCTATCTGCTGCCGGGCAACCACGACGACCGCGTCGCCTTCCGCACCGAACTGCTGGGCGAAGCCCCCTCGTCCGCTCCGATCAACAGCGTCCACCGCGTCGGACCACTCACCACGATCCTGCTCGACTCCAGCGTCCCCGGCGAAGCGGGCGGCCTGCTGAGCGAGGAGACCCTCGACTGGCTGCGCGCGACCCTGGCCGCCGCCCCGGCCGACGGCCCCATCCTGGTGGCCCTGCATCATCCGCCGAAACCCGTCGCCAGCCCGGTCGTGGACGTGATCGCGCTGGCCGAGCCGGACCGCCTCGCCGCCGTCGTCGCCGGTGATCCACGCATCATCGGCGTGCTGACCGGCCACGCGCACTCCCCCATCGCGACCACATTCGCCGGAAAACCCATGGTGACCTGCCCGAGTACGGCCTCCGTACTGGGCGGCGCCTGGGAGGTGACGCTGCCGCACAAGGTGATGGACTACGCCCCCGATCCGGCGATCGCGCTGCATGTCATCGACGAGACCAATACCCTCACAACCCATTTCCGCACCGTCGCGATGGGTGGCTGGCTGGCCGAACCACCGGCCTGAGCTCGGGATCTCCCCGGTTTCCTCACACAACCGCTACACGAGGTCACAGACCGGCCACATACACCCCTGGCAGACTGGGACACGTGAGAGACACGCCCGCGGATCTTCCCCGCGGACCCCTGCGCCCCATCGAACTGGCCACCGGTGCCGTGATGGCCGGCCTGACCGTCGGCCTGATCACCGTGGGTTCCCTGGTTCCCATGGCGGCGGCCCTGCAACTGGTCGCCGCGGTTCCCCTGGGTCTGCTGGCCCACCGCTACCGCCTGCGCGCGCTGGTCACCGCCAGCGTCGCGGCGGGCCTGGTCACCTTCGTCGCCGCGGGGATCATGCCCGCGCTCGGGGTGTTCGGCGCCGCGACGCTCGCGGGCATCATCGGCATCGTGAAGCGGCGCGGTGGCGGGCTGCCCACGGTGGTGGCGCTCGCGGCGGTCGCCGGGGTGGGCTGGGGACTGTTCTCGGTGGGCAGCCTGCTGCTGTTCTCGCGCACCAGGCAGCTGTTCTTCGATGCCCTCCGCAGTACCGCGGAGGGCATCCAGAACCTGGCCGCCCGGCAGGCGGCGCTGGAGCCGCTGGGCCGCGCCACCGCCGATCTCACCGACGCGCTGCTGCGCAACTGGTGGCTCTACCTCGGCGGTTCGGTCTTCCTCGGCGTGCTGTTGAGCGCGATCGTGTCGTGGTTCGTGCTGGGCTCGGTGCTGGACCGGCTGGCCTGGCTGCCCGGCAGCGACCGCCTCGACGCACCCGACGACGATCGGCCGGTCGGGCCACTGCCGGTCACCCTGCACGGCGCGGGCTACCGCTACCCCGGCGCCACCGCCGACGCGCTGTCCGGCATCGATCTGACCATCCACGCGGCCGAGTTCGTCGCCGTCGTCGGCCACAACGGCTCGGGCAAGTCGACGCTCACCCGCGTGCTCGCGGGCAGGCCGCCGACGACGGGCGCGGTCAGCAGGCCGGGTTCGGCCGGACTGGGCGAGCTGGGCGGCACCGCGCTGGTGCTGCAACGGCCGGAGAGCCAGACCCTCGGCGTCTCGGTGGCCGACGATGTCGTGTGGGGCCTGTCGGCCGAGCTGGCCGCCGAGGTCGACGTCGACGCGCTGCTGGCCGAGGTCGGCCTGTCCGGCATGGGCAGGCGCGAGACCGCGACGCTCTCGGGCGGCCAGCAGCAGCGCCTCGCGGTCGCCGCCGCCCTCGCCCGGCGCCCCGCGCTGCTCATCGCCGACGAGGCGACCTCGATGATCGACCCCGACGGCCGCCGCGACCTGGTCGCGCTGCTGGCCGAGCTGCCGCGCAGGCACGGCACCGCCGTCGTCCTGGTGACCCACCACGAGGCCGACGCGAGCGCCGCCGACCGGGTGATCCACCTGGCCGACGGGCGCATGGTCGACCACCTCGCCCGCTGGCCGCAGCCCGCCCGCGATCAGCGCCGCGGCCCGATGGGCGCGACCATCCTCGAACTGACCGACGTGCGCCACACCTACAACCGCGGCACCCCGTGGGAGGCCCCCGCGCTGCACGGCGTCGACCTGTCGGTGCGGCAGGGCGAGGCACTGCTGATCGTCGGCGGCAACGGGTCCGGCAAGTCGACGCTGGCCTGGATCATCGCCGGCCTCATCGCGCCGAGCTCGGGCCGTTGCGAGTTGCGTGGCGATCCGGTCGACCAGCAGATCGGCCGGGTCGCGCTGGCCTTCCAGCACTCCCGGCTGCAACTGCAGAAGCAGACCGTCGGCGCGGAGATCGCCGACTGGGGCGGCCGGGCGACCGGCTCCGGCGCGGTCGGCCGGGCGCTGGACGCCGTGGGCCTGGACCGCCGCCTCGCCGCCCGCTCGGTCGAGGAGCTCAGCGGCGGGCAGGCCAAGCGGGTGGTGCTCGCGGCCATGGTCGCCAGCCATCCCCAGGTGGTGGTGCTGGACGAGCCGCTGGCCGGACTCGACCCGCAGGGCCGCGCCGAGATCGTGGAACTGCTCGCCCGGCTGCGTGACGCGGGGCAGACCCTGATCGTCATCTCGCACGACGTGGCCGATGTGACCGCGGTGTGCGACCGGACCGTCCACCTGGACGCGGGCGTGGTGGTCGAAACCGCGGGCGCGCGACGACCGGTCGGCGCGCAGCCCGCGCCGCTGCTGCCGGGACGCCCGGAAACCGTCTGGCGACTGGACAATCCACCGCACAACGAACCGGGAAGCGGAGTCGTCCGATGAGCACCGTGCTGCTGCGCGAGGTCCCCGTCGACAGTGTCGTGCACCGGTTGTGGGCAGGCACCAAGATGATCGCCGCCTTCCTGATCAGCCTGCTGCTGATGTTCCTGCCGACCTGGCCGGTGCTCGGCGTGATCATCGCGTTCCTGGTGCTGATCTGGGTGGTGGCCCGGCTGCCGCTGGGCGCGCTGCCCCGATTGCCCTGGTGGTTCTGGGGATTGGTGCTGCTCGGCGGTTTGATCAATGCCCCGATCGGGATGAAGGCGGTGCTCGGGTACGCGCAGGTCTTCGTCTTCGGCATGGTGCTGGTGGCCGCGTCGTTCCTGATCGCGTACACCACCCCGATGGGCGAGGTGGCGCCCGCGCTGGCGAAACTCGGTGCGCCGCTGCGCAAGTTGCGGATGCCGGTGGACGAGTGGGCGGTGGTCGTCGCGCTGACGCTGCGCGGGCTGCCGCTGCTGCTCGACGAGATCCGGGTGCTGCGCGCGGCGCGCAAACTGCGCCCGAAGGAGAACCTGCTGCACCGCGCCGCCGACGCCAACCCGCTCATCGACATCCTCACCGCGTGCATGGCCGTATCCACCCGTCGCGCGGGCGAACTCGGCGAGGCGATCACCGCGCGCGGCGGCACCGGCATGCTCACCGCGCACCCCAGCGCCCCGACTCGCCGCGACGCGGTCGCGCTCGGCGTCGTCGTCACGGTCTGTGTGGGCGCGATCGCCCTGAGCATCGCCCTCTGAATCCCCCGCCGGGCATCCTCCGCCGGGCGGGATGCCGGGCGGGCGATACTGGCTGACGTGACCGACAGCGAGCACGCGGTACCCGCCTGGCGAGAGCCCACCGAAGGCGAATCCCGCTTGGCCGCCACCGCGGCGATCCTGACGATCGTGGTGGTCCAGGCGCTGCTCCCGAACGAGCTCCTGCCCACCCCGGTGTGGTTGCTGCCGATGCTCGAACTGGGTGTGATGGCGGTGCTGTTGATCGCCAACCCGAGCCGGATGGACCGTGAGGAACCCTGGATCCGCAGGCTCAGCCTGCTGCTGTCCGGCCTGATCAGCTTCGCGACCACGGTGTCGGCGCTGCGCCTGGTACAGACCATCGTCACCGGCGCGGACGAACGCGGGGCCGGGACGCTGCTCGGTAGCGGGGCGATGATCTGGGCGACCAACATCATCGCCTTCTCTCTGCTCTACTGGGAGTTCGACCGGGGCGGTCCCGCCGCGCGCGCCAACGGCCGCGAACCTCTACCCGACTTCTTGTTTCCGCAGATGCAGGACGCGCGGCTCGCGGGCACGGACTGGCGGCCGGAATACCTCGACTACCTCTACCTGGCCTTCACCAACGCGGCCTCGTTCGCACCGGCCGACGTGCTCCCGCTCTCCCGCTGGTGCAAGGTGCTGATGATGGCGCAATCCGCCATTTCCGTGGTCATCGGCACCACGATCGTCGCGCGCGCGATCAACATCATCGGGTAGGGGCCGAGCACGGTTCGCGATAGCGAATAACTATGAAAGGTTTGAGGTTTAAAACCTGAATTCACTGTCCAGCTACCCTCGGGCAGGCTATGGTTCATCTCGACATCGAGCTGGACCGCTATTCGCGCCGTCTCTAGCTTTCTCGGGGGAGCCATGATCTCGGCGCATTTCGTTTGGGCACGTCACCTGATGAACCAGATGGGAACGTTCACATGATCATCCGCAAGCTCGCCGCCGCGGCCATTCCGGTCCTCGCGGTAGCGCTCGTCGGCACCGGCGTGGCAGGGGCGGATCCGGTTACCCCGGACGTCGAGTACCGCACCGACCTGGTCGGCAACAAGGTCGTCACCACCCTCACCCACGGCACCTTCGCCATCGACGGCGGCACCGTCCACGTCCGCGACGAAGCGGGCGCGACCCTGGTCTCGCTGCCGCTCTCGGTCCGTGACGGCAGCCTGGAATACCCGCTGCCGCACGCCCTCCGCGAGGACAACCGGGTACTCGAGCTGACCGCCGTCAAGGACGTCGCGGCGGCCAAGCCCAACCTGACCCCGGTCGCCTCGCCCGCCGAGAACTACGCGGCACAGGCGAACTTCGCCTCCACCTTCGGCTTGGCCACCGCCATCGGCAGTTTCGTCGGCATGGCCATCGGCGCGGTCATCGGCCTGGTGGTCGGTGCGGCGGCGGGTGGCATCGGCGCGATCCCCGGCTTCGTCACCGGCGCGACCATCGGCGGCATCATCGGCACCCTCGTCGTCGGCGGACCCACGCTGGCCATCGCGGGCTTCGATCTGATCAACACGCTGCTGGCGCCGCCGGGTACCACGCAGTGGGCTCAGCAGACCAAATAGTCTGCGCAACAGCCGTATTGCCGGTCGCACCGACGCCTACACTGGCGTCGGTGCGACAAGGCAACGGACTCGACATTCCCGACACCCTCGGCGATCTGTGCGCGCCCGACCGGATGGCGCTGATCGTCTACGACATGCAGGTCGGCGTGCTCGGCCAGCTGCCCGACGGCCAGGAAGTCGTCGACCGGGTGGTACGCGTGGTCGAAGCCGCCCGCAGCGCGGGCTATCCGGTGATCTTCCTACGGCACTTCTTCCCGCCGCGCCGCCTCTCCGGCGTCTACGCGATGCGCCTGCTGATGGGCTGGCAGCACGCGGAATCCATCGATGACGTGCAGTTCATCCTCCAGCGCGACACCCCCGGCTTCGAACTGGTGCCGGAACTGGTGCCCCGCGAGGACGAGCTGGTCCTGGACAAGATGACGATGTCGGCCTTCGAGGGCACCCCGCTGGCCGCGCTCCTGCGCGATCTGAAGATCGGCGCCTACGCCATCGCCGGCGTCGCGCTCGAGATCGGAATCGCCCCCACCGTCGCGCATTCCACCGACCTCGGCTTCATCCCGGTGGTCATCGGCGACGCCTGCGGCGGCCGCGACAAGGAAGCCATGGACAGGGCCTACGACGAGTTCACCTTCCAGGGAAACGCGCTGGTCACCGACGTCGCGACCATCACCGGCCTGATGACCGCAACCCCCTGACCGGCAACCCGACAGCACACACCGAACCACCACGGTTTCGGCCGCCTCGGCTCCGAGGGGCGATACGTAGCGCCGAACGCGAAGTATCGCCCCTCGGAGCCGAGGTCACGAGGCCGAAACCCGCGGCGCCAGCCGCCGACGACACCGAAAACCCGCCGCGCCGGCCGCCGAGAATTCAGTCCCGGATGGCGTTCTTGGCCGCTTCCTGGGCGGAATCGACCTGGCCGGAGAACTTCCCGCCGGTCTTCTCGTCGACCACGTCACCGGCCTTCTCGATGACCCCGTCGACCTTGTCCGCATGCTGGGCAGCCAGATCCATCGCCTTGCCCGCCAGGTTCTTGAAATCCACCGTGCACTCCTCGCTGATTCGAACCGGTCCAACGCGATCACCCTAGCAACACCACAGCTTTCGCGGCAGGTCAGCTCGGTGAACTCGTCACCCCGTCCCAGATCGGATGCCACAGCCTGCCGGTGTCGGTCCAGGACTGGAAACGGACGGTGCCGGTGAGCTCGGGCGTGACCCACTCGGCGTCGTGGCATTCCTCGGCGGTCATCTCGTTGACGAATGGCGAGCTCGCGCGGTGCAGCCGCCGCAGTTCCCCCGCGATGCGCCGGGACTGCTCGACGCCGAAGCCGGTGCCGACGCGACCGATGTACACCAGCCCCTTCTCGTGCGGGATGCCGAGCAGCAGTGATTTGAACTCACGTTTGTCGCTGCGCCGCCAGCCGCCGACGACGACTTCCCTGCTGCGCCAATTGCGTTGCTTGAGCCAGGTCTGGGTGCGCTTACCCGGCTGATACATCGAGTCGACCCGCTTGGCGACCACCCCCTCCTGCCCCTGTTCCCGGCTGGCCCGCGTCGCCTCGGCCCCCGAGCCCGCCAGCAGCGCGGAGACATTCATCGACGGCGCCAGTCTGCCCAGCGCCTCGAGCACGGCGCGCCGATCGCTGTACTTCTTGCGCAGCAACGAGGTGCCGTCGAGAAAGAGCACATCGAAGGCGACGAACACCGCCAGCGCCGAATCCGCTTGCAGTGCGGAGATATCCGACAGCCCCTTCGCGTCGAGGACCACGGCCTCACCGTCGAGGACCACCCGGTGCCCGGCCAGCTCGCCGCCGAGCGCGGCGAACCGGGGGTAGCGGGCGGTGACGGTGTTGCCCGCGCGGCTGCGGACGGTGACCGTGCCGTCGTCGATCTCGACGATCACCCGGAAGCCGTCCCACTTGGTCTCGAAGGCCCAGTCCTCCGCGTTCAGCGCCTCCACCTCGCCCGCGGTGGCGAGCATCGGCGACAGACCGCGCGGGAGGTCACCGGTCGCGCTGTCGTCCACCGGGACTCGCGGGGTCTGGTCGCGCATGAAGTGCATCAGCCACTGGTCGCCGTTGGTGCGGATGAAGGCGTAGCGGCCCCGCAGGCGGTCACCGACGAGTTCCACGATCACTTCGTCGTCGCGCCACTTCTCGGTGCGGTAGGTGCCGGAGTCCCAGATGGTCATCTCGCCCGCGCCGTACTCGCCCCTGGGGATGGTGCCGTGGAAATGCAGGTATTCGAGCGGATGGTCCTCGGTGCGCACGGCGAGCCGATTGTGTTTCGGTTCGGTCGGCGGGCCCTTGGGCACCGCCCACGACGCGAGCACGCCGTCACGTTCGAGCCGGACGTCGTAGTGCAGCCGACGCGCGTGGTGTTCCTGGACGACGAAGCGATCGCCGGGGCCCGGCTCCGGCGCCGCGGCGGGCACCGGCTCGGGGGTGCGCTCGGGGTCGCGCATGCTGCGGTATCGGGTGAGCGCGTCGGGTCGGCTGGGCAGCGGCGGGTCGAGATCGGTCAGCAGGTCGCCCTCGGCCTGCCAGCGCACGAGGACCTCGTCGAAGCGCAACTGGCGCAGGGACTTCGCGTCCTCGATCTCGGCCCACCTCCGCGGCGCGGCGGCGTTGGGCTCGGCGCGACCGCGCAGCGAGTACGGGGCGATGGTGGTCTTGGCGGCGTTGTTCTGGCTCCAGTCCAGGAAGACCTTGCCAGGGCGAGCCGACTTCGCCATCGTCGCGGTGACCAGATCCGGGTGCAGCTGTTCGAGATTGGCGGCGACCTGCTTGGCGACGGTGGAGGCGCCCCGCGAACTCACCGGCCGGTCCAGCGGCACGTAGACGTGAATTCCCTTGCTGCCGCTGGTCACCGGGAACGCCCGCATCCCGATATCGGCGACCATGTCGCGCACCGCCAGCGCGACCAGCGCGCATTCGGCCAGCCCCGCACCGGGACCAGGATCGAGGTCGAACACGATCCTGGTCGCGGGGCCGCGCTGGTCGCCGTCGAAACGCCACTGCGGCACATGGACTTCCAGGGCCGCCTGCTGGCCGAGCCAGGCCATCCCCGCTTCGGAGTCGATCAGCGGGTAGGTCACCTTCCGGCTGGAATGCTCGATCGCCCGGCGCTGAATCCACGCCGGCGCGTGCTCGGGCAGATTCTTCTCGAAGAAATCGGGATGATCCACCCCGTTGGGCCACCGCTTGCGGGTGACCGGCCGCCCCGCGACATGGGGCAGCATCGCCTCCGCGATCGCCGAATAGTAGGCGATCACCTCGCCTTTGGTCGTGCCGGTCGCCGGGTACAGCACTTTGTCGAGGTTGCTGAGCTCAACCTCGATCGCCGGCTCACCCGGCGGACCCCGGAACTCCCGGCGGACCATCGACGCGGTTCGGCGGCGGGGACCGATAGTCTCCGGCCCCCGCGCACCGAATCAGGCCTGCGGTCCCGGATCGGTCGGGGCGGGGCCGCCTGCGGTGCTGCCGGGGCCTGCCTGCGGCGGAACGACCTTCTTCGCCGCGTCCTTGCCCTTCTCGATCTTGTCGCTGTACTTGCCGCCGGTCTTGTCGTCGATGAAGGTGCCGGCCTTGTCGACCGCATCGTTGATCTTGTCGGCGTTCTGTGCGGCCGCTTCCTTGCCCTTACCGAGCAAGCCCTTCAAGGTATCCACGAGACTCATCTGCCGATGTTCCTTTCCCGTAAGAAGCTGTCACTCCACATCCTCCCACCACGAAACCCGCGGTGGGAGGTCATTCGGAACCACCCGCTGGCCCGGCTTGGGCACCACCGTGGCGGTACCCGCTTCGGCCGCCGCGGACACCAGCCGGTGCACCGGCTCGGACCATCCGTGGAAGGCGAGGTTGAAGGTGGCCCAGTGGATCGGGACCAGCAGCCCGTAGCCGGGGTCGCCCAGGCACAGGTCGGCGTGCGCGCGCACCGCTTCCTCGGGATTCATGTGCACGTCGGTCCAGCGCTCGTCGTAGGCACCGATCGGCAGCAGCGTCAGATCGAACGGGCCGAGGACCGCGCCCGCCTGCGCGAAGGCCTTCGTGTAGCCGGTGTCGCCGCCGAAATAGACCCGCTTGGTGGGTCCGGCCAGCGCCCAGGACGCCCACAGCGTGGTGTTGCGGACCAGCCCGCGGCCGGAGAAGTGCCTGGCCTCGGCGCAGGTGACGGTGAGGCCGCGGTCGTTGTCGTCGCGGCCGAGCGAGACCGAGCCGCCCCAGTCGAGTTCGATGATCCGGTACTCGGGCACGCCCCAGTGACGCAGGTGCGCGCCGATACCGGTGGGCACGACGAACGGCGCGAGCTGCTCGTGGACCAGGGCGTCGACGGTGGCCTTGTCCAGATGGTCGTAGTGATCGTGGGAGATGATCACCGCGTCGACGGCGGGCAGCTCCGACAACTCACCGGGGACCGGATGCAGCCGGGCCGGGCCGATCACCGGCGACGGCGAGACCCGCTCACTCCACACCGGGTCGGCCAGCACGCGGTAGCCGTCGAGTTCGATCAGCGCGCTCGCGTGCCCGTACCAGGTCACCGCCAGCGGGGCGGCCTCGGCGGGCGGAGCAGGCGTCTCGAGCGGGACCGGACGCGACGGCCTGCCGACCCGGCTCTTGGTCAGGCCCGACCACAGCAGCGACGGCGCCGCGCCGGCGGCCATCATGCTGCTCGGCTCGGTGTTGTGGAACCGGCCGTCGCGATACGACGACTTGCCCAGTGCGCTCGGTGCGATGTCCGCGGGGCCCGCGCCGAGGGCGGTGGGCAGTCCCCACACCGCACGCGCTACCCAGGCGAGCCCGAGCGTGCTCGCCACCGACCCCGCAACGCGTGCGAGCCGCATCAGCGGCCCACGAACTTCGCCGGGCGCTTCTCCTGCCGAGCCAATCGGCCCTCCTTGGCATCGTCGCTGGTCCAGGCGGCTTCCAGGGCGGCCCGCTGCTGCGCGCTGGCCGGATCGCGGGTGCCGTCGTCGTTGAGCAGCAGTTTCATCGCCTGCAGCGACAGTGGTGCGAGCGCGGCGATGGACTTCGCCCAGTCCTGCGCGTCGGCGAGGGTGCCGAGCTTGTTGGCGAAGCCGAAGGTGTAGGCGTCGGCGGCCGAGACCGGGTCGGCCGCGAGCAGGATGGTGCGCGCCGGACCGCCGCCGATCAGCGAGACCAGCCGCGAGACTGTCCAGCGGTCGACCGAGATGCCCAGCTTGGCGGCGGGCACCGCGATGAACGCGTCCGGCTCGATCACCCGCAGGTCCGACGCGATGGCCAGCTGCACGCCCGCGCCGAGCGCGCCGCCGTTGATCGCCGAGATCACCGGCACCGGGAGGGATTCGATGGTGTGCAGCATGTCGAGCAGGCCGCCGAGGAAAGACTCGGAGTAGACGCCCGACAGGTCGGCGCCCGCGCTGAAGATCGGGCCGCGGCCGGTCAGCACGATGACCCGGGCGCCCTGTGCCACCGCGTCGAGCATCGCTTCGCGCAGCAGTCCGACCAGCTCTTCGCTGAGTGCGTTGCGCCGTTCCTCGCGCTGCATTTCGATGGTGATCACATCACCATCGCGGGTCACGCCGAGCATGCATCCTCCCCAGAAGTACCGACACCGTGGATGCCATAACTCTGCCACAGGCAGCCGTCGGCGCCCGGTAAGGCGATAGCATCGGCGGCTGTGGCGACCGACTTCGACATCCTGGTGATCGGTGCCGGCCAGTCCGGTCTCTCCGCCGGTTACCACCTGCGCCGCCTCGGGTTGGTCCCCGAACGCGATTTCCTCATCGTCGACCACGCGCCGGGTCCGGGCGGGGCCTGGCAGTTCCGGTGGCCCTCGCTCACGCTGACGACCGTCAACCGGGTGCACGATCTGCCGGGGATGTCCTTCGCCGAGACGCTGCCGCCCGGCTCGGAGTCGGCGCCGGCGGCCACCGCGGTGCCGCACTACTACGAGCTCTACGAGAAGCGCTTCGACCTGCGGGTTCGCCGCCAGGTGACGGTCGACGTGGTCTGCGATCGGACCGCCGACGGGCAGTCCTGCGCCGGTCGCGGAGAGGTGCTGCACGTCGAGACCGACGGCGCGGGGACGCTGCGCACGCGCGGATTGATCAACGGCACCGGTACCTGGGAGCACCCGTTCATCCCGGTCTATCCGGGCGCGGACACCTTCACCGGCCGGCAGTTGCACACCCGCGACTACCGCACCGCCGCCGAGTTCGCGGGCAAACACGTGGTCATCGTCGGCGGCGGCATCTCGGCGGTGCAATTGCTCGACGAGATCTCCCAGGTGACGTCCACCACATGGGTCACCCGCAGCGAGCCGGTGTTCCGTTCGCTGCCGTTCCGCGAGGAGGACGGTCGCGCGGCCGTCGCGATCGTGGAGGACCGGGTGCGCCGCGGGCTCCCGCCCGGATCGGTGGTGTCGGTGACCGGCCTGCCGCTCGACGAGCGCCTGCGCGCCGCGCGCGATCGTGGCGTGCTGCGGCGGCAGCCGATGTTCGAACGAATCGAGCCGACCGGGGTGCGCTGGGCCGACGGACGGTTCCAGGACGCCGACGTCATCCTGTGGGCGACCGGGTTCCGCAGCGCGCTCGACCACCTGGCGCCGCTGCGGCTGCGCGGCCCCGGCGGCGGCATCACGATGACCGGCAGGCTCGCCACCCAGGTGGCGGTCGACCCGCGGGTGCACCTGATCGGCTACGGACCCTCGGCCAGCACCATCGGCGCCAACCGGGCGGGCCGGGCCGCGGCCGCCGAACTGACCGACTACCTGGGGATCAAGCCAGCCCGGCGCTGAAAGTGGCCGGATCGGGGCCGACCCGGGTGCCGGTATCGAGCCGGTTGATCGCCTCCATCGCCTGCGCGTCCAGTTCGAAGGAGAGCACGTCGAAGTTCTCGGCGATGCGCGACGGGGTGACCGACTTCGGGATGACGATATTGCCCAGCTGCAGATGCCAGCGGATGATCACCTGCGCCGGCGTGCGGTCGAGCTCCTTGGCGATGGTGACCACGGTCGGGTTGTCCAGCAGCGTGCCCTGCCCCAGCGGGCTCCACGCCTCGGTGGCGATGGCGTGGTTGGCGTCGTACTGGCGCAGTTCGCGCTGCGCGAGGGTGGGATGCAGTTCGATCTGGTTGACCGCCGGGGTCTCGCCGGTCTCGGCGATCACGGTCTCCAGGTCGATCACCCGGAAGTTGGAGACGCCGATCGAGCCGATCCGGCCCTGCGCCTTGAGCGCCTGGAAGGCGCGGAAGGTGTCGACGTAGCGACCGGCCGACGGCACCGGCCAGTGGATCAGGTACAGGTCCAGATAGTCCAGGCCCAGGCGCCGCATACTGGCGTCGAAGGCGCGCAGCGTGCTGTCGTAGCCCTGCTCGGCATTCCACAGCTTGGTGGTCACGTAGATCTCGTCGCGGGGGATGCCCGAGGCGCGGATGGCGCGGCCGACGCCCTCCTCGTTGCCGTAGATCGCGGCCGTGTCGATGCTGCGGTAGCCGACTTCCAATGCCTCGGCCACCACCGGGGTGACGTCGTCCTCCGGCACCTGGAACACACCGAAGCCGAGCTGCGGAATGACATTGCCGTCATTGAGCACGATGGTGGGAACAGGGCTGCTAGCGCTACGGAAGGTCACCCGTTCGACGGTAGAAGTGGTTCGCCGTACCGTCAACGACGCACCCTCGCGTGTTTCCCCCGGTTCCGGATCGGGTAGGAAGCGGGGCGCCGGTCAGTGAACGACCCCGGGAAGACCGATTCGCCGGTATCGCGCCTGCCGTCGGGCCCGCAGTTCCGCCGTCGGCGCCGCGCGCAGGGCGGCCAGTTCCTCGGTCACCGCGAGCACCATGCGCCGGGAGAAGGCGACCGGTTCGTCGGCGGCGTCGGGGTGTTCGTCGACGATGCGGTCCACGACGCCGTCGGTTTGCAGGTCGAGCGCTCGAATGCCCTGTGCCGCAGCCAGTTCCGCCGCGTGCGAGGTGTCACGGAAGACGATGGCGCTCGCACCCTCCGGCGGCAGCGGGGCCAGCCAGCCGTGACCGGCGGCCAGCACCCGATCGGCCGGGAGCAGGGCCAGCGCGCCGCCGCCGGTGCCCTGGCCGAGCAGGATCGACACGGTCGGGGTATCGAGGGTGACCAGGTCGGCCAGGCAGCGGGCGATTTCGGGGGCGAGCCCGCGTTCCTCGGCCTCCTTGGACAGCGCGGCGCCGACGGTGTCGATCACCAGGACCAGCGGCAGGCGCAGCTCCCGGGCCAGCGCCATCGCCCGGCGCGCCTCGCGCAGGGCGGCCGGGCCCATGGTGTGCTCGCCCTGCTGGCCGGAGCGGTCGTGGCCGAAGACGACACAGGGCTGTCCGCCGAACCGGGCCAGCGCCAGCACCACGGTGCGATCGGATTCGCCCTGGCCGGTGCCGCTGAGCGGAACCCGTTGGGTCACATGGCGAAGCAGGTCACGGATGCCGGGACGGCCGGGCCTGCGGGTGCTCAGTACCGAATCCCAGGCGCTCGCCGTGGAAGCGGCGGCGGTGGCCGGACTGCGTACGGGCGCGGCCCATCCCGGCTCGGCGGTGACCGGCAGGACGACGCCGCTCGCGACGCTCAAGGCCCGGTGGGCGATCCGGCGGAACACCTCGACGGTGACCACACCGTCGATCACGCCGTTGCGGTAGAGGTTCTCCGCCGTCTGCACACCGGGCGGAAAAGGCTTGCCGTACAACGCTTCGTACACGCGAGGGCCGAGGAATCCGATCAGCGCGCTCGGCGCGGCGAAGGTGATGTGGCCCAGCGACCCCCAGGACGCGAACACCCCACCCATCGTGGGATCCCGCAGATACACCAGATAGGGATGCCCCGCCGCCTTGTGCACCGCGACCGCCCCCGCGATCTTCACCATCTGCACGAAAGCGACCGTGCCCTCCTGCATCCGGGTCCCGCCGGACGTAGGCGAGGCGATCAGCGGCAACCCCAGTTCGGTGGCCCGCTCCACCGCCGACACGATCCGCTCGGCCGCGGCCACCCCCACCGATCCCGCCAAAAACGCGAACTCACACGCGATCACGGCCACCCGCCGCCCGCGCAACAACCCCTCCCCCGTCACCACCGACTCATCGGTCCCGGCCCGCCGCTCGGCGTCGACCAACTCCTGGCGATACCGCGGCGACACCGCGGGCTCGACCGGCGGCTGGTCCCAGCTCAGAAACGAATCGGTGTCGAGCAACTGCCCGATCAGGTCGAACGCCGACATACGCACGCGCTGAGCCTAGCGGGATCGGCCGCTACCGAGCCGAGGGAACGGGACCTTCGGGGTGAGCGGTGCACGCGCTGCTCACGCTTCACCGTCGCCTGGGTACGGGTACGCGGCGCGGTTCGTCGTGGCATTCCGTTATGAACGACTGCCGAGTGCTGCCGAGCAGCTGATCGATCCGCTGTGTGGCTGGCGGATCGGATCGGGGCAGCGGGGTGCTGAGGGGCGAAGCGGGGCTGCTGCCTTCATCGCGGCAGCCCCGGGTTCGGCTCAGTAGCCCTGCATGACCTTGCGCAGGGCGTACTCGGTCAAGGAGACCAGGGCCTGCTTGGCGGGCTCCCGGCGGCGGGCGTCGATCGACATGATCGGCACGTCGGCGGGGACCGCGAGGGCCTGGCGGATGTCCTCGAGCGGGTACTTCGGTGCGTCGTCGAACTCGTTGAGCGCCACCAGGAACGGTAGACCGCGAGCCTCGAAGTAGTCGACAGCGGCGAAGCTGTCTTCCAGCCTGCGGGTGTCGACCAGCACCACGGCGCCGATGGCGCCGCGGATGAGGTCGTCCCACATGAACCAGAACCGGTACTGGCCGGGCGTGCCGAACAGATACAGGACCAGGTCGTCGGCGAGGCTGATCCGGCCGAAGTCCATCGCCACCGTGGTGGTCGACTTCATCGGAATGCCGGTCAGGTTGTCGATTCCGGTACTGGCGTTGGTGACCAACGCCTCGGTGCGCAGCGGAACGATCTCCGACACCGCACCGACCAACGTGGTCTTACCGACACCGAAGCCACCGGCGACAACGATCTTCGCCGAAGTCGGCTTGCTCGTGCGGGTGTCGACCTGCGCCGTCGAATCAAATACGCCGGAGTCCACTGAGAACCCTTTCGATCAGCTCGCGACGTTCATCGTCGCTGGAATCGTCTTTCAAAGTCGCCGAGACCCGGACATGACCGGCCTCGATGAGGTCGGCCACGAGTACCCGCGCTACACCGATCGGGATACCCAATTGGGCAGCTATCTCGGCAACGGACGGCGATTGCCTGCACAACTCCACGATGGACGTTTCGAGGTTGTTCAGTTCGAACTGCCGCTCCATGGCGACCGGATGCGATGCAACGAGAGCCTCCAACGCCAACTCGACCGCCGGCCTGGTGCGGCCGGCAGTCAAGGAGTACGGGCGGACGAGGCTGGGCTCGGCGCTCCCCATGCGGTGATCGTCTATGTCCATCCCACCATCAGGAACCCATCGTGACGCGTGGCGTGGCCTGGACGGTCTGGCCCACACGCTCGACCAACAGAGCCATTTCGTAGCCCACCTGACCGATGTCACACGAGGTGTTGGTCAGGACCGCGAGATACGAGCCGTCGCCGACTGCCATGAGCAGTAGGTAACCGTGCTCCATCTCGACGACGGACTGCAGTACCGTACCGCCTTCGAACAGATTGGACACGCCGACGGAAAGGCTTGCCAGACCGGCGGTGACGGCGGAGAGCTGCTCCGCGCGGTCCACCGGAAGCTGGGCGCTCGCGGCCATCAGCAGGCCGTCAGCCGAGACCAGGACGGCATGGGCTACGCCAGGAACCTCGTTGGCGAAGTTCGAAACCAGCCAATCCAGCTGACGGTTCGTACCACCTAGATCGGGGTTCATCGGTCTCCTTTATCTCCGGTTAGGTTCATTGCCTTCATTGCGCGGCCATCCCGGACGCCCTGCTGGTGACGACTCAAGCTGGACCTGATCGTTTCGGGATCACGTTGCGGGGTGGTGTCGGCCTTACCGGTCACACCGCCAGGCACGAGCCTGCCGCCCGGGTTGCGCTGAGGCAAGCCCGCAGCGGTACGAACCTCGGGCTGAGCCTCGCTGGCCCGGCGTGCGGCCTGCCATCCTTCGTCACCCGGTGATTCGAAGGCAGCCGCCATCTGGGACCGGTCGGAATTCTCGTCCGTGAGCCACGCCGACATCATCTCCGCGAAGATCGGCGTTCCGCCCATGACGGAATCACCTTCCGGTGCCGGCTGCAACCTGGTCTGGAAGAACGACGCAGCCTTGGCCGGATTCGACCGGAAGCTGTGCCGACCCGGATCGCGCCCTGCCGACGCAGCGTTCTCCGGCCCCGCAGGATCCCGATCCCGTTGGGGCAGAGCCACTCCTGGCCCGGCGTTCGCCTGCGGTACCACAGTAGCGCCGGGATCGCGCTGGGGCAGCCCATTCGGCGCAGCCGGACGCTGCGGCAGGCCGTTGGGCGCCTCCCGCTGCGGCAGACCGGCCGCGGGAGCCCGCTGCGGGAGCCCGTTGTCGCCGGAATCACGCTGCGGCGCAGGGGCACCCGGCGCGCCGCGCTGGGGCAGACCGTTGGCGGGACGCGGCGGCTGACCGGCCGGGTCACGCTGCGGCAGACCACCGCGCTGCGGCAGCCCGGTGGACGGATCACGTTGCGGCAGACCACCGGTCTGCTCGCGCTGGGGCAGCCCGGTGGAGGGGTCACGCTGGGGCAGACCACCGGTCTGCTCCCGCTGCGGGAGACCATTGGCCGGATCACGCTGGGGTAGGCCACCGGTCTGCTCCCGCTGGGGCAGGCCGTTCGAAGGATCACGCTGCGGGAGACCACCGCTCTGCTCGCGGTGCGGCAGCCGCGCCGCCGGATCACGCTGCGGCAGGCCGCCGGTCTGGTCCCGCTGCGGCAGCCCGTTGGACGGGGCGCGCTGCGGCAGGCCGGTCGACGGATCACGCGAGACCGGACCGGAATCACGCTGCGGCGCACCGTTGCCCGCGGGGTCACGCTGGGGCAGCCCGGTGGAGGGGTCACGCTGGGGCAGACCACCGGTCTGCTCCCGCTGCGGGAGACCATTGGCCGGATCACGCTGGGGTAGGCCACCGGTCTGCTCCCGCTGGGGGAGGCCGTTGGCGGGACGCTGCGGCAGCCCGGCCGACGGATCGCGCGGCGGCGCGCCGTTGGCGCCCGGCGAGCGCTGCGGCAGACCACCGGCGGTGGTGTCGCGCTTGGGCGGCGCGGTGTCGCGCGGCGGCGGGGCCTGCTCGCGCGCCGGAGCGCCGTTGGCGCCCGGCGCACGCTGCGGCAGTCCACCGGCCAGCGACTGCGGGGCACCGGCGGGCTTGGGATCGCCCGGCTGCCCCGGCGCGGACGGCGCGCCCTGCGGACGCTGCGGTCCACCGGGTCCGCCCGGCCCACCGGCCGCGAGGTTGCGCTTGGGCAGATTGGCCGCGGCCAGCTTGCCGCGCTGCGGCACGTTGCCCTGACCGGGCGCCGGCGGACGCAGGGTCGGCGAGGACTGCTCGGCGGCGTCCTGCTGCAGGCCCTGGGCCATCGAGTTCCCGGGCTGCCGCTGCGGCAGCCCACCCTGACCGGCCGGGATCGGCCCGCTGCTGACACCGGGATCGACGGTGACCATCACGTTGCCGCCCGGGGTCCGGGTGATCGCGCGGGTCTGCATCGTGCTCTGCTGGTTCTGCGGGTTCGGGCGCTGCTGCTGCGGCGGCGCCTGCTGCTGCAGCTGCTGCGGCGGCACCACCGGGCCGCCGGCGCCGGAGACGATCAGGCCGACCGGCACGTGCACGGTGACGGTGACGCCCGGATCGCGCGCGGTGTCGAAGGTCGGACGCAGGCGCACGGTCAGACCGTGCCGCTCGGCGAGCCGGCCGACTACGAACAGACCCATGTGGCGGGCGGTGTCGGGACCGGGCTCGGCGGTCTGCTCGAGCCTGCGGTTGATCTCCGACATCTCCTGCGGCGGCATACCGATACCGCGGTCGGCGACCTCGATCAGCAGACCCTGATCATGGGCCTGGGCGAAGGTGAACTTGACGTCGGTCTCCGGCGGGGAGGCCCGCAGCGCGTTGTCGAGCAGCTCGGCGAACAGGTGCGCCATGTCGGAGGCGGCCGGTTCGACCAGCGAGCCACGCGGGGTCGCGCCGAGCTTGACCCGTTCGTAGTCCTCGACCTCGGAGATCGCGGCACGCAGCACGTCGGCGATCTCGACCGGGGCCGACTTGGTCCGGCGCTGCTTGGTACCCGCGAGGATGAGCAGGTTGTCACCGTTACGGCGCATGCGCGCCGCGAGGTGGTCGAGCCGGAAGAGGTTCTCGAGCAGGCGCGGGTCCTTCTCGTCGTACTCCATCGCCTCGATGAGGGTGAGCTGATGGTCGACGAGCGACTTGGAGCGCCGGGCCAGAGTCTCGAACATGTCGTTGACCTGCGAACGCATCTGCGCCTGATCACTCGCCAGGCGCAGCGCCTGACCGTGGATGTCGTCGACGGCGCGGGCCAGCTGGCCGATCTCCTCGTCGGAGCGCACCGGCATCGGCTCGAGCGGCACGTCCTCGGGGGCGGCGCCGTTACGCAGCTGGGCGACCTCGTGCGGCAGATCGGACTCGGCGACGCGCAGCGCGGCCAGGCGCAGGCGGTGCAGCGGCACGATCATCGAGCGGGCGACGAACACGGCCAGCAACAGCGCGGCGAGGATCGTCGCGATGACGACGCCGGTGTAGGACCAGGCGCCGGTGGCGGCGGTGGTGGTGAGTTCGTCCATGGACGACTCGATGGCCTTGGTGGCCTGGTCGACGACGCCCTCGTAGCCGACGAGGCTGGTGACGAGCGACGTACGCATGTCACCGATGGGCAGTTTGCCCGCCGCGACCTCGGGGCTGCTGACCAGGTTCTGCCGGACGTCGGCCTGCGCCTTGAGGTCCGCGATCACCCGATCGCCGTCGGGGAAGCGGTTGGCCAGCACGTCGAGCAGGTGCCGCTCGGTGGCGACACCGGTGATGAAGTCCTGCGAACCCTGCGGCAGACCGCGCAGCATCTCGGAGATGCCTGCCAGCTGGTCGACGAGCACGGAACGGGTGTTGAGCGAGTCGACGAGGCGCAGCTTGGCCTGGTCCATGACCGGATCGCTGACCTGGGCGATGGTGGTCTCGACGATGTCGACGCTGTCTTTACGCATCTGCTCGACCGAGGCCAGCGCGGGCTCGGCCGACGAGGTCAGCGCCTTGCCCTGGCCGCGCACGTTCTTGGCCTGCGAGATCATCCGCTGCAGCGCCTCGTGCGCCCGCGGCAGATCGGTCAACCGGCCCAGTGAGGACTCGGCGGCGGCGATGGCCGCATCGAGATCGGCGAGGTCCTTGTCGGTGACCAGGGTGACCCCCGGCCCCGCGGGAACCATCTGACTACCGGTGACCCGCGCCGAGGTAGCACTCAGCGCGGTGACCGACGGAATCGAGTCGACCTGCTCATTGATGCTCGACAGCCGGTTGGCCTCCGAGAACTCCGAGGTAATTCTCGACACGCCGAGCCCGACCGCGACCGCGAGCGGCACGGCCAGCACGGCCGTAACCTTCCAACGCAGGTCCCAGTTGCCGAGCGCCCAGCGCTTGCTGCCGGACCTAGCGGCGTCACGCATCTCCCACTCACTTTCCAAACTGGCCTCGTACCTTGCGCCATCAGCGAACCTCCACAGGCGCGATGGCGGCTCACCAGAGTTGACTGGCCGAGAACTGCGGCTGGCCGAGAAATTGCGTCTACGACTGCCCGAATAAGTGACATCAGATTCTAACGGATCAATAACTTCTTGGCTGACTCCCGGTAGAGGTCCGCGCGATGACCTGCCCGTTCCAGGCAAAACCAAAGGTCGCGGCACCCCCTCGGGTGTCGCGTGAAGTCTGCCACAATCATCAGGATCTATCGAGCGGGCATCGAAGCGAGGCTAGGGAGTCACGGGCTTGGACGTGGAACACGAGTACCGACCGGTCTATCAGACCAGTCTGGTCGACCCAGCCGACTTCTGGTCCGCCGCAGCTCAGGCCATCGAGTGGGACGTGGCGCCGCAGCAGATCGTCGACGCCGCCGACAAGCGCGCGGCCCGCTGGTTCCCCGACGCCCGGCTCAACACCTGCGTCAACGCGCTGGACCGGCACGTGCGAGCGGGCACCGTCGCCGAGGGCGGGCACGCCGATCAGGCCGCCCTCATATATGTCTCCGCTATGACGGACACCACCACCGTCTACACCTACGCCGAGCTGCTCGACGAGGTCGCCCGATTCGCCGGAGCCATGCGTGATCTCGGCGTCGTGGCCGGTGACCGGGTGGTGATCTACCTGCCGATGATCCCCGAGGCCGTGATCGCGATGCTGGCCTGCGCCCGCATCGGCGCGGTGCACTCGGTCGTGTTCGGCGGCTTCGCCGCGCCCGAACTGGCCGCCCGCATCGACGACGCCGAACCGGTCCTGGTGGTCACCGCCTCGGGCGGCATGGAGCCCCACCGCCGCATCGACTACCCGCCGATCGTGCTGCAGGCGCTGGATCTGGCGCAGACGGCGTCGGTGCGCACGGTGATCGTCAAGCAGCGCCCGGAATTCCCGACCATCGAGTTCCCGGCAGCGCTGCCCGCCACCGACGTGCTGCCGTCCTCGGAGCAGACCGTCGCGGCCCGCTGGGTCGACTGGGCCGCCACCGTCGCCGACGTCACCCCGGCCGAGCCGGTCTCGGTCGCCGCGACCGATCCGCTCTACATCCTCTACACCTCGGGAACCACCGGCAAACCCAAGGGCGTGGTCCGCGACAACGGCGGGCACGCGGTCGCGCTGGCCTGGTCGATGCGCAATATCTACGACGTCGGCCCAGGTCAGGTGTTCTGGGCGGCCTCCGATGTGGGCTGGGTCGTCGGCCACTCCTATATCGTCTACGCGCCGCTGCTGGTCGGCGCGACGACCGTGCTCTACGAGGGCAAACCGGTCGGCACCCCCGACGCGGGGGTCTTCTGGCGGATCATCGACGAGCACGACGTGCGGGTGCTGTTCACCGCGCCGACCGCGTTGCGCGCGATCCGGCGGGCCGATCCCGAGGCCGCCGCCGCCCACCGCCACGACCTGTCCCGGCTGCGCGCGCTGTTCTGCGCGGGCGAGCGGCTGGACCCGGCCACCTTCGAATGGGCCTCCGGCACCCTGCTCGCCGATCACCCCGACACCCCGGTGGTCGATCACTGGTGGCAGACCGAGACCGGCTGGCCGATCTGCGCCGACCCGCTCGGCCTGCAGGAACTGCCGGTCAAACCCGGTTCGTCGTGCGTGCCGGTGCCCGGCTACCGGCTGCGGGTGCTCGACGCGAACGGCAATCCGGTGCCGACCGGCGTCGAGGGCAACATCGTCATCGGGCTGCCGCTGCCGCCCGGCGCGCTGACCGGGCTGTGGCGCGACCGCGAGCGGTTCATCCGCTCGTATCTGTCGGCCTTCCCCGGCCACTATCTGACCGGCGATTCCGGTTACTTCGACGAGGACGGCTACCTCTACGTCCTCGGCCGCAGCGACGACGTGATCAACATGGCCGGGCACCGTCTCTCGGCGGGCAGCATCGAGGCCGCCATCGCCGGGCACGACGCGATCGCCGAATGCGCCGTGATCGGTGTGCCCGACGAGCTCAAGGGCCACCTGCCGCTGGCCTACGTGGTGCTCAAGCAGGGTGTGGAGGTCGATCCGGAGCAGTTGCGGACCGAGCTCGCCGAGCGGGTGCGCGAGCAGATCGGCGCCATCGCCACCCTGCACAGCGCGATCATCGTTTCGGGCCTGCCCAAGACCCGTTCGGGCAAGATCCTGCGCAAGACGATCCGCCAGCTCACCGCCGGGGAACAGGTGGAGACCCCGGCCACCATCGAGGACCCGGCCGTGCTCACCGCGCTGGCCGACCGCATCCTGGCCAATCCGCCGCTGGGCAATCCGCCCCCGGCCGCGCAGGACACGCCCACCCCCGACCTCGACGGCGACCCGGTGGCCCCGACGGCCTGACCATCGGGCCCGGTGGTGGCCGCCGCCCCTAGGATTGCGGCGTGACCGATCGTGCTGCCTCCACTGTCCTGGTCGTCGACGACGACGAGGACGTCCTCGCCTCGGTCGAACGCGGCCTGCGGCTGTCCGGGTTCCAGGTACTGGTCGCGCGCGACGGCGCCGCCGCTCTGCGCGCCGTCTCCGAGCACGCGCCCGACGCGGTGGTGCTCGACATGAACATGCCGGTGCTCGACGGCGCGGGCGTGGTGACGGCGTTGCGGGCGATGGGCAACGACGTGCCGGTCTGCGTGCTCAGCGCCCGCGCCTCGGTCGACGACCGGATCGCGGGCCTGGAGTCCGGGGCCGACGACTACCTGGTGAAACCGTTCGAACTGGCCGAGCTGGTGGCCCGGATCCGGGCCCTGCTGCGCCGCCGCACCGATGCCCCGGAGCCGGTCGCGCCCGGCGCGATCAGCGTCGGCCCGCTCCAGATCGACGTGGCCGGATACCGGGCGCTGCTGCACGGCAAGGAAATCGAGCTCACCAAACGAGAATTCGAATTGTTGTCGACGCTGGCCCGGAATGCGGGTGTGGTGTTGACGCGTGAACGGCTGCTGGAATTGGTGTGGGGTTACGATTTCATAGCCGATACGAATGTCGTCGACGTGTTCGTCGGATACTTGCGACGCAAACTCGAAATAGATGACACGCCAAGGATTTTGCACACGATTCGCGGCGTAGGGTTCGTGCTCCGGGAACCGAAATGATCGAGGCCCCGCCGAAACGCCGTCGGAGACAATCGTTTTCGCTCCGAACTCGGGTCGCGGGCGCGGCCGCGGCGGGTGCCGTCATCATCGTCTCGATCGCCGCATTCGTGGGTTTCCAGGCGATCGAACGCAACAATGTGACCCAAACCGACCAGCAGCTCGAGATCGCCTCGCGGATCGTGCTGATCGAGCCGGTGCTGGCCACCGGCTTCGTCAACCTGACCGGTCTGCAGACCACCATGGCGCTCACCGTGCGCGACAACGGCCAGGTCACCGCGTCCAGTTCCACCCAGCTGCCCGATCTGCCGCCGGGCTCGCAGACCGTCGAGGTCAACGACCAGCCGTACCGGGTGCTCACCACCACCGAGAACCAGCCGGCGGGACGCACCGTCTCCCTGGCCATCCCGACCACCGAGGCCGCCAAGGCCACCGCGGACCAGCAACGCTGGGTGCTGCTGGGCGCCGCGATCGCGGTGGCGGCGGCCGCGGCGCTGGGCTGGCTGCTGGCCGGTCGCGCCGTGGGGCCGATCGTGAAGCTGACCAAGCAGGTCTCCGCGCGCAGTTCCTTCGGCGACCCCGACCACTCCGCCCAGCCGGTCGACGGGTCCGGTGTCGACGAAGCGGTCAAACTGGCCGACGCGGTGAACACCATGCTGGCCCGCGTCGACGAAGCGCAGGCCGAGACCGCCGCCGCGCTGGAGACGGCCCGCGATTTCGCCGCCGTGTCCGCCCACGAGCTGCGCACCCCGCTGACCGCGATCCGCACCGACCTCGAGGTCCTGCGCACCCTCGACCTCACCGACGAGCAGCGCCGCGAGATCCTCGACGACCTCGCCCGCAACGAGACCAGGATCGAGACCACGCTCACCGCGCTGGAACGCCTGGCCCGCGGCGACCTCACCGCCGAGGCCGACCACATCCCCACCGATGTGGCCGATCTGTGCGACCAGGCCGCCCACGACGCCATGCGCCACAACCCCGGCCTCTCGGTCCGCATCGACACCGACGCCGAGCTCGTCACCCGTGGGCTGCCCGCCGGTCTGCGGCTCGCGATCGACAACGCGCTGACCAACTCGGTCAAGCACGGTGGCGCCACCCATGCCGTCGTCTCGGCGCATCGCGCGCCCGGCGGTCGCATCGTCATCGCCGTCGACGACAACGGCACCGGCGTGCCGGTCGCCGAGCGCGACGCCGTCTTCGCCCGCTTCGCCCGCGGGACCAATGCCAGCAAGGGCGGGTCCGGCCTCGGCCTGGCGCTGGTGGCCCAGCAGGCCCAATTGCACGGCGGGCGGGCCTATTTCGAGGACAGCGCATTCGGCGGGGCTCGGCTGGTCATCGAACTGCCGGCCCGGGACACGCCCTAGACGCGCGATAGCCCCGCCGCCGCGACAAGGCGCGACGACAGGGCTATCACGGAGCTATTGATCAGCCTCGTCGAGGGATCAGGGCAGCACCTGCGGCACCGACTCCGGGATCACCAGGCCGATGACGGCACCGATCACGGCACCGGTCAGCGCGGTCGAGATCACCGACGGGATGGCGCAGAAGACGTAGCCGATGATGAACGCGGCCAGTGCGGGCACGCACATGATCGCGGCGGCCAGCGCGCCGATGGTGGCGCCTGCGGCCGCACCGTTCTGGACCGGGTCGTGGTTGCCGGCCTCGGGGTTGGTGGCGATGTCCTTCAGCTCGGTGCTGGTGTCGCCGGACAGCTGCGGCGCCATCTGCACGGTCTTGCCGTCGGCGGAGACCACCGAGGCGATCGCGATGGCGTTGCCGTCGACGGTGTTGAACTTGAGCGGGACCTCGCCGACGGTGACACCGGTGGCCGAGACCACGGTGACGGCGTCGGGGGTGATCACGAAGCGGCCGTTGTCGACGCTCGCGGAGATGGTGCGCAGGTCCGGCGAGACGGTGGTGCGGAAGTCCACGCCGTCGGCGGCACCGGCGCTGGCCAGGCCGGTGGCGATCTGCGCCTGACGCTCGGTGTCGACGTCAGCGGCCGCGACACCCGCGGTGACCAGCGACGTGGCGACGGCCAGCGGCAGCGCGGCCACGAATGCGCGACGGCCCGCCCGGGTGATGGTGCGGTGGAACATGTTCGATGTCTCCCTCCCGATGCCCCCGGCGAATCCCCGAACCCCCCGGACGAATCGATGAAATCTCGATCTCGATTGACTCGAGATTTGTATCGGACCCGGAGAAACAATGGAAGGCACTGTGATGCACGCCATATCACGACATCGTTTGGCGTCCCGATGAGCGGGAATCGCCCGCCCGAGAACAGGTTCCGGCACACCGTCAGCTATCCCCGTCGTGCCATCCTCACCGAACTCTCAGACATCTCCCACGACCCGGCGCGAACTCGCTCGATACCGTCGGCGGCGTGATCGGAAAACGCACCAGGATGGTCTGTCTCGTCGCTGCTGTCGCGCTGGCGGGTGGTGGTATCGCCGCGTGCGCGGGCACCGCCGACTCCCCCACGGGGTTCGCGCTCGTCAACGCCGATACCGGGCCGACCGGGGAGCGCGTGGCCAAGGCGGTCCAGGACGCCGGCGGCTACGAGTGGACGGTGGCCAAGCCGGGTGAGCTCGACGCGGCCGACTACGCCGCGGTGATCACCCTGCCCGCCGATCTCACCGCGTCGATGGCGACGCTGGCCACGCCGGAACCCAAGCGCGCCAAGGTCACCGTCACCGCCCACGACGGCGCGGACGAGAACGTCGTCAACGGCGCCGTCGCCGCCGTGACCCACCGGATCGGCGCCTCCGGCGTCGACGCCGCGCTGGCCGCGGTCTCCCAGGCCCGCAATCAGATGACCTCGGTGCAGTTCACCGCGCAGCTGCTCAACGCCGGCGTCACCGCGGCCGCCGACGGCGCCGCCCAGTTCAGCGGCGGCGCCAGCGAGATGCTCGGGTTCCTCGACTTCGCGAAACAGGGCGCGGGAGAACTCACCTCGGCCATCGAGCTGCTGAACCAGACCGTGGACGGCGCGACCAGGCAGGCGAACCAGCTGGCCGACGCGCTCGGCGCCACCGGCGTCACCATCGCCGGCGTGGAGCGTAGCGCCACCGCGCTGAGCACCGGCCTGGACCAGGTCCTGCCGCTGCTGCGCGCCCTGCCGTTCGCCACCGATCCCCAGCTGGCCGACATCATCACCAAGCTCGAAGCGCTGCGCGGCATCTCGAGTCAGGCGGGCGCCCAGCTGACCGGCCTGGCCGATCTGACCGGCGCCGCCGTCGACCCGAACACCGACCTCGGCACCCTGCTGCGCACCGTTGTCACCCGGCTCGACAGCGCCCGCACCCAGCTCACCCAGGGCGCCGAACTCGCCAAGGGCCTGCCCACTCTCGCCGAACAGGGCGGCGCCCAGATCACCTCCGCGATCGAACAGATGACCACCGGCGTCGGCGCCCTGCAGAACATCGTCGGCAACCTCAACACCCAGACCGGCAAGGCCATCGAGGCCCTCCCCGCCCGCAGCACCACCCAGAACTCCGCCCTCGCCCTCGCCCTCACCGACCCGGTCGAGGTCGTCCGGGAGTAGCGACATCGCGACCCGCGTCGTCGGCATCGGCCTTCTTCCAGACCACAAGTCCGCTCGCGGCCTGGCGGTATGCTCACCGGCATGACGATCCAGCCGACGGATTCGCTCCCTCATCTGATGACCGAAGAGGAGTACCTCCGGCTGCCGGAAGCCGCGGCGCGTGAGATCGAAGTGGTCCACGGGCATGTCATCGTGTGTGAATCGCCTACTCCGGAACACAATCGCATCGCTCGGCGCCTGGCCGACGCTATGGAGCGGCTGCCCAGTACCGAACCGTGCATCCGGGTCGACACCGACATCGACGTGGTGCTGTGGCGCGTCCCGAAGTTCACCTTTCGCCGCCCTGACGTGGTGATCTACCGCTGCCTGGACAGGCCGGGAGCGAAACCCGAAGCCGCCGACGCGTTGATCGTGGTCGAGGTGTCGTCGCCGTCGACCGCCGCCGAGGACCTGCTGGACAAGAAGGCCCAGTACGCGCGGGTCGGGATACCCCTCTATCTCGTGGTCGTGCTGGACACCAAGTTCGGGATCGAGGAGGTACTCGAGTTCCGCCTCGACGCACATGCCCGGGAATACCGATTGCACCAGATCCATCGCGGCATCGTCGCGCTCAGTCACGTCGTCGTCGGCGAAATACCGATGGCCGACCTCACCCGCTGAGCACTCCTCACACACAGACAACTGAGGCCGGGTTCCTGTCGGGAACCCGGCCTCAGTGTGTTGTTCGGCTGGTCAGTTCGCGTTGAGCAGGTCGATCACGAAGACCAGGGTCTTGCCGGAGAGGTGGTGGCCCGCGCCGGCGGGGCCGTAGGCGAGCTCCGGCGGGATGGTCAGCTGGCGACGGCCGCCGACCTTCATGCCAGGGATACCTTCCTGCCAGCCCTGGATCAGGCCGCGCAGCGGGAAGGTGATGGACTCGCCACGGTCCCACGAAGAGTCGAACTGCTCGCCGCTGTCGAACTCGACGCCGACGTAGTGCACCTCGACGGTGCCGCCGGGCACCGCTTCCTTGCCTTCGCCCTCGACGAGGTCCTTGATCACGAGCTCGGTGGGCGCTGGGCCCTCCTGGAATTCGATCTCCGGCTTGGTCATTCGGCTATCCCCTTCGATAGTTTCAGTTCGGACTAACGGCCAGCGATGTCGCGGTAGTCACGCTCACCGTAACCGGTGTAGATCTGGCGCGGGCGGCCGATCTTGAGCGGCTCGGAGTGCATCTCACGCCAGTGGGCGATCCAGCCGGGCAGGCGGCCCATGGCGAAGAGCACGGTGAACATGCGGGTCGGGAAGCCCATCGCCCGGTAGATGACGCCGGTGTAGAAGTCGACGTTCGGGTACAGGCGCCGCGAGACGAAGTAGTCGTCCGTGAGGGCGGCCTCTTCGAGCTGCTTGGCGATGTCGAGCAGCTGGTCGTCGCCGCCGATCTTCGACAGGATCTTGTCGGCGGCCTGCTTGACCAGGGTGGCGCGCGGGTCGTAGTTGCGGTAGACGCGGTGCCCGAAGCCCATGAGCTTCACGCCGTCTTCCTTGTTCTTGACCTTGCGGATGAATTCCTTGACGTCGCCGCCGTTGGCCTTGATCTCGTCGAGCATCTCGAGCACGGCCTGGTTGGCGCCGCCGTGCAGCGGGCCCCACAGCGCGTTGATGCCACCGGACACCGAGGTGAACAGGTTGGCGTCGGAGGAGCCGACGAGGCGCACGGTCGAGGTGGAGCAGTTCTGCTCGTGGTCGGCGTGCAGGATCAGCAGCATGTCGAGCGCGGCGGCGATCTCGGGGTCGACCTCGTAGGGCTCGGCCGGGAAGCCGAAGGTCATCCGCAGGAAGTTCTCGACCAGGCTCAGCGAGTTGTCCGGGTAGAGGAACGGCTGGCCGACCGACTTCTTGTACGAGTAGGCCGCGATGGTGGGCAGCTTGGCCAGCAGGCGGATGGTGGACAGCTCGACCTGCTCGGGGTCGCGCGGGTCCAGCGAGTCCTGGTAGTACGCCGAGAGCGCGTTCACCGCCGACGACAGCACCGGCATCGGGTGCGCGTTGCGCGGGAACCCGTCGAAGAACCGCTTCAGATCCTCGTGCAGCAGCGTGTGGCGGCGGATGCGATCGGTGAAGTCGTCGAGCTGGGCCTGGGTCGGCAGCTCGCCGTAGATGAGCAGGTAGCTGACCTCGATGAAGGTCGAGCGGCCGGCCAGCTGGTCGATCGGGTAGCCGCGGTAGCGCAGGATGCCCGCTTCACCGTCGATGTAGGTGATGGCCGACTTGGTCGACGCGGTGTTCATGAAACCGGGGTCGTAGGTGACGTAGCCGGTGCTGGCCAGCAGCTTGCCCAAGTCGAGTCCGTCGTTGCCCTCTGCGGCCTTGGTGACCGAAATCGGGAACTCGCCACCGGGGTACTGCAGTACCGCCTTGGCGTCATCGGCGACGTTGGTGATGTTCTCAGCGGGCACGGAAGGATCCCTCTCAGGCTAGAACCGTAGGCACCGATGCGGTCGGCACGCGGTGCACTTGCGCTAACGCTAGCTGTTGTTCGGTCGAGACAAGCAATCAGGGTTGTCCTGCGCCGTTCTCACACCGGGGCCGATCGGCGGTGAGGTCGGCGCACAGCTGCCGACCTGCGCCGATCCCCTGTTCGCCGACCTCGCGCGGTGCTGCCGCACACGGCGGCGGGCCCCCGCGCGGGCGAATCGGCGATGGTCATGTAATCCCTTCTCGCACAACTCAATTGACCAGTGAATCGGTGTGCGCGCGGGTCACCCGGTAACGGACGAAGGCGGGGAAGGCCAGTGCGGCGAGCACCACCCCGATGACGACCAGAACACCGCCACCCGCGGCAGCTACAGCGGTACCCAGGCTCGCCGCGGCGAAACCGTGGGCAACATCACCGATCCGCGGCCCACCTGCGACAACCACGATGAACACGCCCTGCAGACGGCCGCGCATCTCGTCGGTGGAGACGTTGAGCAACATCGCCGTGCGCAGCGCCGCCGAGACCATGTCGACCGCGCCGCCCAGGGCCAGGAAGGCCACCGCGATCCACAGCCACACCCCCAGCCCGAACAGGTGCCCGGCCAGCCCCACCGCCAAGCCGAACCCGATCATCGCCACGCCCCAGATCACGATGCAGACGATCACCGCCAGGCCCTGCCTGCGGATGCGCGGCACCCAGCCGGAGAACACCCCGCCCAGCACCGCGCCCGCCGAGATGGCCGCGAACAGCAGACCCAGCGCGACACCGCCCTCGACCGGGTCGTGGAAGGTCTCGTGCGCGATCTGCGGGAACAGCGCGCGTGGCATGCCGAACACCATGGCGATGATGTCGACGACGAACGACGCGAGCAGGATGCGCTGCTTGGTCAGATAGCGGAAACCGTCGATGACGGCGCGCAGCCCGGCCCGGCGCTGGTCGCCGGTGGGCGGGAAGGCGGGCAGTTTCCACACCGCCCACACCGTCGCGAGCAGCGCGATCGCATCGATCAGATACAGCGTCGACAGGCCGAGCACCGGGATGAGCAGACCCGCCAGCACCGGTCCGGCGATCATGCCGACGTTCTGCACGGTCATGCTCAGCGAGCTGGCCGCGGCGATCTGCTCGGGCGGCAGCAGCCGGGCGATGGCCGCGCTGCGGGTGGGCTGGTTGACCGCGAAGAACGCCTGCTGGGCGGCGAACAGGCCCAGCACCAGCCACACGTTGTTCGTCCCGAGCGCGGCCTGCGCCCAGAACGCCACCGCCGTCACACCGGTGCCCGCCGTGGTGATGATCAGCAGCGTGCGCCGGTCCATCACATCGGCCAGCGCGCCGCCCCAGAGCCCGAACACGACCAGCGGGACCAGGCCGAACAGGCCGGCCAAGCCGACGTACCCCGAGCTGCCGGTGATCTGGAAGATCTGCTGCGGAACCGCGACCACCGAGAGCTGCGCACCGATGACGGTGACGATGTTGGTGGTCCAAAGCCTGCGATAGTCGGGATGACGCAGGGGTTCGGTGTCGGCGAGCAGCTTCACTCGCCGCAGATTAGCCATCGCCGGGCGATCGCAGAACGGATGCGCTCGGTGAGATACCCCACCGCTCGTTAGGGCTGCAAACGTTCCACGGTTGTGCCTGCGTCGCCGATCCGCACGACGATCCGGTTGTGCAGCCGACCCCGTCTGCCCTGCCAGAACTCCACCTCGTCGGGCCGCAGCAGGTACCCGCCCCAGAACGGCGGGACCGGAATGTCGTCGACGTCGGCGAAGCGGGCCGTGGCCTCGGCCAACGACCGATCCACCTCCGCGCGCGAGGCCGCGGGCCGCGACTGCCGCGACGCCCACGCGCCCAGCCGCGAGTCGCGCGGGCGGGTCTGCCAGTAGGCCTCGGTCACCTCGGCGGGCACCCGCTCGGTGATCCCGCGCAGATGGACCTGCCGGGCCAGCGCGGGCCAGACGAAGGTCGCCGCGGCGTACGGGTCGGCGGCGAGCTGGTTGCCCTTGGCCGAGTCGTAATTCGTGTAGAAGGTGACGCCCTCGGGCGCGAGTCCCTTGCACAGGACGGTGCGCGCGACCGGGCGCGGGGCCGGGCCCGACAGCGACACCGTCGCCAGCACCATCGCGTTGGATTCGGCGATGCCGAGACCGCGCGCCTGCTCGATCCAGCGGCGCAGCAACGGTTCCCAGCCGCCGGCCACCCAGGTCTCGTCGAGGTCGGTCTCCTCCGGCACCGACAGCGGGTCGCCGTAGTCGACGCGCATGGCGGCGAGGTCGGCCGCGGTCGCGGGTTCGTGGTCAACCATGAGGACAGACGGTACGCCGGGACGCGGGCCGGGAAGGGGTCCAGGTCTGGCCAGGGGCGACGTTACTACCCGGTATCCCCAGGGCTATGGTTCAGAAAGATCGGCATGCCCCTGCAAGGAGAGTCACCATGACTACCAGCTCGGTACCACAGGATTTCGTCAGCGGATTGGAAGGCGTGGTGGCCTTCACCACCGACATCGCCGAGCCGGACAAGGATGGTGGCGCGCTACGTTATCGCGGCGTCGACATCGAGGACCTGGTCACCAACCGCGTCACCTTCGGTGATGTGTGGGCCCTGCTGGTCGACGGCCAGTTCGGCCGCGGCCTCCCGCCCGCCGAGCCCTTCCCGCTGCCGGTGCACACCGGTGACGTGCGCGTCGACGTGCAGGCCGGTCTGGCCATGCTCGCCCCGATCTGGGGCTACGAGCCGCTGCTCGACATCGACGACGAGACCGCCCGCGAGAACCTGGCCCGCGCCTCGGTGATGGCGCTGTCCTACGTGGCGCAGTCCGCCCGCGGCATCTATCAGCCCGCCGTTCCGCAGCGCAAGATCGACGAGTGCACCACCGTCACCGAGCGGTTCATGACCCGCTGGAAGGGTGACCCGGACCCGCGCCACACCGAGGCGATCGACGCCTACTGGGTCTCGGCCGCCGAGCACGGCATGAACGCCTCCACCTTCACCGCCCGCGTCATCGCCTCCACCGGCGCCGACGTGGCGGCGTCGCTGTCGGGCGCGATCGGCGCCATGTCCGGCCCGCTGCACGGCGGCGCCCCCGCCCGCGTGCTCCCGATGATCGAGGCCGTCGAGCAGAGCGGCGACGCCCGCGCGCTGGTCAAGGGCATCCTCGACCGCAAAGAGAAGCTGATGGGCTTCGGCCACCGCGTCTACCGGGCCGAGGACCCGCGCGCCCGCGTGCTGCGCGCCACCGCCAAGCGTCTCGACGCCCCGCGCTTCGAGGTCGCCGCCGCGCTGGAGCAGGCCGCGCTGGCCGAACTGCGGGAGCGTCGCCCGGATCGGGCCATCGAGACCAATGTCGAGTTCTGGGCCGCGGTGATCCTGGACTTCGCCGAGGTCCCCGCGCACATGATGCCCGCCATGTTCACCTGCGGCCGGACCGCGGGCTGGTGCGCGCACATCCTGGAGCAGAAGCAGCTGGGCAAGCTCGTTCGCCCCGCCGCCATCTACACCGGCCCCGGCCCCCGCACCCCCGAAGAGGTCGCCGGCTGGTCCACCATCGCCGGCTGACCCACCCCGCATCGCCCGACCGGGCGTCGACGGCCACCCCGGCCGCCGACGCCCGGTCGTTGTCGATCTACCGGTCGTTCGTCTCCACGACATCCGGCGCCGACAGGATGTGTTTCGCGGAACACAGTCGGTCGACGGCCTGTTCCGGCTGGTGGAGCGCTCGGCGGCGGTAATGTTCAGCCGACCTGATCGATAAGGGTGGGCGGTGCGGAACGAGGGGTTTTCCCGGCGTGAGCTTTTCGGCGCGGGGGCCGCGTTGGCGGCGGGTGTGCTGACCGGCTGTGTCGCCGCGCAGGGTGATTCGGCCGCGCCCGAGGTGGCAGCCGGGCCCTCCGTGGCCGCGCCGCCGACCGCGCGGCCGATCTCGACCGTCGTCGCGCCGACCGCCGTCTCACCCGCCGCGGTCGCCGCCCGGCACGCCGGCGCTCGGCCACACGCGTGGGGTGTCGATCTGCCCGGCATCACCACCGGATTCCCGGCGAGTGGCAAGCAGCTGGCGCTCACCTTCGACGCGTGCGGCGGGCCGGGCAACAGCGAGGTCGACCAGGCGCTGCTGGATCTGCTGATCGCCGAGCGGATTCCGGCGACGCTGTTCCTCAACAAGCGCTGGATCGACGCCGATCCCGGTCGCGTGCAGCGGCTCGCCGCGAACCCGCTGTTCGAGCTGGCCAGTCACGGCGTCGCGCACAAGCCGCTGTCGGTGACCGGGCGGGCCGCCTACAACATCGCGGGCACGGCGTCGGCGGACGAAGCGGTGCACGAGGTGTGGGCCAATCACGAACGCCTGCTCGAGCTGACCGGACGGGCGCCGCGATTCTTCCGCGCGGGCACCGCCCACTACGACGACGTCGCGGTCGCCATCGTCGCCGAGCTGGGCGAGACCCCGCTCGGGTTCACCGTCAACGCCGACTTCGGCGCCACCGCCTCGGCCGCGCAGGTACAGCGCGCGATGAGCGCGGCCACGCCCGGTGGCATCGTGCTCGCCCACATGCACCGGCCGAAGTCGGGCACGGCAGCCGGGATGGCCGTCGCGATCCCGGCCCTGCGCGCGGCCGGGTTCACCTTCGTTCACCTGTAGTCACAGCGTCGTCCACCGGTAGCCGACACGCGGTCCGGGTGGACCGCCGCTCAGCTGGCCCAGGCCGCGGGCATTCAGGTCAGGCTGGTGAAGTCGATGGCGACGGAGGCGCCGCGATCGACGGTGAAGAAGGCGGCGTCGAGGCGGGTGCCGAGTTCGATCTGCCCGACCGCGGCCAGCGGCACCGGCTGGATCAGCCGCACCCGCCACGGCGACGGCTCGTCCCAGGCCCGCAGCTCCAGGTCCAGGCGCAGCACCGGATCGTCGCGGCCGGTGTAGTCGGCCGCGATCGGCGCGACCGCCAGGACCGTCGCCTCCGCGCGGCGCCCGTTGGCCAGGATCTTGGCGGCCGCGCTGCGTCCCGACCGCGGCAGCTCGGGGACGAACAGCACCACGCGTTCCCGATCGCCCGGGTCGACGCGGCAGCCGACGACGTCGCCGGGCTGCATCCATTCCAGATCCTGGCTACGCACCCGCTGCCGCACCCGCGCGTCGTAGACCAGCTCGTCGGGCACCTGTACCCGCACCGAGAACCGGTATCCGCCCTCCCCGCGCCGGGATCGCACCGACAGCACGGTGGCCGTGGCGGGTAACCCCCTCATCAGCAGTTCTCGCCGGGAGCTCTCGGCCAGCAATCCCGGCCGTCTCCCGAACGCCCACACAAACCGGTCGAGCAGGGTCCGACCCGAGTCGGCCACGGCGAGGCTCATAGCAGAAGCGTAATGCGAATGCCCTACGCACAAGGGCAAATTCCCCGCACGCGCCGATCCGGGTCGACGTGACGGCCGCGCGGGGCCCGCGGTCGGGGCGTTCCGGGCACCTGCCGGGCCCGACGGTCCACCGGGTCGAGCTGGGCACCCGCCCAGCACGCCGGGTGCCCGCCACGCCGTGCCCGCGCCCCCGAGTGGGCCGCCTCACAGCCCCGCCCCCGTGCGCGTCGGACCATCGGCGGACCACTAAACTCGCCCCCATGACCAGTGCGTTCCCGACCATTCCCGCCGACCTCAAGCCCGCCGACGGACGGTTCGGCTGCGGCCCGTCCAAGGTCCGCCCGGAGCAGCTGCAGTCCCTGGTGACTGTCGGCGCCTCGGTGTTCGGCACCTCGCATCGCCAGAAGCCGGTCAGGGACGTCGTGGCGCGGGTGCGCAACGGCCTGCGTGAGCTGTTCTCCCTGCCCGAGGGCTACGAAGTGGTGCTCGGCAACGGTGGCACCACCGCGTTCTGGGACGCCGCCGCCTTCGGCCTGATCCGCGAGCGCTCGCTGCACCTGACCAACGGCGAGTTCTCCTCGAAGTTCGCCTCGGTCGCCAAGGGCAACCCGTTCATCGGTGACCCGATCGTCGTCTCGTCGGAGCCGGGCAGCGCGCCCGAGCCCGTCTCGGACCCCTCGGTCGACCTCATCGGCTGGGCCCACAACGAGACCTCGACCGGTGTGTCCATCCCGGTCTCGCGTCCGGCCGGCTCGGAGAACGCCCTGATCGCCATCGACGCCACCTCCGGCGCGGGCGGCCTGCCGGTGAACATCGCCGACTCCGACGTGTACTACTTCGCCCCGCAGAAGTGCTTCGCCGCCGACGGTGGACTGTGGATCGCGATCATGAGCCCCGCCGCGCTGGCCCGCGTCGAGGAGATCAAGGCCTCGGGCCGCTGGACCCCGGAGTTCCTGTCGCTGCCGATCGCCATCGACAACTCCACCAAGGACCAGACCTACAACACCCCGGCGCTGGCCACTCTGCTGCTGTTCGCCGACCAGATCGAGTGGATGAACGCCAACGGCGGCCTGGACTGGACCGTCAAGCGCACCCTCGACTCGTCCTCGCGCCTGTACTCGTGGGCCGAGTCGAGCTCCTTCGCCACCCCGTACGTCACCGATCCGGCGCACCGCTCGCAGGTCGTGGGCACCATCGACTTCGACGACGCGGTCGACGCCGCCCAGGTCGCGAAGATCCTGCGGGCCAACGGCATCGTCGACACCGAGCCGTACCGAAAGCTGGGCCGTAACCAGCTCCGCGTCGGCATGTTCCCGGCGATCGATCCGGAAGACGTTTCGCAGCTGACCCGCTCGATCGACTGGGTCGTCGGTCAGCTCTGAGATAAGACCGCAATCAGGGCCGGTGCCCGGTGAACCATTTTCCGGTTCATCGCGCACCGGCCCTTTGCATTGGGCCTGGGCAGGTTCGCAACATTTGCATTCGGTCACACCGCCGCGGGCCGGTATTTGATGTTGATCTATCACCAAACTGCCTGCACACGACCAGGATTCGTGTGGTGAGCCGATCAGATTAGCGGGACCTGGGGTCTCGGTGCGCGATTTCGGTCGTGCGTGTCTGCTGCCGTGGGCAAGTAATGTGCACTACTGTCTAGGAAAGTGGGCGGTGTCGTAGCCGACGCGATAGGGAGGTAACGGTGCGTGAACTTCGAGTGATCGGGGTGACGCCCGACTCCACGCACATCGTGTGCAGCGACACCGAGTCCGGCACCAAGTTCCGGTTGCCCGCCGACGACAAGCTCCGCGCGGCGGCGCGCGGCGACCTCGCACGATTCGGCCAGATCGAGATCGAAACGGAAGCGTCTATGCGTCCTCGCGATATCCAGGCCCGTATTCGAGCCGGAGCGTCCGTCGAGCAGGTCACGGCGGAGTCCGGGATGCCGGCCACCAAAGTCGAACGTTTCGCCTACCCGGTGTTGCTGGAGCGTGCCCGCGCCGCGGAACTGGCGCAGAAAGCGCATCCGGTGCGCCCGGACGGTCCCGCGCTGGAAACGCTGCACGAGATCGTCACCGCGGCCTTCGCCGAACGCGGCCACACCATCGAACAGGCCGAATGGGACGCCTGGAAAGACGAAAAGGGATTCTGGGTCGCCCAATTGCAGTGGCGCCACGGTCACTCCGAGATCGCCGCGCACTGGCGCTACCAGCCGGACGCGCACGGCGGCTCGGTCTCCCCGCTCGACGACCCCGCCAACGACCTGATCGATCCTGATTTCGGGCGCGCGCTGCGTGGGCTGGCCACCATCCTGCCCACCCCGGTGGAGAAGGCGCCGCCGGTCGTGGAACCGCCGACCCCGGTCGAGCCGCGCCCGCGCGAGCAGGTCGCCCCGACCGCGCGGCCGACGGCCCGGCCCGCCCAGCCGACGCTGGACGAGTACTACGAGCAGCGCGCGGTCGCCGCCGGTGGTGGCGCCGCGGCGATTCCGGCCGCGCCGGCACCCGCTGCGCCGGTCCCGGCGACGCCGCCGAGTCAGCCGGTCGCGCAGCAGGAGAAGGAGCAGCCCGCGCCGGAGCCGGCACCGGAGAAGCCCGCCGCCAAGCCCGCACGGGCCAAGCGCGGCAAGGCGCCGATGCCGTCCTGGGAAGACGTACTCCTGGGCGTGCGCAGCTCCGGGCACTGAGTCGTCCCGCCTCGCCGGGATGTCGGCCGGACCTAGGTGCGGCGTCGGGGTGGGTTGGCCATCGGCGGTCGTCGGTGGGGTCGCGGTAGCCCGTTCCCGGTGAGTTACCCATGTTCTTGCTGGAGCTGGTGATTCGGTCTAGGTGGGAGGTGGTTGTCGGTGCTGTCCGCTTCCACGCTCTGGTATGTCGACACCCCGGATCCGGCGGCCGTGCTGCGTGGGCGGCCCGAGCCCGATCCGGCGGCCGCTGCCGCCTTGGCCGGGCAGTTGTACGCCGAGCACGATGTTCGGCCGATCATGATCGGGACGCTCAACGGATGCGCCGCGCCGGATCGGAACGAGGTGTACATCGGGTGCTATCCGGGGCTGACAGTCGTGTGCACGGCCGAGGCGGCGCTGGTGCGGCCGACGAAGCTGCCGGATCTGCTGGTGCGGCCGCTGGCCTCGGAGCACACCTATCTGGTCTCGTTCGACGCCACGCTGCGCTGGGGCGCGTTCGCGCACTGGGAGCGCGGCGAGTTCCGGCGCTCGTTCAGTTCCACCCGGGTCGACATCCTGGAGAACGAGGGCTTGCCGATGGTGTGGGAGCGGCCGTTCTGGGCCGGTGACCATCCGGTGCCGTGGCAGCCCGGCGACCGTCCCGAACCGCAGTCACTGCCGTTCGACCCGCCTGCCTTCGCCGATGCCGCCAACGACGAATGGCTCGGGTTCCGCTATCGCACGCAGGCCGCGCCCGGCGGCCTGGTCCCCGGCGACCTGGCGGTCTGCGGCTTCACGCTGTACCCGAAGGGGCAGGCACCGCAGCCACCATCGCTGGTGCAGGCGGACAGCCCCGGCGCGGCCACCCGGCGCAAGCGGGGCCTGTTCGGCTGGCTGCACCGGACCGACCGGGTGCTGTGAGACCGCTCAGCTGAGCTGGTCGACGAGCAGCGTCAGCCAGCCGAGCACCACCCCGAGCGCCGCCCCGGCCAGCACCCACCGCACGACCGGGGTGAACCGCCAGCGCCACGCCGTCGGCGCCACCCCGACCGCGGCCACCACGTTCACCGCCACGGCGAGCAGCCAGTGGACCGTCGCCAGCGCGGCGCCGAACGCGTACACCGCCACGGCGCCGAGCGCCGCGACCAGCACCACCACCGTGACGCCCGCGGCCCACGGCACCGAATCCGGTTGCGCGCGGTACGGACCGTCCGGTTCCTGCTTCACGATGTTCGCACCCGCTCGTAGAAGGCCATCGCCGCCGCGGTCGCCACATTGAGCGAATCGGTCCCGGGCGACATCGGAATTCTCGCGCGAATATCGGTGGCGCGCATGGCTTCTTCGGTCAAGCCCGGTCCCTCCGCGCCGAGCAGCAGCGCGACCCGCTCCCCCGTCATCGCCGTCGCCAGGTTCACCGCCGCCGGATTCGGCGTCAGCGCGATGATCTGGAAGCCTCGCTCACGCAACAGCTCCAACCCGCCCGGCCACTGCGGCAGCTGCGCGAACGGCACCCGCAGCACGTGGCCCATCGAGACGCGGACCGCGCGCCGGTAGAGCGGATCGGCGCAGCGGTCACCGAAGAGCACCGCGTCCGCGCCGAGCCCGGCCGCGTTGCGGAACATCGACCCCAGGTTCTCGTGATCGTTGACGCCCTCGAGCACCGCCACCGTGCGGGCGCCGTCGAGCACCTGCTCGACCGACAGCTCGGCGGGCCGCGGTGCCACCGCGAGCACGCCCCGGTTGAGATGGAAGCCGACCACCTCGGCCATCACCTCGGCATCGGCCCGGTAGTACGGGATGTTCCGATCGGCCAGGTCCTCGGCCAGCGCCTCGTAGCGCTTCCCGACGCCGAGCAGCGCGCTCGGGGTGAACCGGGAGTCGAGCATCCGCTGCACGACCACGACGCCCTCCGCGATCACCAGGCCCTTGCGCCCCGGCAGGTCGGGCCTGCGGTCGGCGGAGGACAGGTCACGGAAGTCGTCGACGCGAGGGTCGGCGGGGTCGTCGATGTCGATCACTTCGGCCACGGGACAATCCTGGCATGATGGATACATGAAGCTCGTACAGTTGATCTTGAACATCCTGTGGGTGGTGCTGTGCGGTTTCTGGATGGCCCTCGGCTACCTGCTCGCGGCGCTGATCTGCTTCATCCTGATCATCACCATCCCGTTCGGCATCGCGTCGCTGCGGATCGCCGGCTACGTGCTGTGGCCGTTCGGCCGCAGCGTGGTCGACAAACCGAGCGCGGGCGCCGGCTCACTGATCGGCAACATCATCTGGTTCGTCTTCGCGGGCTGGTGGCTGGCGATCGGTCACATCGCGACCAGCATCGCGCTGGCGGTGACCATCATCGGCCTGCCCTTCGCCTGGGCGAATCTCAAGCTGGTGCCGCTGTCGCTGTTCCCGCTCGGGCACGAGGTCGTCGACTCCGACCAGACGCGCTGATCACTCCGATTCGGCGACGATCTGGTTCATGATCTCGACCGCCCGGTCCAGGATCTCGATCTGCTCCGGTTGCAGGCGCGAGAGCTGATCGGTCATCCAGGCCTCACGGGCACTGGTCTCGTCGGCCACCAGCGCGCGCCCGGCCGGGGACAGCGAGACGATGATCTGCCTGCCGTCGGTCGGATGCGGACGACGCTGCACCAGATCCAGGTCCGACAGCGAGGCGATGACGCGCGTCATCGACGGCGGCTGCACCCGCTCCTTGCCCGCGAGCGCCCCGGGTGTCATGGCACCATCACGCGCCAGCGTCGCCAGAGCCGACAGCTGGGTGAGCGAGATCTGCGCGTCGGCACGGCGGCCGCGCAGATGTCGCGTGAGCCGTACGACGGCCAGTGAGAGGTCACCGGCCAGGGCACGGACGTCCGATGGCGTTGTCACAGTGCAGAACTCTACGGTACGTCCGCGCCACCTGATGTGTTTCACGCGGCTACTGTTTGGGTATGGATAACGGTCACGTCAGCTCCGCGGTCCCCGAACTGCCTCGAAGCCTGGTCGATCCGCGTCCGGTGGTGGTGGTCGGATTCGTCGCCTGGATCGTCGCGACCGCGCTGGTGTGGCTGAATCCGGCCTGGTCGGAGGCCCGGTCGGTGTGCCTGATGGGCTTGGCGGTCGGCGTGCTCGGCGTCTCGATCTACCTGGCCCAGCTCCGCTCGGCCCGCCGTGGCGACAAGGGCGCGCAGGTGGGTCTGTCGACCGACTAGCCGGTCACCTCGAATTCGGCGCTGGTCCCGGTGACCGGACGCAGCGCACCGTCGGCGCCCAGCACGTCGGCGAAATGCACGAACCGGTGCACGCCGGCGGCCGTCGCGGGCACGTCCCAGGTGAACCTGGCGATCGAAACCGCCTCGCCCTCCTTGCGCCAGTGGAACCGCACGTCCCACTCGCCCTCGTTGGCCACCCGCTCCCAGTCGCCCGCGCCGGTGCGACGCTGCACCTCGAGGAAGGTGTCCCCGCGACGCGGATTGTGCTTCGGGTGCGCCGAGACGAATTCGACCGCCACCCGCTCGCCGCGCGCGCACGTCGCCGGCGGCTGCACGAGGACATCGCCGAAGCCTCGCCCCTGCGGCGTCGCGTCCGGGCCGGGCACGGCGGCGAAATTCGGCTGGAGCGCCGACACATCGCGCGGCGCCGGACCACGCCCGATCGCCCCGCCCGCGACGAACGCGGCGGCCAGCCGGGCGAACTCCTGCTGATACGCGCACAGCGTGTAGCGGCCGAACAGCGTCGAGGCGCCCTCGTACTGCTGCGCGTCGTACTCCTCCGGCGTGGTCACGTACTCGTGGTAGGAGTTCGCGTAGCCCTGCAGCAGCACGTGTTCGGGCTCGACGCCGAGCACCGCCGCCACCGCGCGCCGCACCCGCAACCCGGCGACGATGGTGAATTCCGCGCCTGCGGCGGCCAGATAGAGCCCGCCGATCCGGATCAGCTGGATCGGCACCACGTTCGGCACCCACGGCACCGGCGGCAGCAGCCCCAGTGGCACCGCGATCGCCTTGGGCGCCTGGGCGTCCGCCAGCCAGGCCGGGTGCGGATGGTCGATCCCGCCGAGGAAATCCACCATCGGATTGCGCACACCCTCGGGAATCGGCCCGCCCGGCAGGCCGGGCCCGTCCTCGACGCTGCCCGCGATCAGCGAAACACCGGCGGCGGCAGGCGAAGTGCGCCGCGGCGCGCCGTCCGGGGTGAACCGGCCGTCCACGGCGATGTCGGCCAGGTCGATGTAGCACAGCATCGATCCGACCGGCCCCGACATCGGCACCGCCTGCGCGGCAGCCGCTTTGGACGCGTCGTACTGGCGCTCGCCGAGGATTCTGGTGTTGTCGAACTCGTCGGTGGTCGGCCCGTCGCCGGGCCGCAGATTCAGGTTGGGTGACATGTCACCGGCGTTGGTCTGCGCGAACGCCGCGATGTAGGCCGGTGGGCCGTCGAGATGGCGCACGCCGTGCTCGATGTGCTCGGCGGCGAAGCTGGCGTAGCCCTTGTTGTCCGAGCTGATCAGCCGGTTGGCGTTGGTCATCGAGGTGTTGTGGGTCGCGAACCAGGTCAGCGCGCCGACCTCACGGCCCGCCCTGGTGAAGACCAGCGTGGTCACGGCCGGGTCGATAGCGTCGGGGAACACCGCGCGGTCGGCCTCGGGATTACGCTCGAAGGCGACGCGGGACCGGTTCACGCTGGCGTCGCGCAGGGTGGACCGACCCAGCGCGATGGCGCCGGGCCCGAAATCGGCGTCGGCGGCGACGATCGCCTCGACGATGCCGTTCACCTCGGCCTCGTAGACCTGCTGCTGAAATCCCAGGGTCGCCAGCGTATAGGCGTAGTCGTGCGCGGAACCGCCACAACTGGCATGGGTGTGGGTCGAGGTGAGCACGACATTTCGCTCGGTATAGCGATCGCCGAATCGCTGCGCGAGCGCGAGCAGCACACCGCGATGCACCGAGCCGAACACCGCCCCGTTCTCCACCGCGACGTAGGCGACGCGATTTCCGTCCGCGCCTATCACGAACGCGCGGGCGCGGGGGCGCAGATGAATTCCGGCCGTCGCCTGATCGAGTTGCGAGTAGCCCATCATGCCGCATTCCGCGGCCGGTCCGGTGAGATCGGCGATACCGAGCCCGAATTCGAATCCGCCCGGTTTCGGATTCGCGCGGGCGGCGGGCGTCGCGGCGCCGGTGAGCGCCGAGACGACAGGCACGGCGGCCACACCCAGGGCCGAGGCGGCCAGGACGGTACGGCGGGACACGGACATCAGGCGACTCCTTCGCAACTTCCGATTCGGAGACAACCACATCAACTGGTCAGATGTCCAGGATTTTCTCGCGGACCGGCGAATTGACTGTTTGCCACGCGGGCGCTTAACTCGCACACGTGTCCTCCCGATTGAGCGTCGAAGAACGACGAGCCCACCTGATCGAGGCTGCGATCGGTCTCGCCGAGAAAAAAGGCGTCGCGGGCGTGACCACGCGCGATGTCGCACAAGCCGCGGGCGTCTCACTCGGTGTGGTGCATTACTGTTTCGAAAACAAGGACGCACTGATGACCGAGCTGGTCAAAGCGTTGTCCATGGAATTGCGCGATTCCGTCGATGCCGATGATTCGCTGTGGGCCGATGCCGGAACCGGAAAAGAAGCGCTTCAGAAATTGGTGCGTTCCGGTTTGGAACTGATGTGGCGCAACATCGAAGCCACTCCGGAGCGCCAGCTGCTCACCTACGAGACCACCACCTACGCCCTGCGCGAGGGCGAGTCGACGCCGGCCAAGATCGCGATCGCGCGTGAGCAGTACGCGTTCAACGACACCACCGTCGCCGACGTCATGGACCACTTCCGGGAAGCGACCGAGACCACCTGGACCACCCCCGTCACCGAGCTGAGCCGATTCATCCTCAGCGTCATCGACGGTGTCGTGCTGCGCTGGCTCGTCGACGACGACAGCGAGGCCGTGCAGACCCAGCTCGACCTGCTCGCCGCGATGGTGGCCGCGCACGCGCGCTAGCCCCGCGGCACCTGCACGTGCACCGCGTCCTCGGTGTGCCACCACGGCACCCGTACCGTGCCCGTCAGCGCACCGCGCAGATGCACCTCGAGCGTCTCGTGCAGGACCAGCGCGCCCGAGGTATCCCGCGGTGACCACAGCTGACGCAGCACCACCCCCAGCGCGTCCGCGGCCCAGGTGGTCCGTCTGCCGGTGCCGAGCACCTCGGCGCTGACCTCCTCCGAGACCAGCGGCAGGTCCAGCAGGGTCGCCAGTCCCTCGGCGCTGTCGATATCACCGGCCACCAACCGCTCCGGCGGGACGACCAGACCGAAGCAGGGCTGGTCCAGGACCAGGGCGGTGCTCGCGTCGACGACCGCGCCGGACAGGGCGCGCACCTGATCGGGCAGATCCAGTTCGCGCGGATCGAGCGCACCGGTCTCCACGGCGGCGGCCAGCCGGGCGTGGGTGTGCGCGATGACCTCGGGTGCCGGGGTTTTCGACGGGTCGGCGAGGGCATCGAGAAGTTCCTCGGCCAGTTCGGCCGACATCACGTCCGGGCGGACCAGCAGCGGGCGCAGCACGTCCAGGTCGGTGCCCGCGATGCCGTCGACCTCGAAAGCCGGGAGCAGGCCCGCGAATTCGTCGTCGTCGGGGTGCCGCAGGCGGCCGAGCGCGATATCACCGACGTGCGCGTGCCGATGCAGCCACCAGGCGGTGTAACCGTCGCGGTCGGCGAGCAGGGCGCGGGTGCGCGGCTCCGCCAGCAGCTGCCGCAGGGCGGCGGGCCAGCGGTTCTCGTCGACCAGATCCAGATCGCGGACGGCGGCCAGCTCGCGCGGATCCTCGGAAAGACCGTCCCACCAGGCGTGTTCGTCGTCGAGGTCGTGATCGGGACCGACCGGGTCGGGGTCGCTGACCACCGCGAAGTCCCAGCCGACGCCGATCGCGCGCAGGGCCTCGGCGCCGTACTCGGCGACCGTGTCGTCGGCGACGGTGCCGAACGGCGAGTCGTCGACCAGGACGGCGGCCAGCGGTGCGCCGGGCAGCAGCAGTTCGTCGGCGGGACGCGGTTCGCCGGTGTCGTCGGGCAATTCGAGCAGGCCGAGCCACGACGGGAGCAGTTCCGGGGTCGCGAAGGGGGCCAGTCGCAGGACCGCGTCGACGGTGTCGGGGTCGGCCGGGTCCTGCTCGAGCAGGTCGCGCAGGCCCGGGTCGGTGAGCAGGTCCTCCGCGGTGGCGCTGCGGGCGCCGAGGCGGGCCAGCAGCGCGTGGGTGGCGTCGGGGTGCACCAGGCGGGCCCAGTGCACCGGAACGGCCACGGTGAGCTGATCGTCGAGGACGACGGTGCGCGGGCCGGTGACCAGCCTGCCGTCGGCCAGCGGCACCGCGAGCGCGCCGAATTCCTCGGCGGTCCTGGTATCGACCACGAACGGTTCGAGGGCGGCGTAGAACCGCTGCCACCAGTGCGGTTCGCGATCGAGGCCGCTCGACAGGTCGGCCAGGGAGGCGGGGCCGAGGCGGTGCACATCGAGGACCGACAGCTTCTCCTGCTGAGCGCGGCCGGACAGTTCCGGGATCAGCAGGGGGCCGGTGACATCGGCGAGTAAAGCCGCCAATTCGGGCGTGAGATCAGGGAATACGCTCGCGCGGGTCGGGATACACACCCGGTCCGCGGTCGCGTCGGGGCGGAAGCCCACGGTCGCCGTCGCCGATCCGAACGCGAGGGCGTCGGCGGACGCGGTTCCGGTCGCATCCAGCGCGACCTCGTCCCGCCCGGGCCAGGCCGGAGCGTCGGCCGCAGAGCTCGCGGCGCTCGGATCGGACTCGGCCGATCCGGTGGGCGCGAAACCCGCTGTCTCCGAATCAGACTCGGGCGACCCGCCGAACAAGGGGCCGACGGCCGTGACCGATGCGGAGCGGCCGTGGTCAGCGGTGACGGCTTCTGGCAGGTCGGGCTCGGTGGCGAGTTCGACCGGGTCGTCGATGTGGGCGGCGCAGACGGGGAGCCACGGGTTGGTGCGGAGTTCGGCGGTGACGGCTTCGCGCAGGAGGCCGTCGGCCTCGCTGCGGGCGAAACCGGGGGCCGGGACCAGGACGAGGCGGTCGCGGGGCGGGAGGGCGCGGGCGAAATCGGCGTAGCCGGAGGCCAGTTCGGACAGGCGGGCGCCGGGCAGGAGGCGACGGCGATCGGGCTGCATCGCGATGTCGGCCACCAGGATCGCGGGCAGGGACAGCTCCTCGTCGGAGCGGGTGGGGGCGCGCAGGACATCGGGCGCGGCGGCCACGGGGCGGCCGTCGCGCAGCGGGAGCAGCCAGCGGGCCCTGGGGGTGCGGTACTGCCACCAGCGCCGGGTGGCGCCCTCCGGCTGGGTGATGGCGAGTTCGGTGCGGCCGTCGGCACCGAGATCGGTGACGGTGCTGGTGAATTCGTCGGCGCCGATCCGGATGCGGTGCAGGGCGGGCAGTTCCAGCAGCAGGTCGGTCGCCTCCGCGCGCAGGGCGGCGAGGAGGGCGTCCGCGTCGATGTCGTCGCGCAGGTGTACGACGACCTCGGTATCGGCGCCGGCGACCGGGGTGGTCGGCACGGGCCAGGCCAGGCGCAGCACCGGCGGCTCGATCGTCGGCAGCTCCTCGGGGATCTCGATCCCGATGTCGTGCAGCGCGTTCCGGGTCGCGGTCCGGGAGAACCGGATCGAGCCGGTGGTCGACCGCACCTCGATCTCGTCGCCCACGGAGCGCACCGCCGTGAAGCCGACGCCGAACCGCCCGACCTGCTCGGCCTCGGCCTTGCCCGAGGCGCGCAACGCCGTCAGCGCGTGCACACCGGAAACACTGAGCGGCACGCCGGTATTCGCGACGTGCAGGCGCCCGTCGAGCACCCGGACACTCAACTCGCCGGGAACACCCGCCTTCGCCGCCGCGTCGGCCGCGTTCTGGGCCAGCTCGGTGAGCACCCGATCCCGGTAGCCCGCGGCCACCAGATCCGCCTCACTCGCACTGTCCTCCCGCAACCGGGTGGGCGAATCCCGCCAGGCGGCGAGCACTCCGGCACGCAGCTCCGCGGTGCCGAAGGGATCCGCCGATCCGTTCAGCGCGCCACCGACGATCCGTGCTCATCGGCGGAGTCGCCCTGCGCCGCGTCGACGACCTCGGCACCCGCCGCGTCCGACGCGGTTTCCGTCGCGGACGGACTCGCCACTGCGGCACCGGCGACGGCAGCCTCCTCGGCAGCGTCGGCCCGCGCACCGTCGGCGGCCGCATCAGTGTCGGCCTGCGAAACAGATTCGGCCACCTCCGATTCAGCGGCCGCTACCGACGCGGTGTCTTCCGCCGCATCCCGAGCAGCCGACTCGGCGGCAGCACCCTGATCCGCGGCAGCCTGATCCGCGACAGCGGCCTGGTCGGCGGCGGCCGACGCACGCTGATCGCCGGTCGTGGGTTCCACGGCAGCGGTGTCTGCCACAGCCGCAGCGGAGGACTCGGCGGTGACCTCGGGATCAGCGACCGGCAACTCAGCGACGGTGTCGACGTCCTCCGCGCTCGAGGGCGCCTCGGTAGCAGGCTCGACGACCGAAGCCGTCTCGGCATCGGGGGCCGACTCCTGCCGCGCGCCTTCGGCGAGTGCTCGAGGCGCGGTGGCGGCCGCGTCGGCAGCCTGGGCGGGCTCGGCCACAGTCCCGGCGGCCGAAGCGGGCTCGGCCACGGGGGCCGGCTCGGCGGCGACGACCTCGTCGGCCGATTCCGGTCGCGCGCCTTCGGCGAGTGCTGCGCGGGTGGCGGCGGCCGCGTCGGCGGCTTCGGCCTCGGCGGTCTCCTGCTGCTCGGTCACTGCGGCGGCGGATGCCTCGGCAGCGGCGGTGCCGTTCGCGCGCACGATCTCGACGAGTTCCACGGCGTGGTCGTCGAACGCCTCGTACCGCGGCGAACCGTTGCCCGAGGGGGCGACCACGTCGGAGTGGGCGCCACAGCCGTATTCGATGTGGACGACGTGGCCGTCCGCGCCCATCGCGTTGCCACAGACGCCGAAGGATTCGCGCAGGGCGCCGGCCAGCGGCAGGAAGAAGCCGCACAGGCCGCAGGTGGACGGGGCGGCCTTGGCCATCTCGGTGTCGGGGCCGAACTCGGTATACCAGCGCTCGGCGGCCTCGATCCGGCCCTCGAGGCTGAGCACCTGGGTGCGGCCGAGGCCGACCTCGTGACAGACCTCGTCGACCACGGGATCACCGGTCGCGATGTAGCCGGGGACGAGCCGGGGATCGTCGGCGGGCGGGGCGAGCAGATCGCCGGGGCCGAGGTCGCCGGGCCGGACCCGCTGCTCCCACGGGACGAAGTCGGGGGCGATCAGGGCGTCGGGCCCCGGCAGCAGCGCCGACTCGCTGACCGTGGCATATGTGGCCTCCGGCGGCGCGGCGACCACCACGGCCCACTGCCAGCCCCGGTAACCGGGCAGGGTCGCCTCGAACCGGTGGGTGGCTGCCGTCTCGTCCTCGGCACTCACCCCCAGATGGACTCCTACCCCGTCGGGTTCCAACTCGACGAGCGCACGACGTGCGACTTCGGCCGCATCGGCCAGAACAGGACGCACGCCGGACTCCGAAACAGATACTGCGCTCACGGCATACATTTTGCCGTATGAAGTGCAATCGGAGTTCGTTGGCCGTCGCAGTGCTGGTCAGCCTGCTCGGCGTGGGGGCCTGTGGGGGCCGGGAAGAGCCCGCGCCGCCCCGCCTGCGCGTCGAGGTGATCGGCTCGTCACCGCACGATCCGCGGGCCTTCACCCAGGGCCTGGAGGTGGTCGACGGGGTTCGCTACGAAAGCACCGGCATGTGGGGCGTGTCGAGCGCGCGGGCCGCCGATCAGGCCACCGGCGTCGAGACCGCGCGCGTCGACCTGCCGGGGAACCTGTTCGGCGAGGGCATGACCAGGGCGGGCGGGATCGTCTGGCAGATCACCTGGCAGGACCACATCGCCATCGCCCGCGACCCGGTCACCCTGGCCGAGACCGGCCGCGTCGAATACGAGGGCGAGGGGTGGGGCGTGTGCGCGCAACCCCAGCGCCTGGTGATGAGCGACGGCACGCCCACGCTCACCTTCCGCGACCCGGTGACCTTCGCGAAGACCGGCTCGGTGACGCTCACCGGCTACCCGTCCCCCCAGCCGAACGAACTCGACTGCGCCCCCGACGGCACGGTGTACGCCAACAACTACCCCTCCGACGAGATCCTGCGGATCGACCCGGAGACCGGCCGGGTGCTCGCGGTGATCGAGGCGAGCGGACTGCTCACCGCCGCCGAGCGCGCGGGTACCGATGTCCTCAACGGCATCGCCCACCTGCCCGGGACCGACCGGTTCCTGCTCACCGGCAAGTACTGGCCGCGCCTGTTCGAGGTGCGATTCGTCCCCGAATAGCGCGCTGTGGCCAACACTGCCGCGCCGCGAGTGAACGCGGAAACGCCGCGTGGGCCAGAATTGGACTGTGACTACTCCCCGCGATCCCTCCGGTCCCGACCGTGGTCGCCGGGACGGTAACCCCGCGGGCAGGCATCCCGGCTTCGGGCAGTACCCGCCGCGCGCGGGCGGGCCGGGTTACGACGAGCAGCCGCGCAGGCCGACCGCGCCGCGGAAGGTCTTCCCCCGCCCCGACTCGCCCGACCCGCCGACGATCCGGTCGAAGAACCCGTTCCGGCGCGGACGGTCCGAGCCCGATGCCGCCCCGACCACACCCTTACGCGGCGCGCCGACGCCCCGCGAACGCGCCAGGCCGACGCCGCCGGAGAAGGATCTCGGCCCGCCGGGCACCCGCCCGCTCCCCCGCGCCGAGGAGCCCGTCGACGACGAGATCAAGCAGCGGGTTCCGCGCAAGCTGACCGTCACCCGGGTCGCCGCCATGCGCAGCCGCGAACTCACCGAACGCGGATTCGCCACCTTCCAGCGCGCGGCCAAGGCCGACGGCGCCGATCAATCGGGTCTGACCGCGCTCACCTACGCCACGATGGCCAACTTCGCGCTCGACGCCGCGATCGCCGTCTCACTGGCCAACACCCTGTTCTTCGCCAGCGCGACCGCCGAGTCCAAGACCAAGGTGGCGCTGTACCTGCTGATCACCATCGCCCCGTTCGCGGTGATCGCGCCGCTGATCGGCCCGCTGCTGGACCGTTTGCAGCGCGGCCGCAGGCTGGCGCTGGCGACGACGTTCGGGCTGCGCGCGGTCTTCGCCCTGCTGCTGATCTTCGAGATCGACACCTGGGGGCTGTATCCGCTGGCGCTGTGCATGATGGTCGGCTCGAAATCCTTCGCGGTCCTCAAGAGCGCGGTCACGCCGAGGGTGCTCCCACCGGATATCGACCTGGTGCGCACCAACTCCCGGCTGACGGTGTTCGGCCTGGTCGGCGGCACCATCGGCGCCGGCGCGGTGGCCGCGCTCGCCGCGATGATCGCCGGCTCGACCGGCGCGCTGGTCCTGGCGACCGGCATCGCGGTGGCCGGGGCGTATCTGAGCCTGCGGATTCCGTCGTGGGTGGAGGTGACCGAGGGCGAGGTGCCCGCGACGCTGAGCTATCACGGCCCCGACGCGCACACCGAGGTGCTCGAGCCAGGCACGGAGTCCTCGGTGCCCGCCCGGAAACGCCGGCAGCCGCTGGGCCGGGCCGTGGTCACCGGGCTGTGGGGCAACAGTTCCATCCGCGTGCTCACCGGCTTCCTGACCTTCTACATCGCCTTCGTCGCCAAGGGCTCGGGCGGCAGCCCGACCGAGCAGGCGGCCATGCTCGCGGTGGTCGGCGCCGCGGCAGGCATCGGCAACTTCGGCGGCAACGCGACCGGCGCCCGGCTGACCCTCGGCAGGCCGTCGCTGGTGGTGCTCGGCTGCACCGGCGCGTGCGCCGCGGTGGCACTGTTCGCGATGTTCACCGGCAACCTGTTCGGCGCGGCGTTCGCGGCGCTGATCGCCTCGGCGGCGAGCGCGCTGGCGAAGGTGTCGCTGGACGCGGCCATCCAGGACGACCTGCCGCCGGAGTCGATCGCGTCCGGTTTCGGCCGATCGGAGACGGTGCTGCAACTGAGCTGGGTGATCGGCGGCGCGGCCGGTGTGCTGTTGCCGATCGAATTCTGGAAGGGTTTCGCGGTGATCAGCGTGATCCTGGTGATCGGCCTGATCCAGACGTTCGTCAGCTACACCGGACATTCGCTGCTGCCCGGCCTGGGCGGCAATCGTCCGCAGCACGCCGAGCAGGAAGTGCCCAACACCCATCCGTACCGGGCAGACCCCGGTGCGGTTCCGCGAGGGACAGGAGACCCCATCCGGTGAGCAAGCTCAACGTCCGCACGATCGTCGTTCTGGTCGCGGTCGGACTCTTCGCCGTCGCCGCGGTGACCGCGGGTCTGGTGGCCTACGGCGTGTCGAAGGCGCCCGAGCGCGACCCGCAGATCACCGCGTTCGCGCGCGGCACCACCGTCACCGTCGACCCGTTCCTGTACTGCACGGTCACCATGCAGGACTGCCGTTACGGCGAGACCACCGAGCTGACGACGACGGCGGGCCGCCCGGTGCAGCTGTCGCTCCCGGACAAGATCGCCGAGTCGCCGTGGCTGGTCCAGCTGATCTACCAGCGACCTTCCGGCGAGCAGGTCGACCGGGTGCTGAGCTTCGCCGACTTCCCCTCGGGCGCCCGCGCGCTCACCATCGATACCAAGCCCGAACCCGACCTGCGCCTGGCCGGCATCGAGGTCCAGCTCCCGATCCTGGCCCGCGACACCGTGACCGGCCGCGAGACCTACATCCCGCACGCCGCCTGGTCGATCAGCACCCCCGAGGCCTGACACGACTCGGTCCCGGACACCGTGGTGCCCGGGACCGAGGATCGGATCAGTGGTCGAGTTCGCGGGCGACGGCCCGCACGACCTCGGAGATCCGCTGGGACAGCTTGCGATCCGGGTACTTGCCGCGCCGCAGATCCGGCTGCACCTTGGTCTCGAGCAGCGTGATCATGTCCTCGACGAGGCCGTGCAGCTCGTCGGGCGACTTGCGCGGGCCCGCGTCCTTGCGGGCAGGCTGCTGAGACTGGTTGCCGCGCACGGTCGGCGGCGCCTCGAGCAGCTTCAGGCTCAGTGCCTGCGGGCCACGCCGACCCGCGGCCATGCCGAATTCGACGCGCTGGCCGGGCTTGAGACCTTCGACGCCATCGGGCAGCGCGGAGGAACGGACGTAGACGTCCTCGCCCTCGTCTTGGGAAAGGAAGCCGAAGCCCTTTTCGACGTCGTACCACTTCACCCGGCCGGTCGGCACTGCGCTCACCCGTTCATCATTCGATACCCGGACCCTTGTGGCTCGGGTTACATCTGCTTGTCGCGAAAAGAACGCGCCCCACAACAAGGCAGGACGCGATGTGCTCAGAGTCTACCCCGGTTGCTATAACGCGAGCACATCAGTTTTACGGTGCACCGGTGACCAACACACCTCCGCCCGCCGCCACTCCGCCGGAGCGCGACCCCCGCCGGCCCAGCGATCGACTGCTGCGACTGGCCGTCGCGCTGTTCGGCATCGGGATCCTGGCCGTGGTCGCCATCTTCGTGACGCCGATCGTGTCGGACTCGTCTCCGGGGCTGTGGCTGTACCTGCTGGCGATGCTCGCGCCGGTCGGCTTCCTGCTCGGCCTGGTGTTCGCGCTGTGGTCGGGCCGACGCGCGCGTTGACGCGTCAACTGGTTACCCGCGCGAATCGATACCCAGACAGTAGTGTGATCCTCATCACATAACGAGTAGGTCACGAACTGAGCGTGCAACCGTCGCGCACACCAGACACCGCGACTACCTGCGCGGACGCCTCGGGGATCACCCTGAGACCACCCCGAGACCCACCCGTACACGCCGGTTACCAAATAGTGACTTTCCCCGCTGTCCGTCGTACCGTTTCTCTCAGCCGGGGCAACCCCCGGAACCACCGGCCCGCCGCACCGAACCTCACCCCGCGGGTACCGGACCCCGATTGGAATCAGGAGTGAGGGCGGACCGGGAGACCTCTCAGTCCGGGCCACATGCAGGTGCGCACGAGAGGAAGAAACCCGATATGAGTGGACGCCACCGCAAGCCGACTTCCACCGGCCGCACTGTCGCCAAGGTCGCCGTCACCGGCGCGATCATCGGCACCGCCAGTGCAGCTTTCGCCGGAAACGCCAGCGCGGCCCCCGACTCCGACTGGGATCGCCTCGCGCAGTGTGAAGCCGGCGGCAACTGGGGCATCAACACCGGCAACGGCTACCAGGGTGGGCTGCAGTTCTCGCCCTCCACCTGGAACGCGCACGGTGGTGGCGAGTACGCCGCCACGGCCAACCAGGCCACCCGCGAACAGCAGATCGCGGTCGCCGAAAAGGTTCTCGCTTCTCAGGGTTGGGGCGCTTGGCCCTCCTGCTCGTCTCAGCTGGGTCTGAGCAGCGGCCCGACCGAGCGGATCGCGCCCTCCTCGCCGAGCTGGGCCCCGCAGGTGACCGTTCCGCAGGTGCAGGATCCGAGCCAGGAAGTCTTCCAGGCCGTCGATCGCGCCCTCTCCGTCGTGCAGCAGCAGGGTGTCGCCGTGCCCCAGCAGGCGCTCGATTTCTTCAACGCCGCCAAGGGCACTCAGCTCGACCCGGCCGTGATCGACTTCTTCGAGGCGAACAAGGGCCTGCTGCCCTCCTGATCGCCCGCGCAGACAACTAGAGCCCGCATCCCTAGGGATGCGGGCTCTTGTCTTTCCCGTCCTACCTACACCCGGTTGATCACCGTCTGCGGGTGGATGTACGGCAGCTTCGATGCCGGGACGGGAAACTCGGTGTCCTCACCGAAGGGCGAGAGGTTACCGGCGCGGGTCGACGACAGTTCGGTCACGGCGTGTTCGCCGTCGGCCACCTGCGGCCAGCCGTTGTCGACGTAGGGTTTCTTCGATTTGTTCACCACGGGGTCATTCTGGCATACCCACCACGGTGCTCAATCGCGGCTGGCGCCGCAGGTTCTCGGCCTGTTTCCGCGATCTTTCCTCCCTCCGGGCACTCCTTCGTCACAGCCTTCGGTCAGTCCCGAGCGAGGCGGCCGAGAACTGTAGGCTGGATCGGATGATCGCGACGGACTCCCTCGCCGATTGGCTCGGTGCGCGCACCGACTCCCAACTGGTGAAACTGCTGCAGTTGCGGCCCGATCTGGCGGTACCGCTGCCCGCGTCGATGTCGGTGCTCGCGGTGCGTGCCCAGCAGCGGGCCTCGGTGCTGCGCGCCGCCGACGATCTCGACACCCTCGAGTTCGCGATCATCGAAGCGCTCACGGCCAACGAGGACGCCCGCACGATCGGCACCGAGGTCACCCCGCTCACCCGGACCACCCTGCACGCGCAGCTCAAGGACCGGGTCACCAAGACCGCTTTCACCACCGCGCTGACCCGCCTGCTCGACCGCGCGCTGGTCTGGCAGACCGACGACGGCCTGCACCTGGCCCCGAGCGCCGCCGAAGCCCTCCCCTGGCCGCTCGGCGCGACGACGGCGCTGCCCGACGCGCTGACCGAGCCCGAAGTCACCGCCGCGCTCGCCGCGGCGGGCCCGGCCGAGCGGGCGCTGCTCGAGAAACTGGCCACCACCGGGCCGCGTGGCCGCACCAGGGACGCCGCACCCGGCGCTGACCCCGATCGCCCGGTACCGCGGCTGCTGGCGGCCCGGCTGCTGCACCGGATCGACGACGAGACGGTCGAACTGCCGGTGACGGTCGGCCAGGTGCTGCGCGGCGACCCGGTCACCGACCCGCACGCCCTCGCCCCGCCCAAGCCGACGCTGACCAAGCACGCGCCCGCCGAGGTGAACGCGGTCGGCGCGGGCGAAGTCGGTGAGCTGCTGCGCGATTGCGCCGACCTGCTCGACGCGCTGGGCCGCCTGCCCGCCCCCGCGCTGCGCGCCGGTGGTCTCGGCGTGCGCGAGTTGCGCCGCCTCGCCAAGCAGACCGGCATCGACGAGCAGCGCACCGGGCTGCTGCTGGAACTGCTGGCGGCCGCGAAGCTCGTGGAGAAGGGACTGCCGGAGCCGGTGCCGGAAGTCGACTCCACCGACGACTTCTGGGCCCCGACCCCCGCGGCCGACGCCTGGCTGGACGCACCGCCGGCGACCCGCTGGGTGCTGCTCGCGCAGGCCTGGCTGGACCTGGACCGGATGCCGTGGATGATCGGCCTGCGCGACGCCGCCGACAAGCCGATCGCCGCGCTCTCGGCGGAGCTGCGCATCCCGCACGCGGTGCGCGACCGGCACGCCGTCCTCGGCCTGCTCGCCGAGTACCCCAGCGGCACCGCGCTGACCGCCACCGATATCGGCAAGCTGCTGGCCTGGCGGATGCCGCGCAGGCGCAGGCACTTCCGGCTCGACGCGGTGACCGCGACGCTGGCCGAGGCCGCCACCCTCGGCCTGCTCGGCCGCGGCGCGCTCGATTCCGCCGCCAGGGCCCTGCTGCACGGCGCGGACACCAGCGTCGCCGACGCCGAGGCGGAGATGGCCGCGGCGCTGCCGGAGCCGGTCGATCACGTCCTCGTCCAAGCCGACCTGACGGTGATCGCGCCCGGTCCCCTGGTGCCCGAGTTACGCGGCCGGATCGCGCTCGTCGCGGATGTGGAGTCGGCGGGCGCGGCCACGGTCTACCGGGTCGGTGACGCCTCGGTGCGCCGCGCGCTCGACGCGGGGATGACCGCCGCCGAACTGCACGCGCTGTTCGCCAACCACTCACGCACGCCGGTCCCCCAGTCGCTGACCTACCTCATCGACGACGTCGCCCGCCGCCACGGCCAGCTGCGGGCGGGCATGGCGCAGTCGTTCCTGCGCAGCGACGATCCCGCGCTGCTCGCCCAGGTCCTGGCCGCGCCGGTGGCCGACACGCTGGCCCTGCGCGCGATCGCGCCGACCGTCGCCATCGCCCTGGCTCCGCTGGGTGAACTGCTCGAACAGCTGCGCGCGGCCGGTTTCGCCCCGGCCGGTGAGGATTCCGCGGGCGCGATCGTCGACCTGCGCCCGCGCGGCGCCCGCATCGCGGTCCGCCCGCTGGCCCGCAAGCCCTACCGCCCGAACCCGCCGAGCGACGAACAGCTCGCCCTGCTGGTCACCGAACTCCGCGCGGGCGAACGCGCCGCGGGCGCCCGCACGGGACAGTCGGTGCGCGCCGACGGCACCCGCACCGGCACCGCGGCGACCCTGGCCCTGCTCCAGCTGGCCGCCAGGGTCGGCCGCCCGGTGAACATCGGTTACGTCGACGCCCAGGGCGTCGCCAGCCAGCGCGTGGTCGAGCCCCTCCGCGTCGGCAACGGCCAACTGGACGCCGTCGACCCCGTCACCGGCGCGACCCGCCACTTCACTTTGCACCGAATAGCCTCGGTCGCCCTCCTCGACTGACACCGCAGGAAACGGCCGCCCCGATCACACACGCCCCGACCCCGAGGAGGGGCAGGCCGACGCAGTCGGCCGTCGCGCGCGCCAGCGCTCCAATATCAGGGCTTGGCCATGCAGAAGGTGGCCTTGGGGTCGGAGACCGTGCGGAACTGGGTGGCGTCGGCACCGCACTGGAGCTCGTCGGCCACGCCGTCGATGCGCTTGACGACCTTGAACGTGGCCTCTGGGGCGGTGCAGGCCACGGTTTCGGCGGGGCGCTTGCCCGCGTCGGCGTAGCAGTTGCCCTGGGCGAAGTTGGGGGCCAGGCAGAGACCGGTCTTGGTGTCGCCCACCGTGCCGTTGAAGGTGGCATCGGCGACATCGCAGGTCAGCGGGGCCGTGCCGACCTGCACGATCCGGTAGTTCGACGTCGTCGCCGAGCAGTCACCGAGCTTGCCGACCATCGCGTCGGCCGCGTTGTCGGTGACCTCGACGCACGAGCCCGTGGCGAGCGAGCTGCCCGCCGAATCGCTGTCCGACGAACAGGCGGCGACCGCCCCGACCAGTGCGACCGTCGCCACGGGGGCGAGCACGACCCGCGCCAGCAGTCGCTTTCCTGGGAACAACACTGAAAACCTCACTCACCGAACGGTTCAGGCGAACATGCCCGCCGGTGACGATACCCAAGCCCGCCGCGCCCGCGCTCGGCCCCGTCGAACCCTGGCTACCATCACAAAGATGACCCTCGACGATGTCGCAGGCGAGCTGTACGGCCTCGACCCCGGCGACTTCGTGCCGACCCGCACCGAACGGGCCGCCCAGGCCCGTGCCGACGGCGACCGCGAGCTGGCCAAGGCCATCACCGCGCTGCGCAAACCGACGGTCGCGGCGTGGACGGTCAACCTGCTGGCCCGGCACGCGCCGCAGGAGATCACCGCCCTGCTCGACCTCGGCGACGCCCTGCGCTCGGCCCAGCGCCAGCTCTCCGGCGACAAACTGCGCGCCCTCGGCGCCCAGCGCCAGCAGGTGGTCAACGCCATGACCAAGCGGGCGGGCGAACTGGCCGCCGAGCACGACCGCCCGGCCGGCGAGCAGGTGCTGCGCGAGGTCGGCCAGACCCTGACCGCCGCGCTGGCCGATCCCGGCGTCGCCGACCAGGTCCGCGCCGGCGTGCTGCCCGCCACCGTCACCTACGACGGCTTCGGCCCGGCCGGGCTGGTCGCGATCACCGGCGGCAAGGCCGCCGCACCGGCCACACGCGCGACCCGGCGCACCGGGAAGTCGCCGGCGGAGGCCGAGGCCGCCCGCCGCGCCGAGGCGCGGCAGGAACTCGACGACGCCGAGGCCGCGCTGGCCACGGCTCGCTCCGCGCGCGACGAGGCCGAAGCCGCCGCCGCGCGGGCGAAAGCCGCGCTCGACGAGATCGAGGCCCGCATCGACGAACTGCGCGCCGAACTCGAGCACGCCGAGCAGCAGCGCCATTTCGCCCGGACCGCCGACCATCGGGCCAGGGGCGAACTCACTTCGGCGCGCAGCCAATTCGAGCGCATGCAGCGGCTGACCGATCGCGCGCGAGCCCGCCTGGACGAGGACTGACTACCGGCCCAGCGTGCCCGGGTACAGGAACGACTCGCGCGGCGGCGTGGTCGTGTCCAGCCATTCGGCCAGGAACTCACCGAGCGGCAGCGAGGTCCGGCTCTGCAGGAACTCCCGGAACTCCGGCATCGAGGCGTTGCCGTCGCGGTGCGCATTCACGAAATCGCGGATGGCGGTGAAGAACACGTCCTCGCCGAGCAGTTTGCGCAGCGCGTGCAGGAACAGCGGGCCGCGATAGTAGACCGAGGTGAACTCGTTGCCCGCGCCCGGACTCGCGAGCGCGACCTCCCAGAACTCCGGATCATCACGGTATTTCGCGATCTTCTCGCGGTACTTGGTGTCGACGTCGGCGTGGTCGATCCGCTCCGGCCACAGGTAGTCGGCGGTGTAGCTGGCGAAGCACTCGTTCAGACAGATGTCGGACCACTGCCGCACCGACATCGTGTCGCCCCACCACTGGTGCGCCAGTTCGTGCACGACGGTGTTCAGGTCGGTCCACGGCGCGTAGGTGGGCCGGGTCTGGGTTTCCAGCGAGAACGGGATCACGGCGTCGACGTAGATGCCACCGGCGACGTCGAACGGGTAGGGCCCGTAGAGGTTTTCGAGGAAGGCGAGGATCTCCGGCAGGCGCTGCTCGTCGTCGCGATTGCCCTCCGATTCCGGCGCGAAGGCGCTGAGCACCGGCGTGCCGTCGGCGGTGCGCTGTTCGAGGAAGGTGAAGTGGTCGACGGCGATCGTGGTCAGGTAGCCGATGACGGGTTGCCGCGTCTCCCAGGTGGTGTGCAGGCGGCCGTCGACGACCTCGTGCCGGGTGCGCTCGCCGGTCGACATCACCTCCCACTCGGCGGGCACCGTGGCGTGCAGTGTGAAGGTCGCCTTGTCCAACGGGGTGTCGTTGAGCGGGTACCAGGTGCCGGCGCTGTGCGGCTGGCCGACGGCGAACGCGCCGCCGCTGGGCGCGTAGGTCCAGCCCTCGCCCTCGGTGTCGGCGACCGGGCCCGCGTAGTCGACGACGACGCGCATGGGCAGGCCGGGCGGCAGCGGCAGCAGCGGCGTGACGACCAGTTCCTGGTCGCCGTCGTGGGTGAAGCCCGCGGGCTGCCCGTTGATCGTCACCATCAGCACCTCGGGGCCGCGGTAGTCCAGATCGAACTGGGCCAGCGGCTGAGTCGCGCGGGCGTCGACGGTCGCGGTGCCGCGCAGGACATAGGTGGCCGGGTCGTAGTCGACCGCCACGTCGTAGTGAGCGACGTCGTAGCCGCCGTTGCCGTCGAGCGGGTAGTAGGGATCACCGAGTCCCGGCGCGCCGATCAGGCCGGGATCGGCGTCGACCGGGCGCACACCCAGCGCCAGCAGGGCGAGCACCGCGCACACTCCGGCCGACCATCGCATCCTCGACTGACACCTTTCGCCTGCTCCGGCTCGGATCCCGCGGACACCCTCCATCGTCGCAGGCACGCCGCGCAGGTCCTAATACGCGCGGTCGGTGCGAGCCCGCGCTCAGCCCAGGTCGCCGGGTAGCTGCTGCGGGTCGAGCAGCAGCCGTTTGGTCGCGGTCCGCTTCACCCGCGCGGCCAGTGCCAGATTCTCGGCGAGCAACCGCCATTCCCGTTCGGTGATGGCGTCGCGGGCCCGCTCGATCACCAGGCGATCACGCGTTCCCCAGGCGATCGGCATGGCCGTGACCAGCTGCCATCGTTCGCCGACCTGGCGCGGCGCGCGATCGGTGCGCACCGCCACGGCGGGCACGCGCTCCCCCGGTTCGGGCAGGTGTCCGGGCAGCGCGCGCACCTTGCGCGTGATCAGCGCCCAGCTGCGCGTCGGCGCGGCGGGCTCGGCGATGTCGACGAGGGCGAGCAGCACGATGCCGGAGTCCTCGGCCTCGGTGACCACGGCCGGCACCAATGCGCCGTCCTGGTAGAGCTTTTCGATACTGGAGCGGTGCGGGGTCCACAGCGCGACCCACAGCGCGATCGCCGCGACCAGCACGCACACGACGGCGAGCAGAAACCCCCAGGCCTGCCCGCTCCACAGCAGGGCGGCCGTGGCCGCGACGGCGAGCCCGGCGACCAGCAGGGCGACCACCCGCAACCTGCGTAACCCGGTGAACGTCTCGTTGACCGCATGAGCGTGCTCACGGTCGACCACGAATTCGAAGCGGCGCACGGTTCCTTCCTAGCACAAGTTGCGGAGGAGTTGCCTCCACTTATCTGCCGAGGACTTCACCGCACGGTACCGCGTTCCGACCGGGCGATCGTCGCTACGCGCCGTCGCCGATGGGCGGTCCGAGCAGATCGTCGGCGTCGGTGATGCGGTAGGCGTAGCCCTGCTCGGCGAGGAAGCGCTGCCGATGGGCCGCGTACTCCGCGTCGAGAGTGTCGCGGGCGACCACCGAATAGAAATGCGCCTGTCCCCCATCCTGTTTCGGCCGCAGCAGCCGGCCGAGGCGCTGCGCCTCCTCCTGCCGCGAGCCGAACGTGCCCGAAACCTGCACCGCCACCGAGGCTTCCGGCAGATCGATGGAGAAGTTCGCGACCTTGCTGACCACCAGCACCGGCACCTCGCCGGACCGGAACGCGTCGAAGAGCGCCTCGCGCTCCTTGTTCTTGGTGGCGCCGGTGATGACCGGCGCGTTCAGGTCAACGCCCAGCTCCTCGAGCTGGTCCAGGTACGCGCCGATCACCAGCGTCGGCGCGTCCTTGTGCTTGGCCAGGATGGACTCCACCACCGGGATCTTGGTGCGCGCGGTGGAGCACAGCTTGTAGCGCTCTTCCGGCTCGGCGGTGGCGTAGGCCATCCGTTCGGCGTCGGTGAGCGTCACCCGCACCTCGACGCAGTCGGCGGGGGCGATCCAGCCCTGCGCCTCGATGTCCTTCCACGGCGCGTCGTAGCGCTTGGGGCCGATCAGCGAGAAGACGTCGCCCTCGCGGCCGTCCTCACGCACCAGCGTGGCCGTCAGGCCGAGCCTGCGCCGCGATTGCAGGTCGGCGGTCATCCGGAACACCGGCGCGGGCAGCAGGTGCACCTCGTCGTAGATCACCAGGCCCCAGTCCCGGCTGTCGAACAGCTCCAGGTGCTTGTACTCGCCCTTGGTCTTGCGGGTGATCACCTGGTACGTCGCGATGGTGACCGGGCGGATCTCCTTGCGCTCGCCGGAGTACTCGCCGATCTCGTCCTCGGTGAGCGTGGTGCGCGCCAGTAGCTCACGCCGCCACTGCCTGCCCGCGACGGTATTGGTGACCAGGATCAACGTGGTCGCCTTCGCCTTGGCCATGGCTGCCGCGCCGACCATCGTCTTGCCCGCGCCACACGGCAGCACGACCACGCCGGAGCCGCCCGCCCAGAACGAATCGGCGGCCATCTCCTGATAGTCGCGCAGGTGCCACTTGCCCGCGGTGTAGTCCAGGCCGATGTCGTGCGCCTCGCCGTCGACGTAACCGGCCAGATCCTCGGCGGGCCAGCCGATCTTGAGCAGCATCTGCTTGATGTGACCGCGCTCGGAGGGGTGCACGATCACCGTGTCGTCGTCGATCCTGGCCCCGAGCATGGGCGCGATCTTCTTGTGCCGCAGCACTTCCTCGAGCACCGCGCGGTCCAGGCTCACCAGGCACAGCCCGTGCGCCGGATGCTTGACCAGCTGCAGCCTGCCGTAGCGGCCCATCGTGTCGACGATGTCGACCAGCAGCGGCTGCGGCACCGCGTAGCGCGAGAAGTTCACCAGCGCGTCGACGACCTGCTCGGCGTCGTGACCGGCCGCGCGGGCGTTCCACAACGCCAGCGGCGTGATCCGGTAGGTGTGCACGTGTTCGGGCGCGCGCTCGAGCTCCGCGAACGGCGCGATGGCCTGCCGCGCGTTGCCTGCCAGCTCGTGGTCGACCTCGAGCAGCAGGGTCTTGTCGCTCTGCACGATCAGCGGACCGTCGGTCACTGTGCTCCTCGGCGGCCGGGGCCGCGGGTTCGGGGCCTCGTGACCCCTCGGTTCAACGCTCGAGACTCGCGCCTGCGGCGCCTGCGCTTCGAGCGTTGAACCGAGGGGCGGCCCCGAACGGGCTCGTCGAGCTCGCCCTGTGCGGGGTGCGTTCGGCCTGGATGTTTGACGTTGGCGCCGCCGCGGGCGGATCGCTTCGGCGGCCTTTGTCGATTGTACGGACCCGAGCCGACACGACCTGGGGCGAAGCGGTGGGTGAGCGGTCCAGCAGGTGTCGACTGGACCGCGACAAGGCCCGGCTGACCAGGTCAGACTCAGGGCGTGCTTCAGACTACGGCGGTACTCGGGGTTGGTGCGGCGGCGCTCGGCATGGTCCTCACGCCGGGGCCGAACATGATGTATCTCGTATCACGGACGGTGGCGCAGGGCCGGCGCGCCGGGTTGATCTCGCTGGCCGGTGTCGCGGCGGGGTTCGGGGTGTATCTGCTGGCCGCGGCGGCCGGGATCACGGCGGTGTTCGCGGTGGTTCCGGGGCTCTACCTGGGGCTCAAGCTCGCCGGGGCCTGCTATCTGCTGTGGCTGGCCTGGCAGGCGGTGCGGCCGGGTGGGGTGTCGGTCTTCGCGCCGGTCGACCTGCCCGTCGACCCGGCCCGGCGACTGTTCACCATGGGATTGGTCACCAATCTGCTCAATCCCAAGATCGCGATCATGTACATGGCGCTGATCCCGCAGTTCGTCGATCCCGAGCGCGGGGCGCTGTGGTTGCAGAGCCTGTCGCTCGGTGCGATCCAGATCACCGTCGCGCTCACCGTCAACACGCTGATCGTGCTCGGCGCGGCCGGGCTGGCCGGGTTCCTCACCGCCCGCCCGCTCTGGCTGCGCACCCAGCGGTACCTCATGGGCACCGCGCTCGGCGGCATCGCGATCATGCTCGCCACCGACCGCGCCCGCCCGACCCCGGCCTGACCCCCGCACGACCCGACGCGCTGTCGGAGCTCGCCGGCGCGACCACGGGCACGCGACACGTGTGGCCGGGTCGCCCTCGCCGCACCCCGCCGTGTCACGCTGCTGTGTGGCGCAGGCGAGAAGGAGCGAGTGGTGAGTGTTGGGGTGCTGGTGGCGATGGTCGCGGCCGGGCCGTCGGCGACGGAGCTGGATTCGGCGCTGACCGCCGTGCATCACAGCGGCGAGCTGATGGGCGTCGTCTCGTTCGCGGCATCGGGCGCGCTGGTGGCCGTGCGCAAGCGGCTCGACCTGTTCGGCATGGCGATCCTGGCCACCGCCACCGCGCTGGGCGGCGGCATCGTGCGCGACCTGCTCATCGGGCGCACGCCGCCGGGCGCGTTCACCGACCTGACCTACCTGTCGGCGTCGCTGCTGACGGCGCTGGTCCTGTACTTCATCGCGCCCTCGCGCCGGCTCACCAAGGGGCCGCTCGAGATCGCCGACGCGATCGGACTCGGCCTGTTCTGCGTCACCGGCACGGTCATCGCGTACTCGGCCGGGGTGGGCGCGCCCACCGCCGCGCTGCTCGGCATGACGACGGCCATCGGCGGCGGTGTCCTGCGCGACGTGCTCAGCGGCGAGGTGCCCAGCGTGCTGCGCCCCGACCAGGACCTCTACGCGATCCCGGCCCTGTTCGGCGCGGCCGCCACGGCCACCCTGCTGCACTTCGACCTGTACCGGTCGTGGACCGGGCTGCTCGCCGCCGTCGGCGCCATCGGCTTCCGCCTGCTGGCCCGCCACTACCAGTGGCACGCGCCGCTGGCCCGGCACGCTCGCGACTGAGTGCGCCCTCAGCGCACCGCCATGCCCGCGCGCAGGCGGCGCACGCCTTCGTCGATGGTCTCGTCGCGCTTGCTGAAGGTGAAGCGCACCAGGTGTTTCCAGTCGTCGGCGTGGTCGGCGAACACACTCACCGGCACCGCGGCGACGCCGAGCCGGGCCGGCAGTTCCCGGCAGAACGCCATCCCGTCCTCGGCGCCGAGCGGGCGTATGTCCGCACACACGAAATACCCGCCGGAACTGGCCGCGACGCCGAACCCGGTGTCACGCAACGCGGCCGAGAGCCGAAGCCGCTTGTCGGACAGGCTGTCGCGCAGGGCGTGCACCCAGTCGATCTCGGCGTTGATCGCGTGCGCGACCGCGGGCTGGAACGGTCCACCGCCGACGAAGGTGAGGAACTGCTTGGCCGCGAGCACACCGTCGAGCAGCGGCGCCGGCGCGCACACCCAGCCGATCTTCCAGCCGGTGACATTGAACGTCTTCGCCGCACTCGACACCACGATCGTGCGCTCGCGCATGCCCGGCAGCGTGGAGATGCTGATGTGTTCGACGCCGTCGTAGACCAGGTGCTCGTACACCTCGTCGGCCAGCACCAGCAGATCGTGCTCGCGCGCCAGCTCCGCGATGGCGGTGAGGGCGGCGCGGTCGAGCACCGCGCCGGTGGGGTTGTGCGGTGAATTGATCACCAGCATGCGGGTTTTCGGGGTGATCGCGGCGCGCAGGCTGTCCAGGTCGAGGACGAAACGATCACCGTCGGCGACCAGGCGCGCGGTGCGCCGCTGCGCACCGGCCAGCGCGACCGAGGCGGCGTAGGAGTCGTAGTACGGCTCGATCAGCGCCACCTCCTGCCCCGGTTCGACCAGACCGAGCACGGCGGCGCTGATCGCCTCGGTGGCGCCGACGGTCACCAGTACCTCGGTGGCCGGGTCGTAGGCGGTGCCGTAGCGGCGGGCGCGGTCGTCGGCGATCGCCTGGCGCAGCACCGGCATGCCGCGGCCCGGCGGGTACTGGTTGAGCCCGTCGGCGATGGCGGCCCTGGCGACCTCGAGCATGCCCGCGGGTCCGTCGGTATCCGGAAATCCCTGCCCCAAATTCACCGCGTCATGGCGGAGGGCCAGTTCGGTCATCTCGGCGAAGATGGTCGATCCGAACGGGCGCAAACGGGAGACAGTGGGCGGCGCAGACGACATCTCCGCAGCGTATCCCACTTTTCGGCACCGTTGCCGACCGATAGCGAACACGCATGTTTCACAAACGTTTTGCGGGGTTGACCTGCACTATTGTGCGATCACCCAGGCTGAGCTAGCCTCGCCGTGTTCTACCTCACACACCACAGCGTGGTGGCATATCGAAAGGGGCTCCTTATGGCCTCACCCTTGCTCGATTTCATTGTCGACCCGGCTGCGTCGGAGGTTGCCGGTTCGGCTCTGCGGTTCATCCACGATCACCTGATGGGCAGCCCCATCGTCGACTACTTCACCGGCTCGGCGACCCCGGACAACAACATGGGTTCCTCGACCGGGGACATGAACCTCGGTTCGTCCACCGGCGACCATCAGTGGGGGTCGACCTACCCGTAGACACTCGGCGCGTCGGACCGGATCGCGCGGGTCCGGTCCGACGCGGGGTCAACGCGACCGCGCGCCCGACAGCTTCGCCACATTGGCGAAATCGTAGGCAGCCCAGACTTTTCCCTCGCGCACCGCGAAGCCGAGCACCCGCACGGGGCGACCGAACGGCGAGTTCGGATCGGTGAACACGAGGCCCGATTGCCCGTTCACCGTGGCGAAGCCCAGCTCCAGACCCGGTTCCTCCTGCTGCTTGCGCCACAGGCCGAGCGCGAGGCGCGCGATCTTCTCCGCTCCCGCAACGACATTGAGCGCCGTCCTGGTGGTGCCGCCGGCATCGGCGACGAAGGTCGCGGCCGGATGCAGGGTGGCGGCTACCGCCTCGACGTCGCCGGTGGCCAGTGCCGCCAGGAAGCGTCGCACCGCCGCGTCGTGCACCTCGTCGGCGACCGGTTGCGGCGCCTTCGCCGCCGCCTTACGGGCGCGCACCGCCAATTGCCGTGCGGCGTCGGCCGATACCCCGAGGATGTCGGCGATCTCGTCGAACGGCACGTCCAGGCTGTCGTGCAAGACCAGCGCGACCCGCTGCTGCGGAGTCAGCGCGTCGAGTACCACCAGCGCCGCCAGCCGGCTGTCCTGATGCCGGACCACCACGTCCAGCGGATCCGGGGTGCTGCTCGCCGTGGTGACGATCGGCTCGGGCAGCCACTGCCCCACATAGGTTTCCCGGCGCACCGCCGCGCTGCGCAGGTGATCCAGGCAGATCCGGCTGACCACGGTCGTGAGCCAGGCCCGCAGGTCCTCGATCTCGGACTGGTGCACACCGGCCATCCGCAGCCAGCTCTCCTGCACGGCGTCCTCGGCGTCGCCGACGCTGCCGGTGAGCCGATAGGCCACCGAAAGCAGATGCGCTCGATGCGATTCGAACAGGTCGGCGAGAAGCGGGGAAACCATCGCCGCAGATCCTACGGACGGCGAAAACCAGCTGAGAAACCGGGCGCCGACCTGTCACGATGACACGATGTACGAGCACACGCTCACCGACGGCACCCTCTGGCTCACCCGCCCCACCGGTGCCGACATCGACCGCATCGTCGAGTGCTGCCAGGACCCCGAGGTAGGCCACTGGACGACGATCCCCGTTCCCTATGCCCGCTCCGACGCCGAGGAATTCCTCGACACGGTCGTCGCCCCCGGCTGGGCGAGCAACACGCCGGTCTGGGCGCTGCGCACCGCCCCGGACGGCTCCGTCGAAGGCATGCTCGGCCTGCACGCCCGGGGCCCCGGCGTCTGCGAGATCGGCTTCTGGCTCACCGCGGACCACCGCGGCAAGGGCCTGATGACCCGCGCCATCACCCTGGCCTGCGACTTCGCCTTCGCCCCCGACGGCCTCGCCCTCGACCGCGTCACCTGGCGCGCCATGGTCGGCAACCATCCCTCGGCCGCCGCCGTCCGCCGGGTCGGGTTCCATTACGAGGGCCTGGCCCGGCAGGGCGGGATGCAGCGCGGCACTCGCGTCGACGAATGGCACGCGGCGCGCCTCGCCACCGACCCCGGCGTCTTCGCCGAAGGCTGGCCTGCCGAGATCGCGCCGCGCTGAGCCGCCGGTCCGGGCCGACCCCACGGTGACCAGAATCGATTGCCGAGGCGGCGTGTCAACATGGAGGCATGGGCACTCCGAGGAGTTCCGATGTCTGACGACGCGCGGTTCGAGTGGTTCGCCGACCTCATGGGTGTGCGGGCGGACGACCGTGTGCTCGAGTTCGGGCCGGGGACCGGCGCTTCGCTGCCGCGGATCGCGGACCGCTTGCGGAGCGGGCGGATCGTCGGTCTCGATCGGTCGGCCACCGCGATCGGCCGGGCCCAGGAACGCTGCGCCGCCGAGATCGCGGACGGCCGGGTTCGGCTGGTCGAGGGGGCGATCGGCCCGGCGTCGACGAGCACGGTGCTGGCCCAGCTCGACGGGGGCCGGCGTTTCGACCTCGTGTTCGCGGTGAACGTCAACCTCTTCTGGACCGGCCCCGCGACGGCGGCCTGGTCGATGATCCGAGAGTGCCTGTCCCCCACCGGGCGACTGTGGCTCTGCTACGGCTACGGCAGCCCTACCGATCCGCCTACCAGCCCGAAACCTACCCCCGACCAACTCACCACGCGCTTCGCCGCAGCCGGATTCCGCTGCGAAATCACCACTTCCGGCGACCTCCTGGCCGCACGGGCGGTATCGAGGTAGAGCGTCCACCGCGCCTCCGCGCCACCCCCATGGCGTCACCGCGTCACCGCGTCTCCCTGTCACCGCGTCACCACCTCACCGCGTCACCGCCCCACGGCGTCACCGCCCCACGGCGTCACCGCCCCACGGCGTCACCGCGTGACCGCGTGACCGCCTTACCTGCGGGCGCGTGCGCAGACCGGGCCACGACGCGATCCGCCCCGGCCGAAGCACTCTCGCCGTCAGGAGTGACCGATTCGGAACGCTGTCGGATGGTCCCGGGCCGGGCTCGATCTCTCACCTTTGAGCGGACGCTGGGCGTGCCTATCGCCTGTGCCCCGTGCGAACGTCCGGTCGTCGGGATCAGCGGTTGGCGTTGCGGGCGGTGCCTCGGTGGGCTGTGACGGTGGTGGGGTCCTCGGGCCAGGCGTGTTTGGGGTAGCGGCCGCGGAGGTCGGCACGGACCTGCGGCCAGCCGTTCTGCCAGAAGGACGGGAGGTCGGCGGTGACGGCGACGGGACGCTGGGCGGGCGACAGCAGGTGCAGCACGATCGTGACACGGCCGCCGGCGAGGGTGGGCGGCTCGGTCCAGCCGAAGATCTCCTGGACCTTCACCGCCAGCACCGGCGGGTCGGCGCTGTAGTCGAGGCGGATGCGGCTGCCCGACGGCACCTCCAGGCGTTCCGGGGCGAGCTCGTCGAGGCGGGCGGCCGCCGGCCAGGGCAGCAGTCGGCGCAGCGCGGTGCCGGCGTCGATACGAGCCAGGTCGGAGCGACGGCGGGCCGTGCCGAGCTCGGGGCCGAGCCACGCATCGAGGTCGGCGAGCAGGGTGTCGTCGTCGACGGCGGGCCAGGGTGCGCCGAGGGTGCGGTGCAGGAAGTCGAGGCGCTGGCGCAGACCACGGGCGTCCTCGTCCCAGCGCAGCAGGTCGAGCCCCTCCGAACGCAACCCCTCGCGCACCGCTTCTGCCAGCAATCGCGAATCCGGTTCGCGCAGGGCCTTTTCCGACAGGACGATCGCCCCGAGCCGTTCCACCCGCCGGGCGACGACATCACCGGACTCCCAGCGCACTTCGTCGGCCCGCGTCACCAACCCCGGCGCGGCCGCCCGCGCGAGATCCTCATCGGCGATGGCCGCCAACCGAATCCGCCCCTCGGCCCGCCCCGGATCCCGATCGGCCACCGCGACCGCGAGCCACTCCGCCGCCGCGAGCCCGGACCCCGGCGGCAAGGTCACCGCCGTCCCACCCGCCATCAGATACGACGCCCCGTTCGCCCGCCGCCGAGCCAACCGCTCCGGATGCGCCAACGCGATGAGGAGCGCCGCCGGATCCGCCGACGCCGAACTCACGACACCACCCCGGTCATCGCCCGCAACCTTCGCTCCGCCACGCCGCCCAGCAGCCGACCCGGCGTTCGGACCACCGCGGGCGGCTCCAGCGCCCTGGTCACCAGCTGTCGCCGCGCCCGCGCTCGCATCGATCAGCCGGATCAGGCGTTGGACCTCTCGCGTCCAGCGGGGCGGTCGTTCGGCGCGCAGAGCGCGCAGGGCAGCTGCCGCGTCGACCCCGGAGGCGAGGGCATCGTCATCCATCAGAACCACCATCTCGGCGGCCGCGCGAGCACCGACGTCGGCGGCCCCGTCGAGGAGGGCGCGGGCGAGGCGGGGGTGCAGGCCGAGGGCCGCCATGGCGCGGCCACGTTCGGTGACGTGGTCCGCGTCGTCGAGGGCACCCAGGGCATGCAGGACCGCACGGCCGGCGGCGAGACCACCTTCGGGCGGGGCGTCCCACCAGGTGAGGCCGGTGCCGTCGGGAGTTCCCCAGCATGCCAATTCCAGTGCGAGGCGGGTGAGTTCGGCGGTGCGGATCTCCGGCTCGGGATAGGCGGGCAGCGTCTGATGCTCGTACTCGGGCCAGCAGCGCCACGCATGACCAGGCGCCTCACGCCCGGCCCGCCCCGCGCGCTGCTCGGCGACGGCGGCCGAAACCCGCACGGTCGCAAGGCCGGACAACCCACGACGGTGATCGATGCGAGGCACCCGCGACAGACCCGAGTCGACGACCGCGCGAACCCCGGGCACGGTGAGACTGGATTCGGCTACCGCCGTGGACAATACGACGCGCCGCCTGGCCCCCGGCCGCAACGCGACATCCTGCACCGAGCTCCCCAATCGCCCGTGCAGCGGCACCACGTCGACACCGTCGAGATCCCGCAACAACCCCGCGGTCCGAGTGATCTCACCGACGCCGGGCAAGAACACCAGCACATCCCCCTCGGTCTCGGCCAGCGCCCGCCGAGTCGCCCGCGCGACCTGCGCCTCCACCCGCTCCCGAGCCAGCGCCGGAACATAGTCCACCGCAACCGGATACGCCCGCCCCCGAACTTCGACCACCGGTGCCGCGCCCATCGCGTCAGCGCTCACCCGCGCCCCCGAGCCACCGCCGGACACATCAGCCGAGCCCACGCCGGGCCGAACCTCCGCGCCCATCGAGCCCACGGCAGGCCGAACCTCCGCGCCCACTGAGCGCACGCCGGGCCGAACCTGCGGGCCCACGCGAGACTCGGCCGGGTCCGCCGCACCGCCATCAGCCACGACCGCCGACGACACCGCGCCGCCCCCGACCATCGGGCCAGCCTCGAGCGCAGTGCCCGCACCACCCGCCGATGGCGGCGCCGAGCCCGGCGGCGCCTCCCCCGAGCCGAGCAGCACCGCGAGGCGACCGGCAGCGACCGTCGCCGAGGTAGCGAGGACCCGCAGGTCGGGCCGGAGTCCGGAGCGGGCGTCGAGCAGCAGGGCCAACAGCAGGTCGGCGTCCAGGTGCCGCTCGTGGCATTCGTCGAGCACGACGGTGCCGACGCCATCCAACTCGGGATCACTCTGCAACCGCCGCACCAGCAGCCCCGAGGTCACCACCTCGATCCGCGTCCGCGACCCGACCTTCCGATCCCCGCGCACGGAATACCCGACGCTGTCCCCCACCCGCTCCCCGAGCAAGGCCGCCATCCGAGCCGCCGCCGCCCGCGCCGCCAGCCGCCGTGGCTCGGCCACGACAACCTTCCCCGCGGTCCCCGCCGCCAACGCCAACGGCACCAGGGTCGTCTTCCCGGTCCCCGGCGGCGCGACCAGCACCGCCACCCCCCGCTCGACCAGCGTCTCGACGATCTCCCTCAGCGCGGGCCGCACCGGCAGATCAGGTAGTTCAGGCAGCTTCATCGCCTACCAGTGTGCCGACCCAGAACAAACCTCCAGCACGCACCCGGCCGGCTCGCGAACTCGTCCCGGCGGCCGCCACAGCGATCAGCGCAGCGTTTCCTCGATCGTGTTCGCGGTCAGAATCTGCCCAGCCCATCGATTCAGATCCTCGGGGTCGGCAGCACGGACGGTGTCGACAACAGAAGCAGGCACAACACCGAATTTGAGCTGGAGCTGATTCAGCAGCGTCTTGACCACGCCCCGAACTTCTCCTCGAGCCTCGCCTTCGGCACGCCCACGCAACTCCCCCTCGGCACGAAGCCGATCAGCAGCAGTCACGAGCGCCTCCTTCGCTTCCGGTCCGAGCCCATCGAACAGCGGCGTCAACGCCTTCTCTTCGGTCTCACCGACCAGCATAATGTCGCGAACTAGCATATTCAGGACCCGAAAGGCGTCCACGCCATCGGCTACCTCGGCCAGGTCGGCGGTCCATTCGGCGAGCGCCCGACCCAGATCGGAATTGTTCGGGGCGGACTTCATCACATTCAGCATCAGCCGCACTTCCGGTGCGAGCGGGCGCTCGGCCAGTTCTGCCGAATCCACCGCCGTGATGTCGTCGAGCATGAACCGGAATCGCGGCAGGTAGTCACCGAGCACGTCGGCCACGCCCGCCGGTATCTCGAAAAGGTCGACGAACTGTGTCGAGTGACTCCAGCGGGCCCCCTGTGAGCCGATGTGCACAACCAGCGGAATGACGACGGGCAACCGTCTCGGTCGCGGCTTGGCCTTGCGCAGATGACGCGCCCAGATCTGTGTCAGGTACTCGATCATCCGGAACGGCATCAATTCGTCGCTGCTGCTCTGATGCTCCATCGCCACGTAGATGAGGGCGGCACCGTCGCGACTGTCGACCTCGAACAGTAAGTCACCGAACCGGACCGGCATCTCTTCGGTGACGTAGTCGGCGGGCCCTTTGCGCAGCGTCGACCAATTCAGCCAGGCGGACAGGCGTTCGGGTAGCACCGACCGCAATTCGGAAGCCGCGTAGGTCGGCTCGCCCGTGATGCCACGAAACAAGCTGTCGTGTGGGTTGCCTCAGCGCCCGGTCACCGGCACACCCTACGCTCGCCGGGGATGGGCCTTCCTCGAGGTTCGGCGAGCGGTTACCCTGCGGGAGATGAGCATCGAATTCGTGCTGACCACGCTCGTCATCGTCGCTACGCCGGGGACCGGGGTGCTGTTCACGCTGGCTGCCGGGTTGGCTCGGGGGGTGCGGGCCAGCGTTGTCGCGGCGTTCGGGTGCACGCTCGGCATCGTGCCGCACATGATCGCCGCGATCACCGGGCTGGCGGCCGTGTTGAACACCAGTGCGGTCGCGTTTCAGACGTTGAAGTATCTCGGCGTCGCCTATCTGCTGTACATGGCGTGGAGCACCTTCCGGGACAAGGGAGCGCTGGGGGTTCCCGACGCGGAGGCGGGGCCCGCGCCGTCGGCGCGGAAGGTGATCGGGTCGGCGATTCTGCTCAATGTGCTGAACCCGAAGCTGACGATCTTCTTCTTCGCGTTCCTGCCGCAGTTCGTGCCCACCGGCGCCCCGAATGCCCTGGCGCGCATGCTCGAACTGAGCGGGCTGTTCATGCTGGCGACCTTCGTGGTCTTCGCCGTCTACGGGGCGGCCGCGGCGGCGGTGCGCTCGCACATTCTGGCGCGACCGGTCGTGGTGACGTGGATGCGACGGGTGTTCGGCGCCTCGTTCGTCGCGCTGGCCGGTCGCCTCGCGGTGCAGAACCAGTAGCGGAAAGCACTGTGGCCCCGGATTTCTCCGGGGCCACAGGACGAGAAAGGCTCAGCCGCGCCGGGATTCGACGGCGGCGGCGAGGCGGTCGAGCTGGGCCGCGGTGACGTCCCAGTCGATGCACGCGTCGGTGATGGACTGGCCGTAGGTGAGCTCGTCGGCCTTGCCGAGGGTCAGGTCCTGGCGGCCCGCGACGAGGAACGACTCCAGCATGACGCCGACCACGCCCTGCTCGCCGGCGGCGAGCCGCTCGGCGATGTCGGTGACGACGTCGACCTGGCGGTTATGGTCCTTGTTGCTGTTGCCGTGGCTGGCGTCGACGACCACGCGCTGGGCCAGCGAGGACTTCTCCAGCCGCAGCTTGGCCTCGGCGACGGAGGCGGCGTCGTAGTTGGTGCCGTTGCTGCCACCGCGCAGGATGACGTGGCAGTCCGGGTTGCCGGTGGTGCGGATCAGCGCGGAGCGGCCGTCGAGGTCGGTGCCGGGGAAGACGTGGCTGGCCGCGGCGGCGCGCACGCCGTCGACGGCGACCTGCACGTCACCGTCGGTGCCGTTCTTGATGCCGACCGGCATGGACAGCGCCGAGGACAGCTGGCGGTGCACCTGGCTGGCCGCGGTGCGGGCGCCGATCGCGCCGTAGGAGACCAGGTCCGCGATGTACTGCGGGGTGATCGGGTCGAGGAACTCACACGCGACCGGCAGACCGAGCGCGGTGATGTCGACGAGCACCTTGCGGCCGATGCCGAGGCCGGTGTTGACGTCGAACGAACCGTCCAGGTGCGGATCGTTGATCAGCCCCTTCCAGCCCAGCGTGGTGCGCGGCTTCTCGAAGTACACCCGCATCACCACGTGCAGCCGGTCGCTCAGCTCGGCGGCCTTGGCGGCCAGCTTGCGGGCGTAGTCCAGCGCGGCGGCCGGGTCGTGCACCGAGCACGGGCCGACGATCACCATGAGGCGGTCGTCGTCGCCGTTGAGCACGTCGACGGTGGCCTTGCGGCCGGCGCGCACGGTGTCGGCGAGCTGGTCGGTGATGGGATGGACGGTGCGGACCTCGGCGGGCGAGCGCAGGGGGCTCACGCTGAGGGTGCGCTGATCATCGAGATCGGAATGCCGCGAGTCGACATCGGCTGCGGTGGTCATGTGTGGGTTTCCTATTCTTCGAGGCCGACCCACGGACTTTCGCGAACCCGTCGAGCCGGTCAGTGTCCGGCTCGGGGTGGAAGAGGTCAGCGCGCAGGGTCGCAGACCGGCCCACCCAGGGCCGGCTCGCTAAACCAGAAATATGCGCGCTGCATGCCGTGGACTGTACCACCGGTGAAACGTCGTCGGCCGGGGCATGGTTGCCCGGAGTGCGGACCATCACACCGCCGCGCCCGCGGGTCCGCAGACCGAAACCCTTGACCTCTACCTTGCTCGAGCTTTTAGCGTCGGTAGCCGAGGAAAGGAAAACGACTGTGACAACACTGGTTACGGGCGCGACCGGCAATACCGGCCGCCAGGTGGTCCGCGAACTCGTCGGTCGCGGAGAGAAGGTCAAGGCACTCACCCGCGATGCCGCCGCCGCGCGCACGCTGCTCGGCGCGGAGGTGGAACTGGTCACCGGCACGCACACCGTGCCGTCGACCCTCGACGACGCCTGGCACGGCGTCGACCGGCTGCACGTGACGGCGACGGCCGGACTGGCCGAGGTCGGACCGGAGCTGATCGGCCGGGCGGTCGACGCGGGTTTGCGCCGCATCACCGTGGTCTGGGGCGGCGGCGTCGGGCCGGTCGAGCGGGCCGTCGCCGAGTCCGGCGTGGAATGGACGCGGCTGGAGCCGCAGGAGTTCATGTCGAACGCGCTCACCTGGCAGGAGACGATCCTGGCCGACGGCGTGGTCCGCGAGCCCTACGACCACCCGAGCGCGGTGGTCCACGAGGCCGATATCGGCGCGGTCGCGGCGGCGGCACTGCTGGAGGACGGCCATCACGGCCGCGCCTACAACCTGACCGGACCCGCGCCGCTCACGACCCGCGAGCGGATCGCGATCCTGGCCGCGGCGGCGGGCAGGCCGATCGAGTTCGCCGAGATCACCCACCAGCAGGCCGTCGACCGGCTGCTGGCCACCGGCGTCTCGCGGGCCGACGCCGAGTACGTGATCGGCTGGTACGCCGAGTCGAGCCCGGAGTCGTACACGGTCGATCCGACGGTGGAACAGGTGCTCGGCCGCCCGGCGCGCACGTTCGCGCAGTGGGCGGCCGAACACGGGCACCGGTTCACGCGGCCCCGCTGACCGCGACGTCGTCACCGGCGGGGCCGCGCGGGCACCGGCTCGCTCAGCCCCACTGACCGGGGACGTAGTCGCCCGCGGGGGTGCGGGCGATGGCGTTCATCCGGTTCCAGGCGTTGATCATCGCGATGGCGGCGATCAGCGCGGCGGTCTGGTCGTCGTCGAAGTGCTTGCGCACCTGCTCCCAGGTGTCGTCGGAGACGTGGCCGCCGTCGGCGACGCGGGTCGCCTCCTCGGTCAGCGCGAGCGCGGCCCGCTCGGCCTCGGTGAAGACGGTGGCCTCGTGCCAGGCGGCGACCAGGTTCAGCCGCGTCGCGGACTCGCCCGCGTGCACGGCGTCCTTGAAGTGCATGTCCGTGCAGTAGCTACAGCCGTTGATCTGCGAGGCGCGCAGCTTCACCAGCTCGTAGGTCACCTTGTCCAGCGTCGAATCGTCGATCACCTTGCTCGCCATGGTCAGGCGCTTGGCGAAGCCGGCGGCGACGGGGTTACCGAAGAGGTTGAAGCGCGGTTCCATGATGGCTCCTTCGTCGTTCTGTGGGGTTCTACAGAGAGGACGAGGGAGCCACCCGGGATGTGACATCACCGAAGGTGATGCCGGTCACCGCATCTCAGATCAGGCCGCAGAGCTTCTCGGAGAGCTCCCACAGTTCGGCCGCGACCGCGCGGTCCTTCGACGCGGCGCTGCTGCCGCAGCGGGCCGGGTAACCGCGCAGGCCGAGCAGGCCGTCGGGGCCGTAGAACGCGCCGGGCACGATGTCGGCGGTGGCGGCGAACAGCGTCGGCAGCGCGCCCTGCTCGGCGCTCTGCGCCAGGGTGCGGTTGCCCAGCCACATGACCGCGTCCTGGATGGTCTCGGTGTGCGACATGAGTTCGGTGGCGGCGTAGCCGGGGTGCGCGGCGACCGACACCACGGCGGCGCCCTCCCCGGCCAGCCTGCGCTGCAATTCGTAGGCGAACATCAGATTGGCCAGCTTGGACTGGCCGTAGGCCATCCAGCGGTCGTAGCGGCGGCGCTCCCAGTTGGGGTCGTCGAGATCGATCCGGCCGATGCGATGCGCGCCGCTGGACACCGTGACCACCCGGTCGGTGACCCGGTCGAGCAGCAGGTTGGTGAGCGCGAAGTGGCCGAGGTGGTTGGTGCCGAACTGCATCTCGAAGCCGTCGGCGGTGCGGCGCAGCGGCAGCGCCATCACGCCCGCGTTGTTGATGAGCACGTCGACCCGCTCGATCGAGTCGGCGAAGGCCCGCACCGAGTTCAGGTTCGCCAGGTCGAGCGGGCGGACCTCGGTCTCGCCCGGCAGACTCGCCGCGACCCGCTCCGCCTTGCCCGTATCTCGGCACGCCAGGATCACCTGGGCGCCCGCGCCGGCGAGCGCCCGCGCGGTGGCGGCGCCTAAGCCACTGTTGGCTCCGGTGACGACGATGGTGCGGCCGGTCTGGTCGGGCAGGTTCGCGGTAGTCCACTTGCTCACCGGCGAAAGTCTACTGCGACCTGCGCAAAGCGCGAATCGACAAGAGCCGGTGCGTGGTTCGCACCGGCTCTGGTCATCAGGACTGCGCGAGGATTTCCTCGTCGGTCATCGCGGCGACCTCGAGGTACATCGCGGCGACCGCCTCGAGCCTGCCGGTTGCGCCCGCCGCGGCTTCCCGTTCGAGCATGCGCGCCGCCAGCCCGGCGATACTGCGCGCGGTGAACAGGTCGGCGACGACGGTGTCGGGAGCGTCGAGCCACTCGCGGATGCGGGCCACGGCGGTGGTGGCGAGCACCGAGTCGCCGCCGAGGGCGAAGAAGTCGTCGGTCACGCCGATCCGCTCGGTCGCGAGCACCTCGCCGACCACCGACGCGAGCGCGCGCTCCAGATCGGTCCGCGGCGCGACGAATTCGACCACGGTCTCGCTGCGCTCGAACACCGCGCGCACCGCCTTGCGGTCCGGCTTGGCGTTCGAGGTGAGCGGGAGTTCGGCGAGCAGTTCCAGCCGGGTCGGAACCATATAGGCGGGCACCAGCTCGGCGGTCGCCGCCAGCACGGCATCGACGTCGAGGGCGGTGCCCGGGGTGGCGACGACCGCGGCGACCAGCTTCGGGGCCGCGGCGCCGACCACGGCCGCGACCGCGTGCCGGATGCCGGGAACCGCGCGCAGGGCACTCTCCACCTCGCCGAGCTCCACCCGGTAACCCCGGATCTTGACCTGGTGATCGGCGCGACCGAGGAACTCCAGGCCGCCGTCGGGCAGGTAGCGGGCCAGGTCGCCGGTGCGGTACCAGCGCACGCCCTCGTGGGTGACGAACCGGTCGGCGGTGCGTTCCGGATCGGCGCGGTAGCCGGCCGCGACGCCGTCGCCACCGATCCACAGCTCACCGGTGACCCAGTCGGGGCAGTCGTTGCCCGCGGGCCCGACGACGCGGCAGCGCACATTGCGCAGCGGGGTGCCGTAGGGCACCGCGCTCCACTCGGCGGGCACCCGCGCGTCGACGACCTCGCAGATGGTCGAGTGGATCGCGGTCTCGGTGGCGCCGCCGAGACCGGCGAACCGGCACTCCGGCGCCACCGCGGCCAGGCGCGCGGGCAGGGCCACGTCGACCCAGTCGCCGCCGAGGATCACCGTGCGCAGCGACGGCAGTGCCGCACCCGCCGCGGCGGTGAGCAGCATGTCGAGCAGGCTCGGAACGCAGTTGAGCATCGACACCCGGTGGCGGCCGATCAGGTCCACCCACGCGACCGGGTCCGCGCGCTGGGTGTCGTCCACCGCGACGACCGCGCCGCCGACGGCGAGCAGGCCGAAGATGTCGTAGACGGACAGGTCGAACTCCAGCGCCGAGAGGGCCAGTGCCCGATCGGCGGCGCCGAGGCCGAAGCGCTCGTTGAGGTCGTCGATGGTGTTCATCGCGGCGCGATGCGGCACCTCGACACCCTTGGGCTTGCCGGTGGAGCCGGAGGTGAACAGCACGTAGGCGATGTTCTCCGGATCACCGAAGACGGGGCGCGCCAACGGTTCCGCGTGCGCGCGGGCCTCTGCCAGATCGATCGCTCGCACGTCGGGGATCCGCGCGCCGCCGACGGTCAGCACCGCGACCGCGTCGGCGGTGCGCAGGATCTCCGCGCGCCGGGCGGCGGGCTGATCGAAGCCGATCGGCACGTACACCGCGCCGGCCGCCAGCACACCGAGCACCGCGACGATCTGATCCGGTCCCTTCGGCAGCTGCACCGCGACCGAATCACCCGGCGCCACACCGGCTTCACGCAACGCACCGGCGACCGCCAGCGCGTCGGCGGCCAGTTCGCCGTAGGTCAGCTGCCCGGCGGGCTCCCAGAGCACCGCCGGCGCGGACGGGTTGGTGGCGGCGTTGGCGAAGAAGCCCGTGTGCAGCAGTCCCCCGCTGACCGGACCGGCCGTGGCATTCACGCGGGCCCGAGTCGCGGCCTGCTCCACCGGAATTCGCACGCCTGCCTCGGCCTGCCACCCGGCACCGCCGATCGCGGCGGCAGACCGTCCCCGGCCACCGGGGTCGGCCGCCTCCGGCGTCGCGGAGTCCGCCACGGGCTCGGTGGCACCGGCGACCGACTCGACACTCACCGGCGCGTCGGCAGGCGCGGAGGTCTGCCCGCCGAGACGTTCGATGGCCTCGATGTAGCGGGCGAACATGGACTCGACCATGCCTGCGGGGAAGGCGGATTCGCGGATGTCCCAGTTCAGCAGGAGGCCGCCGCGGACCTCGGTGATCTGGGCGTCCAGCAGCACCTGCGGGCCCTGCGAGATGATCCAGACCGGCTCGCCGAAGGTGTCGGTGACGGCGTCGGCGAACAGTTCGCCCAGGTTGAGCGCGCTGGTGTAGACGATGGGGGCCAGCACTGGTTCGCCGCGGTGCCTGCCCAGATCGCGCAGCACTTCCAGGCCCGAGTAGGCCGAGTGCGCGCCCGCCTCGTGCAGCCGCTGCTGCAGGGCGCGGGCCCGGTCGGCGACGGTGGCCGGCTCGGTGACGTCGACCTCGAGCAGCACCGAGGAGGTGAAGTCGCCGACGACGCCGTCGACCTGCGGGTGCACCGGCTCACGGTGGAACAGCGGCAGATTCAGCAGGAACCGGCGCTGCGCCGACCACCCGCCGATGGTCTCGGCGAACACCGAGGCCAGCGCCATCGCCGGGGTGATGCCGCGCGCGTGGGCGGCGTCGAACACCTGGGCCTTGGCCTGCGGCGACAGCCAGCGGTGCAGGCGGACGGTCCGGCTGGGGTCGGAAATGTGCTGGGACTGCGGCAGTTCCGGCGAGCCGGGCAGCTCGGGCAGACGATCCTGCCACCAGGCGCGGTCGCGGGCGTGCTCGTCACCGGTGCCCGCCGGGTGCTCGGCCAGGTACTGCCGGAAGGTGTAGTCCTGCGGCGGCAGCTGTTCGCCGTGGTAAAGCCGGGCCAGGTCGGTGACGAGGATGCGGTAGCTCATCGCGTCGGCGGCGAGCATGTCGACATCGAGGTGCAGGCGGGTGCGGCCGTCGGGCAGGCGGGTCAGCGCGATATCGATCACCTGGCCGTCCTGCACCGCCATCCGCTGATGGGTGCGCGCGGTCCGCAGGTCCCCGAGCCGCCGCTCGGCGTCCTCGGCGGAGGACGCACGCAGGTCGGTGACGCTGTAGACGGGGCGACCGGGACGGTCGAGGGTCTGCTGGGTGCCGTCGGGCAGGAACCGGGTGCGCAGCATGGGGTGGCGCACCAGCAGCTGGTCGACGGCCCGCGCGAGCCGCTCGGGATCGACATCCGCGCCGTCGAATTCGACGTAGAGGTGCGCGGCGACGCCGCCGAGTTCCTGGGCGTCGGACCGGCCGATCCAGTAGGCGTGCTGCATGGGGGCCAGCGCGAACGGCGTCCCGTCGTCGGGGACGATCTCCGATTCGCTTGCCGCCGACTCGAAGTCGGGGGCCCCGACCGGGTCGCCGACGGGCCGCGCGGCATCAGCCGTCGTGGATTCGAGGCGGTCGCGCACGAGCGGGCCACGCGCTACCGCGCCCGGTGCGGCGGCCGAGCCCTCGGCGGAGCCGGCCCGCGACGCATCCTCCGCGGACGGATTCGGAGCGGCGGCATCGAGTTCGTCCGGATGCGCGCCGTTGAGTAAGGCGTACCAGGCGTCGACCGTCGGATGGGCCGCCAGCAGCGCGAAGTTCACCGCGATACCGCGTTTGCGCCAGCCGCCGGCGAGCTTCATGGTGCGGATCGAGTCAAGGCCGAGCTGGATGAGGTCGGTGGCGTCGGCGACATCGTCGGGCGTGAGCTCGAGCTGGCGGGCGATCGCGGCGCGGATCTCGGCGCGGTCGATCACGACGCCTGCGGGTGCGGTATCCATCTGCCGGTTCACTCCTTGCTCGCCGTCCGTGGCCGGACGGATTCCGGTACTGCTCGGCGGCAGCCTACTCCATTGAGATAGGGTTGCCTAACCTATGCAAGGGTAGCCTGCGACGCGGGCGCCGAACCACCGGACCACCGGCCAGAGCAGCGAGGCAGAACGTGACGTCGACATCAGCCGCAGCAGACCATCGCCAGGGCTACGTCCCCTTCCCCGAGGCCGCCGCACAGCAGTACCGCGCCGATGGCTACTGGGCCGGACGCACCCTCGGCGACCTCCTGCGCGACTCCGCCCGCACCCAGCCGGACCGGCCCGCGATCCTCGCCGACACGGGCGTGCGCACCTACGCCGACCTCGACGCCGCCGCCGACCGGATGGCGCACGGCCTGCTCGCGCTCGGCATCGAACCCGGCGACCGGGTGGTCGTGCAGCTGCCCAACATTCCCGAGTTCGCCACCGCCCTGTTCGGCCTGCTGCGAGCGGGCATCATCCCCGTGCTGACCCTGCCCGCGCATCGCCGCGCCGAGATCGAGCACCTGGCCGCGCTTTCCGGCGCCGTGGCCTACCTGATCCCCGACACCCTGGGCGATTTCGACTACCGCGAGCTCGCCGCCACCGTGCGCCAGGCCGTCCCGAGCCTGCGCCACGTCCTCGTCGCCGGTGATCCGGGTGAGTTCACCGCGCTGGATTCGATCGCGGCCGACGGCGCATCACTGCCGGTGATCGACCCGTCCGAGATCGCGCTGATGCTGGTCTCCGGCGGCACCACCGGCCTGCCCAAACTGATCGCCCGCACCCACGACGACTACGCCTACAACGCGACCGCCAGCGCCCGGATCTGCGAACTCACCGCCGACGACGTCTACCTCGCGACCCTGCCCGCCGCGCACAACTTCCCGCTGGCCTGCCCCGGCATCCTCGGCGTGGTGGCGACCGGCGGCGCGATCGCCTTCACTCTCGACCCGAGCCCCGAGGCGGCCTTCGCCGCGATCGAGAAGCACGGCGTCACCGTCACCGCGGTCGTCCCGCCGCTGGCCCAATTGTGGAGCGCGGCGGTCGACTGGGAGGACGCCGACCTGAGCTCGCTGCGGCTGTTGCAGGTCGGCGGCGCGCGTCTGGCCGAGGTCAACGCCCGCGACGTCGAGCCGGCCCTGCACTGCCGTCTCCAACAGGTGTTCGGCATGGCCGAGGGCCTGCTCAACTACACCCGCCTCGACGATGACGACGAGCTGGTCTACACCACTCAGGGCCGCCCGCTCTCCCCCGCCGACGAACTGCGCGTCGTCGACGCCGATGGCAACGACGTCGCGCCCGGCGAGGAGGGCGAACTGCTCACCCGCGGCCCGTACACGCTGCGCGGGTACTACCGCGCGCCCGAACACAACGCGCGCGCCTTCACCCCCGACGGCTACTACCGCAGCGGTGACCTGGTGCGGCAGCTGCCCAGTGGGCACCTGGTGGTCAGCGGCCGGATCAAGGACGTGATCAACCGCGGCGGCGAGAACATCTCGTGCGACGAGCTGGAGGAGCACCTGCTCGCCCATCCCGCCATCCGGCACGCGGCGGCGGTCGGTCTGCCGGACGCCTCGCTCGGCGAGAAGGCCTGCGTGGTCCTGGTCGTCACCGGCGAACTGCCCAGCCTGGGCGAGATCAAGACCTTCCTCACCGAGCGCGGGCTGGCCACCTACAAGCTGCCCGACCTGGTGCGCCAGGCGGATTCGCTGCCGATCACCGCCGTCGGCAAGATCGACAAGAAGGCCCTACGCGCCGATTTCGCCTGACCCCGCGCACTGATCTCGCGTGAACACGGGTACGCCCGGCACGGGCCGACGGCCACCACCGTCGGCCCGATGCCCATGTCCCGCGCACCCGACGATCGGCAGAATTCGCGGACAGGCTCAAGCCTTGACGACGTAGGGCGCGACGCTGCCGAGCTTCTCGCAGGTCTCCTCGAACTCACGCTCGGGCCGCGACTGCCCGACGATGCCCGCACCGGCGCGCAGCCAGGCGCCCTCGCCGGTCTGATAGATCGCGCGCAGTACCAGGGTCGCCTCGAGCGCGCCGGTCGGCGAGACGCACACCACCGCACCGGAGTACAGGCCGCGCGGGTCGTAGTCGTTGCGGAAGACGGAGTCGACGCCCTCGCGCTTGGGGATGCCGGAGGCGGTCACCGAGGGGAACAGCACCTCGAGCGCGTCCCAGCTGGTCCGGTCGGCGGCGAGGGTGCCGCGCACGGTCGAGGCCAGGTGCTGCACGCTGCCGCGCTCGCGCACCGCCATGAAGTCGGACACAGCGGGCGTGCCGGGCGCGGCCACCTCGGTGATCTCGGCGAACGAGGTCTGCACCGAGATCGCGTGCTCCACGATCTCCTTCGGATCGGCGAGCAGGTCCGCGCGGGCCGCGTCGTCGGCCTCGACACCGAGCCCGAAGGCGCGGGTGCCCGCCAGCGGCTCGGTGGTGACGATGCGATCGTCGTCGACCGAGGCCACCAGCTCCGGGCTGAACCCGGCCGCTTCCAGCCCGCCCAGGCGCAGCAGGAACGAGCGGGCGGGGGTGTTGTTGGCGCGGCCGAGGCGATAGGTGCCGGGCACATCGACGGCGAAGGGCAGCGCGACCTTCCGCGACAGGATGACCTTCTGATAGCTGCCGGAACGGATCTCGGCCACCGCTGCGGCGACGCGGTCCTGGTAGCCGGTCGGGTCGGGCCGCACGTCGACGGGGTGCGCGACCGGCAGGTCGGTGCCCTGCGACGCGGCGATCAGGTCGTGGATATCGCACGCCTCCCCCGGGGTCGCACCGCTGATCCGCACGCCGGAGGCGTCGATGCGCACCTCGATCCGCGGAATCATCAGGTGCGCCAGCGGGGTCCGCTGGTTCAGGTAGCGGGTGGCCGCCAGCGAGTACGCGCAGAACTCGAATCCGATCCAGCCGAAGGCGTTGCGGCCGTCGAGCGGCAGTTCGGCCAGCGCGGCGTCGACGACCTGCGCGGGACTGCCCGTCCACGCGCGCGCGGTGGTCTTGCCGCCCCACACCGTGCGCAGCTCACCGGCGTCGAGTTCCACGCTGCCGAGCGGATCGGCGGCGAACACCCACTCCCCCGGCTGCTCGTACATCACGTACTCACCGAAGCGGTCCGCCGCCGCCAGACGAGACATCGCTGCCGCTGGATCGGTCACATACTCCACCCGTACGGGCTGCTCCGTCGACGACAACGATCCTCCAAGGTAATGCTGACCTAACTTCTTCGGGTTAGGTTAGCATTACCTCGTCGATTGGCCAGCCCAGCATTGGGTAACCTATGCCACCCCGAGCGGTCCCCGCCACGCGCTGTCGTCGAAGTTCGGTGCGCCGAGGCGGAACTGCCGCTTGAATGGAGGGATGATCGACATCGGTGGGCGGCGCGGCCCGCGAACGGGATCCGGGGCAGACTCGGTGGTCGCCCTGGTCGACGCGGCCTCCGGCGTCGAACGCGAACTGATCGGCAACTGGATCGCCGAGGGCGGGCTTGCCCGCGACATCGGCTCCGACGCCCCGGTGACCCAGCTCGACCTCGACGCCAAGGCGATCACCAAACGCCTGGTCGGCAGGCACGACGACCCACTCGTCGTCCCGGTCCGGGTGCTGTGGCTGCCGCCGGAGCGCGACGGCGTCCGCCGGGTCACCTTCGCCGATCTGGCCCTGCTCACCAACCCCCGCAAGCCCAATCGACTGGTCCAGCGCAGGCTGCTGCGCACCGAACCCGACCGGCACCGGGTGCTCGTCGGCGCGCCGGCCCGGCTCAGCGAACTGCGCACCAACAACCCCGAGGCCGCCGCCCTGCTGCGGGCCGGCTCGGCCGATCCGTTCGCGCGGTCGGTGGTGCGCGCGGCCGTGGTGGCGCTGGAACGGGCCGAACGCACCGTGATCGGCGACCGCTACAAGGTGCCGCAGCTGGTGGCCGAGGAGATCCTCGACTCCCCCGAATTCCAGCGCAAACTCGACTACATCGCCGAGGAGATCGGCTCCGAGCCGGACCAGGTGTACCGCAACGCGGAGAAGGCGCTGCGCGAGCTCGTCGCCGCGCAGAGCCGACTGGTCTCGGACCTGTTCACCCAGGCCATGCGGCCGGTGCACGCCTCGACCTGGAAGGTCGACACCGACCTGCACGGCCTGGACGCGTTGCGCAAGCTCAACCGCAAGTTCCCGCTGGTGTTCCTGCCCTCGCACCGCTCCTACGTCGACGCGTTCGTCCTCGGTGACGTGCTGGCGCGCAACGACTTCCCCCCCAATCACGTGATCGGCGGCGCGAACCTGAACTTCTGGCCGATGGGCCCGATCGCGCGGCGCACCGGAACGGTGTTCATCCGCCGCAGCTTCGGCGACGACGAGGTGTACAAGGCCGTCGTCGAGGAGTACTTCGCCTATCTGCTGGCCAAGCGATTCAACATGGAGTGGTACTTCGAGGGCGGGCGCACCCGCACCGGCAAGCTGCGGCCGCCGCGCTACGGTCTGCTCAATTACCTCGCCGCCGCGGTCCGTTCACGCCGCGTCGAAGACGTGCTGCTGGTGCCGGTGTCGATCACCTACGAGCGGCTCAACGAGCTGGGGGCGATCGCCAGCGAACAGTCCGGCGGCAAGAAGAAGCCGGAGGGCATCGGCTGGCTCGCCAGATATGTCCGCAGCCAGCAGCATTCGGCCGGACGCGTGTATGTGCGCTTCGGCGAGCCGCTCTCGGCGCGGGAACGGCTGGGCGCGCACGGTGATCCGCTCGACCAGCGGCCGACGACCATCCCGTTGCGCGACACCACGACCGGCGCGACAAGCGTTCCCGACGAGTCGGCGCTGAGCGAGACCGAGCGCAAAGCGGTGCAGCGGTTGGCCTTCGACGTCGCCGTCGGGATCAACGCCGTCACCCCGATCACGGTGAACGCGCTGGTCACCCTAGCCCTGCTCGGCGTGCACGAGCGCGCGCTGACGCTCGGACAGGTCCGCACCGTGGTCGACCCGGTGCTCGGTTATATCGCCCAGCGCGGCCTGCCCAGCGGCGAGCTGTCCGCCCTGCGCGACGACCAGGGCCTGCGTGTAGTGCTGGAACAGCTCGCGCTGGCCGGGGTGGTCACCGTGTATCGCGGTGGGCTGGAACCGGTCTACGCGATCGAACCGGGCGCGCACCTGGAGGCCGCCTTCTATCGCAACAGCGCGGTGCACTGGTTCGTCAACCGCGCCATCCTCGAGCTGGCCGCGCTCACCGCCGTCGAGGAACCGGGTGACGACCCGCTGCGCTCGGCCTGGAAGGCCGCCTTCGCGCTGCGCGACCTGCTCAAGTTCGAGTTCTTCTTCCCCGAACGCCAGGAATTCGCCGAGCAGATCATCGACGAGGTGCGCCTGATCGTGCCGGAATGGGACGAGAACACCCCCGACGACCGGCTGGATCGTCAATTCCTCGGCGCGCTCACCGATTCCGGGTTCGTGATGGCCCATCGCGTCCTGCGCTCGTTCTTCGACGCCCAGCTCGTGGTGGCCGAGCGACTGGCCGCGCGCCCGGCCGACGCGACGATCGATCGCAAGGAGTTCATCGACGAGTGCGTCGCCGTCGGCAAGCAGATGCTGTTGCAGCAGCGGCTGCACAGCCCCGAATCGGTATCGACCGAATTGTTCACCAGCGCCTGGAAATTGGCGGCCAACCACGGACTGATCGGCCCAGCCCCCGAGGGTGCCGAGGACGAGTTGGTCGCGCGCAGAAAAGAATTCGCCGATCGGCTGCGTGATCTCGGCGAGCGCATCGCGCGCGCGGCCAGCCTCGACCCGTCGAACCGGACCACGATCTGATGGGCACCCGCGCCGCGGCCGTCGCCGCGATCAGGTCGGGTCCGCAGGGACCGGGCGTCGCCGCCGTGTTCGACTTCGGGGGCACCGTCGTCGACGGGCTGCCCCGCCGTGGGCTGCCGAGCCGGGTGCTGCGCCGTGGCGACGCGCGCCGGGCCGCACTGCTCGGGGGCATTCGGCGCGGTGGCGGCGACGGTGACTTCGGGCGGTTCCTGCAAGCCGTCGAACGGAGCTGGGCCGGGATGTCGGAGGCCGAGCTGGACGAGCTGGGCCGCAGCGCCTTCCGCCGGGAGATCTACGGGCGGCTGTTCCCCGAGGCGTGGCAGCTCGTGCGCGCGCATCAGCTCGCCGGGCACACGGTGGTGCTGGTCAGCGAGCTCACCCGCTTCCAGGTGCAGCCCGCCGCCGAGCGGCTCGGCATCGACCACGTGCTGTGCACCCAGCTGGCCGTGCGCGACGGGGTCGTGACCGGGCAGCCGGACGGCGCGCCACTGTGGCGGGTCGAGAAGGCCGAGGCGGTGGCCGAATTCGCCGCCGCCGCCGAAGTGCAGATCGGCTACGCCTACGCCGACAGCATCACCGATCTGACGCTGCTCGACCTGGCCGAGATCCCGACGGTCGTCGACCCGGATCCCGAACTCGCCGAGCTCGCCACCGAACGCGGCTGGCCCGCGCTGACGTTCCGGCCCCGGCAGGCCCCGCGGCCGGTCGACTACCTGCGCACCCTCGCCGGGTTCGCCGCGCTCCTCGGCGGCGCGCTGGTCGGCGTGCTGCGCAAGAGCTACACCCGCGAGCGTCAGGCGATGGCCGACGCGCTGATGCACGACGGCACCACCGCGACCCTGGCGGCGATCGATGTGCGGCTGCGGGTCGTCGGCGCCGAGCACGCCCGCTCCCCGCGCCCCGCGGTGTTCCTGTTCAACCACCAGAGCCAGTTCGACGTGATCATCGTGCCCAAGGTGCTCGACGGCGCGGTCACCGGCATCGGCAAGAAGGAACTCGCCAACCATCCCCTGTTCGGCCCGCTCATGCGGTTCGTCGGCGTCACCTTCATCGACCGCACCGACACCGAACGCGCCAAAGCCGCGCTCGCGCCGGTGGTCTCGACCCTGCGCGACGGCCTGTCCATCGCCGTCGCGCCGGAGGGCACCCGGTCTTACACGCCCGGCGTCGGCCCGTTCAAGAAGGGCGCCTTCCACATCGCCATCCAGGCCGGCGTCCCGGTGATCCCCGTGGTGATCCGCAACGCGGGCGAGATCGCCTGGCGCGATTCACCGATCGCCCGGTCCGGAGTCGTCGATGTCGCGGTACTGCCGCCCATCGACGTCTCCGGCTGGGACCCCACCGACATGGACGACGAGGTCGAAAGCGTCCGCCGGCTGTTCGAGAACACCCTGCTGGACTGGCCGCAGGCCGACTGAGCCCGGCCGGACTCGGTCTCACCCCTCGAACAGCTGCTGGCCGAGGTAGCGACCAGGGCCGGGGACACCGGGTGGGATGGCGAAGACCGCCGAGCCGACCGGGGTCGTCCATTGGTTCAGCGCGTCGAATTCCGCCAGGCGCGCCTGGACCGGGAGGTACTGGGCGGCGATGTCGCGCTGGTAGGCGACGAACAGCAGGCCCGAGTTCGACACCTGCCCCGGCGCGGGGGCCTCGTCGTAGTTGAATCCCCGGCGCAGGAACCGTTCCCCGGCGTGGGTGTGCCTGGCCCTGGCGACATGCGACGACGGTGGGATGACCGGGATGCCGTTGCGGTCGACGGCGGCCAGGTCCGGCTCGTCGTGTTCGGCGGTGCCGGTCAGGGGAGCGCCGTTGGACACCCGGCGGCCGACCGTCAGTTCCCGGCCGTCGGCGTCGAGCTCGTCCCAGGTGTCGAGGTCCATGGCGATGCGGCGCAGCACCAGGGAGGAGCCACCGGCCAGCCACGGCGTCGACGTGCCGTCGTCCCACACCAGCCGATCGAAGTCGACCGTGCGCGGGGCGATGTTGACGGTGCCGTCGACCTGGCCCATGAGGTTGCGCATGGTCTGCCCGCGCGGCGCGTCCCGGAAACCGCGCTGCACCCAGCGCACCGTCACCAGCGACTTCACGTGCTTGGACAGCACCCGCACGGCGTGCGCGACCGTCGTCGCCTCCTCGGCACAGACCTGGAGCACCAGATCGGCGCCGGTATAGGCGGGTTCGAGCCGGTCGATGGGGTACGGCGGCAGCGGCCGCAACCAGCTCGGCCGCCGTTCGGTCAGGCCGACAGCGGTGAACAGCTCGGGGCCGAAACCGACCGTGATCGTCAAACGCGCGGGGCGGACGGCGAGCTCCGGTTCGGTGTCGGCGAGCGCGGGCCGACCCTGGGTGAGCCGGGACGCGTCGTCGGTCCAGATCCGGAGCAGCCCGATGACGTCCTCGCGGCCGACACCCGGCGCCAGGTCGAAACCGGCGAAGGCGACATGACCGGGCGGGGTCGTCTCGATGCCCGCCTGATGGGCGCCGTAGAACGGGACGACCTCGAGCGCGTCGTCGCGTTCGGGTTCGCGCTGCGCGAGACCGGCCGCACCCCAGCCGATCCCGGCGGCGCCGACCACGCCCGCCGCCGCCGCTCCCCCGCCGAGCAATCGCCGGCGGGAGAGCTTGGTCTGCGGATCAGCCACCGTGCGAGGAGTTCTCGGTGCCCGGCGCGTAGTTCTCCTTGCCGCCGGCGAAGTCGCGCACCTGCGCGGTGACGACGGTGCTCGAGCCGTCGGCGAAGGTGAGGGTCAGCGAGGTTTCCGAGCCGGTGCGCAGCGGCTGCTTCAGGTCCATGAACATCAGGTGCTCGGCGCCGGGCTTCAGCGTCACCTCGCCGTGCGCGGGGATGGTGATGCCACCTTCCTTCGGGCGCATGGTCTTGGCGCCGGTGCTGTCCGGGACCACCTCGTGGATCTCGACCCGATCCGAGGCGGGGCTGGTCGCGGCGACCAACGTCACCGGCGCGTCACCGGTGTTCTTCAGATTGCCGAAGGCGGCGGACATGCCGGAGTCGGCGGCCTTGATCCACTGGTCGCTCATGGTGATCCGGTCACCCGCCGCGGCGGGCGCGGCGGGCGCGGGCTCGGCGTCCGAGCAGGCGGTGGCGAAGACAGCGAGGACGGACAGCGCGGTCGCGGCGCCGAGCCGGCGGGCGGCGCGGGGCGAACGCAGGAGGGTATGCGGGAATGCGGACACGGCAGATCTCCGATCATCGGGTGAGGTGAGGACCCGGACCGGCACGGCGAATCATCCGCCGCGTCGGCGGATGTCGGCGGCTACGCCGGAACGGGGTGAAGTGCGGTACGACCTGCGGCAGGCGGACCGCGCAGTCCGATCCCGGGTCGCCGGAGCAGGTGCCGCGCGAGGGCGCGCTCGTCGGCGCGGGGCAGCGGACACGGTCGCGCGGACGGGGCAGGCGGACCATCCAACGCGAGGACCAGCCGTCGCACGCTCGTGATCGCCCGGCGCACCCCGACCTCGGCGGCGCGGATCGCGAGCGCGCCCACCGGGATCGCCACCAGGTGGGCGACCAGCATGGCGGCGGAGAAGGCGTGGTGATGCTGGGCGTGTCCCAGCGACAGCGCGGCGTGCCCGACGCCTTGGCCGACGGCCAGCACGGCCATCGTCGCCAGCGGCGTGTTCCCGCGCGGCAGGGCCGAGGTGATGACGCCGATCAGCGCGCAGGCTGCGAGCAGCAGGGCCACCGACGATCCGCCGGGAACCGAGCTCGCGCCACCGAGTCCGTGCGCCAGGACGGCGACCGCACCGGAGGCGGCACCCACCGCGGCGCCACGTAAGCGCGCGGTGTGATCCCTCGGTGAACGCACCCCGCCATGCTACGACCATCTGTCGTAGTGACCGGGCGCAGGGCCTATGACCAGCGTCTCATCGATGCGAAGCGAAAGATTTCGACCGACGGCTTGACCTCAATATTTGTTTAGGTTTGATGATGGTCTCACCACCGAATGAGGGAGAACGACATGACCACCACCACCGCCCCCGCCACCCGCACCCTGACCCTGCCCGCGCTGTCCCGCCCCGTCGCCGTGCTGGGCGGCGTCGTCGCCGCCGTCGCGCTCAACCTGATCGTGTGGGCGATCGGCGCCGCGGCGGGCGGTGACTTCACCATGACGAACGCGGGGAAGGTCTCCGATGTCGCCCCCGGCGGGGTGGTCCTGATGTCGTCCGTGCCGCTGCTGATCGGCCTGACGGTCGCGGTCGCGGTGTCCTACCTGTGGACCGGCGTGCTGCGGGTCGCCGCCGTCGTCGGGTCGCTGCTGTCGATCGCGACCATCGCGCTGACCGTCGACGCCGACTTCGACACCGCCTCCACCATCGCGCTGTCGGTGATGCACGTTGTGCTGGTGCCGGTGATCGTGGTCGCGCTGGAAGGTGTGCGCCGCGGCATCACCACCGGATAGTCCGAACATGACGAAGGGCCCCACCGGAAACCGGTGGGGCCCTTCGCCGTAAGTCCTAGACCGAGCGGCCGAACAGCAGCTTCCACGGCATCAGCGCCGACTCCAGCTGCACCTTCAGGCTCATCTTCGACGCGCCGAGGGTGCGCTCCTCGAACCGGATCGGCACCTCCGCGATCGTGTAACCCTTCTTGATCGCGCGGTAGTTCATCTCGACCTGGAAGGAGTAGCCGTTGCTGCGGATCGACGCCACGTCGATCGCGCGCAGGGTGTCGGCCTTCCACGCCTTGAAGCCGGCGGTCGCGTCCTTCACGCCGAGACGCAGGATCAGGTTCACGTAGAAGTTCGCCCAGGCCGACAGCGCCTTGCGGTACCACTTCCACTCCGCGGCGGTCGAGCCACCGGGGACGTAGCGCGAGCCCAGCACGACGCCGACATCGGCGGAGCTCAGCTTCTCCAGCATCGCCGGGATCACCTCGGCGGGGTGCGACAGGTCGGCGTCCATCTGGATCACCACGTCGGCACCCTCGTCGAGGGCCTGGGTGATGCCGGCGATGTAGGCGCGGCCGAGGCCGTCCTTCTCGGTGCGGTGCAGCACGCTCACCACGTTCGGCAGCTCGGCGGCCAGCTTGTCGGCCACCTCCCCCGTGCCGTCGGGTGAGTTGTCGTCCACCACCAGCACGTGCAGATCGGGAACCGGCAGTGCCGTCAGCCGCTCCACCGCCACCGGCAGATTTTCCCGCTCGTTGTAGGTCGGCACAACAACGGTAACCCTCAAGGGTCGCCCTCCCTGCTCACCTGGTTACGCTGCGCGACCCACCGAACGGGTGCGCGAGCATGTCATCGATTCGTTATGACCGTACTCGATCGACCTGACGCGAACCTGAGCGGCCGTGGCCGCGTCACCACAGCTGGCGGGCGTGGACCAGCGCGTCGACCACCAGGACCACGCCGAAAACGACGAACAACACCCGGACGACCGGCGGACCGTAGCGGGTGATCGCCCGCACCAGCACCCGGTAGACCCGGCGGGCGCGCGGAGTCGTGCGCAGGGCCAGCGCCAGCACCACCAGCGGCACCAGCAGCGCGATCGCGCAGTACGCGACCACGATCAGCGGCCACACCACCGGCAGCGGACGCTGCGCCGACACCATCGCCAGCGCCGCCAGGTACGGCACCGAGGTCGGCACCTTCGCCAGCCCCAGCGTGACCCCGACCACCCCCATCAACCACGGATACTTCCGCACCGGCCGTACCCAGCGCCCGCCGCTGCCCATCGTCGTGTCCATCGGCAACGCCGCCACCACGATCAGCACCACACCGATCAGCAGCTCACCCCAGTACCGCAGCAGCGGCGTCAGCTCGAAGTCGAACAGCCGGACCAGGAAATCGATCCCCAGCACCGTGGCGATCCCGAACGCCACCGACACCGCGAACACACCACCGAGAAAACTGAGCCCCCCGACCACCGGCGACCGCCGCGCCAACCGACTGTCCGCCACCACCGCCGTCGTGATCGCCACCAACAGCACATCCAACGCGTCGACCACCGCAAACCCGAGCAACGTGATCAGCAGGACACCCATGACCCCCGCGACCCTACTCGCCGGTCACGGTCGAGCCGACGACCGCCGACCTCGCGAAGCTGCGATCGAGGACGGCACGGGGCGAACAGGTGCCGAATCCACGACACCTCGACCGCATGCAGAAGTCGTTGCGGCGGGTGCAGCGGCAGATCGCACGCCGACAGGGCCCCGATCGGCGCGGTGGTCTAATGCCGTCCCGGCGCTGGACCAAGGCCCATGCGCGAGCCGACACACTGCATACCCGAGTCGCGAACCTGCGCCGCGATACACAGCAAAAGCTGACCACCCGTCTGGTTGCCGAGTTCGACACGATCGTCATAAGACATGTTCCGGATGCGGCGCGGCGAAAGCCAAGCTCGCCCTGTCCGAACGCAGCTACGTCTGCAAGGCCTGCGGTTACACCCTCGACCGGGACGTCAACGCCGCGAGAAACCTCGCCGCGCTAGCGGCCGACACCGTACAGTTGGTGCGGGAGCAGCCCGAAGGAACTCCTGTCGGACACGACCTCGTCGTGCAGGGAGACTGCCTCGGGAAGAGTCACTGACTCAACCTCGTCGTCGCAAGACGGCGAGTCGATGACCGGGACACATTGTCTGGCTTCATGGAACGGAAGACATCGTGGCGGAAATGTCATTCGACCCATCAGCGCTCGACGCGTATCAGCGCGCTGCTGCTCGGGTCGCGGATCTACTCGGAGAAGCGGCGACGAGCACGACGACGGCGGCGGGGGTGGACCTGTCGGGGCTCGGGGTGCTGGGGAAGGAATTCGCGGCCGCGTGGACGGCGGCCGCGGGGGCGCACGCGTCGACGTTGAGTACCGCGGGGAATCTGGTCAGCGCGTATCAGGACATCCTGAATCAGTACGGCGCCAACGTCACCGGGGTCGACAGCGGGCTGGCGGGCGACCTGGGCGCGATCGAGAGCGAGGTGGCGTGATGCGCGCGAAATCCCTGGTCACCGAGACCACACTGAGCACGATCACGCAGGAGGAGGCCGAGGCCAAGATCGCGCCGGTGGTCGCCCTGCTCGAGGTGCCGCTGCTGGAGCTGCGGAAATCGCTGGGCTCCAACACCTCCGCCGACCCCGATACCGACGTGGTCAACGCCCTGACCACGGCCAGCGCCGCGACCAGCGCCACCGAGGACCCGCACCGGCTCGGCCTGTACGCGCTGGAGTCGACCGATACTGCGGCGCCCGCCACCCCGGCCCTGCGCCAGACCGCCACCGAGGTGTCGGCGGCCGCCGACCGCGGCCAGAAGCTCAGCACCCTGCTCGGCCAGGCGCATTCGACCCAGTCGACCGCGGCGGCCAAGGTCGACGCGATCATCGCCGACTTCCGCGCCAAGGCGAAGGCCGCCGCACCCGCGGTGAACGGCAACAACCTGGACGCGATCGTCGCGCTGGCGGAGGAGGCGATCCAGGAGGCCGTCACCGTCGTCGGGACCGCGAGCACCGAGATGGACGAGCACACCCGCAACACCAAGGAGCTGACCTCCGATCTCGGCGGCACCAACGGGGTCACCGTGCCGCCGGGCGCGGTCGAGGTGTCGCCGGGCGTCTACGTTCTCGGCACCGGCGGCACGTCGACGAACACCATCGATACCGACACGACCACGACCACCACCGATCCGGCGACGGCGGCGCAGATCGCGCTGCAGGAGGCGCTGATCGACGGTGGCGTCTCGCTGGGCACCGCGGCGATCGACGCGGGCGTCACCTTCGGCACGCATCTGATCGACAAGATCGCCGAGGTCGCGATGCACGGCATCGACAAGGGCGCCGAACTGGCGACCACCGGGATCGACACCCTCGCCGCGAATGTCACCGGCACGGGCACCGAGGGCACGGCGACCACGCCGGCCACGACGACACCGACGCCGACCAGCCCGTCCACCAACGGCGGCGGGAACTCCGGCGGCCTGTTCGCCGGACTCGGCAACGGCGACACCACCACCAAACCGGAGACCTCCGGCGGCAACGGCACCGCGACCAAGCCCGCGCCCGCGGCGCCGACGACACCGGCGCCCACGGTGCAGGCGCCGGTCGTCGAGCAGCCCCAGCAGCAGGCCCCCGCCGCGCCCGCACCCGCGCAGCAGCAGCCGAGCCAGACCGGGGTGATTCCGCCGACGAGCCGTCCGCAACAGGATCAGGAGAGCGAGCGCCCGTCGGCCGCGCCCAAGCACGGGCAGCCGGGAGTCGTCCCGGCTACGGCGTAAGGGCGCCGGATGGACAACCCGTTCGGGGCCTATTTCGCCTCGCCCGCCGATCCGGCGCGCCGTCGTCCGCAGGGCAAACGGCGACGCCGGCGGCGGCGTGAGGCCGAGCCGCAGACCATCGGCACCAATCCGGAGACCTGGCCGCCACCGGAGCCGGAACACTACGACGACGTTCCCGGCGCGCTCACCACCGCGCCGACCGAGCCGATCTATCGCACCGCCGCCGAGGAGGACGGGTTCACCGGCGACTGGAACGACTGGAACGACGAGGCGCCCGTCGAGGAACCGCCGCGCCGGACCGACGACGTCGACTGGAACGACTGGGCCACCGCCACCGCGACCGAGCAGAGCGGTGATCGGGTCGAGATGCCGGTGCTGCCGCGGCTCAAGGACTTCGGTGGTGGCGGCCCGATCGCGCGCAGGCCACGCAAGAAGTACGACGACGAACGCTACGACGATCCGCACGGCCGGGCGAAGGCCGCCGCCGCGGTGAAGGGCATCGTCGGCGCGCTGATCTTCGTGGTGGTGCTCGGTCTGGCGGCGAACATCTTCCTCGGCTCGGGCGACAAACCGGTCGCGGCGAAACAGGCCTCCGTCTCCGGTTCACCGACCACGGGATCCACCGCGACCACCGTCGCCCCGCTGCCCGCGCACGCGGTGGCGGGCTGTGAGTCCTTCCGCAGCCAGTCCATCACGATCAGCGCCGAACGCGGCGACACCGCCACCCCGCAGGGCGCCATCCTCGGCTTCGAATACAGCTACTACGTCGACCGCGATGCCGCGAAGGCCCGCACCTACGTCACCGACGACGCTCACGTGGGCGACGAATCAGCCCTGGCCGCAGGCATTTCCACCTTCCCCACCGGCGTCAAGTACTGCATCCACATCACCCGCGCCGACTCCACCGACCCCACCGTCTGGAACGTCACCGTCCAGCAGCAGTGGCCCGGCGACACCGCCATCGAGAAGATCCAGCAGACCATGCGCACCGCCGAAGTGGCCCCCGGCCGCTACCGCATCACCAGCATCGACCACCGCCGCTGACCTCGCCCCGAACGCAGAAATCCCCGCACCGATGCTCGATGCGGGGATTTTCTTGCGACCCTGACGGGACTCGAACCCGCGACCTCCGCCGTGACAGGGCGGCGCGCTAACCAACTGCGCCACAGGGCCGTGATGTATCGCTACATCGCGGGTGGACTGTACCCGGTGGAACGGTGTGGGCGGTAATCACGCAGGTGGGGCCCGCGAGGAAGCGTTGACATTGACGTCAATGTCAACGACACTCGGGCGGTGACCACGAGTGCGGCGCAGGAGCGGGCCCGGTCGGCCCGCAAGGACAGTGGTGGGCCGCGGCGGGGCGAATTGCTCGACGCGGCGGCGGGGTGTTTCGCCGAGCTCGGGTACGACCAGACCTCGGTGGAAACGATCACCACGCGGGCGCGGGTCTCGCGGGCGACGTTCTACGCGTACTTCTCCTCCAAAGACGAGGTGTTCCAGGCGATCACCGAGCGGGTGTGCGCGCGGTTCCTGGACGCGCAGCTGGTGGTCGACGTCGAGGTCACCGCGCCTGCGGAGGTCATCGCCGCCACCACGCGGGCGTTCGCGGAGGCGGTGTTCGCCAACGGCGCCCTGGGGACCTTGATCGAGCATCGCGCCGACGTGGACCCGGCGATCGGCGCGCAGTGGACCCGGATGCGGGAACGCCTGCGGCAGCGGTTCATCGCCTTTCTCGAACGCGTCGACGCCGAGGGCGCGATCGACCCGTGCGCGCCGCTGCCGCGCATCGTCGAAACCCTGTCCGACGCACTGCTCATCGGCGCCGCCCGCGTACGCGCCGACGAGCGCGCCCAGTTCGTCACCGACCACATCGCCATCGCCCACCGGCTGATCGGCTTCACCGAGCAACCCCACCGAGCTCCCTGACCGGCACGGTCGACGACATCGAGGACGCCCATGACCCTGTTGATCGCCAATCGCGGCGAGATCGCCCTGCGCATCATCCGCACCGCCACCGAACTCGGCCTGCGCACCGTGGCGGTCTACGCCGAGGACGACGCCGCCACTCCCCCTGTGCACGCGGCCGACGAGGCGATCTGCCTGACCGGCGCCGGACCCGCACCGTATCTCGACCATGTCGCGATCCTGGCCGCCGCCAAGGAATCCGGCGCCGAGCTCATCCACCCCGGCTACGGCTTCCTGAGCGAGAACGCCGAGTTCGCCAGGGCCTGCGCGGCGGCGGGCCACACCTTCGTCGGCCCCGACCCCGCCGTCCTTGACCTGTTCGGCGACAAGTCCGCGGCCCGCCGGAGCGCCGACGCCGCCGGCGTCCCCGTGCTGCCCGCCACCGCGGGCGCGAGCACGCTCGCCGAGGTCGGCGCGTTCTTCGCGGCCCAATCCGGCCCGATCATGATCAAGGCACTGGCCGGTGGCGGTGGGCGCGGCATGCGCGTGGTGCGCACCGCCGCCGAGCTCGACGACGCCTACCGGCAGTGCGCCGCCGAGGCGGAGCTCGGCTTCGGCGATCCGGCGGTGTTCGCCGAGGCGCTGATGACCGACGCCCGGCACATCGAGGTGCAGGTCGTCGCCGCGTCGGCCGGCGACGGCACCACCGCGCTCGCGCTCGGCGACCGGGATTGCAGTGTGCAGCGCAGGCATCAGAAGCTGATCGAAATCGCTCCGGCGCAGGGGCTTCCGGACGAGCTGCGCCGTGGCCTGCACGAGGCGGCGGCCCGGCTGTGCGCGCGGGTCGGCTATCGCGGCCTGGCCACCGTCGAATTCCTGGTCGCCGGTGACCGTTTCGTCTTCCTGGAGGTCAATCCGCGCATCCAGGTGGAGCACACCGTCACCGAGGAGGTGACCGGGGTCGACCTGGTCGCGGTCCAGCTCGACATCGCCCGGGGCGCGACCTTCGACGCGCTGGGCCTGCCGAGCGGAATCGTCTCGGACGGAACCCGAGCCGAAGGGGAACCGGCCGCCGCCGACGGCATCGCCATTCAGGCCAGGGTGAACATGGAGACCATGGCGGCCGATGGATCGGCGGTGCCGACGGCGGGCACGCTGACCGCCTTCGCCCCGCCCACCGGTCCGGGCGTGCGCGTCGACACCTTCGGCCGACCGGGCCTCACCCCGAGCCCGCGCTACGACTCGCTGCTGGCCAAGGTCATCACCCGCACCAGGGGGAACTCCTTCCCCGCCGCCGCGCGCAAGGCGGCGACCGCACTGGCCGAATTCACCGTCGACGGCCTCCGCACCAACAGCGGCTTCCTGCGGGAAGTGCTCACCGACCGCCGATTCCAGACCGGCACCGTCACGACCTCCTATCTCGGCGAGCACCTGGCCACGCTGGTCGCGGCGGCCGAGGCCGGGCAGCCGGAGCTCGCGGTCGCGGCGGTCGAGCTGTATCCGGGGCAGGAGGCGGTGCGGGCGCAGCTGGCGGGCACCGTGGTCGAGGTGACCGGCGAGGATGTCGAGATCGCGGCGGGCGGACAGCTCGTCGTGCTCGAGGCGATGAAGATGCAGCACGTGCTCGCCGCACCGGCCGCCGCGCGCACGGTCCGGGTGCTGGTCCGCCCGGGCCAGGTCGTCGCGCCCGGCGATCCGCTGGTGATCATCGCCCCCACCGGTGCCGACGCCACCGGCGCCGCGCAGGCGGAGCTCGACCCGGCGCGCGCCCGGGCCGACGTCGACGAGATCCGCGCGCGCCACCGCGTCACACTGGACGAAGCTCGCCCGGACGTGGTGGCGAAGCGACACCGGCTCGGCCGCCGCACGGCCAGGGAGAACATCGCCGACCTGGTCGACCCGGGCAGCTTCGTCGAGTACGGCGCGCTGGCCGTCGCCGCGCAGCGCAGCAGGCGCTCCGAGCAGGACCTGATCGCCAACACCCCCGCCGACGGCCTGGTCACCGGGTTGGCCACCATCGGCGCGGACCGCTTCGGCACTGCGGCCGCCGAGGCCGTGGTGGTCTCCTACGACTACACCGTGCTCGCGGGCACCCAGGGCAAGAACAATCACGCCAAGACCGACCGCGCCTTCGAGCTGGCCGCCCGCAAGCGGGTGCCGGTGGTGCTGTTCGCCGAGGGTGGTGGCGGCAGGCCCGGCGACACCGACGTGACCGGCATGGGTCTGGACGTGCCGACCTTCCGCGCGCTCGCCGCGCTGCGCGGGCGGGTGCCGCTGGTGACGATCGTGTCGGGCCGCTGCTTCGCCGGCAATGCCGCGCTGGCCGGGGTCTGTGATGTCATCATCGCGACGCCGGACGCCAATCTGGGCATGGGCGGCCCGGCGATGATCGAGGGCGGCGGGCTCGGCGTGTACCGGCCCGAGGACATCGGGCCGATCGAGGTGCAGCGGCGCAACGGTGTCGTGCACCTGGTGGCCCGCGACGAGGCGCACGCGGTCGCGCTGGCCAAGCAGTACCTCGGCTACTTCCAGGGCCCGGTCGAGGACTTCGAGGCGCCCGATCCGCGCCTGGCCCGGCATGTGGTGCCGGAGAATCGCCTGCGCGCCTATGACATCCACCGCGCGATCGAGGCGATCGCCGATCTCGGCTCGATCCTGGAACTGCGGCCCGACTACGGAGTCGGCGTCGTCACCGCGCTGGTCCGGGTCGACGGCGTGCCGTTCGGCCTGGTGGCCAACAGCAGTCATCATCTCGGCGGCGCCATCGACGCCGAGGCCGCCGACAAGATGGGCGACTTCCTGGGATTGTGCGAGTCGTTCGGGTTGCCGATCGTCTCCCTGTGCGACACACCGGGATTCATGGTCGGCCCGGACGCGGAGCGGACCGCGACGGTGCGCCGGTTCAGCGATCTGTTCGTGCTCGGCGCCCGGCTGACCGTCCCCTTCGGCACCATCATCCTGCGCAAGGGCTACGGTCTGGGCGCGATGGCGATGGCGGCCGGGCACTTCCGCGCGCCGAACTTCACCGTCGCCTGGCCGACCGGCGAGATCGGGCCGATGGGGCTCGAGGGCGCGGTGCGTCTGGGCTTCCGCAAGGAGCTGGCCGCCGTCGCGGATCCGGCCGAGCGCGAGACGCTGTTCGGGCAGCTGCTCGCCCTGGCCTATCAGCAGGGCAAGGCGCTCACCGCGGCGACCGGGTTCGAACTCGACGACGTGATCGACCCCGCCGACACCCGTGCCTGGATCACCACGCTGGTCCGGAATCGGCCGTGAGGTAGCCCCGGCACCGCCCGGCCGGGCGGTCGCACACCCATAAACTTGAAGTTGACGTCAACTTCTAATAGGTTCGCTGACAAGTCACCGCCGACCATCGGGAGCACCCCATGTCGCTGTTCGATCTCTCCGAGCGCGCCGAGAAATACCGCGCGGACCTGCTCGTTTTCATGGACGAGCACGTCTACCCCGCCGAAGCCGTCTACGACGAGCAGATGCGGGAGTCCGGCGACCCGCACTTCCAGCCACCGATCCTCGAGGAGCTCAAGGCCGAGGCCAAGCGGCGCGGTCTGTGGAATCTCTTCCATCCGCATCCCGGTCGCGGCCCCGGCCTGACCAACCTCGAGTACGCGCCGCTCGCCGAGATCATGGGCCGCAGCCATCTCGCCTCGGAGGCCTGCAACTGCAACGCCCCCGACACCGGGAACATGGAGGTGCTCGAGCTGTTCGGCACCGAGGAGCACAAGAAGAAGTACCTCGAACCGCTGCTCGACGGCACCATGGCCTCCGCGTTCGCGATGACCGAACCCGGCGTGGCCAGCTCCGACGCCACCAATGTGGAACTGTCGATGGTGCGCGACGGCGAGGAGTACGTCCTCAACGGCCGCAAGTGGTTCGCCACCAACGCTTTGCACCGCAACTGCAAGGTGCTGATCGTGATGGGCAAGACCGATCCGACCGCCGCGCCGCACCGACAGCAGTCGATGATGGTCGTCCCGATCGACGCGCCGGGCGTCACGATCGTGCGCGGTTTGCCGGTGTTCGGCTACCAGGAGCGCGAGGGCCACGCCGAGATCGATTTCACCGATGTCCGCGTGCCGGTGGCCGACGTACTGAAGGGTGAGGGCGAGGGCTTCGCGATCAGTCAGGCCCGGCTCGGGCCCGGCCGCATCCACCACTGCATGCGCAGCATCGGCATGGCCGAGCGCGCGCTGGAGATGATGTGCAAGCGGGCGCAGTCACGCGTCACCTTCGGCAAGCCGATCGCCGAGAACGCCAATATCCAGGACTGGATCGCCGAGTCGCGCATCGAGATCGAGATGATCCGGCTGCTCACGCTCAAGGCCGCGCACCTGATGGACACCGTCGGCAACAAGGAAGCCCGCACCGAGATCGCCGCCATCAAGGTGGCCGCGCCGACCATCGCGCTGAAGGTCCTCGACCGCGCGATCCAGGTGCACGGCGCCGGTGGCGTCACCGACGACTTCCCCCTCGCGATGGCCTGGGCCCAGCTGCGCACCCTGCGCCTGGCCGACGGCCCCGACGAGGTGCACAAGCGCGCCATCGCGCGCCAGGAACTGAGCAAGTACCGCAGCAAGGAGAGCAACTGATGACCGGACTCGACCTGACCGGGCGCACCGCCATCGTCACCGGCGCCTCGCGCGGCATCGGGCTGGCGATCGCCCGGTCCATCGCCGCGGCGGGCGGGACCGTCGTGCTGACCGCGCGCACCCAGGAAGCCGCCGACGCGGCCGCCGCGCAGGTGGACGGCACCGCCCTCGGTGTCGCCGCGCACGCCACGGACGAGGAAGCGGCTCGCCGGTGCGTCGAGCTGACCGTGGAGCGCTTCGGCAGCGTCGACATCCTGGTCAACAACGCGGGCACCAACCCCGCCTTCGGCCCGGTGACCGGCCAGGACCACGGGCGGTTCGCCAAGACCTTCGACGTGAACGTGTGGGCACCGATCCTGTGGACCTCGCTGGTCACCGCGGCCTGGATGGGCGAGCACGGCGGCGCCGTCGTGAACACGACGTCGATCGGCGGGCTGACCATGGAGCCCGACATCGGCCTGTACAACGCGTCCAAGGCCGCGCTGATCCATCTGACCAAGCAGATGGCGCTGGAGCTGTCGCCGAAGGTGCGCGTCAACGCGATCGCGCCGGGCGTCGTCCGCACCAAGCTGGCCGAGGCCCTGTGGAAGAACCATGAGGAGTCGGTCGCCGGCGCCACCGCGCTGGACCGGATCGGCGAGCCCGAGGACATCGGCGCCGCCGTGGCGTTCCTCGTCTCCGACGCCGCGAGCTGGATCACCGGCGAGGTCATGGTGATCGACGGCGGGCAGCGGCTCGGCGACGCGCCGCTGTTCCGGAGCGGAGCATCGCTCGGTGTCTGACACACGTGACGTCGTCGGGATCGACCCGGCCGTGGTGACCAGCTGGTTCGGCACGCTCGGCATCGAGTGCGCCGCACCGCTGCGCTTCGACCGGATCGGGCTCGGCCAATCGAACCTGACCTACCTGGTCACCGATGCCGAAGACCGGCGGTGGGTATTGCGCAGGCCGCCGCTCGGCACGTTGCTGGCCTCGGCCCACGATGTGGTGCGGGAAGCGCGGATCATCGCCGCGCTCGAGTCCACCGAGGTGCCGGTGCCGCGGATCTTCGGGGTGCTCGCCGATCCGGACGTGGTCGACGCGCCGCTGGTGCTGATGGAGTACGTCGACGGGCAGGTGGTCGACACCATGCCGATCGCGGAATCGCTCACGCCGCAGCGCCGCCGGGCCATCGCGGAATCGCTGCCGCGCACGCTCGCGCGCATCCACGCGGTCGACCCGGCCGCCGTCGGCCTGGCCGACCTCGCCGCGCACACCCCGTACGCGCCGCGTCAGCTCAAGCGCTGGAGCGGTCAGCTGGAACGGTCCAAGACCAGGGACCTGCCCGAGCTCGACGACCTCACCCGCCGCCTCGCCGCCGCGGTACCGGAGCAGACCGAAGTGTGTCTCGTGCACGGCGATTTCCATCTCCGCAACGTCATCACCTCGCGCGAGACCGGCGCCGTGACGGCCGCGCTTGACTGGGAACTGTCCACCCTCGGCGACCCGCTGGCCGATATGGGCAGCATGCTCGCCTACTGGGCGGAGCCGGGCGAGCTGATCGGCGGCGACTTTCCCGCGTCCGCACTCGACGGCTTCCCGAACCGCGCGGAGATGTCGCGGATGTACCTCGAGCTGACCGGCCGCGACCCGGCCGCGCTGCGGTACTGGCAGGTCCTGGGCCTGTGGAAGCTCGCGATCATCGCCGAGGGCGTGCTGCGCCGGGCACAGGACACCCCCGCGAACAAGGCGGCGGCGGGCACGCCGACCGTCGAACGCATCGATGCCGTGGTGCGGCTGGCCCGCGACGTCGCCGACGACGCCGGAATCTGACAGGAGATCATCATGAAGGCTTGGCAGGTGCGCGAACTCGGCGAACCGCGCGAGGTGCTGCGGCTCGACGACGTCGACGACCCCGTCGCGGGCCCCGGCCAGGTGCTGGTGCGGGTGCTGGCCGCCCCGGCCAACTTCCCGGACGTGCTGCTGTGCCGAGGGCAGTATCAGATCAAGCCGCCGCTGCCGTTCACGCCCGGTGTGGAGCTGTGCGGCACGGTGGTGGCGGTGGGCGCCGATGTCACCCGGTGCGCGGTCGGCGATCGGGTCGTCGGCACCACGACGCTGCCCGGCGGCGCGTTCGCCGAACTGGCGGTCCTGGACGCGGACAACGTCTTTCCCGCACCGGCGGCGCTCGACGACGCCGAGGCGGCCGCGCTGTCCATCGGCTACCAGACGAGCTGGTTCGCGCTGCACCGGCGCACCCAGCTGATGGCGGGCGAGACGCTGCTGGTGCACGCGGCCGCGGGCGGCGTCGGCAGCACCGCCGTGCAGCTGGGCAAGGCCGCGGGCGCGACGGTGATCGGCGTGGTGGGCGGGCCGGACAAGGCCGAGTACTGCCGCCGCCTCGGCGCCGACCTCGTCATCGATCGGCACACCGAGGACTTCGTGCCGATCGTGAAGGAGTTCACCGGCGGGCGCGGCGCGGACGTGATCTACGACCCGGTCGGCGGCGACGCCTACGCCAAGTCGACCAAATGCGTCGCCTTCGAGGGCCGCATCCTGGTGATCGGCTTCGCCGGCGGCACCATCCCGCAGCCCGCGCTCAACCACGCGCTGATCAAGAACTACTCGATCATCGGTCTGCACTGGGGCCTGTACAAGCAGTACAACCAGCAGGCGATCGCGGACTGCCACGCCGAACTGACCCGGCTGGCCGCCGAGGGACAGCTGAAACCGCTGATCAGCGAGCGGCTTTCGCTGGCCGAGGTGCCCGATGGCCTCGGCAGGCTCGGCGACGGCAGCACGGTCGGTCGCGTCGTCTTCCAGCCCTGAGCGCTATAAATACTGCATGGACGACACCGACAGCGAAGGCGCGCTGCCCTCGATGGCGCGCACTTCGCTGCTGCGTGAACTACCCGCCACCCCGCGCGGTCTGCGGACGCGGGCGGCCCTGATCGACGCGGGCCGCAAGGTCTTCGAGCGGCTGGGTTATCTCGACACCCGGCTGGTCGACATCACCCAGGAAGCCAACTGCTCCTCGGGCACCTTCTACACCTATTTCGCCGGCAAGGAAGAGATCTTCGCGGCGATCCTGGAGCACGCCCAGGAGGACATGCTGCATCCCGGTTTGCAGCATGTGGCCGGTGACGACGACCCGGCCTCCATCGTCGAGGCGAGCAACCGCGCCTACTTCGAGGCCTACCGGCGCAATGCCAAGCTGATGGGCCTGCTCGAACAGGTCGCCACGATCGATCCCGAGTTCAGCAAGCTGCGCCAGAACCGCGCCGACGCCTTCATCCAGCGCAACGCCCGCAGCATCGCCGACCTGCAGCAGCGCGGCCTGGCCGACCCGGATCTCGACCCGATGCTCACCTCCCGCGCCCTCTCGGGCATGGTCAGCCGCCTGGCCTTCAACTACTTCGTCGTCGCCGACGGCCACCTCGACGGCGAACCCCGCCCCCTGGAAGACATCGTCTACACCGTCACCCGCCTCTGGGTGAACGCCCTGCGCATGCCCACCCGCTGACGAGAAAATCCCCTCGACCAGGAACTGGTGAGGGGATTTCGTGGTGGCCAGGGCCGGGATCGAACCGGCGACCTTCCGCTTTTCAGGCGGACGCTCGTACCAACTGAGCTACCTGGCCGCAGGCACCCGTACTGAATGCCATACGCGAAGCGCCGGATCACTCCGGCGCTTACTTGCGACCCTGACGGGACTCGAACCCGCGACCTCCGCCGTGACAGGGCGGCGCGCTAACCAACTGCGCCACAGGGCCTTGCTGTACTACACAGTCCGAAGACTGTACCCCCTACGGGATTCGAACCCGCGCTACCGCCTTGAAAGGGCGGCGTCCTAGGCCGCTAGACGAAGGGGGCTCGTCCCGGATCTCTCCGGACCGGCTTTCAACGTTTCCGTTGGGAGCTCGCATAGCTTATGACAGGTGTGCGCAGACTTCCAAATCGGCTGGTCAGGCGCCCAAACCGAGGTCGTCCAGGCGCGCCTGAGAACGCCACCCGTCGCTGCGGAAGTTCTGGATCCACACCGGGGTCGCCATCGCCTCCACGATAACCTCCAGCACCTCGGCGAACCGGGCGCGCAGGTCGGCGGCCGACCCGTTGGCGATCGGGTCGACCAGATAGCGCTGGCCGGCCAGGGCCGCGGAGAGGGTGCGGGTGAAGCGATCAGGGTCGGCGTCGGCGCGCAGCTGCCCGTCGTCGATCGCGCGCACCGCCAGCACCCGGGTGGCCCGGCCGACGATGCGGCCGCCACCGTTGCCCGCGTCGCGGTGGAACTCGGGCTCGATCACGAGCCGGTACTCGGCCTGCACGATGGTGTCGTGCTCGAGCCGCAGCGCGATCTCGTCGACCATCCCGTGCAGGACGTCGAGCGGCCCCAGATCGGCGCGGGCCAGCCAGCGCTCCGCACAGATGCGGTAGCGCTCGACCGCGGTCTCCAGGACCGCGCGCGCCAGATCCTCCTTGGAGTCGAAGTGGAAGTACATCGCGCCCTTGGTCGCGCGCGAACCCTCCAGAATGCGGTTGAGGGATGCCGCGGCATATCCACTCTTCCCGAACTCGACGGCCGCGGACTTGATTATCGCCGCGCGTGTCCGGCGCGCCCGCTCTTGCTGCCGTGCCATGCTCGAAACGCCTCCGAACCTTCTCGTCGCTAACGATCAATAACCAACCGATAGCGCGAATTGTGGTTTTATTACATACTTTCGGTATGAAATCTCGCAGAAAAGCCGGTACCCCTCCGGCTGGTATAGTTCGCCTGCCCGAGTGCGCCGCAGGGGGTGCACACTCGGGCCCAACTACCTGTGAGAACCGCCTCCTCCTGCGGTAACGACTGCCCCTTTGCCGAAGATTCGCGCGCCCACCGCGTGTGCCCCGACACTTCGAACCCTCGATGAATTCCGCGACACCGCACCCAGCACCGGGCCGTCGGATAACGCAGCACCCGTGATTGTTCCGAAATTCACCAGGCGATCACCGTACCCGCATTCCGCAGCCGACACGCGGCAAATGGAACACCCATCCGAACATCCGGTTCGGTTATCCAGTCCAGCAAACGAGGCGCAACCGAATTGGTTTCGTAAGCTACGAATTCCATAGGCGCACAGCCCGGTTGACCCGGCCCACCACCCGCGCGCGAACCCCCTGCTGTTCGCCCGCCGGTCGCGAGACCCGCGCCCACACCGGACCACCTCATCGGCCACGAAACCCCTGCTCATCGAAAACTGTTGCGATACAACAGTATTCGATACCATGCCGACACCGGAAGCGCGAACGGTGATGGGTACCAGTTGTTTACCACGAATCGTCGGACTCCGACGGTTCGTTACCGGCGCCCACCAGCGCCGACCCCGGGCCGCGACGGGGCCGGGGACCGGTATTCGGCCCGACGGCACGGTGTCGGTTAGACTCCCCACCGCGCCCCTTTAGCTCAGTTGGTAGAGCTGGTGACTTTTAATCACTAGGTCGTAGGTTCGAGTCCTACAGGGGGCACCATGGTTTTTCCTGGTTGACCTGCGGGGATAGGCACTGCGAGCCATCGATGCCGCCCGCAGGCCACGACTTCGCGCGGGTACCACCGCCGAGACATCCCGCCGACAATCACTCCCGAGGCTCGCTCGTCGAGATTCCCCGTGCGTGGACCCGGGTCCGCCGGTGCGAGTTCTTGTGATTCCCGCCACGCTCAGCGGTGTCATCCTTCGTCCGGACGGGGCGCAAGGCCAGGGCAGCCGGAGCGATATTCCAGGTCGGGGGAAACCCAATCCGCCCACTGCTGCCGACTCATCTCGAAAGTCAGTTTGTCGCACAGCAGGTCCGCCCAGGTGGTGGGACCGGGCCAAGTCCACAGGGCCGAGTTGTTGGTGAGGTCCTGATGCCTGGTGAGGACACCCGAGCCATCCGCGTTGATCCAGACGTTCTCGATCCAGCCGGGCGATCCGTGCAATGGCGTGCCGAGGGCGTGGCCGTCGGCCAGATCCCAGAAGCGAAGGGTCTGATCGCTGGAACCTGAGACGACGTAGCGGCTGTCGACGCTGATCGCCACACTGCGCACCATCGCCGTGTGCCCGCCCATCGCGGGACCGAGCTGCTCACCGGTCCGCATATCCCAGCGTCGCAGCGTGGTCTCCTCGCCGGTGACGAAGCGGGAACCGTCCGGAGCCACCGCCAATGACCAGATCGCCCTGGCTTCGATCTCCTTGATCAGCGAGCCGGTGCGCGTATCCCACAGCCGGACCGAATCGGGGCTGTGGGTGATCAGGCGAGTACCGGTGGGATCGAACTCGACACTGCTGAAGTCGGCGGTGTGGCCGGTCATCGGTGCGCCGATCAGCGCCCCGGTTTCGGTGCTCCACAGGCGCACGGTCTGGTCGCCGGTAGCCGCGAGAAGTCGACCGTCCGGGCTGAGGGCGATCCCCTCGGCCTCCGGCAGCCCCTCGAACGGGCCGCCGACGGCGTCCGCGGTCTCGGTGTCCCACAGCCGGATGACCTTCCCGAGCGTGACCGTGGCCAGACGAGTACCGCCGGCATCGAATTTCAGCGCGCCGACCGGCTCGGTGAAACCGGTCAGTGGGCGACCGATCCGGTCACCGGTCGCGGCGTCGTAGAGGGTGACGACCTTGTCCGGTCCGGCGACCGCGAGGCGACGGCCGTCCGCACTGAGCGCCGCGCCGACGTCGGCGTCGTCGGGGAAGTCCGCCACAATGAAACTGCGGCCGGTCTGCGTGTCTGTCAGCCGGACCGAGCCGGTCCCCTGTTCCAGTTTCACGATCCGCCGCCCGTCCCGCTCGACCGCCAGCACACCGCCGAAGCCGGGCTTGGGCGATCCGTCGTCGGATTGCCAGGGAGCCCCGAGCGAACCGGATCGGCCGACATTCCAGACGCGCATCGTCCCGTCCCACGCGGTCGAGGCGAGGCGCCGACCATCGGGACTGAACGCGACGCCCATGACCGCCCCCGCGTGCCCGGTCAGCGGTTGCCCTTGCGCCTGCCCGGTGCCGACGTTCCACAGCCGGACCGTGGTGTCGGACGACGCGGACGCCAATGTGGTGCTGTCCGGACTGAACACGACGGATTGGACCGCGCTGACGAGTCCCTCGTTGCCGACCAACGGGGTGCCGACCGGCTGACGTGTCCGCGCATCCCAGAGCAACAGCGCCGTACCGAATTCGGGCGCCACCTCCGCCGCCTTGGCCGATCCGACGCTGCCGGACGCGATGTGGCGACCGTCCGGGCTCCACGCGACCGACTTCACCGGATAGGTGTGTCGGCGCAGAGTCTCAGGGCCGTCCTCGGGGGACCCGACCTTCCAGATCCGCACGGTGGTGTCCTCGCCGCCCGAGACGAGGTCGCGCCCGTCCGGGCTGAATGCCACGGAGTGCACCGGTCCGTCGTGGCCGGTGAAGACCGCCGTCCGGCCGTCGGCGATATCCCACCACCGGATCGTGCCGTCCTTTCCGGAGGCTGCCACCGACCTGCCGTCCGGCGAGAAGGTGATGCTGTTCGGGGCCGTGTCGTAACCGGCCGAGGGCGTGCCTACGAGCCTGCCCGTCTCGACGTCCCAGATCCGGATCGTGCCCTCCCCGGTGGCGGCGGCGATCCGCCGACCATCCGGACTGAACGCCGCGGCGAACATCGCGCGTGATTCCGGCGACAGCGCCTCGAAGTCCCGATCGATCCGAGATCCGGTCGCCGCGTCCCAGAGCCGCATCTCGATGCCGATGGTGAGGATTCGGTCCCCGAGCGGGCTGAACGCTATGCCCATGTCCGGCTTGACCGTCCGGATGTAGTCGCCAAGCACCCCGAGGTCCTCGGGCAGGTAGAGCGGATCGTAGGGCTTGCCCGTCTGCACGATCTTGTCCACCGCCACTTCGGCATTCAGCGTCCGCAGCAACGCTCCCTCGTCGAAGTCGGGCGTGATCTGGCGCGCGGCCAGCGTCTGCTGGATCGCGCGCACGTCGTCGCGTGGTCGGGCACCGGCCAGCATCGACTCGGTGTCGGAGATCAACCGCAGCCCGATCGCCTGGTTGCGTTGGCGCACCGCCTCCTGCTGGCGGTCGATGGCGATGAACGCGGCGACCAAGGCGAGGACGGTGAGCAGCACCAGCCCGGCGACGGCGGCGCGACGCAACCGCCGGAATCTCCGCTGTTCCCGCAGGTCCTCCCCCGCCAGTTCGTATTTCGGCTTGCCGTGGATCGGCGCCGCCAGGTCGGTCAGCTTCTCGCGGAAGAGCGCGGCGCGCGGGTCCCATGGGGCGTCCTCGGTGACGTCGACGTAGAGGGGCTCGGTGGGCAGTGACCCCGGCTGGGTCAGGACCGGTAGCGCCACGGTCGAGCGCGCGGGGTCGAAGCGGTGGGTGTCGCGGTCCCACTTCACCTGTCCGCCGGCGACGACGAACAGCAGCTGATCCGGTCCGCGGGTGCGCAGCCAGTAGCCGATCTCGCGGTCGACCCACTCCGACGCGGCCGAATGCGGGGACAGCACGACGATGCAGTAGCGGGCCTGGTCCATCGCCTCGGCGACCTTGCCCCACAGATCGGGACTGGCGGTCAGGTCGGTCGCGTCGCGGAATACGCGCAGGGCGTGCAGGCGGCCCACGCGGCGGCCGATGCGGTGCAGACCGCGCTGGATGCCGGCGGCGATCGCGCGGTCGGCGTGCGAATAGGACAGGAAGGCGTCGTAGGCCGGAGGCGGCGCCGGACTCGGCGGCGGATCCGCCGCGATCATCGTCTGCTCGGCCATCGTCCTCACTCCCAACGCCCTTGGCTCGTTTTCTCCACGGTCCGACTTCGGCGGGCGCGGGGCACGCGTACCCGGCTACTCGGGTTCGGCGGCGGCCGACTCCCACGGGGCGGATGGCCAACGTCACGTGGCGACGCGCCAGACGCAGACGCCGCCGAAACCCCCGGTTCCGCCATCTCGGTCCCCTACCCTGAGCCCGACCCGGGCACTACCGGGCCGAGCACGCGCAGCGTGCGACTACCTCGACACAGGCGGAGCCGATGACTTCCTTCGATGACCTGCTCTCCCAAGTACCGATCGCCCAGATCGCCGACCAGCTCGGCGTCGACCAGGCGACCGCGACCAACGCCGTCCAGGCCGCGCTGCCGACGCTGCTCGGCGGGCTGCAGGCCAACGCGGCCGAACCGCAGGGCGCGGCGTCGCTGCTGGGCGCGCTCGACAACCACGGCGGGCTCGTCGAGGGCGAGGGCGCCGTCGATCTGCAGCAGGTGGACGTCGCCGACGGCGAGAAGATCGTCGACAACGTCTTCGGCGACGAGAAGAACACCGTCATCAGCGCCCTCGGCGGCACCGGCGGGACCGGCGGCAACGACCTGATCGGCAAGCTGCTGCCGATCCTGGCGCCGATCGTGCTGGCCTATGTCGCCAAGCAGCTCACCGGCGGTGGCGGCGCGGCCGCGCCCGCGCCCGCCCCGCAGCCGCAGGCCTCCGGCGGCGGCCTCGGCGATCTGCTCGGCGGGCTGATCGGTGGCAGCACCAGCAGCGGCGGGCTCGGCGGCGTGATCGGCGAGGCGCTGGCGAAGAACGCGGGCGGCGGTCTGGGCAGCATTCTCGGCGGCCTGCTCGGCGGCAAGCGCTGAGAGGTTTCCCACCGGGAGCTAACACCGTGCGGCCCGCAGCGATAGTCCCTACGCTGCGGGCCGAACACCTAGACTCGTCAGCACGACGAGACGGCGTCGGACGAGGTTGTGGCGTTGCTCAAACTCGGCAGAATTCCGCTCAGTTGCGTTTCGCATCACACCTACGGTGCCGTAAGGTATGGCCGCATCGCGACGTTCGACCGTAAGCACGACAGCGAAGGGTTTTTACATGGCAAGGGATCTGACTCAACTCGAACTGCTCACAGAGTTGGAGCCGGTTGCCGAAGAAAACGTCAACCGGCACCTGTCGCTGGCCAAGGAATGGCATCCCCACGACTACGTCCCGTGGGATGAGGGCCGCAACTTCGCCGCCATGGGCGGCGTCGATTGGGATCCGGAGCAGTCCAAGCTCAACGAGGTCGCCAAGGCGGCCATGATCACCAACCTGCTCACCGAGGACAATCTGCCGTCCTACCACCGTGAGATCGCCGAGAACTTCTCCCAGGACGGCGCCTGGGGCACCTGGGTCGGTCGCTGGACCGCCGAGGAGAACCGGCACGGCATCGTGATGCGCGACTACCTGGTGGTCACCCGCGGTGTGGACCCGGTCGCCCTCGAGAACGCCCGCATGATCCACATGACCAACGGATTCGCCTCCCCCACCGAGGTCGACGCCGGCTTCCTGCACTCGGTCGCCTACGTGACGTTCCAGGAGCTGGCCACTCGCGTGAGCCACCGCAACACCGGCAAGGTCTGTGACGACCCGATCGCCGACCGCATGCTGCAGCGCGTCGCCGCCGACGAGAACCTGCACATGATCTTCTACCGCAACCTGTGCGGCGCGGCGCTGGACCTGAGCCCCGACCAGGCGATCGAGGCCATCTCCCTGATCGTGGAGAACTTCCAGATGCCCGGCGCGGGCATGCCGAACTTCCGTCGCAACGGCGTGCTGATGGCCAAGCACGGCATCTACGACCTGCGTCAGCACCTCGAAGAGGTCGTGCAGCCGGTGCTCAAGAAGTGGAACATCTTCGAGCGGACCGACTTCACCGCGCGCGGTGAGGCCACCCGTGAGCGGCTCGCCGCCTTCCTCGACAAGCTGGGCCAGGATGTGCTCAAGTTCGAGGAGCAGCGCGACAAGATGCTGGCCCGCGAGGCCAAGAAGCTCGAGCTGGCGCGCGTCTAGCCGACAACCACACAGCGCCGCCCCCCGTGTTCGGAGGGCGGCGCTGTTGTCGTCGGTGGGGCTACTTGGTCGGCAGGGCGCCGTCGGTGCTGCCGACGTCGGTGATCTTCCAGTCCTTGCCGGCGTCGACGGTGATGTTGTAGGTGACGGTGTTGCGCAGGCCGTCGGGATTCTGGGCGTTGGTGGTGCTGACGTCGACGAACGCGGCCACCTTGTAGACCTCGCCCTCGTGCGACATCACCTTGGCGGTGATCGGCGTCGCGCTGGAGGTCCACTTCAGCGGGACGATGATCTGCTCCAGCTTGTCGCCGGTCGCCTCGAACTTGCTGGACAGCTCCGGCGAGGTGCCCGCCTTCAGTTTGGCCACCCAGGCGTTGACGTCCTGATAGTTCAGCGTCGCCGAGCCGACGGCATAGTCGAGCGCGATCTGCTCGGCCTTCGCGTCGTCGGCGTTCTGGGCCTCGATATCGGAGAGCTCGGAGCGCGCCGAGCCGAGCAGCACGCCGAGCACGATCGCGATGATCGCGAGGACGGCGATGACAGCGCCGCCGATCAGCGACGAGATCTGCACGGCGACCGTCCCCTTGTCCGGCCGCGCGGGCGCGGCGGCGGGCTCGGTCGGGTCGGTGGCGTCGTCAGCGGGTTCGGCCATGGGTGGTTTCTCCGATTACGTGGGGACAGCGCACCGCCGGAGGCGACGGTGCCAGCAGTCACAGGTTACTGAGCCGTAGCGCGCGCAGCGATCGGCCACGGCCGAACGCTGTCGTGTTGCTCACACCCGACCGCTCGCGAGGGCGGTCATGATGCTGTAACCACCCGAAACAGGTAGTGGGCGATATCGATCACACTCGCGCCGCTCAGCCCCCGAAGTGCTGCGGTCAGCCCGCGACGCCGGTCAGCGGGCCGAACAGATCGCCCCGCAGCGCCGGCCCCTCGGGCAGCGTGGCGGGCGGAACGCAGAAGGCGTGCCCGGCCGGGGCCGGGCGCGTCGCGGTGCTCGGTTCGGGTGCTCGTTCTCGCTGTGATCGGCCGCACCAGGGCTTTTTTCGGTCGCGACCTCGGGTGATGAGACAATGGCCAGCGTGACTACGACGATGCCCCAGGTGACGACGCCGCTGCGGATCGGGCCCTACCCGGTCGATCCGCCCGTGGTGCTCGCCCCGATGGCGGGCATCACCAACCGCGCGTTCCGCACCTTGTGCCGAGAGTTCGGCAGCGCGACGTCTATCTACGTCTGCGAGATGATCACCGCCCGCGCGGTGGTCGAGCGCAACGAGAAGACGCTGCACATGATGTCGTTCGACGACGACGAGAACCCGCGCTCGATGCAGCTCTACGGCGTCGATCCGAAGACGCTCGGCGAGGCGGTGCGGATCATCGTCGGCGAGGGCTGGGCCGATCACATCGACCTCAACCTGGGCTGCCCGGTGCGCAAGGTGACCCGGCTCGGCGGCGGCTCGGCGCTGCCGTACAAGCGCAGGCTCTTCGCCAATATCGTCAAGGAGATGGTCGCCGCGGCCGAACCCGCAGGCGTGCCGGTGACCTTCAAGTTCCGCATCGGCATCGACGACGACCACCTCACCTACCTCGACACCGGCCGCATCGCCGAGGCCGAGGGCGCGGCCGCCGTCGCCCTGCATGCCCGCACCGCGGCCCAGCTGTACTCCGGCGCGGCCGACTGGTCGGCCATCGCGCGGCTCAAGGAAGCCGTCACCACCATCCCCGTGCTCGGCAACGGCGACATCTTCTCCGCCGACGACGCCCTGCGGATGATGAACGAGACCGGCTGCGACGGCGTCGTCGTCGGCCGCGGCTGCCTCGGCCGCCCGTGGCTGTTCGCCGAACTCAGCGCCGCGCTGCGCGGCGAGCCGATCCCCGACGGCCCGACCCTGGGCCGCGTCGGCGAGATCCTGATCCGGCACGCGACCCTGCTCACCGCCCACGACGGCGAGGACAAGGCGATGCGCGACATCCGCAAGCACATGGCCTGGTATCTGATGGGCTTCCCGGTCGGCTCGCAGCTGCGCCGCAGCTTCGCCACCGTCTCCCGGCTCGCTCAGCTCGAGGACCTCGTCGCCCAGCTCGACCCCGCGGTCCCCTTCCCGACCGACGCCCTCGGCCCCCGCGGCCGCCAGGGCTCCCCGCAGACCAAAGTCGCCCTCCCCGACGGCTGGCTCGACGACCCCGAGGACGACACCGTCCCCGCCGCGGCCGACGTGATGCACAGCGGCGGCTGATTTCTCCCCTGCCGACCTTCCGCTTTCCCCGCCGGTCAGAGCGTCGCAACGAGATCGTCAGCGAATCTGTTGTGCACAGGAGTGGCCACTCGTGGCGGAATCGTTATCATTGCGGACATCGTTCGGCTGCGGTTCGACTCGGAGCCGGGACGATGACGCGCATGCTGCGGCAGCTAGAGAAGTGAGGTTCGTTGGTGGGTGACGATCGGCGTGGGCGAACGCCCCGGCCCGGAAGTCGCGCCCCCTGGGAGCGCTATCCGACGGCCGAACCCACCGAGCAGCCGGAGCCGGGCGCGCGACGTTCCCGGCACGCGGACGCGACCCAGGACCCCGGTGCGGCCCCACTGACGGTGCAGGACCTCGTCGACCGGGTCGACAGCGAACGAACCCGGCGCGGCAGGCGCAACGCCGCCCCCGAGGCCGAGGGTTCGCGTGCGGGCCGCCGCGCTCGCGAGCAGGCGCCCCGGCCCACCCAGCGCCCCGATCTATCCCCGCGCGCCGACAGCTCGCCCGTCGTCGACGACATCGTGGGCGCCCCCCATCGCGCCGAATCCCCCGCCGACCGCACCGCGACCACCGCACTGCCCGCCCAGACCCCCGAGGCGGGCCGCGCACCGCGCAAGCCGACCCCGCCCCGCCGGACCCACGATCCGATCGGCGACCCGGCCACCGACATCCTGCCCGCGGTCTCCGCCGAGCCGCCGCAGCGCGCCCGGCCGGTCAAGTCCGCGGCGGGCGCCGCACCGCCGCGCCGCCCCGACGCCGACGGCCGCCGCGGCAAGCAGGCGCGGATGGCGGGCCGGGTCGCGTGCACCTTCTTCGCGGTGCTGGCACTGGTCGTCACCGGTGGCGGCTGGAGCTACCTGCGTGCCACCAACAACAGCTTCACCCAGGTCTCGGCACTCGACGGCGCCACCGAGGACGTGCTCGACGGCGACATGCAGCTCGGTGACGAGAACTATCTGATCGTCGGCACCGACACCAGGGCGGGCGTCAACGCCGACCTGGGCGCGGGCACCACCGACGACGCCGAGGGCGCGCGCGCCGACACGGTCATGCTGGTGCACATCCCGAAGAACCGTTCGCGTGTCGTCGTTGTCTCCTTCCCTCGTGACCTCGACGTCACCCGGCCGCAGTGCGCGGGCTGGGACAACGAGAAGGCCGCCTACACCGATCAGAAGTTCCCCTTGGCGATGGGCGACAAGCTCAATGCCGTCTACGCGCTCGGCGGCCCCCGCTGCCTGGTCGACGTGGTGCGCAAGATGTCGGGTCTGAGTATCGGCCACTTCATCGGCATCGACTTCGCCGGATTCCAGGCAATGGTCGACCAGGTCGACGGCGTCGAGGTCTGCTCCACCAAGCCGATCATCGACGGCGTACTCGGCACGGTCCTGGAGACTTCGGGCAAGCAGCGCGTCAACGGTGAGACCGCACTCAACTACGTGCGCGCACGCCATGTCGTCGGCGAGGAGCGCAGCGACTACGACCGGATCCACCGGCAACAGCAGTTCCTGGCCGCCCTGCTCCGCGGGGCGTTGTCGAGCAAGGTGCTGCTCGACCCGGGCAAGCTGCAAGGCTTCGTCGAAGCGTTCCGGCAGCACACGTTCGTCGACGGCGTCGGCACCCAGGACCTGATGCTGCTCGGCCGATCGCTGCAGAAGGTCAATGCCGGTGCGGTGACGTTCATTACCGCGCCGACCGCAGGGACCACCTCGTACGGCAACGAGATTCCGCGCGAGTCCGATATCAAGGCGATCTTCCGCGCGATCATCGACGACCAGCCGCTGCCCGGGGAAGAGACCGCCCCGCCGGTCACGAGCTCGGCCGAACCGCCGCCGACGCAGGCGCCCAAGGTGCAGGCCGTCAGCCCTGGGTCGGTGTCGGTTCGGGTATCCAACGGAACCGGCCGCACCGGCGTCGCACAGCAGGCCGCCAACAAGCTCAGCACGATGGGTTTCGGGATCTACAGCGTCGGGAACTACCCCGACGGCAGCGAGTCGACGGTGGTGCACTACTCGATGGGCAACGAGGCGGCGGCCGCGACTGTGGCCAGTTCGATCCCCGGCGCGGTCATCGAACGCGACGACACCCTGGACGGGATCGTCGAGGTCATCCTGGGCTCGAGCTTCGCCGGACAGGTCCGTACCCCCACCGCGGTCGGTACCGAAATCCCCAACGTGGAGACCGGCAAAGCGATCGCGGCCGCACCGGTGGCCCTCCCGTCCGACCTCGAGCACATGAACGCGGCCGACACCAGCTGCGACTGACCCGCCACGCAGCCATCCGCCACCACCCCAGCGTCGGGTGCCGGGCGTCTGATCAGGTCGCTACGGGCAAGATCCATTCCCCATCGAGCGCTGCCCACCTCGTCGTGACATTTTGTGGTGTATGTCACACCATGGAACCGGGTGGCTTTCCCTCGCGTCCAAGTGTGTAGATCAACCGAACACCATTGGCGCGGAAGGGAATTGAGTCTCCGACTCAATCGGGCCGTGCTGTCGACTGTGGGGAGAAAGCTATGAAGAAGACGATTTCGGCCGCCCTCGTTATCGGGGCAGCCGCTGTGGGGATCACGACCCTGTTCCCAGGAGTCGCGACCGCAGTCGAAATGGACGGACTCTACGCGTCCTCGGACGAATGCTGGGCCGCGATCCGGGCCAAGACCCAAAACGGCACCTACGACGCCCCGCCGTTCACGTACTACTGCGCGCAAACGCCGAGTGGATACTGGATCATCACCCGCTAGTTCGGACGGCGACGGGTTCCCGGGCGGCCTCAGCGGAGGCTGTCGGCCGGCCGGGTGACCTACCCGCGGTCCGAAAGAGAACCGCAGCGCCGCATGGGGGCCGATCCGCTGCCGACGAGACCTTTACGTAGCAAACCCCGCTGAGCTGGCACGACACTGCCACACGGCATTAACCCGCCGTTGGGTGACAGCGCCGAGGGTACCCACTAGGGTCTGCAATCATGCGTGTCATCTACAACGAGCAAATGGCCGATCTCGCCAATCTTCTGGGCGAGATGGCCGGTCTCGCTGGCCAGGCGATGGAACAGGCCACCCAGTCGCTGCTGCAGGCCGACCTCGCCCTGGCCGAGCAGGTCATCGGTGAGCAGGACCGGATCTCGGTGATGATCACCGAGGCCGAGGAGAAGGCCTTCGCCCTGCTCGCGCTGCAGGCCCCCGTCGCGGGCGACCTGCGCCAGGTGGTGAGCGCCATCCAGATCGTCGCCGACGTCAACCGGATGGGCGCGCTGGCATTGCACGTGGCCAAGGTGACCCGGCGTCGCCATCCCAACCACGCCCTGCCCGAGTCGGTCAACGGCTACTTCGCCGAGATGGGCCGGATCGCGGTCAACATGGGCGCGGGCGCCAAGGAGGTGCTCGAGACCCGCGATCCCGAGCGCGCCGCCCAGCTCAACCAGGATGACGAGGCGATGGACGATCTCCACCGCCACCTGTTCACCCTGCTGATGGACCGGGAGTGGAAGTACGGCGTCGCCTCGGCCGTCGACGTCACCCTGCTCGGCCGCTACTACGAGCGCTTCGCCGACCACGCCGTCGAGATCGGCCGCCGCGTCATCTTCCTGGTGACCGGCGTCCTGCCCGGCGACGAGGATCTCGAAAGCTAGGACACGGCAACGAGAAAGCCCCCGCACTCCGATCGGAGGCGGGGGCTTTCTCGTGGTGGTGTCTAGCCGAAGCGGCCGGAGATGTAGTCCTCCGTGGCGCGCTGGGTGGGGTTGGAGAAGATCTTCTCGGTGTCGTCGATCTCGATCAGCTTGCCGGGCTTGCCCTGGGCCTCGAGGTTGAAGAAGCCGGTCTGGTCACTCACCCGCGCGGCCTGCTGCATGTTGTGGGTGACGATGACGATGGTGAATTCCTTCTTCAGCTCGGTGATCAGGTCCTCGATCGCCAGGGTGGAGATCGGGTCCAGCGCCGAACAGGGCTCGTCCATCAGCAGCACGTCGGGCGAGACCGCGATCGCGCGGGCGATGCACAGACGCTGCTGCTGACCACCGGAGAGGCCGCCGCCCGGCTTGTCGAGCCGGTCCTTGACCTCGTTCCAGAGGTTGGCGCCGCGCAGCGAGCGCTCGGCGACCTCGTCGAGTTCCTTCTTGTTGCGCACGCCCTGCAGCTTCAGACCCGCCACCACGTTGTCGCGAATGGACATGGTGGGGAACGGGTTCGGGCGCTGGAACACCATGCCGATGGTGCGGCGCACGCCGACCGGGTCGATGTTGGCGCCGTAGATGTCCTCGCCGTCGAGCAGCACCGCGCCCTCGACGCGGGCGTTCGGGGTCACCTCGTGCATCCGGTTCAGCGAACGCAGCACGGTCGACTTGCCACAACCGGAGGGACCGATGAAGGCGGTGACGCTGCGGGGCAGCACGGTCAGCTCCACGCTCGACACAGCGTGGAAGGCGCCGTAGTAGATGTTGAGATCTTTGACGTCGATCCGCTTGGCCATCTGAGTTATCCGTTCGCTTCTATCGGTTCCGGGTGAGCAGCTTGTTGACGCCGGCGGCGGCCAGGTACAGCGCCGCGATCATCAGGATGAGCGTGAGCGCCGCACCCCAGACACGTTCGCGACCGGCGGCCTCCGGGTTGGCCAGCTCTTGGTAGATCAGCAGCGGCAACGAGGCCATGTTGCCGTCGAAGATGTTCTGGTTGATCGACTTGCTGTAGCCGACCAGCACGAGCACCGGCGCGGTCTCACCCATGACGCGAGCCAGGGCCAGCAGGATGCCGGAGATCATGCCGGGCGCCGCGGTGGGGATGACGATCCGCAGGATGGTCTTCCACTTCGGCACACCGAGCGCGTAGGACGCCTCACGCAGCTCGTCGGGCACCAGCTTGAGCATTTCCTCGGTGCTGCGCACGACGACCGGCAGCATCAGCAGCACCAGCGCCAGCGAGACGGCGAAGGAGCTCTGCGGCATGCCGAAGGTGGCGATCCAGAGCGCGAAGATGAACAGCGCGGCGACGATCGAGGGCACACCGGCGAGGATGTCGACCATGAAGGTGGTGACCTTGGCGAGCCGGCCGCGACCGTATTCGACCAGGTAGACCGCGGCCATGATGCCCAGCGGCACCGCGATGATCGAGGCCACCGCGGACTGCACGATGGTGCCGTAGATCGCGTGGTAGACACCGCCGCCGGTCTGATCCGGCAGGATGCCCTTCTGCGAGTTCATCCACCAATCGGCGGACAGGATCGCGGTGATGCCCTTGGTGACCACCAGGCCGAGCACCCACACCAGCGGGATCAGCGCGATCACGAAGCACAGCGTGACCAGGCCGGTCGCGATGTTGTTCTTGATCCGCCTGCCGGTGCTGACGTGGCGGAACGTGGGCGCTTTGACCGGCTTGTCGAGGGTCGTTGTGCTGGTCATCAGCCGTTCACCTTTCCGCCGGAAGCGAGGCGGGCCAGCGCGTTGACGACGAAGGTCAGCGCGAAGAGGACGAAGCCGGCGGCGATGTAGGCGCCGGTCGGCAGCGGCGAGCTGAACTCCGAGGCCGCGGAGGCGATCTTGGAGGCGAAGGTGTAGCCGCCGTCGAACAGCGACCACTCACCGGCCTGGCTCGCGGTGCGCAGCACGACCAGGACCGCGATGGTCTCGCCGAGCGCGCGGCCGAGGCCGAGCATGGAACCGGCGATCACGCCGCTGCGGCCGTAGGGCAGCACGGTCATCCGCACGACTTCCCACTTGGTGGCGCCGAGCGCCTGCGCGGCCTCGATGTGAGCGCGCGGGGTCAGCGCGAACACCTCGCGGGCGACGGAGGTGATGATCGGCAGGATCATCACCGCGAGCACGACACCGGCGGTGAAGATGGTGCCACCGCCGCCGATCGAGACGTTGCCGTCGGAGAACAGGAAGAACCAGCCCAGCTTGTCGTTGAGGAACTGCTGGACCGGCGCGATCTGCGGCGCCAGCACCAGGAAGCCCCAGAGACCGAACACGATGGACGGCACCGCGGCGAGCAGGTCGATCAGCATCGTGAACGGCCTGCCGAGTCGCGACGGCGCGTAGTGCGTCAGGAACAGCGCGATACCGACGCCGATCGGCACCGCGACGATGAGCGCGAAGACCGAGCTCAGCACCGTCACCATGAACAGATCGCGGATGCCGAAGCGCAGGTGGTTGGCATCGTTGGTGGCGAACTCGGTGCTGGTGAAGAAGTTGACTTCGTCGGCCCTGACCGAGGGCACCGCGCGGATCAGCAGGAACAGGGCGATCAGCGCGATGGCCGCGACGATGGTCGCACCAGCTGCGGTGGCCAGCCACCGGAAGATCGTCTCGGCGTTCAGACGGCCTACGCGACCCGACTCAGGGGCCTTGTCGATTTTCGGTTCGGTCGGCATATTCGCAGTATCTCCGGCCGCCCGTGGGCCCGTCGAATTCGACGAGCCCACGGCGGTCACCTCAGGGTGCATGGTCATGGCCAGGAAGCGATCAGGAGATGGCGTTGATCGCGGTGGTCAGCTTGGTCTTGAAGGCGTCCGGCAGCGGCACGTAGCCCGCGTCGGCCAGACCGGCCTGACCGTTGGTGACGACCGAGGTCAGGAACGCCTTGACGGCCTTGCTGGTGTCGGCGTCGGCGTACTTCGAGCACACGATCTCGTAGGTCGCCATCATGATCGGGTAGGAGCCCGCGGCGGTCGGCTTGTAGAACGAGCTGGTGTCGAGCACCAGGTCGTTGCCCTCGCCCTTGATCTTCACGCCGTCGATCGACTTACCGGCCGACTCGGCGGACAGCTTGACCGGGTCCTTGGAGGCCGAGGTGATGATCTGCGCGATCGACAGGCCCTGCGCCTTGGCGAAGGACCACTCGTTGTAGGTGATCGAGTTCTTGGTGTTCTTGATCGCGGCCGAGGTGCCCTCGTTGCCCTTGGCGCCTTCGCCGACACCGCCGTTGAAGGTCTTGCCGCCACCCTTGCCCCACGCGCCGTCGGAGGCCGCGTCGAGGTAGAGCTGGAAGTTGTCGGTGGTGCCCGACTCGTCGGAGCGGAAGATCACGGCGATCTTCTCCGAGGGCAGCTTGGCGTTGGGGTTGAGCGCCTTGATCTCGGGGGCATCCCAGGTGGCGACGGAGCCGTTGAACACCTTGGCGGCGGTCGGGCCGTCGAGGACCAGGTCGGTCACGCCGTCGATGTTGTAGGTGATGGCGATCGGGCCGAAGACGGTCGGCAGGTTCCACGCCGGGGCGCCGCACCGCTCCTGCGCCTTGGCCGGCTCTTCCTTCTTCGAGCTCAGCGGCGAGTCGGAGCCACCGAAATCGGTCTGGCTGCCGAGGAACTCGTTCACGCCCGCGCCGGAGCCGCTGGAGGTGTAGTTCAGGGTGTAGCCGTCGCAGTTGGCCTCGTAGGCCGCGACGAAACGCTCCATGGCGTTCTTCTGCGAGGAAGCGCCCGACGCCTTGAGCGCCTTCTTGCCACCGCAGGCAACGCTGGTGTTGGCATCGGTACCGGCACCGTTGGTGTTCTCATCGCTGCCACAGGCGGCCAGGGTCATGGCGCCCACGGCGACGACGCCGACCAGGGCACTGGTGCGCTTGAAGTTCACTCTTCCTCCGACATTGCTGACGACTCGCTCGGTCCCTCACCGGCCCGGGCGAGTTGGGCGGTGCGGATCGCGGGAAACGCGCGCACCAGGCGACGACTGTGCCGCCCAGAAGTAACCTAAGGTCGCCCGGTTGACAGTTGGCCCGACGTGGGTTAACGCAAAATGAACAGCCCGGCGCGATTAGGGCGAGGAATGTGACGTTTGCCCCAGTTTTACTCGCGCGTACCCGGTCAGCCGCGCACTATTCAGCGGCGCCGAAGAATTCACCGCGACTGTGAGGTGCCTCGCAGTCGGTCAGACGACCGAGTAGGCGACGTCGATATGCGCCGGCGCGAACCCGAGGCGGGTGTAGGTGTGCACGGCGGCGGTGTTGTCGGCCTCGGTGTAGAGCAGCACCTCGGCCAGCCCTTCCGCGCGCAGGTGCCGCAGACCGGCCAGAGTCAGCAGTCGGCCCAGGCCACGCCCCTGCGCGGCCGGATCGATGCCGACGACATAGACCTCGCCCGCCGGGGCGGCGTCGGGATGCACCTTGGTCCAGTGGAAGCCGAGCAGGCGGTCCGGGTCGGCGGCGTCGAAGGCCAGGAACAGCCCGGCCGGGTCGAACCAGGATTCGGCGCGGCGGGCGGCGATGTCGCGCTCGGTCCAGCCGCCCTGCTCGGGGTGCCAGGCGAAGGCGGCGTTGTTGACGCGCAGCAGTTCGGCGTCGTCGGCGGGGCCGGTGTAGGTGCGCAGGACCAGCCCGTCCGGCACCACCAGTTCCGGTAGCTCCGGCGTTGCCAGCGAGCGGCGCATCTGCCACAGCTCCCGCGCCGTGGCCAGTCCGAGGCCGGCCGCGAGCGCCTTGGCGGCGGGCAGGTCGCCGTGCGCCCACACCCGCGCGCCGGCGCCGCCCTCGGCCAGCGCGGCGCGCACGAGTGCGGTGCCGACGCCGGCGCCGCGCGCGGCCGGGTCGACCGCGATCTCGGCCATCGCGGGGTGTTCGTCATGTGCCGCAACGAGATTGGCGTAGCCGACGATCTCGCCCGCGCGTTCGGCCAGCAGATGCCTGGTCGCCGGATCGGCCTCGGCGAGAGAAAGCACCGCCTGTTCCGACACCGGTGCGACGCCATCGGCGGCCTTCGCCCTGGCCAGCAGCTCACGCACCAGCGGCACGCTCCCCGGCTCGACCCGTTCGGTCCAGGTCAGGGTTGCTGTGTGCGGCATCGACGTCCTCCTCGCTGTGCGCGACGGGCCGATGCCGCGCCGCGCCGTCCTGGCGCTGCTCGGCGCGACTACTGCGCGGTGCCGTTGAGCGGGGCCAGTGAGTCGTCGCCGTCGATGTCCTCGTCCGGGAAACTCACCACCTCGCCCTTGGCCGCGGGGGTCCTGGCCGGGCGCACCGCCTTGTAGCCGACATTGCGCACGGTGCCGATCAGCGATTCGTACTCGCTGCCCAACTTGGCGCGCAGGCGCCGCACGTGCACGTCGACGGTGCGGGTGCCGCCGAAGAAGTCGTAGCCCCACACCTCCTGCAGCAGCTGGGCCCGGGTGAAGACCCGGCCCGCGTGCTGGGCGAGGTACTTGAGCAGTTCGAATTCCTTGTAGGTGAGGTCGAGCGGGCGACCACGCAGCCGCGCGGTGTAGGTGCCCTCGTCGATCACCAGCTCACCCAGGGTGATCTTGCCCGTGTTCTCGGGGCTGGCCACCCCACCGTTGCGGCCGACCAGCAGCCGCAGCCGCGCGTCCAGCTCGGCGGGACCGGTGCCGGGCAGCAGGATGTCGTCCAGGCCCCAGTCCGCGTTGACGGCCACCAGACCGCCCTCGGTCAGCACCGCGACGACCGGCACCGAGGATCCGGTGCTGCCGAGCAGCCTGCACAGTCCACGGGCCGCGGCGAGGTCGGTTCTGGCGTCGACCAGCGCGACATCCGCGCTGCCCGCCTCCAGCAGGGACGACACCTCGGTCGGCGCGGGCCGCACGTTGTGCGCCAGCAGCGACAACGACGGCAACACCGCATCGGGGTTGGGGTCGGAGGTCAGTAGGAGCAGCTCCACCGGGCTCTCCTCCTATCTCGTGGCTCCGCGGACGACAGCAGCCGCGTAGCTACGTCGCCGAAACACAGGTAAGTCGTCTGCAACATTAGCGCGTGCGCGGCCATGACCTCGCAACATGGTGGCCGCGAGGTAACGCGTCGGCGCGCGCTTCGCCCGAACCGTAGCGCCGGATAGGCTGGCTCGCATGCGCAAGCTGATCATCGGGCTGCTGTGCCTGGCCGGGGTGGCGGTGGTGATCGATTTCGGCGCCGCCGCCTACACCGAGTACCACGTGTCGCGGCAACTGCGGGCCGGAGCCGATCTGTCGGCCGACCCCGAAGTGACCATCAAGGGATTCCCCTTCATCGCCCAGGCGGTGTCGGGGCGCTACGACGACGTCCTGGTCCGCGCCCGCAGCATGCGCCCAGATATTCCGGGCGAGATCGCTCTGGAGGCCAATCTCTACGGACTGCACGCCTCGGCGAGCGAGCTGCTCGACGGCACGGCGCGCGCGGTACAGGTCGACCGGGTCGAGGCCCAGATGGCGATCGAGCCGACCGAGCTCGGCCGCCTGTTCGGCATCCCCGATCTGCAGGTCCTCGGCCCGCCCGCCGACAAGGCCGACGGCACCGGCGGTTCGGGCGGTTCCGGCCTGACCACCGCGGGCGCCCATGTGCTCAAGGGCACACTTCCGGTGGCGGCCAACGGCCGCGTGCTCGCGCCGGGCGTCACCCCGGGCAACAACACGACTCGGGTCGAAGTACAGGTCGAAGCCGATCTGATGCTGGACGGGGACAAGATCCGCATCCAGGCCACCCGCTTCTACAAGGACCGCTCCGCCACCGCGGATACGCCGGTCTCGACCACCAAGACCGACATCCTCGACGTCGACAAGCCCGCGGTGCTCGAGCGCTTCAGCCGTACCATCGATACCAAGGAATTGCCGTTCGGCATCGCCCCCACCGAAGTGGAGGCCAAGGGTGGTCAGATCATCGTCTACGGTGTCGGCCGCTCCCTGACCATCGACCTGGACCGATTGCTACAACCATGATCGAACTAGCCATCCTCGCCGCCGTCGTGCTGGCCGCTGTCGCGGTCGGCCTGCTGCTGCGGCGCAACCAGGGCCGGGTCCGCCCGGCCACCCTCGACCCGGAGACCGCCCAGCGCGCTCGCCTGCTGGACGCGGCGGGCGTCACCGGGGCGACCCCCGCGGTGCTGCACTTCTCGGCCGACTGGTGTGGCCCCTGCGACGCGGTTCGCCGCGTGGTCGCCGGCGTGACCGCCGACCTGTCCGATTCTCCGAACGCCCCGCGCGACATCGAGATCGACATCGACGCCGACCCCGCGCTGGCAAGGGAACTCAACGTCCTGTCGCTGCCGACGACCTTCGTCTTCGACGCCGAGGGCAAGGAGCGTTTTCGCATCTCAGGCGTGCCGAAGGCGGGCGATCTGCGCACCGCGCTGGAACCGCTGACAGTGTGATCTGGCCCCCTGTTCCGGGGGGCCGGGACATTTCCCGACGAGACCGGGTAAACTACTCCCCGTGCAATCCGACCACGAGCTGATGCTCACCCGACGCCGCACAGTTGATCTGTGTCGGCTCGGTGGTTGTTGCTGCCTGTGCCGCTGAACGGTCGGCTTCTCTCCCGAGATTCCTGACGCCGACCTCTGTCCGCCGCGCGAGTGATCGACACGATCCCCCGGCGAACTGCAGTTCCCACTGACTCAACTCAGCGCAGGAGTTCGCACGATGACCACTTCCCTTGAATCCCCACCTCGCGTCGATGTTCGCGGGCCGCGCTTCGTGGCCTGGATCACCACCGGCGTGCTGGTGCTGGTGCTCGTCACCGCCGCCTTCTCGACCACCGCCGCCGCGATCCTGATCGGCCTGCAGGCCGTGGTGTTCGCGATCGGCGCCTCCGGCGGCCCCGCCAAGCACCCCTACGGCCGGATCTACGCCGCGCTGATCGCGCCGCGCAACGGTCCGACCACCGAGACCGAGCCCGTGCCGCCGCTGCGTTTCGCGCAGCTGCTCGGCTTCGCGTTCGCCGGTCTCTCCCTGCTGGGCTTCGTGCTCGGCTCCCCGATCGTCGGCGCGGTATTCGCCGGCTTCGCTCTGTTCGCGGCGTTCCTGAACGCGGCGTTCGGGGTTTGCCTGGGCTGCCAGATCTACCCCCTGGTGGCCCGCTTCCGCCGGTCCACTGCATCGTCCGGCGAAACTGGCTGGCCCTCCGTGGTTACGCAGGCTGCCTCCTCCGGGCCTGACGCCAGTTCCGCCGGCCCGGCATCGAACTGAACCCCTGCAAGTCATCTCTGAAAGGAACAACATGGCTCGCTCCGATGTCCTGGTCTCCGTTGACTGGGCCGAAGAGAACCTCAACGCCCCCGGCGTCGTCTTCGTCGAGGTCGACGAGGACACCTCCGCCTACGAGGGTGGCCACATCGAGGGCGCCGTCCGGCTGGACTGGAAGACCGACCTGCAGGATCAGGTTCGTCGCGACTTCGTGAACCAGGAGCAGTTCTCCGACCTGCTCTCCGCGCGCGGCATCGCCAACGACGACACCGTCGTCCTGTACGGCGGCAACAACAACTGGTTCGCGGCGTACGCCTACTGGTACTTCAAGCTGTACGGCCACAACGACGTCAAGCTGCTCGACGGCGGCCGCAAGAAGTGGGAGCTCGACGGTCGCCCGCTCTCGCGTGACGCGGTCTCGCGCCCGGCCACCCAGTACAAGGCCGCCGCCCCCGACACCTCGATCCGCGCGTTCCGCGACGAGGTCATCGCCGCCATCGGCACCAAGAACCTGGTCGACGTGCGTTCGCCCGACGAGTTCTCCGGCAAGATCCTGGCTCCCGCGCACCTGCCGCAGGAGCAGAGCCAGCGTCCCGGCCACATCCCCGGCGCGATCAACGTGCCGTGGAGCAAGGCGGCCAACGAGGACGGCACCTTCCGTTCCGACGCCGAGCTCGCCGAGCTGTACAAGGACGCGGGCCTGGACGGCGAGAAGGAGACCATCGCCTACTGCCGCATCGGTGAGCGCTCCTCGCACACCTGGTTCGTGCTGCAGGAGCTGCTCGGCCACCAGAACGTCAAGAACTACGACGGCAGCTGGACCGAATACGGTTCGCTCGTCGGTGCACCTATCGAGTTGGGAGCGTAAATCTATGTGTGCAGCACCTACCCAGGGTCAGGCCATCCCGGCCGGCGTCGACGTGGAGAAGGAGACGGTCATCACCGGCCGTGTCCTGAGCGCCGACGGTCAGCCGGTGGGCGGCGCGTTCGTGCGTCTGCTCGACGGCAACGGTGACTTCACCGCCGAGGTCGTGGCCTCCGGCACCGGTGACTTCCGCTTCTTCGCCGCGCCGGGTTCGTGGACCCTGCGCGCGCTGTCCTCGTCGGGCAACGGCTCGGCCGAGGTCCGCCCCGAGGGCGCGGGCATCCACTCGGTGGACGTCGAGGTCGCGAAGTAAGAACCTCACAACGGCCCTGGTAGTTCCTGTGCGGGAACTACCAGGGCCGTTTTCGTGTCCGCTCACCGGACTCGCTAGACTCCGATTCGTGGTCCTCTTCTTCGAGATTCTCCTCATCGCCGTGTCGATCCTCATCGGCTGGTTCGGCCTGTACGTCTTCTACCGGCTCTTCACCGAGTCATGAGCGTCAGCGGCCGGAGGCGGCAGCGCAGCGTAACCACGCAGGCCGCCGCTCAGGACTCCATGGGAGCAGCGTCATGAGCGGGCTCGCGAGCGAAGGTTCCGATCCGGCCGAGCGAGCGAGCACAGAGCAAGGCGCTCCGGCCGAGCGTCGCAGCGGTGACGAGGCAGTCAACGTCGCCGCCGAACGGGCGAAAGAGACCGGCGTCCGGAACATTTCGGTCCTGCCGGGTCTTCCCCTGCCCGAGGACACCGCGAATCTGCGCGAGGGTCCCGATCTGAACCACGCCATGCTGGCGTTGCTGCCGCTGGTCGGCGTGTGGCGCGGCGAGGGCGAGGGCAACCACTCCGCCGACGGCGACTACCGCTTCGGCCAGCAGATCGTCGTCTCGCACGACGGCGGCGACTACCTGGTCTGGGAGTCGCAGACCTGGAAGCTCGACGGCGAGGGCAACTTCGAACGCCCCGATCTGCGTGAGAGCGGCTTCTGGCGCGTCGGCACCGAGGGCGACGACGAGATGCTCGAACTCCTGCTCACCCACAGCAACGGCATCGTCGAGCTGTTCTACGGCACCGCCCGCACCCAGTCCTCCTGGGAGCTGGCCACCGATGTGGTGATCCGCAGCCAGTCCGGCGCGGTCGTCGGCGGCGCCAAGCGCCTCTACGGCATCGTCGACGGCGGTGACCTGGCCTATGTGGAGGAACGAGTCGACGCCGACGGCGCCCTCGAGCCCCGGCTCTCGGCCCGCTTGCAGCGCTACATCGGCTGACAGATCTCAAATGGAGCGACCCCCGAGCCATTCCGCCGCGTTCGAGAACACGGCGGTCCCGGTTGGATAGGCCGGGGGCTCGGGGGCCGGGTGACTGCCTGGGATTCGCTCAGCGCACCGCTGGGGAATCTCCCGCAGTGGAGCTGCTAGCGGGCAGCCACCTCACGCATCCGATGAACATACATTCTTCAGACCACCTCCTCTCTTGTGTACCGATGAATCTATCGGTGCGGCGCGAGGTCGGCAATTGATTTTCTCGCGGCTCTGAGCTGGGCGGATGCCGGTCAGCGCGCGGGGTGGACGACGTGGCAGGCGCCGGTCGCGTCGACGGTGACGACCGTGTCGGCCCGGTGGTAAGCCGGGAGCTGGTGGGTGACGACAACGACCGTCCGATCCGGGGCGACCAGTCCGCTGTCCGCGTCGAGCAGGTCCAGCAGCAGCTGTTCCCCCTCGGCGGCGGCCAGGTGTTCGGTGGGCTCGTCGAGCAGCAGGGTGCGTGCCGGGGCGACCAGCGCGCGGGCGAGCAGCAGGCGGCGGCGCTGGCCGCCCGAGACCGTGGCCGCCCCGGCCGTGAGCCCGGTGTGTACCCCCTCGGGCAGCGATGCCAGCCAGGCACCGAGTCCGACGGCGCGCAACGCGGCCTCGGCGTCGGTCTCCGTCAGATCACCCTTGGCGACACGCAGGTTCTCCAGGATCGAGGTGCCGAACAGGTGGGCGTCCTCGGCGAAGAAGGTGACGCCCTCGCGCGGGGTGTCGAACAGGCCGGCCCACGCCATGAGCAAGGTCGTCTTGCCCGCCCCGCTCGGCCCGACGACGACGATCCGACGGCCCTCCGGCAGCGGAATCCACGACGAGGACAATTCCTCGACGGCTCCTCGCTGCGAGTCCGCTTCGGTGCGGGCCACGGCGCTGTGCCCGGCCGTGCCGGTCGCCTCGGCCGCGTGGGACGTCGTCGCGGTGCGGGCGGGTGAGAGCGGTGCGTCGGTGATCGTGGCCCTCTCGGCGGCACGGAGGCGGTGGAGGGCGGCGCGGGAGGTGGTCAGGGTAGTCGCGGCGGTGGGGAGGGCGCCGACGGCTTCGAAGGCCGAGAGAGGGACGAGGACCAGGATGGTGAGGGCCATCGGGGTCATGCCGCCGGGGAGTCCGCCGGTGGGCCCGTAGGCCGCGATGCCGACCAGCAGGGCGCCGAGCGCGCTGACGCCGATCGACAGCGGAGTGGCCGCGGCCGCCCACGCGCTGTGCGCCGCCGCGGTGTCCTCCGCCCGCACCGCGCGCTCGGTCGCCGTGTCCGCCTGCGCGAGTGCGGCATCGAGCTTGCCCGCCACCCGCAGTTCGGCGGCGTGGTCGAGCACGGTGACCGCCTCCGCCGTGAACGCCGCGCGATCGGCCCGCACCGCCTGCTCGGCCTCCCGCGCCGCCACCCCCGCGAGCCACGGTGCGAGCATCCCCGAAACAGCAAGGGCGACAGCCAGAATCCCCGCCGCGGGCACGGAGATGAACGCGATCAGCACCACCGCCGCGATCGACAACACCGCCGCGACGGCGACCGGGACCAGCACCCGCACCACGACCGCACCGAGATCATCGATATCGGCACCGATCCGCACGAGCAGATCACCCCGTCGCATCTCCCGCAGATCCCCGCCCCCACCCGAAATCGCACCCCGATCGCCGCTCCCGCCCGCAGACTCCCCCAAGTCGCCACTCCGGTCCGAGGGTTCTGTCAGATCGCCTGCGCGCTCCCATTGATCACGGCCTGTGCCCGCTGTCGCCCGCAGGTCGGTCCGTCGGCCCGACCCCGTCATCTCCGGACGATCGGCCGATGCCCCACCCCACCACCAGAGATCCGCGTGGGCGAGTGTGCGATACACCGTGGTCCGCGCCAAGGTCATCGCCCGCAGCGCCACATCATGGCTGGCCAGCCGCTCCAGGTAGCGGCACAGCCCGCGCGAGATCCCCAGTGCCCGAACCGCGACCACCGCCACGCTCAGATACAGCACCGGCGGCATCTGCCAGGCCCGCGCGATCAACCAGGCCGCCAGCGCGGCCAGCGCGAGCCCGCTGCCCAGCGCCGCCACACCCCAGGCGATCGCCACCACGACCCGCCACGGCGACAGCGCCAGCAACTGCCACATCTCCCGCAGATCCCGCACCAGCGACCCGCGCCCGGAACCCCCACGCACCGCACCGATTCCACTCATGACACCGACACCCCCGCCACCCCACGAACCACCGCACCGCCCCGGCCTCGGCCCTTCGAGCCCGCTTCACCGCCCGATCCCCCTTCGGCACCGACCGCGCCGCACCCGCAGGTTGCGGCGCTGTCGCTCCACGCGGCCTCACCGCATTCACCGATGGTGTCCGCCGGACTGTCCGGCAACACACGCTCTGTGTCCGCTGCCACCCGTCCACCATCCGCGACTTCGCCGCGCGACTCCGCGCCGACATCGGTCGGCCGGGCGCCGTGGTCGCGGTCGGTGCGCTCGCTGTCGATGCCGTTGTCCGGCAAGGTATCGGGCGACGTGCTGGTGCCGGGCACAGCCGGCGGACCGGGGTCGTCGGAGGCGCCTGCGCCGGGCGCGCTGCTTCCCTCCACCTCCACGACGACGTCGGCGGCGGCCAGCACGGTCGGGCGATGACCGATGACGACGACGGTCGCGCCCGCGGCGGCGAGGGTGCGCAGGGTGGCCAGCACCCGCTGTTCGCTGTGGGAGTCGAGGTGTGCGGTGGGTTCGTCGAGCAGGAGGATGGGGCGGCGGGCGGCCAGCACGCGGGTGAGGGCGAGGCGTTGGCGCTGGCCGAGGGACAGGCCGAGGCCGCCCTGGCCGACCCTGGTATCCCAGCGGTCGGGGAGTTCGTCGAGCACCGCGTCGAATCCCGTCGCGGCGCTGATCTCGTCGAGGTCGGTGGCGGAGTGCGCGCCGAGCAGTGCGATGTTCTCGCGCAGGGTGCCCGGGACCAGCACCGGACGCTGGGGCAGCCAGGCGATGCGGGCCCACCAGCTGTCCGGGTCGAGGGTGCGGACGTCGGCGCCGTCGACGAGGATCGCGCCCGCCTCGGGCGAGATCAGGCCCAGAATCGCTTGCAGCGTGGTCGATTTGCCGCACCCGTTCGGTCCGGTGAGCACGGTGACCAGGCCCGGGGCCAGTTCAGCGGTCAGGCGATCCGGCGCGTTCCCGGATCGCGCGGCGATGGTCAACCCGCGCACCGTGATTCGCGAACCCCTGCCGTCGGCAGGCCCAGCATCGCCCCCGGGCTCGATCGCTTCGGCGCCCTCGACGTCTATCCCGGGTTCACCCGCGACGGCGTCTTCGGCCCCACCGATCGCGCGGGCGCCGGGAACCGCCCCGCCGGACCGGGAGTCCATCGAATCCGTGTGCCCAGGAGCCGAATTCGCCAGCACCGCGAAGGCCTTGTCCGCCGCCGCCATCCCGTCCTGCGCCGCGTGGAACTTCTCCCCCACCTGCCGCAGCGGCCAGTACACCTCCGGCGCGAGGATCAGCGCGACGAGCCCGGCGTACAACGTCATCTCGCCGTAGACCAGCCGCAGACCGATGGCGACGGCGATCAGGGCGACGCTCAGGGTCGCCAGCGATTCCAGCACCATCGAGGACAGGAAGGCGATCCGCAGCGCCCGCATGGTCCGCCGGCGCAGCGAATCCCCCAGTGCCCGGACCTGATGCACCATGCTCGGCCCGTCGGGTCCCTCACGGCCGAGGGCGCGCAGCGTCGGCATCCCGGCGAACAGATCGAGGAGCTGGTCGGACAGGCGCGTGGTCGCGGCGAGGGTCGCCTCGGCACGGCCCTGGGTGAGCAAGCCGATGAGAATCATGAACAGCGGGATCAGCGGCACCGTGATGATGGCGATGAGCGCCGAGGTCGGATCGTGGAAGGCGATGACCACCACCACGATCGGCGGCACCAGGCAGGCCAGCAGCAGGGCGGGCAGATAACCGGTGAACCAGCCGCGCAACCCGCTGAGCCCGTTGCCGACGACCACCGCGATCTCGGTCCGGCGGGCGTCGAGTTCGCGGGGCGGCAGCTCGGCTCCGGCCCGCAGCACCGCCGACTCGAGCTCGGCGACCACCGTGGCGCCTGCCCGATGCGCCAGCCGCGCCTGCCACCAGCTCGCCGCCGTGCGCACCGCGATCGCGACCACGAGGCCGAGCAATTCGCCCGTCCACGCGGCGAACTCACGCTTGCCGGGATCGGTGATCACCCCCGCGAGCACCCGGCCGAGCAGCACCGCCATCGCCACGATCGTGGCCGTGATGACCAGCGCGAGCAGCACCGACACCACCAGGTGCGGCCGCACCGAGCGGGCGTAGCGCCACAGCCGCGGGTCGACGGGCGGACGACGGCCTGCGCTCTCGCGCGCTGCGGCCGACCCGGCCGCGTCCGCCCGTGCCATCGCTCAGTCCTTGCTGCTCAGCGGCAGCCCGGTCGGCGCCGGAATCTGCTCGACGGTCAGCCGCTTGCGGAACACCCAGTACGTCCAGCCCTGGTAGACCAGCACCACCGGGGTGGCCAGCACGGCGGCCCAGCTCATCACCTTCAGCGTGTAGGCGCTGGAGGAGGCGTTGTAGATGTTCAGGTCGTACAGCGGGCTGATGGTCGAGGGCAACACGTTCGGGTACATCGAGCCGACGATGAGCACGGTCGCCGAGGCCACGGTGAGCGTGGTGCCCACGAAGGCCCAGCCGTCGCGCCCGGCCACGTTCGCCGCGCCGGCGAGCACCAGGCCGAGCACGGCCGCGCCCAGCGCCGCCCAGGTCCAGCCGGCGCCGTAGGCGAGCTGGGTCCACAGCCCGAACGCGCCGACGATCACCGCGGTCGGCACCAGCAGCAGCCGGACGATGCGCTGCGCGTCGTCGCGGACCTCGCCGCCGGTCTTGAGGACCAGGAACACCGCGCCGTGCAGCGCGAACAGGATGCCGGTCGCCAGGCCGCCGAGCAGGGCGTACGGGCTGAGCAGGTCCCAGACCGAACCGACGATCTGGCGCTTGTCGTTCAGCGGCACGCCGCGCACCAGGTTCGCGAACACCCAGCCCCAGGCCAGCGCCGGGATCCAGGAGCCGATCCCGATGCCGATGTCGCACCAGGTCCGCCACTTCGGATCGTTGATCTTGGCGCGGTACTCGATCGCGCAGATCCGCAGGATCAGCGCGACCAGCAGCAGCAACAGCGCCAGGTAGAACCCGGAGAACATGCTTGCGTACCACTCGGGGAACGCCGCGAACATCGCGCCGCCCGCGGTGATCAGCCACACCTCGTTGGCGTCCCACACGGGACCGATGGTGTTGAGCACCACGCGCCTGCGGGCATCGGAGCCCTTGCCGATGATCGGCATCAGCATGCCGACGCCGAAGTCGAAGCCCTCCAGCACGAAGTAGCCGGTGAAGAGCACGCCGATCAGGACGAACCAGAATTGCTGCAGATCCATCACCGGCTCCTAGTAAGCGAAGGAAAGTTGCTCGACGGCAGGTTCTTCCGGTTTGCGATGCCTGCCGGTGTCCGGGCCGTCGGGCCCGTCGCCCGGGGTCGGCGGCGTCGGCTCGTCCGGCCCGGCGATCGTGTACCGGCGGATCAGGTAGAACCACACCACCGCCAGCACGCCGTAGAGCAGGGTGAACACGATCAGCGAGAAGATCACCGTCGCCGGGGCGTGGTCGGAGACGGCCTGCTGCACCGTCATCCGGATGTTCGGGTCGCCGGTCGGGTTGGGCACCACCGCCCACGGCTGACGGCCCATCTCGGTGAACACCCAGCCCGCGCTGTTGGCCAGGAAGGGCGTGGGAATCGCGATCAGGCTCAGCCAGGAGAACCAGCGTTGGTCGGGCACCCGGCCGCCGCGGGTCACCCAGAAGCCGACGAGCAGCAGCAGCACCGAACCGGCGGCCAGGCCGATCATGGCGCGGAAGGACCAGTAGGTGACGAACAGGTTCGGCCGGTAGTCGCCGGGACCGTACTTGACGGTGTAGGTCTGCTGGAGGTCGACGACGCCGTCGAGGGTGACGTCGGTGAACTGGCCCTCGGCCAGGTACGGCAGCACGTAGGGCACCTCGAGCACGTGGGTGACACTGTCGCAGTTGTTGTGGGTGCCGACGGTCAGGATGGAGAAGTCGGGGTCGGTCTGGGTGTGGCACAGCGATTCCGCCGAGGCCATCTTCATCGGCTGCTGTTGGAACATCAGCTTGCCCTGGATGTCGCCGGTGAAGATCACCGCGACACCGGCCAGCGCGACGACCACCAGCGAGGCCCGCCCCACCGGCCGCCACATGGTGCGCGCGTCCTCGAGTTTCGCCGGGTCGCCGCTGCGCGCGTTGCGCACCATCCACCAGCCGGCGATCCCGGCGACGAAGGTGCCCGCGGTGAGGAACGCGCCCGCGACGACGTGCGGGAACGCGGCCAGCGTCGTGTTGTTGGTGAGCAGCGCCCAGATGCTTTCCAGCTCAGCGCGTTTGGTCTCGGGGTTGTAGCGCGCGCCGACCGGGTGCTGCATGAACGAGTTCGCGGCGACGATGAAGTAGGCCGAGGCGTTCACACCGAAGGCGACGATCCAGATGGTCGCCAGGTGCACCAGTTTCGGGAGCCGGGTCCAGCCGAAGATCCACAGGCCGATGAACGTCGACTCCATGAAGAAGGCGATGAGCGCTTCCAGCGCCAGTGGCGCGCCGAAGATGTCGCCGATGAAGCGGGAGTACTCGCTCCAGTTCATGCCGAACTGGAATTCCTGGACGATGCCGGTCGCGACACCGATGGCGAAGTTGATCAGGAACAGTTTGCCGAAGAACTTCGTGAGCCGGTACCAGTGTTCCTTGCCGGTGATCACCCAGGCGGTCTGCATCATGGCGATCAACGGCGCGAGGCCGATGGTCAGCGGAACGAAGATGAAGTGATAGACGGTGGTGATACCGAATTGCCACCGGGAGACGTCCACAATGTCCATCCGACCCTCCAGCTTCTACTACGACAAGTCGTAGTAGATCGTACGCCTGGATCTACCGCTGGTGAGCGTGACAACCGCCACGACACGCCGGAAAATTGCTGCACGATTGGATATACGCGGTCCGACCGGGCGATCCCGGCGCCGCAGGGGCACGCCCACCCGTGCCCCTCACACGACTCACCAGTCGCCGATGGTCCCCGGCCGTTCGATCCCCAGATCCACCATATCGATGATTTCCTGCGCATTGTCCGGTGCCGACATGCGTACGCCGTCTAGCTGGTTCACCCGCGCGGCCAGCGTGATGCTCGACAGCAGCCAGATGCTGTCGCAGTCGAACAGGTCGGCGGTGAACAGCGACTGGTACTTGCACTCCCAGCCCTGCTTCTCCGCGACCGCGAACAGCGAACGCTGCGTGACCCCGGGCAGCACTCCGCTCTTGGCCGGCGGGGTGATGAGCTGCTTGTCACGGGCGATCACCACAGTCGAGCGCGGGCCCTCGAGCACGCGGTGCTCGGTGCTGTGGAAGATCACGTCCTCGGCGCCCATCCGGCGGGCGAAGCGCAGCGCGGCCATATTGGTCGCGTAGGACAGCGTCTTCGCGCCGAGCAGCTGCCACGGCGCCGCCTGGGCGAGGTCGACCGAGATGCCACGGGCCAGCGACATCACCTTGACGCCTTCGGCGCGGGCGGTCGCGACGCGGGCCGGTACCGGGGAGACGAGCACGTACGCGGTGGGCTTGGGGTCGGTCGAGGTCAGGCCGGTCGGCGCGTCGTATTCCGAGTCGCGGCCGCGGGTGTAGATGAGCCGCAGCATGCCCTCTTCCTCGGAGCCCCATTCCTTGACCGCGACCTCCACCGCGGAGCGCCATTTCGACAGCCCCGGCTCCGGCAGATCCAGCGCCTGCGCCGACCGCCGCAGCCTGGCCAAGTGGAATTCCAGCGCGGTCGCCGTGCCGCCGCGCACCAAAATAGTTTCGAAGACGCCATCGCCGCGCAGTGCGCCGATGTCGTCGGCATAAAGCGACGGCGCGTCCGCATCAGCGACCGCGCCGTCGAGTGTCACAAGAACCCGTTCTCCCATGTGACGAGCGTAGGCGTTATCGGTCCGTTATGCCTACGGCTGCGCACATTGGGGCATGCTCGGACGCCCGGCTGCGGCGTGTGTCGGTAGACGCGCCTACAGTGGTCGATGTGTCGGTGGTTGTCGCCCCCAGTCCTGTTCTCCACACTCCGGGTGCCGTCGCGGGCGCTCCGGGTTCCCCGGACGCCGCCGTCGCCTGGCATTACGGCGATCCGTTCGGCGAACAGAAGGCCGCCGCGCAGCGGGTCGCGGTGGTCGATCGCTCGCATCGCAGCGTCGCCAGGATCACCGGCGCCGAGCGCCTGAGCTGGCTGCACACCATCACCAGCCAGCACATCGCCGCGCTGCCCGACGGGCACAGCGCCGAGAATCTGGACCTCGACCTCAACGGCCGGGTGCTGCACCACTTCGTACTCACCGATCTCGACGGCACCGTCTGGCTCGACACCGAGGCCGAGCGCGGCGCCGACCTGCTGTCGTTCCTCCAGAAGATGGTCTTCTGGGCCGACGCCAAGCCCGAGGCCGCGCCCGACTACGCCGTGCTGAGCCTGCTCGGTCCCCGCGTCGCGACGCTGCTCGACGCGCTCGGTGTCGAGGCGCTGCCCGAGGTGTACGCCGCCGTCGCCCTGCCGGGCGGCGGTTTCCTGCGCCGCATGCCGTGGCCGAGCGCCGATTCCTTCGATCTCGTCGTCCCCCGCGCCGAGCTCACCACCTGGTGGACCAAGCTCACCCAAGCCGGGGCCGAGCCCGCGGGGATGTGGGCGTTCGAGGCCCTGCGGGTGGCCGAGCTGCGGCCCCGGATCGGCGTCGACACCGACGAGCGCACCATCCCGCACGAGGCCCGCTGGATCGGCGGCGTCGACGAGCACGGCGCGGTGCACCTGAACAAGGGCTGCTACCGCGGCCAGGAGACGGTCGCCCGGGTGCACAATCTGGGCAAGCCGCCGCGCAACCTGGTGCTGTTGCACCTGGACGGTTCCGCCGACGAACGCCCCGCCGTCGGCGACGACGTCACCGCGGGTGGCCGCACGGTCGGCAGGCTCGGCACGGTCGTCGACCACTACGAACTCGGCCCGATCGCGCTGGCGCTGATCAAACGGTCGGTCCCCGCGGGCACCGAACTGGTGGTCGGCTCCATGGCCGCCGCCATCGACCCCGACTCGATCCCCGCCGACGATGTCGTGCAGGCGGGCCGGGCCGCTGTCGACCGGCTGCGCGGGCGATGAGCCGCGAGCTCATGCGTGTCGGTGACACCGGCCGGGTCGAGGCCGTGTGCGTCGTGCACGCCGAACTCGAGGTGCGTACCCGCGTCGGCCGCACCGCGATCGACAAGCGCCCGGTCGACGGGCGGGTCGTGGTCGGCGTGCTGGGCTTGGCCGGCGACCACGTCTGCGACACCGTCAACCACGGCGGCGTGCACCAGGCCGTCTACGCCTACGCCGACGAGGACGCCCGCCGCTGGGCGAGCGAACTCGACCGCGAGCTCCCCGCGGGCTGGTTCGGCGAGAACCTGCGGCTGAGCGGGCTCCCGATCAGCGACGCGGTGCTCGGCGCGCACCTGGCCATCGGCGACACCCTGCTCGAGGTCAGCGCCCCGCGCGTCCCGTGCTCGACCTTCCAGCAGTGGGCAGGTGAGCGGCAGTGGGTCAAGCGCTTCACGCTCCAGTCCGATACCGGCGCCTACTTCCGGGTCCTCACCGAGGGCACGATCGGCGCGGGTGACGAGGTCCGCGTGGTCGCGGTGCCCGGCCACGGCATCACCGTGCGCGATCTGTTCACCGGCGCCGACCCCGCCCTGCTGGAGCGCCTGCGCACCGAGGAGCCGACCATCTCCGACGATGTCCGCATGCAGATCGACCGGCACACCCGAACCCGGGCCGGCGTCACCGTGGAGGTCAGCCCATGAGCGTGGAACTGGTCGAGGTGGTCCGCTCGGGCTTCCGGGAGTGCGTGCACCGCGGGTCGGTGGTCGTGCTCGACGCCGACGGCACGCCGACGCTCGAACTCGGCGAGGTGCACGGCCCGATCTTCCCCCGCTCGACCAACAAGCCGATGCAGGCGTTGACCCTGCTGCGCAACGGTTTCGACCCCGTCGACGACGCCGAGCTGGCCGTGGCCACCGCCTCCCATTTCGGCGAGCCCGACCACATCGTCCTGGTCCGCAGGCTGCTCGACCGCTACGGCTTCACCCCGTCCGACCTCGCCTGCCCGCCCGACCTGCCCTTCGAGGAACGGGCCCGCGCCGCCGCGCTCACCGGCTCGGGTCCGAGCCCGCTGTACATGAACTGCTCGGGCAAACACGCGGCGATGCTGGCCACCTGCGTGATCAACGACTGGCCGCGCACCGGGTATCTCGAGGTCGAGCACCCGTTGCAGCAGGCCGTGCTCACCACCGTCGCCGACGTCACCGGCGAACCGGAGACCGACCTGGGCATCGACGGCTGCGGCCTGCCGATCGTGCCCGTCTCGCTGATCAATCTCGCGCGCGCGTTCGCCGGCTTCACCACGGCCGAGCCCGGTACCGCGCCGCGCCGGATCGCCGATGCCGTTCGGGCGAATCCGCGAGTGATTTCGGGCACGAAGGGCCCGGACCTGCTGGCCATGGCGGCCACCCCCGGCCTGTTCTGCAAGATCGGCGCCGACGGTGTGCACGCCGGCGCGCTGCCCGACGGCAGGGCCTTCGCGTACAAGATCGACGACGGTCACGACCGGGCCCGGATGCCGCTGACGCTGGCGATTCTGCGCAGACTCGGGGTCGACTGGACCGACCAGCACACCGAGCTCGCGGCCACCGCGGTGCTCGGCGGCGACGCCAGAGTCGGCGTCATCCGCGCGATCCCGGGCGTGCTCTGAGACCAGGCGGTCTGGGCGAAGAAGGGGCAAACGGCGGCGGTTCGGCAGTTCTTCACCCACTCCTGGGAGCGCGACCGTCTAACACACGCTAAAGTGTCTGTCAGGAAGAGTATTAATTCGAACGGGGCCGCCAACAAACCCCAGGCCGCCCCGCAGTGACGCGAGGGGGTCAGCCATGGGCCGTGGCCGGGCTAAGGCAAAGCAGACCAAAGTCGCACGTGAGCTCAAGTACAGCTCCGCGCCGACCGACTTCGCGAGCCTTCAGCGCGAGCTGTCGGATAGCACTCCGCTCCACTCCCAACCAAGGAGTGGCGGCGTACTTTCCGATGAGCACGACGCAGACGATTCGCCGTCCCGTTGGAACAACGAGGACGACGACTACGACAGCTGGCGTCGCTGATCGAACGCCGGTGAAAAGGGGGAGGCCACGCGGCCTCCCCCTTCAACCGTTGTTCCGGCAGCGACCCAGGCTCGCAGCAGTACGGCGAACATCCGAATAGACGACGAGCGTCCTGTGCACACACAGGACGCTCGTCGTGTTCGCCGCCTCGGGACCCCGACCGCCCCGAGCCGACGGGCACCTACCCCACTCGTGAGGGATAGCCGTTCCTACGGCGAACAAAACACGCCGTTGCAAAGACGTGAGCCGGGTCGCGGCGGCGACCCGGCTCACGTGGTGGACGGAGTGCGTCAGAACCTGGGGTGATCGCCCAGCAGCACGGCGCGCGGGGCGTCGGCGTCGGCGGCCTTCTTGACCTGGCCCAGGGTCCAGCAGTCGATGTGGCGGGCGGTGAGCACCGCCAGCGCGCGATCGGCGTCCTCGGGCGCGACGATGGCGACCATGCCGACGCCCATGTTGAACGTCTTCTCCATCTCGACCCGCTCGACCCGGCCGCGCTGAGCGATCATCTTGAACACCGGCGCCGGGTTCCAGGTGCCGCGGTCCAGTTCGGCGACCAGGCCGGCGGGCAGCACGCGCGCCAGGTTGGCGGCCAGGCCACCACCGGTGACGTGCGAGAAGGTGCGCACATCGGTCTCGGCGATCAGCGCCAGGCAGTCCTTGGCGTAGATCCGGGTCGGCTCGAGCAGTTCCTCACCGAGGGTGCGGCCGAACTCCTCGACATAGCCGGTCAGCGACATCCGGTCGATGTCGAGCAGGACCTTGCGGGCCAGGCTGTAGCCGTTGGAGTGCAGGCCCGAGGAGCCCATCGCGATGACGACGTCGCCGGGGCGCACGCGGTCGGGGCCGAGCACCGAGTCGGCCTCGACGACGCCGACGCCGGTGGCGGACAGGTCGTAGTCGTCGGGGTCCATCAGGCCCGGGTGCTCCGCGGTCTCGCCGCCGAGCAGCGCGCAGCCTGCCTTGATGCAGCCCTCGGCGATGCCGGAGACCAGCTCGGCGACCTTCTCCGGGACGACCTTGCCGATGGCGATGTAGTCCTGCAGGAACAGCGGCTCGGCGCCACAGACCACCAGGTCGTCGACGACCATGGCGACCAGGTCGAGGCCGACGGTGTCGTGCTTGTCCAGCGCCTGGGCGACGGCGATCTTCGTGCCGACACCGTCGGTGGACGCGGCCAGCAGCGGCTCGCGGTATCCGCCCTTGAGGGCGAACAGGCCGGCGAAGCCGCCTAGCCCACCCTGCACCTCGGGTCGGCTGGCCTTCTTCGCCAATGGTCCGAACAATTCGACGGCGCGGTCACCGGCTTCGATGTCCACGCCTGCCGCGGCGTAGGAAGCGCCGGCACCGCTGGGGGTCTGTTCAGTCATTGTGGGGGAAAGCTCCAAACCGAATCGGCGGACAGATGCCTAGTAACTCTAAGTGATCCGCCGGTTCAGCTGTCGTTCGGCTCCTGCCCCCGACTCGCCCGCTGCGCTCCCTCATGTGCTCATTGTTCCAGCTCCGTGGCGAAAGTGGCGGCGATCTCAGCTCGGCGACCGCGCTGTTGGACGGGGTCGGGAACCGGAACCGCGGCGACGAGACGGCGGGTGTACTCGTGGCGCGGATGGCGCAGGATCTGTTCGTTGTCGCCTTCCTCGACGCAGGATCCCTCGCGCAGCACCATGATCCGATCGGCGAGCTGGTCGACGACGGCGAGATCGTGGCTGATGAACAGGCAGGCCCAGCCGCACTCGCGTTGCAGCTGCGCGAACAGCTCGAGCACCGCGGCCTGCACCGAGACGTCGAGCGCGCTGGTCGGCTCGTCGGCCACCAGCAGGTCCGGATCGAGCACCAGCGCCCTGGCCAGGCTGGCCCGCTGCCGCTGCCCACCGGACAGCTCGTGTGGGTAGCGCTTCTCGGTGCCCGCGGGCAGCTGGACGTCGTCGAGCAACGTCCTGACCCTGGCCGCGATGGCGGCCCGGTCGCCGGTGCGGTGCACCACCATCGGCTCGGCCACGCACTCGCCGATCGTCAGGCGCGGGTTGAGCGAGCCGGCCGGGTCCTGGAACACGAACCCGAAGCGCCGCCGGATCGGGCGCAGCTTGCGCTGGGACAGCTCGGCGATGTCCTGCCCGCGGATCAGCACCCGCCCCGAGGTCGGCCGTTGCAGCGCCGCCACGCACCGGCCGATCGTCGACTTGCCCGATCCCGACTCCCCGACCAGCCCGAGGGTCTCCCCCGGCCGGATCCGCAGGCTCACCCCGTCGACGGCCCGGAACGCGGGGCGTCCGAACGGCCCAGGGAACTGGACGACCAGATCGCGCACCTCGAGCACCGGCTCGGCCTCGGGGTCGATCGCCGGCCGCTCGATGGTCGCCGCGCCCAGATGCGGGACGGCATCGAGCAGCGCCCTGGTGTACTCGGCGCGCGGGCTGGCGAACAGCTCGTGCACCGGCGCCTGTTCGACGACCTCGCCCGCCCGCATCACCACCACCCGGTCGGCCAGGTCGGCGACCACACCCATGTTGTGGGTGATCAGCACGATCGCGCTGCCCAGCCGGTCGCGCAGGTCGCGCAGCAGTTCCAGGATCTCGGCCTGCACGGTGACGTCGAGCGCGGTGGTCGGCTCGTCGGCGATGATCACCTTGGGCTCGCAGGCGATGGCGATCGCGATCATCACCCGCTGCTTCTGCCCGCCGGAGAGCTGGTGCGGGTAGTAGTCGACCCGGTGCTCCGGATCGGGGAGCCCGACCGTGCGCAACAGCTCGATCGCCTTGGCACGGGCGTCCTTGCGGCTCGTCCCGCTGTGCGCGCGCAGGGCTTCGCAGATCTGGAAGCCCGCGGTGAACAGGGGATCCAGCGCGCGGGCGGGTTCCTGGAAGACCATCGAGACCTCGCCGCCGCGCAGCGCGGTCAGCTGCTTCTCGGTCATCGAGGTCACCGCGCGGTCGCCCAGGGTGACCAGCCCGCGCACCTGGGCGGTGTGCGGCAGCAGCCCGATCGCGGTGCGCGAACTGACCGACTTCCCCGAGCCGGACTCGCCGACGATGGCGAGCACCTCGCCGGGGAACACTTCGTAGGACACCTCGCGCACGGCCGCGACCGGCCCGCTGTCGGTGGCGAAGGTCACCGACAGTCCCGACACCGACAGCGCGGGTGTTCGGGTTGCGGTCTCAGTCATCGGCCGTCTCCTTCTCGTCCACCGTGGTGACCGCGCGCCGGGTCCGCAGCAGCGGGTTCAGTGTCTCGTCGATGCTCTCCCCGACCAGCGTCATCCCGAGCACGACGAGCACGATCGCGGTGCCGGGGAAGATCGAGGTCCACCAGATCCCGTTGGACACGTCGTTGAGCGCCTTGTTCAGGTCGTAGCCCCACTCGGCGGCCTGGGTCGGCTCGATGCCGAAGCCGAGGAAGCCGAGCGCGGCCAGCGTCAGGATGGCGTCGGCGGCGTTGATGGTGATGATCACCGGCAGTGAGCCGGTGACGTTGGACAGGATGTGCCGGAACATGATTCGCGCCGTCGAGGCGCCGGTGACCCGCGCCGCGTCCACGTACGGCTCGGTCTTCACCGCCACCGTCGCGTTGCGCACGACCCGGAAGTACTGCGGCACATAGACGACCGTGATCGCGATCGCCGCCGACAGCATGCCGCCGAGACTGCTCGACGTGCCGCCCGCGACGACGATCGACACCACGATCGCCAGCAGCAGCGTCGGGAACGCGTAGATGGCGTCCATGACCAGCACCAGCACCCGGTCCACCCAGCGCCCGACGTACCCCGACAGCAGCCCCAGCGGCACGCCGACCAGCAGCGAGAGCACCACCGCGATCACGATCACCAGCAGCGCGGTGCGCGCGCCGAACAGCACCCGGGAGAACACGTCCTCGCTGCGCACCGAGGTACCGAACCAGTGCTCGGCCGATGGCCCCTGCTGTGGCACGAAAGCCACACCGTCGGCGCTGTTCTGGGCCAGCCCATACGGCGCGAGCAGCGGCGCGAACACCGCGACGAAGACGAAGCCGGTGACCAGCACCAGCCCCGTGATCAGCGTGATCCGTTGCAGCCCAGCGGTCATCGACAGCAGCCCGGCGCCCGGTATCCGGCGCCGCTTCACCGTTGCGGTGCTCATCAGAACCTCACCCTCGGGTCGATCAGCGCGACGACGGCGTCGACGACGAAACTCATCACCGCGACCAGCAACGCGATGAACGCGACAATGCCCTGCACCGCGATGAAGTCCCGCGCCCGCAGATACTCGGCGAGCTGATAGCCCAGGCCCTTCCACTCGAAGGTGGTCTCGGTGAGCACCGCGCCGCCGAGCATCATCGCGATGCACATCCCCATCACCGTGATGATCGGGATCAGCGCGTTGCGCATCGCGTGCCTGCCGGTGACCACCCGTGCGGACAGTCCGCGCGCTCGCGCCGCCTCGACGAAATCGCTGCGCAGCGTCTGGATCAGGTTCACCCGCACTAGCCGCAGGAAGATGCCGCCGGTGAGCAGGCCGAGCGCGACGGCGGGCAGCACCGCGTGCTCGAGTACGTCGAGCACGTAGGACGGTTCGCCGTACAGGATCGAGTCGATGATCAGGATGTTCGTCTTCGGCGAGACGTGCTGGAGCGCGAGTTCCACGTCGGTGCTCGCCCGCCCGCCGACCGGGAACCAGCCCAGCCACACCGAGAAGATCAGCTTGAGCAGCATGCCGACGAAGAACACCGGGGCCGCGTAGGCCAGCACCGCGGCGAACCGCAGCACCGCGTCCGACGTCGAATCCCGATGCGTCGCCGCGTATCTGCCCAGCGGCACACCGATCGCGAAGGCGACCAGCAAGCCCCAGAACACCAGCTCGAACGTGGCGGCGCCGTAGGTGATCACCACATCGCCGATCGCCTGATTGTCCTGGGTCCGCCCGAAATCGCCGTGCAGGAAGCCGGTGATGTACTCCCAGTACTGGGTCAGGATCGGTCGATTGAGCCCCGCGGCCTCCTTGCGCTGCTCGATCTGATCCTGGGTCAGCCTGCCGCCCATGGCCGCGCTGATCGGGTCACCGATCACCCGCATCAGGAAGAACACCACCGTCACCAGCAACCACGCGGTCGGCAGGATCAGCAGCAGCCGGATCAGCAGGTACCGCAGCAGAGCCACCTGGCGGGAACCCCCGCCGCGCGTCCACCCGAAACGCCGCACCCGGATCAGCGATCCGGATGCGGCGGGAACGTCACTCACTTGCTCAGTACCGTGAACCGGAACTTGAAGGAGCCGTCGAGGGTCTGATCGACGCCGGAGACGCCGGGCTTGGACACCGCGACCTGCTTACCCGAGAGCAACGGAAGCGTGGGCAGGAAGTTCTGCGCCAGATCGGTCTGGATCTTGCGCAACAGCTCGACCCGCTTGGCCGGATCGGCTTCGGTGGTCTCGGCGGTCAGCTGGGCGTTGATGCCGGGATTCTCGAAGTGCGACTGCAGGAAGTTGTTCGGGCCGAAGAACGGCGAGAGGTAGTTGTCGGCGTCCGGGAAGTCCGGGAACCAGCCGAACTGGTACATCGGGTAGCCGTCGGAGGCCCGTTCCTTCTGGTAGGTCACCCATTCGGTGGACTGCAGGTTCACCTTGAACAGGCCGGAGGCCTCGAGCTGGGACTTCACCGCGGCGTACTCCTCGGAGGAGCTGGAACCGTAGTGGTCCGGGTTGTACTGCAGGTTGAGCGTCACCGGCGTGGCCACGCCCGCGTCGGCGAGGAACTTCGCCGCCAGCGTCTTGTCCGGCTTGGCGCCGTAGAGCTGCTTGAGCGGCTCGGCCGCACCCGTCATCCCCTGCGGGACATAGCCGTACGCGGGCTGATAGGTGTTCTTGTACACCGCCGAGGCCAGCGCCTCGCGGTCCACCGAGGACGCCAGCGCCTTGCGCACGGCCAGCTTCTGCTCGGGGGTGTCGCCCGGCATGGTGTTCATGTTGAACACGATGTAGCGCAGCTCGCCGCCGGGACCGTCGGTCACCTTCACCTTGGAGTCGGCACGCAGGGAGTCGATGTCGGTGGGCGTGAACGAGCGGTAGCCGACGTCGATGGCGCCGTTCTGCAGGTCCAGCTTGAGGTTGTCGGAGGTGGCGTAGTACTTGGTCGAGACCGTGGAGTTCTTCGGCGTGCCGAGGATGCCCTGGTAGTCCGGGTTGGCCTGGTACTCGACCAGCTTGTTCTTGTCGTAGCTGGTGATCGTGTACGGGCCGGAATAGCCCTTGCCCTGGACGACTTCGTCGTCGGTGGCGACCTTGTCGGCCGGGAACACCCGCTCGTCGACGATCGGTCCGGCCTGGGTCGGCAGGATCGTCGGGAAGGTCTGATCGTTGGCGACCTTCAGCGTGAAGGCGACGGTGAGATCGTCGACCACCTCGGTCTTGTCGAGGTTGCCGAGCAGCGAGGCGGGACCGTGCGGATCGTTGATCTTCAGCATCCGGTCGAAGGAGAACTTGACGCTCTTGGCGGTCAACGGATTTCCGCTGGCGAATTTCAGCCCGGATTTGATCTTGCACGTGTACACGGTGGGCGTACTGAACTCACACTTCTCCGCCGCGTCGGGCTTGGGCGTGGTGTCGCCGGGCGCGAAATTCAGCAGATACGAATAGATCTGGTTCTCCACCAGCAGCGAGCCGTTGTCGTAGGCCGCCGCCGGGTCGAGCGAGAAGATCTTGTCCGTCGTGCCGACGACCAGCCCCGCCCCGGACCCCGCCTCATCGGTGCGCCCCGAACCGCAGCCCGCCAGCGCGGCCGCGACCACCGCCGCGACACCTACTGCGGCAACTTGTTTCGCGCGATTCCTGCGGGCGCTCATTGCACTGTTCAACATCAGGTCCCATTCTCGAACGCCGCGTCGTCGCCGCGCCTGGATCACAGGAGCGGCGACCACGCGGTGAGCCAGCGATATATCGGGGGACCGTACAGGCGAACCATTACCGCCCAGTTTCAAATCGGGCGAAAAATTGCGGGGATGTTATGAACTAATCTTACGTAATTATCGTTGACCGGAATTATTCACGTACACAACGCAAAAGGGGCCGATCAGGTTTATCCTGACCGGCCCCTCCTGGACTGCGACGCGACGCTACGGCCTGCTCAGCGCGTCGACATTGACGTTCTCGCCCAGCAGCTTCGCCTCCGGCTGACCCGAGAGCATGCCCTCGAGGACGTTCTTGCCGATGGCCGCTTCCTGCGGCAGCGGGATCGGGTAGTCGCCGGTGAAGCAGGCGGTGCACAGCCGGGTGGCCGGCTGCTCGGTGGCGGCGATCATGCCCTCGGTGGAGATGTAGCCGAGGCTGTCGGCGCCGATCGAGCGGCGCACGTTCTCGACCATGTCGACGTAGCTGTCGTCGGCGCCCGTGCCGTTGGCGATCAGCTCCGCGCGCGAGGCGAAGTCGATGCCGTAGAAGCAGGGCCACTTCACCGGCGGCGAGGCGATGCGGACGTGGATCTCCAGCGCGCCCGCCTCCCGCAGCATGCGAATCAGCGCGCGCTGGGTGTTGCCGCGCACGATCGAGTCGTCGACGACGATGAGCCGCTTGCCGCGGATCACCTCGCGCAGCGGGTTGAGCTTGAGCCGGATGCCGAGCTGGCGGATGGTCTGGCTCGGCTGGATGAAGGTGCGGCCCACATAGGCGTTCTTCATCAGGCCCTGGCCGTAGGGAATGCCGGAGCCCTGCGCGTAGCCGACCGCGGCGGGCGTGCCCGACTCGGGCACCGGGATCACCAGATCGGCCTCGATCGGATGTTCCTTGGCCAGCTTGCGGCCGATCTCCACGCGGGTGGAGTGCACCGAGCGGCCGGCGATGGTGGTGTCGGGGCGAGCCAGGTACACGTACTCGAAGACGCAGCCCTTGGGCTCGGGGTTGGCGAAGCGCATCGAGCGCACGCCGTCGGAGTCGATGGCCAGCAGCTCGCCCGGCTCGATCTCGCGGACGAACGCGGCGCCGACGATATCGAGCGCGGCGGTCTCGGAGGCGACCACCCAGCCGCGGTCGAGCCTGCCCAGCACCAGCGGGCGCACGCCGTGCGGGTCACGCGCGGCGTAGAGGGTGTGCTCGTCCATGAAGGTCAGGCAGAACGCGCCGCGCAGTTGCGGCAGCAGCTCCATCGCGGCCTGCTCGATGCTCGAGTCGGCGGCGGCGTGCGCCAGCAGCGCGGTGACGATGTCGGAATCGGAGGTCGCGCCGGTCATCTGCGGGCGACCGTCGATCACGCCCGCTCCGATCAGGCCCAATTCGCGTGCGCGACCGGCCAGTTCGGCGGTGTTGACCAGGTTGCCGTTGTGGCCGAGCGCCAGGCCGGAGCCGACGGCGGTGGTGCGGAAGATCGGCTGCGCGTTCTCCCAGGTGACGCCACCGGTGGTGGAGTAGCGACAGTGACCGACGGCGATATGCCCCGGCATCGCGCCTAGCGTCTGCTCGTCGAAGACCTGGGAGACCAGGCCGAGATCCTTGAAGACCAGGATCTGGGAGCCGTCGGAGACGGCGATACCGGCCGCCTCCTGCCCGCGATGCTGCAGGGCGTAGAGGCCGTAGTAGGTGAGCTTGGCGACGTCCTCATCGGGAGCCCAGACGCCGAAGACGCCACACTCCTCGCGGGGCTCGTTCTCGGGCTCGTGGGGGTCATTCACCGTTTGCTCCCTGTTCGGGCGGGCTGGGGGCACCCGTCATTCTACGGGTGTTCAGGGTCTCGACGTACACCGCGGCGCAAACCTGGCGCAATCGACCGTGTGCGATCACCCAGATTCCGGGGGCACAGCTGCTACCGTGCCGATCGTGACCACCGATGACAGTGCGCACGAATCAGCCGATTCCCCGGCGTTACCCACCGTCAACGCCGATTCGGCGCCGAAGGATTCCGATACCTCACCCGGTGGTGGAGCGAGATCGGCCACAGTCGGGATCTCGCGGCGGCAGTGGGTCAGGATTCTCGTGGCGCCGACCACTGTCCTCGCTGTCGTGTTGTCTCTGCTCGGCATCATGTACCTGGCCTATATCGCCGATCCGGAGGGGAATCTGCACGATTTCCCGATCGTGCTGGTCAACCAGGACGTCGGCGACACCATCGACACCGGCGGCCGGACCGAGCACGTGAACTTCGGTAAGCAGGTCGCCGATGCCCTGGTCGCGGGGGTGCCCGCCGACCAGGTCGATCTGCGCGTGGTCGGGATCAGCGAGTCCGAGCGGTTGATGCGCACCGCCCAGATCTACGGTGCCGTCATCATTCCCAGCGACTTCAGCAAACGGCTGGGAATTCTCGGCGTCGGCAGTGTGGTCGGCGGCGAGATCGAGCGCCCGATCATCACCGTGCAGACCAACTCCGGGATGGGCCCGTACTCGGCAGGCATCGTCACCCGCATCGGGGCGCGGGCGATGGCCGAGGTGAACAAGCAGGTCGGGCAGCAATTGAGCACGCGGGTCCGCGACACCCTCGCCGCGACGCCCGCGGGCGCGCCGACACCGGAGATCTCCGGCGCCGCCCAGCTGACGCTGGCCCAGCCCATCCAGGTGGTCGAGCAGGAATGGCGCCCGCTCGGCAAAGGCTCGGGCCTCGGCCTGACCGCGTTCTTCTACGCGCTGCTGATCCTGATGGCGGGTGTGGTCGGCGCGATGGTCATCCACACGATGGTCGACGCCCAACTCGGCTTCCAGCCCACCGAGTACGGCCCCTGGTACGTGCACTATCCGCCGACGCCGATCTCACGGTTCCACACCCTGCTGATCAAGTGGGGCGTGATGATCGTCGTGGCCGTGGTGATCTCGCTGCTCTACCTGGCCGTGGCGAAGGTCCTCGGTGTCGCCGGGAACCAGCCGACGCAGCTGCTGCTGTACTCCGTCCTCGCGCTGGTCGCGGTGGGCATGACCTGTATGGCGTCGCTGGCTGCCTTCGGCACCGCCGGCCTGCTGATCAACCTGGCCGTGTTCGTCATTCTCGGTCTGCCCTCGTCGAGCGGCACCGTCCCGATCCAGGCGGTCCCGACCTACATCGCCTGGCTGGCCGAATTCGAGCCGATGCACCAGGTGTACCTGGGCATGCGCTCGATCCTGTACTTCGAATCCGACTACACCGCCGGACTCGGGCGGGGAATCTGGATGGCGCTGCTCGGGCTCGGCCTCGCCGTGGTCGGCGGCATCGTGATCACCAGGTACTACGACGTCAAGGGACTGCACCGGGAGAACCTGATCGACACGACGAAGACGGACTGACCGCGCGCCGGTGTCACCGGGGATCGACCGGCACGATCGGCAGCCACGCCGCGATCTCGCCTGCGCGCGTCCCCGACACCGACAGCACGCCGGCGGCCACCGCGTCGTCGAACGCCAGCAATCCGGTGGCAAGCAACAACCAGGTGCGCGGGTCTGCCTCCACCACGTTCGGCGGCGTCCCCCTGGTGTGCCGTGGGCCCTCGATGCACTGCACGGCGACGAACGGCGGCACCCGGACTTCCACCGAGTGGCCGGGAGCGTCCGCCGCCAGCGCCCGCGCGGTCCCCCGCACCGCCGCGGCCAGCACGCTTCGCTCCGGCCCCGGCGCGTCCGCCGAACGCAACCAGTCGGCCACGGCGGTCACCGCGGCGCGCACCTCCGCCGGATCTACTGTCTTCCGTCCCGCCATTCGCGCAACGCTACCGATCGCGACCGGTCGCCGACGAGGCGGCGGGAGCCGAGCATCGGTGCGGACGGCGCCGCGGATCGATCAGCCGCGTCCGGCGCGCAGGGCGTCGATGCGCAGGTCGAGGTACTCGACCATCATCCGGCGCGCGTCGACGCCACCGAGCAGGGCGAGGCGTTTGGTGTGGGCGAGCAGGAGCAGGCCGGACAGGTGGGCCAGGACATCGGCGGTGATGACGCGGGCGCGTTCTTCGGTGGCGCCGAGTTCCACGGCCGCGGAGACGATCGGGCCGAGGCCGGACAGCATGGCCGCGTTGAGGCCGGCGTCCAGTTCGGCGCCGAGACCGTGCGGGCGGATGCCGCCGCGGAAGAGATAGAAGCCCAGGTCCAGGTCGCGGGGGTTGCCGTCGTAGAAGTCGAAGAACGCCAGGCCCGCGGCGCGGAACCGGGCGGCGGGGTCGTCGAGGGTGGTCACCGCCGCCACCTCGGCCGAGAGCCGGGCCAGCGATTCGCCGAGCAGCGCGGCGTAGATGTGCTCCTTGCTCGGGAAGTAGGCGTAGAGCGCGCCGGGGGTGTAGCCGGCCGCGGTGGCGATGGCCCGGATATTGGCCGCGTCGACGCCGTCGGCCTCGAAGATCGTCCTGGCCGCGCGCAGGATGATCGCGCGTTTCGCCTCGGCGATCTCGTCACGGCGCTCCGCCCGGCTCGATTCGGCCACTGGTCCCCACTTCCCTTCGATCGGGGCTTCACGCTACATTCTGAACAACGTTCAGCACAGTGAACCATGTTCAGGAGGTGTCATGCCGAGCTCCACCGAGCCGACCGAACCGACGACGCTGCGGTTGCGCAGCTCCGACGAGCTGACCCTGGTCGCCGACAGCTTCGGCACTCCGGGCGGCCCGCTGGTCGTGATGCTGCACGGCGGCGGCCAGAACCGGCACTCGTGGAAGCGCACCGGCCGCGCCCTGGCCGCGGCGGGCATGCACGTCGTCGCGGTGGACGCCCGTGGCCACGGCGACAGCGACTGGTCGCCCACCCGCGACTACACCCGCGACGCCATGGTCGGCGATCTGCTCACCGTGCTCGATCAGCTCGGCGCCACTCCCGACAACGGCGCGGTCGTCGTCGGCGCCAGCATGGGCGGCATCACCGGCCTGCTCGCGACCGCCGACCCCGCCGGCGCCGCGATCCGGGCGCTGGTGCTCGTCGACATCGTGCCCCGCTCGGAATCCAAAGGCGTGGAACGCGTCATGGACTTCCTCGGCAGACACCGCGACGGCTTCGACACCCTCGATCAGGTCGCCGACGCGGTCGCCGCCTACCTCCCGCACCGGCCGCGCCCCGACAACGCCGACGGCCTGCTGCGCAACCTGCGTCAGCGCGAGGGCCGCTGGTACTGGCACTGGGACCCCGACCTGCTCAGCGGCCTCGAGGACAACCCGCAGGCCCGCATCGCCGACATGGAAGCCGCCGCCGAGGCACTCACCATCCCGGTCCTGCTGGTCCGCGGCGGCAAGTCCGACGTGGTCAGCGACGAGGGCGCCGCCGCCTTCCTCGCCCTGGCCCCCCACGCCCGCCTGGCCGAGATCACCGCCGCCGCCCACACCGCCGCCGGCGACGACAACGACGCCTTCACCGACGCCGTAGCCGGTTTCGTCGCCACCACCTGACCATGCCCGATTCGGCTGGCGAACTGGACCAGAAACGCATCACGGTGACGGTGGCATCCGGCCACAACCCGTAGTCACCCGGGATGGTCCGCACTGTCGACAAGGCGATCACCCAGTGCCAGGCGCAATGCACGGAGGGCGGTCACACGCCACGCCCCGAGCGGAGTTCGATCCGCTGCGCCACGAGCGGCAGCATCGCTCCCCCGGCGTTGATCGCCAGGTGCAGCAGGGCGGGGGCGGTCGCGCTGCCGGTGTGCCTGCGCAGCGCGCTGAAGACCAGTCCGGCGAGGGTGGTGAGCGCGACGGTGCCCGGCACCGATTCGCCGGTGGCCCGCGCCGGACGGATATGGCACAGACCGAAATCGAGCGCGCCGACCGCCGCGGCGACGCGCGGGTCCGCGACGTCGTCGAGCAGTGGATCGAGGGTGCCGCGGAACATCGCTTCCTCGGCGAGCACCGTGCCGACGGGGATGTGCAGGGCGACCCATTCGAGCGTGGATGTCTCGGGCACCCGCTCGGCGACCTCGAGCGGCACCTTGCGCAGCGCCGGAACGGCCAGCGCCACACCGTAACCGGCGAACACCAGCGCGGCACCGCCCATCCCCCAGCGAAAACCCTTGGCCGACGACCAGTTCGGCCGCCCCCCGAACACCAGCGCGTAGCTCGCCGCGAACCCGAGGTTGGCCGCGGTGCGGCCACGCAGCCGAAGGCGCGACGCGGGGAGCAGCCGATTACTCCACAGCAGCGGCAGACCCAGGGCCGCACCCACTCGCATCCGCTCCCGCAGACCGGGTGCGCGTCCCCAGCTGCGCCGCGCGGAGCGCCTCACCACCGAAGCTCGCAGCACTCGAACGCGACACCGCGACCAGCGCTCGCCGACGCCCACCGGGCAGACCACCCGCCGCAGGACGCGCGATACGCAAGCACCCGCGCGCCCCTGCTCACTTGACGGCCCGCTCGAACTCGTCCGCCGAATCCAGTGCGGCCCGGATACTTTCGACGACGTCCCCGCTCACCCCGGGCGGCGCCGCCACCGCCAACCACCCGTCCAGCACCAGGCTCCCGTAACGATGGCCGTGCCCGTCCGAAACCCCTTGGGCGTTGGTGAGATCCGCGGTGACCTGCCAGAACGTCACGAACGGTGCCCACCGCATCTGGGTGGACACATCCGGTCCGCGCGGTTCGCTGAGCCAGTCCGGCTGGGTCAGGATCAGATCGGCCGACCACCACACGATCGGGTCGGACGGATGTTGCAGGTAGGCGATGCGGGGTTCGCGCCAGGTCGCCGCGGGGCCGAGATCGCTTGCGTCGTCGGCGAATCGGACGACGAGCCCATCGGCGTACACCGGGGCCACCTCGGGTGAACCGGGGTCACGCCGGTCGACGAACTGGCTCCACAGCCGATTCGAGTTCGGCGGCCCGACCCACAGCGCCCCGTCGACCTTCTCGCGCAGGTCACCGAGCCCGTCGAACGCCTCCTCCGAACCCTGCGACCCCAGACTCTCCCCGTAGACGAACAGCTTCGGCCGCTGCCCCTCCGGCTGGGCCAGCCAGCGCTGATACACCGCGTCGAACAGCTCCCGGCTCGCCGCGGCGGCCTTCTCCCGGTCCGACAGGAACGACAACACGCTGGGCAGATAGGAGTACTGCGTGGCCACGATCGCGGTGTCGCCGCCGTAGAGGTATTCGATCGCGCCCGCCGCCGTCGCGTTCACCCAACCGGTCCCGGTCGTGGTGACCACCACCATGGCCTCGCGGTCGAACGCGTTGGTCCGCTCGAGTTCGGCGACGGCCAGCTGCGCGGCGGTCTGCTCGCCGGTCACCGATTCCAGCCCGACATAGGCCCGAATCGGTTCGCGCGCGGTCTTTCCCGTCACCTCGGTGATGTCGTCGGCGCTCGGTCCGTTGGCGGCGAACCAGCGGCCCTCGTACCCGAGGGTCTGCCACGGCGCGAGCGAGGTGGCGCTGCCCGAGCGCTCCGGTTTCACGGGCTGCAGCGCGTAGTCGGAGGTGTGGTCGTTGCGCACGCTGAACGCGGAGTTGGCCACCGCGAAGAACGCCCGCGAGGCGACACCGTTGAACACCGTCACCGCGAACACCACCAGCACCAGCGCGCCGGCGGCGGGCGCGAGTTCGCGCGGCACCCGCACCCAGCGGTTGAGCTGGCGGGCCAGCACGAGCACCAGGGTCCGGATCGTGCGGTAGGCGGCGACGACGGCGATCCCGACGGCCACGCTGAGCAGCCCGGTGCGCAGGTAGGCGGGCGTCGTCGTCCCGGCCATCCCCATCAGCGAAGTGATCTCGCGCTGCCAGCGCGCCGACTGCACCAGCATCACCGCCGCGACCAGCGCGCACACGACCAGCACGGTCGCCTTGATGGCGTACCGCAGCCGATCCGACGGGCTCGGGATCGGGATCCGCGCCCGCACCCAGCGCCGGAAGATCCATTCGAGCACACAGCCGAGCCCGTACCCGATCGCGGCGTTGATCCCGCTGATCAAGCCCTGGAACAGCCAGTCGCGCGGGACCAGCGACGGCGTCACCGACAGGGCGAAGAACAGCGTCGCCAGGACCAGACCGGGGTAATTGAGGTCGACGATGTCCTCGACGCGGCGCAGCAGCTCGGCGCCGCGCGCACGCAACGTCACGAGGGTGGAGCCGGTCGCGGACACCCACCCAGTATGGCTGCCCGGTTCGGCGCCGCGGGGCGTTGTGGATGGTGGGTCGGTCACTTCCGGCGGTGTTCGGCAACTACCCATCGCACTCGAGTAGTTTCACGCGCCCGCGACAATCCCCCGGTCAGCACACTGATTCCCATGAGCACACCCAATGCCAAGCCGAAGAACACCTCGGCGTACATGGTCCAGGCCGCGATCGCGTTCGGCGTCAGCCTGATCGGCACCGGCGCCGGGATCGCCTACCTGCCGCTGGACGCCTGGCAGCGCGGATTCCTCGCGATGTCCGGGCTGTTCCTCGTCACCAGCTGCTTCACCCTCGCCAAGGTCGTGCGCGACCAGCAGGAGGCGCAGTCCCTGATCGGCCGGATCGACGAGGCGCGGCTGGAACAGCTGATCGCCGAGCACAATCCGTTCCGAACAGTGTCGTAGCCGGGACCGGGCAGCCCCGATCGAGGGGTTCGGCGCTGCCCGGCCCGGCTACTTCAGCTGATGCTCGGTGGCGGCCGACTCGACCAGAAACGCCTTGATCCGCGCCGCCAGTTCCGGTGTGTAGTCCGGTGGTTCGGCCACCGCGGCCCACGCGTCGGGCACGACATTGCCGTAGTTGTGGCCGTGCCCGTTGGATACCGTCTGCGCGCGTGGCAGATCCGCCGCGACCTGCCAGAACGTGACGATCGGATACCACGACATCGCCGGGGACACATCGGGTCCGCGCTTCTCGCGCAGCCAGTCGGGTTCGGAGAACAGCAGATCCGGCGACCACCACACCACCGGGTCGGACGCGTGCTGCAGGTAGACGATGCGCGGGTCGGTCCAGTTGTCCGAGGGCCTCGCCAGCTGATCGGCGCTGGCGGCGAAGCGCACCGAGAGCCCGTCCGCGAAAATCGGGGTGATCTCCTCGGTGCCCGGATCGCGCCTGCGCACGAACTCCGCCCACAGCCGGTTCGAATTGGGCGGGCCGACCCAGAGCACGCCGTCGGTGCGGTTGCGGATGTCGGCCAGGCCGGAGAACGCGCCCTCGGAGCCCTGCGAACCGAGGCTCTCGCCGTAGACCAGCAGCTTGGGCCTGGCGTCCTCGGGCAGCGCCGCCCAGCGTTCGTACACCTTGTCGAACAGCAGGCGGCCCATGGTCATCGACTTGTCACGGTCGGACAGGAACGACAGGGCGCTGGGCAGGTAGGAGTACTGCGTCGCGACCAACGCGCTGTCCCCGTTGTACATCAGCTCGATCGACTCGGCGCTGGTCGAGTCGACCCAGCCCGTGCCGGTGGTGCTGATCACCACCAGCACTTCCCGTTCGAAGGCCTTGGTGCGGTCGAGTTCGGCGACGGCCAGGTCGGTCTGGGCCTCGAAGCCGTCGGCCGATTCCAGCCCGGCGTACACCCGGATCGGTTCGCGCGCGGGCTTTCCGGTGACCTGGCCGATGGCCAGCGCGGTCGGCGCGTTGGCCACGAACCATCGGCCCTCCGAGCCGAGGGTGTCCCACTTGGCCAAAGACTCGGGACTGCCGGAACGTTCGGGCAGCGTCGGCTGGATCGCGTGCGCGGAGGTGTGGCTGTTGCGGGCGCTGAACGCCGAATTCGCCACGGTGAAGAAGGCTTTCGCCAGCACGCCGTTGAACAGCAGCACAGCGGCGATCATCACGATGACCACGCCGAGCGGCCGCGCGAACGACGCCGGAATCCGGACCCACTGGTTCAGGCCGCGCGCGACGGCACGCACCAGCCGGACCACCCCGCGCGAGATCCAGATCAGCAGGCCGACCACCACCGCACCCACCAGCACGGTGCGCGGGTAGCCCGAATCGGAGATCGGTTCCATCCCCATCAGATCGGTGATCTGGTGCTGCCAGTGCGCGGACTGGACGCTCAGCGCGATCGAGACGATCAAACAGCCCAGCACGATCACGGACTTCACCGCGATCGACGTCCAGCTCGGCCGCTTCGCCCAGACGTCGGCGAGCCGGTCCGGCCGGGTGATCCTGGGGAGAACCCATTTCCGCCAGGCCCAGGCCAGCGCGCAGCCGATGCCGTAGCCGATGGTGGCGTTGATGCCGCTGACCAGGCCCTGGAAGAACCAGTCACGCGGCAGCAGCGACGGCGTCAGCGACCAGCAGAAGAACACCGTGGCCACGACGAGCCCCGTGTAGTTCGGGTGGAAGAACCGTTCGACCAGGTGGATTCCGCGCAGGACCGGGTTGCCCGGCGCCGCAGGGGTGTCCGGCGCGGCGGGAGTGTCCGGCGCGGCGGGGTTGGCGTGCGCCGCCTCGGTGGGAGTCGAGCTCGTATCCTCTGTCGTCAAGCTCGACTCCCATCCGATCAGGCGGTGTGCGCTCCGAACAGCTTAGGCAGGGTGCCCTCGAACGCCTCACGCAATTCGGCGAGTGTCACCGAGAACTGGCCCTGCACCTCGATCGAATCCGAGCCCTGGTCGACCACGCCGATGCGCACCCACGGCAGCTGCCGCGCGTCGCACATCTTGGTGAAGCGGGTCTCCTCCGAGCGCGGCACCGCGACGAGCACCCGCCCGGCCGACTCCGAGAACAGCTGCACGAACGGGTCCGAGCCCTCGGGCAGCACGATGCGGCACCCGGTCTCGCCCGCCAGCGCGGCCTCGACGACGGTCTGCGCCAGGCCACCCTCGGATAGGTCGTGCGCGGCGGAGATCATGCCGTCGCGCGAACCCGAGGTGAGCACCTCCGAGAGCAGCTGCTCACGGGCGAAGTCGACCTTCGGCGGCACGCCACCGAGGTGATCGTGCACGACCTGCGACCAGATCGAACCGTCCAGCTCGTCGTTGGTCTCGCCGAGCAGGATCAGCGACTCGCCCGGCTCCAGGCCCAGGCCGGTCGGGATGCGGCGGTGCACATCGTCGATCACGCCGAGCACGCCGACCACCGGGGTGGGCAGGATGGCATCCTTGCCGGTCTGGTTGTAGAAGCTGACGTTGCCGCCGGTCACCGGAATGCCCAGGGCCGCACAGCCGTCCGCGAGACCGCGCACGGCCTGCTGGAACTGCCACATCACGCCCGGGTCCTCCGGCGAACCGAAGTTCAGGCAGTTGGTGACAGCCTTCGGGGTGGCGCCGGTGGTGGCGACATTGCGGAAGGCCTCGGCCAGCGCCAGCTGCGCGCCGGTGTACGGGTCGAGCTTGGTGTAGCGGCCCGAGGCGTCGGTGGCCAGCGCGATACCGCGGCCGGACTCCTCGTCGATGCGCACCACCCCGGCGTCGGCGTGCTCGGCCAGCACGGTGTTGCCGCGCACGTAGCGGTCGTACTGCTCGGTGATCCACTTGCGGCTGCACAGCTGCGGGCTGGCGATCATCGTCAGCAGGGTCTCGCGCAGCTCGTCGGCCGTCTTGGGCCGGGGCAGCGTGGCGGTGGTGTCGGCGATCAGCGCGTCCTGGGTGTCGGGACGCTGCACCGGGCGCTCGTACACCGGACCCTCATGGGCGACGGTGCGCGGCGGCACGTCGACGACGGTCTCGCCGTGCCAGGTGATGACGAGGTGATCGCCGTCGGTGACCTCACCGATGACGGTGGCCAGCACGTCCCACTTCTTGCAGACGGCCATGAAGGCGTCCACGTTCTCGGGAGTGACGACCGCGCACATGCGCTCCTGCGACTCGCTCGACAGGATCTCGGCGGGGGTCATGTGCTTGGCGCGCAGCGGGACCTTGGTCAGGTCGATGTGCATGCCACCGTCGCCGGCCGCCGCCAGTTCGGAGGTGGCGCAGGACAGCCCGGCGCCGCCGAGGTCCTGGATGCCGACGACGAGTCCGGCCTTGTACAGGTCCAGACAGCACTCGATGAGCACCTTCTCGGTGAACGGGTCACCGACCTGCACGGCGGGCAGCTTCTTGCGGCCGGTGCAGGTCTCCTCGCCGGAGAAGGTGTCCGAGGCCAGCACGGACACGCCACCGATGCCGTCGAGGCCGGTGCGCGCGCCGAACAGGATGATCTTGTTGCCCGCGCCGGAGGCGAAGGCCAGGTGCAGGTCTTCCACGCGCATCGCGCCCGCGCACAGCGCGTTCACCAGCGGGTTGCCCTGGTAGGAGGCATCGAAGACGGTCTCGCCGCCGACGTTCGGCAGGCCGAGGGAGTTGCCGTAGCCGCCGACGCCGCGCACGACGCCGTCGACCACGCGACGGGTGTCGGCCGCGTCCGCCGCGCCGAAGCGCAGCTGGTCCATCACCGCGATCGGGCGCGCGCCCATCGCCATGATGTCGCGCACGATGCCGCCGACGCCGGTGGCCGCGCCCTGGTACGGCTCGACGTAGGACGGGTGGTTGTGGCTCTCGACCTTGAAGGTGACGGCCCAGCCGTCGCCGATGTCGACCACACCGGCGTTCTCGCCGATGCCGGCCAGCATCGAGGCCTTCATCTCGGGCGTGGTCGTCTCACCGAAGTAGCGCAGGTGCACCTTGGAGGACTTGTAGGAGCAGTGCTCGCTCCACATCACGGAGTACATCGCCAGCTCGGCGTCGGTGGGCCGCCGGCCCAGGATCTCCTTGATGCGGGCGTACTCGTCGTCTTTGAGACCGAGTTCCTTGTACGGCTGCGGAGCATCCGGGGTGGCTGCGGCGGTGGCGACGGTGTCGACCTGCAGTGTCACGGGAGACCAGGGTCCTTTCGGCCGGGGGAACTTGACTACAGAGTCTAATTGGCTATGCCGAGGCCGCCCGCTCGGGCCCGTGTTGCGAACAAGTGACAGACCTCGCACCCGGCCTGGTCACACCTACGCTTCGCCCGGCTACGCACCCGTTAGTCTGACGCCGTGAACGAGAGTCCGGGGGTTGCCGAGCAGGTCGAGTCGACTGCTCCCGCGCATGACGCGGTGCCGAGTTCCACTCCGGCCGGACCGGCGGCACCCCCACCCGGGCTCTCCACCCGTGACCGACGGCTGCGCTGGCTGGCCGCCGCGATCGGATTGTTCGTCGTCTCGGCCGCGGTGGCGCTGCTCGCGCACTGGTGGCACGGCTACATCGACCTGCGGGTCTACCGCAACGGCGCCCGGGTCTGGCTCGACGGCGGCGACCTGTACGGGCCGATGCCGCCGGTCTACGGCCTCGGTCTGCCCTTCACCTATCCCCCGCTGGCCGCCGCGTTCTTCGTGCCGCTGGCGCTGATGCCGATCCCGGTCGCCGAGGTCGTCGTGCTGGTGACCTCGCTGCTGAGTCTGGGGATCGCGCTGTGGCTGGTGCTGGTCCGGCTGCGTCCCGAGCTCGACCGGATCGCGGTGCTGACCGTGGTGATCGCCGGGCTCGGCCTGGCCCAGTTCCTCGAGCCGGTCCGCCAGACCTTCAACTTCGGCCAGATCAACCTGATCCTGATGGCCGCGATCAGCCTCGACATCCTGGTGCGCAAACCGTTCTGGCCGCGCGGCATGCTGATCGGCATCGCGGTCTCGATCAAGCTGATCCCCGCGGCCTACCTGCTCTACTTCCTGCTCAAACGGGACTGGAAGGCGGCGATCACCCTGGTCGCGTCGGCCGTGGGCGCGGTCGGGATCGGGTTCCTGCTGTTCCCGGCCGATTCGGTGGAGTACTGGTTCCACACCGTCACCGACACGGGCCGCATCGGGACGCCGTACTTCGCGGGCAATCAGTCGATCAAGGGCACGCTGTTCCGCCTCGGGCTCGACGAGTCGATCGCCACCGGGCTGTGGATCGCGCTGTCGGCCGTGACGGTCGCGCTGGCCGCGGTGTGGATGTACCGGCTCATCGGCGCCGGCAAGGACGTCTCGGCGCTACTGGTCAATGCCGCCGCCGTGCTGCTGGTCTCGCCGGTCTCGTGGTCGCACCACTGGGTGTGGGTCGCGCCCGCGCTCGTCGTCGCCGTCGACCAGGTCACCCGCCGGCGCTCGCGCGGGTTCACGGCCGTGGTCGCGCTGTTCACCGTGATGTTCATCATCGGACCGCAGTGGGTGTTGCCGCATTCCGGCGGCAAGGAACTCGACTGGGCGTGGTGGCAGCAGATCATCGGCAGCGCCTACGTGTGGGCGACGTTCGCGGTGATCGTCTACGCCGTGATCACCTACCACCCCGCCAGGAAAGCCCCCGCCGCACCGGAACTCGCCACCGCCTGACGGGGAAATTCGCGCGGCGACCCGGTCACATCGGACCGGCGTCCGCTCAGTCCACGGCGGCCGGGGTGAGGAACGCGGCGAGCGCGGAAGCGTAGGCGGACACGTCGGTGGCGCCCATGAGTTCACGGCACGAGTGCATGGCCAGCTGCGGAGCGCCGACGTCGACGGTGGAGATGCCGGTGCGGGCCGCGGTCATCGGTCCGATGGTCGACCCGCAGGGCAGATCCGCGCGATGCACATAGCGCTGCAATGGAACCTCCGCCTGGGCGCAGGCCAGCGCGAACGCCCCGGCCCCGGCCGCGTCGGTGGCATAGCGCAGGTTCTGGTTGACCTTGAGCACCGGCCCGCCGCCGACCTCGATCCGGTGCGCGGGTTCGTGGCGCTCGGGGTAGTTCGGGTGGGTCGCATGGGCCATGTCACCGGAGGCGACCACCGAACCGGCCAGCGCCGCGAGGTAATCCGCCCGACCGCCACCACGGGCGAGCACGATGCGCTCGAGCACCGCGGGCAGCAGATCCGACTGCGCGCCCCGGTCGGACTGGCTGCCGACCTCCTCGTGGTCGAACATCACCAGCACCGGCGTCGCGGCGCCCGGTTCGTCGACGGCGGCGAGGAACGCCTGCAGCCCGGCGTAGCAGGTGCCCTGGTTGTCCAGGCGCGGCGCGCTCACCAGGTCGTTGTCCCGGCCGACCAGGGTGCTCGGCGCGAGGTCGTGGGTCATCAGTTCCCAGCCGAGTACGTCGGCGCCGTCGACGCCGGCGCGTTCGGCCACGAAATCCAGGAAGGAGGCGGGGGCGTCGCCGATGCCCCAGATCGCGTTGACGTGGCGCTGCGGGTCCAGCGTCACCCCGCGCCGATCCTCGGACAGGTGGATCGCCAGCTGCGGCACCCGCAGGATGGGGTCGTCGATGCGGACCAGCACGTCGCTCATCCGGGCGCCGTCGCGCACGCTCAGCCGGCCGGAGAGGCCGAGTTCGCGGTCCAGCCAGGAGTTCAGCCACGCGCCGCCGTAGGGCTCGAGCCCGACCAGCTGCCAGCCCGCGGTCGCCAGATCCGGATGCTGCTTCACCCGCAGGTTCGGGCTGTCGGTGTGCGCGCCGACCACCCGGAACGGGTCGGCCGGCGCGGCGTCCTCGTCGGCCCACGCGATCAGCGAACCACCGCGCACCACATAGTGTTTCCCGCCCGCGCTCTCCCACGACCGCGCCTCGGCCAGCGGGGTGAACCCGTTCGCCGCCAGCTCGGCGGCGACCGTCGCGCACACATGGAACGGCGAGGGCGAAGCATCGATGAACGCGCACAAGCCACTCGCCGTGGCCGCAGTCAGGGATACAGGCACAGCCGCGATCCTAGCCCGCGAGGTCGCCGCCCTGCCTTCCGTAACCTGGACGGGTGGACAGAGTCGACGTCGGCGGACGGTCCGAGCGGGACTGGGAATTCGCAGGTCCGGCCGATGCGATGACAGCGGGTGCCGGGATCATCGGCTACCGCGACGCGGGCGGGGCCGGCGTGGATCTGCGAGTCGCGGGGGCGGCCTCGGTCACCGTGCTGATCGAGTTCGGGGGTGGCGGGTTGCGCGTCGACGACGCGTTCGGCAGCCGCACCCTCGGTGGCTTCGTGGCCGGGCTTCCCCTCGCGGCCATGCGGGTGCGTGGGGAGCGGGCCGCGTGCGTCGAGGTCCGGATGTCGCCGGTCCGGGCGTATTCGCTGCTGGGCGTGTCCCCCACGGAACTGGGCCGGGGCGCGGTCGCCGTCGAGGACCTGTGGGGTTCACGGGCCCGGCGGCTGCGCGAGCGGCTCGCGTCCGCCCCGACCTGGGACGACCGTTTCGCGGTCACCAGAACGTTTCTCGCGCAGTGCGACCGGCCGACGCGGACCCCCGACCCGGAGGTGCTCGCGAGCTGGAGCCGCATCCTCACCACCGGCGGCCAGGTGCGCATCGGCGAGCTCGCCGCCTCCCTCTGCTGGAGCCACAAGCGGCTGTGGTCGCGGTTCGAATCCCAGATCGGGTTGACCCCCAAGCGAGCGGCGATGCTGGTCCGGTTCCGGTCCGCGGTCGACGGTCTGTTGGCCGGCAGGCCCGCGGCCGACGTCGCGGCGGCCTGCGGGTACACCGATCAGGCCCATCTGTGCCGGGACGTGTCGACCTTCGCCGACCAGACGCCGGGGTCGCTGGTGCCGCGCTATCTGCCCACCGTCGCCCAGCACCGCTATCGGGCCTGGGGAAGATTCGTCCAAGACCCGGCGGGGGCGCTCGGCCGATAGTTGTGCCGTGACCACCACTTTCGATCCCGACAAGCTCCAGATCGCCCTGGAGACCATCCACCACGCGGGCCTGCCCGGCGTCTTCGCCGAGGTACGCGCCGACGATCGGATCTGGCGCGGCGCGGCGGGTGTCGCCGACGTCGACACCGGCCGCCCCGTCACTCCCGACCTGCGCCACCGCGTCGGCAGCATCACCAAGACGTTCACCGCCGCCGCGGTGCTACGCCTGGTCGACGAGGGCGCCATCACGCTCGACACCCCGATCGGCCACTATCTGCCGCGACTGGTTCCCGGCGACCGAGGTACGGCGATCACGGTCCGGATGTTGATCAACCACACCAGCGGTCTCCCCGACTTCCTGCCCATGGCCTACCCCTCGCTCGCGGCCTTTCCCGCCGTGGCGAAGACGACCCCGGCCAGCTTGGACGACCACCGGTTCACCCGATTCGCGCCGACCGAGCTGATCGCGATGGGCGTCGGCGCACCCGCCACCGGCGCGCCGGGCGGCACACCGGGGGTGTACTCGAACACCAACTACCTGCTTCTGCGCCAGCTGATCGCGGCGGTGACCGACATCTCGGCGCCCGACTACATCACCCGCGCCATCATCGAGCCCGCCGGTCTGCCCGACACCGAGCTCCCGACAGGCCCGACCATCGACGGACCGCACTCGCGGCACTACGAGGCATGGTTCGGCATGATCGACCCGCCGCGCGACTACAGCGTCTTCGACATGTCGTGGACCGATTGCGCGGCGTCGCTGATCTCGACCGTCGCCGATCTGAACCGCTTCTTCGGGCTGCTGCTGGCCGGCGAGATCATCAGCCGCGCGTCGCTGGCGCAGATGCGGCGAACCGTTCCGGTCATCGCCTTCGACGGCAAGACCGGCGACTACGGTCTCGGCCTGCAGAAGACCACGGTGCCCGGCCTCGGCACCTACTGGGGCCACGAGGGTTCGGTGTGGGGCGGCGGCGCGACCTCGATGACCAGCGCGGACGGCACCCGGCAGCTGTCCTTCGCGGTGAACCTGCAGCGTTGGAACCGCCTCGACGCCACGGGAAGACCGCAACCGCATCCGATCGACGACGCGCTGGGCGCCTTCACCCAGCTGGCGCTGGGCGGGTGACTACAGCTCGGCGATGACGCCGAGCGCGGCCGACAGCTCGCTGTAGCGCCGCGCGCCGAGGCGGGCCCGCAGCTCTTCCTCGGCGAGCTGTTCCTCGGCGCGGATCTTGGTGACCAGCTTCGCCCCCAGGCTGCTGAGCCCGATCAGGATCCGGCGGCGGTCGTCGGTGGCGGCGACCCGGAAGATCAGCCCGCGCTCGGCGAGATGATCGGCGTGCCGGGTGGCCGAGGACGGCGCGAGCCGCGCGGCCGCCGCCAATTCCGACATGGTCATGCCGTCGTCGGTCGACAACTGCGACAGAATCGCCCAGTGATCGGCCGTGAGATTGTCGGCCGACAACGCCGATTCCAGCTGGCGCACCCAGTTACGTTCTGCCGAGCGCAGCGCGCCGTGCAGCGTGGAACACCCACTTATGATGGACACCGATTGCATTCCCACCTGCCGACACATTCATTCGAACAAACCTGTTCGCACTAGGCGTTAGAGTACAGAATGCCCACGTTCGACGAGAGTCGGGACGAAACGATCGAGATTCTCTCGATCGTGCCCACTCAGGGCCCCGGTGGCATCATCGCACCTTCGTGCACCGCCGCCATTTCCCTGGCCGTCGACGAAATCAATAGCGGGACAGGAATTCTGGGTCGCGAAATTCGGCTGACAACGCTCGACGGCGGTCGGCCGCCCTACGAGGTGGCCGCCGAAGTCGACGCGTTCCTGGCGACCGGAATGGTCGGCGCGATCACCGGCTGGCACACCTCGGCGGTGCGTCGCGCCGTCGCCGACGCCGTCGACGGCCGTGTCCCCTACCTCTACGCGACCGACCACGAGGGCCTGCCCGACGAGCGCCCCGGCGTCTTGCTGGTGGGCGAGCATCCCGATCACCAGACCGTGCCCGCCGTCGCCTGGATGGCGCGTGAGCTGGGCGTTCGCCGCTGGGCGGTGATCGGCAACGACTACATCTGGCCCCGGCAGACGGTCAACGCGCTGCGCCGGGCGCTGCCGACACCGGCCGATCTCGTGCTCGAGCAGTACGTGCCGCTGGGCACCACCGATTTCCACCCGTTCCTGGACAGCCCGGCGCTGCTGCGCGCCGACGCGGTGCTGATCCTGATGGTCGGCGCCGACACCGCGCGCTTCAATCGCCAGTTCACCGCCACCGGCCTGCCCGCGATCATGCCGCGGCTGAGCCCCGCCGTCGACGAGAACGTGCTGCTGAGCGCGGGTCCGGCGGCCAATGCCAACATGTTCGTCGCGTCGAGCTTCTTCGTCGACGAGCACACCGCCGACGGCCGCGACCGCCGCACCCGCTACCGCGAGCACCACGGCGCCTTCGCCCCCGCGCTGACCACGTTCAGCAACTCCACCTACGAGGCCGTCCACCTGCTGCGCACGCTGGCCGACACCGTCGGCACCCTGGACGTGCCGACCATCGCGGCCAGACTCGACGACGGCATCGTCCTGGACGGCCCGTCCACCCGCAACGGCTTCCTCGGCAACCAGGCGATCGGTCCTGCGCACCTGGCTCGCGCCGACGGCGTCGACTTCGACATCATCGACCAGCTGCCCTGACGACCACCACGCCCCGACCCCGAGGAGGGTAAGGCCACGCAGCGGCCGTCGCGGCCGTCCCGCCGATCAGGTGCCGTTGCGCAAGCGACGAAGGAGCGAGCAACGGCACCTGATCGGCGGGACCCAAGGGGCCGCGACCTCGAGCGCGCCAGCGCTCCAAGAACTCAAGCGTTGATGAGGCTGTCGATCACCGAGAAGAACATGCCGAGACCGTCGTCGCTCGGACCGGTCAGCGCCTCGGTGGCGTGCTCGGGGTGCGGCATCAGGCCGACTACCCGGCCGTTGGCCGAGGAGATGCCCGCGATGCCGCGCTGGGAGCCGTTCGGGTTGTCGCCCGCGTAGCGGAACACCACGCGACCTTCGCCCTCGAGCTCGTCGAGCACCTGCGCGGAGGCCTGGTAGCGGCCCTCGCCCGACTTCAGCGGGATGAGGATCTGCGCGCCCGGCTCGTAGCGGGAGGTCCAGGCGGTGTTGGTCGCCTCGACCTGCAGCCACTCGTCGCGGCAGATGAAGTGCAGGCCCTCGTTGCGGGTCAGCGCGCCGGGCAGCAGCCCGGCCTCGCACAGCACCTGGAAGCCGTTGCAGATGCCCAGCACCGGCAGGCCCTGACCGGCCGCGCGCACGACCTCGCCCATCACCGGCGCGAACCGGGCGATGGCGCCGCAGCGCAGGTAGTCGCCGTAGGAGAAGCCGCCGGGCACGATGACCGCGTCGACGCCCTTGATGTCGGCGTCGGCGTGCCACAGGCTCACGGCCTCGGCGCCGGCCAGCCGCACCGCGCGAGCGGCGTCGACGTCGTCGAGCGTGCCGGGGAAGGTGATAACGCCGATGCGTGCGCTCATGCCTGCGCCTCGCTGACGCTTGGCTCCGGCATGACCGCGTGGGCGGCTGTGCTGTGCTCCCTCATGAGACCCGAACGACCTTCCAGTCCTCGATCACCGTGTTGGCCAGCAGCGCCTCGGCGATCTGCTCGAGCTCGGCGTCGGAGACACTGTCGTCCACCTCGAGCTCGAATCGCTTGCCCTGCCGCACATCCGAGATTCCGGCGAATCCCAGACGCGGGAGCGCGCCGACCACGGCCTGTCCCTGGGGATCCAGGATCTCGGCCTTCGGCATGACCTCGACCACGACTCGTGCCACGCGTTGCTCCTCATGTGGTGTGGGGGGTTACCTCGGAAATCCTAGTTGACCCGGCCGTCGTGCCCGCGTTCCGGGGTCGCGGCTGCTGTCTTCGACGACGCCGACCGCCGAGGCCCTGCGTGGCCACGCTCCGCTCCCGCCTCCGGGCCCACCGGCATCGGCGGCGATAGCATCGGCTTATGCGCATCGCCCACTTCGGTCATTCCTGCATCCTCGTGGAACTGCACGGTGTGAAAGTGCTGTTCGATCCCGGCACGTTCGCGCACGGCTTCGAGGGCATCACCGGACTGGACGCGATCGCGGTGACCCACCAGCACCCGGACCACATCGACCCGGCCCGGATCGAGGCGCTGATCGAGGCCAACCCGACCGCCCGCCTGCTGTCGGACCCGCAGACCGCCCAGCAGCGCGGTGAGGGCTGGGAGCCGGTCTCGGCGGGCCAGGTGCTCGACATCGGCGACCTGCAGATCACCGGCGGTGGCGGTCGCCACGCGGTGATCCACCCGGACATCCCGGTGATCGACAACACCGTCTTCCAGCTCGGCACCGCGGCCGACCCGGCCCAGCTGGTCCACCCGGGCGACTCGCTCTGGGTGCCGCCGGTCCCGGTCGGCGTGCTGGCGATCCCGGCGGTCGCGCCGTGGATGCGGATCTGGGACACCGTCGACTACCTGCGCGCGGTCAATCCCCGCACCGCCGTCCCGGTCCACTTCGGGATCGTCGAGCCGACGGCGCAGGGCATCTACTTCGGCAGGCTGACCGAGATGGCCCCGGCCGGCACCGAATTCCGGGTGATCCAGCCGGAGGACCAGGCGCAGTTCTGATCAGCGATAGGTGCTGAGGAACAGCGCCTCGGCCAGCGCCATGTGCTCGATCTCGGTCGGGTCCACGCTCTCGTTGGGGGCGTGGATCAGGCACTTCGGCTCCTCCACGCCGATCAGCATGATCTCGGCGTCGGGGTAGGTGTCGGCGAAGACATTGCACAGCGGGATCGACCCGCCCTGCCCCTCGGTGGTCACGTGTCTGCCGTAGGAGGTCGCCATGGCCTGTTCCAGCGCCGACCGAGCGGGGCCCCGCTCGGAGGCGACGAACGGTTCGCCGAGCGCCTCGACCTCGATGTCGAGCCGGGCGTTCCACGGCAGATGCGCGCGCAGGTGCTTCTCCAGCAGGTCGAGCGCCTGCTTGGGCTCGGTGCCCGGCGGAATGCGCAGGTTGAGCCTGGCCCTGGTGCTCGGCTGGATGGCCGCCGAGGACCCGACGACGGCGGGCACGTCCATCCCGAGCACGGTCAGCGCGGGCCGCGCCCACACCATGTCCGAGACGGTGCCGCTGCCGAGCAGGTCGACGCCGTCGAGCACGCCCGCGTCGGCCCGGAAGTCCTCGGCCGGGTACTGCACACCGGTCCATTTCTGGTCGTCGGTGAGCCCGTCGATGGTGGTGTTGCCGTGTTCGTCCCGCAGCGACGACAGCAGCCGGATCATCGCGGCCAGCGCGTCCGGCGCCGGGCCGCCGAACATGCCCGAGTGCATCGGCCCGGCCAGCGTCGTCACCGTGACCACGACGTTCACGTTCCCGCGCAAGGTCTGGGTGAAGGTGGGCACGCCGACCGCGAAATTGCCGCAGTCGGCCACCAGGATCACGTCGGCGGCGAGCAGGTCGGGATTGGCGACGACGAACTTCTCCAGCCCGCCGGTGCCCTGCTCCTCCGAGCCCTCCGACACCACCTTGATGCCGATCGGGAAGTCCGGCCCGATCGCGCGCAGGGCCGTCAGGTGGGTGACGATGTTGCCCTTGCAGTCGGCGGCGCCGCGGCCGTACCAGCGGCCGTCCTTGTCGGTCAGCGTCCACACCGGGGTGTGCCAGGCGTCGTCGCCCAGCGGCGGCTGCACGTCGTAGTGGCAGTAGAGCAGCACCGTCGGCGTGCCCGGCGGACCCGGCTTGTGCCCGATGACGGCCTTGCTGCCGTCGGGCGTCTCGTGCAGACCCACCTCGGTCAGCCCCGCCGCGGCGAACGCGTCGGCCACCCACTGCGCGGTCTGCTCGCACCCCGCCGGCGGGAACTGGCGCGGGTCGGCGACCGACTTCAGCGAAACCAGCTGGGTGAGGTCCGCTTTCGCCTGGCCCATCAACCCGGAGATGGTGGTGCGCAGGGCGGCCACTTCGGGGGTATCGGTCATCGCTTCGGCCTCACTTCGTGGTGTCGTCCAGCTTCAGGGTGTCCAGATGAGAAAGGTAGTCCGGCAGCCGATCCGGGCAATAGACGGCGATGGTCAGGGCCACCGCCTGGGTGGTGTCGCGCGGGCCGATCACCGGACGCTGTCCCGGCCCGGCCGCGCCGTTGGTGATCGAGGCCTGGTACTTCGCCTTGATCAGCGGCGAACTCGGGTCCTGGCAGACCGAGCCGCCGTCGTCGCCGAGCGCGTCCGCGATCACGTTCGGCTCGGGTGCGGGCAGCCCCGCGGCGAGCAGATTGTTGTGCAGCTGTTCAGCTTTGGCGGTGGCCTGGGTGTTCTCGCGGATCTCGCTGAAGGTGAGCAAGCCGATCAGGGCGAACACCACGAGCAGCACGCCCGTGGTGATGTAGATCCAGCGCCGCTTGCGGTAGGGGGCGTCTCCGGTCGTCATGCCTTCTCCCCTTCCGGGACAGCGAGTTTCCAGCTGTCCCTGCGGTTTCGGTAGAACAGGTACGGGATCAGCAGCCCGACGATGCCCATGCCGCCGCCGACGATGAGCAGATACACCCACGGGCTGCCCGCGCCGAATTGCGAGGGTGGCACGAAGCCGATCGCGAATGCCGCGATCGAGGATGCGGCGCCGAGACCGCAGAGCGCGAACAGGGCGGGCGCCCGGTAGCCGCGCGGATGATCGGGATCGTTGCGGCGCAGCCTGGCGGCCGCCGCGAACATCAGCACGTACATGATCAGATACACCTGCGTCGTGATCACCGACAGAATCCAGTAGGCGCTGGAGACATTCGGGATGAACGCGTAGAGCAGCGCGATGAACGTCGTGAACACACCCTGCGCCACCAGCATGTTCTGCTGCACGCCGTGCTTGTTCATCGTCGTCAGCCACGGCGGCAGGTAGCCCTCGCTGCGCCCGATCAGCAACAGGCCCTTGGACGGCCCGGCCAGCCAGGTGAGCATGCCGCCGACCGCGGCCGCCACCAGCGCGATGCCGACGATCGGGGTGAGGAACCCGACGCCGAAGTGACTGAAGAATCCGTCGAAGGCCTGCATCACGCCCGCGGTGAGGCTCAGGCTCGCGGAGGGGACCACCCAGCTGATCGCCAGCGCGGGCAGGATGAAGATGACCAGCACCAGGCCCATCGCCAGGAACATCGCCTTCGGGAATTCCTTGGCCGGATTCTTCAGCGACGACACGTGCACCGCGTTCATCTCCATGCCCGCGTAGGACAGGAAGTTGTTCACGATCAGCACCAGACTCGCCAGTCCGGTCCAGGCCGGGAGCAGGTGGCTCGAATCCATCGGCGCCGCAGACGGATTGCCCTGCGCGAGGAACACCAGGCCCAGCACGACCAGAATGGTGCCGGGGATCAAGGTGCCGATCACCAGGCCCATGCTCGACAGCCCGGCCACCGTCTTGGTGCCCTGCGAGGACACGTACACACCGGCCCAATAGACGGTGATGATCACGATGGCCACATAGAGCCCGTTGGACGCCAGCGACGGATCGATGATGTACGCGAAAGTGCTTGCCACATAAGCGAGCAGACTCGGGTAATAGAAGATCGTCATGGCGAACTGGCACCAGACGGCGAGAAAGCCGAGCGGCTTGTTCAGTCCGTCCCCGACCCATTTGTAGACGCCGCCGTCCCAGCCCGAAGCGAGTTCCGCGGCCACCAGCGAAGTCGGCAGCAGGAACAGAATCGCGGGAATGATGTAGAGGAATACACAGGCGAGTCCGTAGATCGCCATCGTGGGTGCCGAGCGGAGGCTGGCCACCGAACTCGTGGTCATCAGCGCCAATGTCACCCAGGACAAGTATTTCGTCGTCGTCGCGGCTTTCGTCGCGGTGCCCGTCATCAGCGCTGCCTCCTGCTGTGTATGCACAACTAGCGGAAACCCTTGATCAACTGCTCAAGCATAGTAACTGCCGAGCATCCTCCCGGTAGGCTCGAAACGAGCACATATGCAACGGAATCGTTGCAGATACCCGGCAGAGCTAACACCTGGCAGTGGATCCGCCGACTGGAGGAACAGTGGCCGAGAATCACGATCCCCATGACCTTTTCAGCCTTCCCGGTTTCACCCGTCCCGCCCCGCACGGCGGTTTTCCCGCCTACGAACTCTTTCCCGATGTCGCCTACGAGATCGTGCACGACGAATTGCTCCTCGACGGCGTCGCCAGGATGAACCTGGCGACCTTCTGCACCACCTGGATCGACGACCAGGCGCGCACGCTGATGGCCGAGTCGACGGACAAGAACATCGTCGACAAGGACGAGTACCCCCAGACCGCCGAGCTGGAGAAACGCTGTGTGCGCATGCTCGCCGACCTGTGGCACGCGCCCGATCCCACGACCACGCTCGGCACCTCCACCACCGGCTCCAGCGAGGCGGCGATCCTCGGCGGGCTGGCGGCGAAGTTCCGCTGGCGGGCGCGCGGCGGCACGGGCGTGCCCAACCTGGTGACCGGGCCGGTGCAGGTGTGCTGGGAGAAGTTCGCGCGCTACTTCGATGTCGAATTGCGCCAAGTCCCCTTGCGCGGCGACCGCTACACCTTGCACCCCGACGACCTGCCGACGTACTGCGACGACAACACCATCGCCGTGGTGCCGACCTTCGGTCAAACCTTCACCGGTCTGTTCGAGGACGTCGCCGCGATCAGCGCCGCGCTGGACCGGTTGCACGCCGGCGGCGGCCCGGACATCCCGATCCACGTCGACGCGGCCAGCGGCGGCTTCCTCGGCCCGTTCACCGCGCCGGATCTGGTGTGGGACTTCCGATTACCCCGGGTGAAGTCGATCAACGCCTCGGGGCACAAGACCGGGCTGGCCCCGCTCGGGGTCGGCTGGGCGATCTGGCGCGAGGCCGCCGATCTGCCCAGGGAGCTGATCTTCGACGTCGACTACCTCGGCGGCAACATGCCGACGTTCAACCTCAACTTCTCCCGGCCCGGCGGCCAGGTGATCACCCAGTACTACAACTTCATCCGGCTCGGCCGGGCCGGCTACACCCGCGTGCAGTCGACGATCTACCTGGTCGCCCGGCATTTCGCGAAGCGCATCGGCGCCATGGGCCCGTTCGAGCTGATCCACGCGGCCGAACCGGCGCGGGGCATCACCGCGGTGGCGTGGCGACTGGCCGACGGCGTCGACTACAACCTCTACGACCTGTCGGACCGGCTGCGCGCCCGCGGCTGGCTCATCGCCGCCTATCCGCTGCCCGCCGACCGGCAGGACGAGACGATCATGCGCGCGGTGTTCCGGCACGGCTTCACCGTCGACATGGTCGAACTGCTGCTCGCCGACATCGAACGGGGTCTGCACCAGCTCGCGACCAACCCGCGGCGCACGCCCCTGACTCGCTCGGAGGCGGGCGGATTCACCCACGACGGCGCGCCCGAGGTGCCGTGACAGGGGCCGTCGCCGCGCGCGTGATCGCCGATGTGCGCGCGGCGACGGCCGGTCAGGCAGCCCTGGCCGCGGTGAACGGCTCCCAGCGGTACACGTCGCTGCGGGCGCCGTGATACCGCGCCAGGTCGACGGCGTCGAGCATCGCCTGGCGCGGGCCCGAGCGCTGCAACTGCGCGGCCGAGATCGCCAGCCGCAGCACGCCGCCACGCCGGGCGGTGCGCGCCGCGCCCATCACCAGCGCCCGGCACCACCACGGCTCGGCACGGAACCCCTCCCCTATTCCGTACACCCGCGCGCGCTGGGCCACCTCACGTTCCAGATCGAGGACGGTGGTCAGGCCGAGCGCCAGCCGGAAGCCGACCTCGGGCAGCGCGGCCAGCGCACCGGCCGAGGCGTCCCAGCGCGGCGCGGCGAACAGCCGGGTGCGCAGCTGCACCTGTTCCATCACCCGGTCGGCCGCCTTGAGCCGCAGGGTGGCCTCGTGCCTGGGCAGGCTCGCGAACTCCGCGCGACGGCTCTTGGTGGCGGCCTGGTCGTAGCCGTGCAGCACGATCGCGTCGCCCGCGAGCCGTCGACCGCGCAGCCAGGACTGCGTGGCCGGATCGTCGACCAGCCGGTACTTGCCCTTCAACCGGGGCGCGACCAGCAGTGACAGCCGCACATCCCGCTGGTCCATCTCCGCCGCGAACTCGATCGCGGCATCGCGGGTCGTGTCCCGGATCCCGGATACGGAAACGATCAGCTCAGCGTTCATGGACCTACGGTGTCAGCCCCAGGTGACACCCGCGTGCTCCACCGATGACGCCCCGACGAACATCCGCGCACGCCTCACCACCGCCGCCGGTGCTCGCTCAGCTACGCGTCCGCCAGACCGACCTTGTCCAGGACCCAGGCGTACTCGAAGCCGACTTCCTTCCACTTCTCGTAGCGCCCGCTGACACCGCCGTGGCCGGCGCTCATCTCCGTCTTGAGCAGCAGCTCGCTGTCGCCGGTCTTGGTGGCGCGCAGCTTGGCGATCCACTTGGCCGGTTCGACGTAGAGCACGCGGGTGTCGTTGAGGCTGGTGATCGCCAGGATCGCCGGGTAGTCCTTGGCCTCGACGTTCTCGTACGGCGAGTACGACTTCATGTACTCGTAGACGTCCTTGTCGGCCAACGGGTTTCCCCACTCGTCCCATTCGATCACCGTCAGCGGCAGCGACGGGTCCAGGATCGAGGTGAGCGGGTCGACGAACGGCACGTTGGCGAGGATGCCGGTGAACAGCTCCGGCGCCAGATTGGCGACCGCGCCCATCAGCAGGCCACCCGCGCTGCCGCCGTCGGCGATCAGCCGATCCGCCGCCGTGGCACCGCTGTCGATGAGATGCACGGCGCAGGAGACGAAGTCGGTGAAGGTGTTCTTCTTCAGCAGTGTCTTGCCGTGCTCGTACCAGAGTCGGCCCATCTCACCGCCGCCGCGCACGTGCGCCACCGCGAACACCATGCCGCGATCGAGCAGCGACAGCCGCGAGACCGAGAACGACGGATCGATGCTGGCCTCATAGGAGCCGTAACCGTAGAGCAGCATCGGCTTCGGGCCCGCCGGGAGCCCGCGCCGCTTGATGATCGAGATCGGGATCCGGGTGCCGTCGTGGGCGACCGCCCAATCCCGGTGCTGTTCGTAGTCGTTCGCGTCGTAGCCGCCGAGCACCGGCTGCTCCTTGCGCAGCAGCAGGTCACCGGTGGCGGGCACGTAGTCGAACACCTGCATCGGGGTGATGAAGGAGGTGACGCCGACCCGCAGCGTCGGCTGTTCCCATTCCGGGCTGGAACCCGCACCGGCGGAGAACAATTCGAGCCCGAAGTCGAGTTCGGTGAGCTCGCCGTAGCCCTCCGCGGTGAGCGGCCACACCGACAGGCGGGGCAGCGCGTCGCGGCGGTAGCCGAGCACCAGGTGGTTGGCGAAGGCGTCGATGTCCTCGAGCCGCACGTCCTCGCGGTGCCCGATCAGGATCGTCATGTCCGACGGATCGGTGGCAGGCGCTTCGGCGAGGACGAAGTTCTCCGCCTTCACGCCGTCGACCACGTCGTTGTGCAGGATCAGGAAGCGGTCCTCGCCGCCGATCACCGCGTGCTCGGCCGAGTACTCCACACCCTCGCGGCGCTCCAGCAGCACCCGGAACTCGCCCTCAGGGTTGTCGGACTCCAGCACCCAGCCCTCGGTGGTGATCTTGGAGCCGAGCCAGATCATCAGGTACTTCTCGGAACGGGTCGCACCGACGCTCACCCAGTAGCGCTCGTCGGGCTCGTGGAACACCGTCACGTCGGCGTCGGCGGCGGTGCCGACGCGGTGGCGCCACACGGTGTCGGGCCGCCAGGACTCGTCGACGGTCTGATAGAAGATGTGCGTGCCGTCCAGCGACCAGGTCGCGCCCGGTGCGGCGCCCGCCACCTCGTCGGGCAGCAGCTCACCAGTGCGCAGATCCTTGATCCGCAGGGTGTAGCGCTCGTCGCCGGTGCTGTCGACGGAGTAGGCCAGCAGGGTGCCGTCGTGGCTGAGCGAGAACGCGCCGAGCGCGAAGAAGTCCAGGCCCTCGGCCAGCACGTTGCTGTCGAGCAGCACCTCCTCGCCCGCGATCGCGGTCTCGACCTCGAGCTGCGGCGGGGTCCACGCGTCGATGCCCTCGGCCTCGGCGGCGATGGGACAGCGGCAGTGCACGCCGTACTGCTTGCCCTCGAAGCTGCGCGAGTAGTACCAGTACTGGCCCAGCCGGGTCGGCACCGACAGGTCGGTCTCCTGGGTCCGCGCCTTGATCTCGTCGAAGATCTTGTCCCGCAGCGGCTGCAACTGGTCGGTCTGCGCCTCGGTGAAGGCGTTCTCGGCCTCCAGGTACGCGATGACCTCGGGATTCTCCTTGTCCCGTAGCCACTCGTACTCGTCGACGAACGTGTCGCCGTGATGCACCCGCTCGAAGGGCACCTTCTTCGCGATCGGCGCCGACACCGTCTCATTCTCGCCAGCCATGGGTCCACCGTAGCCGGACCTTTGCGGCCGGGCCCGCCAACTCGGCCGGGGCCGCCACCGGGCCGGGCCCGCCCGGCTGAGTATTTCTGCGCATGTGCGCGCGCCGGTGGGTGCGTAGCCTGCTCGCATGGGGATGCGGTACGCGGTTCGATCGTTCGTCGTGAGTGTCGGGGTGGTGCTGGCGGCGGGGTCCGCGGCGGTGACTCCCGCGACCGCCTGTGCGTGCGGTGGCGTGGTCAGCGGCGGGAACTCGGCACGGGTCGACAGCGAGACGGCGGTGCTCGGGTGGGACGGCACCCGCGAGACCGTGCTCATGCGCCTGGGAATGCAATTCGACGGCGCCGACGCGGCGTTGATCGTCCCCACACCGACACCGGCGACGGTCTCGGCGGGCACCGCGGCCTCGTTCAGCGAGCTGTCCCGGCTGACCGCGCCCGAGGTCGTCACCGAGCACCGCTGGTTCGGCAGCGACTACTCCTCCGGTGACACCTCCGGCGCCGCGCCCGGCTCCGGGCCCGAGGTACTCGGACAGGTCCAACTCGGCCCGCTCGAGGCGACGACGCTGCGCGGCGGCGACCTCACCGGCGTCCGGGAATGGCTGGACGCCAACGGCTATCAACTGCGCCCCGAGGTCAGCGCCACCCTCGACCCCTATCTCCGCGAGGGCTGGTCCTTCGTGGCCATGCGCCTGACCAGCGCGAAACCGCTCTCCGGCGCGCTGGATCCGGTCCGGTTGACCTTCGACTCGGACCGGCTCGTCTATCCGATGCGCATGTCCGCGGCGGCCACCGGCCACCAGTCGGTGCACCTCTACGTCTTCGGCGACCACCGGGTGACGCGCACCGACGCCGACACCGCCACACAATCCACCATCACCGAATTCGCCGCCCCCGTCGCCGAACTCACCGATCCCGACCTGAAAGCCCTCGCGGCGGGCAAGTCCTACCTCACCGAACTCGCCGTCAGCATTCCCCGGCCCGCGACCATCACCACCGATTTCGCCTTCGGCCCCGCCGCGAACGACGACACCGTCCGCGATCGGGTGGTGCGCCGGGAGTATGTCGAGATCCTGGGCTTCCCCGCGGGTTACGTGCTGATCATCGCCGGGCTCTCGGTGATCGGCGTGCTCGCCGGTGTCGTGCTCCGGCGCCGGACCAGGTAGCCCGGAACGCGGCGCGGCCCGGCTCTCGGGCTGGAAAAGCCGTCGAACCGGGCCGCGTGGAAGAACTCTCAGGCCCCCAGCGCCGGGCCGATGGTCGGCCAGGAGGCGTGCAGCGCGTCCTGCCAGTAGGACCAGGAGTGGGTGCCGACCGGGTGGTAGTCGATCTTGGCACCGATGCCCGCGCCGCGCAGCCGCTGGTCGAAGGCGACCATACAGGTGTTGACGCCGAGTTCGATGGGACCGCCGAGGAAGATGTTCTCCGCCAGCTGCGGCTTCAGTTCGGCCTCGTGCGGGCCGGGAATGCCGGTGCCGGTGGACATGTACAGCGCCTTGCCGCGCAGACCCTCGAGCATCAGGGCCGGATCGTGCGAGGCCCATTCGGGGCTGCCGGGCGCGCCCCACATGTTGAGCGGATTGCCGCCACGGTTGGCGATGGAGAACATGATCGCGCCCGCGGCCATCGCGCTGTCGGGACACGCGCTGTAGCCGGCGACGGCCCGGTACAGCCCGGGGTGCCGAGCGGCCAGGATGTAGGCCGCGTTGCCGCCCATGGACAGGCCGCCGATGCCGTTGACCCCGTTGCCGTCGAACTCCGCGTCGATCAGGCCGGGCAGCTCCTGGGTGAGGAACGTTTCCCACTTGTACCGGCCGAAGCGCGGGTCGTCGGAGATCCAGTCGGAGTAGTAGCTGGCCTGCCCGCCGGTCGGCATGACCACATTGACGTTCTTGTTCCGGAAGAAGGCCTCGGCGTCGGTGGCGTTGGTCCAGGTGCTCTGGCCGATTCCGGGGTCGAGGCCGTCGAGCAGATAGTAGGTCGAGCGCGAGCCGCCGCCCGCCGGATGCAGCACCTGCAGGTCGATATTGCGCCCCATCGCGGGCGAGGCGACCGTGATCGCGGTGCGGGTGGGGCTGAGGTTGTTCACCCCGACGATCTGGGCGGCAGCTGCGGGGGCGGGGTTCACCACCGCGGGTCCGATCAACGCGATGGCGAAAGCCAGCACTGAAGCAGCAACACCTGTACGACGCACGTCCCACCCTCCATTACCGCATGCCAATGACAGTCCAAAGTAACCCACAGGTGAACGAACTGAGAGCATTCGGCGATTCGGGCGTTTCTTCAGCAAACTTACCGGTATGCAATGACCGGTTCGCCCGGAAAGGCAGGTCAGCGGGACAGGGCGCCGCGAATCGACCCGGCCAGATAGTCGAGATCGGCGCGCGCGGGCGAGGTCGGGCGCGCCCGCAGGCCGAAGCCGTCGCCCGGCGTCCGCGGGATCACGTGCAGGTGCACGTGGAAGATCTCCTGCCCGGCGGTGACGCCGTCGGCGAGGAAGAAATTCACTCCGTCGGCGGCCACTTCGCTGGCCCGCAACGCGGCCGCGATCCGCTGCCCGACCTGGAACAGCTTGCCGCCGAGGGCGGGATCGAGATCGGCCAGGCTCGGCGCGGGCGCCTTCGGGACCACGAGCACATGGCCCGGCGTCACCGGACGAATGTCCATGAACGCCAGCACATCATCGTCCTCGTAGACCTTGGAGGCGGGCGCCTGCCCGGCGATGATGTCGGCGAAGATCGTGTACGGATTCACCCGGGTACGGTAGCGAAACCGCGCCAGGAGCCGCCGTGCGATCGCCCGCCGCCGGTGCTGGAACAGCGACAGCGGCGGGCTGACACGCACCGTGCGTCAGAGAATCGGCGACGGCGTGTAGCGCGCGGCCTCGGGGTTGGCCTCGACCAGCTTCTGCACCTGCGCGATGACCTCGGAGACCTGGTCGGACGCGGCACCGATGAACGCGGACTTGTCGGCCAGCGCGGCATCGAGCGCGGCGCGGTCCAGCGGCATCCGGTCGTCGGCGGCGAGCCGGTCCAGCAGGTCGGGCTCGCGACCCTGCTCGCGCATGGCCAGCGCCACCGCGACAGCGTGCTCCTTGATGACCTCGTGCGCGGTCTCGCGACCGACGCCCGCGCGCACCGCCGCCATCAGGATGCGGGTGGTGGCCAGGAACGGCAGGTACCGGTCGAGCTCGCGGGCGACCACCGCCGGGTATGCGCCGAACTCGGCGAGCACGGTCAGGAAGGTCTCCATCTGGCCGTCGACGGCGAAGAACGCGTCCGGCAGCGCGACGCGGCGCACCACCGAGCAGAACACGTCACCCTCGTTCCACTGCGCGCCCGCGAGCTCGGCCGCCATCGAGCCGTAGCCGCGCAGCACGACCTGCAGGCCGTTGACGCGCTCGCACGAGCGGGTGTTCATCTTGTGCGGCATCGCCGAGGACCCGACCTGGCCGGGCTGGAAGCCCTCGGTGACCAGCTCGTGGCCCGCCATCAGCCGGATGGTGTGCGCGAACGACGACGGCCCGGCGCCCAGCTGCACCAGCGCCGAGAGCACGTCGTGGTCGAGTGAGCGCGGGTAGACCTGGCCGACGCTGGTGAAGACCTTCGCGAAGCCGAGATGCGTGGCCACCTGCTGCTCGAGCGCGGCCAGCTTGCCCGCGTCGCCGTCGAGCAGGTCGAGCATGTCCTGGGCGGTGCCCATCGGGCCTTTGATGCCGCGCAGCGGGTAGCGGTCGATCAGCTCGCGCAGGCGGGTCAGCGCGACGAGCACCTCGTCGGCGGCGGAGGCGAAGCGCTTGCCCAGGGTGGTCGCCTGCGCGGCGACGTTGTGCGAGCGGCCCGCCATCACCAGCGTCTGGTACTCCGCGGCGCGCTCGGCCAGCCGGGCCGCGATCGCGACACCGTGGTCGTAGACGTACTCGAGCGAGAGCCGGATCTGCAGCTGTTCGACGTTCTCGGTGAGGTCGCGGCTGGTCATGCCCTTGTGCACGTGCTCGTGCCCGGCCAGCGCGTTGAACTCCTCGATGCGCGCCTTCACGTCGTGGCGGGTGACCCGCTCACGCTCGGCGATCGAGGCCAGGTCGACGTGTTCGAGCACGCGCTCGTAGTCGTCGAGGACACCCGCGGGGACATCGATGCCGAGTGCCGACTGCGCCCGCAGCACCTCGAGCCACAGCTTGCGCTCGAGCACGATCTTGTTCTCGGGCGACCAGAGCGCGACGAGCTCCGGGCTGGCGTATCGGGTGGCGAGGACGTTCGGGACAAGGCTCACGAACACTCAGTCTAGTTGCCGCGCCCGTTCCAGCTGCTGGGGCATCATGTTGGGCACCACGGGCGGGGCGACGATGTCGATCATCTCCAGCAGACCGGCCCGTGCGGGCCGCCTCGGCTCCGGGTGACCCTCGATCAGCGCGGCGACCACCGCGCCGTCCACCACGGCGACCAGCCTGCGCAACTGCTCGGGGCGCACCACTCGATCGGAGCGGCGCAGCACGTCGGCGAGCAGTTCTTCGAGCTGCGTGCGTAGTCGGAGCTGGACCTCGCGTAACTCGGGATGCCGGGCCGAGGCCACCGAGCGCTCGTAGCGCGCGATCAGCTGGCCGCGCGCGTCGAGGTCGCTGTCGTCGGGGCCGACGAGCAGGTCGAGGACGAGGTCGACGGTCGCGTCGGTACCGCGCCTGCGATGGCTGACCTCACCGACCCGGCGACGCATGGCGTCGAGTTCGATCGCGCCGCTGAATTCGACGGCCCGGGCGATCAGATCTTCCAGAGATTCGAAGTAGTAGGTGGTCGAGGCGAGCGGAAGATCGGCCCGCGACGCCACCGAGCGATGTCGTACAGCGTCGAAGCCGCCTTCGAGCAACAGTTCAGCCGCCGCCGCCACCAGGGCCTGGCGACGCCGTTCGCCTTTCGGGGTCGTCGCGGTGGTCACCGTGCCATCGTGCCAGTCATCATCAGTTCAACCGTGCGCAATCGTCATCGGGGAAACGCGGGAAATCGGGATAACTGAGTTTTACCGCATCCCGGCACGGAAGTGTTCGTACTAGGCAAAGTTGTTGTCGCACATCACTGTTGACAGCGCGGCCGATCAGCCCTTCAGGAACCTTCCCAACCGGTCCAGCGCTGCGGCGATGTCGTCGGTGGCGCCGGCGAAGGAGAAGCGAACAGTGCGAATGCCGTGCACGGTGTCGAAGTCGAGACCGGGTGCCAGCGCGACGCCGGTGTGCTCGAGCACCTCGGCACACCAGGCCCGGGAATCGTTGGTCAAGTGACCGATATCGGCATAGGCGTAGAAAGCGCCATCGGCGGGGGCGAGTTCGGTGATGCCGATACTCGGCAGACCCTCCAGCAACAGCGCCCGGTTGCGCGCGTACCGGCGGACGTGGCCGTCCAGCTCATCCTTGGCTTCCGCGCCGAACGCGTGCACGGCGGCGTACTGGGAGATGGCGGGCGGGCACACCGTCATGTTCGACGCCAGCCGCTGCAGCGCCGGGCGCAGGTCGGCGGGGGCCAGCATCCAGCCCAGCCGCCAGCCGGTCATCGAGAAGTACTTCGACACCGAGCCGATCACCACCGCCGCGCGGGAGAACTCCCAGGCCGAGGCGGTCGGCGTCGCGTCGTCGAAGGTGATGCCGTGATAGATCTCGTCGGAGATCAGCAGGGTGCCGTGGTCTTCGCACCAGCGCGCCAGCGCGGCCAGCTCGGCCGGGTCGATCATGGTGCCGGTCGGGTTGGCCGGGCTGGCCACCACCAGGCCCGCGGGCGGCTCCGGCAGTGCCTCGAGCATGGCGACCGTCGGCTGGAAGCGGGTCTGCGGGCCGCAGTCGAGCTCGATCACCTCGCAGCCGAGCGCGGTGAGGGTGTTGCGGTAGGCCGGGTATCCCGGCCGGGCCACCACCACGGTGTCGCCCGCGTCGAAGGCGGCCAGGAAGATCAGCGTGAACGCCCCCGAGGACCCCGTGGTCACCACGACCTCGTCCGGGTGCACGTCGTAGCCGTAGGTCTCCCGGTGGTGCTCGGCGATCGCCTCGCGCAGCGGCAGGATGCCGAACGTCTCGGTGTACCCGAGCAGCTCGTGCTCGATCGCCGCCTTGGTCGCCCGCAGCACCGGTGCCGGCGCCTGCGTCGAGGGCTGTCCCGCCGCCAGCACCAGCACGTCTCCGTGCGACCTGGCCCGTTCAGCAGCGGCTTTCCACACATCCATCACGTAGAAAGGGGGAATGGTCGACCGGCGCGATTCTCTGGACACCCGAGTGACGGTAGAGCACCCGATTGCGGGCGTTGACAGATATGGTCGGCAGAATGGCTCCGACAGCGAATACGCAGCCACCGGCGCAGCGAGTTGAGCCGCGTCGGGGCAGGGCCGCGGGGGCACCATGGAGTGGGTAAGGACGGCGGGGCGAGTGCGGCGGGCGAAGGCGGACGCGGTGGATCGTGTCGTGGCGTCGCCGGTCGAGGACAGCCCTCCTGCCGAGGCGAACGCGCAGGCGGCGGACGTCGCCGCGAGCCCCGCGGCCGCCGAGGCCGACCCTCGTGCGGAGACCGCGGCCGCCACCGCGCAGCCCTCAGCCGCCGAGACCACCGCGCACCGGCGAGTCACCACCGACGGCCCCAGCGCCTCAGCCGCTGAGCACAGCACCCGGGCGCTCGACGACGCCGCGGCGCCGAGCGTCGGGAAGCGCGTAGTCAGCATCAACGGCCTTGTTCTGCAGGCGAATTGGCGCGAGCAGCTACCGTCGAAGAGCGGTGTCCGCGAGCGCGTGGCGACCTGGATCGGCGAGCATCCGACGGTCGCCGAGATCGCCGGCGAACTGCGCGCGGGCGAGGTGCGCACCGTGTTCTGGCTGCGGCCGAAGGCGCGGGCCGAGGCGCTGTGGGCGCGGCGGCCGAGCCGGGATCGGGTGCGGCGGGTACTGATCGAGCAGCGCGTCCTGATCGCGGGTGTGGCGATCGTGGCGGTGGTCGTGGCGGCGGACGGGCGGATCGGCGACGACGTCGAGGGTGGCCCGCTGGCGCCCGGTGAGGCGCAGCGCGTGGCGATCGCCTACGTCCCGGAACTCGCGCCGAATCCGCAGTCGACGACGCGCCTGCTCGCCGCCATCGCCAACGGCGAGAAGCGGCGCGAGGCGGCGGTGGTCGCGGCGGCGGCCCGCGCCACCCTCGAGCGCGCTAAGGCCGAGGCGGCGGCCGCGGCCTCGGGCGAGTGGCAGGACTGGATGGGGACGCGGGCGCCGGTGGTCCCCGGGACCGTGACGCCGGGGGCGACCCCCTCCCTCGGCGGCTTCAGTCTGCCCGCCAAGGGCGCGTTCACCTCGGGTTTCGGCTCCCGCTGGGGCACCATGCACCGCGGCATCGACATCGCCGCCCCCATCGGCAGCCCCATCTACGCCGTCGCCGACGGCACGGTCGTCGAAGCGGGTCCGGCCCAGGGCTTCGGCCTGTGGGTGCGCATCCGGCACGACGACGGCACCATCAGCATCTACGGCCACATGTACGACTTCTTCGTCTCCCCCGGCGAACGGGTCCCCGCGGGCATGCAGATCGCCCGCATCGGCAACCGCGGCGACTCCACCGGCCCGCACCTGCACTTCGAGATCGTCCAGAACGGCAACCACGTCGACCCGCAGGCCTGGCTCGCCACGCACGGCCTCCAGCTCACCTGACGACACGACAAGGGGCATCGGACCCGCTCCGGACCCCGATGCCCCTCGTTCGCGATTCGCGCGCTACTGCGCTTTGCGCTCCGGGACGACCACCTCGGTCGCGCCGATATCGGTGCGGAAGTGGCTGCCGGGCAGCTTGATCTGGGCGAGCCGCGCGTAGGCGCGCTCGCGAGCCTCGGCGAGATCGGCGCCGACCCCGACCACATTGAGCACCCGGCCGCCGGCCGAGACCAGCGTCTTGTCCTCGCGCTGCCCGGTGCCCGCGTGCAGCACCAGCGTCTCGCCTTCCAGCGCACCGTCCTCGGCGCCGGTGATCACGTCACCGGTGCGCGGGCGAGCGGGGTAGTTCTCGGCGGCCAGCACGACGGTGATCGCGGAGCCGTCCTTCCAGCGCGGCGGTTCGATCTCGGCCAGGCGACCGGTGGCGGTGGCGTGCAGCAGCTCGGCGAACGGGCTGTCCAGCAGGGCCAGCACGGCCTGGGTCTCGGGATCGCCGAAGCGGCAGTTGAACTCGACGACCGCGGGACCGTTGGTGCCGACGGCCAGACCGGCGTACAGCAGCCCGGAGAACGAGCTGCCCCGGCGGACCAGCTCGGCCGCGACCGGCTTCACCACATCCTCGACGATCTCGGTCAGCGTCTCCTCGGGCAGCCACGGCAGCGGCGTGTAGGCGCCCATACCGCCGGTGTTCGGGCCGGAATCGCCGTCGCCGACGCGCTTGTGGTCCTGCGCAGGCAGCAGCGGGACCACGGTCTCGCCGTCGACCAGGCAGAACAGCGACACCTCCGGGCCGTCCAGGAACGACTCGAGCAGCACCGGGTGGCCCTGTTCGAGCAGCTCGGCGCCGTGATCGCGGGCCGCGCGACGGTCGTCGGTCACCACGACGCCCTTGCCCGCGGCCAGCCCGTCGTCCTTGACGACCCAGGTCGGACCGAAGCGATCGAGCGCGGCGTCCAGGTCGGCCGGGGTGTCGACGATCTCGCTGTGCGCGGTCCGCACACCGGCGGCCGCCATCACGTCCTTGGCGAACGCCTTCGAGCCCTCGATCCGGGCCGCGTCCTTGGACGGGCCGAAGACCGGGAATCCGGCCGCACGCACGGCGTCGGCGATGCCGAGCACCAGCGGCACCTCGGGGCCGATCACCACGAGATCGGCGGCGACCTCGGTGGCCAGCGCGACGACGTCCTCGGCCGCGCACGGGTCGACCGGACGTAGTTCGGCATGTTGTCCGATGCCGGGATTGCCCGGGGCGGCGATCACCGCCGTCACCGACGGATCCCGGCGTAGCGCCAGGACGAGGGCATGTTCACGGGCTCCGGAACCGATGACGAGTACGCGCACGGTCACAGATTAGTCGCGCTCTTCACGCCCGCTGCGCACGCCCCAGCCCCCTACCGCGTCGCGATATCCGGTAGCGGTCACCGGGCCGCGGCGACGGATCCGAACCCTGCCCCGGCGTCGGGAATTCACCCGCGCACACCACCCGCATCGGGTTCACTTGGGGGACAATGGGGCTGGCGCGACGACACGGCCGCCGGGGAAGGCGAGGGGAGCAAGCATGGGTCTGCTCGACGGGATGATGGGCAATGCGGGCCGGATCGACCCGGCCGCCGCGCAGCAGGAGTACGCCAAGCTGTTCGGCCAGGGTGAGCAGGTCTATTCGGCCTACCTGCTGGTGCGCGACGCGATGCTGTTCACCAATCGCCGGCTGATCCTGGTCGACAAGCAGGGCGTCACCGGCCGCAAGGTCAGCTACCACTCCATCCCCTACCGCTCGATCACCCATTTCGCCGTCGAGACCGCGGGCACCTTCGATCTCGACGCCGAGCTCCACATCTGGATCGGCAGCGGGAACGAGCCGGTCAGGCAGCGGTTCAACCGCCAGGTCGACATCTACGAGGTGCAGGGCATCCTGTCGCATTTCGTCGCGATCTAGCTAGGCTCGCCGCTATGGCATCCGTCTTCAGCGCGATCATCGCCGGACAGCTTCCCGGCCGTTTCGTCTGGGAGGACGACGAATTCGTCGCCTTCCTCACCATCGCCCCCGTCACCCAGGGTCACACCCTCATCGTGCCGCGCGCCGAGATCGACCAGTGGCAGGACGTCGACCCCGCCGTCATGGCGCGCCTGACCGGCCTCGCCCAGAAGATCGGCCAGGCCGTCCGCATCGCCTTCGACGCGCCCCGCGCGGGCCTGCTCATCGCCGGCCTGGAGGTCCCCCACCTGCACACCCATGTCTTCCCCGCCTACACCATGGGCGACTTCGACATCTCCGGCGCCGACACCGCCCCCACACCCGAGTCCCTCGACGAGGCCCAGGCCAAGATCAAGGCCGCCCTCCGGGAACTCGGCTACGAGGCCAACGTCCCGGCCTGAGGCGGCCAGACCGTACGGCCCCCGCCGCGTCGGCACAGGTCGGGGGCCTGACCGGTCAGGATCGAGCGGTCACTGCGTGACGCAGTGCGGGGGCGGGGCGGGGCTCCAGCTGCCGAAGCAGCCCGCGGCGAAGTAGGCGAGCAGGTCGATCACGGCCGAGCCGGTCTGCAGGACGACCGGCTGGGCCGTCGTCGGCTGACCCGAGGCGGACTGCGCCGGGGTCGCGGTGGCGAGCCCGGCGGAGGCGGCGCCGAACGCGGTGACCGCGGCGGCGAGGATGGCGAAGCGTTTCACGAGGATCCCTCTCGAACAGGTACGCCGGGGTTCGGCGTGCGAGTGAGCCTAGTGAGAAACGCCACTGTTTCGGAGTGGATCGATCGCCCCTGCTTTCTGGGGCACGAGCTGCCGTCGCGGCGCTACGAACAACTCGGAGCCACGTCAGGATCGAGCCGGCGGCCTGTCGATCACAGCCAGGTGCAGGCGTGGTCACGATCGAACGAACCGGCGCTCCCGGTGCCGGTGGGGAGGTTGCGGGTGGCGTCCGCGATCGCCTCCCCTGGGTTCGCCCCTTTACCGAAGCCCACGATCGGGAATCCCGCGACGATCGCGAGCGGACTGGTCACGACCGCACCGCAGCCGTCCGCGAACGTCACCATCGTCCGGCAGTCGATGATGCCTTGACCCTTGCACGCTCGGTCCGCGGCTCGAATCGCGTCGGCTTCCGTGGGGTGGTTGACCGAAAACGCGTAGACGTTGCCCCACACGCTGAGGGAAACGGCGCCCCAGTTGACCGGGTCGGCGGTGGCGGGCGGTGCCGCGAGGACGGCAGCGGCGCTCACCGAGAGCACGGCGGCCGCAAAGGACTTGTCGAACATGTGGAGCGTCTCCCTCTGCGCGCCGGCTGGTGCGGCGATCGCATGGAAGATACCGCAGCGCATGGACGCGAGGCGGCCCCAAAAGTCTTGGGCACGATCTGCCGTCGCGCACCACGAACGACAAAGAACCCGACCCGTTGTCCGGGTCGGGTTCTGGGAGAGCCCCCTGTCAGGATTGAACTGACGACCTTCGCTTTACAAGAGCGGTGCTCTACCACTGAGCTAAGGAGGCGGGTACGAACAGGCGCCCCGAAGGGCAGCGACCATCATAGCGGGACGCGGCAGCCGCGTGGCATCGGTAGAGGTGCCACGCGGCCGTCGCGCTCAGCGAGGTCCCGGCGCAGTATCGGTGTTACTGCTCAGGACTGGGCGCGGGCCGCATCGTCGGCGGCCATCGCGTCGCGCAGGCTCTTGGGACGCATATCGGTCCAGTTCTTCTCGACGTACTCGACGCACGCGGCCCGGCTCTCTTCGCCGAACACGACACGCCAACCCGCCGGGACCTCGGCGAACGCGGGCCACAGGGAGTGCTGCTCTTCGTCGTTGACCAGAACGAAGAAGCGGCCGTCCTCGTCGTCGAAGGGGTTGGTGCTCAATTTCACCTCACTGGATACTGGCGCTGTGTACGGGATCGCTTCGGGGGGCGAACCCCGGGCGTTGTGTCGACCCTAGCAAGGCTGACGTTACGTGTAGGTGGTTACCTCAGCCTCGGCGGTCAAGCCGCGAAGAAATCGAGGAGGATCTTGTTGACCGCCTCGGGGCGTTCCAGGTAGCCGTAGTGGCCGGTGTCCGGGATTTCCTGGTACCTGGCGCCGGGGATGGCGTCGGCGACTTCCCGCGACAGATAAGGCGGAATCATCCTATCATCGGCGAAGCCGATTGCCAGGCAGGGCACCGTGATCGCGCGATAGGCGGCCACCCGGTTGAACTCGTGATCCATGGCCCGCTGCGCGCGGATGCCCGGCGTGGCAGGCCCGCCGGTGAACTCGAACAGGTCGAGCCAGTCGCGGGCGGCATTGGTGTCGGACATGGTCGCCGGCGACAGATTCATCACCGCGGTCAGTGCCGCCTCGAACTTGGCGGGCAGCTGCACACCGGCGGCGTCGAGATCCTGCTCACCGGCCGACAGCGTCTTCTGGAACTGGTCGAGCCTGCCGTGCCCGGCCATGAACACGGCCTTGCGGACCAGGTCGGGACGGGCCAGCGCCAGTTCCTGGGCGACCCGGGCGCCCATCGAGGTGCCCGCGACCAGCGCGGGACCCTCGTCGAGGAATTCGATCAGCGCCGCGGTGTCGGCGACCAGCTCCTCGATCCGCATGCCGCCGGGTGCCTCGAACGACGGCGCGATACCCCGGTTGTCGAAGGTGCACACCCGGTACCCGGCCGCAACCAGCGCGGGCACCTGATGGAGTTCCCACACCCGACCGGGCGATCCGGTGCCCATGATCAACACCACCAGCGGACCGCCGCCCTTGACGTCGGTGCCCTTGGTACGGTCGCCCTTGACCTGATAGTTCAGTGCGATGCCGTTCACCGTGGCCACTGGCATGAAACAAACCTCTCTGCGGGGTTGAGCTGTCCGACACTCACGGTAACGGGACCGCCACGACCCTGCACCGGGGTGGGGTGATCGGGTCGGGAGTTCATCGGCCGTGCACGGGCGACCGATAGTATTGACTACTCGCACGCAGAGCGTTTGGAAACCGGGAGGACGAACCACTATGGCCGCCAAGAGCAGCGCCAACGACATCGCCGACGACGAGCTCGAGCCACTGGCCGACGAGACCGCTCGCCAGGCACAGCGCGTCGTCGCGGCGTACGCCGAAGACGCCGACGAGTGCCGGATGCTGCTGTCGATGCTCGGCATCGGCCCCAGCTGACCCTCCGACTACCACAACCTCAAAGCGAACCCTGCGACGCGCAAAGGATGCGTGAGTGGACCAGATGATCGATAAACAGTCCAACGACCGTCCGTCCGAGAACAGCGAGTCCGTCGCGGCCACACCGACCGGTGCGGGCTCGGGGTTCGTCGTCGTCGCGAACCGGCTGCCGGTCGACCTCGAGCGCCTGCCCGACGGAACGACCAGGTGGAAGCGCAGCCCGGGTGGTCTGGTGACCGCCCTGGAACCGGTACTGCGCAGCAACAAGGGGGCGTGGGTCGGCTGGGCGGGCGTCCCGGACGTCGAAGTCGAGCCGATCATCGAAGACGGTCTGGAACTGCACCCGGTGCCGCTGACGGCGCAGGAGGTCGAGGACTACTACGAGGGGTTCTCCAACGGCACGCTGTGGCCGCTCTACCACGATGTGATCGTGCGTCCGGTCTACGACCGGGCCTGGTGGGCCGCCTATGTCGAGGTCAACCGCCGGTTCGCCGAGGAGACCGCGAAGGTGGCCGCCGAGGGCGCCACCGTCTGGGTGCAGGACTACCAGCTGCAGCTGGTACCGAAGATGCTGCGCATGCTGCGGCCCGACCTCACCATCGGCTTCTTCCTGCACATCCCGTTCCCGCCGGTCGAGCTGTTCATGCAGATGCCGTGGCGGACCGAGATCGTCGAGGGCCTGCTCGGTGCCGACCTGATCGGCTTCCATCTCCCCGGCGGCGCGCAGAACTTCCTCTACCTGGCCCGCCGACTAGCCGGGCAGCCCACCTCCCGGGGCACCATCGGCGTGCGCTCCAAGCTGGGCGTCGTGCAGGTCGGCTTCCGCACGGTGCGCGTCGGCGCGTTCCCCATCTCGATCGACTCCGCCGAGCTCGACGAACACTCCCGGCGCCGGTCGGTGCGGGAGCGGGCCGCCAAGATCCGCGCCGAGCTGGGCAATCCGAAGAACATCATGCTCGGCGTCGACCGCCTGGACTACACCAAGGGCATCGACATCCGGCTCAACGCCCTGCAGGAACTGCTGGAGGAGGGCCGGGTCGACCCCGCCGAGACGGTGATGGTGCAGCTGGCCACCCCGAGCCGTGAGCGGGTGCAGAGCTACATCAAGATGCGCGGCGACATCGAACGCCAGGTGGGCCGGATCAACGGCGAGTTCGCCCGGGTCGGCTACCCGGTCGTGCACTACCTGCACCGCCCGATCCCCCGCGACGAACTGATCGCCTTCTTCGTCGCCGCCGACGCCATGCTGGTCACGCCCCTGCGCGACGGCATGAACCTGGTCGCCAAGGAGTACGTGGCCTGCCACAGCGACCTCAACGGCGCCCTGGTGCTGAGCGAGTTCACCGGCGCCGCGGCCGAGCTGCGCCAGTCCTACCTGTGCAACCCGCACGACCTCGACAGCGTCAAGGACGCCATCATCGGCGCGCTCGACGACGACCGCGACACCAAGCGCCGCCGGATGCGCTCGATGCGCCGCCAGGTGCTGACCCACGACGTCGAACGCTGGGCGCGCGCCTTCCTCGACGCCCTCTCCCAGGGCAACGTCGCCGGGGCGGCCCTGCTGAGCGAGGACGAGGACGTGTACCGCGAGTCGCGCTGAGGCGCTCACAGCGACCTCACAGCGTGGTGGCAGCCACCTCCCAGCCGGGTGGTGGACCATGAGATCCATGAGCGGTGTGCCGGAAGCACCCGAGGCCAGGGTGCTCGTCGTCGACGACGAACCGATGATCGTCGAGTTGCTGGCGGTGAGCCTGCGCTACCAGGGTTTCGAGGTAGCGACGGCGAGCGACGGCGCCGAGGGCCTGGACAAGGCCCGCGCGTTCCGCCCGGAGGCGCTGATCGTCGACGTGATGATGCCCGGCATGGACGGCTTCGGCCTGCTGCGCCGGTTGCGCGCCGACGGCATCGACGCGCCGGTGCTGTTCCTGACCGCCCGCGACGAGGTCGAGGACAAGATCACCGGCCTGACCCTGGGCGCCGACGACTACGTCACCAAGCCGTTCAGCCTCGAGGAGGTGGTGGCCCGGCTGCGGGTGATCCTGCGCCGCTCCGGCCGGACCGCACCCGAACAGGCCAGTACCCGGCTGCGCTTCGCCGACATCGAACTCGACGACGACACCCACGAGGTGTGGAAGGCGGGCGAGCCGGTCGCCCTGTCCCCCACCGAGTTCACGCTGCTGCGCTATTTCATGGTGAACGCGGGGAGCGTCCTCAGCAAACCCCGCATCCTGGATCACGTGTGGCGCTACGACTTCGGCGGTGAGGTCGGCGTGGTGGAGACCTACGTGTCGTATCTGCGCAAGAAGGTCGACACCGGTGAACAGCGGTTGATCCACACCCTGCGTGGCGTCGGGTACGTCATGCGGGAGCCGGCCGCGCGATGAGTCTGCGCGCCCGCGTCGCCCGCAGGTTCTCGGCGATCCCGCTGCGCGTGACGCTGGTGCTGATGCTGGTCGCCCTGGCCGGATTCGGTTTGATCGCTTCGGGTTTCGTCGTCACCAAGGCGATGGAGAACTCGCTGCGCAACCGCACCGACCAGCAGTTGACCGATGCCGCGATCGAATGGGAGCGCCGGGTCGGGCTGCCCGCGCCACCCCTGCCCACCCCGTCGTCGGACCGGCAGCCGCCGGGACGGTACTACCTCACCGCCGCGAGCACCGACGGCACCCGAACCATCACGCTGGACAACGTCTTCGGCACCGACGCCACTCCTGACCTCCCGAATCCCCCTGCGCTCCAACCGGTCACCGTCGGCTCGCAGGGCGATTCGACCGATCAGTGGCGCGTGCTGACCGTCAACGGGCATCGCGCGACCGCGACCGTGGCGTGGCCGCTCACCGAGAACATCGAGACCGTGCGCAATCTCGTCGTGTTGCAGCTGGTGGTGGGCGCGATCGTGCTGATCGCCCTGGCCGTGGCCGCCTACTTCGTGGTGCGCGGTAGTCTGCGGCCGCTGCGCCGGGTCGAGGCCACCGCGGCGGCGATCGCGGAGGGTCAACTGCATCGCCGGGTTCCGGTGCGCGGCACCGACACCGAGGTCGACCGGCTCTCGCGCTCGCTCAACAGCATGCTCACCCAGATCCAGCAGGCCTTCGCCGCGACCGCGGCCTCCGAGGCCGCCGCGCGCGAATCCGAGGCCAGGATGCGGCGTTTCGTCGCCGACGCCAGTCACGAACTGCGCACTCCGCTCACCACCATCCGCGGTTTCGCCGAGCTGTACCGGCAGGGCGCGACCGGCGATCCGGCGATGTTCATGAATCGCATCGAACACGAGGCACAGCGGATGGGCCTGCTGGTGGAAGACCTGCTCATGCTGGCCAGGCTCGACGCGCAACGCCCCGTCGACCTGACGCCGGTCGACCTGCTCGCGATCGCCGGCGACGCCGTGCACAGCGCTCGCGCGGTGGAGGCCGCGCAGGGCGAGCACCGGCCGATCACCCTCGAGATCGCCGACGGCACGGGCACCTTGGAGATCCTGGGCGACGACCACCGGCTGCGCCAGATCCTGACCAACCTGCTCAACAACGCCCGGACCCACACCCCAGACGGCACCGCGATCACGGTGCGACTGACCCCCGCCCAAGACGAGGTACTCCTCGAAGTCGCCGACACCGGCCCCGGCTTGTCCACGGAGGAATCGGCGCGGATCTTCGAGCGGTTCTATCGCGCCGACTCCTCACGCACCCGCAGCAGCGGCGGCACGGGCCTCGGGCTGTCCATCGTGGCCGCGCTGGTCGCCGCACACGGCGGCACGGTCCGGGTGCGGCAGACCCCGGGCGGCGGGGCGACCTTCGTCGTGCGGCTACCTCGAGACAACCGCGGCCCGGCCTGAGTCAGGCCGGGCCGACGGCCACGGAAAACAGCGATTCTCGCGGGGATTCAGACCGGCGTGACCTGTGCGACCAGCCAGCGGTCCCCGGACTTGTCCATCGTTACCCGCACCCGGCTGCCGGAGGCGGTGCCGTTCGGGGTGTCCTTGCTGGTGGTCAGCTGGTTCAGGTAGAGCAGCACCACCGCATGCTCGGGCTCGGCCGAGACGATGCCCTCGGCCTGGGTCGTGGCCTTGACGGTGAGCTGCTTCTCCTTCGCGCCCGGCGCGATGGCTTCCTTGATCAGCTTCAGGTAGTCGTTGCGGAAGGACTCGGTCAGGCCGTCGGCCGCCTTGGGCAGCTCGGTGTCGACGGTGGCGGGCTCGTAGGTGAACATGGCGCTGACCGTGCGGCTCGCCGTGCTCATCGCGTCGCTGCGGGCCTGCTCGGTCCGGTCGTGCTGCCACAGCTGGTAGCCGCTCACCCCGAGCACCACCGCCGCGATCAGGCCGAGGGCGGCGAGGCCGCCGAAGACGATCTTCATACGCTGGCTCATCCGACGAACTCCACCTTCGACACGGTCATGCCGGTGTCGCTGTTCGACACGGTGACCCGGAATCGGTACTGCCGCGACTGCGGTTCGGGCGAGCCGTTGTTGCTCACCGTCTGCTTGGCGGCGACGAGAACCTGCGCGGAGTCGGCGTCGGCGGTGACGATGCCCGATTCGACGACCTCGCCGGAGGAGACCACATTCGCCTGCTTGACGACGTCCATGAACGGATCGACGCGACCGTCGAACTCGGTCTTGAAGTCACCGGAGGCCACCGCCAGGATGCGGTCGATGTCTTCCTTGGCCGTCTGCGCGCGGATCGTGGTGAGGTTCAGCACCGCCTGACGGGCGGTCTCGGTGTACTGCGCTCGCAGATCCTCGTCCCGGTTCACCGAGTAGGCGGTGAAGGCCGCGTAGCCGGCCCCGGCGACCAGGGCGAGGACGAGCAGGATCGCCGCGGCGAGCGCCAGGATGCCGCCACGCGCGCGAGGCGCCGCCGCGCCGCCGGATTCGGCAGGCTCGCTCGCCGCGAGCTGGACGGTGACATCCGCCGGCTTCACCGCTGTGCCGGCGGCCGAGTTTCCGGCGATCTTCGCCGTGGCCTCCGCGTCCAGCGCCGCCGACGGTGATGCGGTTTCGCTCTTACTGATGCTGACTGTCTCGGCCGCCGTCTCCTCGACCGGTGGCCCGGCCGAGCGCGCGGCCCGCCTGCGCGGGCGGCGGTTGTCGTTGTCGTTCATCGTTGCTGCTCCTCCAACATCGCCTGCCAGCTGGCCGGCACGGTGCCCGAGCCGTCCTCGGCGATGTCACCTTGGCGGTACGTGCGTCCGTCCGTGCCCAGATAGCTGCCCGTGGACGGATCATAGGGGCGCGCTGCGGCGGGGGTCACACCGCCCGTCGATGCGCCTGCCGGTGCCGACGCCGGAGCGACCGGCTGAACCGGCCCGAACGGCGGGTTGTTGCCCTGCGGCACGAACCCCGTCCGGCACAGTTCGGGCGTGGGTGCCCGGACGCCGGGGAATTCCATGCACGGGGTGTTGCGGATGCCGCGAACCGCGATGTTCGAGTCCTGCGGCACCTTGCAGTAGAGCCCGGGTGGGGTGTCCATCGGGGTCAGGTCGCTCGGCTCCCGCCACTGATCCGCGGGCAGGAAGCCGGTGGTGCAGGCGGGCGGGTCGTTGAGGACGGTCATGAAGTCGACCATCACGCCGTACTGGATCGGCCCGCGGATAGCGGTCCGCAGCGCCGCGATCAGCGGCGGGAAGACAACCAGGAGCTGCTCCACGCTCGCGTTGTAGGTCACCCCGACCTGTCCGAGGCTCACCAGGTTGCTGGCCAGCAGCGGCAGGGTCGGGCGCAGCCCCTGGAACTGCTTGTTCACCACTTCCATCGCGGAAGGGCCGTTGTTCAGCAGGCTGCGCAGGGCCGGATCGTGCTCGCGCAGCTGATCGGTGACCGTGGCCAGATCCGCCGTCCAGGAACGGATATCGTCCGCGGAACGCGTCTGGGTGTCCAGCAGCGGACCGATCTGGTCGAGCAGCTTCTTGGTGGGCTCGATATCGGTTTCGGCCTGCTGCACCAGCAGCGCGGCCGAGTCGATGAACCGCTGCAGATCGGGGCCCGCGCCGTTGAAGGCGAGGAACGCCTCGTCGATGACCTGCCGCAGGCGGGTGTCGGCGACCGACTGGAGCAGCTTGTCGGCCTGGTCCAGCATCGTGCCGACGTCCTGGGGCAGATGGGTACGCTGCTCCGGAATCACCGAGCCGTCACGCAGATTCGCCTCCGACGGCTGCTCGGTGGGCACCAGGTCGACATACTGCTCGCCGATCGCCGAGACACTGCGCACCCACGCGCTCGCATCGGCGGGCACCTTGTAGTCGCTGTCGATCGACAGATCCGCTTCGACTCCGGCCGTCGTCAGCCGGACCGCCTCGACCTTGCCGATGTTCTGCCCGCGGTAGGAGACATTCGCGGTGGGGTAGAGACCGCCGGTGGCGGCCAGCTGCACGGTCACCGCGTATCGGCCGATGCCGAACATCGCGGGCAACTGCAGGTAGCTGACGCTCATCACGACGAGGCCGATCACCGTGAGCACCGCGAAGATCACGAGCTGGGCTCGCACGAACCGGGTGAGTTTCATCGACCCGCCCCTTCCTGGCCCGGCAGTGGCGCGGTGAGTCCGGGGATGGCGGGCAGACCGGGGATGGGCGGCAGCCCGGGCAGATTGAGCGTGGGCCCCGGGCTCGCCGGTGCGCCCAGCGGCGTGGTCGCCGGGTTGCCCGCGTCGGTCGCGGTCGACGGCGCGAACGAGCCGACGACGCCTTCGACGCCACCGAAGCGACCGCCCAGCGGAGTGCCGGTGAGCCAGTTGCTGTCGAGCCGACTGGCGGTCAGGTCGAACGTGATGAACAAGTTCATGTAGTCGCCCATGATCGCGTTGTCGATGTTCCGGATCGGGAACGGGAAGGTCGGCAGGATGCCCAGCGCCTGGACCAGGTTGTTGCCGGTGTCGGCCAGCGTCTTCAGCACGGGACCGAGACTGCGGAGATTGGCCACCAGATCGTCGCCGCTGGTCTTGATGAGTCGTTCGCTGACGTCGCCGAGCTCACCGAGCGCGGTGATCGCGGTGGTGATGTTCGCCGACCGGTCGGCCAGCGCGGTGAGCGCGGGATGGATCTGCTCGATCGCCTCGGCGATCACGTCACGCTGATCGGCCAGGCGCACCGCGAGCAGGTCCAGGCCTTCCATCGCGGCGATGATGCTGCCGGTCTGCCGCTCCAGACCGGTGGTCAGCTCGTTGAGCTGGGGCAACAGGTCGGCGATCTCGGCCTCGCGGCCGTTCACCATCGCGTTCAGCTCGGTGGTGATGGTCTCGAGCTGGGCGATACCACCGCCGTTGAGCACCACCGACAACGAGGACAGCACCTGCTCGGTGGTCGGATAGGCGCCGGCCCGCTCGAGCGGGATGACGTCGCCGTCGCGCAACTGGCCCGTCGGCGCGACCGTCGTCGGCTCGGACAGCTCGACGTGGTTGCTGCCGAGCAGACTGGTCTGGCCGATCTTGGCGACCGCGTTGGCGGGCAGACGCACATCGGGGTTGAGCGAGACCGTCACCAGCGCGTGCCAGCCCTCGACCTCGATCCCGGTGACGTTGCCGACCTCGACATCGTCCACCCGCACCGGCGAATTCCGGGTCAGGGTGGTGACATTGGGCATCTGGATCCGCACCGTGTAGGAGCCGGCCATGCGGCCCTCGGAACCGGGCATGGGCAGGGAGTTGAGCCCGTCGAACTGACAGCCGGTGGTGCCGAGCGCGACGGCGACGCCGACGGCCAGCCCGGCGAGTGCGCGTTGGCGCCTCATCGCTGTCCTCCTGGAACGGCAAGCCCGGCAAGACCTTCGGGCACGGTGATCGGGGCGGCGGCGGGCGCCGAGTTCGGCTGGCCGGCACCGGCCAGGCTCGGGTCGCTGTACACCAGCTGCTCCGGGAAAGCCGTCACGCCGCTGGCCGGGTTGGTCATGACCGGCACGTAATTCATAGCCAGCGAACTGATCACCGGTGCCAGGAACTCCGCGCACAGGTCGGCGGACTTGTCGGAGTTGTTGTTCTCGAGCGCCCGGATCGAACCACACAGGAAGCTGAGTGGACTCGCGCTGTTGTTCAGGGCGACCGCGCCGGTGAGCGAGCCCTGAGCGGGCTTGTAGAGCTGATAGAAGTTCACCATCGCGGTCGGGCCGGAGTGCAGCACCTGTTCGAGCTGGGGCCGCTTGTCGACCAGCGTCTGGGTGACATCGGCGAGCCGCTCGACACCCTCGGTCAGCTCGCCGCCGGTGCCGTCGAGGAACCGCTTCACATCGGCGAGCGCCACATCGAGACTGTCCAGCCCGGCGCCGAGTTCTTGCGACGCGCCGGCCAGCACCGAGGACACCGACGCCAGGCGGCCACTGAACTGCACGATCTGCTCGTTGCTCGCCGAGAGCACCTCGACGAACTTCTGCAGGTTGCGAATGGTGCCGAACAGGTCGGTTCGCCCGTCGGACAGGGTGGTCATGGTCGCGGACAGTTCACGCAGGGTGTCGCGGAACTTCTTCCCGTTCCCGTCGAGGTTGTCGGCCGCGGTGTCGACGAAGCGGCCGAAGGAGCCCTGCTCGTCGTCACCGACCGGACCGAGGGCCGCCGACAACTTGGTCAGCTCGGCCTTGATCTCGTCCCACTCCACCGGCACCGCCGTGCGCTCGAGCGGAATCTGGGCCCCGTCGGCCAGTTTCGGGCCACCGTTGTAGCCGGGCGCGATCTGCACGAAGCGGGCCGCCACCAGTGACGGCGCGATGATCACGGCGCGCGCGTCCGCGGGCAGATCGACATCGCTGTCGATGCTCATCTTCACTCGTACCTGGCCCTTGCCCGGTTCGATCGAGTCGATGCTGCCGACGGTGACGCCGAGTACCCGGACCTCGTCGCCGGCGTACAGGCCGGTGGTGGAGGTGAACGACGCGGTCACCGTGTTCTTCCCGGCGCCGGTGACGAGGTAGACGCCGACCGCGACCAATGCCGCGATCACCACCACCGCCACCGCGATCGTCCAGCGCGGCAACCCGCGCACCTGCTGGCTCAAGCTCATCGCGGGGGATCCTTTTCAGCAGGAGCGATGTAGGGCGTCCTCGGGTTGGTGAAGATGTCGATCACGTCCTGCGGCACCTGTTCCGGCCAGACCAGCGCATCGACGAGCGGACGCAATTCGGTACTTGTCGCGTTCACCACGTAGGCGTTGAACCAGGGCCCGTTGCCGACCTGTTCGCCGAGCGCTGCGGCGTAGGGGCCGAGGCCGTCGAGTGCCTGGTTGAGGTTCTGTTCGTTGCGCTGGAGCAGCGCGAGCACCGAGTTCAGGCGGTCCAGCGTCGGCCGCATCTGCGGCTCGTTGTCGGCGACCAGGCCGGAGAGCTGCCTGGCCACGTCGTCGATGTAGACGACGAGCTGGTTGATCGCCGCGCGGCGCCGATCGAGTTCGCCGAGCAGTTCGTTGCCGTCGATGAGCAGCGTATTGAGCTGGGTGCTGCGGTCGGCCAGGATCTTGGTGACGTTCTGCGCCCGGGCCAGCAGGTCGGTCAGCGCCTGGTCGCGCACATTGATGCTGCGCGACAACGCGGTGACACCGTCGAGCGCGTTGCGCAGCGGGCCCGGGGTATCGGCGAAGGCCGTCGACAGGGTGTCGAGGGTCTGGTCGACCTGATCCAGATCGAGATCGCGCACGGTCCCGCCGAGATCACTCAGTGCTTCGTTGAGCGAATAGGGCGAGGTGGTGCGGTCGAGCGGGATGGTGTCGCCGGTGTCGATCGCGCCGGGACCGTTCGGCACCACGTCCAAGGATTTGCGGCCGAGTACCGTGTTCGTCTTGATCGCGGCGGTCGTCTTCTCGCCCAGCACGATCGACTCGTCGAGGTCGAACTTCACCAGGACCTTGTCACCGTCGAGGCTGACCTGCCGCACCTCGCCGGAACGCACACCGGCCACGTGCACCGGGTCGCCCGGCACCAGGCCGCCCGCATCGAGGAAGTTCGCGGTGAAGGTCGCTCCCGAACGGATGAAGGGCAGCTCGGTGAATTGCAGCGTCGCGAGCGAGATCGTCACCGCCAGAACCACACCGACGATACCGATCGTCGCCGCTGACGACTTGTTCTCATTCATTGGGCGTGCACCTTCCGGTCGCCTGCAGACCCGGTGCGTGAACTTCCATCGGCTCGCCGTTGGGGCCGCTGATCAGGAAGTTGGTACCGCAGATGTACAGCTGCAGGAAAGAACCATAGGCACCGATCCGGATGAGCTTCTTGTAGGTGTCCGGCAGCTTTCCGAGCACCCATTCGATGTGGTCGGAACCCTCGTCCAGATTCGTGGCGAGCCTGCCGGTCTGTTCGATGGTGTTGCGCAGATCGGGGCGAGCCTGCACCAGCAGGTCGTTGAGTTCCTGGGTCGCGCCCGCGATCCGCGGCAACGCGTTGCCGATCGGGTCACGCTGCGCGGACAGGTCGCTGACCAGGCGCTGCAGTTCGTCGATGGTGGTGGCGAACTGATCACCGCGGTCGGCGATGGTGGCCAGCACGGTGTTCAGGTTGTCGATCACGCTGCCGATCAACGCGTCCCGGTCGGCCAGGGTCCTGGCGAAGTTCCCGCCGCTGTTCAGCAGGGAGACCAGCGTGCCGCCCTGTCCCTGGAAGATCTGCAGCAATGCCTCGGTGAGGTCGTTGACCTGTGCCGGATCGAGCCCGCGCAGCAGCGGCTTGAATCCGCCGAGCAGCAGGTCCAGATCCAGTGCGGGCGAGGTCTGCTCGCGACCGATGGTGTCGCCATCGGACAGGCGCCGAGCCGAGCCCGGCCCCTCCATCAGTTCCAGGTAGCGGTCGCCGACCAGGTTCTCGTATTTGATCGCCGCCCGGGTGCTGGCCAGCACCGCGTACTTGGTGTCGACGTCGAACTCGACGTGCGCGAAGTTGTCGTCGCCGACCTTCACCGAGGTCACCGAGCCCACCGGCACACCGGCGATGCGCACCTTGGCGCCCGGCAACATGCCCGAGGAGCTGGTGAACACCGCGCGATAGCCGTTCTCGCTGGAGAACCGGGCCTGACTCAAGACGATGGCCAGGCCGGCGAACACCAGCGTCATCACCACGGTGAAGATCGCCAGTTTGATCGTCGTTCCCGTGTTCCTCACCGCGTCACTCCCGGCAATCCGTCCAGCAGCAGCTGGAATACCTTTGGCACACCGTGGAATTCGTGTTGGGTGTTCGGCGTGTACACCGTGCCCTCGCTGGTATCGGTCACCAGATAGTTCGAATGGCTGTTCGGTACCCGGTCCACCACGCCCTCACAGCGCGGGCCGCCGGTGGCGTTCACCTTGGGTAGGTCGTTCGGATAGGTGTAGGGCTGGGCACCGAGCATGAAGCTGGCGTTCATGCCGACACCCGGCAGTCGTCCGCCCATCATCTCCTCGGCGATCGGCACCAGCGGGCCGAGGCCGTCGATGATGCAGCGCAGTGCGGGGGCGTACTCGAACAGCAGGCCGGTCGTCGGCCGCAGCAGGTCGAGCGCGGTCACCAGATCGCGTTCGTTCTCGCGCAGTACCGATCCCACCGTGTCGGACAGCCCGATCACGTTGACCAGCACGTTGTCGAGCTGGCCCTGCATCTCGGTGATCGTCTGCGACGTACCGGTCGCGTTGTCGACCGTGCGCAACAGCGGATCGGTGACCTCGGCGTAGAGGCCGGTCACGGCGGCGGTCTTGTCCAGATCGGACTGCAGGGTCGGCAGGTACGGATTGAGTTCGCGCAGATAGCGATCCGAACGCACCAGCAGATCGCCCAGCTTGTCGCCTCGGCCTTCCAGCGCGGTGCCCAGCGCGGTCAGCGTCGCGTTGAGCTTCTCCGGCTCGACCTGGGCGAGCACATCGGACAGATGCTGGAACAGCGTGTTGAACTCGACGGTCACCGAGCTCACCGCCACCGTGCTGCCCGGGGCCAGCGCCGTGGCGGACGGCTGCTCGGGGACGACGAAGTTCACGTACTTGGCACCGAACACCGTGGTCGAGCGGATGTCGACGCCGGCGTTGGCGGGCACCAGTTTCAGCTGGTCGGGGTCGACTTCGAGCCGCAGCTGGGCGCCGTCGGCGCGCAGGTCGATGTCGGTGACCCGGCCGATCTCGACACCGCGCACCTTCACCTTGGCGTCGGGGTCGAGGACCAGGCCGGTGCGTGGCGTATCGACCAGCACCACAGCGGTGTTGGTGAACGCGCCTTGGAACAGCGCTATCGCGAGCCAGGCGCCCGCGACGAGCAGGCCGACCAGCGCGAGCGCGGCGAGCTTGCGCCCGAGCCCGCCCTGCATGGCGGCAACGAACCGATTGGTATCCATCGCGCTATCCCGAGAGGTGGAAGTTGCCGGAGGTGCCGTAGATGGCCAGCGAGATCAGCAGCGTCACTGTGACGACCGCGACCAGCGAGGCCCGCACCGCGTTACCGACCGCGACACCGACGCCCACCGGGCCGCCCGCGGCGGTGAAACCGAAGTAGGTGTGGATCAGCATGACGGCCAGCGCCATGACGATCGCCTGGATGAACGACCACAGAATGTCGCTCGGAATGAGGAACGTCGAGAAGTAGTGGTCGTAGACACCGGCCGACTGTCCGTAGATCACCACCGTCGCGAAGCGGCTGGCGAGGAAGGAGGCGATCACCGCGAGCGCGTAGAGCGGCACGATCGCGATCAGGCCGGCCAGCACCCGGGTACCGACGAGGAATGGAACCGGCCGGATCGCCATCGATTCCAGCGCGTCGATTTCCTCGGCCACCCGCATCGCGCCCAGCTGGGCGGTAGCACCGGCGCCGATGGTGGCGGCCAGACCGATCCCGGAGATCACCGGCGCGGCGATGCGGACATTGATGAAGGCGGCGAAGAAGCCGGTCAGCGCTTCGACGCCGATATTGCCGAGCGAGCTGTAGCCCTGCACCGCGATGGTGCCGCCCGCCATCAGCGTCAGGAAGCCGACGATCACGACCGTGCCGCCGATCACCGCCAAAGCGCCACTGCCCATGCTGATCTCGGCGATCAGCCGGATGGTCTCGGTGCGGTAGTGCACCAGTGCGCGCGGCACCGAGGCGAGCGCCTTGACGAAAAAGATCGCCTTGTCACCCAGGGAATCCACGGATTTCGAGGCGCGCTCGAAACGACGGACCGTGCGCGGGAACTTGCTGCGAACAATGAATGCCATTTCGGTCACCGCACCGTGAATTTCAAGCCGATCGCGGTGACGACAACATTCACCACGAACAGGGCCATGAAGGCGAACACCACTGTTTGGTTCACCGCGTCACCGACACTCTTGGGGCCGCCTTTCACCTGCAATCCGAGATAGCAGGCGACCATTCCGGCGATCAGCCCGAACAGACCGGCCTTGATCTCCGAGATGATCAGCTCGGGCAGATTCGTCAGCAGCGGAATGCCGTTGACGAACGCACCGGGATTCACCCCCTGCAGGAAGACCGAGAAGGCGAAGCCACCGACGATGCCGACGGTGCACACAAGGCTGTTGAGCATCAACGCCACGAACATCGACGCGAGCACGCGGGGCACGACCAGGCGGCTGACCGGGTCGATGCCGAGCACCTTCATGGCGTCGATCTCTTCGCGGATGGTGCGCGCACCGAGGTCGGCGCAGATCGCGGTGGCGCCCGCGCCGGCCACGATCAGCACCGTGACGATGGGCCCGACCTGCGTGACGGCGCCGAACGCGGCGGCCGCCCCACTGAGGTCGGCGGCACCGATCTCGCGCAACAGGATGTTGAGAGTGAAGACAACCAGCACCGTGAACGGGATCGCCACCAACAGCGTCGGCACGATCGACACGCGAGCGACGAACCACGACTGGTCGATGAACTCACGCCACTGGAACGGGCGCCGGACCGCGGCCTTGGCCACGTCCGCGCCGAGTTCGAAGAATCCGCCGACCGCCCGCAACGGGACAGCAAGGAGGTCGTTCACGCGAATTCCTCCTTCTTGGACGGGCGGATCGATCGACCCGCGTACCCGTACTGCACTGCCACCCCGTTCTGAAGACTGCCCAAAGACTAGAACATGTTCCTGTTGATGTCTGCCATTTGGGGAGACTATTACCAGGACTTTTTCACGAAATGTGCCGTCGAAACTGAAACGAAAACTGACCGAATGCCTTTTACCTCCTGTGAGCCGTCACACACCCCGACGCTCATGTCTACCAACACCTGGACCTGTGATCAACACAACTCGGCAGACATGCCCGTCGTGGCGCGCGGCGAGCCAACACCCGGCAAATCGGTGGTTCGGCGATCAGCCCAGATCGCGCAGCGAGCGGGCCGAGAACGTGTGGTCGGCGGGACGCTCGGCAAAGTAGCCGTGCAGCGTCGAGGCGAGGTCGGCCTCGGACCATTCGGCGCCCGCGGCGTCGAAGCGGGCCTCCACCTCGGGAGCCGCCATCAGGGCGACCATCGGGCCGTAGACGACGAAGACCTGGCCGTTGACCGCGTCGGCGGCGGGCGAGGCGAGGTAGGCGACGAGCTTGGCGACATGCTCGGGCGCGAGCGGGTCGACCGAGCCCTCGGGCGCATCGGAGAACACGGCCTCGGTCATCGCGGTCCTGGCCCGCGGGCAGATCGCGTTGGACCGCACACCGAAGCGGGACAGGCCACGCGCGGCCGACAGCGTCAGCGCGGTGATGCCCGCTTTGGCCGCGCCGTAGTTCGCCTGGCCCTCCGGCCCGAGCAGGCCCGCCTCCGAGGAGGTGTTGACCAGCCGACCGTAGACCGGCGCACCCGCGGCCTTGGATGCCGCGCGCCAGTAGGCGCCCGCGTTGCGCGAGAGCAGGAAGTGTCCGCGCAGGTGCACGGCGATCACCGCGTCGAAGTCCTCGTCGGACATGTTGAACAGCATGCGGTCGCGGGTGATGCCCGCGTTGTTGACGACGATATCGAGGCCGCCGAGGGATTCCTGAGCGGTCGAGATCAGGGCGTCGGCGGTGGCGCGCTCGGCGATGCTGCCGCCGACGAACTCCGCCTTGCCGCCGAGCTCGCGAATCGCGGCGATGGTCTCGGCGGCGGCATCCTCGGTGAGGTCGTTGACGACCACCGCCGCACCCGCCGCGGCCAGCGCGAGGGCCTCGGCGCGGCCGAGACCGGCGCCTGCGCCGGTCACGATCGCGACCCGGCCGTCCAGTGAAGTCTGCATCACACTCATCGGGCCGACTCTAGAACGTGTTTCACTATCCGACAAGAGTCGATCACGCCAACCTCAGCGCGGCCTTGGGACACTGCGCCACCGCCTCCTCGACGTCGGCGACGCGATCGTCGGCCACATCGCCCTCGAGCACGTGCAGGTTGTCGTCGTCATCGAGTTCAAACATGTCAGGGGCGATTCCTACGCACACGCCGTTCGCTTCGCAGCGGTCGAAATCGACGATGATCTTCATGAGAACTTCCTTCCACGCGGTCTCCGCGACACTAACCCAGACAGCACGGTCCGCGAGGCGGAACAGCTGCCGATTCACTGTCAATACTGGAACATGTTCCAGTTCATATGCAATGATCGGTTTCGGCGGGGCCCACCCCCTGCGCCCCGCCGACGTCCGTTTTCGCAGCTGAGACCGAGGTAGGAACCATGCGCGTCGCGTATACGCCGCAGCAGGAAGAATTGCGCGCCGAGCTGCGCGAGTATTTCGCCCAGCTGATGACGCCGGAACGGCGCGCGGCGCTGAGCCTGCAGACCGGCGAGTACGGCGAGGGCAATGTCTACCGCGAGGTCGTGCGCCAGATGGGCCGCGACGGCTGGCTGACGCTGAGCTGGCCCAAGGAGTACGGCGGCCAGGACCGCACGACGATGGATCAGCTGATCTTCGTCGAGGAAGCCGCCATCGCCGGCGCGCCCGTGCCGTTCCTGACGCTCAACTCGGTCGCGCCGACGATCATGCAGTACGGCACCGAGGAGCAGAAGAAGTTCTTCCTGCCCAAGATCGCCTCGGGTGAACTGCACTTCGCCATCGGTTACTCCGAGCCCGGCGCGGGCACCGACCTGGCCTCGCTGCGCACGGCCGCGGTGCGCGACGGCGACGACTTCGTCATCAACGGCCAGAAGATGTGGACCAGCCTCATCGCCTACGCCGATTACATCTGGCTGGCGGTGCGCACCGACCCGACGGCCAAGAAGCACAAGGGCATCTCGATGTTCATCGTGCCGACCGACGTCGAGGGCTTCTCCTGGACGCCGGTGCACACGATGGCCGGGCCCGACACCAGCGCCACCTACTACCAGGACGTGCGGGTGCCCGCCTCCTCGATGGTCGGGCCGGAGAACGGCGGCTGGTCGCTGATCACCAACCAGCTCAACCATGAGCGCGTCGCGCTGACCTCGGCCGGGCCGCTCTCGCTCGCGGTCAACCAGACCGTCCAGTGGGCGCGCGAGACCACCGGGCCCGACGGCAAGCGGGTGATCGACCAGGAGTGGGTGCGCCTGAACCTGGCGCGCGTCTACGCCAAGGTCGAATACCTCAAGCTGCTGAACTGGGAGATCGCCAGCCGTGCCGACCAGGGCGGCGAGGCGGCGCCCAAGCCGTGGGACGCCTCCGCGTGCAAGGTCTACGGCACCGAGCTGTCCACCGAGGCCTACCGCCTGTTGATGGAGGTCGTGGGCTCGCACGGTTACCTGCGCCAGGACTCCCCCGGCGCGGCGATGCTCGGCCGGCTCGAGCGGATGCACCGGGCCGCGCTGATCCTCACCTTCGGCGGCGGCACCAACGAGGTGCAGCGCGACATCATCGCCATGACCGCCCTGCGCCAGCCCGCGTCCGCCCGCTGACCTGAGAAAGCCGGTATCCCCTCATGGATTTCACCCCTACCGAAGCCCAGACCGATCTCGCCCGGCTGACCGGCGAGATCTGCGCCAAGCTGGTCACCGCCGACCGCCTGCGCGAGCTCGACACCGCGGGCCGCTACGACGAGCAGCTGTGGAAGTCGCTCGCCGAGACCGGCGTGCTGGCCGCGGCCCTGCCGGAAGACCTGGGCGGCAGCGATTTCGGCATGCTCGAGCAGACCGCGATCCTGCGTGAACTCGGCCGCGTCGTCGCCGCGGTCCCCTACCTGTGGTCGATCGTCATCGGCGCGGGCGCGCTGGCGAAGTTCGGCGACGCCGACCAGCGTCAGCTGGCCGCGCGAGCGGGCCGGGGCGAGGTCGTGCTCACCGCGGCGCTGGCCGAGGAACTGCGCGCGACCACCGCCGCGCCGGGCATCGTCGCCGAGCCCGCCGGTGCGGCCTGGACGCTGACCGGCACCGCGACCACCGTCTCCTACGCCGATCGCGCCGAGCGAATCCTGGTGCCCGCCATCACCTCCAACGGTGTCGGCGTCTTCGTGATCGACCCGGACCACGCCTCGGTCACCCGCACCGCCCAGCAGGTCGTCGACCTGAGCCCCGAATTCGTCGTCGAGCTCGCCGCCACCCCGGCCACTCTGCTCGGCAGCATCGAGTCCGGCGCCGACGTCCTCACCTGGCTGCGCGAACACGCCTGGCTCGGCTTCTCGGCCCTGCAACTGGGCACCCTGGAGCGCGCGCTCGAGCTGACCGCCGAGCACACCCGCACCCGCGAGCAGTTCGGCAAGCCGATCGGCTCGTTCCAGTCCGTCGCCCAGCGCCTCGCCGACGCCTACATCGACATCGGCGGCCTGCGCCTGACGGTCACCCAGGCCGCCTGGCGCCTGTCCGAGGACCTCCCCGCCGCCGAGGCCATCCACATCGCCAAGTTCTGGGCGGCCGACGCGGGCCACAAGGTCGCCCACACCGTCGTCCACGTCCACGGCGGTCTCGGCATCGACCGCGACCACATCGTCCACAACTACTTCACCGCCGCCAAACACCACGAATTCGCCCTCGGCGGCGCCACTCCCCACCTCCTCGCCCTCGGCGCGGAACTGGCGGGCTGAACCCCAACCGGTGACGGCGGCGGGCCGGGCTGTTCGATCAGCCCGGCCCGCTGTCGTTCCGACGAGCGAGGTTCGGGTCAAGGGAGATCCCCGTCAGTGAAGCGCGGGATCGCCTGGCAGAGGTCATCGCGGCCGCAGAGTCCGGCAAGGTCGTGCATCTGACTCGGCACGGCCGACGCGTTGCCGCCGTGGTACCCGAGTCCATGGCCGAAGCGGCCGACAGCCAGGTCCGGGCACTATCGAAACAATTCGCCGAGCGTCATAGGAGCCTGCTCGACAGGCTCGCCGAATGACCGCGGCGGAGATCTACTACCTCGCCGACCCCGATCTCCGCGCCATCGCCGACGATGTGACGGGACAGCACACTGTCCGCGATGCGGGCCTGCTCGCTTCAGCCGCGGCCCGTCCGCAGGCCACAGTTTTCGGCGCCGACGCCTATCCGACGCTCTGGGAGAAGTCTGCGGCGCTGCTCCATTCGATCGCGGCCAACCGCCCGCTCGTCGACGGGAACAAGCGGCTCGCCATCGCCGCGGCGATCATCCTCCTGGCCCGCAACGGGATCGATACGACAGCGCTCGACGAAGACCTGGCCTACGACCTCATGATCGATGTCGCCAGCGGCAAGATCGACGACGTCTCGACCATCGCCGCCCGCCTGATAGCCGTCCTGAAGCAGTAGTTCCCCGATCAGTCGATCGGCGACGAGGTGAGATAGCGCTGGATGACCGGGGCGACGTCGGCGACGATCGCATCGGGGCGCATCTCGACGACCGGGGGTAGGCGCAGGATGTAGCGGCACAGGGCGAGGCCGAGGAGCTGGGTGACGACCAGGCCGCCGCGGCGGGGGGCGTCGGCGGGGTCGCCGAAGCGCAGGACCGCGGGCAGGACCTGTTCAGCGAAGATCGCGCGGACGCGGTCGGCCACCTTGTCGTCGGTGATCGCCGAGCGCAGCAAAATCAGCATGACCGCGCTGTCGTGGCCCTCCCAGATCGCCAGGAACCGCCGGACCAGCACCTCACCGATGGCATCGGGAGGTGCCGCGGCCAGGTCGGGCAGGTCCAGGTCGATCTGCACGGCCGCGGCGAAGAGCCCGTCCTTGTTCCCGAAATAGCGCATGACCATGGACGGGTCTATCTCGGCGTCGGCGGCGATGGCACGGATGGTCGCCTTCGCATAGCCGTCGACGGCGAACCGCGCGCGGGCGGCGTCGAGGATGACGGCCTTGGTGGCGTCGGAGCGGCGGACCGGGGAATTCTGCTCGGCGGACTTCACGCCAACAAGTGTAGGCCAACAACTGTTGACATCGCGAGCACCTCGGCCTACCGTTATGCCTACAAGCGTTGGCAAACAAGCGTTGACCAGGAGTCGTCATGACCGCCACCTCCCTGCCCGAAGCCACGTCCGTTGTCATCGTCGGCGCGGGCCCCGCCGGTCTCACCGCCGCGATCGTGCTCGCGGAAGCGGGCGTCGACCACGTCCTCGTCGATCGGCTCGGCGAAGGCGCCAACACCTCGCGCGCCGCAGTCGTGCACGCCAGGACCCTGGAGGTGCTCGACGAACTCGGCATCGCGAAAGAACTCGTCGCGCGCGGCATCAAGGTCCCCACCTTCAAGGTGCACGACGGCCCGAAGACGTTGGCCACCATCGCCTTCGACGACCTGCCGACCGCCTACCCCTACACCCTGATGATCCCCCAGGACGTCACCGAGCAGGTCCTGCTCGACCGGCTGCACCAGCTGGGCGGCACCGTCCACCGCCCGCTCACCGTCGAGCGGGTCACCGACGAGAACGGCTGTGTGACAGTCGAGTACACCACCGCCGACGGCACGGTGGGCACCATCACCGCCGACTACCTGATCGGCGCCGACGGCATGCACAGCGTCGTCCGCGAGCAGGCGGGCATCGGCTTCACCGGCGACACCTACCCGGCGTCGTTCGTCCTCGCCGATGTCCGGATGAGCTGGCCGACCCCGCGAACCGAAGTTTCGCTGCATCTTTCACCGGAGGGCGTCACCGTGGTCGCGCCGCTGCCCGACGCGGCGCAGCAGCGCTACCGCGTCGTCGCCACCGTCGACGAGGCTCCCGAGCACCCGACCCTCGACGACATCCAGACTCTCCTCGACGCCCGGGGTCCGGCGGGCGAGGTACGGGTCGACGAAGTGCTGTGGAGCTCGCGGTTCCGCGTGCACCACCGCGTCGCCGACCACTACCGCGCGGGCCGGGTCCTGCTCGCGGGCGACGCCGCCCACGTACACAGCCCGGCGGGCGGCCAGGGCATGAACACCGGAATCCAGGACGCCGCGCTGCTCGCCCAGCTGCTGGCGAAAGTGGTATCGGGCGAACCGGATTCGCTGCTGGACGAGTACGAGACCGTGCGCAGGCCGATCGCGCTGGACGTCGTCGCCTTCACCGACCGGATGACCCGCATGGCCACCCTGCAATCGGCGCCGGCTCGCACCGCGCGCAATACCGCGCTGCGCCTGCTCACCGGCATCCCCGCGGTTCGCGGCAAGCTGGCCTACCAGCTCGCCGAACTCGCCAACCGCTGACACACGAGCGGGGCCCTTCCGGCGACATCGCCGGAAGGGCCCCGCTCCCTGTCGATACCTACGCCGAGCCGGCGTCGGCGTGCTCGTCGGCAGGCCGCTCGTCGGTCTGCGCCTTGGCCCACCGGTAGTCCGGCTTGCCCGCGGGCGAGCGCTTGATCTCGTCGACGAACCACAGGCTGCGCGGCTGCTTGTACGACGCGATTTCCTGGGTCAGCACCGGCTTCAGATCGGCCAGGGTCGGGCGCTTGTCACCGCGACACTGCACGACCGCGACCACCCGCTGTCCCCAGCGCGCGTCCTCGACACCGACGACGAGCGCGTCGAAGATGTCCGGATGCGCCTTGAGCGCGCCCTCGACCTCTTCGGGGTAGATCTTCTCGCCACCACTGTTGATGCTGACCGAACCACGGCCGAGCATGGTGACGGTGCCGTCCTCCTCGACGCGCGCGAAGTCGCCGGGGATCGCGTAGCGAACGCCGTTGAACTCCTTGAACGTCGCGGCCGACTTGACCTCGTCCTTGTAGTAGCCGAGCGGGATGTGGCCGCTGCGCGCCAGCAGGCCGACGACGCCGGAACCCGGCTCGACCGGATTGCCCTCCTCGTCGAGCACCTGGGTCGCCGCGTCGATCTTCACCCGCGGGCCGCCGGTGTGGGTCTGGCCCTTGGCGATCGTGGCCAGACCACCGAAACCGGTCTCCGAGGAACCGATGGAGTCGGTGAGCAGCCGGTTGGGCAGGAGCTCGAGGAACTTGTCCTTCAGCGGCGGCGAGAACAGCGCGGCACTGCTGGCGAGCACGTACAGCGACGAGAGGTCGTAGGGCTCACCGGTTTCCGGGTTGCCTTCCTCGAGCGCGTCGAGCATCGGCCGCGCCATCGCGTCGCCGGTGATGAAGATCAGGTTGATCTTGTGCTTGTCGACGGCCTGCCAGACCCCGTGCCCGCTGAACTCGGGGATCATCACGGCCTTGCCGCCACCGAACAGGCTGTGGAAGGTGGCCCACTGCGCGCCGCCGTGAATCATCGGCGGAATCGGGTAGCGCACCATCTGCGGGTTGGCCGCGCCGATCTTGGCCAGCTCCCACTCGTCCTTGGTGTACTCGCCGGTGATGAAGTTGATGCCGGCGCCGAGCACCCGCCACACGTCCTCGTGGCGCCACATCACGCCCTTGGGCAGGCCGGTGGTGCCGCCGGTGTAGAGCATGTAGATGTCGTCGGGCGAGCGCTCGCCGAAGTCGCGCTCACCGGAGGAGGCGGCCAGCGCCGCCTCGTACTCCACGGTGCCGGGCGCGGTCGGCCCGTCGGTGCCGTCCTCGACGACGAGCACTGTCTTCAGGTCGGGCACCTTGGGCAGGACCGCTTGCACCTTGTCGGTGTAGCGGCGCTCGTGGATCAGCGCGACCATGTCGGAGTTGTCGAAGATGTGCAGCAACTCGTTCTCGACGTAGCGGTAGTTGACGTTGATCATCACCGCCCGCGCCTTGAAGATCGCGACCATCGCTTCGACGGCTTCGACAGTGTTGCGGGAGTAGATTCCGACTTTGTCGCCGGGTTTCACACCCTGTTCCAGCAGGTAGTGGGCCAGTTTGTTGGCCCGCTCCTCCAGTTCGGCGTAGGTCGACTCGCGATGTTCGCCGACCAGCACGATCCGGTCGGGCATCAGGTCGACGGCGTGTTCGACGAGATCGGCTATGTTGTAGCTCACAGGAACAAAAATAGAACGTGTTACTGTTTCTGACAAGGGGGTGGCGCGTCAGCGCGCCGTGACACAGCTCGAACGTCAGGAGATATCGAATGGCCCACTGTCTGGTCGAGAAGCGAGGCCACGTCCTCATCGTCACCATGAATCGACCGGAGGCGCGCAACGCCCTCTCGGGCGAGATGATGGCGATCATGCGCGACGCCTGGGACCAGGTGGACAGCGATCCTGATATCCGCGTCGCGATCCTCACCGGCGCGGGCGGGGCCTTCTGCGCCGGGATGGACCTGAAGGCGATGAGCTCACAGCATCCTGGGGACACCGCCTCCGAGGGCAGCTGGGACCCCGCCTACCTCCCCGCGCTGCTGAAGGGGCGGCGACTGTCCAAGCCGCTGATCGCGGCGGTCGAGGGCCCGGCCATCGCCGGTGGCACCGAGATCCTGCAGGGCACCGATCTGCGCGTGGCCGGGGAAAGCGCCAAGTTCGGCGTCTCCGAGGCCCGCTGGGGCCTGTTCCCGCTCGGCGGTTCCGCGGTGCGGCTGGCCCGGCAGATCCCGTACACGGTGGCCGCTGATCTGCTACTGACCGGTCGCCACATCACTGCCGCCGAGGCCAAGGAGATCGGCCTGATCGGCCACGTGGTCCCCGATGGCACCGCACTCGACAAGGCCTTGGCGCTGGCCGGCCAGATCGCCGACAACGGCCCGCTCGCCGTCCAGGCGATGCTGCGCACGCTGCGCGAAACCGAGGCGATGCCGGAGAACGAGGCGTTCCCCATCGAGGCGAAGATCGGCATCGAGGTGTTCAGATCCGCCGATGCCAAGGAAGGGCCGCGCGCCTTCGCGGAGAAGCGCAAGCCGAACTTCACCGGGCAGTAGGACGGTCGCCGGTCGCACTGCCGCTGCGCCCCGACCTCGAGGAGAGGCCGCCGCGCAGTGGCGGTTCGCGGCCGTCCCGCCGGTCAGGTGCCGTTGCGTAGGCGACGTAGGAGCAAGCAACGGTGCCCGACCGACGGGACACAAGGGGCCGCGAACTCGAGCGCGCCGGCGCTCCAACTACCCCGGGTAGTTCATGTAGAACGGCTCCCACTGGTGACCGTCGGGGTCGAGGAACGTGCGGCCGTGCATGCCCACCTGGGCCTCCTGGGCGCGCTTGTCCTCGTTGACCTGCTCGGTCGCGCCGGCGGCGACGGCCGCGTCGGTCAGCGCGTCGACCTCCTCGGCGCTGGCCAGCGAGAGCGCGTAGCCCGCGGCGGCGGTAGTGATCGTGTCGGCGATCGGGCGGGTGCTGAAGGTCGAGAAGAACGGCTTGGTCAGCAGCATCAGACAGATGTTGTCGTCGATGACGATGCACGACGCGTTCTGATCGGTGAAGTCCTCGTTGACCTTCCAGCCCAGCGCCTCGTAGAAGCTCTTCGAGCGGTCGAGGTCGGCGACGGGGAGGTTGATGAAGATCATCTTGCTGCTCATGGGTGTCAGCCTTTCGGGGCGTCGTTGCGGTCTCGTTCATGTAGACGCCGCGATGCCCGCCGATTCATCGCCGAGCGGTGAACTTCCCGGAATCTCGCTGGTCCGTTTTCTCCTCTGTCGGCTGTCGGACCCCTGTGGCATCGTGGGAAACTATGAGCGACGCCACAACCGCTACCACCGGCCCGGACCCCGCCGTACTGGCCGAATTCGAAACTCACCGGCGCGAATTGTGCGCGTACGCCTACCGCATGCTCGGCTCCTCGTTCGAGGCCGAGGACGCGGTACAGGAGACCTTCACCCGCGCCTGGCGCTCCTACGATTCGTTCGAGGGCCGCGCGAGTCTGCGCTCGTGGCTGTACAAAATCGCCACCAATATCTGTCTGGACATGCTCGACCGGCCGCAGAGCCGAGCCAGACCGATGGACCTCAACGGTCCGGGTCGCCCCGACTCCCCGCTGCCCGCCCCGCAGCCCGACTACGTGTGGATCGAGCCGATCCCCAACGCCCTGGCCTTCGGCGCCGATCCGGCCGAGCACGCCTCGGCCAAGGACACGCTGCGCCTGGCCTTCGTGGCCGCCTGCCAGCATCTGCCCGCCACCCAGCGCGCCATCCTGATCATGCGCGAGGTGCTGCGCTTCTCCGCGGGCGAGACCGCCGAGGCGCTGATGATGTCGCCCGCGTCGGTGAACAGCGCGCTGCAACGGGCCCGCGCCACCATGTCGAAGGTGCAGCCGACCGTCACCGACGGGTTCGACGAGAGCGATCCCGAGCAGCGCAAGCTGGTCGACGATTTCGTGAAGGCCTTCGAGGCCTACGACATGGACGCGCTCACCACCCTGCTGAAAGCCGATGTGGCGCTGTCGATGCCGCCGTTCGATCTCTGGATCTCCGGGCCGGAGAATGTGGCCGCGTTCATGCTCAGCACCGGCAGCGCGTGCCGCAATTCGCGGATGGTTCCCCTGGAAGGCGCCAACGGGCTGCCCGCCTTCGGCCACTACAAGCCGAGCGAGGAGCCCGGCGTGTGGGTGCCGTGGTCGATCACGGTGCTCGAGCTCGAGGGCGACATCATCTCGGGCCTGAACTTCTTCCTCGACACCGAGAAGTTGTTCCCGCTCTTCGGGCTCGCGCCGGAGTGGCGCGAAGCCGTCTGAGCGGGAACATCATTCACAGCAGGCGGCGCTTGTACAGCTTGCCGTTGGGATCACGGGGCAGCTCCGCGCGGTATTCCACCGTGCGGGGCAGCTTGTACTTGGCGAGCTGACCGGCCGCGAACTCGAGGATCTCGGCGGTGAGCGCCTCGTCGCCCGCGGTGCCGTCGACCGGCTGCACGAACGCCTTGACCTGCTGGCCCCAATCCGGGTCGGGCACACCGAGAACCGCCACGTCGGCCACCTTCGGGTGGCTCATCAGCACACCCTCGATCTCGGCCGGGTAGATGTTCACGCCGCCGGACAGGATCAGGTCGGAGCGGCGGTCGCAGAGGAACAAATAGCCGTCCTCGTCGAGGTAGCCGATGTCGCCGACGGTGAACAGGTCACCGACGCGCGACTCCTCGGTCTTCTCCTTGGCGTGGTGGTACTCGAAGCTGGAGACGCCCATCTTCATGTAGACCATGCCCTCTTTGCCCGCGGGCAGTTCGGAGCCGTCGGTCTCGTCGAGGATCTTGATGACCGACCACGGCCAGGCCTTGCCGACCGAACCGGGCTTGGACAGCCACTCGGTCCCGTTGATCACCGTGCCGCCGCCCTCGGTGGCGGCGTAGTACTCGGTGACGACCGGACCCCACCACTCGAGCATCTGCCGCTTGGTGGCCTGCGGGCACGGCGCGGCGCCGTGCACCATGCTGCGCAGCGAGGACACGTCGTAGCGGGCGCGCACGTCCTCGGGCAGGGCGAGCAGGCGGTGGAACTGGGTGGGCACCATGTGGCTGTGGGTCACCTTGTGCCGCTCGATCAGGGCGAGCATGTCCTCGGGGTCCCACTTGTCCATCAGCACCAGCTTGTGGCCCATCTGGATGGAGATCGTCGAGAAGTTCAGCACGGCCGTGTGATAGAGCGGCGAGCCGCAGATGTGCACGTGCTCGTCGTAGGGCGCGAGTTCGAACAGGGCGAAGAAGGCCTTGTTCGGCGCGGGGACCTGGTCGGGATCGGCGCCGGTCAGCGGGCGGCGAACGCCCTTGGGGCGCCCGGTGGTGCCCGAGGTGTAGAGCATCGGCGCGCCGACCGAACGCTCGTCGGGACGACCGGTGTCGGCGGCACCGAGCCACGACACCGGGCGGAAACCCTCGATGGTGCCCGCGGAGAAGCGGGCGTCGGCGGACAGTTCGGCGAGGTCGGCGGCCTCGGCGGCGGTGGCGGCGAACCGCTCACTGGCCAGGAAGGCCGAGGCCTCGCTGTCGCCGAGGATGTAGGCGATCTCCGGCGCGGTGAGGTGCCAGTTCACCGCGACGATGTACAGGCCCGCCTGGTAGGCGGCGAAGTACGCGGCGATCGCCTCCACACCGTTGTGCAGCATGCTGACGACCACGTCGCCGGTGCGCAATCCGATGCCGCGTAGTCCGTTGGCGTAGCGGTTGGCGAGGGTGGCCAATTCTCGATAGGTGATCTCCCTGCCGTCCGGGTCGACGACGGCGATCCGCTCGGGATCGGCCGCGGCGATATTCCACAGTCCGAGGACTTCCGTTGTCTGCTGGCTGCTCACCCCATCGAATTTAGAACCTGTTCTACTCCGTTACAAGGGCTTGGAGTCGACGAAGTTGTTCGGCATCGGAAACCGAGATCAGCATCATCGTCACGCCGGCGTCCTCCCATTCCTTCAACCGGGTGCGCACGTGCGCCTCGTCGCCGAAGATCGCGGTGTCGGTGATCAGCTCGTCGGGCACCGCGGCGGCGGCCTCGGCCTTGCGGCCGGACTGGAACAGCGCGGAGATCTCGTCGACCTCGGCGCTGTAGCCCATCCGCTTGTAGACCTGCGCGTGGAAGTTCAGCTCCGGCGCACCCATACCGCCGATGTAGAGCGAGGTGACCCACCGCATCCGCTCGATCTCGGCGGCCGGGTCGTCGGTGAGCACCACCTGTGCGCTCGCCGCGATCTCGAAATCGGCCCGGCCGCGCCGCGCGCCCGGCCGCGCGAAGCCCTCGTCGAGCCACTCGTTGTACATGCCGGCCAGGCGCGGGGCGTAGTAGATGGCCAGCCAGCCGTCGGCGATCTCGGCGGTCTGGGCGACATTCTTCGGCCCCTCCGCACCCAGCCAGATCGGCAGGTCGGCGCGCAGTGGGTGCACGATCGGCTTGAGCGGTTTGCCCAACCCGGTGGCGCCGGGTCCGGTGTAGGGCAGGCCGTAGTGCTTGCCATCGGAGGTCACCGGGGCCTCGCGGGCCAGCACCTTGCGCACGATGTCGACGTACTCACGGGTGCGGCGTAGCGGCTGCGCGAACGGCTGCCCGTACCAGCCCTCCACCACCTGCGGGCCGGAGACGCCGAGGCCGAGGATGGCCCGGCCGCCGCTGAGGTGGTCGAGGGTGAGCGCGTGCATCGCCGCCGCCGCGGGCGTGCGGGCCGAGAGCTGCGCGACCGAGGTGCCGAGGCGCACCCGCTCGGTCGAGGAGCCCCACCAGGCCAGCGGCGTGAAGGCGTCCGAGCCCCAGGACTCGGCCGCGAACACCGCGTCGAAGCCCGCTTCCTCGGCCGCGATCACCAGCTCGCCGGCGTTGGCGGGCGGCTGCGCACCCCAGTAACCGAGTTGCAGTCCGAATTTCATGACCGACGCCCTTTCCGGCGAATCCTTGCCAGCAGAATAAGAACCTGTTCTACTCGATATCGTGACCCAGGGGAATACCGCAGTGGAAGTATTGAGTGCACCCCTTCGGGTGCAGTTCGACTACACCAGGTCCGTCGGACCCATCATCGGCGCCTTTCTGACCGGACTGCGCGACCGCCGGATACTCGGCGTGCGTGGCAGTGACGGCCGGGTATTGGTGCCGGCGCAGGAATACGACCCGATCACCTCGGCCCCGCTGGCCGAGCTGGTCCAGGTCGAACCGACCGGCACGGTGCAGTCGTGGACATGGGTGGCCGAGCCGCTGCCCGGACAGCCGTTCGATCGCCCGTTCGCGTGGGCCCTCGTCCAGCTGGACGGCGCCGACACGGCGATGTTGCACGCGCTGGATGTGACCGACCCGAGCCAGGTGCGCACGGGCCTGCGGGTGCGGGTGCGCTGGGCCGAGGAACGGACCGGCACGATCCACGACATCGCCTGCTTCGAGCCGGGCGAAGGTGCCGCGGCACCGGCCGAGACGTCCGCGGACACCGCCGAGCCGGTGACCATGCTGACCACACCGGTCGACATGCACTACAAGCACACGGCGTCGCCGCAGGAGAGCGCCTACCTGCGCGGTCTCGCCGAGGGCAAGCTGATCGGCGGCCGCTCCGAGGCGGGCGGGCGGGTCTACTTCCCGCCGCGCGGTGCCAACCCGACCGACGGCACGCCCACCGACGACCTGGTCGAGCTGCCCGACAAGGGCACCGTGACCACCTTCTGCATCGTGAACGTGCCGTTCCTCGGCCAGCGGATCAAGCCGCCGTACGTGGCCGCCTACGTGCTCCTCGACGGCGCCGACATCCCGTTCCTGCACCTGGTCCTCGGCTGCGAGGCGTCCGAGGTACGCATGGGCATGCGGGTCGAAGCCGTGTGGAAACCGCGTGCGGAATGGGGCCACGCGCTGGCCAATATCGACCACTTCCGGCCGAGCGGCGAGCCCGATGCCCCGTACGAGTCCTACCAGCACCACCTCTGAGAGGCGACGTTGAGTACACCAGAAATCGCGGTGGTCGGGTTCGCCCACGCACCGCACGTGCCGGAGACCTTCGGCACCACCAACGGCGTCGAGATGCTCGTGCCGTGCTTCCAGCAGCTCTACGCCGACCTCGGCATCACCAAGACCGATATCGACTTCTGGTGCTCCGGGTCCTCGGATTACCTGGCGGGACGGGCGTTCTCGTTCATCTCCGCCGTCGACGCGATCGGCGCGGTGCCGCCGATCAACGAGTCGCATGTGGAGATGGATGCCGCGTGGGCGCTCTACGAGGCCTGGGTGAAGCTGCTCTCCGGTCAGGCGCAGACCGCGCTCGTCTACGGCTTCGGCAAGTCGTCGGCGGGCACCCTGCGGCAGGTGCTGAGCAGGCAGCTCGATCCGTATCTGGTCGGTCCGCTGTGGCCCGACGCCGTCTCGGTCGCGGGCCTGCAGGCGCGCGCCGGACTGGACGCGGGCCGCTGGACCGAGCGGGAGATGGCCGCCGTCGCCGGTGGTGACATCGAATCCCTGCTCGCCGAACCGTATGTCGCCGATCCGCTGCGGGCGCACGATATCGCCCCGATCACCGACGGCGCGGCCGCGATCGTGCTCGCGGTCGGCGACCGGGCCAGGGAGCTGTGCGAGCGTCCCGCGTGGATCACCGGGATCGCGCACAATATCGACGCCCAGGCGCTCGGTGGCCGCGATCTGACCCGCTCGCCATCCACCACCAGGGCGGCCGCGGCCGCGACCCGCGGTGAGACCAGCTTCGATCTGGCCGAACTGCACGCGCCGTTCAGCCATCAGCAGCTGATCCTGGCCGAGGCGATCGGCCTGTCCCCCGAGACCCCGGTCAACCCGTCCGGCGGTGCGCTCGCGGGCAACCCGATGTTCGCGGCGGGCCTGGAGCGGATCGGCAACGCCGCCACGGCCATCATCTCCGGCACCGCCGACCGGACCCTCGCTCATGCGACCAGCGGCCCCGCGCTGCAGCAGAACCTGGTCGCCGTTCTGGAATCGGAGGCACGATGAGCTTCCCCGCGGCGGTGCTCGGCACCGGCCAAACTCATCACGTGACGAAGCGCGCGGACGTGTCCATGGCGGGCATGTGCCGTGAAGCGATCGATCGCGCGCTCGAAGATTCGGGCCTGACCATCGACGAGATCGACGCCGTCGTCGTCGGCAAGGCGCCCGACTTCTTCGAGGGCGTCATGATGCCCGAGCTGTATCTCGCCGAAGCCCTCGGCGCCATCGGCAAGCCGCTGCTGCGCGTCCACACCGCCGGCTCGGTGGGCGGCTCGACCGGTGTCGTGGCCGCCAACCTGGTGCAGGCCGGCGTGCACGGCAAGGTCCTGGCGATCGCGTGGGAGAAGCAGTCGGAGTCGAACGCCATGTGGGCGTTGTCGATTCCGGTGCCGTTCACCATGCCGGTCGGCGCGGGCGCGGGCGGCTATTTCGCCCCGCACGTGCGCTCGTACATCCGGCGCTCCAACGCCCCGATGCACATCGGCGCGATGGTGGCGGTGAAGGACCGGCGCAACGGCGCGAAGAACCCGCTCGCCCACCTGCACCAGCCCGACATCACCCTCGAGTCGGTCCTCGCCTCCCAGATGCTGTGGGACCCGATCCGTTTCGACGAGACCTGTCCGTCCTCCGACGGCGCCTGCGCCCTGGTGATCGGCAATGCCGAGGCCGCGGCGGCGGTCGAGGCCCAGGGCAAGAAGGTCGCGTGGGTGCACGGCACCGCGATGCGCACCGAGCCGACCACCTTCTCCGGTCGTGACCAGGTCAATCCGCAGGCGGGCCGGGACGCGGCCGCCGCGCTGTGGAAGGCCGCCGGGATCACCGATCCGCTCGAGGAGATCGACGTCGCCGAGATCTACGTGCCGTTCTCCTGGTTCGAGCCGATGTGGCTGGAGAACCTGGGCTTCGCGGCCGAGGGCGACGGCTGGAAGCTCACCGACAAGGGCGAGACCGAGATCGGCGGCCGGATCCCGGTCAACCCGTCCGGCGGCGTGCTCTCCTCCAACCCGATCGGCGCCTCCGGCCTGATCCGCTTCGCCGAGGCGGCCAAGCAGGTCATGGGCCGGGCGGGCGCCTACCAGGTCGAGAACGCCCGCAAGGCGATGGGACACGCGTACGGCGGTGGCTCCCAGTACTTCTCGATGTGGGTCGTGGGAAGCGAGCGACCGGAATGAAGTTCACCCTCGGTGTCGCGCTGAGCCCGCTCGACCAGCTCACCGAGCTGGCCAAGACGGCCGAAGAGTGCGGATTCACCTCGATCGGCCTGCCCGACTCGCTGTTCTACATGAAGTCACAGGCCGCCGACTATCCGTACACGCCGGACGGCAGCCGGTTCTGGGGTCCGGAGACGCCGTGGGTCGACCCGCTGATCGCCGCGGCGTCGATGGCCGCGGTGACCAGCACGCTGCGGTTCTACACCAATGTCCTCAAGCTCGGCTCGCGCAATCCGCTGCTGCTGGCCCGCCAGGTCGGCTCGATCGCCAACATGTCGGGCAACCGCTTCGGCTTCGGCATCGGGATCGGTTGGGCACCGGAGGAATTCGAGTGGTGCGGGGTGCCGTATGCCCGCCGCGGCGCGCGCGTCGACGAGATGATCGAGATCATCCGGCTGGTCCTCGACGGCGGCATGGTCGAGTACCACGGCGAGTTCTTCGACTTCGACGAGCTGCAGATCAGCCCGGCGCCGAGCGAGCGGGTGCCGTTCTACGTCGGCGGGCACACCGGTCCGGCGCTGCGCCGGGCAGCCAAGATCGGTGACGGCTGGACCTCGGCGATGATGAAGTTCGACGATCTGGTCACCACCATCGCCACCCTGCGCGAACTGCGCGCGGAGTACGACCGGTCCGACGTGCCGTTCGAGATCCAGGCCGTGTGCATCGACAAGTTCGGCCGCGACGGCTACCAGGATCTGGCCGACGCCGGCGTCACCGACACCATCGTGGTGCCGTGGCTGTCCGACGGCATCGGCTTCGACGGCGAACTCGCCGCCAAGCAGGACTCGCTGCGCAAGTTCGCCGCGAAGTACATCGCCGACCCCGTCATCGGGAAGGACGAGTCATGACCGAGACAGCCGTCGACCGCTCGGCGCGCGCGGCGGGCCTGGCCTCCCAGGCCGCGGTGCGCGCCAAGGACCGGGCAGCCTGGGTCGCCCTGTTCGCCACCGACGGGATCGTCGAAGATCCCGTCGGCCCTTCGGGTTTCGACCCTGAGGGCGTCGGCCACCGGGGCCACGAGGCGATCGGCGCGTTCTGGGACAAGGCGATCGCGCTGACCGAGTCGATCGAGTTCCGCTTCGAGGACTCCTTCGCCTGCGGCAACGAGATCGCCTTCACCGGAATGATCCGCACGACCATGGCCGGCCACGTGATCGACGCCGAGGGCGTGTTCACCTACAAGGTCGACGCCGAGGGCAAGATCGCCGCCCTGCGCGCGTTCTGGGAGGTGGACCGCGCCATGGCCACCACCCGTCCCGTGTCCTGACACAGCACACAGAACAGCCCCGGCACCGTTGAGGTACCGGGGCTTTCTGCATATCAAGACAAACCGACCACCACGCCCCGACCCCGAGGAGGGGCAGGCCGACGAAGTCGGCCGTCGCGGCCGTCCCGCCGGTCAGGCACTGTTGCGTAGGCGACGAAGGAGCAAGCAACGGTGCCTGACCGGCGGGACCAAGAGGCCGCGACCTCGAGCGCGCCAGCGCTCCGAAAACTCAGTGCGCGACCGGGCAGCCCGCGGTCTTGTAGTCGACCGGCAGTTCCTTGATGCCGTTGAGCCAGCCCGAGCGCAGGCGCTTGGGGTCGCCGATCTTGGTGATATCGGGCAGGTGGTCGGCGATCGCGTTGAAGATCAGGTCGACCTCGAGCCGGGCCAGGTTCGCGCCGACGCAGAAGTGCGCGCCGGTGCCGCCGAAGGCCAGATGCTGATTGTCGGCCCGCATGATGTCGAACTTCTCCGGGTTCTCGAAGACGTCCTCGTCGAAGTTGGCCGAGCGGTACAGCATCACCAGACGCTGACCCTTCTTGATCTGCACGCCGCCGAGCTCGGTGTCCTCGAGCGCGGTGCGCTGGAAGGAGGTGACCGGGGTCGCCCAGCGGATGATCTCGTCCACCGCGGTGGCCGGGCGCTCCTTCTTGAAGAGCTCCCACTGGTCGGGGTTCTCCATGAAGGCGATCATGCCGTGGCTGATGGCGTTGCGCGTGGTCTCGTTGCCCGCGACCGCGAGCAGGATGACGAAGAAGCCGAACTCCTCCGGCGTGAGCGCCTCGCCGTCGACGTCGGCCTCGATCAGCGTGGTGACCAGGTCGTCGGTCGGGTTGGCCTTGCGCGCCTCGGCCATCTGGTACGAGTAGCCGAGCAGTTCCATCGACGCGGCGACCGGATCGATGTCGACGTTGTCGGGGTCGTCGTAGCCGGTCATGTCGTTGGACCACTCGAAGACCTTCATCCGGTCCTCCTGCGGCACGCCGATCAGCTCGGCGATCGCCTGCAGCGGCAGCTCACACGCGACCTGGGTGACGAAGTCGCCCGAGCCCGCCTCGGCGGCGGCCTTCACGATCTTCTCGGCCCGGTCCGACAGCTCCGCGCGCAGGCCGTTGACCGCGCGCGGGGTGAAGCCCTTGGCGATCAGCTTGCGGAGCTTGGTGTGCTCCGGCGCGTCCTTGTTGAGGATGACGAAGCGCTGCAGCTCGATCTGCTCGCGCTGGATGTCGTCGTTGAAGCGCGGGATGGCGGTGTTCTCGTACGTGGAGAACACGTCGCTGCGTCGCGACACTTCCTTGACGTCGGCGTGCTTGCTCACCACCCAGAAGCCGTCGTCGTGGAAACCGCCGACCTCCGGCGACTGCGCGTTCCACCAGATGGGGGCGGCCCGCCGCAGCTCGGCGAATTCCTCCACCGGGACACGCTCGGCGTAGATATCGGGGTCGGTGACGTCGAACCCGTCCGGCAGGTTCGGCCGGGAACCCGTCGTGTGACCGGGGCCGGCGTGTTCGGTGCGCGGATCTACCACCAGATGTCTCCTTCGACAAACTGAAACACGTTCTACAATCATTCAAGCACAGGGGTTGCCGTGACGGAAGAACCACGCGGTTTTACCCTGGGCCTAGAAACAGAACTTGTTGCAGTTACGAGGGAGAATCACATGGGCACACCCGTGATCGTCGAGGCCGTGCGTACCCCGATCGGCAAGCGCCGCGGACAGCTTTCGGGACTGCACGCGGCCGAGTTGCTCGGCCTGACCCAGCGCGGCCTGCTCGATCGGGCCGGCATCGACCCGGCCGAGGTCGAGCAGGTGATCGGCGGCTGCGTCACCCAGGCGGGCGAGCAGTCCAACAACGTCACCCGGGTGGCCTGGCTGCACGCGGGGCTGCCCTGGCAGACCGGCGCCACCACCGTCGACGCCCAGTGCGGCTCGGCCCAGCAGGCCAACCACCTCATCGCGGGCCTCATCGCCACCGGCGCGATCGACGTCGGCGTCGCCTGTGGCGTCGAGGCCATGAGCCGGGTGCCGCTGGGCGCGAACGTCGGCACCGAGGCGGGCACACGCAGGCCCGCGTCGTGGTCGATCGACCTGCCCGACCAGTTCGGCGCGGCCGAGCGAATCGCCCGCAGGCGCGGCATCACCCGCACCGATATCGACGAATTCGGTGTGCGCTCACAGCGATTGGCGGCACAGGCCTGGGCCGAGGGCCGTTTCGACCGCGAGGTGCTCCCGATCTCGGCGCCCGTGCTCGACAGCGAGGGCAATGCCACCGGCGAGAAGCTCGAGGTGACCAGGGACCAGGGTCTGCGCGCCACCACGCTCGAGGGGCTGGCCGCACTCAAGCCGGTCGTCGCCGACGGCATCCACACCGCGGGCACCTCGTCGCAGATCTCCGACGGCTCCGCCGCCGTACTGCTGATGGACGAAACCGTCGCGCGCAACAAGGGTTTGCGGCCGCGGGCGCGCATCCACACCCAGGTGCTCGTCGGCGCGGAGCCGGAGTTCCACCTCGACGGCCCGGTGCAGGCGTGCACCCGGCTGCTCGAGCGCTCCGGAATGAAGATTTCGGATATCGACCTTTTCGAGATCAATGAAGCATTCGCCTCCGTTGCACTTTCGTGGGCTTCTGTACATCAGCCGGACATGGACCGGGTAAATGTCAACGGCGGCGCGATCGCAATCGGGCATCCGGTCGGCTCCACCGGTTCCCGGCTCATCACCACGGCTTTGCACGAGCTGGAGCGGACCGGCAAGGGCACGGCCATGGTGCTCATGTGCGCAGGCGGCGCACTCGCGACCGGAACGATCATCGAACGCCTGTAGACTGACGATCACCGAAACCGGGCGCCCAGGTTGAACATTCATCCCAGGGCGCCCGGAACGTGTCGTACGCCACACAATCCAGGGGGCGAGGGGGAACATGAGACATCAGCTAACATTGGGCTACCATCGACCTAAGGTTGAAGACCCCCGCGACGGGCACGAACCCGGACACCCTCCGGCTCCACAAGAGTCGTTGGCGTGACCCGCAAACGCGACCGTCGCGGCCCCTGCACGCAGGTGAGCGTCGGAAACCGTAGAGAAATCCCGAATCAGGCGTAGGTTTTCAGTTACTGAGCCGCTAATATCAATGATACGTATCCGAGATAACGACTGTTAGTACAGTGAAGGGAATTGGGCGGCTCACAATGGCTGATTTCGCGGCGCGGCTGAACAAGCTGTTCGAAACCGTGCATCCCCCGGGGCGCAAGCCGCACACCAACGCAGAGGTTGCGGCTGCGCTGACTGCCTCCGGGCATCCGATCTCGAAGCCGTATCTCTCGCAGTTGCGGTCGGGACAACGAACGAACCCGTCCGACGAGACGGTGGCCGCCCTGGCGAAGTTCTTCAAGGTCAAGCCTGACTACTTCTTCAACGACATCTACGCGGCCAAGATCGATCACGACCTGGAGCTGCTCGCGCAGCTGCAGGGCTACGGGCTGCGTCGACTGTCCAGCAGGGCATTCGACCTCTCGGAAGAATCACAGAATTTGCTCACCTCCATGGCGGAGAAGTTGCGGGCCAGCGAAGGTTTGCCCGAAATTCCGCCGGACGGAACGGAATAGGAACCACAGCGCGGTCGGCCTGACGCACCTGATGGTGTCCTGGGACCGGCCGTGAAAGACGGATACGTGCACAGTGAACGGGCCTGAGACGGTGTGATCCACCAGCTCAGGCCCGTTCTCTGTGCCCGGCTCAGTTCGAGGCGGCGGTGCTCTTCGGCGCGGCGCCCGCGGCGGCGACCGCCGCGTCGTACTCGGACGCGATCGCCAGCACCCAACCGCGCGGGCTGACCCCGGGCGGCGGCGCGATCCAGCGCGCGTCGACGAACAAGTCCCCCAACGGATCTCGTACCCACTCGGCGACGACCGCGGCCCGCTCCGCGACCGACGTGGGCGGCTCGCCCGCCGCCGGGATGACGATGCCGCTGCCGGAGAGCAGGTACAGCGCGTCCATCACCTGGGCCACGTGGTCGGATGCCTTGAGCTGCGTCGACGTGGCGTTCTGTTCGGGCGCGACCACATCGGGGAAGCGGCCGATCATCAGCTTGTGCAGCGGCCGGATCCGGCGCAGCAGAATCCGGGCCCGCCACCACAACTCGATCACGATCGACACCGCACCGAACGCGATGAGCAGACTCGCGATCTCCCAGGCCTGCCAGCCCCAGGTCGGCTCGCCGGGCGGGGTGGGCTCGGCGTGCTGGAAGGCGCGGCCCGCGTTGGCGACCGCGAGCACGGCCACCAAAGCCGTTCCCGCCGTGTAGATCGCGATACCGCGACCCAGGGTGGTCCAGTCCAGATTGCGCAGACCGGTGGTCACGACGAACACCGCGCCGAGCGCGACCACGATCCAGCCGAAGGTGAACGACCACCCCAGCGTGATGGCGATGGCGAGCGCGCCGATGCCGTAGACCACCATGGCGATCTGGCGCAGATTGCGGCGCGAGACCACCGGCCACGCGGCCGAGGCGACCACCGAGGTGGCGGTGGTGAACAAAATCCACGCCGAATCCATGATGCCGGTGGACAACCACCCGCTACGCACCCCGCCGGGCAGCAGATTATCGATCGCCACCGCGATATCGGGAATGGCGACGGTCGCCGCGAGCGCGACAGCGGAGACCGCGACGACGATGGCGACGCGGGCGGTCGTCGCGGGCTTCACCAGCACGCGCCCCACTCGCGCACCCGCGGCAACCCAGACCAGCAGGGCTGTCAACCAGAGTGTCATCCGAGTGCCTCATCGAATCGAAGGACCGAGACGCCTGCGCCCCGGTTGTTGAATACGCGCAGCCGGGTCATGAGCATGGCCGCGAAGGTCTCGGCCTCCCACTCGGCGAGATCGTCGGCGCCGTCGTCGACGATCTGCGCGTGGGCGCGCTGGCTGAGCATGTAGGCGATCAGGTCGTCGCTGACCTCGAGGGTGGTCTCGACCGCGGGGGCACCCTCGTGGTCGAAGACGATATGGCCCAGTTCGTGCGCGAGGGTGTGATCGCGGCTCGGCAGGGCGTCGGCCAGGACGATGATGTCGCGTTCCGGGTAGAACCGCCGCTGACCGCACACGCCGGGGCCCAATTGCGCACTGGTGATCTCGATTTCGCGCTGACGCTCCAGCGAGATCGCCGCGACCACCTCATCGAGGGTGGTCGCGTCGGAGTCGGCGGCTACCGCGCATACGGCGTCGACGGCGGCGGCGACGCGGCGATAGGACCTGGAGGTGCTCTGGGTCTTGCTCTTGCTCATCGAAGATCCCCTCACGACCTCGGTCCGAAGAATTCGGCACGCGCCGCGTTCACCCGAGCTTGGGCTGCCGCGGCACCTTGGAAACTCACTGCGCCCGAACCGGTTCCGGCCAGGGTCAACGCGATCAGGCCACCGATCACCGACAGCAGCTCGGGTTCGGGCAGACCGCTGTTGTCGCTGGTCGGCTTGAACTCGGGATTCGGCTTCGCGGCGGGCGCAGGCGCGGCGGCAGCGGGCGGCGGCGCGGGCACCTCGGCGGCGGGCGGTGCCGCGGCCGGAACCGGTGCCGCCACAGCGATATTCGGGACCGAAGGTGCGGCGGGCGCGGCCGGGATCGCGATCGGCGGTAAGGCGGGCGCGGCAGGCACGGAGGGAATCGGGATCAGCAGCAACAGCAGCGGCGAAGCGGAGCCCACCGCGGCGGAACCGACGGCGGCCGAACCCACCGCGGCCGAACCCGCGCCGGCGGAACCGACAGCGGCCGAACCGATGCCGGCCGAACCCACCGCGGCCGAACCCGTGCCGAGCAACGCGGAGCCGAGGCCGAGCGCGGCCGAACCGGTGCCGACCGCGGCCGAACCGACGGCGGCCGAACCGGTACCGAGCACCGCGGCCGCGCCGGCCGAACCGGTACCGAGGACCGCGGCCGCGCCGGCCGAACCGGTCGCGAGCACGGCGCCCGCGCCCGCCGAACCGGTACCGAGGACCGCGGCGACACCCGCCGAGCCGGTGCCGAGAATCGCGCCGACGCCGGCCGAACCGGTACCGAGCAGCAGGCCGAGACCGGCCGAACCCGTGCCGAGGACGGCGCCCGCGGCGGCCGAGCCCGCCGCGGAACCGGCAGCCGCGGAACCCGAGGCGGACCCGGTTCCGGCGACGTCCTTCTTCGGGATGTCCTGGGCGACCTGGCCGGGAATGGTCAGCGGCTGCCACTCACCCTCGCCGGCGACCTGCGCACCCGCGGGGTGCGGTGGATCGGCCGGGCCGGCGGGATCGGCGCCGGTGTCGCTCTGGCCGCTGTTGCCTTGCTCGCCGCCGCCGGAACCGCTGGGGAGCCGCAGTTCGGCGGGCTTGCCGTTGCCGGTGTGCTGACCGCCGTTGTTCTGACCGCTGTCACCGTTGCCCTGGCCACTGCTGCCGCTCCCGGGCGCCTGAGCGGCGGGAGTCGGCGGCTTTTCCGGTGCGGCGACGGCGACCGCCGGCCCCAGTAGAGCAGAACCGGCCAGCACACTCGCAGCGGCAAGTACGCGCAAGATGCGACCAACGGCCATGCGCTTGTCATCCCCTTAGTATTTCAGCGCAGCATTACCCCCGGTCGCGACACATTCCGGGATCGACGAACAGTAGCCCATAGTAAACCCACCCCTGCTTCCACGCAGAAGAGAGCAAGAGTCGTCCAGCCCCCTGAACGTGTGTGACATGCCATAAGCGCAGGCCGGGGAGGTTTCCCCGGCCTGCGCTCATGGAGTTTGCTATGCGCCGTACACCGGCTCCGGCGGAGTGCTCTTCTCGATCAGTTCGGCCACCACCGGACCCAGTTCCGCGGGGTTCCAGCGGGCGCCGCGGTCGACCGGGGCACCGTGGCGCCAGCCCTGCGCGAGTGCCACCTTGCCGCCCTCGACCTCGAACATCCGGCCGGTCACCCCGGCCGACTCGGTGCTGCCGAGCCACACGACGAGCGGGGAGATGTTCTCCGGCGCCATGGCGTCGAAGCCCGAATCGGGGGCGGCCATGGTGTCGGCGAAGACGGTCTCGGTCATTCGGGTGCGGGCCGCGGGCGCGATGGCGTTCACGGTCACGCCGTAGCGGCCGAACTCGGCCGCGGCGGTGAGGGTGAGACCGGCGATACCGGCCTTGGCCGCGCCGTAGTTGCCCTGCCCGACGCTGCCCTGCAGACCGGCGCCGGAGCTGGTGTTGATGACGCGGGCGTCCACCGGACGACCGGCCTTGGACTCACCGCGCCAGTACTCGGCCGCGTGCCGCATGGTGGCGAAGTGGCCCTTGAGGTGCACGCGGACCACCGCGTCCCATTCGTCCTCGCCCAGGTTGACCAACATCCGGTCGCGCACGAAACCGGCGTTGTTGACCAGCACGTCGAGCCCGCCGAAGGTGTCCACGGCCTGCCGGATCAGGTTGCGGGCACCCGCCCAGTCGGCGACGTCGTCGTAGTTGGCCACGGCCTGGCCACCGGCGGCGACGATCTCGTCGACGACCTGCTGGGCCGGGGTCTCGGTGGTCGCGGCGCCGTCGAGCGCGGTGCCGACGTCGTTGACCACCACGCGCGCGCCCGCCGCGGCGAAGGCCAGCGCGTGCGCGCGGCCGATCCCGCGGCCTGCGCCGGTGACGATGACGGTGCGGCCCGCGCAGATCTGCTGCTGGTCGTCCATAGGAAAGCTCCTGTTTCTCTGGCGGCTGGCGCCGCGGGTTTCGGCCTCGTGACCTCGCATCCGAGGGGCGACACTGCGCCTTCGGCGTTCCGTCCCGCCCCTCGGATGCGAGGCGGCCGAAACCGAGGTGGTCGGGTCTAGTGGTTGGCGTTGGCGGCGTCCAGGAAGGCCGGGCGTTCGCCGCCGCCGTGGACGAGCAGGGTGGCGCCGCTGATGTGCGCGGCCAGCGGGGAGGCCAGGAAGATCGCGGCGCTGCCCACGTCGGCGGGGCTGGCCAGCCTGCCCAGCGGGACGGTCCGGCCGACGGCGGCCACCCCGTCGGCATCGCCGTAGTGGAGGTGACTGAGTTCGGTCTCCACCGGGCCGACGACCACCGAGTTCAGCCGGACCTTGGGCGCCCATTCCACGGCCAGCGAGGACGCCAGGTTGTCCAGACCCGCCTTGGCCGCGCCATAGGCGGCCGTGCCCGGCGACGGGCGGTGCCCGCTGACGCTGGTGATCATCACGATCGAGCCGCCCGCGTCCTGCTTCTGCATCGCCGCGTTGGCGTGCTGGGAGATCAGCAGGGGCGCGAGCAGATTCAGCTCGATGATCTTCTGATGGAACCGCGGGCTCGCGGCGTCGGCCATGGCGAACGGCGCACCGCCCGCGTTGTTCACCACATGGTCGACCCGGCCGTGCCGATCGAGGATCTGCTCGAACAGCGCGGCGACGGCGTCGGGATCGCGCACATCGCAGGAGAAGTGCTCCGTGCCACGCTCGCCCACCGTGATCGGCTCGTCGGCGGGCCTGCGCGCGCAGGTCAGCACGGTCGCGCCCGCGGCGAGGAAGGCCCGGCTGATACCGGCGCCGACACCGCGGACGCCACCGGTCACCAGAACGATCTGCTCGGAAAGGTCGATTTCTACAGCCACCGTGCTAACCTACCAAGCAATTGCTTGCTTTGTCTCGGGTTCGCCGGGGCGCGCACGATGGGACTTGCGATGGGGATAAACCGTCACACCGAAACCGAGGGCGTCGAAGTCGTCACAGTCGACTACCCGCCGGTCAACGCACTACCGTCCGACGGTTGGTTCGCCCTGGCCGACGCGGTCCGGGCGGCAGGCCGTAATCCGGAGACCCGGGTGGTCGTGCTGCGGGCCGAGGGGCGCGGCTTCAACGCCGGCGTCGACATCAAGGAGATGAACGCCGACACCGGCCACACCGCGCTGATCCGCGCGAACCACGGGTGCTTCGACGCCTTCGCGGCCGTCTACGACTGCGAGGTGCCCGTGGTGACCGCCGTCAACGGCTTCTGCCTGGGCGGCGGCATCGGCCTGGTCGGCAACTCCGACGTCATCATCGCCTCCGACGACGCCACCTTCGGCCTGCCCGAGGTGGACCGGGGCGCGCTCGGCGCGGCCACCCACCTGGCCCGGCTGGTCCCCCAGCACCTGATGCGGACCATGTTCTACACCGCGGGCAAGCTCACCGCCCAGCAGCTGCACCACTTCGGCTCGGTGTACCAGGTGGTGCCGCGCGCCGAACTCGACGCCGCGGCCATGGAGGTCGCCAAGAACATCGCGAACAAGGACGGCCGCGTGATCCGGGCCGCCAAGCGCGCACTCAACGGCATCGACGTGCAGGACGTCCACCGCTCCTACCGCTACGAGCAGGGCTTCACCATGGAGCTCAACCTCGCCGGTGTCGCCGATGAGATCCGGGCGCGTTTCGACGACGATCTCGCCGCGCAGAAGAAGGAGAAGTAGACGCCATGCGCGACAAGAGAATGACGCTCGACGAGGTCGTCGGCGAGCTGCGCAGCGGCATGACCATCGGCATCGGCGGCTGGGGCTCCCGGCGCAAGCCGATGGCGCTGGTGCGCGCGCTGCTGCGCTCGGACGTCACCGACCTGACCGTGGTCACCTACGGCGGCCCCGACCTGGGCCTGCTGTGCTCGGCGGGCAAGGTGCGCAAGGCGTACTACGGCTTCGTCTCGCTGGATTCGGCGCCCTTCTACGATCCGTGGTTCGCCAAGGCGCGCACCGAGGGCGCGATCACCGTGCGCGAGATGGACGAGGGCATGGTCAAGTGCGGTCTGCAGGCCGCGGCGGCCCGGCTGCCGTTCCTGCCGATCCGGGCCGGACTGGGGTCCTCGGTGCTGGACTTCTGGGAGGGCGAGCTGAAGACGATCCAGTCGCCGTACCCGGCCGCCGACGGACGGACCGAGACGCTGGTCGCGATGCCCGCGCTGAACCTCGACGCCTCCTTCGTGCACCTGGACCTGGCCGACAAGCACGGCAATGCCGCCTACACCGGCGTCGACCCGTACTTCGACGACCTGTACTGCCTGGCCGCCGAGCGGCGCTACGTCTCGGTGGATCGCCTGGTCGAGACCGAGGAACTGGTGAAAGCCGTTCCGCAGCAGTCGATCATCCTCAACCGCATGCTGGTCGACGGCGTCGTCGAGTCGCCCGGTGGCGCGCACTTCACCTTCTCCGGCAGCTACGGCCGCGACGAGAAGTTCCAGAAGCACTACGTGGCCGCCGCGCAGACGCCCGAGTCGTGGGCCGAGTTCAAGGCTCGCTACCTGGATGTCTCCGAAGCCGAATACCAAGCCGCCGTCCACGCTTTCGCCGAGGAGCAGAAATGAGTTCAGCATCGCTAGGCGATTCCGTGAAGGGTGGCGGCCTGGAGACGGGCGGGCCCATTACTCGTGCTGAGGTCTGCGTCGTCGCCGCCGCGGAGATCTTCCGCGGGGCCGGTGAGATCATGGCGAGCCCGATGTCGACGGTCACCACCATCGGCGCGCGACTGGCCCGGCTCACCTTCGAGCCCGATCTGTTGCTGTCCGACGGCGAGGCGCTGTTCTTCGCCGAGGTTCCGGCGATCGGCGCGAAAGCCCCCGTCGAGGGCTGGATTCCGTTCTCCAAGGTGTTCGACGTGGTGGCCTCCGGCCGTCGGCACGTGGTGATGGGCGCCAACCAGATCGACCGGTTCGGCAACCAGAACCTGTCGGCCTTCGGTCCGCTGCAGCAGCCGACCCGGCAGATGTTCGGGGTGCGCGGCGCGCCGGGCAACACCATCAACCACGCCACCAGCTACTTCGTGCCCCGGCACAACAAGCGGGTGTTCGTCGACCAGGTCGACATCATCTCCGGCATCGGCTACGACCGTATCGATCCCGAGAACCCCGCCTATCGCTTCCATCACCTGCACCGCGTGGTGACCAACCTGGGCGTGTTCGACTTCAACGGTCCCGACCACACCCTGCGCGCGCTGTCGCTGCACCCGGGCGTGAGCGCCGACGAGGTCGCCGAGAACACCTCCTTCGAGATCGCCGAGCTGGGCACCGCGGACGAGACCAGGCTGCCCTCCGAGGAAGAGCTGCGGATCATCCGTACCGTGCTCGACCCCAAGGGTTTCCGGGAGAAGGAGGTGGCGGCGTGAGCGGTCAGCGGCCGGAGGCGGCAACGGAGCGTGACCACGCGGCCCGCCCGAGCACGCCGAGCGGAGACAATGTGAGCGCGCGGTTGCGAACTCCGCTGACCGAGCTGGTCGGCATCGAGCATCCGGTCGTGCAGACCGGGATGGGCTGGGTCGCCGGTCCGCGCCTGGTCGCGGCCACCGCCAACGCGGGCGGCCTGGGCATCCTGGCCTCGGCCACGATGACCTACGAGGAGCTCGAGGCGGCGATCGCCAAGACCAAGTCGCTGACCGACAAGCCGTTCGGCGTGAACATCCGCGCCGACGCGACCGACGCCACCGAGCGCATCGACCTGCTCATCCGCGAGCGGGTCAAGGTCGCCTCGTTCGCGCTCGCGCCCAAGAAGGACCTGATCGCCAAGCTCAAGGACGCCGGTGTCGTGGTGGTGCCGTCGATCGGTGCCGCCAAGCACGCGGTGAAGGTGGCCTCCTGGGGCGCCGACGCGGTGATCGTGCAGGGCGGCGAGGGCGGCGGGCACACCGGCCCGGTCGCCACCACGCTGCTGCTGCCGTCGGTGCTCGACGCCGTCGACATCCCGGTGGTCGCGGCCGGCGGCTTCTTCGACGGTCGCGGCCTGGCCGCCGCGCTGTCCTACGGCGCGGCCGGTGTCGCGATGGGCACCCGCTTCCTGCTCACCCAGGAGAGCACCGTCCCCGAGGCCGTGAAGCAGGAGTACCTGGCGCGCGGCCTGCAGGACACGGTGGTTTCGGTGAAGGTCGACGGCATGCCGCACCGGATGCTGAACACCGAACTGGTCGAGAAGCTGGAACACTCCGGCGGCTGGCGCGGACTGTCCGCCGCGGTCGGCAACGCGGCCAAGTTCAAGTCCATGACCGGCATGAAGTGGTCGACGCTGATGCGCGACGGCCTCGCCATGCGCAAGACCAAGGACCTGAGCTGGTCCCAGGTCGTGATGGCGGCGAACTCGGCGATGCTGACCAAGGCAGGCTTGGTCGAGGGCCGTACCGACGCGGGCGTGCTGCCCGCGGGCCAGGTCACCGGCATCATCGACAGCCTGCCGACCGTGGCCGAGTTGATCGACGGCATCATCACCGACGCCGTCGCCCGGATCGCGGCCGTCTCGGCGCTGACCATCGAGCCCGCCGCCGAAGCCCACTGACCCGGAGCCGTACCCGGCTCCCTCCCCGAGCTCGCCCCGATCGACGGCCCAGAGCCAACCGTCGGTCCCCTGGGGCGATCGAACACCGGACCCGGTGCCGCACTCACGAGGTGCGCATCGGGTCCGGTGCGCTTTTCGGCTCAGAGCGCGAAGACGGTGAACTGCGTGGTGGCGGGTAGATGCGCCAGCGGCGTGGTGCGCACGGTCGCCTCGATCCGGCCGGGGCCGGTGGCCAGTACGACGCCGACCGCGGGGCCGGTCTGCCCGGCGGGCCCGCCCACGACGACGGTCGCGACCGAACCGCTCGCACCGGTGTCGAGATTGCGCCAGTCCACCGTGGCGGTGACCGAGCAGCCGCTCTCGTGCGAACCGGGCGTCGCACTCCAGAAGGTGCCGCGCAGATACACTGCGGCCTCGCCCGGACCGCTGTAGTCGCTGGGGCCGGGAATGGCGGTGCCGTCGACCTGACCTGCGCAGGTCCAGCCGGTGGCCAGGGTGTAGGTGGGGGCCATCGTCGTGGCGGCCGAGGCCGCCGTCGTCGTGCCGAGAAGTAGTCCGCAGGCCGCTGCCGCCACGATCGCGGCACGGCCGAGGTGCTGATGCATCGCTGTCGTCCCTTCGTCGCCGTTCGGGTTCGATCCAGCGTGGCACCTTCGGTCGCGGATCACCAGCACCGACCACCCCGCGTCAGCGCGGCCGCACCTCGACGCGGTTGTCGTGGAAGACCGCGCCGCCGCCGTAGTCCGAATCCCGTTCGGCGATGGTCGCGTTGACGGTGGCGCCGTTGGTGAACTTGGCCCAGCGGCCCTTCGTCGTCCCGGCGACGCCGGGGCGGACCCGGTCCGAGACCTCGGCCACCGCCTCGAACGACCCGCGCGCGTTGGACACCAGGACCGGCTCGCCGTCGGTGATACCGCGGGCCGCGGCGTCGTCGGGGTGCAGCGTGATGGTGGATTCGCCGGCTCGGCGGCGCAATTCGGGATTGCCGCCGAAGGAGGTGTTCAGGAAGTAGTGCGAGGCGGCGGAGATCAGCACCAGTCCCTCGCCGGGGTCGGCGGGCGGGGTGTAGTCCGGGAGCGGATCGTGGCCGGCCAGTTCGGCACGCGCCGAGACGAATTGCAGCTTGCCCGCCGGGACCGAGCCGGGCTGGATCTTGAGGAAGCCGTCGGCCCTGAGCCGGTCGAGGTCGTGGCCCTTCAGCAGCTGCCTGGCCAGTTCCTCGTCGGAGTCGTAGAGCGCCGGTTCGGTGAGACCGAGGCGGCGGGAAAGCCTGCGGAAGGTCTCGGTGGTGGACAGGCATTCGCCCGGCGGCTCGACGGCGGGCTCGTTCCAGACCAGGTAGAGGTGGCCGTAACCGGCGATCACGTCGAGGTGCTCGGGCTGCATGGTGGCGGGCAGCACGATGTCGGCGTAATCGACGGTGTCGGTGCCGAAATGTTCGAGCACGACCGTGAACAGGTCCTCGCGGGAGAGCCCTTCGATCACCCGGCGCTGATCGGGATTGGAGCCGACCGGATTCGCGCCGATCACGAACAGCGCCTTGACCGGCGGGTCCTCGGTCTCGAGCAGGGCCTCGCCGAGCCGGGTCATCGACAGGGTGCGCACCGGACGCGGCAGCAGATCGTCGCGGACCAGCGCCGCGTCGTCGAGCCGGAAATGACCGCTGGTCGAATAGTGCAGTCCCCCACCGGGAATCGCCCAGTCGCCGGTGACACCGGGCAGGCAGGCCAGCACCCGCAGCGCCATGCCGCCGCCCGCGTGCCGCTGCATGCCCTGGGACGCGCGGATGGCGGTCGGCCGGGTGCGGGCGATCCGCTCGCCGAGCGCGACGATCCGCTCCCGCGGCACGCCGGTGATCGCCGCGGTGCGCTCCGGGGTGAATTCCATGACCCGCTCGCGGAATTCGGGCCAGCCCTCGGTGTGCTCGGCGATGAACCGGTCGTCCTGCGCGCCGAGCGAGACGATGACGTGCAGCAGCCCGAGCGCGAGCGCCGCATCGGTGCCGGGCAGCGGGGCGATGTGCTCGTCGCAGCGCTCGGCGGTCTTGGTGCGCACGGGATCGATCGAGACCAGGTAGGCGCCGCTGTCCTGCACGAACTTCCACAGATGGTGACCGGAGGTGAGCGGGTTGGTGCCCCACAGCAGGATCAGCTCCGACTTGGCGAAGTCCTCGGGATCCATGCCGCCGGAGGTGCCGAGGGTGTAGCGCAGGCCGGTGCCGCCTGCGACGGAGCAGATCGTCGCGGCGTGATGCGAGGCACCGAGGACGTTGAACATCCGGCGACCGGGATAACCCTCGAGTCCCTGCAGGTAGCCCAGGCTGCCGGTGCCGTGGAACGGCCAGATCGCCTCGCCGCCGAACTCCTCGACGATGCCGGTGAGCCGGGTGGCGATCTCGTCGAGCGCGTCGTCCCAGCTGATCCGCTCGAAGCGGCCCGAGCCCTTGGGCCCGACCCGGCGCAGCGGATAGCGCAGCCGGTCGGGCGAGCCGACCTGCTCGAGATAGCGATTGACCTTGACGCACAACGCGCCACGGGTCACCGGATGGTCCTTGTTCCCCCGCAGGCCGGTGGCCTCGCCGTCTTCGACGGTCACCACCCACGAGCACGCGTCGGGGCAGTCGAGCGGGCACGCGCCGAGCACCTTCACCCGTTCATCGTAAGCCGGGGGTACGACACCCGCCGGGCGGCGATCAGGGGTAACACCAACTGGCCGGAATGTGATGTAAGTCACGTAAGGGTGGTTTCGCGGACGCGTCATCACCGGAGATCTAGACGCGCGGAGGCCCTGCCACAGGTCGGGGCATCGTGCCCCCACGCTTGGTGGGAGGTAGGAGATGAGAACGTTCGGCAAGAAATTGATGGTGAGCGCGTCGGCGGCAACGCTGCTCGGCGCGGGGGTTGTGATGGGCGCGGCGCCGGTCCAGGCGCAATGGGGTCCGTCGGGGTGCTCGGCCTATCCGGTCAACAACACCTCGGCGTACTCGCAGTGTTATTGGCCGATCCGGCATCAGGTGCGGATCGAATGCAGGCAGTGGTGGGGCTGGTTCGGCAGCAGCTGGGCCACCTACGAACGCCGCGGCAACATGGCGTGGGACGGCCAGCAATCCTGGGCGCACTGCGATTTTCCGGGCACGCTCCAGCGATGGGATGTGGTGACCTATTGGTGGTGAACGACGTGTGGTCCCCGGCGGAAATCCGCCGAGGACCACCAGAACTCGTCCGGACTACTTGTCCGCGTCGAGCCGCTCGATGATCGTCACGTTCGCCGTGCCGCCGCCCTCGCAGATGGTGAGCAGACCGTAGCGGCCGTTCACCCGCTCCAGTTCGTTGAGCAGGGTGGCGAACAGCTTGGCGCCGGTCGCGCCGAGCGGGTGTCCGAGGGCGATGGCGCCGCCGTTGACGTTCACCTTCGCCGGATCGGCGCCGATCTCCTTGATCCAGGCCAGCACCACGGGCGCGAAGGCCTCGTTGATCTCGATGACATCGATGTCGTCGATGGTCAGGCCCGTCTTCTCCAGCGCCCACTGGGTGGCCGGAATCGGGGCGCTGAGCATGAAGATCGGGTCGGCGCCGCGCGCGCTGACGTGATGGATGCGGGCGCGCGGGGTGAGGCCGTATTCCTTGACCGCCCACTCCGAGGCGAGCAGGGTGGCGCTGGCGCCGTCGGAGATCTGGCTGGCGACCGCCGCGGTGAGCGGGCTGCCCTCCGACAGCGGCTGCAGACTCGCCATCTTCTCCAGGCTGGTCTCGCGCGGACCCTGGTCGACGGTGAAGTCGCCGACCGGCACGATCTCGTTGTCGAAGCGACCCGCGGCGATGGCGGCCTTGGCGCGCTCGTGGCTCTGCAGCGCCCAGCGCTCCATGTCCTCGCGGGTGATGCCCCACTTCTCGGCGATCATCTCGGCGCCCTTGAACTGGGAGACCTCGCCGGTGCCGTAGCGCGAATCCCAGCCCTTCGCGCCGATGAACGAGGACTCGAAGCCGTACGGCTTGCCCGCGAGCATGGCGGCGCCGATCGGGATGGCGCTCATGTTCTGCACGCCGCCCGCCACGATGACCTCGGCGGTGCCGCTCATGATGGCCTGCGCGCCGAAGTTGATCGCCTGCTGGCTGGAACCGCACTGCCGGTCGACGGTGACGCCGGGCACCTCTTCGGGGTACCCCGCGACCAGCCACATGGTGCGGCCGATGTTGCCCGCCTGCGGGCCGAGGTTGTCGACGCAGCCGACGATGACGTCGTCGACGATCGCCGGGTCGATGCCGGTGCGCTCGACGAGACCACGCAGCGCGGCCGCGCCGAGATCGGCGGAGTGCACCTCGGCCAGCGCGCCACCGCGCTTGCCGACCGCGGTACGCACCGCATCGATCACATAGGCCTCCCGCAGCGGGGTATAGGGGCGGCGCTCGGCGGATGCGGTCATGATGGAACTCCTATTTCGCGGTGCTCCCGGGCACGGTCAGCCCGTCGAGCACGATGGTGAGATATTGCTGAGCAAGGCTTTGCACGGTGATCGGGCCACCGGGGGTGTACCAGCGCACCGCGACCCACACGGTGTCGCGCAGGAAGCGGAACGCCAGTTCGACGTCGAGTTCGGGCCGGAAGCTGCCGTCGGCGACGCCGGCGGTGAGCACCCGGTGCCACAGGTCGCGGAACTCGGTGTTGAAGTCGCGGATGTAGGCGAAACGCTCCACATCGCGCAGGTTCTTGGCCTCGGCCTGGTAGATGGCGACCGCGGCGTGGTGCCGGTCGAAGGCCTCGTAGGAGGCGATCACCAAGGCTTCCAGGGTCTCTCGCGAGCTCAGTCCGGCGGCCGCGATCTCGCGGTAGCGGCCGAACAGGTCGTCGAGGAAGCCGCGCAGGATCTCGTCGACCATCGACTCCTTGGAGTCGAAATGGTGGTAGAGGCTGCCGGAGAGGATGCCCGCCGAGTCGGCGATGTCCCGCACCGTGGTGGCGCGCAGTCCACGCTCGGCGAACAGGTTCGCGGCGAGGTCGAGGAGCTCGGTGCGGCGAGAACGTTTCACGGTGTCGGATGCGGTCACAACGTCATCCTACAACCAAGCATTTGCTTGGTTTCCGGAAACTCCGCGCTCGGGGGCCGCCCATCATGCGCGCTGACTGCTCACCGAGACCACCTCGCCGGTCAGGTACGAGGTGTAGTCACTGGCCAGCATGGCGATCGTCGCCGCGACCTCCCACGGCTCGGCGGCGCGGCCGAAGGCCTCCCGCTCGCTCAGGGCGTCGAGCAGCTCGGTCGAACTGACCTTGTCCAGGAACGGATGCCGCGCGATGCTCGGCGCGACGGCGTTGATCCGCACCCCGAACTCGGCGGCCTCCACCGCACTGCACCTGGTCAGCGCCATCACGCCGGCCTTGGCGGCAGCGTAGTGCGCCTGGCCGTGCTGCGCGCGCCAGCCGAGCACGCTGGCGTTGTTGACGATCACGCCACCGTGGCCCGCCGAGCGGAAGTACCCGAGCGCGGCGCGGGTGCAGCGGAAGGTGCCGGTCAGGGTGATGTCGAGGACCTGGTCCCACTGCTCGTCGGTCATGTCGACGACCGGCGTTTCACCGCCGAGGCCCGCGTTGTTGACCATGACGTCGATCCGGCCGAGTTCGGCGGCGGCGTCGGTGAGCAGCTGGTTCACCTGCGCGGTGTCGCGGACATCGCACACCACGGCGCCGACCTTGCGCTCGGGGAACTCCTTGGCGAGCAGCTCGGCGGTCTCGGTGAGCCTGCGCTCGTGCCAGTCGGAGACGACGACGTCAGCACCCTCCTCCAGGAGCCTGCGCGCGGTGGCGGAGCCGATGCCGGTGCCCGCCGCGGCGGTGATGACGGCCTTGCGGCCGGTCAGCAGGCCGTGGCCGGGGATGGACGGGGGCGGGACGGAGAGCGGACCGGTCACGGGCGGGCCTCCCGCGGCAGACCGAGCACCCGCTCGGCGATGATGTTGCGCTGCACTTCGTTCGAACCTCCATAGATCGTGTCGGCGCGGCTGAACAGGTACAGCCGCTGCCATGCGGTCATGTCGTCGGGACCGAGGACCAGCCCGGCGGCGCCCTGCACCGCCATGGCGAGTTCGCCGAGTCCGCGATGCCAGTTGCCCCACAACAGCTTCGAGACCGACGCGCCACCGGCGTCGTCGACGTCCTCGCTCATGGTGCGCAGCGCGTGCGCGCGCAGGACCCGCAGGCCGACCCAGGCGTTGTCGATGCGCTCGGCGATCAGCGGGTCGTCGGCCGCGCCGGTCCGCCGGGCCAGGGCCTCGATGTCGGCGAGTTCGCGGGCGAAGCGGATCTGCTGACCGAGCGTGGAGATGCCGCGCTCGAAGGTCAGCGTGCCCATGGCGATGCGCCAGCCGTCGCCCGGTTCGCCGACGACCAGGTCGGCCTCGGTGACGGCGTCGTCGAAGAACACCTCGTTGAATTCGGAGGTGCCGGTGAGCTGTTCGATCGGGCGCACCTCGATGCCCGGCTGATTCATCGGCACCAGCAGATAGGACAGGCCCTTGTGCCTGCTCGACCCCTTCTCGGTGCGCGCGATGACGAAGCACCAGTCGGCGACGTGCGCGAGCGAGGTCCAGATCTTCTGGCCGTTGATCACCCACCGGTCGCCGTCCAGGCGCGCGGTGGTGCTCACCGCGGCCAGGTCGGAGCCGGCGCCCGGTTCGGAGTAGCCCTGACACCACAGCTCGCCGACCGAGCGCACGCCCGGCAGGAACCGCTTCTTCTGTTCCTCGGTACCGAAGGCCAGCAGCGTCGGGCCGAGCAGTTCCTCGCCCACGTGCGAGACCCGCGCGGGCGCGTCGGCCTTCGCGTACTCCTCGTGGAAGATGACCTGCTGGCGCACGCTGGCACCGCGGCCGCCCCATTCGACCGGCCAGCCGAGGCAGGTCCAGCCCGCCGCGGCGAGGTGCCGGTCCCAGGCCAGCCGCTCTTCGAAGAACTCGTGCTCGCGCCCCGGCCCGCCGGTGCCGCGCAGGTCACGGAACTCTCCGGCCAGGTTTTCGGCCAGCCAGTCGCGTATTTCCGCGCAAAACTCCGCGTCGGAGGTCGCGGTATCGGAATCTGAGGTCTGGATCACGCCCACGTCGGTAGGATAACCTACCAAGCACTTGCTTTGTTAGCCGATTGGTGAGGACCCCGTGACAACCCCTGCACAGACCACCCCGCAGGCACTGCGAGACGTCGCCGCGGCGCATCCGCACGAGCCGGCCCTGATCGACGGCGCGACCCGCCTGACCTGGTCCGACCTGCTCGACCAGGTCCGGATCGCCGCCCGCGCCCTGATCGCCCGCGGTATCGACCGCGGCGACCGGGTCGCGATGTGGGCGCCCAATACCCACCACTGGGTGGTCGCGGCGCTGGCCGCGCACTCCGTCGGCGCCGCGCTGGTGCCGCTCAACACCCGCTATGTCGCCGCCGAGGCGGCCGACGTGCTGGTCCGGGTGAACGCGAAGGCGCTGTTCGTCGCCGGGCCGTTCCTCGGCCGCGATCGCGCCGCCGAACTGCGCGCGGCCGCCCCGGACCTCGAGATCGGCACCGTCGTGGTGATCCCGGTCGAGGGCGAGTCCGCCACCGACGACGCGTCGCTGAGCTGGCCGGCGCTGCTGGAACTGGCCGAGACCGTGTCCGCCGAGGCGGGCGAGGAGCGGGCCGACGCCGTCTCCCCCGACGACATCTCCGACATCCTGTTCACCTCCGGAACCACCGGTCGCAGCAAGGGCACGCTCGTCGCGCATCGGCAGGCACTGGGCGTGGTGCGCGGCTGGGTCGAGTGCTCGACGCTGCGCACCGGCGACCGCTACCTGATGATCCCGCCGTTCTTCCACAACTTCGGCTACAAGGCGGGCATCCTCGCGTGCCTGGTCACCGGGGCCACGATCGTGCCGCAGGCCACCTTCGACGTGCCCGCCGCGCTCGCGCTGATCGAGTCCGAGCGGATCACCGTGCTGACCGGCCCGCCGACGATCTACCAGACCATCCTCGAGCATCCCCAGCGCGGCGAGCGCGATCTGTCCTCGCTGCGGGTGGCGGTCACCGGCGCGGCGACGGTGCCGGTGGTGCTGATCGAGCGGATGCGCGAGGACCTCGACTTCGAGGTGGTCATCACCGCCTACGGGCTGTCCGAGTCGGCCGGTTTCGGCACGATGTGCCGACCCGAGGACGACGCGGCCACCATCGCCAACACCTGCGGTGGCCCGATCGCCGACTTCGAGCTGCGCCTGTCCGAGGCCGGTGAGGTGCTGCTGCGCGGCCCCAACGTGATGCTCGGCTACCTCGACGACCCCGAGGCCACCGCCGAGGCCATCGACGCCGACGGCTGGCTGCACACCGGCGACATCGGCGTCGTCGACGAGCGCGGCTACCTGAAGATCACCGACCGGCTCAAGGACATGTACATCACCGGCGGGTTCAACGTGTATCCCGCCGAGATCGAGCAGACCCTGGCCCGGCTCGACGGTGTCGCCGAATCGGCGGTCATCGGGGTGCCGGACGAGCGGATGGGCGAGGTCGGCAAGGCCGTCGTCGTCCGCAAGGCCGGCTCGACGCTGACCGCGGACGAGGTGATCGCCTTCGCCGCGTCCACCCTGGCCAATTTCAAAGTGCCCCGGCTCGTGGAGTTCCGCGACCAGCTGCCCTACAGCGCGGCGGGCAAGGTGCTCAAGCGTGAGCTACGTGAGGAGAAGTCGTGAGTCCCGAAACCGACGCCGAGGTCGTCACCTATGAGGTGCGCGGATCGGTCGCCGTCGTCACCATGAACCGGCCCGAGTTCCGCAACGCGCAGAACTCGAAGATGACCTACGCCCTCGACGCCGCGTTCGTGCGGGCCGTCGAGGACCCCGAGGTCAAGGTGATCGTGCTGGCGGGCAACGGGAAACACTTCAGCGCGGGCCACGACATCGGCACCCCGGGCCGCGACCACGACGTGCACTACGAGAACAAGGCCGCGCTGTGGTGGGACCATCTCGACCGCGCGGGCGGCGATCAGCGCTTCGCCCGCGAGTCCGAGGTGTACCTGGGCATGTGCCGGCGCTGGCGCGAGATCCCCAAGCCGACCGTCGCGATGGTGCAGGGCGCCTGCATCGCGGGCGGGCTGATGCTGGCCTGGGTGTGCGACCTGATCGTCTGCTCCGAGGACGCCTTCTTCTCCGATCCCGTTGTCCGCATGGGCATTCCGGGTGTGGAGTACTTCGCGCATCCGTGGGTGATGGGTCCGCGCGCGGCCAAGGAGTTCCTCTTCACCGGTGACCGGTTCGACGCCGCCCAGGCCAAGGAGTGGGGCATGGTCAACCGGGTCGTGCCGCGCGCGGACCTCGAATCCGAGGTGATGGCGCTGGCCGAGAAGATCTCCGCCATGCCGCAGTTCGGGCTCGCGCTCACCAAGAAGGCCGTCAACCAGGCCGAAGACCTGATGGGCATGCGCTCCGGCATGGACTCGGTCTTCGGGCTGCACCATTTCGCACACGCGCACAACGCCGAAGTCGGCGCCGATTCGCTCGGCGGGATGACCGCCCGCTCGATGAAGGGCGCCGCGACCGAACAGAACGGGACGAAATAAGTGGACCTCGAGATCGACCCGGCAGTCCGGGAGTTCCAGCTGGAGGTGCGCGAGTTCCTCGCCGCCAACGTCCCCAGCGAACCGCTGCCGTCCATGGACACCGCGGCGGGCTTCGAAGCCCATCGCGCCTGGGAGGCCACGCTGGCCGAGGCCCGCCTCTCGGCGGTGTCGTGGCCCACCGAGTACGGCGGCCGCGACGCCTCCATCCTCGAGTGGGTGCTGTTCGAGCAGGAGTACTACGCGGCGGGTGCGCCGGGGCGCGTCGCCCAGAACGGCATCTTCCTGCTCGCCCCGACCCTGTTCGAGCACGGTACCGCCGAGCAGCTGGCCCGGATCCTGCCGCGGATGGCGCGCGGTGACGACATCTGGGCCCAGGCCTGGTCCGAGCCCGAATCGGGCAGCGACCTGGCGAGCCTGCGCTCGACCGCGCGCCGCACCGAGGGCGGCTGGATCCTCAACGGCCAGAAGACCTGGAGCTCGCGCGCCACCTACGCCGACTGGGCCTTCGGCCTGTTCCGCAGCGACCCCGAGGCGCAGCGTCATCACGGCCTGACCTACGTGATGTTCCCGCTCTCGGCCGACGGCGTGAGCGTTCGGCCGATCCCGCAGCTCGACGGCGAGCCCGGCTTCGCCGAGATCTTCCTCGACGACGTCTTCGTCCCCGACCGCGACGTGATCGGCGCCCCGAACGAGGGCTGGCGGGTCGCGATGGCGACCTCGAGCAACGAGCGCGGCCTGTCGCTGCGCAGCCCCGGCCGGTTCAGCGCGACCGCGCAGCGGCTGATCGACCTGTGGACCGAGACGACCGAACCCAGCGACACCGCCGCGCGCAATGCCGTGGTGGACGCCTGGATCGGCAGCGAGGCCTACCGGCTGCACACCTTCGGCACCGTCACCCGGCTGACCGACGGCGGCCAGCTCGGCGCCGAGTCCTCGATCACCAAGGTGTATTGGTCCGAACTCGACATCGCCATGCACCAGACGGCGCTCGACCTGCTCGGCCCCGCCGCCGAGCTGACCGGCACGTGGACCGACGGCTACCTGTTCTCGCTGTCGGGCCCGATCTACGCCGGCACCAACGAGATCCAGCGCAACATCATCGCCGAGCGCATCCTGGGCCTGCCGCGGGAGAGCAAGCGATGAACCGCCCGACCTCGGGTCCGCCCGCCCGGCCGCTGGGCGCGCCGAATACCCACCGCCGCCCGGTCGCGTACCGGGCAGCCACCCGTTCGACCACAGGAGTTCCGCGATGAAGTTCGCACTCGCCACCGAACAGCTGGACTTCGCCGCCGAACTGCGCAAGGTCCTCGACGCCGCGCAGGTACCGGCCGCGACCCGCGCCTGGGCGGCGGGCGACCCCGCCAAGGGCACCGCGCTGCTGCGGCAGGTCGCCGAGATGGGTGCCTTCGGCCTGATCGTCGACGAGCAGTACGACGGCGCCGAAGCCACTCCCGTTGACCTCGTCGTCGCACTCGTCGAGCTGGGCCGGGCCGCGGCGCCGGGCCCGGTGATCGAATCGGCCGCGGTGATTCCGGCACTGCTGCAGCGTCTCCCGGACGCCGAGCCGGCGCGGCGCTGGCTGCCCGCGCTCGCCGGCGGCGCGCTGCTCGGCACCGTCAGCTTCGGCGGCACGCACCGCGGCATCACCCTCGATGCCGATGTCGCCGATCTGGTGCTGGTCGCGGACGGCGCGCGGCTGTCGGTCGGCCGCCGCACCGTCTCGGTCGGTCCGCTCGCCTCGATCGACCCGGCTCGCAAGCTGGTCGCCGTCGAGGCCGAGGAGACCGTGGCCGACGACGTCGCGGACGCGATCGACTACGCCTTCGACCTCGGCGTCCTCGCCTGTGCCGCCCAGCTGCTCGGCGCGGGCCGCGCGCTGCTCGACCAGACCACCACCTATGCCAAGCAGCGCAAGCAGTTCGGTCGCGCGATCGGCGAATTCCAGGCCGTGAAGCAGCAGCTCGCCGATGTCCTGATCGCCCTGGATCTGGCGGAGCCGCTGCTCTACCGCGCCGCGCTCACGCTGGACTCCGACGATCGCGCGCGCGACGTGTCGGCAGCCCTCGTGGCCTGCGGCGATGCCGCTCACCGCGCCTCCCGCGCCGGTCTGCAGGTGCACGGCGCGATCGGCTACACCGCCGAATGCGACCTGTCGCTGTGGATCACCAAGGTGGCGGCGCTGCGCACCGCCTGGGGCACCGCCGATTTCCACCGCGGCCGCATCGCGGAGGCGCTGCGCGCGGCCGAACCCGCGGCGGTCTGAGGCGAGCGGATGCCACTCCCCGTACCCACCGACGCGGTGACCATCACCGACTCTGCCGAGGAACCCCATGTCATCGAATGAACTACTCGAATTCCGCACCTCCGTCCGCGCGCTGCTGGCCAAGCACGCCACGCCCGCCGCGGTGCGCGCGGCCATGGACACCGACCTCGGGTACGACCCGAAGCTGTGGACCATGCTGTGCGAGCAGGTCGGCGTCGCCGCGCTCGCGGTGCCCGAGGAATGGGGTGGCGCGGGCGCCGGACTGGTCGAATCGCTGATGGTGGTGGGCGAACTGGGCCGGACCCTGGCCGGGGTGCCGATGCTCGGTTCCGCCGTGCTCGGCGTGCAGGCGATCCTGCTCGCGGGCGACGAGCAGGCCTGCGCCCGGCTGCTGCCGGACCTGGCCGACGGTTCCCGCACCGCCGCGCTGTGCTGGGCCGACGCCGCGGGCTGGGACTCCTCGGGCGTCGACGCGAGCGACGGAAAGCTCAACGGCGCGGCGCATTACGTGCTGCACGGCGCCCAGGCCGACCTGCTGCTCGTGCTCACCGAGGACGGCCTGTTCGAGACGACGGCCGACGCTCCCGGCGTCGTCGTCGCCCCGACGCCTGCCCTCGATCCGACCCGCAAGCTGGCCGTGATCGCCTTCACCGACACCCCGGCGACGCGGATCGGCACGGCCGACCCGGCGGCCCTGCGCGCCCGTCTGCGCGAGATCGCCTGGGCCGCGCTCGCCGCCGAGCAGGTCGGCGCGGCCAGGCACTGCCTGGAGATGACGGTGGCCTACACCGCCTCGCGCGTGCAGTTCGGCAGGCCGATCGGCAGTTTCCAGGCACTCAAGCACCGGATGGCCGATATGTACGTGCTGGTGGAGTCGGCCGAGTCGACTGCGCTGGCCGCCGCCCAGGCGGTGGCCGAGCACAGCGACTCGGCCGCCGAGGACGTCTACGTCGCCCGCAAGCACTGCACCGAGACGTTCACGCACGTGGCCGCCGAGACGATCCAGCTGCACGGCGGCATCGCCATCACCTGGGAGCACGACGCCCACCTGTACTTCAAGCGGGCCCACGCCACCGCCGAGCTCTTCGGCACCGGCCGTCGCCCGGTCGCGGCCGCCTGACCGCACCCATCGAAAGCCCTGGTCGCAGCCCTGCGACCAGGGCTTTCGGCATGTTGTGCGAGATGTCACCGTCCCGGAGCGCGGATCGCTGGGTTTAGATAGTTAGCTTATGCAATAATATTCTTCGTGCAGCCCCCAGAGCAGCCCTCCCCGGACGACATCGTGGTCGACCTGTTGGTCACTGCCGGACGGCTCACCCGGCTCGCCGGGGCGATCAGCGACGACGATCTGCCCCGCGCGGTCCTGCGTGCCCTCGCCGTGCTCGACGAACACGGCGGCCTGCGGGTCAGCGACTTCGCCCGGATCGATCGATGTTCCCAACCGGCGGCAACGGCGCTGATCGGTCGGCTCGTCGCCGACGGCTTCGCCTCCCGCACCAGGGACCCGCAGGACTCCAGGGCGGTTCTCATCGAACTGACCCCGGCGGGCCGGAACCGCCTCGTCGAGGCCAGGCGTGCCTTCGCGGCCGCCATGGCGCCCGGACTGGCCGACTTCGATCTCGATCGCCTGATCCGGCTCGACACCGACATGAACGACCTGCTGACAGCCCTGCGTGCGGTTGCCCGCGGTCATCAGTGATGCAACCAGGAGCGCCAGTGAGCCTTTCCCCGTTGACTCGCGCCGACGATACCGCCGCCGCCGCAACCACCTCCTCCGCCGGACAACCCAAGGCCGTCTGGGCCGTCGCCTTCGCGAGCGTGATCGCGTTCATGGGCATCGGCCTGGTCGACCCCATCCTCAAGCCGATCGGCGAACAGCTGCACGCGAGCCCGTCGCAGGTCTCGCTGCTGTTCACCAGCTACATGGCCGTCACCGGCGTCGCCATGCTGATCACCGGAGTCGTCTCCAGCCGCTTCGGCGCCAAGAAGACGCTGCTGTCGGGCCTGGCGATCATCGTGGTGTTCGCCGCGCTGGCGGGCATGTCGAGCACGATCGGCGAGATCATCGGCTTCCGCGCGGGCTGGGGTCTGGGCAACGCGCTGTTCATCGCGACGGCGCTGGCCACCATCGTCGGCGCGGCCACCGGCGGCGTCGCCAAGGCGATCATCCTCTACGAGGCCGCGCTCGGCGTCGGCATCGCGACCGGCCCGCTGCTGGGCGGCCTGCTCGGCGGCATCAGCTGGCGCGGACCGTTCTTCGGCGTCTCGGTGCTGATGGCCGTGGCCTTCATCGCGATCGTCGTGCTGCTGCCCGAGATGCCCAAACCGGCCGAGCCGACCTCGATCAGCGCGCCGTTCAAGGCGCTGCGGCACAAGGGTCTGTTGACCGTGAGCATCACCGCGCTGCTCTACAACTTCGGCTTCTTCACCCTGCTCGCCTACACCCCGTTCCCCCTGGACATGGGCACCTACGCGATCGGCTTCATCTTCTGCGGCTGGGGCATCTTGCTGGCGCTGGCCTCGGTGTTCCTCGCGCCGAAACTGCAGGCGCGCTTCGGCACCCTGCCGATGATGGCGCTGTCGCTGGCGCTGTTCGCCGCCGACCTGGCCGTGATGGGCATGTTCACCGAGCACAAGGCCGTGCTGATCGTCGGCGTCGTCATCGCCGGCCTGTTCCTCGGCGTGAACAACACGCTGATCACCGAGGCCGTGATGATCTCCGCCCCGGTCGAGCGCTCCACCGCCTCGGCGGCCTACAGCTTCGTCCGGTTCGCCGGTGGCGCCGCGGCGCCGTGGGTGGCGGGCAAGCTCGGCGAGCACAGCGTCTCGCTGCCGTTCTGGCTCGGCGCCGCCTGCACCGCCGCCGCCGTCGCGGCGCTGTTCGTCGGCCGCAACGCCCTGGCTCACATCGACGACCACGACCCGGCGCCGCACAGCGTCGAGGAAGCACAGGCCATCACCGTCGGCGATTGAGTCATTGGAGCGCTGGCGCGCTCGAGGTCGACGGCGTCGGCCTGGCCCGCCTCGGGGTCGGGCGGGCGCGGCTGGGAATCGAGCGGCGGCGCGGTCGCGGCGTAGCGTCGAGCACATGAGCGACGACAAGCGCGGGCGCGTCCGGGTCGAGCAGGCGCACAAGCGCGTGCGGGCTTATCTCGACGGCAGACTGGTAGCCGACACGCTGCGGCCCCTCTTGGTCTGGGAGATCCCCTACTACCCGACCTACTACGTCCCGCTGACCGATGTCAGAGCGGATCTGGCACCGAACGGGATCGACGAACACTCCCCCAGCCGTGGCGAAGGCACCGGCTACGACGTGGCCTGCGGCGGCCTGCGCGCCGACGGAGCAGCGCTGCGCTACCTCGACTCACCGCTGCCGGACCTGAAAGACGCTGTCCGCCTCGACTTCGCGAGGTTCGACTGGTTCGAGGAGGACGAACCGATCTTCGTCCACCCCCGTGACCCGTATTCCCGGGTCGACATCCTGGGCAGTTCGCGCAATGTACGGGTGGAGATCGACGGCGTCACCGTCGCCGACTCGTCCTCGCCGCGCATCCTCTTCGAAACCGGCTTGCCCGCACGGTACTACCTGCCGCTACCCGATGTCCGGATGGATCTGCTGACCCCCTCCGACACGCACACCAGCTGCCCGTACAAGGGCACGGCCGACTACTGGCACGTCGATGTCGACGGCACCGAACACCGCGACATCGTGTGGATCTATCGCACGCCGCTGCCGGAGAGCCAGAAGATCGCCGGCTTGGCGTGCTTCTACAACGAGAAGGTCGACATCTACCTCGACGGCGTCCGCCAGGACCGCCCGCACTCCCCGTTCAGCTGATCATTCGGGGATCTCGAGCACGCCCTCGTCGACCGCCCACTTGATGGACTTCTCCAGCGACGGGCACGATTCCGGCCTGCCCGGCCGCGCGCCGTGTGCGCTGAGCTGGGCGAAGACCGGGCAGTGTGTGTCCGGTCGTTCGGTCCACTGCACCGAGGTCTGGTGCGCGCTGGACTTGCGCACCAGAACCTCGGACTGGCAGGCCTGACACCGCAACGGTGTCAGGCCCTCGTCCAGATAGTGCTGCTTGTCGACCGTGGTCTGGGCCCGTACCGCGGCCTGCCGCACGGGCTGATCGGCGAAGTCGGGTGCCTTGGCCCAGGTCGGTGACATGGTTACACGCCCGCTTCGGCTTCTGCCTCGGCCTTGCGGCGCAGGTTCTCCGCCACCTCGGCCTCCCAGGCCTGGTTGGCCTTGGTGGTGTCGACCTCGAACTCGAAGCGCTGGGTCATCTTGTCGGTGACATCGGCGATGTCGACGTAGAACTGCTCGTACCAGCGGCGCAGCTGGTAGACCGGGCCGTCTTCCTCGCACAGCAGCGGGTTCTCGACCTTGGACTTGTGCTTCCAGATCTCGACGTCCTGCAGGAAGCCGTCGCCGAAGAACTCCGTCATCGAGGCCGCCAGCTTCTCGGCGGTCGCGTCGTCGATGCCCTTGGGCTTCTCGACGGTCAGGCCGTACTGGAGCACGAACTCGTCCTGGCTGACCGGGTAGTGGCAGTTGATCAGCACGACCTTGATCTCGTACCCGCCGTAGATGTTGACCAGCGGATTGATCATGTAGGACGGGCCGAAGTAGGACGCCTCCGACTTCAGCAGCGTCTCACCGCCGTACTTGGCCGCCATGCCGATATCCGGCCTGCCCTTGGTCTCCAGGAACTGTGTCGCCACATGACCCTCGAAGACGTTCTTGAAGTACGTCGGGAAGGCATAGTGGATATAGAAGAAGTGCGCCATATCCACGACGTTGTCGATGATCTCGCGGCAGTTGGAGCCCTCGATGCGCATCGTGTTCCACGTCCACGGCGTCCAGCCGCCGTCATGATCCTCGCTGGGGTTGCCCTCCGTATCGGTGTAGGGGCCCTCGATGTGCGGGATCGTGACCTCGGCGGGCGGCTCGTTGCCCTCGTGGTCGTGCCAGATGAACAGCTGGCCGTTGCGCTCGAGCGTCGTCCACTTCCTGGTGCGGGCCAGCGGCGGAACGCGGCGCGCGTAGGGAATCGACGTGCACTTGCCACTGGCGCCCCAGCGCCAGTCGTGGAACGGGCAGGCGATGTCGTCGCCCTTGACCGTGCCCATGCTCAGATCGCCGCCCATATGCCTGCAGTAGGCGTCGAGCACCCGGATCTCGTCGTTGGTGTCGGTCCACACCACGAGCTTGGTCCCGAAGATCTCGATCGCGTGCGGCTTGCCGTCGCGGAAGGTCTTCGCGAGGCCGACACAGTGCCAGCCGCGCGCAAACCTGGTCGGCGTGGTGCCGACATCGAGTTCCCTCACCTTGGGGTTGACTGCCATCCCGAACCCTCCTTCTTCACTAGAACACGTTACAAAACGAGGGCGCTTCACGCCAGCTATCCAGCGAAGTTCGCTCCGAGCCCCTGTTATATCCGAGGTAGGGCGATCTTCTCGACAGAAATGAGAACCTGTTCTAATCTCAGAGTCGAACAAGAACCGGTTGTCGATCCGACAAGGCAGGAGCGGGCTCCGAAATGACGCAAGAAGTGACCGAACGGGTCGAGGCACTGCTGCCGACACTGCGTGAACGTGCGCAGGAGGCCGAGGACCTGCGCCGCATTCCCGATGAATCCATGAAGGCGCTGCAGGAGACCGGTTTCTTCCGGCTGCTCCAGCCCAAGCAGTGGGGCGGCCACGCCGCCGACCCGGTCGTCTTCTACGACACCGTGCGCAAGATCGCCAGCGCCTGCGGGTCCACCGGCTGGGTGGCCGGCATCATCGGCGTGCACAACTGGCACCTCGCGCTGTTCGACCAGCAGGCCCAGCAGGACGTCTGGGGCGAGGACACCGACGTGCGGATCTCGTCCTCCTACGCCCCGATGGGCGCGGGCCAGGCGGTCGACGGCGGCTACATCGTGCGCGGCTCGTGGGCTTGGTCCTCGGGTTCCGATCACGCCACCTGGGCGGTCCTCGGCGGTCCGGTGATCAAGAACGGCAAGCCGGTCGACTTCGGCAGCTTCCTGATCCCGCGCTCGGACTACCGCATCGATGACGTCTGGAACGTCGTCGGCCTGCGGGGCACCGGCTCCAACACCGTGGTCGTCGAGGACGTCTTCGTCCCGTCGCACCGCTTCCTGAGCTTCCGCGCGATGAGCGAGGGCCGCGCGCCCGGCCTCGAGCAGAACACCGACGCCGTGTTCAAGATGCCGTGGGGCACCATCCACCCCACCACCATCTCCACGCCGATCGTCGGCATGGGCTACGGCGCCTACGAGGCACACGTCGAGCACCAGGGCAAGCGCGTGCGCGCGGCCTTCGCCGGCGAGAACGCCAAGGACGACCCGTTCGCCAAGGTGCGCGTCGCCGAGGCGGCCAGCGACATCGACGCCGCGTGGCGTCAGCTCTCGGGCAATGTCGCCGAGGAGTACGCGCTGCTGCAGGCGGGCCAGGAAGTCCCGTTCGATCTGCGCGTGCGCGCGCGCCGCGACCAGGTCCGCGCGACCGGCCGGGTGATCGCCTCGATCGACAAGCTCTTCGAGTCCTCGGGCGCCACCGCCCTGGCCAACGGCACGCCGCTGCAGCGCTTCTGGCGCGACGCGCACGCCGGTCGGGTGCACGCGGCCAACGATCCCGAGCGCGCCTACGTCATGTACGGCACGCACGAGTTCGGCCTGCCCGTCACCGACGCCATGGTGTAGCCGATGACCCAGACCGCTGAAATCACCTACGAATCGACCTCTCGCTACGCGCAGGTCACCCCCGAGCTGAAGCTGCACTACCACGAGGCGGGTGTCGGCAACGGCCCCACGATCGTGCTGCTGCACGGCGGCGGGCCCGGCGCCTCGGCGTGGTCGAACTTCGCCCGCAACATCCCGGTGCTGGCCGAGAACTTCCACGTGATCGCGCTCGACCAGCCCGGTTTCGGTAAGTCCGACAAGCCGGTCGACCATCCGCAGTATTTCGTGCACGCGTCCACCGCGCTGCTCGCCCTGCTGGATCACCTGCAGATCACCGAGCGGGTGCACCTGCTGGGCAACTCGCTCGGCGGCGGCACCTCGGTGCGCTTCGCCCTGGACAACCCCAAGCGCGCGGGCAAGCTCGTGCTGATGGGCCCCGGCGGGCTGAGCACCAACCTGTTCGCGCCCGACCCGACCGAGGGCGTCAAGCTGCTCTCGGCGTTCAGCTACGCGCCGACCAGGGAGAACCTGGAGAAGTTCCTGCGGATCATGGTCTTCGACCAGTCGCTGATCACCGAGGAACTGATCGACGAGCGGTTCGCCCTGGCGAGCACGCCCGAATCGCTGGCCGCGGTCCGCGCGATGGGCAAGTCCTTCGCCGGCGCCGACTTCGAGAAGGGCATGCTCTGGCGGGACGCGTACAAGCTGCGTCAGCCGGTGCTGCTCATCTGGGGCCGCGAGGACCGGGTGAACCCGCTCGACGGCGCGCTGGTGGCCACCAAGGTCATCCCGCGCGTGCAGCTGCACGTGTTCGGCGGCTGTGGCCACTGGGCGCAGCTGGAGAAGTTCGACGAATTCAACCGGCTCACGGTCGATTTCCTCGAGGAGAAGCAATGAGTATTCGTGCCCTGGGCTACATGCGCATCGAGGCCACCGACATGGCGGCCTGGCGCGAGTACGGCCTCAAGGTGCTCGGCATGATGGAGGGCACCGGGCTGAATCCCGACGCTCTCTACCTGCGCATGGACGATTTCGCCGCGCGACTGGTGATCGTCCCCGGTGAACAGGACCGGCTGCTGGTCTCGGGCTGGGAGGTCACCGACGCTCCCGGCCTGCAGCAGCTGCGCGAGACCCTGGCCAAGGCCGGCGTCGCCTACACCGAAGGCACCAAGGAAGAGCTCGGTGAGCGTCGCGTCGAGGGCATGATCCGGTTCCAGGACCCGTCCGGGAACACCCTCGAAGCGTTCCACGGCGCGCAGTACCTGGGCCGCCGCTTCGTGAGCCCCTACGGCCACAAGTTCGTCACCGCCGAGCAGGGCCTGGGCCACGTCGTACTGACCTGCACCGACGACGCCGCGGCGCAGGCGTTCTACCAGGACGTCCTCGGCTTCCGGCTGCGCGACTCGATGCGGCTGCCGCCGCAGATGGTCGGTCGTCCCGCCGACGGCGACCCGGCCTGGCTGCGCTTCTACGGCTGCAACCCGCGCCACCACGCGCTGGCGTTCCTGCCGTTGCCCAACCCGACCGGCATCGTGCACCTCATGGTCGAGGTGGAGAACTCCGACGACGTCGGCCTCTGCCTGGACCGCGCCCTGCGCAAGAAGGTCAAGATGTCGGCCACCCTCGGCCGCCACATCAACGACAAGATGCTGTCCTTCTACATGAAGACGCCCGGCGGATTCGATATCGAATTCGGCTGTGAGGGACTCGAAGTCGACGACGACGACTGGATCGCCCGCGAATCCACCGCGGTCAGCCTGTGGGGTCACGACTTCACCGTCGGATTCAAGCAGCAATAGGAATGGCGGCGAGGGACATGACCGAACAGACACCGGCGATCGACGGCCGGCAATTTCGTAATGTGCTGGGGCAGTTCTGCACCGGCATCACCGTGATCACCGCGCTCGATCCGGCGGGTGAGCCGATCGGCTTCGCCTGCCAGTCCTTCGCCGCCCTGTCCCTCGACCCGCCCCTGGTGCTGTTCTGCCCCACCAAGGGGTCGCGCTCCTGGGCGGCGATCGAGGCGGCGGGCAAGTTCTGTGTGAACGTGCTCGCCGAGGCACAGCAGCCGACCTGCGCGCGGTTCGGTTCGCGCGAGACCGACAAGTTCGCCGGAGTCGCCTGGCACACCTCCGAATTGGGTGTGCCCGTGCTCGACGACTCGCTGGCCACCATCGAGTGCACGGTCGACTCGGTCGTCGACGGTGGTGACCACTACATCGTCATCGGCCGGGTGGGGGCGCTCGCGGAGTCGGAGACCACCAACGGTCGTCCGCTGCTGTTCTACCGCGGTCAGTACACCGGCATCGAGCCGGACAAGACCACGCCCGCGCCCTGGCGCGCGGACCTGGATCACTTCCTCACGACCACCAGCCTCGACACCTGGCTGTGAGTCCCGCGGGTGCGGCCGCCCACACAATGTGCGGCCGCACCCGTTTCCTTCGTTTTTAAGTGCTCATTCGGTGAGCACTTTGAGCCGGATGATAGTTCGTATGACCATCGACTACATCACCTGTGCCGCAGCGAGCGACTGGGATTCGTGGCTAGCTACCCATCACGACACCGCCGGTGAGGTCTGGGTGCGGATCGCCAAGAAGGGCGCCCCCGAACCCTCGGTGACCATCACCGAAACCCTCGACGGAGCGCTCTGCTACGGCTGGATCGACAGTCATCGGCGCGGCCTCGATGCCCACCACTACCTGCAGCGTTACTCCCCGCGCCGAGCCCGCAGCCCGTGGTCGCAGGTCAACGTCGCCAAGGCCGAGGCCCTCATCGCGGCGGGCCGGATGCGGCCCGCCGGGTTCGCGGCGATCGAGGAAGCCGTCGCCGACGGCCGCTGGACCGGGGCGTACGAGCGCCAGCGCACCGCCGAGACCCCCACCGACCTGCTCGCCGCGCTCGCCGACGCGCCCGCGGCGCGAGCCGCCTACGCTGCCCTCGGCCGCTCCGACCAGTACCGGCTGTTCCTGCCGATCCTCAAGGCGACCACCCCCACCGAACGCGCCACGCGGGTCGCCCGGGCCGTCAACGCCTTGTAGCCCGACGCGGGTCACCAAGATTGTCAACGCCTCGTAGCGAACACGACCGCAGATACGCACCGAGCACCACCAGCGCGGGCGGTCCCCCGCACCGACCACCACCACCGCGCACAGGCCGCCACGCCGAGCACTCAGCGCGGGCAGTGTCCCGCACCGAGCACAACCAGCGCGGACGGTCCCCCACACCAAGCACCACCACCGCGCACAGTCCGCCACGCCGAGCACTCAGCGCGGGCAGTGCCCCGCACCGAGCACAACCAGCGCGGACGGTCCCCCACACCAAGCACCACCACCGCACACAGTCCCCCACACCAAGCACTCAGCGCCGAGGTTGAACCGTCCATCGCGCAGAGCAAGCGGTGTGCGGGCCCCGGCCGTCAGACCTCTTTGACCAATACCGCGCGGGTGTAGAGCAGCGAGAACCCTCGGCCCTGCGCGTTCCGTTGTGACATGGAGCCCGGCTGGGTCGTGATCACCGCGAGGTCGCACCCCGCTGCCACCGCCTCGTTCAGGCGCGCCGACAGGAGCGCGGTCTGCACACCGTGCCTGCGATGCGCGGGTAGAGTCGCGGCGCCCGCGAGCGCAGCGACGCCGCCGCCGGTGCGCATGCTGGCGCCCCCGGCGGGCACGCCGTCCCGGTAGGCGACGTAGCGACGGGTGTCGTCGATAGCGGCCATATCCCGCATCACCGCGGCGATCGCCTCGCGCGGAAACTCCTCGTGCGCGGGAACACCCGCGTCATCGGGATGCGCGAACCCGTCGACCACGACATCGAGCCAGAGATCGAAGCCGTCCTCATCGCGGCGCACCTCGACCCGCTCGGGCCCGGTCCAGCTACGCCCGGCCAGCTCCATACCGAGCACATTCTCGAACGACATCAACCGATAACCCCGCCCGGTCAACTCCGCCGCGATCCGCGGATCCCCCAGCTGCGCCAGCTCCACCTGCACCGGCACCCCCACCGCCGCATACGCGGCCTCGACCGCCGCCCACTCCCCCGAAGAAGGCGCCCCACCGAACCCGACCCCCACGACTTTGTTCAACGGCGACCCCACCTCCGCGAAACACGCGGCCCCACCGGCGAACTCCCGTACGAACCCCCCACCCCCCGGCGCCCGCTCCACCCCTGCCCGAGCCGCCCCGGCAATAGCATCGACCTCCGACCGCTCGACCCGAGCAGCCATCTCGACCCCACAGAACAACGTCCCCACAGTTTCACCCATGCCCTACTTATATCGCCCCTGTCCAGCGACTTTCGCGAGCGAGCGCGGCCCATCAGCGGCAACCGCCGCGTCGTCGCCACGACTCGTCCCCCCTCCGGACCTCCCTCGAAAGCTGGAATGCGGCGCGGCAGGACGACCGGACTCCGCTACCAGCGCCTCACCCACGTCGACGGCCACCTCCCCCGCCACTGAACCAAGATCACCACGCTGCGGTGGCGGGCTGCTCTCGGCCGATGCCGCCACCACAGCGTGGTGATCAACTGTCCAGACGGGCGCCACTGGCGGTGAGGGCCGCGTGGATGCGGTCGAGGATGAGGTGGGGGCGGCGGTAGAGGAGATTCGCGCTTACTCGGATGATTCGCCAGCCGTGTTCGGCGAGGATCGCGGAGCGGTCGATGTCTTTCGTGCGCTGGGACAGGTCGGTCCAGTGGTGGGCGCCGTCGTATTCGACGGCGACCCGCCATCGACGCCAGCCCATGTCCAGGCGGGCGAGGAATTCGCCACCGCTGTCGCGAACCACGATCTGGGTGCTCGGCGCCGGGAGACCGCTTTGGACGATCAGTAATCTGGTGAGTGACTCCGGGGGCGACTCGGCGCCCGGGTCGACCAGCGGCATAACCCTGCGCACCTGCGCACACCCGCGCTCACCCCCGTGTTCGGCGGCGAGCGCGATAACGGCGTCCGGGTCGAGTTTCGTTGCCCGGCACAGGGCGTCGAGTACCGGAACCGCACTGCGCGTGGGGAGCCGACACGCGAGGTCGAACGCCGTTCGTTTCGGAGTCGTCACCGGGAACCCGTCGACAACGCATTGCTCGTGCTCAACTATCCGAGCTTGGCGAGTCCTGATCCACTCCGGCGGCCGGCGATAGGTCGGCACCGCGATCTCGGCAGGAAGCTCAGCTTCAATCCACTTGCTTCCGAACATCGCGGCAGCCGAAAACCCGACAAGCACACCGGCCCCTTTGGTCCAATGCGCCGCCGCCTTGGCTCGCCCCACCGCATCGAGCCGATACCCCCGCCGAACATAGACGTCGTGCGCCACCCGATCGAAGTCGTGCCGCAATTCCCACCGCGTCACCACCCCCGCAGCAACCGCCCACGACCCGACAAAAGCCCCCTCGAACACCCCCATAACCAGCCATGATCCCCCACCACACCGACAAACAACCGACCCCACACCCGGACAGTTGATCACCACGCTCTGGTGGCGGACCGCTCCCGACCGATACTCACACCACAGCGTGGTGATCAATCGTCCAACGCTCTAGCGGGTGGGGCGCCAGGGGATTCGGCCGTTGCCGGTCGCCGGTGGGGGGTTTGTTGTTGGGATGCTCGACGAGCGAGTTGCCATGCGGCGGCGGAGGTCGAGGAAGCCGAGAAGGTCGGTTCGAGTTCCCAGATCACGCGCAGCATCCAGTGCTGTCCGCGCAGGTCGGTCGCGGCTCAGGCGACGCGGGGACGCACCTGGACTACGAGGTCGGCGTCGAGGGCTCGAGCGAGGCGCTCGAGTACGGGCAGGCTGGGGACCGTTCCGCCTGCTTCGAAGCGGGCGACCGCGGACTGCGTCATGCCGGCCGCGTCCGCCAGGATGGACTGGCTCCAGCCGCGGTCTTCCCGCATACCCCGGATGGTTCGCCCGAGCTCGAAGGCGAGCCGCGCGGCGTCGTACGCCTCGGCTGCGCCGGGCTCCTTCAGGCGCTGATCCCGCAGGTCAGCCCACTCACTACGCTCCGTCATCGTTGCCCTCCTCCAGAACATGCCGCTCGGCATCGCAACGCCGCATTGCACCGCGCGCCCGAGCTACCTCACGTCGCTCAACCATCCGTGTCTTGACGAAGACCGTCAGCAAGACGATTCTGCGCCCCGACGCGATCCAGTACGTCACCCGCACCGCGTCCGATCCCAGATAGAAACGCAACTCCCGGAGTTTCCGGTCGAGCTGTCTCGTATACGGTTCGCCCAGCAACGGTCCGGCGTCCTGCAGCAAGTCGATGTAGAACGCGGCGTGAGCGAACATGTCGGCCGGAAGCTTCTCCAACCATTCACGCACCTCAGGTTCCAGTTCAACGCTACCCCAACCCATAGCGTTGATGCTATATCCAGGGGGAAGATAGTCATGCGGAAATGGAATATCCGACAGGAGGGGCACACGGTGTCCGGGCGCCGGCGGATCCGGTTGACCGGAAACGCCGAACGGCGTGACCCGGGTCGGGTCACGCCGTCAGGGGGTGTGGGGTCAGGCCGAGGCGGTGGCTTCGCGCTGGAGTTCCAGGGCGATGTCGATGAGCTGGTCTTCCTGGCCTCCGACGAGCTTGCGTTCGCCTGCGCGGACGAGCATTTCGGCGGCGGAGACGCCGTAGCGTTCGGCTTGGCGTTCGGCGTGGCGCAGGAAGCTGGAGTAGACGCCGGCGTAGCCCATCATGAGGGCTTGGCGGTCGAGGAGGCATTCCGCTGGCATGGCGGGGCGGACGACGTCTTCGGCGGCGTCGGTGACGGCGAAGAAGTCGACACCGGTCTTGATGCCGAGTTTGTCGCAGACGCCGATGAAGGCTTCGACCGGCAGGTTGCCGGCGCCTGCGCCGAAGCGGCGGGCCGAGCCGTCGATCTGGGTGGCGCCTGCGCGTACGGCGTAGACGGAGTTCGCGACAGCGAGGCCGAGGTTTTCGTGGCCGTGGAAGCCGACCTGGGCGTCGTCGCCGAGTTCCGCGACCAGGGCCGAGACGCGGTCGGAGACCTGTTCCAGGACGAGCGCACCGGCCGAGTCGACGACGTAGACACACTGGCAGCCCGCATCGGCCATGATGCGGGCCTGCTTGGCCAGGTTCTCCGGGGTGGTGGAGTGGGCCATCATCAGGAAGCCGACGGTCTCGAGGCCGAGTTCGCGCGCCAGGCCGAAGTGCTGGATCGAGACGTCGGCCTCGGTGCAGTGCGTGGCGATGCGGCAGATGGACGCGCCGTTGTCCTGGGAGATCTTGATGTCTTCCTTGACGCCGACACCCGGCAGCATGAGGAAGGCGATCTTGGCCTGCTTGGCGGTCTCGGCGGCGGCCTTGATCAGTTCCTGCTCAGGGGTTTTCGAGAAACCGTAGTTGAACGAGGACCCACCCAGGCCGTCACCATGGGTCACCTCGATGACCGGGACGCCCGAACCGTCCAGGGCGGCAACGATATCGCGCACCTCGGTGACGGTGAACTGGTGCCGCTTGTGATGCGAGCCGTCGCGCAGCGAGGTGTCGGTGACACGCACATCGAGTTCGCCCGAGAAGGGCTTCAGGATATTGCTCATGGTCGAATCTCCTTACACCCGAGCCGAGATGATCTGGTCGGCCAGCACGTCACCCACGCGGGTGGCGGCGGCGGTCATGATGTCGAGGTTGCCCGCGTACGGTGGCAGGAAGTCGCCGGCGCCTTCGACCTCGACGAAGATCGACACCTTGGCCATGCCACCGGAGATCACCGACGGCTCGTCGAACTGTGGATCGTTGAGCAGCCGGTAGCCGGGCACGTACTCCTGGATCGACTTCTCCATCGCGAAGATGCTCTCGGCGATGGCATCCCGATCGGCGTCCTCGGGGATGGCACAGAAGATGGTGTCGCGCATGATCATCGGCGGCTCGGCCGGGTTCAAGATGATGATGGCCTTGCCCCGCTGCGCGCCGCCGATGGTCTCGACACCTTTGGAGGTGGTCTTGGTGAACTCGTCGATGTTCGCGCGCGTTCCCGGACCGGCCGACACGGAGGACACCGATGCCACGATCTCGGCGTAGGCCACCGGCACGACGCGGGACACGGCCGCCACCATGGGAATCGTGGCCTGGCCACCACAGGTGATCATGTTGACGTTCGGCGCGTCCCGCAGCGAATCCAAGTTCACCGGGGGAATCACGGCCGGGCCGACCGCGGCGGGGGTGAGGTCGACGGCGCGGATACCCGCGGCCTCGTATTTCGGCGCGTACGCGCGGTGCACGTAGGCGGAGGTGGCCTCGAACAGCAGATCCGGCTTCTCGTCGAGGGCGAGCAGCCAGTCCGCGCCCTCGGCGGAGGTTTCCAGACCAAGCCCGCGTGCCCGCTTCAGCCCCTCCGAATCCGGGTCGATGCCGATCATCCAGCGCGGCTCGATCTTGTCCGAGCGCAGCAGCTTGTAGAGCAGATCGGTGCTGATATTGCCGGACCCCACGATCGCGGCGGTGACTTTGCTGGTCACGGTGTACTCCTTGGGAAGTCTGGTTCAGCTGAAACGCAAACGGACGGAACCGAGTCCGGTGAACTCGGCGAGGAAGTCGTCACCGGGGCGGGCGTCGATGGCGCGGGTGCAGGAACCGGGCAGCACGATGTCGCCCTTCTTCAACCGCACCCCGAAGGTCGCGACCTTGCGGGCCAGCCACGCGACCGCGATCACCGGGTCACCGAGGACGGCGTCGCTGCGGCCCTCGGCGATGACCTCGCCGTTGCGGGTCAGCACGGCATCGATGGCCTTGATGTCGATGTCACCCGGGGCGACACGCTCCTTGCCGAGCACGAAACCGGCCGAGGAGGCGTTGTCGGAGATGGTGTCGGCCAGGCCGATCTTCCAGTCCTTGATGCGCGAGTCGATCAGCTCGATCGAGGGCGCGTAGGCGACGGTCGCGGCCAGCACATCGGCCTCGGTGCAGTCCTCGCCGGGCAGGTCGGCGCCGAGCACGAACCCGACCTCGACCTCCACGCGCGGCAGCAGGTACTTCGAGGTGTCGACCGGGACGTCCTCGAAGACCTCCATCTCGGCGAGCAGATGACCGTAGTCGGGCTCGTCGACGCCCATCATCTCCTGCATCGCCTTCGACGACAGCCCCACCTTGTGGCCGACGACCTTGGCACCCGCCTTCAGCCGACGCTGAATGTTGAGCAGCTGGATCTCGTAGGCGTCGACGACGTCGATATCGGGAAACCGGTCGACGAGCGGCGACACGGCGACGCGATCGTCTTCGGCGCGGGCCAGTTCGTCGGCGAGTTGAGTTCGTACCGCGTCGGGCAGCACGCGGACCTCCTAGGCAGCACGGGCGGGATGGATCACGACGTCAAAACTGTAACCGGTTTCCCGGAGCATCGTCAGCCGTTCACCTGACAATACAATGCCACCGTGCGTGATTTCTATAACACGTTCCAGTATGTGGAGCGGAAACGCCGAGCCCACTGGAACAAGTTCCAGTTTGGACTGTCAAACCGCCAAACGCTTCTATAACGTGTTGCACATGAGTGATCGGGAATACGATGTGGTGGTCGTCGGTAGCGGCGCCGCCGGGATGACGGCCGCCCTCGCCGCGGCCCACAAGGGACTGAGCGTCGTGCTGCTGGAGAAGGCCGCGCACTACGGCGGGTCGACGGCCCGATCCGGCGGCGGCGTCTGGATTCCGGGCAACAAGGCGCTGAAAGCCTCCGGCCGACCCGACGACCGCGAGGACGCGCGCACCTATCTGCACAGCATCATCGGCGACGTGGTGCCCGCGGAGAAGATCGACACCTACCTCGATCGCGGCGCCGAGGCCTTCGACTTCGTCCTCGATCACACCCCGCTGAAGATGAAGTGGGTGCCCGGCTACTCCGACTACTACCCGGAGGCTCCGGGCGGCCTGGGCCAGGGGCGTTCGTGCGAGCCGACGCCGTTCAACGGCAAGGTGCTCGGGGCGGAACTGGCCAACCTGGAACCGCCCTACGCCAAGGCGCCGCTGAACGTGGTGGTCATGCAGGCCGACTTCGTCCGGCTCAACCTGATCAAGCGTCACCCCAAGGGCATGATGCGGGCACTGCGCGTCGGCGCCCGTACCTACCTGGCCAAATTCACCGGCAAGCACCTGCTCGGCATGGGTCAGGCGATCATCGCCGCCATGCGCAAGGGCCTGCTCGACGCGGGCGTTCCGGTGCTGCTCAACACCCCGCTCACCGACCTGGTGGTCACCGACGGCAAGGTGACCGGGGTCAAGGCCACCGTCGACGGCGAGCCGGTCACCTTCACCGCGCGCTACGGCGTGGTTCTGGGCAGCGGCGGCTTCGAGCACAACGCCGACATGCGCGCCAAGTACCAGCGGCAGCCGATAACCACTGAGTGGACAACGGGCGCCGCGGCCAACACCGGCGATGGCATCGTCGCGGGCATGGCAGCGGGAGCGACGGTCGGATTCATGGAGGACGCCTGGTGGGGTCCGACCATCTTCAAGGGCGGCAAGCCCTGGTTCGCCCTCGCCGAGCGCAATCTGCCCGGCACCATCATGGTCAACGACCGCGGCGAGCGGTTCGGCAACGAGTCGGCGCCCTATGTCGAGGCGGTGCACACCATGTACGGCGGTGAATACGGCCAGGGCGCTGGTCCGGGCGAGAACATCCCGGCCTGGCTGGTGTTCGACCAGCGCTACCGCAACCGCTACATCTTCGCCGGGCTGCAACCGGGTCAGCGCTTCCCCTCGCGCTGGCTGGAGAACGACTACATCGTCAAGGCCGACACCATCGAGGAGCTGGCCGAGCGCATCGGTGTGCCCGCCGAGAGCCTGAGCGCCACCGTCACCCGGTTCAACGGCTTCGCCGCCGCGGGCAAGGACGAGGACTTCGGTCGCGGCAACAGCCACTACGACCGCTACTACGGCGACCCCACCGTCAAGCCCAACCCGTGCCTGGCCGAGATCTCGCAGGGCCCGTTCTACGCGGCCAAGATGGTTCCCGGCGACCTCGGCACCAAGGGCGGCCTGGTCACCGACACCGCCGGTCGCGTACTGCGCGAGGACGATTCGGTGATCGAGGGCCTCTACGCCGCGGGCAACACCAGCGCCCCGGTGATGGGCCACACCTACGCGGGCCCCGGCGCGACCATCGGACCCGCGATCACCTTCGCCTATCTCGCGGTGCTCGACATCGCCGAGAAGGCCAAGGCCACCGCGTGACGCACGCACAGTTCCCGACCACGCAGGAGTAAGCACCATGCCCATCGACCTCCAGACCGCGCTCGGTGCGCCGACACCGACGCGGGAGTTCAGCTGGACGCCCACCGACGTGCAGCTCTACCACCTCGGCCTCGGCGCCGGCGCGCACCCGACGGACCCGGTCGAGCTGACCTATCTCGACGACCGCGCCCCCCAGGTACTGCCGACCTTCGCGACGGTGGCCCCGACCCTCGGCGAGACCGAGGCGCCGAAGGTGAGCTTCCCCGGTATCGAGATCGACCTGGCCAAGGTCGTGCACGGACACCAGGAAGTGGTGGTGCACAAGCCGATTCCGGCCAGCGGCAAGGCGACCAGCACCGGCCGGATCAGCGAGATCTGGGACAAGGGCGCCAACGCGGTGATCGTCCGGGAGGACACGGTGGTCGGCTCCGACGGCGAGCCGCTGTGGACGGTCCGGTCCTCGATCTTCGCCAGGGGCGAGGGCGGTTTCGGCGGCGAGCGTGGCCCGAGCGCCAAGGCCGCGCTGCCGGATCGGGCGCCCGACGCGGAGCTCATCACCCCGACCCTGCCGCAGCAGGCCCTGCTCTACCGGCTCTGCGGCGACCGCAACCCGCTGCACTCGGACCCGGAGTTCGCCAAGGGCGCCGGGTTCCCCGCGCCGATCCTGCACGGCCTGTGCACCTACGGCGTGGTCTGCAAGGCGCTCACCGACGGCCTGCTCGACGGTGACGCGAGCCGGGTCGGCGGCTTCCGGGCCAAGTTCGCCGGGGTGCTGTACCCGGGTGAGACGCTGCGGATCAAGGTCTGGCGCGAGGGCGACGAGCTGATCGGCGCCGCCACCGTGGTCGAGCGCGAGGACGCGCCGGTGCTCGGCGAGATCGCGCTGACGATCTCCTGATCCGGCGACGCCCTGGTGCCGGTCCGGCCCACGCCGGCCTCGTCACCAGGGCGTTCGCTCGCGCACCGGAGTTGTCGGTGCGCGGTGCGACCATCGGACGATGGCGCTCACACACTCGGAAAAGCAAGAGTTTCTCGCGCGACCGCATGTGGCCGCGCTGTCGGTCGCTACCCCCGATCGGGGCACGCTCACCGTTCCCATCTGGTACGCCTACACCCCTGGTGGCCGACCGTGGATCACCACCCTGCCCACGTCGGCGAAGATGCAAGCGATCACCGCGGCAGGGCGATTCGGCCTGATGGTCGACACCGTCGCGCCGGAGGTGAAGTACGTGTCGGTCGAGGGCGCGGTCGCCGATGTGCGGCCGTCGACCGCCGCGCAGATAGCCGAGATGGCCGGCCGGTATCTGAGCGGCGACGCCCTCGAGCAGTACCTGGTCTTCGCCCACGAGCAGCTGGGCGAGCACGTCACGGTCTGGCTGGAGCCCGAGCACTGGCTGGGCGCGCTGATCGGGTAGCGCGCGGCTACCCGGCGGGCGGACGCAGGGTGAGGCCGCCGACGAGCAGTGCGTAGATGAGGACGATGAGGACGGGCGCGGCCAGCGGCGCCCACACCAGTTCCACCGGGACCAGGGCGGCGGTGGCGGCGGCGATGGTGAACAGCACCGCGCCGCCGACCGACGGAATCGTCGTCGGCACCACGCCTTCGGGCGCGTGCAGCACGGCCGCGTTGAGCAGGTAGGTGGTGGCGACCAGGCCCGTCGCGGCCGCGGCGACGACCCCGACGTCGGCGAACGCGAGCGCGGCGATCACCACCAGCACCGCGGCGACGGCGGCGGGCCGCCACCACCAGCTCACGATGACCAGCGCGAGCGCGGCCACCCCGGCATACGGGTTGATCAGCGCGACGGCGGCGACCAGCAGCAGGCCGGCGAGCAGGGCGAGGAATCTGGTCATCGGCGCACCCGCACTGTTCGGCGATGGTCGGGCAGCAGGCGCATGGCCTGGTCGAGTCTGGTGTCGGCGGGCCAGGCGATGATGTCGACGCCGACGGTGCCCATGTCGCGATACATCGAGGCCCGCTCCAGCTGCCACATCTTGGCCATGGTCGGGTCGAGACCGTCCTCGAACGGGGTGCCGCGCAGCACGTCGACGGCGATCACCACGTGGCCGCGTTTGCGCAGGTCGATCAGCGCGAGCGCGAACTGGGTGTCGAGCAGGGTGGAGAACGCGACCACGATCGCGCCGATCGGCACCGCGGCGTGCGGGGCCAGCGTGCCGGTGGTCTCGACGTGCTCGTCACCGACGCCGAGCACGGTATCGACGATCCGGTAGAACTGCCTGCGGCCGATATCGGGGCGCAGCCAGCGCGGCGAATCCCCCAGGCACACCACCGCGGTCCGGTCCCCGGCTTGCAGGGTGGACTGCACCACCTGCGCCGCGCCGCGCACCGACAGCTCCAGCGAGGCGGTGGCCGGGCCGGGCGCCTGCTGGGAGGTGTCGACCAGGACGACCACGTCAGCGGAGCGATTGGTGAATCGTTCGGTGACGTAGAGCCTGCCGCGGCGCGCGCTGACCGGCCAGTTCACGGTGCGCAACTGGTCGCCGGGCGCGTAGGCGCGGATGTCGGCGTATTCGACACCGGGACCGTGCTTGCGGGTCAGATGGGTGCCGATCCGGTCGGGAAGTTCGGTGCGCGGCAGGCGCATTCGATGTGGATCGGCGATCGGGTAGACATACAGCTTGGCGGCGGGCAGCTCGGCGGTGGCCACCGCGAGCCCGGCCGGGCTCAGCGCGGACACCTTGACCTGCACCGGATACCGGCCCCAGCGCGCCGCCGACAGCGCCAGCTCCAGGCCGGCCGGAGCACCGCCGGAATCGTGGGCCTCCTCGATCTCGAGTTCGAGGCCGGTCAGCGGCATCGGTGTCATCCGCAGCAGCGCGTGTCCGCTCTCGACGAAGGCCGCGGCGTTGCAGCCGACCACCTCGCCCTCGAAGCAGCGCACGGTGCCGCTGCCGTCGACCTGGATCCTGGTCGGGTTCTGCTGCCAGGGCGCGGTGGCGAGCACGCCGAGCATCGGGGCGGCGAAGACCACCAGCTGCCATTGCCCACGCAACACCGCGACGACCAGCGCCGCCGCGGCGCACCCGGCCAGGATGAACACCAGCGGGGCGGGCCGCCAGCGCAGGTCGACCTCGACCGTCCTGGATTCGTCGCGGTGCTTCATGTGCTGGTGGCGCGGGGCACCGGTAGCCGGCGCAACAGTTCGGCGATGACGTCCTCACCCCGGATGCGGCGCACCCACATCTCCGGACGCAGGGTGATGCGGTGCGCCATCGCGGGCACCGCCAGCGCCTTCACATCCTCGGGGATCACGTAATCGCGGCCCAGCAGCAGGGCCCGGGCGCGCGACATCTGCACCAGATCGAGTTCGGCGCGCGGGCTGGCGCCGACCTCGACCTGCGGGTGGCTGCGGGTGGCCGAGGCGAGCGCCACCACGTAGTTCACGACATCGGGATGCACGGTGACGAATTCGACCGACTGCCGCATCTCCATCAGCCCCTGCGCGTCGACGACCTGGCCGACCTGCGGCGGCGTCGCGCCACGCTCGAGCCTGCGCCGGATCATCTGCGTCTCGTCCTGCTCGGACAGATAGCCCAGACGCAGCTGGATCGCGAACCGATCGAGCTGGGCCTCCGGCAGCGGGTAGGTGCCCTCGTACTCGATCGGGTTGTCGGTGGCCAGCACGATGAACGGCTGTGGCAGCAGGAAGGTTTCGCCGTCGATGCTCACCTGCCCCTCGGCCATGGCCTCCAGCAGCGCCGCCTGCGTCTTGGGCGGGGTGCGGTTGATCTCGTCGGCGAGCAGAACATTCGTGAAAACCGGACCGCGACGGAAGTTGAACCGGCCCGACGACATGTCGTAGATCGTCGAGCCGAGCAGGTCGGCGGGCAGTAAATCAGGCGTGAACTGCACGCGGGTGAAATCGAGGCCGAGCGCGGCCGCGAAGGACCGCGCGATCAGCGTCTTACCGAGACCTGGCAGGTCCTCGATGAGAACATGTCCTCCGGACAGCACGGCGATCATGATGAGCTGCAACTCATCTCGCTTGCCGACCACGACTCGGCCCAGCTCACGCAGCACGGCGTCGGAGCGCTGGACGGTCACGTTCAACGGCATGGTCATCGGTGGCCTCTAACCCCTCACATCGTCTGCAATCGGCGCAGGATCTCGTCCAGCGCCTCTTTTCCCGGCGCGCGACCGGTTTGGTCGCGCAGTGCGGAATTCGCCGGGTCGACCCAGCGCCACAGTTCGGGTCCGAACTGCAGCTGCCCGGCCACCTCGGTGGCCCGCCGGTTCTTGGCGACCCGCAGGCCGGTCGACAACTCGAATTCCTTGGCCAGCAGGGGCCGCAGGTGGCGGTCCCAGTCGGCGCGGGTGCCGTCGGCGCGGGCGGTCAGCATCTCCGCGCGCGCGTGCCAGCGGCCGAGCATCTCGGCCGGGCCGTTGTCGATGTACTCGGTCAGCGGTTCCTCGCGCACCACGCGATGCCGCAGCGACCACAACAGTGTGGCCAGCGTGAGCGCCACCGGCAGAGCGACGGCGAGCAGCACGGTGTCGCGGGCCAACCGCACCAGCGCGACCTCCATCAGCAGCACCACCACGACCGCGGTGACGATGACGGCCGAACGGTTCACCGCCGCACCGGATTCCGGTGATGTCATGCTGACTCCATTCGGCAGGCTCGGGCGCCCCGCGCGGTGACGCGAGCTGCCGACTCCTGGCGCTGACCGCTCATGCCGGTACCAACCTTCGCTGCAGATCCGACAGGACGATGCGGAGAAGCTGTTCGGCGCGCATGCGCTGCCATTCGAGCATCGAGTGCGGGCTGAACCGCGCCTCCTCGAACAGCGCGACCAGCTCGCGCGCCGAAGCATCGTGCAGCACACCGCTTTCGAAAGCGCGGGCCAGCACTTCCATGGGGGTGTCGGAGGCTTGCGGGCGGGCGGCGCGGTCGCTGGACAGTCCGCGCTCCATGGCCACGTAGCAGGCGATGATCGCGGTGCGCGGGTCCTGGCCGGGCGCGTTCATCGCGGCCAGGCCCATCTCCGCGGCCCTGGTGAGCGAGTCGACCGCGCTGGGCGTGACCTCGGGCTGGACGGCGGCGGCGGGCGCGGGTTCGCGCCGGGTGGCGACCGCGACCACGACGAGCCCGAGCAGCGCCACCGCGATCAGCACCACGGCCAGCACGGCCGCGATGATGAGCGCGGTGCCGGTGAGTTCGGCGGCGCCGGTGCCCGGATCGGGGGCGGGGGCGTCGGTCGGCGTCGGGACGGGGCCGGAGCCTTCCGGCAGGGTCTCGGCGGCCGGGCGCATCGGGCGGGCGCCGGGCAGCAGGAACAGCGCGGTCACACCGCCCGCGAAGACCAACGCGATCGCGGCGAGGACGATCGGACCCAGCAGAGCCAGCCTGCGCCACCGGAAACGCGGCGCCGCTTCGCGTTCGGCTTGCGGCATCGCCAGCGGGAGGCGATGCTGACTGGCGATCACCCCGGCGACCAGGATCACCACGGATACCAGCAGCAGCACCGGCATCACCGCCACCAACAGTGGCGAGGGCGTGCTGTTCGATTCGGCGGGACCGGCACCGGGGAGGTAACCCTGCAACGCGATCGTCGCAGCGACGAGCAGTGCGATCACGACGATCGCCCGCGGAATGGGCTGACTCACCCCGATCACAGCTGTACCACCAAACCCCAGAGCCTGCACAAAACAGCCACATAGTTACACGCCGAGTGGTTCGCTCGGGAGGAAATCGATAGTTTGGATGACCTCCCCTTTTATTGTCCCCCCGAATTCCGTGTCTTGTTACGCGGTGCGAACGATCGCCGCGTCGACCAGCGGCAACTCCCCCAGTCGGCTCGCCGTCCTGGCCAGATCGGGAACCGCCGGCACGCCCGCGGTCAGCTCGGGCGCGGGCTCGCGGGCGTGGATGGTGCAGGGCAGGTCGGCGTCGTAGAGGACATCGACAAGGTTGACCAGACGCATCGCCCAGTCCGGCGGCACCTCGCGCAGCGGCGGGACCCCACGCAGCGTCCACCGGCCGAATCGCCTGGTCAGACGGAGATAGTCGGCGGCGCTGGTCGGGGCGCCGCACAGGTGCGTGAAGTCGAAGGTGACGGCGTCCGGCGCGACCGCGAGCGCGCGCACCGTTCGGCCGTCACCCAGGTCGAGGTCCTGGCCCCGCGCCGTCGGCGCTTCGGCGTCCAGAACGTACCGGCCCGCGAGGAAACCGCTGTCCCGATGGGCGCCGATGGTGCGGTAGTCCAGCGGACCGTCGAGGGTGACGACGTCGAGGTGGGCGAGGATGCGCTCGATGGTCGGCACGAATCGGTCGTGGAACAGCGGATTCGGCAGCAGCTCGGCAGGCGGGTAGTTCGAGGTGACGACCAGGGTCCGGCGCCCGGCGAACAGGGTGTCGAGCAGCCGGGCGATGAGCATGGCGTCGCCGATGTCATGCACGTGGAACTCGTCGAAACACACCAGGTCGGCCTCGCCGAGGAGCGCGATGACGGCCCGTTCGATCGAACCGAGGGCGTGGGTGGTGGCGTGCAATTCAGCGAAGAAGGTGTGGAAGTGGTAGCGGCGCTTGCGCTCCGGTGCGGCGGCCGCGAAGAACCGGTCCATCACCATGGTCTTGCCCCGGCCCGGCCTGCCGTGCAGGTAGACGCCGCGGTGCCGCTTGCGTGGCCTGCCGTGCCGGTCGAGCAGCGCGACCAGCGCCGCGGCAGCCGTGACCTGCGCCGGATCGAGAACAACCGCTTCGGATGTCATGCCAACCTCCTCGTCCTCTACAGTTGTAGAGGATCGGCGAATCGGCGACCAGGGAAGGTGACGATGTCCACAGACCGGCGCGCACGGATCGTGACGGGCGCGATCGACCTCATCGCGACCAGCGGGATTCGCGCCCTCACCCATCGCGCCCTCGATGCCCGGCTGGGATTACCGCTCGGCTCCACGTCCTACTACTTCCGCACCCGGCAGACGCTGGTCGAGGCGGTCGCCGACGGGATCACCGCACGCTCGCGCGCCGACTTCGCCGCGGCGCGCGGCGGGCCCGGTCCGCGCAGCAAACCCGCAGCGGAGGCCACCTCCGCCGACCGGGAAGGGGCACCGGAGGCGGTCGCGCGCGGGGTCGCCGCCTGGCTGGATCAGCTGCTCGCCCGGCGCCGCAACGAGCTGATCGCCCGGCATGCGCTGATCGTCGAGACGCTCTCCGAACCCGAGCTCCGCGCCCGCCTGGCAGGCAGTTTGTTCTCCGTCGACCGGGCCACCGAGCTGTTCACCGCCCTCGGCTCACCCCGGCCCGGCGACACGGCCTGCGACTTCCTCGCACTACTGGAAGGTCTCGTCTTCGACCGGGTCGCCGGCGTGCGCGCCGAGGTACCGGCGGGTACGACCGACAGCATCGAGCAACTCACCCTCCCCCTGTCGATATTCCTGACCGGCGTGGCCGAATCGGCCGAGCATGCTTCCCCATCCGATCAGGCGTCTGCCCAACCGAATTCGGAATAAGGCTCCTTCGAATTCATCGCCGCGATTCCGAGAGCGGAATATTCGATCAGATCAGCGGGGAGTTCGTGCGGCGTAAACCACTGCACCGCATAGCATTTATCGGGTTCCCGATTGAAAGGCTCGCCCTGCCAGCGATCGGCGCGAAAGAACAGCCCGAGCCGCGCGTCGCGGCCGGGCGCGGTCACGTGGGCGACATGGATCAGCCGCAGCGTGGCGGGGTCGATGTCGACCCCGACCTCCTCCGCGGCTTCCCGTGCGGCGGCGGCCGTCACCGACTCGCCGATCTCCAGTTTTCCCGACGGCAGATGCCACCGGTGGTCGTACTCGTCACCGCTGCGGCGCAGGCTCAGCAGGAGCGCGCCGTCGCGGATCAGCAGCAGGTGGACGTCGACCAGGTGGCGTGGGGTCACCCGGTCGAGCCTACGAAGTGAGCACCAGCCCCGAGGTGGGAACGCCGGTGCCCGCGGTGACCAGGATGCGCTCCAGGTCCGCGACCTGGTTGACCGACGTGCCGCGGATCTGGCGGACCGCCTCGGCGATGCCGTTCATGCCGTGGATGTAGGCCTCGCCCAGCTGGCCGCCGTGGGTGTTGAGCGGGAGCCTGCCGCCGACCTCGATGGCGCCGTCGGCGATGAAGTCCTTGGCCTCGCCACGTCCACAGAAACCCAGCTCCTCGAGCTGCATCAGCACGAAGGGAGTGAAGTGGTCGTAGAGGATCGCGGCCTGCATATCGGCCGCGCTCAGGCCGCTCTGGGCCCACAGCTGGTCACCGACGAGGCCCATTTCCGGCAGGCCGGTCATCGCGTCGCGGTAGTAGCTGGTCATCACGTACTGGTCGGCGCCGCTGCCCTGGGCGGCGGCCGCGATGATCGCGGGACGCTGCGGCAGGTCGCGGGCGCGCTCGGCACTGGTGACCACGATGGCCACGCCGCCGTCGGACTCCTGGCAGCAGTCGAGCAGGTGCAGCGGTTCGGCGATCCAGCGCGAATCCTGGTGCTGTTCCAACGTGATCGGCTTGCCGTAGAAGAAGGCGTTCGGGTTCACCGCGGCGTGCTTGCGATCGGCCACCGCGACCGCGCCGAAGTCGGCACTGGTCGCGCCGGTGACGTGCATGTACCGGCGCGCGACCATCGCGACCTGCGCGGCCGGGGTGCCGAGACCCTGCGGGTAGGCCCAGCCCGCGTCGATGCCCGAGGACGTCGGCGCGGCCGCCAGCGCGGGCGAGAACTGCCCGAACCTGGCGCCCGAGCGCTCGTTGAACGCGCGGTAGGCGACCACCACGTCGGCGACTCCGGTGGCCACCGCCATGGCGGCCTGCTGCACGGTCGCGCAGGCCGCGCCGCCGCCGTACCCGATGTGGCTGAAGAACTTCAGGCTCGGGATGCCGACGGCCCTGGCCACGGCGGCCTGGGTGTTGGTGTCCATCGTGAAGGTGGTCAGGCCGTCGACGTCGGCGGGCGTCAGACCCGCGTCGGCCAGCGCCGCGCTGACCGCCTCGGCGGCCAGTCGCAGCTCACTGCGGCCGGAGTCCTTCGAGAAATCGGTGGCGCCGATGCCGACGATGGCGGCATGCCCGGACAGGCCCGTCATGAGTTCTCCAGAGAGGGAAGGGCGATCACCGCGGTCGCCGTGATGTGCTCACCGAGGCTGTCGCGGCCACGCACATCGAGGGTGACCAGCGCGCCGGATACCGCGGTGACGGTGCCCGAGAGGGTCAGTGTGTCACCGGCGTACAGCGGCACCCCCAGGCGCAGCGCGATCGACTTCACCAGGGCGCTGGGCCCGGCCCAGTCGGTGACGAAGCGCTGCACCAGGCCGGTGTCGGTGAGGATGTTGACGAAGATGTCGCTGGACCCGCGCTCGACGGCCTTGTCGCGGTCGTGGTGCACGTCCTGGAAATCCCTGGTGGCCAGGGCCGTGCTGATCACGAAGGTGGGATCGGCGTGGATCACCAGCTCGGGTAGCTTGTCGCCCACCGCGACGGCGGTGGGTTCGGTCGTGGCGGTCACTGCGCGGCCTCCCAGTAGGGCAGAACTGTTCCGTCGGCTAGCTTTTCGAAGGCGACCCGGACGGGCACGCCGACGGCGACCTCGCCCGGTTCGATGCCACGCAGCTCACCGAGCATGCGCACCCCTTCGTCGAGTTCGACGAGGGCGACGACGAACGGCAGGTCGCGGCCGGGCACCTTCGGCGCGTGGTGCACGACGAAGCTGAACACCGTGCCGGTTCCCGCGGCGACGACGTAATCGGTGGTCTCGGCCTTGTCCTGCCACAGGGCGGGAATCGGCGGATGCCGCAGCGAACCATCGGGCAGGCGCTGGATGCGCAGTTCCCCGATTTCGGTACCGGCCCAGAAGAATTCGGTGTCCTTGGAGATGACCGGACCGACCCGCTCGGCGGGCGCGACCGCGATGTCGGACGCCGCGGCGGCTTCCTTGGCGGCGGGCACGAATTTCAGGATGCGGAACAGCATTTCGGTGACCACCTCGTCACCGACCGACCAGGTGGTGGTGAAGGTGAGGAACCAGCCGTCGCCGAGCCCGGTGCGCTTGGGGCCCTTGAACTCCGAGAGCCGGCTGGCGACGGTCACCTCCTCGCCCGGTCGCAGGTAGCGGTGGTAGGTCTGCTCGCAGTTGGTGCCGACGACGGAGGTGAAGCCCGCGTCGTCGAGCAACTGCGTGGCCAGGCCGAGCGGGTCGTCGGCGGTGCGCACGCCGTGCAGCCCGTTCATCGTCCACACCTGGGCCATCGCGGGCGGGGCCACGATGCCGGGGTGACCGGCGGCCTTGGCCGCGGCCTCGTCGACGTAGATCGGGTTGGTGTCGCCGATCGCCTCGACCCAGTTGTGGATCATCGGCTGGTTCACCGGGTCGCGCCCGGCCCGCGGCGCGGACTCGCCTGCCGCGGCCAGCTTCGCCAGCGCTTCGGGAATGTCTTCGGGGGTGATGCTTTCCGGCACGCCCTGCTCCTTAGTTCATCGGGGGACGCGCGGCAGTTCCAGGCCCGCGGAGGCGACCAGTTCGCGCATGATCTCGTTGACGCCGCCACCGAAGGTGACGACGAGGTTCTGCTTGGTCCGCCGGTCCAGCCAGTCGAGCAGCTCGGCGGTGCCGGGCTCGGCCGGATCGCCGTAACGGCCGACGATCTCCTCGACCACGCGGCCCGCTTCCTGCAGCGACTCGGTGGAGAAGATCTTGGTGGCCGAGGCGTCGGCGATCACGGTGTTCTGCGCTGCGGCCGGATCCGCGGCCGCGACCTGCCAGTTCAGCAACTCGTTGAGCCGCACCATGGTGCGCACCCGGCCGAGCGCGCGCCGGACCTCGGGCTCACCGAGCAGCTGATGCCGCGCCGTCCAATCGTGCAGGCGGTCGTAGAGCTGCTCGATCTTGCCCGACGGACCCAGACTGACCCGCTCGTGGTTGAGCTGGGTGGTGATCAGCCGCCAGCCCCGGTCCACCTCGCCGACCAGCATCTCCGCCGGCACCCGGACATCGTCGAAATAGGTGGCGTTGGTGTGGTGGGCGCCGTCGCAGGTGATGATCGGGGTCCAGGAGTAGCCCGGATCCTTGGTGTCGACGATCAGGATGGTGATGCCGCGGTGGCGCGATTCCACCGAACCGGTGCGGCAGGCCAGCCAGACGTAGTCGGCCTCGTGCGCGCCGGTGGTGAAGATCTTCTGCCCGTTGACGATCCAGTCGCCGTCGCTGTCGCGCACCGCGGTGGTGCGCAGCGCGGCCAGGTCGGTACCCGCTTCGGGCTCGGAGTAGCCGATCGCGAAATGGATGTCGCCGGAGAGGATTCCGGGCAGGAACTTCTTCTTCTGCGCGTCGGTGCCGTACTTCTGCAGCGTCGGGCCGACGGTCAGCAGCGTCACCAGGGGCAGCGGCACATCGGCGCGCACCGCCTCGTTGAAGAAGATCTGCTGTTCCATCGGGCCGAAGCCCTGGCCGCCGAATTCCTTCGGCCAGCCGACGCCGAGCCAGCCGTCGCGGCCCATCCGGCGCACCACCTCGCGGTAGGCGTCGCCGTGCCGGTTGATCGCCATCGCGGCGTGTTCGGCAGGCGTGACGAGATCGGCGAAATAGGAACGCAATTCCTCGCGCAACCGCCGCTGTTCGGCGGTCAGATCGATGAACATCTTGCTCCCAGAAGGTCGAGGCGCAGGCCCTCGCCACCGAGCAGACGGGCGAGATCCTTGGCCTGTGAGTAGTAGCGGTGCATCGGGTGGGTGATATCCACGCCCAGTCCACCGTGCAGGTGATGACATTTCTGCATGGCGCGCGGAACTTCGGCCGCCGCCCAGTAGGCGAGCACCTCGAGGTCCTCGTCGACGCGGTGCTGGTGTTCGGGCGACGCGTCGTCGGTGGCCAGTGCCCAGCACGCCGATTCCGCCGCCACGTGCAGCGTGCGCGAGACCACGTACAGATCGGCGATCTGCTGGGCCACGGCCTGGAACTCGGCCAGCGGCCTGCCGAACTGTTCGCGGGTGCGCACATGCTCGGCGGTCAGCGTGAGCGCGCCCTTGAGCAGCCCGTCGGCGACCGCGCCGATGGTGGCCAGCGCGTAGCGGTGCAGCCGGGGCAGCACGTCGGCGGGCAGCAGCTGATCGGCGGGGATCTCGACGTCGTCGAGCACCACCGTCGCCTCCGGGATCCCGGCCGACCCGGCGACCGGCAGGAGCTCGAGCCCCGGCGCGACCGATTCCACGAGCGCGACGCCCGCGTCGGTGGGCACCAGGATCCAGCGCGCCTGTTCGGCGTAGATCACGCCGACCTTGCGGCCGGTGATCCGCACGGTGTCACCGTCGCGGACCGCCTTGGTGGTCGGCGCGGTGGTGAACGGCGCGCCCGGCTCGCTCAGCGCGGCCGTGAGCACGGTGCCCTTGCCGACCTCGGCGACCACGCGGCCGGCCAGCTCCGCCGACAGCGACGGCAGCAGCGGCAGCACGCCGAACCCGAAGGTCGGCAGCGCGGGCACCGCCACCGCGTCGGTGGCCAGCTCCATGAGCAGGGCCGATACCTCCAGCAGGCCCATGCCGTCGCCCCCGAACTGCTCGGGCACGGGGACCGCGAGCAGGCCGGAGTCGATCAGGCTCGGCCACAATTCCATATCTCGGGCCTGCTCACGTTCGAGCAGGCTCACGACCACCTCGGCTACGGCGTCGGCGCTTTCGTCGCGGGTGAAATCCACGGCGTCCTCCCTCATCGAGCTAACTGTCCGCATCGCGCGGCAGGCCGAGAATCCGCTCGGCGGCCACGGTCAACAGGATCTGCTCGGTACCGCCCGCGATGGAGAGACAGCGTGTGAGCAAGAATTCTTTCAGGGCTTCGTCTTCCAGGGAACCGTCTTGGCCAGAAAGTTCCAGGGCGTACTCCGCCAGGTCCTGCCGATGCCGGACACCGACGAGTTTGCGCACGCTGGCTTGGGCGCCTGCGTCGACGCCCGCCATCGTCGCCACCGCGATTCGCTGTTCCAGCAAAGAGCCAGCAATCGAGGCGGCGATCAGCTCGCCGAAACGGTCCTCACGCAGTTCGGTTCCCCATCCGCCGACCGGGAAACGGTCCAGCAGCGCCTCCAGCGCGCCGCCGATGCCGCCGCCGCCCATGGCGACGCGTTCGGCCGACAGGGTGGTCCTGGCGATCTTCCAGCCGTTGTTCAGCGCACCGACCAGGCCGTCGTCGGGAACGAAGACCTCGTCGAGGAAGACCTCACTGAAGCGGGCCTCCCCGGTGATCGTCACCAGCGGACGCACCTGTACGCCCGCGGCGTGCATGTCGACCAGGAAGTAGCTGATCCCGCGATGCTTGGCCACGGTCTGATCGGTGCGGGCCAGGCAGATGCCCCAGTTCGCTTCCGATCCCAGCGAGGTCCACACCTTCTGGCCGCGCAGCACCCAGCCGCCGTCGACCTTCTCGGCGGTGGTGCGCAGCGCGGCGAGATCCGAGCCCGCGCCCGGTTCGCTGAACAGCTGGCACCAGGTGACCTCGCCGTGCAGGGTCGGCCAGACGAACCGCTCGATCTGCGCCTCGGTGCCGTAGCGCAGCAGCGTCGGCACCGCCCAGCCCGCGACCGCCAGATCGGGGGTCGTCAGGTCGGCGCGGCGCAGCTGCTCGGCGATCTGCAGGCAGGTCATCGGATCGGCTTCGCGCCCATACGGTTTCGGCCAGTGCGGCATCACGAAGCCGCCCTCGACCAGCGCCCGCTGCCGCTGCTCGGGCGACAGCGCGCCGATGGCGGCGATCTCGGCGGTCAGCGCGGAGTCGCCCGCCACGTCACCGAGCACGCGCTCGGCACCGGTGGTGCGGCGCTGCCCGGCCCTGGTGAGCTCGGCGACCCTGGCCCGCCAGCGCGCGGAGCCGCCGAGCAGCTGCCGCAGCGCACTGGCCCGGCGCAGGTAGAAGTGCGCGTCGTGCTCCCAGGTGAAGCCGATGCCGCCCAGCACCTGGATGGCGTCCTTGGCGGTGTCGACGGCCGCGTCGAGCGCGGTGGCCGCGGCGACGGCGGCCGCGATCGGCAGCTCGGCCCCGCCCTCGTCGATGGCCGCGGCCGCGTCGGCGGCGACGGCGCGGATCAGCTCGGTACGGCACAGCATCCAGGCGCAGATGTGCTTGATCGACTGGAAGCTGCCGATCGGCTTGCCGAACTGCTCGCGGACCTTGGCGTAGTCGACCGCGGTGCGCAGGCACCAGCCCGCGACGCCGGCCAGCTCGGCGACCGCGAGGGCGACGAACAGATCGGTGACGTCGGCCGCGGACTCGAAGCCGTGCGACTGGGCCACCGCCACGTCGGCGGCGGTGATCCGGGCCAGCGGCACCGTGTGATCGGCGTTCGCCAGCGTGGTGATCGTCACATCGGCCGCCGGGATCAGCAGCCAGCGCACGCCGTCGACGGTGTTCGCGGGTAGCAGCACCTCGGTGTCGGCGTCGGCGCCGTAGACGTGGTCCCAGGTGCCGGTGACGATCCAGCCGTCATCGGTGCGCTCCGCCTTCGCGGTGAGCTCCTCGGTGGGCACCGCGATGGCGCACGGGGCGCCGTCGGTCACCGCGCCCTTGGTGATCAGCGCGGCCAGCGCGGTGGCCAGTACCGGGCCGCCGACCAGGTCGTCGGCGGTTTGTTCCAGCAGCACGGCCAGATCGGCGACGGTGCCGCCGAGGCCGCCGTGCTGCTCGTCGAGCGCGACCTCGAAGAGGCCGAACTCGGTCAGCGCGGGCCAGTACTGGCGCCAGCTACCGGCACCGCCGGCCCGCATTGTTGCAATCGGCGCGACCGAACTCGCCCAGCCCCGCAGCGACTCCGCGGCGGCTTTATGCTCGTCAGTGGTGGCGATGGTCACAAGAAAAACCGCCCTTCCGGCGTGGCTCCCACTCCTAGAACATGTTCTAATATCCGGGCCGGGTGTAAGTCAAGAGACCTACACTTGGCCCGTGTTTTCAGGCGCTCGCAGCGAAAGGGTTTCCACGATGGACAGTCCGGCCCCCACGCCCACCGTGACGACACTGTCCGAGGACGAGCTGAGCTCCAACGCACAGCGTGAGCGTCGCAAGCGCATCCTCGACGCCACCCTGTCGCTGGCGTCCAAGGGCGGCTACGACGCGGTCCAGATGCGCGCGGTGGCCGAACGGGCCGACGTCGCCGTCGGCACCCTGTACCGGTACTTCCCGTCCAAGGTGCACCTGCTGGTCTCCGCGCTGGCCAGGGAATTCGAGCAGTTCGAGGGCAAGCGCCGCCCCCTACCCGGTGACGGCCCGTCCGAGCGCATGCACGGCCTGCTCACCCAGATCACCCGGATGATGCAGCGCGACCCGCTGCTCACCGAGGCCATGACCCGCGCCTTCATGTTCGCCGACGCCTCGGCGGCGGCCGAGGTCGATCGGGTCGGCAAGGTGATGGACCGGGTCTTCGCCCGCGCGATGAGCGACGGCGAACCCGACGAACGTCAGCTCGCCATCGCCAGGGTCATCTCCGACGTGTGGCTGTCCAACCTCGTGGCGTGGCTCACCCGCCGCGCTTCGGCGACCGACGTCACGGAACGACTCGAGCTCACCGTCGACCTGTTGCTGGGCGATCGCGGATAGACCACAAATCACCCATGCCCGTTGACACACGTCGGCTGTGCGCCTTCCCCTGGGAAGATGCATAGCCGACGTCGCATATGCGGAACCATGCATCTACCGGGCCCGAGGGCCTCTCCGCCGGGCTCGCGGGCACCATGAGCTCGGCGAACCCGGTCCGCCTCGATGGGCGAAAGGCCCGGAATTAGCGACGCGGTCGCGAGGAACCGGGCGCCGTCGGAGCGCACAACCCGCCGCGCCGCTCGCGCGGCAAAATTGACGCAGTATTGTTTTTCGCGCCCCCTGATCAACTCCTCCGATCACTAGGTTGGATGCGTGAGCGCACAGGATCTGCCCTTGGATGTCCGCCGTGCACTGGCGTCGGTTGCGCGCGTGCCACGGCTCTTGGTTGCCTCGGACTACGACGGGACTATCGCCCCGATCGTGTCCGACCCGGCGAAAGCGTTTCCCCAACGGGAATCGGTCAGCGCGTTACGCGCGCTGGCGGGGTTGGCGAACACGACCGCCGCGGTGATTTCCGGTCGGGCCCTACGCGATCTGGCCGCGCTCTCGCGCCTGCCGGTCGAGGTGCAGCTGATCGGCAGCCACGGTTCGGAGTTCGACGTGGGCTTCGTGCACGCGATCGACAACGACGCCAAGCAACTGCTGACGGAGATCAACTCCGCGTTCACCCAGATCGCCGCCGAGAATCCCGGCGTGACCGTGGAGATGAAGCCGGCCAGCGCCGCGCTGCACGTGCGCAACGCCAGCCCCGAGATCGGCAGGCGCGCACTGAATTCCGCGCGCCAGGGTCCGGCGTGCTGGGTCGGCGTGCAGGTGACCGAGGGCAAGGCGGTGATCGAGCTCGCGGTGATCCCCACCGACAAGGGCACCGCCCTCGACACCATTCGGCATCAGGAAAGCGCCTCGGCCGCAGTCTTCTTCGGCGACGACGTCACCGACGAGAAGGCGTTCCGGGTGCTGTCGGGTCCCGATGTCGGCATCAAGGTCGGCGACGGCGAGAGCCTGGCCAAGCTGCGCGTCGACTCGACCGAGGACGTGGCGCGCGCGCTGGCGTTCCTGGTGGAGGAACGCCGGACCTGGCTGGCCGGTGCCAGCGCGCCCCGGATCGAACGGCTGAGCATGCTGGCCAGCCCGCGCTCGGTCGCGCTGCTCACCCCGGACGCGACCGTCACCTGGTTCTGCCACCCCGAGCCGGATTCCGCGGCGGTGTTCGCGCACCTGCTCGGCGGCGCGGGCGCGGGACACTTCACGGTGGCGCCGGAGCGGTCCGGTCTGCCGCTGTCGCAGCGGTATGTGGACGGCACCATGACCGTCCAGACCCGGTGGGCCAGCCTGCAGGTCACCGACTACCTGCCGCACGACGTCGCCCCCGACCGGACCGACCTGACCCGGGTGATCACCGGCGACGCGAAGGCCGTCGTGACGTTCGCGCCGCGACCGGAATTCGGTCAGGTGCCGGTGCGCATCGAGGCGGTGCCCAACGGCCTGCGGGTCAGCGGCACCAACGATCCGATGGTGCTGCGCTCGCCCGGGGTGGAGTGGGAGATCAGCTCCGACGGCACCAACGAGCAGGCGCGCGCGGTCGTCGACCCGTCCGGCGCGCCGGTGGTCCTCGAACTGCGCTGCGGCACCGCCGATCTGGCGCCCTCGATGACCCCCGAGCACCAGCGCAGGCAGCTGGCCGAGCAGTACTGGTCGCAGTGGGCGGCCGGGCTGCAGCTGCCCCCGCTCAAGCCGGATCTGATGAAGCGCTCCGCGTTGACCCTGCGCGGGCTCGTGCACCGCCCGTCCGGCTCGATCCTGGCCGCGGCCACCACCTCGCTGCCCGAGGACATCGGCGGCGTGCGCAACTGGGACTACCGCTACTGCTGGCTGCGCGACGCCTCGCTGACCGCGCAGGCGCTGGTGACGCTGGGCTCGCTCACCGAGGCCGAGGAATTCCTCGGCTGGGTGCACCGGGTCCTCGACACGCTGCCCGGCCCGGAGCGGTTGCACCCGCTGTACACGATCTACGGCGAGACCCTGCCGCCCGAGGCCGTCATCGACCTGCTGCCCGGCTACGCCGGTTCGCGGCCGGTGCGCGTCGGCAACGCGGCGAACATGCAGGTGCAGCTCGATGTGTTCGGGCCGATCGTCGACCTGATCACCTCGATGGCGCACGAGCGCGAACGCCAGGGCGCGGTGGAGGCGGTCAAGGCGCTGCCCGACGCCGACTGGGAACTGGTGCACGCCATGGTCTCTGCGGTACAGCGGCGCTGGACCGAGCCCGACCACGGCATCTGGGAGATCCGCGGCAACCCGCGCCACCACGTGTACTCGAAGGTGATGGGCTGGCTCACGATCGATCGCGCGCTGACCCTGGCCGCGCGGTTCGATCGCCCGGTCGATCCCGAGTGGGCCGCGCTGCGCGACGTCATCGCCGAGGAGGTGAAGGCGAAGGGCTGGAACGAGGAGGTGCAGTCCTACACCGCCGCCTACGACGGCACCGACCTCGACGCCGCGACGCTGCACATCGGCCTGAGCGGGCTGATCGACCCGGCCGACCCGCGTTTCGCCGCCACGGTGGTCGCGACCGAGGCCGAGCTGCGCAGCGGTGCGACGGTCTACCGCTATCACCACGACGACGGCCTGCCCGGCGGCGAGGGCGGGTTCCACCTGTGCGCTGCCTGGCTGGTGGAGGCCTACCTGCTCATCGGCAGGCGCTCGGACGCCGAGGCGCTGTTCGCCCAGTTGGTCGCGGCCGCCGGGCCGACCGGCCTGCTGAGCGAGGAGTACGACCCGGTCGCCGAACGCTCCCTCGGCAACCACCCCCAGGCCTACAGCCACCTCGGCCTGCTGCGCTGCGCTCAGCTGCTCAGCCAGCCGGCCGACGTCCTGGTGTAAAAGGTCATCAGACAAGCCGGGCTCGGACTCCGAGCCCGGCTTGTCGGCGTTCTGGCCAAGCTCTATGCCTCACCTTGTGATCTTTCCCATCCCTCAGGCCACCGACGATTCATCCGGTTGACGCACGGAGCGGTCTGCAAATACGGTCCACAGAGCGGTCGCACCTCAAGTAGCGGCCATGTACCCGGGGGGCAATTCGCGATGTCGACGACGGATTCTTCGGCGCTCTCGGTCGAACCTGAGGTGGTCAAGGCGTTCGGACGGTTGGCCTATCAGGTGGCGTCGGAATGCAAGGCTGGGTACGCATCGGTGGTCACCGACATGCGGGCGACCATCGAGGCGTGGACCGGGAACAATGCCGGTGTATTCACAGCCGGGTGGGAGGAATTCCATCTGGGTGCCGATCAGGTGTGGGATGCCCTCTTTGACCTGGCGGACAAGCTCGGTGTGACTGCGGAGACCTTGCAGGGGGCCGACGAGTCCAACGCCGCGGCGACCTACACCCTGAATCTCTGAGCCCGGGGCGATGTCTGATGACTACCGAACCTCCCGAGTTCAAGGTCGACCTCGACCAACTCGAACAGCTGACGACACGCCTGCGCGGATATCTTGCTGCGGTATCCGATGTGCTGACCGCACTGGATGCGAAGTCCAAAGAAGTGGACGACGTCTGGTCGGGCGAGGCAGCGGCGGCTTACCGCGAAGCGCACACCGAGTGGCGGGCCGGAGTCACTGACATGCAAGAGGGATTGGCGGCCCTGCAAACCGCCGCCGAGACTGCCCATCAGGGCTACACCAACGCAGCTTCGGCGACCTTGAAGATTCTCGGCGTATGACGGCACCGACCACGATCGCAGTCGATCCGAAGATCTATTACCAGGCGGCGATCAATTGTTTCGACGCCGCCGCGGCGCTGTTCGACACCTTCACCTACATTTTCGGTGAGCTCCACGGCTACGGCATGATGGCGGGTAGGGATGAAGACGGGAGAACCTGGGCGGCGTCCTACGACAAGTCCGCTCAGGACGCGGTTTCCTTCTACGGCCAGACCTACAAGACGCTGCGGGCATACGGAACCGCACTCAACGATCTCGGCCACGAGCACGCCAAATCCGACGCCCTTTTGAAGGGGACGGCGCAGCCCGAACGGCCCGCGGACAAGGCATCGACAGCTACATTCGGGCCGTACGCGCTGCCAGCGTCCGCGGCTGGTGGAACCCCGCAGGGATTGGCGCAGACAGCGATCGAGGTACTGGACGCGATCAACTGCCCGCTCCCTGACGGTGACACCGACACGCTTGCCAAGGCCGCAGACGCGTGGGATCGCCTCGGCAGGCTGTATCAGAACACGAACGCCAAAGACAAGATCACCATCGCTGTCACGCTCTTCGACGGGGTGACCTCGAACGACGCGCCCCAGGTCCGGGAAGACCTGAGGACCCTCGAGTCCTCGATCGGCGAACTGCTCAACACCTGCCAACAGATCAGCAAGTCCTGCCTGGACTACAAGGCCGCGGTCGAGGAACTTCGAGAAGAGATCAAGGGCTTCATCGAATCAATCATCCAAGAAGCCGCGATCAACGTGGCAGTGACGGTTATCGCGACCTGCGTGACCGGCGTCGGCGGGTTGATCGCCGGCGCGAAAGCGGTGGAGTCCGCCCGGCGCTGGTCGGTGAAGATCAAGAACGCAGTCACCGCTTGGCGCGCACGCAAGCTCGCCCAGCTCAAGGGGCTGGGTGAGACCGCGATCGCCGCGATGCAGAAAGCATGGCAGGCCGTGAAAAATCTCGCTTCGAGACTACGACCCGGTCGCCCTAAAGTCGCAGTCGAAGACGGCAGACTTTTTTCGAGATTCGGAAATCGCACTAGTCGCGAAGTACTGGAGAGTGGCGACCATCTGCCATTAAACCAGGATACGATCAAGATGTACGCAGAAAAGTACGGCATCGACCTCGAGGGTGTTCAAGTTCGCATTGCAACCTCCCCGGACGAAATCCGCTATTACGACGATTATGCTCAGGCTAGCGCTAGCACGATCGGGGATGACATATTATTGACTCCAGCGGCCTTCGCAGACGAGGAAGCACTGGTACGAAACCTGGTTCACGAGCGCGTGCATGTCGAGCAGTACAGGGACGGTCGCGTCAACTCCGGCGCAGTTCGTGAGCTCGAGGACGAGGCGTACCAGAAGGACGAGGAATTCTGGCAGAGGCATGGAAACAAATAGAGCGGAGGCTACCGTTAGCGAATTTCGTGTTACAGACGTGTTTTGGATGAGCTCCATAGGCAAGCGCTTCATTGTCGGCAGGATGGTTGGCGTATTTGAAATCGGGCAGAGCGTCACACTCCGCCAGCAGGATGGAACCACCGTGCCGGGCACTCTCGAGGCCATCAATCTCCACAGGCAGAAGCCAGGTTTCTGCACCCTGGTCTTCTCGGAAGAGATATCGAACCGGGTACAGCCGGGCGATCTCATTCACGATTGAGAAGTTGGCCGGTCTTGATGGTCGGCCTCCTGGCAGAGTTAGGGCGTTCCCCTAGAAACCCCAGTTCAACCCCGGATCGCTTCAGGGCGACATCTGCTGACCACTGACGCCGACGCCAGGAGGGGCTGGAGGATCTCGGCCGTGCGCGATTCGATCCGCAAGCGATCAAGCGCTCAGCGCACGGACCTGTCGATCCGGTCGGCGGGCTGGTCGATCAGTGTGGTGCTGGTGCCGTAGTCGTTGTCAGCAGGGAGTGCCACCTGGTGGCACACCTTGCTACCATGAGGTATGCAACCGCAGCCCGAGATCACCCAGCGCGACCTGCGTAGTCGATCGAAGGAGATCATGGACGCAGTCCAGCGAGGGCAGGCGTTCACAGTCACACGCGATGGTCACCGGATCGGCGAGCTGATTCCGCTACGGCGGCGCAGGCGGTTCGTCTCGCGCGCCGAGTTCGCGTCGATGTCCCGAACCGCTCCCGACATCTCGGTCGACGCGTTCCGGGCGGACCAGGACGAGGTTGCCGACCACTACGCAGGTGATCCGGATGCCGAGTGATCATGAGGTCGGCCTGCTCGACACCAACATCATGATCCTGCGTCGGTGGATCGACCCGGCGCACCTGCCCGACACCATGGCGATCAGCACGGTCACACTGGCAGAACTGTCGGCAGGCCCACACGAAGTACGCCGCAACGACGAGCAGGACCAGTATGACGAGCACATCGAGCGCGCGAACCGGCTCGACGTACTCCAGCGAGCAGAGAACGAGTTCGACCCCATTCCGTTCGAAGCCGAAGCCGCGCGAATCTATGGACGCGTGTGCGCCGCCGTGGTCAGCGTCGGGCGCAAACCGCGACGCCGGATCGCCGACCTGATGATCGCCTCGATAGCCATCGCCGAGCAGCTTCCGCTGTACACCACCAACCCCGACGACTTCCATGGGTTGGACCGGCTGCTGACCATCGTTCCGGTAACCAGACCGCTCGTTCCGACCCGCGCCCGCTGATTCCGCACAGGCCCGGACTTCGAGTCCGGCTTGTCGATGCGGTTCGTGCCGGGTACTCAGTGCTGCTAAAGTAAAACGGTAACGATTTCCATTATGATCTAGGGCACAGCACCCCGTGCCTGATCGCGCACGGCCAGGAGTACCGCGTGAACAGTCGATTCGCCCGCATGTGTGCCGGTCTCACGGCGGGAGTGGCGGCCGCGGTCGTCCTCACGGCCTGCGGGGGCGGCTCGAAGGATTCCGACGGTCTGTCGATCGTGGCCTCCACCAATGTGTGGGGCTCCATCGCGACCGCGGTCGCCGGGCCGGATGTCCGGGTCACCTCGATCATCAGCGATCCCGCCGCCGACCCGCACTCGTTCGAGACCTCGGCCACCGACACCGCCGAGATCAGCGACGCCGATCTCGTGGTGTTCAACGGCGGGCACTACGACGAGTTCATCGAGAAGGCCATCTCGGGCAAGAACAAGCGGACCGTCGAGGCGTTCGAGCAGCGGGCCGACAAGAGCGACGACAACGAGCACGTCTGGTACGACGTCACCACCGTCGCCGCGGTCGCCGACCGGATCGCCGCCCAGCTCGGCGAGGTCGACACCGCCAACGCCGCCGCCTACACCGAGCGCGCGACCGCCTTCAAGAACCAGCTGATCGGCGTCAGCACCATCACCGGCACCATCGCCACCCAGCACCCCAATGCGCCCGTCGCCCAGTCCGAGCCGCTCGCGCACTACCTGCTGCTGGCCGCGACCGCGCAGGACAAGACCCCGCACGAGTTCCAGGAAGCGATCGAGCAGGAGACCGACCCGGCGCCCGCCGCCGTGGCCGCCACCCGCGACCTGATCACCGGCAAGCAGGTCAAGGCGCTGATCTACAACACCCAGACCCAGGACAAGATCACCCAGGACCTGCGGGCCACCGCGCAGACCGCGGGCGTCGCCGTCGTCGAGGTGACCGAAACCCTGCCCGCCGGGGTGGATTACGTCCAGTGGCAGACCGCGAACGCCAAGGCGCTCGCCGCGGCGCTGCGCTGATCGCCATGTCCACGACCGAGGAAGCGGCAGGGACCGTCACCGCGGCGCACCCGGCGACAACGTCGGGCGGCACCACGCCCGCGGCGGGTGCGCCACGGGCGAGCACCGACCCGGCGATCCGTCTGCGCGCGGCGACGCTGGCGTTCGGCGAGCGCACGCTGTGGCGCGACCTCGATCTCGACGTGGCGCCCGGTGAATTCATCGCCGTCCTCGGCCCCAACGGGTCGGGCAAGACCTCGCTGCTGCGAGTACTGCTCGGGCTCCTCGAATTGGGTTCGGGCCGTGCGGAAGTCGCGGGCAAGCCGGCGGGCACCGGCAATCCGGGCGTCGGCTACGTCCCGCAGCAGAAGACGATCGACGCCGGGGTGCAGTTGCGCGGCCGCGATCTGGTCGGGCTCGGCGTCGACGGGCACCGGTGGGGCCTGGGCTGGCGTGGCCGCAAGGAGCGGGCGCGCAAGATCGAGGCCGCCGTGGCCGCGGTCGGCGCGCAGCGTTTCGCGCACGCCCCGCTGGACACGCTCTCCGGCGGCGAGCAGCAGCGGCTGCGGGTCGCCCAAGCCCTCGTCGGCGACCCGGCGGTGCTGCTCTGCGACGAACCGCTGCTGAGCCTGGATCTGGCCAATCAGCGGCTGGTCGCCGAACTCGTCGACAAGCGCCGCCGCGAACACGACACGGCGGTGCTGTTCGTGACCCACGAGATCAACCCGATCCTGCCGATGGTCGACCGAGTGCTCTACCTGGTCGACGGCGAGTTCCGGATCGGCACTCCCGACGAGGTGATGACCTCGGCGACGCTCTCGGAGCTCTACGGCACCGAGGTCGAGGTGCTGCGGGTGCGCGATCGGCTCGTCGTCGTCGGCACCGGTGACGACATGGACGCGCTCGGCGGTACCGCCTGATGGACAAGCTCGACAAGGTTCTGCACCAGATGTTCGACGTCGGCACCACCGCCGACCTGCTCGGCTACGACTTCGTCCAGCAGGCGCTGCTCGCGAGCGCGCTGCTCGGGCTGCTCGCCGGACTGATCGGGCCGCTGATCGTCAGCAGGCAGATGTCGTTCGCCGTGCACGGCACCAGCGAGCTCTCGCTGACCGGCGCGTCGGCGGCGCTGCTGGCCGGGGTCGGCGTCGGGATCGGCGCGATCGCCGGGTCGGTGGTCGCCGCCGTGCTGTTCGGCTGGCTCGGTTCCCGTGCGCGCGAACGCGATTCGGTGATCGCGGTGGTGCTCTCGTTCGGCCTCGGCCTGTCGGTGCTGTTCCTGTGGCTCGCCCCGGACCGCGCGGGCTCGAAGTTCTCACTGCTCACCGGCCAGGTCGCCAGCGTCGGCTACGACGGGCTCGCGCTGCTGGTCACCTGCACCGCGGCCGTGCTGGCCGTGCTCGCGGTGATCTATCGGCCGCTGCTGTTCGCCAGCTCCGATCCCGAGGTCGCGGTGGCGCGCGGGGTGCCGGTGCGGGCGCTGTCGGTGGTGTTCGCGGTGCTGCTCGGCATCACCGCCGCCTTCGGCGTGCAGATCGTCGGCGCGCTGCTGGTGCTCGCGCTGCTGATCACCCCGGCCGCGGCGGCCGCGCAGCTGACCGCGAGCCCGCTGCGGGCGACGGTGTTGTCGCTGGTGTTCGCCGAGGTCGCCGCCGTGGGCGGGCTGCTGCTGTCGCTGGCGCCCGGAGTGCCGGTGTCGACCTTCGTCACCGGGATCTCGTTCACGATCTATCTGGTGTGCCGGGTCATCGGCCACCGCAGTCGGCGGCCGGTCGCCGCTCGCTGAAATTTGGTGCCACTTGGGGCCGAAATTGCCCGAACCGGGGCACGGGCGAGCAGACTACACAGCATGATCGACTTCGCCGTCCCGGAAGATCTGGCCGCCCTGCGGGATCGAGTCCGCGCCTTCGTCGCCGAACAGATCGTGCCGTTCGAACGCGATCCGCGCCTGACCGCGCACGGGCCGACCGACGACCTGCGCGCCGAACTCGTCGACCTGTCCAGGGCCGAGAAGCTGCTGACCGTCCAGGCCCCGGTGGAATACGGCGGGCTCGGCCTGACCCATGTCGAGCAGGCGGTGGTCTACGAGGCCGCGGGCTGGTCGACGCTCGGCCCGGTCGCGATGAACTGCGCCGCGCCCGACGAGGGCAATATGTTCCTGCTCGGCAAGGTCGCCGACCCCGATCAGGTCGAGCAGTACCTGATGCCGATGATCCGCGGCGAGCAGCGCTCGGTGTTCGCGATGACCGAACCCGACGGCGCGGGCTCCGATCCGGGGCAGCTGCGCACCGAGGCGGTGTTCGACGGCGAGAACTTCGTGCTCAACGGGCGCAAGTGGCTGATCACCGGCGCCGACGGGGCCAAGACCTGGATCATCATGGCGCGCCTCACCGAGAACCCGCACCTGCCCGCCGGGCCGACGCTGTTCCTCGCCGACGGCGACACCGAAGGCATCGTCATCGAGCGGATCATGAACACCATGGACCGCAACTACGTCGGCGGGCACGCCGTCGTGCGGTTCGAGAACCTGACCCTGCCGCCCTCGGCCGTGCTCGGCCGCACCGGCCAGGCCCTGCGCTACGCCCAGCTGCGGCTGGCGCCCGCCCGGCTCACCCACTGCATGCGCTGGCTCGGCGCGGCCGAACGGGCGCAGAGCATCGCCCTGGACTACGCGCGCACCCGCACCGCGTTCGGCAAGCCGATCGGCGAGCACGAGGGCGTGTCGTTCATGCTCGCCGACAACGAGGTGGCACTGCACCAGTGCAGGCTGACCATCTGGCACAGCTGCTGGCTGATGGATCAGGGCCAGCAGGCCAGGCACGAATCGTCGATGGCCAAGTCCTATGTCTCCGAGGAACTGTTCAAGGTCACCGACCGCTGTGTGCAGGTGCTCGGCGGGATCGGGATCAGCGACGAGACGGTGGTGGAGATGCTGTTCCGGGACATGCGCGCGTTCCGGCTCTACGACGGCCCGACCGAGGTCCACAAGTACGCCATCGGCAAGCACTTGCTGCGGGAGTGAAGCACAATCCGATCCCGCGCCGGGCCGATGACGACGTGGTTGCGCGAGCCGCCACTTCCGGCGCCGACGCCGCGCCGCTAGTACCATTCGATCCCATGAGTTCGGAACTGCTCGTCGATGTCGCTGCCGGAGTCGCCGTGCTCACGCTCAACCGGCCGGCGCAGCAGAACGCCGTCACCCCGACGATGGCCGCCGAGCTCAGCGCGGCCCTGCGCCGGTGCGACAGCGAGGACTCGATTCGCGCCGTCGTCATCACCGGCACCGCGCCCGCCTTCTGCGCGGGCGCGGATCTGTCCGCCCGGGTCAACGGCGAGGTGACGCTGGATCCGCCGCCGTGGCAGGTCCGCAAGCCGGTGATCGCGGCCGTCAACGGCCATGCCGTCGGCATCGGGCTGGCCCTGGCCCTGCAGTGCGACCTGCGGTATTTCGCCCGCGATGCCGTCTACGGGCTCAGCCAGGTCCGCCGCGGCGTGCTCGCCGACGGCTACGCGCACTGGACCGTGCCGCGGCTGGCCGGGCTGGCCAACGCCGCCGACATCATGCTCACCGGACGCACTTTCGACGGTGACGAGGCCAAGTCGATGGGCCTGGCCAATGCCAGCCTGCCCGCGGGCGAGGTGCTGCCGACCGCCATGGCGGTCGCCCACGACATCGCCAACGGGCCAGCGCCGCTGCCGGTCGCACTGACCAAGCGGCTGATCTGGGAGAGCCTCGGCATGACGCCCGCCGTAGTCGGGCAGCTCGAATCCGAACTCAACGCCCACGTCGCCAAGAGCATCGACGGCGGCGAGGCGATGGCCGCGTTCAAGGAGCGCCGTCAGCCCAAGTGGACCGGCAGTATCAGCGCCGAGTGGCCCGCCTGGGACGCCCCCGAGGGGCGCCCCAGCCTGGACTGAGGCTCAGAAGTTCCCGTTGCAGGACCCCGCGAGGTAGAGCATCGCGAACAGCACCATCAAGATGGTGCCGATGATGCCCGCGATGTACCCGATCATCACCTGGGAGCGCCCGGACAGGGCACCGTAGGACGCGTCGATCTCGTTGAGGGCCCGCTTGCCGAGCACCCACGCGATCGGCCCGAAGATCCCGCAGCAGAACGGGCTGAGCAGCCCGAGCACGAGGATCAGGTTGGCCTGCGGGTGCTCGACCGTCTCACCGATCGGCTGGTTGGGTATCGCCACGCACCGAATTCTACTGTGCAGGAGGGCCGCTGACGCAGCACTACGCGCCCGGCCCACCGAACAAACCAGGCCACGCACGCCCCGACCTCGAGGAGGGGCAGGCCGACGCAGTCGGCCGTCGCGGCCGACCCGCCGATCAGGTGCCGCGATTCGAGCGCGCCGGCGCTCCGACTACTCAGCCCAGACGGCGCTGCCTGGCGATGTCGGCCAGGACCACACCGGCGGCGACCGAGGCGTTGAGCGACTCGACCGGACCGGCCATCGGGATACTCAGGATCGAGTCACAGTTCTCGCGCACCAGCCGCGACAGGCCCTTGCCTTCGGACCCGACGACGACCACGGTCGGCACGCTGCCGTCGAACTCGTCGAGCGGGGTGTCACCGCCTGCGTCGAGGCCGACGATCTGGAATCCCTGCGACGCCCAGTCCTTCAGCGTGCGGGTCAGGTTGGTCGCCCTGGCGACGGGCAGGCGCGCCGCCGCACCCGCGCTCGTCCGCCACGCCACCGCGGTGACACTGGCGCTGCGCCGCTGCGGGATGACCACGCCCTGACCGCCGAACGCGGCGACCGAGCGGATGACCGCGCCGAGATTGCGCGGATCGGAGATGTTGTCCAGCGCGACCAGCAGACCCGGCTCGCCGGAGACCTTCACCCGATCCATCAGGTCGTCGGGGTGGGCGTAGCGGTACGGCGGCACCTGCAGGGCCACGCCCTGGTGCAAACCGTTGGCGCTGAGCCGATCCAGGTCGGTGCGCGGCACCTCCAGGATCGAGATGCCCATGTCGGCGGCACGCTGCACGCTCTCGGAGAGCCGGTCGTCGTTCTCGGTGCCGACGGCCACGTAGAGCGCGGTCGCGGGCACCTCGGCACGCAGACACTCGAGCACCGGGTTGCGGCCGAGCACCAGCTCGGGGCCGTCGTCGGACTTGCGGCCCGCGCGGGGTACACCGCCCTTGCCGGTCGGACGGGACTGCGCCGCTTTGGCTTTGGCGGCGGCCGCGGCGCGCTTGGCGGCGGGATGCTTGGTGCGGGCCTCGGCGGGCGGCGTCGCGCCCCGGCCCTCCAGGCCGCGACGGCGCTTGCCGCCGGAACCGACGACGGCACCCTTCTTGGTGCCGCCCTTCCTGATCGCTCCGCGTCGCTGTGAATTGCCTGCCATCAGTTCGCCTTTCCACTAGCTGCGCCCAGCGACCATTCCGGCCCCTGCGGGGTATCGGTGACCTCGATACCCGCTGCGACGAGCCGATCCCGTGCGGCATCGGCTTCTGCCCAGTTCTTCTCCGCCCGCGCGCTCGCCCGGCGATCCAGCTCGGAGCGGACCAGCACATCGAGCGCGTCCAGTGCCGCCGAGTTGTCGGCCGGGGTGTACCAGTGCGGATCGAGCGGGTCGACGCCGAGGATGCCCAGCATCGCCCGGACCTGACCGGCCAGCTCGGCCGCGGTCTCCACCGCGCCCGCCTCCAGCGCGCGATTACCCTCGTGCACCACGTGGTGAATTTCGGCGAGCGCCTTCGGAATCGCCAGATCGTCGTCGATCGCGGCGGCGAATCCGTCGGTCCATTTACCGATCGGGACCTCGCCGACCCGATCGAGCACACGATGCACGAATGCCTCGATGCGCTGATACGAGGCGACCGCGTCGTCGAGCGCTTTGTCCGAATATTCGAGCATCGAGCGGTAATGCGCGCTGCCCAGATAGAAACGCAATTCCACCGGCCGGACCCGGCTGAGCACATTGGGCACCGAGAGCACATTGCCGAGCGACTTCGACATCTTCTCCCCGCTCATCGTCACCCAGCCGTTGTGCAGCCAGTAACGGGCGAAACCGTCACCGGCCGCCTTGGACTGAGCGATCTCGTTCTCGTGGTGCGGGAAAATCAAATCCATTCCACCGCAGTGGATATCGAATTCGGGACCCAGATAGAACTCGGCCATCGCCGAGCATTCCAGGTGCCAGCCGGGACGGCCGGGGCCCCACGGCGACGGCCAGCTCGGCTCGCCCGGCTTGGCCGACTTCCACAGCGTGAAATCGCGCGGATCGCGCTTGCCGCGGGTCGGGGTCTCGCCCTGGTGCACGTCGTCGAGTTTGTGGCCGGACAGCTCGCCGTAGTTCGGCCAGCTCAGCACGTCGAAGTAGACGTCGCCGTCGGCGGCGTAAGCGTGACCGCGCTCGATCAGCCGTTCCATCAGCCCGACCATCTGGGTGATGTGGCCGGTGGCGCGCGGCTCGGCCGAGGGCGGCAGCACGCCGAGCACCTCGTAGGCCGCGTCGAAAGCGCGCTCGTGCGTGGCGGCCCATTCCCACCACGGCCTGCCCGCCTCGGCGGCCTTGTTCAGGATCTTGTCGTCGATATCGGTGACATTGCGGATGAACCAGACGTCGTAGTCGTGCGCGAGCAGCCAGCGGCGCAGCACGTCGAACGCGACGCCGCTGCGCACGTGCCCGATATGGGGCTGACCCTGCACGGTGGCCCCACACAGATACACCGAGGCACGGCCGGGGACCAGCGGGGTGAATTCCCGCAGGGTCCGCGTGTCGGTGTCAAAAAGGCGCAAGGTCACGGCATTCGATCCTAGTCGGTGGGATGGTGGTGGAGATGACCGGCCGGTTCGTGGCTCGCCGTGATTGTCCGACGGCCGGACGAAGCGGCGAGAACGCGTGGTGCGGCAGGAAATCTTCGAGGCCCGTGCGGGCTACGAACATGCCGTGATCAGGCAGGTGGCGATGGCCGCGATGCCCTCGCCGCGGCCGGTCAGCCCGAGACCGTCCGTGGTGGTGCCCGAAACCGAGACCGGCGCGTCGAGCAGTTCGCCGAGCACTTTCTGGGCCTCGGCGCGACGAGGGCCGATCTTCGGGCGATTGCCGATGACCTGCACCGCGGCGTTGACGACCGTGAAGCCCTCCTCGGTCAGCAGCCTGCGGACCTCGACGAGCATGGCGGCGCCGGTGACCCCGGCCCATTCGGGACGGCCGACCCCGAACACCGCGCCGACGTCGCCCAGACCGGCGGCCGAGAGCAGCGCGTCGCAGAGCGCGTGCGCGGCGACGTCGCCGTCGGAGTGCCCGGCGCAGCCGTCGGCGTCGGGGAACAGCAGACCGGCCATCCAGCAGGGACGACCGGACTCGATGGGGTGCACATCGCTGCCGATGCCGACTCTCATCGCGCGACCGCCTGCTCGGCGGGCCGAGGAACGTCGGCGGCGCGATCGGCCCGCAACGCGTCGGCCAGGCGCAGGTCGAGCGGGGTGGTGATCTTGAAGGCGAGCGGGTCGCCTGCGACGGTGCGCACGGCGACGCCGAGGCGTTCGACCAGGCCGGCGTCGTCGGTCGCGCCGACCTCGGTGGCGTACGCCTCGCGCAGCAGGTCGGCGGCGAAGCCCTGGGGAGTCTGGACAGCCCGCAGGTGGGCGCGCTCGGGGGTGCCGGTGACCACGCCCGCGTCGTCGACCGATTTCACGGTGTCGACGACCGGCAGGGCGGGCACGACGGCGGGACTGCCCGCCTGCAGCTCGGCGGCCACTCGCGCGATCAGCTCCGGTGGAGTGAGCGCGCGAGCGGCATCGTGCACGAGATAGAACGCGGCATCGGGCGCGGCCGCGATCCCGGCGCGCACCGAATCGGTGCGCTCGGCGCCGCCAACGACGACCTGCACCGGCACAGGGGGCATCGAACCGCCGGTCAGCGAGGTGGTTGACAGCAGAGCGGACGCGGCTTCGACCAGCTCGGCGGGCACGACCACGACGACCCGGTGCACCGCACCGGACGCGATCAGCCCGTCGACGGCCAGCCGGACCATAGGTGTGCCGCCGACCGGGACGAACGCCTTCGGGGTGGATTCACCCAGGCGCACGCCACGACCGGCGGCAGGGACCAGTGCTACGACAGGTCGCACTCTAGGAAGCCGCGGCGAGGACCTCGTCGAGCAGCGATTCGGCCTTGCCGTCGTCGGTGCCCTCGGCGAGCGCGAGCTCACCGACGAGGATCTGGCGAGCCTTGGCCAGCATCCGCTTCTCACCGGCGGACAGGCCGCGATCCTGCTCACGACGCCACAGGTCGCGCACGACCTCGGCCACCTTGTTCACATCGCCCGAGGCGAGCTTCTCGAGGTTGGCCTTGTAACGGCGGGACCAGTTGGTCGGCTCCTCCGTGTGTGGCGCGCGCAGCACCTGGAAGACGCGGTCGAGACCCTCCTGGCCGACGACGTCACGGACGCCGACATATTCGGCGTTCTCCGCGGGAACCCGAACGGTCAGGTCGCCTTGCGCGACCTTCAGGACCAGATACTCTTTCTGCACACCCTTGATGGTGCGGGTCTCGATTGCTTCGATCAGCGCCGCTCCGTGGTGGGGGTAAACGACGGTGTCTCCGACCTTAAAAATCATGTGTCCCGTGCCCCTTTCGATGTTCACAGTTTAACATGCGACTCGATAACGGCGCGATCAACTGTGCAGGTCAGGGCCACAACGAGGCCATCGTAGGGGTTGACAACGCGGAATTGGTGTGCATTGTGTTGCGCCAGAACGGGTTAACCACCAGCACAGCGAGCCGTATCCGCGTCGCACTCCCCCGGCACCACTCCGGCAACCCGGCGCGAGACACCGAACTGTTACTTCCGCGCCCGCGCGTCGCGAGCCCGGACGCCACGCGCGCGAAGCGAACTACTACGCTGCCTAGTTACTACCCTCCGATCCGCTGTGTGGACGGAGTGAGCCCGGTCGACATGGAGGACAAACCGTGACTGCCCTGAAAGCTGTGACCGCCCCGTCGGCGCGACGTCGCATGGCGACGGTTGCCGCGCTCGCCGCTGCCGCGGGTATCGCCCTGAGCGGCTGCAGTGCCGGCCAGCACACCCAGACCTCGTCGCAGGCCGCCGCGATCAACGGCAACCACGCGGACGTGGGCCCGATCTCCCTGCGCAACGTGCACATCGTCTACCCGGCTTCCCCGGCCGAGCACGACAAGGGCGGCAAGGCCGTGATCGCGCTGTCGATCATCAACGGCAGCGAGACCGTCACCGACGAGCTGACCAGCGTCACCACCGACCTGGGCACCGTCAAGCTCACCGGCCCGGCGGGCGACCCCAAGTTCGTGCTGAAGCCGCAGCAGATCGTCGTCGCCGGCCCGGTCAAGGTCACCGGTGACGCGCAGGGCGACGATCACCACGGCGCCAGCCCGACCACCTCCGCCGCGCCGACCACCTCCGCGGCCCCGACCACCTCCGCGGCCCCGACCACGTCCGCGACCGATCAGGACGTCCCCTCGATCGATCCCGAGGCCAAGCCCGGCACGATCGAGATCACCGGCCTGAGCAAGCAGATCTACCCGGGCCTGACCTACAACGTCACCTTCAACTTCAAGGACGCGGGCACCGTGCAGGTGTCGGTCCCGGTCGACGCCGCCGAGGTCGACCGCGTCGAGAACGAGAAGTCCGGCCCGGCCCCCGAGGGCGCCGGTCACTGAGACCAGGCCGAACAGAAAGCCGTCGCGGTGGTCCGCGGCGGCTTTTCTTTTTGTCGGAGCCGGTCCGTAGGGTGCGCGTGTGGCCAAGACCAAAGCAGTCTTCCGGTGCACCGCGTGCTCGCACGAGGTGTCCAAATGGGTGGGTAAGTGCCCGGATTGCGGCGCCTGGGGGACGGTGAACGAGGTGGCGGTCTCCGCGGCCGCCGCGGCGCCGGGCAGGCGGGCGATGCTGCCGAGCACGGCGGCGGCGCCACTGTCGCAGATCGACGCCAAGGTCACCCAGGCCCGCTCGACCGGGGTCAGCGAGCTGGATCGGGTGCTCGGCGGCGGTGTGGTGCCCGGGTCGGTGGTGCTGCTCTCGGGCGAACCGGGCGTCGGCAAGTCGACCCTGCTACTCGAGGTCGCGCACCGGTGGGCCGCCCAGCGCGACGAAACCTCGCTGTACGTGACGGCCGAGGAGTCCGCCGGGCAGGTGCGGCTGCGCGCCGATCGCACCGGCGCGGTGCACGACCGGGTGTATCTCGCCGCCGAATCGGACCTGTCGATCGTGCTCGGGCACGTGGAACAGGTGCGGCCGACGCTGCTGGTGGTCGACTCGGTGCAGACGATGCTGGCGCCCGAGGTGGACGGCGTGATCGGCGGTGTCACCCAGGTCCGCGCGGTGACCGCGGCGCTGACCTCGCTGGCCAAGGCCACCGGAATCGCGGTGCTGCTGGTCGGCCACGTCACCAAGGACGGCAATGTCGCAGGCCCGCGCACGCTCGAGCATCTGGTCGACGTGGTGCTGCAATTCGAGGGCGACAAGAATTCGACGCTGCGCATGATCCGCGGCATCAAGAATCGTTTCGGCAGCGCCGACGAAGTGGGCTGTTTCGAATTGCACGAGGACGGCATCGCCTGCGTCGACGATCCGTCGGGTCTGTTCCTGCACCACCGCACCGACACCGTCCCCGGCACGGCGGTGACCGTCGCGATGGACGGTAAACGCCCGCTGGTCGCGGAGGTGCAGGGGCTGACCGTCAAGACCGAGATCCCGCAGCCACGGCGCGCGGTGAGCGGCCTGGACTACAACCGCGTCGCCATGGTGCTGGCCGTCCTGCAGAGCCGTGGGCGGGTGTTTCTCGGCAAACACGATGTCTACGCCGCCACCGTCGGCGGCATGCGCCTGATCGAGCCGACCGCCGACCTGGCCATCGCGCTGGCCATCGCCTCCGCCGAGGCGGATATCGCGCTGCCCGCGGGCTGGGTGATCCTCGGTGAGGTCGGGCTGGCGGGCGAGGTCCGCAAGGTCACCGGGCTGGGCCGTCGGCTCGCCGAGGCCGAGCGACTCGGTTTCACCACCGCCCTGGTGCCGCCTGGTTCGGAGAAAACCAAGACCGGTTCGATGCGTATCCACGAGGTCGGCGATCTCCGCTCGGCGCTGCGCTTGGCGCAGCTCCGCAAATCGCGCGCACCCCGGGATCCGGTCCCCGTGGAATAACTCCGGCAAACCCAGGATATGGCCGATATCGGCCATTCCCGTGCCAACAACCATTGACATAGTCGGTGAGCATGCGAAGCCTGCAAATCCACCCGACTTGAACATGTGACTTACAGCGCACCCGCACAATGCCGGACACGCACCGGCGCCGACGGCTAGGTCGCGAGGTTGAACGGCTCGGCGGCGCTGCGCACCGCACCGAGCTGCGCCACCACCATGTAGGCGCCCGCGGGCACCTGGAGGCGATCACCGGCGCAGTTCGGCTGGGACGTCGTCCCGAACCAGGTGCCCTTGTAGGACAGCTGCTCGCCTGCCTTGAGCGTCTTCACTTCCGGCGGTCCATCCGGGTTGCAGTCGTTGCTCGCCCACAGACGGCGCTGCCCGTCGAGGGTGTAGACCAGGAATTGCGGGCCGGGACCGAGATCGCGCGAACACGGCGCCGAGGAGATATTGGTGATGACCGTGCCGAACCCCGGTTGATCACCCACCCGGTACGTCGGCTGGCCGACGGTCACCTTCAGGGCCAGCGACTGATCACTGCACGGCTGTGCCGCGGGCTGATCCGCCGCGGAACTGCTCGCCGCGGCGCTGGAAGTGGCGGCGGCGCTGCTCGACGTCGCGCTGCTCGACTCGGCCGAACTGCTGGTCGACGCCGAACTGCCCGCCGCGGTGGTGGTCGACGTGGCCGCGGCGGTATCGCCGGACGAGTCACCACCGCGCGCCACCATCGTGACGAGCCAGATCACGATCGCGAGCGCGACAATGATGACGCCGATGGCGAGTGCGCGGCGACGCCAGTAGATCTCCGGTGGCAGCGGTCCATTCGGTTCCAGCACGCCTCAACGGTAAGCGCACCGCGCGGAGCCGCGCTCGATGACCTCGGCGTGTCGTGGGGGTGAACCGAACCGATCGCCCGGTTCAGACCACCTCGCCGATGTTCCCGACGACGCGACGCAGGTGCACGCGGCCGTCCTCGAGCTTGTAGGTGACGCTCGCGATCGCGCACTGACCGGTGGCGACGCGCTGGGAGATGATCATCGACCGCTGCATCAGGAGCCTGCTGGTCTCCACGACGTGACGGGCCTCGAATTCGTCGATCGAGGTGAGGCCCTCGCGACGGCCGACCAGGATCGACGGCGTGACGCGTTCGACCACGCTGCGGATGAATCCGCCGGGGACCTCGCCACCGTCGAGCGCGTCGATGGTGGCCTTCACGGCGCCGCAGCTGTCGTGTCCGAGGACGACGATCAGCGGCACGTCGAGCACCTCGACGCCGTACTCGATCGAGCCGAGCACCGAGCTGTCCACCACATGACCCGCGGTCCGCACGACGAACATGTCGCCCAGCCCCTGATCGAAGATCAGTTCGGCGGCCACCCGGGAGTCACCGCAGCCGAACAGAATGGCGTGCGGATGCTGGCCGCTGACGAGCTTGGCTCGGTCGGCGGCGCCCTGGCTAGGATGCAGCAGGGTGTCGTTGACGAAGCGTTCATTGCCTTCGCGCAACGACTTCCAGGCGCTTATCGGATTGGAACCAGGCATACCGATCATTGTGCACAGGCCGAGGGTTACCAGCGAGTCCGCCGCGTTACGCGTCGGCAAAGATGGCCTGGCTGAGGCGGAACGGGAACAGTGAGTATCGACGCGGAAGTCTTGGTGGATTGGTTCACCGAAACGGCACGTGACCTGCCGTGGCGCCAGCCGGAGGCAACCGCCTGGCACATCCTGATGAGCGAGATCATGCTGCAGCAGACCCCCGTGGTGCGGGTCGAGCCGATCTGGCGGGAATGGGTGGCGCGGTGGCCGGTGCCCTCGGCGATGGCCGCGTCCTCGCAGGCCGAGGTGCTGCGGGCCTGGGGCAAGCTGGGCTATCCGCGCCGGGCCCTGCGGCTGCACGAGTGCGCGCGAGTGCTGGCCGTCGAGCACGGCGACGTGGTGCCCACCGACGTCGAGGTGCTGCTGAGCCTGCCCGGTATCGGTGACTACACCGCCCGCGCGGTGGCCTGCTTCGCCTACGGTCAGCGCGTCCCGGTGGTCGACACCAATGTCCGCCGGGTGGTCGCGCGGGCCGTGCACGGGCGCGAGCCGGGCAATCCGTCCTCGCGCGATCTCGCCGAAACCGCGGCCCTGCTGCCGATCTCCGTGCCGCGCGCCGCCAAGTTCTCGGCGGCGCTGATGGAGCTGGGCGCGCTGATCTGCACCGCCCGCAACCCCGACTGCGCGAACTGCCCGCTGCCCGCGTGCGCGTGGGTCGACGCGGGCAAGCCCGCCGCCGCGGTGGCCCGCAAGGTGCAGAAGTACGAGGGCACCGATCGGCAGGCACGCGGCAGGCTGCTCGATGTCCTGCGCGACGCGTCGGGGCCGGTCGAGCGGGTTCGCCTCGACCTCGCGTGGACCCGCGACCCCGGCCAGCGGGCGCGGGCACTGGATTCGCTGCTGGTCGACGGCCTGATCGAGCAGACCGAGGACGGCCTGTTCGCGCTGGCAGGCGAAGGCGGGGCGACGGGCTAGCCCACGACGCGGCGCAGGAAGCGGCCGACGAGGTCGCGATAGGCCCCGGGCTGTTCGTCGTGCACCAGGTGCGCGGCCCCCGCGACGACCACGTACTCCGCGTCCGGGTGGACCTCGGCCATCGTGCGCATCTGCCCCGGCGGGGTGATGGTGTGCTCGCCCTCGATCAGCAGCGCGGGAATTTCCAGCGACTTCCATTCGGTCCAGAAGTCCCTGGTCCCCCACTCCTCGGAGATGGCGCGGAAGGTGTCGACCTCGCCGTGCAGCCGATAGCCGTCGGGTCCCGAGGTGAACGCGCGCAGGAAATACGTGCCCGCGACCGGCCCGAAGTAGTCGAGCACCGCCCGCTCGTCGGCGAAGGGCTGCGGCCAGGAGTGGATCAGCTCGGCCCAGTGCGCGGCGGTGCGGCCGGTGAAATCGGGGGCGATGTCCTCGACGACGAGGGCGCGGACCCGCGCGGGGTGGGTGGCGGCGAAGACCCAGCCGTGGATCGCGCCCATCGAATGCCCGACGATCACCATCGGCTCGGTGATCGCGGCCGTGAGCTCGGCGAGATCGGCGACGAACGCCTCGGTGGTGAGCTCGGCGGGTGGCGTCCGGCCGTGCCCGGCGGCGTCGACGGTGTAGAGGTGGCCGTATTCGCGCAGCCACGGCAGCTGATCGGTCCAGGTGCGCGCGCTGCCCATCAGCCCGTGCAGCAGCAGGATCGGGACGCCGGTCCCGCCTTCGTCGTACAACACCCTGCCGATTGTGCCCCAGACCGGGATGTTTCCCGCGCGGTCGTATTGTCGGCTCATGGCTGTTGTGAAGATCAATGCGATCGAGATCCCCGAAGGTGCCGGCCCGGAGCTGGAGAAGCGGTTCGCCGCCCGCGCGCACGCGGTGGAGAACTCCCCCGGTTTCCTCGGCTTCCAGTTGCTGCGCCCGGTGGCCGGCGACAACCGGTATTTCGTGGTGACGCAATGGGATTCGGAGGAATCCTTCGCCGCGTGGCGCGACGGTCCGGCCCGGGCCGCGCACGCGGGCAGCGGTGGCGAGGGCGAGCGCCCGAAGCCGGTCTCGACCGGTGCGTCGCTGCTCGAGTTCGAGGTCGTCCTCGACGTCCCCGCGAAGGCCTGACATCGGCGTTTCCGCTGGACATGCGGATGCGCGTATTGACGTGGGCGCCTGGCGACTGTCACAGTGCGAGGGAACATACGCGAGGGTGCGCGGTAATTCCGGTGAGAATCCGGAGCGGTCGCGCCACTGTATCCACGTACCGGGTCCCCGGTGCCGGAGAGCCAGACACCGGCACCTTCGCACCACACTTCGACCATGGGACGCGTATCCCTGAGGAGGACCCGAATGGCTATCGCGCATTCACCCAGCCGGTCTACCGGCCTGGACACCCTGGCAACCGTGCTCGTCACGGTCGGTGTCGTTCTGCTTGCACTGCTCGCCCTGTACCTGGTCGGTTTCGATCAGGGGGCCGTCTCGCGTAGCGGGATGTTCCTGCACGAGCTGATGCACGACGGACGTCACCTGCTGGGTGTTCCGTGCCACTGACCGGATCGCTCAAAACCCTGCTGTTACGTGGCCTGCTGGCCGGCTTGATCGCCGGCCTGCTGGCCGCGACAGTGGGCTACTTCGTCGGCGAGCCCCAGGTGGACGCCGCGATCGCCATCGAAGAAGCTGCCGCCGCCCCGGCCGATCATCCGCACGAGGCGGCCGAACCCCAGGGCCATTCGCACGGCGACGAGGAAGAACCGCTGGTCAGCCGGAACGGTCAGAAGGCGGGTCAGTTCCTCGCCCTCGGCCTGGCCGGGATGGCGTTCGGCGCGTTGTTCGCCGCGGCCGTCAACGTCGCCCGCCGGTTCACCACGCTGTCGGGAGTCGCGTTGTCGCTGGCCTCGGCGGGATTCGCGTGGGCCGCGATCGTCGCGGTGCCGTTCTTCAAATATCCGGCCAACCCACCGGCGGTGGGCGATCCGGAGACCATCAACGACCGCACCTGGCTGTGGGTCGCCGCCGTCGTGCTCGGCCTGCTCGCCGTCGCGGCGTCGGTCGCCGCGTACCGGGCGCTGGCCGGACAGCTGGACACGCTCCGGCTGATCGCGGGCGTGCTCGCGTTCGTGCTGGTCACCACGGTCGGCTACGTGCTGCTGCCGGGCGTGAACGAGGTGGCCGACGACTTCCCCGCGACGCTGCTGTGGCGGTTCCGGGTGGCGTCGCTGGCCGAGACCACCACGCTGTGGGTCTCGCTCGGTCTGGCGTTCGCCGCGCTGACCGAATTCGCTTCGCGGCGTAGCACTCCGGTAGCAGAGCGGGTCGCTACCGCAGGGTGATCCTCGCGGGTATCGCGTGAAGGCAGTGTCGGTGACATGACCGGCACTGCCTTTTCCGTTTCCGTTTCCGACTCCCGGCCGCGCGCGGTGAATGTCGCGTTCGGCGGTCTCGTCACCGCGCTCGCCGCCGGCGCCGCCGAAGGACTGCTGCGCGCCGTGCGTGGCGGGGGTGAGTTCGCGGCGACCGCGTCGGGGCTGCTGCCGCGGCTGGCGATCTATCTCGTCGTCGCGGCGGTAGCGCTGTACATGGTGCACGGCAGTCGCGTCGCGCGGGCGCTGCTCACCGTCGGGATCGGCGTGGTCGGCCTGGTCTCGCTGATCATCGAGCCGCTGGCGGTCCTGCTGTCCACCGACGATTTCGGCGCGCTGTTCGCCGGGCTGTCGCCGTCGTCGGCGGTGCTGGCCGGCTGCCGTACAGTCCACGTCCTGGCGGTGGTTATCGCGATTCCAGCCATGTACACGCCGGCGGCGCACCGCTGGTTCACCCAGCGCTAGCCCCGCGGACGCGCCGGTGGGCGGCATCTGCGTCCCAGATGCCGCCCACCGGGGTGATCAGATCAGTGCGGCGTCCAGCTCGATCTCGGCCACACCCGCGAGAGCCTTGCTGACCGGGCAGCCGTTCTTCGCGGCGGTCGCGGCGGCGGAGAAGCCCTCGGCGTCGAGACCGGCGGCGACGGCGCGCACGGTCAGCTTGATCTTGCTGATCCGGAAACCGCCGGCCGGGTCCGGGCCCAGCGTCACATCGGCGGTGACGTCCAGGCTCTCCGGCGTGCCGCCCGCGTTGGCGATCTCGGCCGACAGCGCCATCGAGTAGCACGACGAATGCGCGGCGCCGATCAGCTCTTCCGGGCTGGTGCCATCGGCGGCGTCGGCCACGCGACGCGGGAAGGTCACGTCGAACTTGCCCACCTCGGAGCTGACCAGTTCGACCTGCCCGGAACCATCCTGCAGTCCGCCTGCCCAGAGGGTGCGTGCGCTACGAGTCGGCATGCCGATCCTTTCGATTCGTTGGGTGTTGCGTCCGATGACGAACCTACTCGGATCCCGGCTCGATCCGGCCCGGGTTCGCGCCTCAGGCGACGGTACCGGTAACTTCGTCGAGGCGTTCGAGCATCTCCGGCCACACCTGCTGGTGCAGGTCGCGGATAGCGGCGGTGGGGAACCCGGAGTGCCGCAGGCGCAGCCGGATACCGCGGGGCTGCTTGAGGAATTCGGCCGCGACCACGGTCTCCACGCCGTCGGTGGCGGCGGTGACCCAGGTGAACTCGACCCGGCGGTTCTGCTCCAGCAGCAGGATGCGGCCGTAGTGCGGATTGCGCTTGTCGGCCGTGCCGGTGTCGAAGTACAGGGGTTCGTTGACGCCGGGCCGTCCGAGCACCGATCCGGGAACCGCCAGCCACAGGTCCAGGCCCTGGGTCCAGGCCGCGTAGAGCAGACTGGGCGAGGCTTTCATCACGCGCTCGACCGTGAGCTCGTGCGGTCGCGCAGACAGATCCGGGGGGCGAACTGGCTGGTCCATCAGCCGACCTTACCGGCTCGGACCGGCCGTTCGCCGCATCGGGTGCGCGACAGCGTCACTCGGGATTGGTGACGCGGGCCAGCACGATCCCGCCCAGGATCAGCGCCAGCGCCAGCATCCGGCCCGCGCTGAGCGGGTCCTTGTGCACGAGGACCCCGAGGCTGATCGCGCCGAGCGCGCCGATCCCGGTGAACACCGCGTACGCGGTGCCCACGGGCAGGGTGTGCATGGCCCGCGAGAGCAGGTACACCGCGAGCGATCCGAGCGCGATGCACAGCAGCGTCGGCCCCAGCTTGGTGAAGTTCTCGGTGGGTTTGATGGTCTGCGACCAGATGATCTCGACGAGGCCGGCGAGGCCGAGTACTACCCAGCTCATTTCACGTAATCCTTGGCGAGCAGGCGAACGTCGGTCAGCGCCGCGGCGAGTGAGGCCTCGTGCGCGTCGCGCAGGTGGGCCAGGTTCGGATCCTGGACGGCGTTGGCGAGTTCGGCGTGGACGAACACGGTGTCGGTGACGGCGTAGTGGCCGGCGAAGAAGTCGCGCAGGTAGCGCTCCTGATAGTCGAACGCGGCCTTGGGCGCACCCGGCGAGTAGGCGCCGCCGCGCGCGCTGACCACCACGAACCTGCGCTCCCCCAGTGACATTCGCGGGAAGGTGATCTGGTCGAGCCAGGCCTTGAGCGTGGCCGGAATCGAGTAGTTGTACATCGGGGTGCCGATGAGGATCACGTCGGCGGCGAGCACCTGCGTGAGCAGCGGTTCCACGATCTGCCACGCGGCCTGGGCGGCGGGTGTCACGGCCAGTTCCGGGAGCCGGTCGAGGTCGGTGCTACCCGCGGCGAGGACGGCGTCACAGAGCTCGGTCCAGCCCTCGCCGATGAACGGCGCCGGATCGGTCGCCAGATCGCGGTAGGTGTAGCGGCCGTCCGGCTCCGCGGCGCGCCAGGACTCGACGAATTCCGCGCCGAGCCTGCGGCTGACCGAGTGGGGACGAGCGCTGGCGTCGAGGTGCAGCAGGTGTGTCATGGCCGAGCCTTTCGAGAACTGGACATCATGTCCGCTTGTTGATGTCCCGACCATAGGACACAAGTGGACAGCTTGTCCACATATTCGATTCTGGGCTACAGTCGAGCGCATGGAGCCTCGATCCGACCTGCTCACCGGCGCGGCGCTGGACGCACCGCAGCCCGCCGAGCGCACCGACGCGGCCCGCAACCGGGCCAAGGTGCTGGCGGCGGCCGCCGAACTCTTCGCCACCCGCGACCCGCGCACGGTCACCATGGACGACATCGCCAAGGCGGCGGGCGTCGGCCGCGGCACCCTCTATCGCCGCTACCCCGACCGCACCGCCATCGCCGTCGCCCTGCTCGACGAACACGAGCGCACGCTGCAGGAACACCTCCTGCGTGGCGACCCGCCGCTGGGCCCGGGCGCACCGCCGGCGCAGCGGCTCGCGGCGTTCTATGCCGCGATGATCGAATTGCTCACGGCCCACGCGCATCTCGTCCTCGGAGCCGAGACCGGTGGGGCGCGCTTCGCGACCGGCGCCTACGGGTTCTGGTCGGCGCATGTCCGGGCGCTGCTGGTCGACGCCGGTGTCGCCCACCCGGATTCCCTGGTCGACCCGGTCCTCGCACCGCTGGCCGCCGAGGTCTATCTGCAACAGCGCGAGCGCGGGTTGTCGGCGGCGCAGATCGTCGACGGGCTGAGCGTGCTCGCCCACAAGCTGCTCGACCGGCCCTGAACTGTCGGTCCCTGCGGCTACCGTCACGCGGGTGACGACACTTCCGACCGAAACCGAAGCCGCCCGATTCTGGGCTCTGATCGAAACCGCCTGGGAGCGTGCTGGTTCCGCCGATTCCCGGCGTGCCCTGCTCGACGGCGAGTACGACCACGACCTCCTCGGCCGGTTCATCGATGCCCTGCGCTCGCTGAGTACCGATTTCACCAGCGCCGAACTGACCGCCCTGGATCGCGTCGCCGAGCGGGCGCTCTACGAGATCGACCGCGCCGACATCCAGGCCATCACCGACGGCTCCGACGACGGTTTCCTGTACGCCCGCGGCTTCATCGTCGCCATGGGCCGCGACCACTACGACGCCGTGCGCGCCGACCCGGAGGTCGCCGTGCCCGACGCCGAGTGCGAGGAGCTGTGTTACTTCTTCGCCCACCTGCACGACAAGCTCTACGGTGGATTCCCCGAGACGGATTCGGGCATCTCCCGCGAGTCGGTGTCGAACCCGGTCGGGTGGCCCTGAGCGTCAGGTCAGGTCGCGGCGCGTCATCAGCCAGATCGTGCCGCCGCCGAAGACCAGCACGTACGCGCCGAGCAGGGCCAGTGACTCGCCGCGGCTGAGAATGTCGAGGACACCGGGGGTCGCCGGGCCGCCGACCGTGCGCATCGCGCCCGCCAGCGAACCCGCGGCCGTACCCGGCAGCAGGTCGGTGACCGTCTCGATCGGACCGAAGACGCCCGCCACTCCGCGCAGCAGGTTCTCGACGACGAGCACCCAGATCAGGCCGAGGCCGACGGCGAGCGCCGGACCACGGGCGATCGCGCCGACGAGGGCGCCGGCCAGCGTCCACATGCCCAGGATGGCCGCGCCGGAACCGATGCCGAGCACGGATCGCGTCAGCGTCGGCAGCACCAGCGGTCGGCCCTCGCTCACCGCGATGAGCGAGGCGACACCGAGATCGACGGCGAACGCCGCGCAGACCAGCGCGACCACCACGACCAGCAGGCTCAGCAGCAGCCCACCGATGGCCGCCGGACGGCTCGGGCCCTGGGTGAAGACGGTTTTCCAGGTGCCCCAGCCGTAGCCGCTACCGACCGCGAGCGCGCCGAGCACCAGCATCAGCGCGCCGCCGAACATCGCCATACCCTGGGTGAAGACCTCGGGGACAGCGGCGGGCAAGAGCTGGCCGAGCAGGACGTCGCGGGGCAGGCCGTCGGACATGGCGCCGCCCTCCCCCGAGGTGTAGGCGAGGTAGTTGAACAGGTAGGCGAAGGTCAGGTTCAGCAGGAGCCAGACGCCCAGGACGATCCAGAAGGCGGGCCAGCGACCCAGCCGCACCGCCTCCGCGCGCATGCTCGCCCACAGATCCCTTGTCACACCGGTCATTTCGCGACCTCCACAGCCGTCATCTCGAAGAACACTTCCTCCAGGGATTTCTCGTCGACCCGCAGTTCCAGCAGATCGGCGCCCGCCGCCACCACCGCGCGCGCCACCGCGGGCGCCGTCGCGGCCGTCGTCTCGACCCTGATCCCGTCGACGCTCGCCCGGGCGGGTGCGACGGCGCGGATCGCCGTGAGCGCGCTGTCGGCGGGTTCGGCGCGCACGATCAGCGTTGCGCTGCCCCGCAATTCGGCCACGGTCGACTCCGCGAGCAGCCGGCCGCCGGAGATCACGCCGACCCGATGGCAGATCTCCTGCACCTCGGCGAGCTGATGGCTCGACAGCAGCACGGTGTGCCCGTCGGCGGCCAGATCGACGATGAGCGTGCGCATTTCGGCCAGTCCGGCGGGGTCGAGGCCGTTGGTCGGCTCGTCCAGGATCAGCAGATCGGGGTCGCCGAGCAGGGCCGCGCCGACGCCGAGGCGCTGCTTCATGCCGAGCGAGTAGGTGCGGAAACGGTCGTCGGCGCGGTCGGCCAGGCCCACCCGGGCCAGCGCCCGCTCGACGTCGGCGGCGCGATGGCCCCGGTAGCGGGCGAGCACGCGCAGGTTGTCGCGGCCCGAGAGGTAAGGGTAGAAGCCGGGGCCCTCGATGAGGACCCCGATGCGGCGTAGCACCGCCGGGTCGCCCGGGGCCAGGCCGCGCACCAGGGCGGTGCCCGAGCTGGGCCGGATCAGGCCCGCCAGCATGCGCAGGGTGGTGGTCTTGCCCGCACCGTTGGGGCCGAGGAAGCCGTAGATCTCCCCCGCGGCGACCCGCATACTCACCGCGTCCACCGCGAGGTGGGCGCCATAGCGTTTGGTCAGCCCGTCGGTGACCACGATCGAATCGTTCATGGGAATCAGAATCCGCGCGACGGGGGTCCTCGGGCATCCGTCGCGCAGCGTCTCCCGCGCTACGCCGCGCGGCCTACCCTCGGCGTCCGCGCCGCTGAATATTCGCCTCGGCGGGCGCCCGAGCGGCCGATCCGGCGTGGTGACGGGGTTCGCGCCGGAATTACGGGCGCAGGCCGACGCGAGCGGCGCGACTACGCAATAGGGTGACAGAGGTGGGAGCGTCTGCGAAGTGGGAGCGTGGCTCGGTCGTTCAGGACTGGGGCCTGGCTGGTGTGGTCGCGCTGATCCAGCTGGCCGGCAGTTCCGGGGCGAACGCGCATCAGACCGGCGTGCGTTCGCTCGACGCGTTCGCGTATCTGTTGCTGCTCGCCGGTCCGATCGCGCTCGGCTTCCGACGGTTGCTGCCCGAGCCGGTGCTGCTGGTCGCGCTGCTGGCGGCGGTGGCGTATGTGCTGCGCGACTACGGGTACGGGCCGATCTTCCTGTCGTTGGTGATCGCGTTCGTGAGCGCGGCGGTCAACGGATCACGCTGGCGTACCTATCCTCTGGTCGTGGTCGGCTACCTGACCATGGTCTGGCCGGTACCCGCGCTGCTCGGGCGCGAGACCGGCGCCTGGCAGGTCTTCGGGCTGCTGGCCTGGATGGGGATCCTGGTCGCGATCGCCGAGGGCGTGCGGCAGCGGCGCGCCGTCGTGGTCGCGCGCAGCCAACGGGCCGAGGCGGCGCGCCGCGACGACGAGGCGCAGCGGGCCAGGGCCGCCAGCGAGGAGCGGCTGGCCATCGCCAGGGAACTGCACGATGTCCTCGCGCACAGTCTTTCGCTGATCAATGTGCAGTCCTCGGTGGCGCTGGAACTCTTCGACCGCAAACCGCAGCAGGCCGCGGCGGCGCTGGCCACCATCAAGACCACCTCCAAGGAGGCGCTGGCCGAGGTGCACACCCTGCTGCACGCCATCCGTAGCGGTGCGCCGGTCGCGCCCGTGGTGACCGAACCCGTCGATACCGGTGCCGCCGTGGCCGATTCGCCGCCGCCGGTCGCACCCGTCCCGCCGCCGCGGCCGGCCCCGCGCGCGCCGGTGCCGTCGCTCGACGACCTCGACACCCTGCTGGAACGCACCCGCGCGACCGGTCTCGCCGTCGATACCAAGATCATCGGCACGCCCAAGAAGCTGCCCAGCGTGATCGATGTGGCGGCGGCCAGGATCATCCAGGAATCGCTGACCAATGTGGTGCGGCACGCGCCGGGCGCCGCCGCGCTGATCACCCTGCGCTACACGCCCGAATCGGTGGACATCACCGTCGACAACACCCGGCCCACCGGTACGGCCGTGCGCACCGGAGCAGGCGGGAACGGGATCATCGGGATGCGGGAACGGGCGCACGCGCTCGGCGGCGCGCTGACCGCCGGGCCGCGGCCGTCCGGTGGGTTCCGGGTGGCGGCCAGGTTGCCCGCCCGGCCGGTGTCGGCGCAGGCGGGATCCGCGTCCGGCGGCACAGAGGCGAGCGCATGAGTGAACAGTCCGGCGCGGCCAAGACGCGGGTGCTCGTCGCCGACGATCAGGCGCTGGTGCGCGGCGGGTTCGTCGCGCTGCTCGACGCGCAGGACGACATCGAGGTCGTCGGCGAGGCCGAGAACGGCGAGCAGGCCGTGCGGATGACCCGCGCGCTCGTCCCGGACGTGGTGCTCATGGACATCCGCATGCCCATCCTCGACGGCCTGGCCGCCACCAGGATGATCGCCGACGACGCCAAGCTCGCCGAGGTCCGCGTCGTCGTGCTCACCACCTTCGAACTCGACGAATACGTCTTCGAGGCGATCCGGGCGGGCGCGGCCGGGTTCCTGGTCAAACACACCGAACCCGCCGACCTGCTGCGCGCGGTCCGGGTGGTCGCCGAGGGCGACGCCCTGCTCTCCCCCGGCGTCACCCGTCGCCTGCTCGCCGAGTTCTCCACCCACGCCAAACAACCCCCGCCCGCCGCCCTCGCCGACCTCACCGACCGCGAACGCGAGGTGATGACCCTGGTCGCCGAGGGCCTCACCAACGCCGAGATCGGCGCCCGCCTCTATCTCAGCCCCGCCACCGCCCGCACCCACGTCAGCCGCATCCTCACCAAACTCGACGCCCGAGACCGCACCCAACTGGTCGTCCTCGCCTACGAATCCGGTTTGGTCCGCCCGGGCTGGCAATAGCCCGGGTCCTCCCCACTACGTGCTAGGCCGGAGGCCGGGAAGCGGGCACGGCGGACGGTCCCCGCCGGTGTCGATCTGTTCTTCACCCGGCGCCCCTGGATATCGAGGCGAAGGGCTACAGCAGAGCTTCGCGTGAAGCCTGGCGTTCGAGTCGGTTCCCGTGGCGTTTGGGTCGCGAGCGGGGGCGAGAAACGTTGTTGCACCGGGCATGACGACGACATCGACCATCGAGGCGGCGCCGGAGACCGGCCGCCGCGCATGGCCCGCGCTGCTCACCATGTTCCTGGGCAGCTTCACGCTGGTGACCGCGGAGTTCCTGCCACCGGGAGTACTGACCGCGCTGGCCGAGGACCTGCGGGTACCGGAGGGGGTGGTCGGGCTCTCGGTGAGCGCGACCGCGCTCACCGCGCTGCTCGCCGCGCTGGGTTTGGGCTCGCTGTTTCCGAAGGCCGACCGGCGCACGCTGCTGCTGGTGCTCACCATCGGCGCCGCGGTGTCGAACGTGCTGGTGGCGGTGGCGCCGAATATCGCGCTGCTGCTGCTCGCGCGGCTGCTGCTCGGCGTGGCCGTCGGCGGGTACTGGTCGATGGCGCTGGTGATCGCCGCGCAACTGGTGCCGGCCCACCGTCTGGGCAAGGCGATGATGATCGTGAACTCGGGCACCACCGTGGCGACCGTGGCCGGGGTGCCGCTGGGCGTGCTGCTGAGCACGTACGCGGGCTGGCGGACCGTGTTCGTCGTGACGGCGGGACTGACCGTCGTGGCCGCGGTGGCGGTGCGGGTGATGTTGCCGCCGATCGCGCCGAGCAAGGGCATCGGGTTCGCGGCGATGGGGGCGGCGCTGCGGGCGCCGGGGGTCGCGTTGGGGCTGGTCAGCGTGGTCGCGGTGATCGGCGGGCATTTCGCCGGGTTCACCTACATCCGGCCCGCGCTGGCCGAATTGCTCGAGGCGGGTCCGTCGGCGATTCCGGTGTTGCTCGCGCTGTTCGGTGTCGGCGGCCTGCTCGGGAATTTCCTGCTCGGCTCGCTGGCCGACCGCAAGCTCGGTGTCCTGCTGGTCGCGGTGCCGACGGCGATCGGGCTGTCGCTGCTGGCGATCGTCGTCTCCGGCGCGGTGCCGGTGCTCGGCTATGTCGCGGTGGTGGTGTGGGGCGGCGCGTTCGGCGGCATCCTCAACCTGGTGCAGGTGTGGGTGTCGCGGGTGCTGCCCGAGCGGATGGAGGCGGGCAGCGGGCTGGTGGTCGGCGGTTTCCAGCTGGCGATCATCCTCGGTTCCGCGGTCGGCGGACGCGGGGTCGACAGCATCGGCCTGGCGGCGACCTACGGGCTCGCGGCGCTGGCGGCGGTGCTCGGCGGCGTGCTGGTGCGGGTCTCGCTCAGCCGCGCCGCGCGGTCCTAGCTCAGGCCGAGCGGGCCACGCGCCGCCACTGCGACGGCGTGTGGCCCGTATGCCTGCGGAAGGCCCGGCCGAACGCGGTCTCGGAGCGGTAACCCAGCCGCCGCGCCACCGCGCCGACCGACACGTTGTGCTCGGCCAGGTACACCTGGGCCCGCTCGACCCGCAGCTTCGTCAGATACCGCCCCGGCGTGAGCCCGGTGGCCGCCTGGAACCGCGCCGCGAACCCGGACCGCGAGGCCAGCGCGACCCGCGCCAACGCCTCGACCGTCCACTCCTGCCCGGGATCGGCGTGCATGGCGGCCACCGCGCGTGCCACTCCCGGCTCGTTCACCCGCAACAACCAGCGCTTGGGCGCGCACCCGCGCGCATGCCAGGACTCGATCGCCATCGACGCGATCAGGGTCGCGACCCGGTCGCCCTGCACACCGAACGGATCTGGGCATTCGCGCACCAGATGCTCGAACATGGTCGCGGCCAGTGGCGCGTGTCGCACGAACTCGGTGAGCAGCACCCGCTGCGGCAGCGCGTCCATCGCGCCACTGGTCGCGGCCGGTGCGAGCCGCACCCGCAGCACGGTGCCCTCCGACAGGGCGGTGATCGCGAAGCGGTCCGCACGCGGAACGAACAGGAAGTCACCGCAGGCCAGATCCTCTGCCGTGCCCAGACCTTCGACCCGGACCAGGCCCTCCGTCACCACGAGCGCGCTCGGCTCACCGGCGATGAACTCCCCACCGCCCGCGGTGAGCGCGAATTCGTCCCGGCCCGCGAAGCGCCATCGCAGGCCGGCGAGCACATTGTCGAGGCCGCTCGCACCAGATTCGATCAGCGTCACCGTGCACATCCTCCGGGGGGATCTCCGACGGATTCACGGTACCAAGGCAGCTCGGAGCCGGTGCGGCCGCGAAACAGCGCCCGGCACTACGCCCGTGGACGTAGCCGGGATCGGGTCGCGCGGCCGATGCCCGCGGCGGCCGTCGCGAGCAGGCTGAAGTCATGAACACCTTCGACAGCGCGACGACGCTGACCCTCCTGGCCGACCACTACGCCGGGGGCTGGCATCCCTGGCCCTTCTTCTGGATCTTCCCGCTGCTGTTCTGGATCACCGTGATCGCCGTGCTGTTCTTCGCACGCAGGCGGTGCGCGGGGCGCGGCGGCGGGATCGGGGCGCTACGCACCGGGTTCGCCCGGGGCGAGATCAGCGAGTCCGAGTACCGCAGCAGGCTCGCCGTGCTCAGCGAACCTCGCCCTCGCGAGCAGAAGTAGGAGATCGCGATGCGATTCGGGATCGTGCTGACGCCCCGGTCCGGGGCCCAGTGGACGCGCGCGGTGGTCGACGCCGAGCAGCGGGGTTACGCCACCGTCCTGCTGCCGGACACGCTCTCCACCCCCTCGCCACTGCCCGCGCTGGCCGCCGCGGCCGCGGTGACGACGCAGCTGCGACTGCGGCCCAACGTCCTCGCGGCGCCCTTGCGCACCATCGGAGCGACCGTGCGGGAAGTCACCGCGCTACAACTGCTTTCGGACGGCCGATTCGAGCTGGGCCTCGGCACCGGCCGCCCCGACGCCCGCGGCGAGGCCGAAAGGCTCGGCATGCCCTGGGGTTCGGCGAGCGAACGACGACAGCATCTGATCGACACCGCGACCGCGATACGGGCGCAGGTCGACCCGGCCCCGCCGCTCGTGATCGCCGCGAACGGCCCGCGCATGCTCGCCACCGCGGCCGCTCACGCCGACCGGATCCTGCTGGCCGCCGCCCCGGATGCCACCGAGGACGAACTGGCCGACATGGTCGCCGCGATCGCCGAACACACCGACCGCGACGTGCGGTGCACCCTCCAATTGGTCGGTGTCGGTGAGCGATTGCCGCACTGGCTCAGCGCCCGCCTCGGCCACACCGCGGACAAGCTCCGCGACGCGGGCGCCGCCGGACTTCTCCCCAGCGATCCCCAGGCGGCTGTGGACATCCTCGAATCCCGCAGCGCGCGCTACGGAATCGACGAACTGATCGTCCCCGGCGAACTGACCGAGGCGTTCGCGCCGATCCTCGACCTCGCGCTCGGGCGTCAGTAGATGGCGCTCCAGTAGGCCTCGACGACGAGACCGACGATGTAGCGCGGATTCTGCGGATCGTCGGTCACCGTGACGGTCGCCTTGGACAGGTCGAGCTTCATGCCGTCGCCGTTCAGGTACTGCTGGCTGTTGGCGGTGTAGGTGAAGAAGGGCGCCTCGAACGGCTGGGCGCGCAGCGTCGGCGCCGCGGCGCGCAGCACCCGGCTCGCGTCGGCGCGCTCGCACGATCACTACGGCGCCACGCGCCTTTACCCACCCGAACACATCGACGAACCTAGCAATCGGCCCGAGCGAAAGATCGCGGCGCCCAGCCGGATTCGATACCGTGCGCGCGGTGTCGGTGACCACTGCTAGCTTCGGCGGACATCACCGGGCGGAAAAGGAGTTCTCCATGGGGGTGATCATGTCGTTCACCAGGGTGAGTGCCGTGGAGCTGGAGCGGCTGGCCACGACGACCGAGTGGCCGGACGATTTTCTCGACGGCCTGCGGGTCCAGGACGGCGGACCGAGCGGCTACCTCGACAAGGCGTGGGCCGGCCTGGAATACCTGCTGGCCCAGGCGAATATCGGGATCGATCTGATCGAGACCGGCCGTCCGCTGGCCGATGACAACTATTTCGCCTGGCACCCGGACGACGTGTCCGCCACGGCGAAGGTCCTCGGCCGCTACCCGTTCGACGAGCTGGCCCTGTTCTTCGATGCTGCGGCGATGGACGCGGCGGAGGTGTACCCGAACATCTGGGTCCGCGACGGCGAGAGCGGACTGCACTACCTGCGCCACCACTACGACGGCCTCGAGCACGTGTTCCGATACGCCGCCGAGCGCGGGTCCGGCTTCCTCCAGCATTTCGGCTGACCGATCGAACGACGAAGCCCGCCCCTGGAAATCCAGGAGCGGGCTTCGTTCGGTTCAGCTGGTTACTCGCCGGAGGCGGCGGCCTCGGGCGCGGTGCCCTCGGCAGCGCCGGTCAGGACGACCTCGGGCTTGTCGTCGCCCGCGGGAGCCTTGGTCAGCTTCGCCTTGCCGGCGAAGGTGAACTTGGCGTCCTCGCCCTGGCCCTCGCCGTTCCAGCCCTCGACGTCGACCACGATGGTCTGGCCCGCGCCGATCTCGCCGAAGAGGATCTTCTCCGACAGCTGGTCCTCGATCTCGCGCTGGATCGTGCGACGCAGCGGACGCGCACCCAGGACCGGGTCGAAACCGCGCTTGGCGAGCAGGCTCTTGGCCTGGTCGGTCAGCTCGATCGCCATGTCCTTGTTCTTCAGCTGCTTGGCGACGCGGTTGATCATCAGGTCCACCATCATCACGATCTGCTCGCTGGTGAGCTGGTGGAACACGATCACGTCGTCGATGCGGTTGAGGAACTCGGGGCGGAAGTGCTTCTTCAGCTCGTCGTTGACCTTGAGCTTCATCCGCTCGTAGTTCGACCCCTCGGCGTTGGACTGGGTGAAGCCCAGGCCGACGGCCTTGGAGATGTCGGAGGTGCCCAGGTTCGAGGTGAAGATCAGCACGGTGTTCTTGAAGTCGACCGTACGACCCTGACCGTCGGTGAGACGGCCGTCCTCGAGCACCTGCAGGAGGGTGTTGTAGATCTCCTGGTGCGCCTTTTCGATCTCGTCGAACAGAACCACGGAGAACGGCTTGCGGCGCACCTTCTCGGTGAGCTGGCCGCCCTCTTCGTAGCCCACGTACCCGGGAGGGGCACCGAACAGCCGCGACGCGGTGAAGCGGTCGTGGAACTCGCCCATGTCGATCTGGATGAGCGCGTCGTCGTCGCCGAACAGGAAGTTCGCCAGCGCCTTGGACAGCTCGGTCTTACCGACACCGGACGGACCGGCGAAGATGAACGAGCCCGAGGGGCGCTTCGGATCCTTCAGGCCGGCGCGAGTGCGGCGGATCGCCTTGGAGACGGCCTTGACGGCATCCTCCTGGCCGATGATCCGCTTGTGCAGCTCGTCCTCCATGCGGAGCAGACGGGTGGTCTCCTCCTCGGTGAGCTTGAAGACGGGGATGCCGGTCCAGTTGGCCAGCACCTCCGCGATCTGCTCGTCGTCGACCTCGGCCACGACGTCCAGATCACCGGAACGCCACTGCTTCTCGCGCTCGGCGCGCTTGGCGACGAGCTGCTTCTCCTTGTCCCGCAGGCGCGCGGCCTTCTCGAAGTCCTGCGCGTCGATCGCGCTCTCCTTCTCGCGGCGGGCATCGGCGATCTTGTCGTCGAACTCGCGCAGGTCCGGCGGCGCGGTCATCCGGCGGATGCGCATGCGCGCGCCCGCCTCGTCGATGAGGTCGATCGCCTTGTCCGGCAGGAACCGGTCGTTGATGTAGCGATCGGCCAGCGTCGCGGCGGCGACCAGGGCACCGTCGGTGATGGACACCCGGTGGTGCGCCTCGTAGCGGTCGCGCAGACCCTTGAGGATGTTGATGGTGTGCTCGACGGTCGGCTCGCCGACCTGCACCGGCTGGAAGCGGCGTTCCAGGGCGGCGTCCTTCTCGATGTACTTGCGGTACTCGTCGAGAGTGGTCGCGCCGATGGTCTGCAGCTCGCCACGGGCCAGCTTCGGCTTCAGGATCGAGGCCGCGTCGATGGCGCCTTCGGCAGCACCCGCACCGACGAGCGTGTGCAGCTCGTCGATGAACAGGATGATGTCGCCGCGGGTGTTGATCTCCTTGAGCACCTTCTTCAGGCGCTCTTCGAAGTCACCGCGGTAGCGGCTGCCCGCGACCAGGGAACCCAGGTCGAGGGTGTAGAGCTGCTTGTCCTTGAGGGTCTCGGGGACCTCACCGTTGACGATGGCCTGCGCCAGGCCCTCGACGACCGCGGTCTTACCGACACCGGGCTCACCGATCAGGACCGGGTTGTTCTTGGTGCGGCGGCTCAGCACCTGCATGACGCGCTCGATTTCCTTCGAGCGGCCGATGACGGGATCGAGCTTGCCCTCGAGCGCGGCCTGAGTGAGGTTGCGGCCGAACTGGTCGAGCACCAGCGAAGTGGACGGAGTGCCCGCCTCACCACGCGAGCCGGAACCCTCGACGGGCTCCTTGCCCTGGTACCCGGACAGCAGCTGGATGACCTGCTGACGGACGCGGTTCAGGTCGGCACCGAGCTTGACCAGAACCTGGGCGGCGACGCCCTCGCCCTCGCGGATGAGACCGAGCAGGATGTGCTCGGTACCGATGTAGTTGTGGCCGAGCTGCAGCGCCTCGCGCAGGCTCAGCTCCAGCACCTTCTTGGCACGCGGGGTGAAGGGGATGTGACCGGACGGCGCCTGCTGGCCCTGACCGATGATCTCCTCGACCTGGCTGCGCACACCCTCCAGCGAGATGCCAAGGGACTCCAGCGACTTCGCCGCCACGCCCTCGCCCTCGTGGATCAACCCAAGCAGGATGTGCTCGGTGCCGATGTAGTTGTGGTTGAGCATCCGGGCCTCTTCTTGGGCCAGGACAACGACACGCCTCGCGCGGTCGGTGAACCTCTCGAACATCGCTCCCTCACTCTCCTGCTCCGACATTCTGGCAACAGACGCCGCAGTGTGCTCGGTACAACCTAGGGCGTCGGACCGACAACTGTCGCCGTCAGCCTGCCATGAAGCCCGGGGGTTGCGGCCCCCGCCTCCACTCTAGTTGGCAGGGGATTCCGCCGCCGCCGGTCCACCCTATTGATGACCGGCGGCAACATGGTCATTCACTCATAACGCGCACGTCGCGGCATTCGTTTCCCTCAGAGTTTTGCCTACAGCGAAATATGTCGCCGGGGTGACGGCCTCAGCCGGTGAAGGGGGGCACGAACTCGCACGGGACCGGGGCCTGACGGGCCGGATCCAGGGCGTTGAGGACGTGACCGGCCGCGCGGGGGCTGCCGGCGATGGCCATGTGTTCGGAGTAGTCCTGGGCGCAGCCGTCCTGGACGACCACCGACGTGGCGTTCGGACCCGGCACGAGACCGGAGGTGTGCGGCACGACCAGCTCGTCGAGCGCGGAGACGATATTGGTGTAGGTGACCTGCGGGCTGTACACCCCGTCGGCGTTGAGGGCGACCATGAACTCGTCGCCGGTGAGCATCTGCCCGCAGGCCTGGCACAGCGAGGTGGCGACCGCGTCGAAGGCGGGACCGGCGCCCAGCGCGCGGCTGTAGGCCGCGATATCGCCCGCGCCGAGCGCGTTGGTGCCGAGCCAGGGTGGGGCGATGCCGACCAGCTTGTCGACCTTGGCCGCGCCGCCGAGACGCTTGATGTAGTAGTTGCCGACGATGTTGCCCTGCGAGTGGGCGACGAAGTCGACCCGCGCGGCGCCGGTGCGCGCGAGCACCCCGTCGACGAAGGCCGACACCTCGGCGGCGCTCTGCTCGATCGGACGCATCCCGCCGATCGCCGAGACCGGCCAGGGCAGCCCGTAGGCGCCGAAGGTGAACGAGTAGACGCAGTAGCCCTCATTGGCCAGCAGCGGGGCGTACACGCCCCAATTCGTCTGTCCCCCACCGCCGGTGCCGTGCAGCAGCACCACCGGATTCGGATGCTCGGCCGAGGGGACGCACCCCGGATCGTTCGCGCCGGGTAGCGATCCGCCGGGCGTGGTGAGTTCCGGGGCGATCCCGGCGAAGAAGTTGTAGTCGACCGGGTACTCGGCGGCGGCGGTGCCCGCGTTCCCCCAGGCCAGCAGTGCGGCAGCGGCCAGTACCAGCAACGATCTCGAACTACGTCGCATGAAACGACTCCTCACTAGAACGTGTTCCGATCATCATGGAACACGTTCTAGTGATCGCGTGGCCCTATTGGCAGATCGCCATCAACGCTGGAACGGCGCGGGCGCGTAGCCACCGGCCATCGGCGCGACCATCGCCTGCGCGACCGGCTGCCCGGCGGCCGGCGAACTCGTCTTCCCCTGCTGCACGCCCGCCGCGAACAGCGCGCCGCACAGCACCAGGAACGCCGCCGTGTGCAGCACCGCGCGCACGATGTTCCAGCGGACCCAGGCCGCCTCGAAATCGGCACGCACGACCGCGGTGTCGGCGATCGCCGACGGGTCGCCCGCCGCGGCGAGCGCGTCGTTGAGCGGCACGTTCAGCGCCGAGGTGACGGCGAAGGCGATCACGTTGAGCGCCAGGGCGACCCCGAGCCAGATCAGCGTGCTCCGGTGCTCCTTGCCGAGCGTCAGGGCCGCGGCCAGCGCCGTGAACCCGACCGTGCCGAGGAAGCCGAGCATGAACCACGGGTTGATGATCACGACGTTGATCTTCTGCATGACGTCGATCAGCGTGCGATCGCCGGTCCGCGCCAGGGCCGGCATCACCGAGATCGCGTAGGCGTAGAACACGCCCGCGATCAGGCCGGTGCTGAGCAGCGCCAGAACCATGGCGGCCATCCGAAGTGCGAACATGTGCTGTCTCCTGACTCGTGTTCCGGAGCTCGATCCGTGTGCTCCGGTGTTACGAGTAAGTCAACAGTGTCACGCGGCTCGCCGACATGGTTCAGACGCTCACGCACCTGCGCGAGAGTCGCGACCTCACAGATCGTGGTCGGAGATCATCCCGCTCTGCATGGCCAGCGCCGCCAGCCGGGTGCGTTTCTGGTTCTGCGGCAGGTTCTCCACCCCGAATTTCGCGAACAGCGCGCGCAGATGGGTCTTGATCGCGTCGATGGAAAGGAACAATTCCTCGGCGATCTGCTGATTGGAGGCGGGCGTGGCGAAGCCGGTGCCGTGCTTGTACGGGCGGCACAGCGCGATCAGCACCGCGCGCTGGGTCTCGGTCAGCGAGCGCATGGTCGGAATGGAGCCGGACGCGGTGTGCGTCGCGTCGTCGACGACCCCGCCGAAATCGAAGAAATGCACCAGCGTGGTGCCGACCCGGATCCGGTCGCCCGGACTCAGCCTGCGCCGGCCGATCAGGCGCTCACCGTTGACGAAGGTGCCGTTGCGGGACAGACCGTCGTCGACGATGGTCCAGTGCGCGCCCAGGTATTCGACGGCGGCGTGCAGCCGGGAGACCTCGGCGTCCCAGCCGAGGACGAGGTCGGCCTGCACATTGCGGCCGATGGTGAACCGCTGCTGCTCGGGCTCGAGCGCCAGCTCGTGCTGCCGCCCGGTGTCATCGGTATACCGTAGAAAAGAACTAGACATGTCCCGCCTCTCCGCGATTCAGGCCGGACTCGTGCGCGTCGACAGAAACGTCGGCGGGCGGCGGTGACAGCGTCGCCAGTTCGCCCGTACCCGGTGAGTTACCCATGTACTCGCCGAATCGGGTCGGACCGTCGGCCCTCGCCGACCTGAAAAACCTTGCGCACGAACATCAGTCTATCTCTCCAGGAGTCCCCGGGAGACCGCCGACGCATGTCCCGACCTGGGAGTACACCGCTGACAGCAGAGCGGTCCGGGATCGCCGCGTCAGCAACCCCGGACCGCCGTCGAAATTCAGGCCTTGCCGACTTCCTTGTTGTACGCCTCGGTGATGTCGGCCGAGATGCGGCCGCGAGCGGAGACCTTGTGGCCCTTGCGACGGGCCCATTCACGAATTGCGGCGCTCTGTTCGCGGTCCATGGAAACGCGGCTCTTCCCCTGCGGTGCCGGCGCCCCTGCCGCCTTCACCCGGCGACGGCCACTCACGCGACGGGCGTTGGCGACCCACTCGTCCAAGCCTTCGCGCAGCCGCGCCGCGTTAGCCTCGGACAGATCGATCTCGTACGACACGCCATCGATAGCGAACTCGATGGTCTCGTCCGCGATGGACTCACCGTCGACATCGTCGATCAGGCTAACGGTGACCTTCTTTGCCATGAGATGAACGTCCTCTCGAAATCGTCAAGCCTGCCTCCAGGCCGAATACCCGAGGCAAGAATACCTCTAATTACGAAAATTCCAACACGAGGTCTTCACCTCGCAAATCGACTGGTCAGCGACTACTCGGCCGGACAATCGGGAACAGGATCGTTTCCCGGATTCCCAAACCGGTCAGTGCCATCAACAACCGATCGATTCCCATACCGGTTCCGGTGGTCGGCGGCATGCCGTGTTCCATCGCGGCGAGGAAGTCTTCGTCGAGCACCATGGCCTCGTCATCGCCCGCGGCGGCCAGCCTGGCCTGATCGACGAACCGTTCCCGCTGGATCACCGGGTCGACCAGTTCCGAATAGCCCGTTGCCAACTCGAAGCCGCGAACATACAGGTCCCACTTCTCCGTCACGCCGCCCTTGCTGCGGTGCTGACGGGTCAGCGGGGAGGTCTCCACCGGGAAGTCGCGAACGAAAGTCGGCGCGTACAGCTTGTCGCCATACGCATGTTCCCACAGTTCTTCGACGAGTTTCCCGTGACCGTAGCCCTTGCCCGCGGGAATTTCCAGACCGACCCGATCGGCGAGCGCGAGCAATTCCTCGACAGTGGTTTCCGGAGTGACCTCCACCCCGATCGACTCCGACAGCGAGGGATACATCTCGACCGTCGTCCACTCGCCACCGAGATCATATTCCGTGCCGTCGGCCAGTGTCACCACGAGGGTGCCGAATGCCTCCTGCGCGACTTCCTGGATCAATTCCCGGGTCATCTTCGCGGAGTCGTCGTAGGTGCCGTAAGCCTCGTAGGTTTCCAGCATCGCGAACTCGGGCGAATGGGTCGAGTCGGCGCCTTCGTTGCGGAAGTTCCGGTTGATCTCGAAGACCTTCTCCAGGCCACCGACCACACAGCGCTTCAGGAACAGCTCCGGCGCGATACGCAGGAACAACTCCATGTCCAGCGCATTGGAATGGGTGACGAACGGGCGCGCGGCGGCGCCGCCGTGGATGGTCTGCAGCATCGGGGTCTCGACCTCGAGGAAGCCGCGGCGCTCCAGCGCGGTGCGCAGCGCGCGGACCACGTTCACGCGGGTACGGGCCATTTCCCTGGCCTCGGGGCGCACGATCAGGTCGACATAGCGCTGCCGGACGCGCGACTCCTCGTTCATCTCCTTGTGCGCCACCGGCAGCGGTCGCAACGACTTGGCCGCCATCGACCAGGAATCGGCCATCACGCTCAATTCACCGGTCCGCGACGAGATGACCTCACCGTGCACGAACACGAAGTCACCGAGGTCCACATCGGACTTCCAGGCGGCCAGCGCGTCGGCGCCGACGCCGTTGAGGCTGATCATCGCCTGCAGCTTGGTGCCGTCGCCTTCCTGCAAGGTGGCGAAGCACAGCTTGCCGGTATTGCGGACGAAAATGACGCGCCCCGCGATGCCGACCTGCAGGCCGGTCTGGGTATCGGGCTCCAGATCCGGGTAGGCGGCCCGAATTTCGGCCAGCGTGTGGGTGCGCGGGACCACTACCGGATAGGCCTCGCCGCCCTCGGCGAGCAGCCGTTCCCGCTTGTCCCGGCGAATCCGCATCTGCTCGGGAACATCACTGTCCACGGCGGAACTGACGGCGCGGCCGGTATCGGCGGGGTTAGGGGTGCTCACATCCGATAACAGTAGCGTGCGCCGGAAATGCTATTGCGGCCTGCCCGTACCGAACTCCACGGTAACCGGACACCGCACCGGCCATTCCTCGGCCGAATGCAATCCACGTCACACCATCGAAACAAAACGCCGCCACCGCGGCCCCCGAATCCGCACGCGGACAACCCAACCCATCCGCCGCCGGGCCCGGAACGAGCAGTGGCCGGACCGCCGGTCGGGCGGTCCGGCCACCGGCCCGGCGTCGCTACAACGAGGCGAGCGCATTCACCTCACGGGCAAAGTGCGGCGCCCCCACCGCGACGGTCAGCAACCCCGCGGACTTCAGTGCCTGGTAGCCGCCGATGAGATCGGTGGCGCGGTGCAAACCGAGTTGCTGCAACGACGCCGCGGCCAAACTCGAGGTGTAGCCCTCCGAGCAGAAGATGATCCATTCCACGTCGTGGTCGACGGCCAGCGACAAACGCGCCGAGGAGGTCGGATCCAGTCGCCATTCCAGGACATTGCGTTCGATGACCAGCGCACCCGGCAGCGAACCCTCCCGAACCCGCTGCGCGGCCGGGCGGATGTCGACCAGAATCGCGCCCCTGGCCAAAGCCGCGGACAGGTCGTAGACGTAGAGCCTGCGTAGGTCGGCGCGGGCGTTCTCGAGCATCTGATCAATCGTCAAACGACTCATCACAGGTCACCTTCGGGCTGGTCGGTGAGGACGGTTTTGGTTCGCCGCAAGGTGCCGTGGCCGGTCACCTCGTAATAGGACATCGCCGACAGCGGCGGGGAATAGGCGTGCACGCTCAGCGTCGGATCCAGCGGACCGACGGATTCGGCGGCGGCGGGCGCCCGAACCACGTCGTGGACCCAGCCGATCGGGAACGAGGCCTGATCGCCGGCGGCCAGGGTGCGCCTGCGTAGCTCCGAGCCATTCCAGCGGAATTCCGAGAGCGCGCCGCTGAGCACCGTGAGGGCGCCCAGCGAACCGGCGTGATCGTGCAATTCGGTGGATTTACCCGGCGTCCAGCTGATCAGCCAGACATCGACCTCGTCGTCGGCGATCAGCCGGGTGGCCCAGCGCTGTTCCGTCGGCCAGACCCCGTCGGCGGGCAGCAGGTGATCGTAGCGACCGGCGAGGACGTCTTCGGCGCCCTCATCGGTGAGTCGCAGCAGGTCAGCGGGCCGCAGCCGGGTCGGCAACGCCGAAGCCACCGCCCGGTCGAGCGGGGGTGTCGCGGAGTAGCCGTCGCGCGCGGAGGAAAAGGAAAGGACGGAAGAACGCATGAGCGAATCTCCAGGAGGTGTGAAACGGTCGAGGGGAAAACGTCAGCCTCGAACGGTCGAGGCAGGTCAGCCTCGACAACACTCCTGGGTGCTCACACGGAAGTACACGAGCGTGAGTTTAGCAGTCGACGCGCGCTACGGCGAAAATGACCTGCGCCACAGTCACTTCTTGTTGCGTTCGTAGACGTGGCGCAGACCGGTCAGCGTCAGATGCGGCTCGTGCTGATCGATGGTCTCCGATTCCGGCACGATCAACGGCGCGCCCGCGCCCGTCGCGACGACGGTGACATCGGTGCCGGAGAAGGCGTCGAACTCGTCGCGGATGCGATCGATCAGGCCGTCGACCAGGCCGGCGAAACCGAACACCGCCCCGGACTGCATGCACTCCATGCTGTTCTTGCCCAGCACCGAGCGCGGGCGGGTCAGCTCCACCCGGCGCAGCGCGCTGCGCTCGACCAGCGCCTCGGTGGAGATCTCCACGCCGGGCGCGATCACGCCGCCGAGGAACTCGCCCTTGGCCGAGACCAGGTCGACGCAGATCGCGGTGCCGAAGTCGACCACGATCGCGGGACCGCCGAAGCGGCGATAGGCCGCCAGGCAGTTGACGATGCGATCGGCGCCGACCTCCTTCGGGTTGTCCACCAGCAGCGGGATGCCGGTGCGCACGCCGGGCTCGACCAGCACATGCGGCACGTGCGCCCAGTAGCGCGCGAGCATGGTGCGCAGCTCGCGCAGCACCGGCGGCACGGTCGACAGCGCCGAGACGCCGACCACCTGGTCGAGCTCCTCACCGATCAGACCGCGCACCTGCATCGCGAACTCGTCGGCGGTGAGCAGTGGATTGGTGTGGATGCGCCAGTGCCGCGCCAAGGTCGCGTGCTCGCCGCTGCCGGAGAAGAGACCGAGTTCGATTCCGGTGTTGCGGACGTCGATCGTCAGCAGCATCGCTGTCCCCCCGCCGCGCTCAGGCGAACGACAGCGAGCGCGGGGAGGTCAGGCCGGAACCCTCGGGCGCGTGCGCCGGGTCCGAACCGAGCTCCACCGGGCGGTTGCGGTCGTCGACGAAGACCACCTTCGGGTCGTAGTCGCGCAGCTCCTGCTCGTCCAGCTGGCCGTAGGCGATCAGGATGACCAGGTCGCCGGGGTGCACGAGATGGGCGGCGGCGCCGTTGATCCCGATCACGCCCGAGCCGCGCTCACCGGCGATGACATAGGTCTCCAGGCGGGCGCCGTTGTCGATGTCGACGATGCAGACCTGCTCGCCCTCGAGCAGATCGGCGGCGTCGAGCAGATCCTGGTCGACGGTCACCGAACCCACGTAGTGCAGGTCGGCGTGGGTCACCGTGGCACGGTGGATCTTCGACTTCATCATGGTGCGCAACATCGTCGTCGCCTTTCTCAGTTCGCCTGCGCGGCAGGCAGGGAGTTCGCGTCGGGGTGCCCGTCGATCTGGGCGCCGAGAACAATCGGGGCATTGTCGATCAGCCGGGTGGCGCCGACCTTGGCGGCGACCAGCAGCCGGGCATTGCCCGCGGTGGGCGCGGGGCCCAGGTTGCTGTCGCGCAGTTCGAGGTAGTCCACGTCCAGACCGTCGACGGCGTCGAGCACCGCGCGCGCGGCCCGCACGACCGCCTCCGGGCCGAGGCCAGCGGCGTGTCTGCCCGCGGCCAGCGCGGCCGACAGGCCGAGCGCCGCCTCTCGCTGGGTGGCGTCGAGGTAGCGGTTGCGCGAGGACAGCGCGAGACCGTCGGGCTCGCGGACCGTCGGATAGGCGACGATCTTCACGTCCATGTTCAGGTCGCGGACCATCTGCCGGATCAGCGTGAGCTGCTGGTAGTCCTTCTCGCCGAAGTACGCCTCGGAGGCGTGGGCGATATTGAGCAGCTTCGCGACGACGGTGAGCATGCCCGCGAAATGCGTCGGCCTGCTGCCGCCCTCGAGCTCGGCGCCGATCGGGCCGGGCAGCACCGTGGTGCGCGGGCCCTCGGGGTACATGTCGGAGACCGACGGCGCGAACACCAGGTCGACGCCCTCGTGCCGGAGCAGTTCGAGGTCGGCGTCGAGGGTGCGCGGGTAGGCGTCGAGGTCCTCGTTCGCGCCGAACTGCAGCGGATTGACGAAGATCGAGACGATCACGACCTGGTTGGTCAGCTTGGCCTGACGGACCAGCTGCAGATGACCCTCGTGCAGTGCGCCCATCGTCGGCACGAAACCGATCGTGCGGCCCGCGCCCCGCAGCGCCTTGGTCACCGTGTCGACGACCTCGGGGCTGTGGTGCACGGTCAGCACGCCGGGCTGGTACGCGCCGGTCGCCCGCGCGCCGCCCTGGTGGTGGTGCACTTGTCTGGGTTCCATCAGTGGCCTTCCTTGGCGAGCAGGTCCAGCAGGGCCGGATTGGTCTGGGCGAGTTCGGCGGTGCGCAGCGACATCGCGCGATAGGCGGCGGCCAGGCGCTGGTCCACGGCAGCCAGGGCGGACAGGTGCGCGGCGACCGCGTCGACGTCGCCGCGCGCGACCGGGCCGGTCAGCGCGGCCTGGCCCCGGCGCAAAGCGTTGTCGAGAGCAGCGGAGACGAGCGGGGCGAGCAGACGTTCCGGCAGGCCGTTGGGCTGATCGTCGACCACCGGCTGACCGAGCAGGCCCGGCCCGTCCATGGCCGCGCGCAAGGCGGTGACCGCATCGACGATGACCGTGACCAGGTGGTTGGCGCCGTGCGCGAGGGCGGCGTGATACAGCGTGCGCTGCTCCTCGGCCACCTTGACCGGCTCGCCGCCCATCTCGATGACCAGCGCCTGGCCGATCGCGTAGCCGACCTCGTCGGCGGCGGTGACGCCGAAGCAGGCGTTGGCCAGGCGGTCGATGTCCTCGTCGTGGCCGGTGAAGGTCATCGCGGGGTGGATGGCCAGGCCGAGCGCGCCCTGCGCGGTGAGCGGCGCCAGCACGCCGACACCGTGCGCGCCCGCGGTGTGCACCACGATCGTGCCGGGGCGCACGACACCGGCACTCGCCAGGCCGCGGACCAGCCCGGCCAGCTCGGCGTCGGGGACCGCGAGCAGCAGCAGCTCACTGCGCTGAGCGATCTGCTCCACCGGCAGGATCTGCGAATCGGGCAGCCGCGTCCGCGCCCGGTGCACCGAGGCATCGGAGATCGCGGCGACACCGAACACCACGTGACCGGCTCGCTCGAGCGCGACACCGAGGGCCGAACCCACCCGTCCCGCCGAGACGATTCCCACCGTCAGTCGTGCGGGCGCAGGGTCGACACCCACGTTCGCGCCATCGGAATTGACACTTCTCGAGGTCAACACTGTCCTCTCGATTTGCGTTCCAGTCCCGCAGGGCGGGTACCGGACGTTACGGATCGAGAATAGCTTGCCCGCCTCTGCGCGACATCCGGCCGGACTCGTGCGGCGGGTTCAGCCGCGTCGGCGGCCGGCACCACAGCACGAGTCGACCTCCCCCGTCCCCGGCGAGTGACCCAGCTACGACGCGAAAACCCGTCGTCACGGGCTAGTCGTGTTCCAGACTATCCCGCGATCGACTACTCAGGATCGCGAGCTGGACTCCGATTGGAGGTTCGCCATGATATCCGCCACAGACAGGCGCGGGGCGCCTTCTTCCTCGGCGCGACGGCGGCGGCGGGAGCTGGTGCCGACGGTCGGGGTGGTGTCGGCGGGCTTGGGTGCGGCCGGCGTCTCGGCGGCGGCCGGGGGGATCTCGGCGCCGGGTTCGTCGGTGCTGTCCGGCGCCGAGTCGACGGCGGCGGGCTCGGGCGAGGCCGGGGCGGTGTCGGCCTGCGAGCCGGTGACACCGTTGGCCGGGGCGTTGTCGGCGGCGGCTGTCGCGGCGGTGGCGGCCTGCGAGCCGGTGACGGCGTTGGCCGGGGCGCTGTCGGTGATCGTCGCGCCGAAGTCGTCGACCTTGCGGGTGTTCGGGGCCGACAGGCGCGGCGGCGGGGTCTTGCCGTTCGACGGCGGCGGGGTCGGCGCGGCGGGCGCCGACGTGGGCTGCGTGGCCTCGGCCTGCTGGGCCTCGGCATAGTCGTCGAGCTGGACGGCGGAGGTCTCGGCGGTGACCGGGTCGTCGTAGGGGTCGGCGAAATTGGCCGAAACCGGCTGCATGAAGACGGGTTTCAGTGCGCTCGGCGGTTGCTGCCACGGACCGAACCAGGCGGCGTTGGCATCCACCGGGCTATCGGCGAAATCGTGGTCCGCGTCGTCGAACGCGTCGAAGCCACCGGCGGGCAGGGCATCGATGCGGACCGCGTCGGCTTGCAGGGCAGGCTGCTCGTCGGGCAGCGGGCCGTCGAAGAGGACCTGCAGGTTCTGGCGGAGCAGGGTGAGCTCGGCGCGCAGCGCCGCGATCTCCGAGGCGTCGGCGCCGACTTCGGCGCGCACCCGCGCCTCGACCCCCATCTCGTATTCGCGGCGGGCGTTGATCTCGCGTTCGAGCTGCAACTCGTACACCGTCTGGAGATCGCGCACCTTCGCCTTGTCGACCGCCGCGTCCTTGCGGTAGCGGGTCGCCGCGAGGGCGCCGATCACCGCCGCCCACAGGGCCGCTACCAGGCCTACTCGTACGTATTGGACGTTTTCGCTGAAGATCAGGAAAACGCTTGCCGTCAGGCCTAGGAGAATGAGGGCGCCGATGAAGAGCTTTCCCGCGTCGTCCCGCCGTCGACGGGGCGGAGTGCTACGGGAGGGTGAAACCATGTGGGCCAGGGTAGCCGGAAACTGCTGGTCGGCCCACCGAACCCGGCGGTGATTCCATCCGCAAGTTGCTAGGTAGTAGCGGGTTCGTCCGGCGGTTCCTCGGGGGCCCGGCAGCAATACTCCAGCCACAAAGCCGCAGCAACCAGGGCGGAACCGGCGAGCAGGCCGACGACCGCGCCCGGCGAATCCGCGGCGGCCGCCGTCAGGGTGCCGCGCTGTGGGAATACCCACAGTAGGAAGCCGAGCCACACCCCGGCGGCCAGTGAACCCACCTGCATCGAGGCCTTCGCCAGCGCCGCGGCGCGGGCCACGTTGATCGGATGCAATTCGTTCGGGCCGTCGCCGATCTTCTCGTCGGCGATCTTGGCCTTGATGACGAAGCCCAGCGCCGCCTCGATCGCGGCGACCGGCAGCAGCGAGGCGCCCGCCGCGACCGAGATGGTCGGGAAGGTCGAATAGGCGAAGCGGGTGGCGATCCAGGCGATCGCCGCGGCGACCACCACGTTCAGCGCCAGATCGAGCACTCTGGTCGGCTTCAGCACGGGCGAGCGCTCTCGTCCCGCAACACCAGATCGGTTCGCACCACCCCGGCCCGCTCGGCCGGCGCGAGGCCGGCCAGCAGCTCGGCGATCGACACGTCGACGCCGTCGACCCGCAGCCGCGCCGACGGCTCCACGTCGAGCCACGGGACCAGCACGAACGCCCGGTGGTGGGCCTGCGGATGGGGCAGGATCAGCGCGGGATCACCGGCGCGGACGATCCCGGCGCCGGTGTCGTCGGTGCAGGTGACCACGTCGACGTCGAGTGTGCGCGCCCCCCACCGGATCTCCCTGACCCGGCCCGACGCCTGCTCGAGGTCCTGGCCGAACCGCAGCCAGGCATAGTCGTCGAAGCCCGGATCCTCGGCCACGACAACGGCATTGAGATAGTCGTCCTGTTCGACGCCGCCCCACGGCGCGGTCGTGTAGACCGGCGAGACCGCGAGCGCCCGCTCCCCCAGCGCGGCAACGACATCGCGCAGATGCCCGAGCCGGTCGCCCAGGTTCGAGCCGATCGACAGGACGGCGCGACTCATCGGCGCGGCCCCGGCTCGATCGTGCGGTAGCGCGTCGCCACCACCCGCACGTCGGCGAAGGTGTGCGGAATCGGCGCGGACGGCTTGTGCACCACGGCTTCCACCGCCTCGATGCGCGGGTCGGTCATCACATCGTCGGCGATCTCGGAGACCACGGTCTCGATCAGATCGCGCGGCGGACCGGCGACGATGTTGACCGCGCGCTCGGCCAGCGCGCCGTAGTCGACGGTGTCGGCCAGGTCGTCGGAGGCGGCGGCCACGGCGAAATCGACCCACACCGTCAGGTCGACGACGAACTCCTGACCGTCGCGGCGTTCGAAGTCGAACACGCCGTGCCTGCCGAACACGCGCAGACCGCGCAGCTCGATCCGCGAGGTCGCGGGCCTGCCCGCGGGCGGGGGCAGCAGCGGTGAGTTCATCGGGAGACTCCTCGGGCGGCAGTGGCTCGGCGCCACGCGTCGACGACGGCGATCGCGTCCAGCGAGGCACGCACATCGTGCACCCGCACACCCCACGCGCCCTGGCTGGCGGCGATCGCCGAGACCGCGGCGGTGGCCGTCTCCCTGCCGTCCGGCGGACGCGGGCCGGACGCGTCGGCCAGCAGCGCGCCGAGGAAACGTTTCCGGGAGGCGCCGATCAGGATCGGCAGCCCGCCCGCGACCAGCTCGGGCAGCGCGCCGAGCAGTTCCCAGTTGTGCTCGGCGTTCTTGGCGAAGCCGAGGCCGGGGTCCAGGATCAGCCGCTCGGGGGCGACACCGGCGGCGACGGCCAGGTCGACCTGGGCGCTGAGCTCGGCGCGCACCTCGGCCACGACATCGTCGTAGTGGTCGGCGGGGCCCGTGTGACGGTAGTCGGCGCCCGCGCGCCAGTGCATGAGGATCCACGGCACCCCGGACTCGGCGACGACCTTCACCATGTTCGGGTCCGCGCGCCCGCCGGAGACGTCGTTGATCACCGCGACACCGGCGTCCAGCGCCGCCTCGGCGACCTCGGCGCGCATGGTATCGACGCTGGTCGGCACGCCCGCGGCGACCAGACCGCGGATCACCGGGGCCACCCGGCCCGCCTCGGTGGCCGGATCGACCCGGTCGGCGCCGGGCCTGGTCGACTCACCGCCGACGTCGACGATGTCGGCACCGGCCGCGTACAGCGCGATACCGTGCGCGATCGCGAGGTCGGGATCGAGATAGCGGCCACCGTCGGAGAACGAATCCCCGGTCACGTTCACCACACCCATGACCACACACGAGCGGCCACCTCGCGGCGCGGTCACGAGGTGCTCGCTCATTTGCGCAGGATCAGGTCCAGCGCCTCGGAACGCGAGGCGGCGTTGGTCTGCAACAGGCCGCGCACCGCCGAGGTGGTGGTGCTCGCGCCCGGCTTGCGGATGCCGCGCATGGCCATGCACAGGTGCTCGGCCTCGATCACGACGATCGCGCCGCGCGGATCCAGCCTGCGCATCACCGCGTCGGCGATCTGGCTGGTCAGCCGCTCCTGCACCTGCGGGCGTTTGGCGTAGAGGTCCACGACGCGGGCCAGCTTGGACAGGCCGGTGACCCGGCCGTGGGTGCCCGGGATGTAGCCGACGTGCGCGACGCCGTGGAAGGACACCAGGTGGTGCTCGCAGGTGGAGAACATCGGGATGTCGCGGACCAGCACGAGCTCCTGGTGACCCTCGTCGAAGGTCGTCGCCAGTACCTCGTCGGGCTCGGTGTAGAGCCCGGCGAACATTTCCCGGTAGGCGCGCGCCACCCGGGCCGGGGTGTCGAGCAGACCGGGACGGTCCGGATCCTCGCCGACCGCGAGCAGCAGTTCCCTGACCGCGCGCTCGGCCCGGTCCTGATCGAACGGACGACCGGTGGCCAGCGCCGTCAGGTCCGTCGGGCTCGTCGAGCCGAGTTCGCCGTCGGCGATCGACCCGTTCCCTGTTGGCTCAGCGACCTTCTTGTTGGCCGACACTTCTCCGCACCTCCACATGTCGACGCCGGTGATGGTCCGGCATCCGACGGTCGAGCGTAGTTGGCCGCCGGTCAGCGGCGGCCGTTCGGCCCTTCCCAGTCGTTGTTCTCCGGCTCGGTGCCGGGCTGCTGCGGCGGCGCGACAGGCGGCTCACCCCACGGCTGGAAGCCACCGGCGTGCCGCGGCTGCTCCGGCGGGGCCCAGGCACCGCCCTGGCCCTGCGGAGCCTGTGGCTGCTGCTGCGGCTCGTCGCGCGGCGGCCACCCGGGCGCCGACCAGCCGGCCGGAGCGCCGTAGTCGGGCCGCGAGCCGTGCGTGCCCTGCTGCGGCCGCGGGATCGCCTGGGTCGGCGCGGACGGCAGCGGGTAGCCGCTGGCAGGCGGGGCGGGCTGGCCGTACTGCGGCGGCTGCGCCGGATAACCGTTGGCGGGTTCCAGCGGAGCACCGGCGGGCACCGGCGCGGGCTGCACCGGCGGCCACGGCTCGCCGCGCTCGGCGGCCAGCTCGCCCGGGGTCTTCACCGGGGGCTTGTCGGACGGAAGACGGTCACCGAAGTCGTTGAACGCGGTGATCCGCGGCCGCTTCTCGACCCCGGCCAGCACCTCTTCGAGATCCTTGCGGTGCAGGGTCTCGCGCTCGAGCAGCGCGGTCGCCAAGGCGTCGAGCTGCTCGCGGTACTCGCTCAGGATGGACCAGGCCTCGGTGTGCGCGGCCTCGATCAGGTTGCGCACCTCTTCGTCGATCTCGCGGGCCACCTCGTGCGAGTAGTCCGACGCGACGCCCATCGAGCGGCCGAGGAACGGGTCGCCCTGCTCCTGGCCGTAGCGGACCGCGCCGAGACGCGCGCTCATGCCGTACTCGGTGACCATGCCGCGCGCGATCTTGGTCGCCTGGTCGATGTCGGAGGACGCGCCGGTCGTCGGCTCGTGGAACACCAGTTCCTCGGCCGCGCGGCCACCCATCGCGAACACCAGCCGGGCGATCATCTCCGAGCGGGTCATCAGGCCCTTGTCGTCCTCGGGCACCGTCATGGCATGGCCGCCGGTGCGGCCGCGCGCCAGAATGGTGACCTTGTAGACCGGCTCGATGTCAGGCATCGCCCAGGCCGCCAGGGTGTGGCCGCCCTCGTGGTAGGCGGTGATCTTCTTCTCGTGCTCGCTGATGATCCGGCTCTTGCGGCGCGGACCACCGATGACCCGGTCGACCGATTCCTCCAGCGATTCACCGGTGATGACCGAGCCGTGCTCACGCGCGGTGAGCAGCGCGGCCTCGTTGATGACGTTGGCCAGATCGGCGCCGGACATGCCGACGGTGCGCTTGGCCAGACCCTCGAGGTCGGCGTCGGGCGAGATCGGCTTGCCCTGCGAGTGCACCCGCAGGATCGCGCGACGACCGGCCAGGTCGGGGTTGCCGACCGGGATCTGCCGGTCGAAGCGGCCGGGCCGCAGCAGCGCGGGATCGAGGATGTCGGGGCGGTTGGTCGCCGCGATCAGGATGATGCCGGTGCGGTCACCGAAGCCGTCCATCTCGACGAGCAGCTGGTTGAGGGTCTGCTCACGTTCGTCGTGGCCACCGCCGAGGCCGGCGCCGCGCTGGCGGCCGACCGCGTCGATCTCGTCGACGAAGATGATGCAGGGGCTGTTCTGCTTGGCCTGCTCGAACAGGTCGCGCACGCGCGAGGCACCGACACCGACGAACATCTCGACGAAGTCCGAGCCGGAGATGGTGAAGAACGGGACGCCCGCCTCTCCGGCGACGGCGCGCGCGAGCAGCGTCTTACCGGTTCCGGGGGGACCGTAGAGCAGCACGCCCTTCGGGATCTTCGCGCCCAGGGCCTGGTAGCGGGCCGGATTCTGCAGGAAATCCTTGATCTCGTACAGCTCTTCGACGGCCTCGTCGGCGCCGGCGACATCGGCGAACGTGGTCTTGGGCATGTCCTTGGACAGCTGTTTGGCCTTGGACTTGCCGAAGCCCATCATGCCGCCGCGACCACCGCCCTGCATGCGCGACATCACGAAGATGAACAGGCCGACCAGCAGCACCATCGGCACGATGAACAGCAGCAGCTGGGACAGCCAGCTCTCCTGCTTGACCACCGTGTCGTACTTCGCGCCGGACTTCTGCACCGCGTCGAAGATCTGCGCCGACGTCTCACCGCCGCCCGGGTACTTGGCGACGATCTTGGTGTTGTTGTTCGTCGCCTCGTTGCCATTGTTCAGTTCGATGCGGAGCTGCTGCTCCTTGTCATCGATCTGGACGTTCTTGACGTTGGCTTTGTCGTTCAGCTGGCTGAGCGCCACGGAAGTGTCGACGCTCTCCCAGCCGCGCGTGTCATCGCTGAGGAAGCTGAACAGCCAGATCATCAGCATGATGCCCGAGATGATCGCCAAAGTGCGAAACACTGTCTTGCGGTTCATAGAGCGTCGGCCGGACGGCCCAGTCCTTTCCGGTTATTTCTCCGGGTGTGCCTAGCGAAGCGTCGAGATCGGCGGGTTTCGGATGCGGACATGCCACGTTACCGCGTACGGTCTAGTTCGATACATCGCGCAGTTCGGCTGCTGGTGCAGTTGCACTGGTCAACGTTCAGAGCTGGGGAACGGTTCCCGAAAGCTCCGAACGCGTTGTTGCAAGTGGCCACAATCATGTCATGCCCGCCTTATCGTGGGCGACGACACAACTACAGCGCAGGGGGTATGGACATCGTCGAGCTACGAACACCCACAGCGATTCTGCGCCACGGCAGTGGACGTCTCACCGTTCTGCGGCCGGGTACCGATGGCGAACGGGTTCTCGATGTTCCCATCGCCGACCTGCTCAAGGTGCGGCTGAACCGGCGCGCCGACGACGCGGTGGTGATCGAGATCTACCTGCGCTACCCCACCCCGGTGCTCACCGGCGTGCCCGCCGACCGCACCCCGCTACCGGTCCTCATCGCCGAACACGACGTGCCCGCCGCGCTCGGCATCGTCGACCGGATCAACGACCAGATCATGGCCACCCAGCGCATCGACGTCGCCGCGCCGGACCTCACCCCGCCCGCCCCGGAATGGGGCAAGTCGGGGCCGGTCAGGGCCGATGTCGAGCGCGCGGTGCGCCGGATGGCGCCGCGCAAGGAGGCCCGCTCGGCGATCAACGCGCTGCACCGCTACGTCACCCCCGACGAGTACGTGCTCGAGACCGCGATCGCCGTCGCCGCGCCGCCCGCGGGCAACGGCACCGGTCTGCTCGCGGCGACCACCACCCGGCTGCTGTTCATCTCCATCGGCAGCGGCGAACGCTACGCCCACGAGTTGGCCGTGGCCGCGATCCTCGGTGCCCGCACCGTCGACGGCGCGCGCTCGGCGCCCGGCGAGATCGACACCAGGCACGGCGGCTCGGGCATGGACGTCAGCGACGGCAACCGGACGCTGCATTTCGCCGGCGCCGACCGGGCCGACACCGAACGGGTGACCTGCGCGGTCAACTTCGCCGTGCGCAGGCAGGCCGCCGACGGCGCGGCCGGGCCCGCCGACCCGGGCGTCTCCCAGCTCTACGCGGAGTGGGAACTCCTGGTCGAGCGGCATTCGCTAGGCATGGTCGACGACACCCAATTCCAGCGCTACGGGCGCGGGATCCTGCGCAGTCTGTAACCGGGGACCGCCCTGCCCCGCCCGACCGCGAGGCGGGGCGGGACCTCAGGGGCGCGAACGCGCCGACGTTGCGAGAACTCAGCCCTCGTCGGTGTCGGTTTTCTGTTCGGGCTCGTTCAACTCGATCCGGCGCCACGGGCTGGTCGGGCGGGTCCACAGCCGTAGCAATTCCATCCGGCGGTCGACGCCGCCGTTCTTGAGCTCGGCGAGGTCCTCGGTGGCCTGCCAGTAGGTCCAGCCGGCCAGGTAGGCGTCGCCGAACTGGCGCCAGTTGCGGTAGCGGCGCTGGGCGGGCGCGAGGGCGCGCATGCAGTACTCCCACGCGACATCGGCATCGATGTAGCCGGCGGTGAACGCCATCCGGGCGACCGCGACGACGCGGGCCAGGTCCCAGGCGGAGATGTCGTTGGGCAGCGGGCGGGCCAGGTGGTCGGTGAAACCGATCTTGATGGCCTGGGCCCAGATGTCGTAGTCGCGGACCAGCGCCTCGGGGTTGTCCATGCCGCGGAACGAGCCGACCTGGCGTAGGAAGGCGCGATGGCGATCGGCCCGCTCGCCGAAGCGGTCGCGTTCGCTGGCGTTGATCGAGGCCATCACCAGCGGATGCACCAGCGCGTAGAGCGGAGCGTGCATGCCATCGAGGAGCTGTTCCATCGACGCGCGCGCCTCGGTGCCGTCGGTGATGCCCCACGCGCCGGTGAGGGTGTCGATGGCGAGTTCGCGGCGATCCCCGAGCGGGTGCTCGCGCTCGGGGCCGAGCAGCATCGCGTCGTGGAAGGCGTCCCAGCGGGTGGAGTAGAAGGCGCCCAGCGCCAGCGCGCGAAGTTCATCGTCGCTCACACCGGCTCCGGACCAGTGGTCTTCCTCGCGGCCGTCCAGTTCCGGGTAGGGAAAGGTGGTCAGCGCTGGTACTCCCCTGGCAGGCATGGGGCCGAGTCTAGTGCGGCGGGTGCCGTCCTGGGCCTAGGAGCGAATCTCCTTTCTTGGCCTGCCGTGACCTGCCACACAGGTCTATGGTTCTGACATGTGTAGAAATATCACCGTCTTGCGTGGTCTGGAGCCTGCCGCCACCGAGCAGGAGATCTACGCTGCCGCCTTGCAATACGTGCGCAAAGTCGGCGGCATCTCCGGGCTGAGCAGCACCACCAAACCCGCGGTCGACAAGGCCGTCGCGGCCATCGCCGCGGCCACCACGACGCTGCTGGCCGAGCTCCCCGATCGCCGGGTCCCCCCGCCCACCGAACCGCCGCTGCGCCGGATCGCGGCCAGGGACGGCGCGGTTCAGGAGACCCCGTAGGCGGCGACGCAGTCCAGCGCCACCTCCAGCGCGAGCGCGCGCTCGGACACCGGGTGTCCGAGAATCTCCTCCACCCGGGCGATCCGGTAGCGCACCGTGTTCTTGTGCACGCCCAACGCGCGCGCGGCTTCCTCCGGGCTGCGCTGTGCGCGCAGATAGGCGTGCAGAGTCGCGCGTAGCCGCGTCGCGACCGGGTCGGCGCCGGTGAGCCCGCGCAGTTCGCGCGCGATCAGCCCGCGCATCGCGGCCGTGTCGATCCCGGCCAGATAGGCGATCTCGACCTCGCGGTAACTGGTGACCGCGCCCGTGCCGTGCTCGGCGACCCGCCGTGCCGCGACGGCCTCCCGATGACTGGCCGCGAAACCGTCGACGTGCGCGCCCGGCATCCCGAACGCCACCCGCACCGGCGCGGGCACCTCGCAGCGCGCGATCCGTTCGGCGATCTCGGCGTCGTCCTCGACCGCCGCCCAGGCCCACAGCCCGCTGGCGCTGGCCGCGACGGTGAGCAGGCCGGTGGCGCCCAGCGTGGCGGCGATCCTGCTCGCGGTGCGGTCGAGCAGGCCGCCGGGTTCCTCGCCGCCCGCGTCGCCGATCCAGAGCAGAAACGCCAGATGACGTTGCGAGAGCCGGTACCCGAGGCCGATCGAGGCCTGGTCGACGTCGACCGCGGTGCCCGCCAGCAGCGCGCGCACCAGTTCGGTGCGGGTATTGAGGGCATCGCGCAGTACCCGTTCGCGCTCGGCCATGAAGGTGCCGGTGAGCTGCTCGATCGACAGCCCCATCCAGGTGGTCGACCGCTCGAACAGGCGCAGCAGGACCGTGCGTTCCAGATCCGGCGGCACCTGTCCCTCGTCGACGGTCTCGGTCATCACCGCGAGGGTCTCGGCCAGGCCGGCCTGATACGCGCGCAGCAGCACCCGGATGTCGAGACCGCGGCGGGCGATCGTCCTGGCCAGGACGTGCGCCTCCTCGGGCAGGATGAGGTCGTCGCTGTCGGTGGCGAGGCCGCTGAGCACGACCCTGGCGTGCGCGCGGGTGCTGGCGGCCAGGTCGCGGCGCAGATCGGGGTCGTCGAGTTCGGGTGAGGCGGCCAGCACGGCCGCGTCGAGCCGGGCGACGATCCGGTCCATGGTCTGCGTGCGCAGCAGATCGAACACGAACTCGGCGAACCAGCCGCGCACCTGTTCGCTGATTTGTTCTCCAGACACCAAAAGACCCGATTTCGTTGACGTGAACGGCCAAGAATCCGCGCTCTCATTGTGCCAGGCTGATAGATGGTGAACTGATTCACACAACGCAGTGGGGAGCACGACAGTGACCGAACTCGACCAGACCGCCGCGGCCGACGCCCAGGTGATCGCGGTACGCAATCCGGCAACCGGCGAGCAGACCGGCTCGGTGCCGATCGTGGCGCCGGACGAAGTGGCGGCCGCGGTCCGGGAACTACGCCTCTACCAGCCCGAATGGGAGGCCATCGGGCCCGAGGGCCGCAAGAAGTGGCTGCTGAAGATGCAGGACTGGCTCATCGACAACACCGAGCACCTGGCCGCGGTCCTGCAATCCGAGACCGCCAAGCCGCGCGTCGACGCGCTCATCGACCCGGCCTTCGCCGTTGACCTCCTCGGCTACTACGCGCGCCGGGCGGGCAAGTTCCTCGCCGACGAGCATCCCTCCCCGCACAGCCCGCTGGCCCGGGTGAAGTCGCTGACCGTCGCCTACCGGCCGTACCCGGTCGTCGGGGTGATCACGCCGTGGAACTTCCCGCTCGCGATGCCCGCGATCGACGTGTTCCCGGCGCTGGCCGCCGGTGCCGCGGTGATCCTCAAGCCGTCGGAGGTGACGCCGCTGTCGGCGGTCGAGCTGGCCCGCGGCTGGGCCGAGATCGGCGCGCCGCCGGTGTTCAAGGTGGTCACCGGCGCGGGCGCGACCGGCGCGGCTGTCGTCGAGAACGCCGACTACATCCAGTTCACCGGCTCCACGGCGACCGGCCGCAAGATCGCGGCCGCCTGCGCGGAGCGGATGGTGCCCTACAGCCTCGAGCTCGGCGGCAAGGACCCGGCCATCGTGCTGGCCGACGCCGACATCGACCGCGCCGCGCACGGCATCGCCTTCGGCGGCATGTTCAACGCCGGACAGGTCTGCATCTCGGTGGAGCGGGTCTACGTCGAGGCGCCGGTCTACGACGAGTTCGTCACCAAGCTGACCGCCGCCGTCGCCGCCCTGCGCCAGGGCGAGGACGGGCGGGAATCGAACAACGACGTGGGCGCGCTGGCCAACGAGAACCAGGTGCGGATCGTGCAGCGCCACGTCGACGAGGCGATCGCGGCGGGCGCGCGGGCGACCACCGGCGGCAAGCGCACCGGGGTCGGCACCTTCTTCGAGCCGACCGTGCTCGTCGACGTCGACCATTCGATGTCGTGCGTGGCCGAGGAGACCTTCGGCCCGACGCTGCCGGTGATGAAGGTGGCCGACGAGGCCGAGGCGATCCGGCTGGCCAACGATTCCAGCTACGGCCTGTCGGCGTCGGTGTGGACCGGTGACAAGGCGCGCGGTGAACGCGTGGCACGGCAGCTGAACGCGGGCGCGGTCAATATCAACGACGTGTTCTCGAACCTGTTCAACCCGGCGATGCCGATGGGCGGCTGGGGTCTGTCCGGTGTCGGCGCGCGCTGGGGCGGGGCGGCGGGAGTGCGCAAGTACTGCCGCGCGCAGGCGATGACCAAGCCGAAGCTGCCGACCATGAGCAAAGAGCTGTTCTGGTACCCGTACGACATGAACAAGCTCGTCGTCATGGTGAGTGCGATGCGGGTCGCCGGTGCGCGCGGCCTGCGCCGGATCGACCTGCCCGCGGTGTGGCGACTCAAGAGCGGCAAATGAGCACGGCGGTCCGCGATCTCGTCGTCGTGATCACCGGCGGCGCCCGCGGCATCGGACTCGCCACGGCCACACGGCTGCGCGAGCACGGCGCGCGGGTGGCGATCGGTGACATCGACGAGGCGGCGGTGAAGGCGGCGGGCGATTTCGCGCTGTCGGGCGCCCTCGACGTGACCGATCCGGTCTCGTTCGAGGCCTTCCTCGACGAGGTGGAGCGCACCGTCGGCCCGATCGACGTGCTGATCAACAACGCGGGCATCATGCCGACGGGCCTGCTCGTCGACGAGCCCGACCGGGTGACCCGCCGGATTCTCGAGATCAACGTCTACGGCGTGATCCTCGGTTCCAAGCTGGGCCTGGCGCGGATGCTGCCGCGTGGGCGCGGGCACGTCATCAACATCGCCTCGCTGGCCGGCGAGACCCACATCCCCGGGCTGGCGACCTACAACGCCAGCAAGCACGCGGTGCTCGGCTTCACCGACACCCTGCGCGAGGAGTATCGCGGGTCGGGTCTGCGCTTCTCGGCGGTGCTGCCGACGCTGACGAAGACCGAGCTGGGCGCCGGGGTGCAGACCAACTGGTTGTTGCAGCCGGCCGAACCGGACCAGATCGCCGCGGCGATCGAGGGGTTGATCGGGTCGCCGCGGTCCAAGGTGCGGGTGTCGGCGTTCGCGGGGTATCTGTCCCGGTTCGTGAACCTGCTGCCCGAGGCGGTCGGCGACGCGCTCGGCCGGGCGCTGGGGTCGAGCACGGTCTTCCTCGGCGATGTCGACACGTCGGCGCGGCGGGCCTACGAGGAGCGTGCTCGCGAGAGCTGAGTGGCCGCCATCCGGCCGCCCGCGCACGGGTCGCGGCGGCCGGATTCCACACACCGAAACCTGTTTGTGACGAAACTCACTGCGCGCCAGGCTTTCCTGCGCGGACAGTGGTCAGCGGTCTGTTTTCCCGCTCACCGCGACCGCTCCGGCGCACGCCACAGCGCGCCGGTTCGTGTGAGTCCCGACGCATTTTCGCTGGTCAACCGCCCAGCAAACCCGCGCCGGCCGAGCACGGCCGGTCGATCGCACACAAATGACGTCTCAATGATGCAGCGCACCATGTCAGGCCATATGCTGTGCGATACCAACCTGGTGACTGTTTTGATCCACCTACGCGAACTTCCTTGCCCGTTTTGGCTGGAATTTCCCGACCGATTCTGATAGCAAGGTGCTATGGACCCGCATTTGCGCGATCTGCGGTATTTCGTCGCCGTCGCTGAGGAACTGCATTTCACCAACGCCGCTCAGCGGCTGCACATCGCTCAGCCGACGCTCTCACGCCAGATCCGCCAGCTCGAACGCCAGCTCGACGTGGTCCTGTTCGACCGCAACCAGCGCAGTGTCGCCCTGACCGTCGCCGGTAAGGAACTCCTCGAAGGCGCACGCAAGATCCTGGAGCTGTGGGAGGTGACCAACGTCTCCCTGCAGGAAGCCGGTGAAGTACTGCGCGTTGGCATCCAGTCCGCCCTCGGCCGCGGCCTGCTCAACGACCTGGAGAGCGCCAGCGGCCACCGCCTGGCCCTGCACGCCGCCTCCTGGAACGACCCGTCCAGTGGCCTGGCGGGCCGCCAGGCCGACCTGGCCCTGGTGTGGCTGCCGCTGCCCGACCCCAATCGCTACCGCTGGCAGGTGCTGCGCACCGAGCCACGCTGGGTGCTGCTGCCCGAGAACCACCCGCTCGCCGAGCAGGAGACGATCGAGTTCGCCGATCTGCTCGACGAGCCGTTCGTCGCCCTGCCGACCGAGGCGGGCGCGGTGCGTGACTTCTGGCTCGGCAACGACGCCCGCGGCGGCCGCGCCGCCAAGATCGGCGCCGAGGCGGCCACCCCCGAGGACAAGCTCGAGGCCGTGAGCCTGGGCCTGGGCGTGTGCCTGCTCGCGGAGAACAACGTGCCGATGTACCGCTGGCCCGGTCTGACCGCGCGTCCGGTCGCCGGACTCACCCCGTGCGAGCTGGCGGTGGCGTGGCGCGCCGACGACACCAGGCCCACCATCCTGGAATTCGCCGGTCGCGCCGTCGACGGCGGGTTCTCCGAACCGCAGCCGCAGCCGCAGCCGATCGCGGTCTAGTTCGACAGTTCCAGTTGGGCGGCGAGGCCGAGCAAGGTGGCCTCGCTGCCCGGCGGACCGGCCAGCTGCGCCGCGAGCGGGGTGTGCGCCTCGGGATGGGTGCCCATCGGCACCGACGCGGCGGGCCAGCCGACCAGATTCCAGATGCCGGTGAACGGCGCGTAGCGCACCGAGCCGAGGACATTCGCGGTCCAGCCGCGCCCACTCCACTGTTTGGCCTTGGGCGGCGGCGCCGCGAGCGTGGGGGTGATCACCACGTCGAAGTTCTCGAAGAAGTCGACCAGCCTCGCCTCGGTCCGGTCGACCTGGTCCGGGCGCACCAACCGCAGCCGCCGGATCAGCCTGCCCACCGCGAGATGCCGCTTCGTACGGCGTTGCAGCAGGTCGGGGTGCGGAAGCCGGGCGGCATCGCCCAGGCCGACGCTGGGCCAGCGCAGCAGCATCATCAGCGCCGCGTCGCCGTAGGGCAGCTCGACCGGTTCCACCAGGTGACCGGCCGCCGCCGCGCGCGCACCCGCCGTGCGCGCTGCCGCCGTCCAGTGTCGATCCACCCGGACCAGTCGCGACGGCGGAGCCACGGCAAGTCCGATGCGTAGTCGCTGAGGCGCGCGTAGCTCGGCCAGATCCGATCGGCCCGCCAGCACCGACAGCGCCAGCGCCGCGTCCGACACGGTCGTCGCGAGCACCCCGTTCTCGGCCATGCCGCCCCAGGAGTCGACGCCGATCTCGGCGGGCACCACCTGTCGACCCGGCTTGATCCCGAAGACACCGCACGCCGCGGCGGGCACCCGGATCGAACCGAGGCCGTCGTTGCCGTGCGCGATCGGCACGAGTCCGGCGGCGACCGCGGCGGCCGCCCCGCCCGAGGACCCACCGGCGGACCGGCCGACATCGCGCGGATTGCGGGTGACGGTCCCGTCCTCGTCGGTCGTCGCCCACAGCCCGAGTTCGGGCATCGCGGTCACCCCGACGACGATCGCGCCCGCGGCGCGCAGCCGGGCCACCACCGGATGATCGGCCGACGCCGGTTCCGCCGCGGTCGCGGCGGAACCGGTCCTGGTCGGCACCCCGGTGACCTCGATGTTCTGCTTCACCGCGACCGGCACGCCGGCCAACGGCAGCTCGTCCAGTTCGTCGCGGTCGGTCAGCTCACGCGCCTCCGCGAGTGCCTGTTCGGCGCGCACGACGGTGAACGCGTTGATCTTGCGATTCTCCGAGGAAATACGGGTCAGTGCCTCGGTCACCACGTCGGTGGGCGTGATCGTGCCCGCGCGTACCCGGGCAGCCAGCGCCGCAGCCGGGCCGCCGATGGGGTATTCGTCGGCGGGGGGGCGGGAAGAGTTCATCGCCACCTCAGCGTCCGTCACGCCGTCGTCGTCGACGGACTCCCATGCTACCGCTGTGAGGTCATCGTGCATGTGCGGATTCGCCCCCGTCGCATGGTCGTCGAAATTCGGGTGATCTGCTCTCGAGGCGCAAAGTATCATTCGGGTACGGCTCGGGGGCCGATGGTGTCGGGTGTGGCGGAAGGAATTTCGCTCCGATCCGCGCGAACCTTAGGTCGGTTTGGATGAGCGATAACACCGGAAGCGGTGACGGGCCCGACACGAGCGCCGGTCCGGCAACGAACGTGCGCGCGGACATGGTCGAGGCGTTCGCCGCGGCATGGGGATCGACCGGCCGGCCGCCCGACATCTCCGAGTTCCTGCCCGACGCGATGACCCTGCGCAGGCAGGCACTGCACGCGCTGATCCGCGTCGATCTGCGGCACCGGTGGCTGCAGCACGCCGGCGAGACCGTCGCTCGCAAGCGCCTGGCCGACTACTGCGCGGAGTTCCCCGAACTCGCGCGCACGACCCTGCCCGCCGGGCTGGTCTTCGAGGAATTCGTCATCCGCAGGCACAGCGGCGAACGCGTCGACCCCCGCGACTGCCTGCGCGAATATCCGGATCAGGCGCCGAGTCTGCGTGGTCTGCTCAACACCGATGAGCTCGAGCAGAGCACCCACCGCACCGACGATCCCGACCCGACGGTGAACCAACCGCCCGCGTCGCGTCGTACTACCCAGGTGACCACGCCCGAGCTCGATCTCACCGCGACAGCGACCGCTGCGGCCACCGCCGCGGCGACCGCCGACGCGTCGGGACCCGGCCGGTTCGAGCCGCTGGACCGGATCGAGATCGGCCAGCGGATCGGTGATTTCGAGCTGCTGACCGGGCTCGGTGCCGGCGCGTTCGCGCGGGTCTTCCTGGCCAGGCAGACCTCGATGCAGCGGCTGGTCGCGGTGAAGATCTCCGCCGACCGCGGCACCGAACCGCAGACCCTGGCCCAGCTCGACCACGACTACATCGTGCGCGTGTTCGACCAGCAGCTGCTCGACACCGACTCGGCGCCGTCCGCGGCCCGCCGCCTGCGGCTGCTCTACATGCAGTTCCTGCCCGGCGGCACGCTGCTCGGCCTGCTGCGCTGGGTCCGCGCGACCCCACCCGAGGAGCGCAGCGGCAAGCTGCTGCTCGACGCGGTGGACACGGCGATGGAGGAGAAGGGCGAGATCCGCCCCACCGACTCGAGCGTGCGCACCGAACTGGCCGACCTGACCTGGCCCGAGACCGTGGCCTGGCTGGGCAGGCGGCTGGCCGAAGCCCTCGACTACGCGGCCGCGCACGGCGTGCTGCACCGCGATGTCAAGCCCGCCAACGTCCTGCTCACCGCCGAGGGCGTGCCCAAGCTGGCCGACTTCAACATCAGCTTCAGCCGCACCGTCGCGGGCACCAGCCCGGTGTCGTATTTCGGCGGCTCGCTGTCTTACATGTCGCCCGAACAGCTCGAGGCCTGCCATCCCGGGCTCGGCCGCAGCGCCGCCGACCTCGACACCCGCGCCGACATCTACTCCCTCGGCGTCGTGCTCTGGGAACTGCTGACCGGCGCGAAGCCCTTCGACGACAGCACCGCCGAGGCCGCGGGCGGCGGCGACGAGACCACCCTCGAGGCCATGCTGGAACGCCGCACCGGCGGCGTCGACGCGGCCGCGCTGGACCGGGTGCCCGCGAACTGCCCGGCCGCCCTGCGCCGGGTCCTGCTGACCTGCCTGGAACCCGACCGCTCCCGCCGCTGGCCCGACGGCGCGGTGCTGGCCAAGCAGTTCGACCTGTGCCTGGACGAGCGTGCCCGCGACCTGGTCGACCCGCCGCCGAAGAGCTGGCGGATGATGCTGCGCCGGTTGCCGCTGCTGGTGATGGTGATCGCCATCGGCATCCCGAACGCGCTGGCGTCCTGGTACAACATCGTGCACAACCAGACGCTGGTGGTGAGCAGGCTCAGTGAGACCGCGCAGCAATCGTTCGTGGTGATCACCGCCGGGGTGAACCTCGTGTTCTTCCCCGCGGGCACCGTCCTGCTCATCTACCTGGCCCGATTCGTCCTGTCGGTGCCGCGGGGCATGCGCCACGGCAAGCGCTACGACCCGGCGACGCTACGCCGCACCAGACACGACACCCTGCGCCTGGGCGACCGCGCGGTGGTCGTCGCGTTCTCGCTGTGGGCCCTGTCCGGCATCACCTTCCCGATCGCCCTGCGCCTGGCCTCGGGCGATGTGCCCGCGCACGCGGTCATCCACTTCCTGGCCTCGCTGCTGGTCTGCGGTGCGATCGCGGTCGCCTACCCGTTCTTCCTGGTGACCTTCTACCTGGTCCGCTGCATCTACCCGATCTTCCTGCGGCACGGCGAGATCAGCACCGACGACGCCATCTGGCTGCGCGCGCTCAGCCGTCGGTGCACCTGGTACCTGGCGGTCGCCGCGTCGGTCCCCCTGCTGGCGGTGGCGGGCGTGACCTTCCTGCCGCCCACCGACATCACCCAGGTGATCGTGGCGGTCCGGGTGCTGTGCGTCGGCGGCATCGTCGCCTTCGTCGGCTCCTACCTGCTGTTCCGTCAGCTCGAGGCCGACCTGGCCGCGCTGGAGCGGGTCGTGAGCTGACCGCCGGGATGAACCCTGCGGATGCCCGCGGCCGTACCACCCGTAGTGAGCTCCACACGCACGACCGAGGCGACCCGGCCCGCGCTCGAGACCGCGTACCCGGCCGACCGACGTGGGCTCGACCGGATCGAGGTCGGCGCGCGGATCGGTGACTTCGAGCTGCTCACCGAGCTCGGCACGGGCGCGTTCGCCCGCGTCTTCCTGGCCCGGCAGCGATCGATGCAGCGGCTGGTCGCGGTGAAGATCTCCGCCGACGCGGGCACCGAGCCACAGACGCTGGCCCAGCTCGACCACGACTACATCGTGCGCGTGTTCGACCAGCAGATTCTCGACGATCCCACCGACGGCTCGCCCCGGCTGCGCATGCTCTACATGCAGTTCCTGCCCGGCGGCACCCTGCTCGACGTGCTGCGCTGGGTCCGCGCGACGCCACCCGCCCAGCGCACGAGCGCCCTGCTGCTCGACGCGGTCGACGCCGCCATGAAGGAGAAGGGCGAGATCCGCCCGACCGACTCGGCCGTGCGCACCGAGATCGCCGGCCTGAGCTGGCCGGAAACGGTCGCCTGGCTGGGCAGCCGGTTGGCGTCGGCCTTGCGGCACGCCTCGGCCAACGGCGTCCTGCACCGCGACGTGAAACCGGCGAATGTGCTGCTCACCGCCGAGGGCGTGCCCAAACTCGCCGACTTCAACATCAGCTTCAGCCGCTCGACCGACACCAGTCCGGTCTCGTATTTCGGCGGCTCACTGGCCTACATGTCGCCGGAACAGCTCGAGGCGTGCCATCCCGGCTACGACCGCACCGCCGCCGACCTCGACACCCGCGCCGACATCTACTCCCTCGGCGTGCTGCTGTGGGAACTGCTCACCGGCGCCAAACCCTTCGACGACACCACCGTCCCCGACGACGACCTACGCCCGGAGATCGCCTTGGACGCCGCCCTGGAGCGCCGGGCCGGAGGCGCCACCGCGGCGGCCGTCGACCAGGTCCCCGCCGACTGCCCCGCCGCCCTGCGCCGCATCCTGCTGACCTGCCTGTCCCCCGACCGCGCCGAGCGGTGGGCCGACGGTGCGATCCTGGCCGCCCAATTCGACCTGTGCCTGGATCAGCACGCGCGCGGCCTCGTCGACCCGCCACCGAACAGCTGGCGAATCCGACTGCGGCCGTTCCTGTTTCCCCTCCTGGCGCTGTCGATCGCGATCCCGAACGTGCTGGCCGCCTACTACCAGCGACAGCTGAACACGACCCTGATCCACAGCAGGCTCGACCCCGCCACCCGCGCCACTCAGCGCGACGTCGCCGACCTCACCAACCTGATCTTCTTCTCGGCGGGCGGCGCCACGCTGATCTATCTGGGGCGCCGACTGCTGACCATCCCGCACCGGCTGCGCACCGGACGGCACTGTCCGCCCCGGGCTCTCGAACTGGCCAGACAGGACTGTCTGCGACTCGGCCATCTGGCCATCGCGGTGGTGTTCGTGCTGTGGGTCGCGGCGGGGGTGATCTACGCGATCACCATCGGTGTCGCGGACGGCGACCTGCCGGTCCGCACCGCGGTGCACCTGCTGCTGGTGTCCGCGATCTGCGCCGCCGTGGCGATGACGTACCCGTTCTTCCTGATCACGCTGTACCTGCTGCGCTGCGTCTATCCGATGTTCCTGCACCACGGCCAGGACTTCCGCGACGACGGCGGCTCGCTGACGGCACTGGCCGCCCGGTGCCGTCGGTACCTGGTGGTCGCGGCGTCGATTCCGCTGCTGGTCGTCGCCAGCGCGACATTCCTGCCGGTCCCGGATCTGCTGACCACGCTCACCCCGCTGCGCACGATCTGCGTGGGCGGGATGATCGGTTTCGTCGGCTCCTATGTGCTGTTCCGGATCATCGAATCCGATATCCGCGCGCTGCTGCGGGTGACCGGGTCCGGCTACCCCCGCGCGGGTCCGCCGAGATCGCGATGAACCACCCGACGGTCGCGTCCGTACCCCCGGCGTGAGCTCCACACGCACCGTCGAGGCGACCCGACCCGCGCTCGACCGCACCGGCGCGGCGCATCCGACCGATCGGCGCGGACTCGACCGGATCGCGGTCGGCACCAGGATCGGCGATTTCGACCTGCTCACCGAGCTCGGGTCCGGCGCGTTCGCTCGCGTCTTCCTGGCCCGGCAGCGATCGATGCAGCGGCTGGTCGCGGTGAAGATCTCCGCCGACACCGGCAGCGAGCCACAGACGCTGGCCCAGCTCGACCACGACTACATCGTGCGCGTGTTCGACCAGCAGGTGCTCGACGCGCCCGCTGACGGCTCACCGCGATTGCGGCTGCTGTACATGCAGTTCCTGCCCGGCGGCACCCTGCTCGGGGTGCTGCGCTGGGTCCGCGCGACCCCGCCGGCCGAGCGCACGAGCGCCCTGCTGCTCGACGCCGTCGACACGGCGATGGAGGAGAAGGGCGAGATCCGCCCCACCGACTCGGCCGTGCGCACCGAGATCGCCGGCCTGAGCTGGCCGGAAACGGTCGCCTGGCTGGGCGGCAGGCTGGCCGCCGCCCTGCGACACGCGACGGGCAACGGCGTCCTGCACCGCGACGTGAAGCCGGCCAACGTCCTGCTCACCGCCGAGGGCATCCCCAAACTCGCCGACTTCAACATCAGCTTCAGTCGCTCGACCGACACCGACCCGGTGTCCTACTTCGGCGGCTCACTGGCCTACATGTCCCCCGAACAGCTCGAAGCCTGCCACCCCGGCTACCACCGCACCGCCGCCGACCTCGACACCCGCGCCGACATCTACTCCCTCGGCGTGCTGCTGTGGGAACTGCTCACCGGCGCCAAACCCTTCGACGACACCACCGTCCCGCTCGACGAGCTGCGCCCGGAGATCGCCCTGGACGCCGCCCTGGAACGTCGCGACGACGGCATCACCGCCGCCGCGCTCGCGCAGGTGCCCGCCGACTGCCCCGCCGCGCTGCGCCGGGTCCTGCTGACCTGCCTGGCCGCCGACCGCGCGGATCGCTGGCCCGACGGCGGTGTCCTCGCCGCGCAGTTCGACCTCTGTCTGGACCCGCGCGCCCGCGACCTCGTCGACCCGCCGCCGACCTGCCTGCGCGCCCGGCTGCGCCCGTACCTGTTTCCCATCCTGGCGCTGTCGATCGCGCTCCCCAACCTGCTGGCCGCGCTCTACAACGCCCGGCTGAACACCGCGCTGATCGTCGACCGGCTCGACCCCGGCACCAGGTCGACCCTGCTGACGGTCGCGGGCGTGACGAACGTGCTCTTCTTCTCGATGGGCGCCGTGACGCTGATCTACCTGGCCCGGCGGCTGTTGATCGTGCCCCGGCGATTACGGGCGGGCCTGCGGTGCTCGCCGGGCGCGCTCGACCGCGCCCGGCGCGACTGCCTGCGATTCGGCAATCAGGCCGTCGCGGTGGCGGTCGTTCTGTGGCTGTCGGCGGCCGTCGTCTTCGCCGTCACGATCGCGCTGACGGGCAACGGCCTGACCGTGCGCACGGCGGTGCACTTCCTCATCGCGGCGGCGATCAGCGCGGCCATCGCGATGACCTACCCGTTCTTCCTGATCACGCTCTATCTCACGCGCTGCGTCTACCCGCTGTTCGTGCACCACGGACAGGACTTCCGCGCCGACGGCGCGGCGCTGACGGGGCTGGTCGGGCACTGTCACCGCTATCTCATGACGGCCGCGTCGATTCCCCTGCTCGCGATCGCGAGCGCGACCTTCCTGCCGATACCGGATCTGTTGTCGACCACCACCCTGCTCCGCGCCATCTGTGTGGGCGGGGCGTTGGGCTTCGCCGGTTGCTACGCGCTGTTCCGCGCCATCGAGGGCGATATCCGCGCGCTGCTGCGGGTGGTCGGCACCCGGCCTCAGCCCGCCTGACGGCTCAACTCCTCCCACTTCGCGAGTTCGGCCGTGCGGGCCGCGCCGAGGTCGGCGACCATGTCGAAGGCCGCGTCGCCCAGGACGATCCGCTTCGGCGGCGCGTCCATGTCCACCAGGCGGATGACGACGGCCGCGGCCGCGCCCGGGTCGGCGTCCTTCGACTCGCTCCACATCTCCTCGAGCCAGGCGCGGACCGGGGCGTAGGCCGGGTGCTGGTCGGTCATGGTGAGCCCGGTGGTGAACAGACCGGTCTCGTAGCCGCCGGGCTGAACGATGGTGACGGCGATGCCGAACCGTTCCACCTCCATGGCCAGCGCCTCGCTCATCGCGTCGAGGGCCGCCTTGCCCGCGCTGTAGACGCCGGTCGCCGCGAAGCCGCCCGCCGACCCCATCGAGGACACCTGGAGGATGTGGCCGGACCCCTGCTCGCGCAGCAGCGGCACCACGGCCTGGCTCACCCACAACGCGCCGAAGAAGTTGACGTCCAGATGGTCGCGGGCCTGCTGCTCGGTGAGTTCCTCGAGCATGCCGAGCACCACGCCGCCCGCGTTGTTGACGACCACGTCGAGCCGGCCGAACGCGTCGAACGCCCGCCGCACGCCGGCGAAGACGGCCGCGCGATCGGCGACGTCGAGCGCGAAGGTGACCAGTCGCCCGTCGGCGGCGGCGACCAGGTCGGCCAGCGGCGTGACATCACGGGCGACGCCGACGACCCGATCACCGGCGGCGAGGGCGGCCTCGGCGAAGGCCCGGCCGAGTCCTCGCGACGCGCCGGTGATGAACCAGGTGCGGGCTTCGTTGTCTGCGCGGGTCATGCGAGCCTCCTTCAAGTGCGACGAGACGGTTCGTCTCGCTTATGACGACAAGGATGGGCCCTGATCGTGCGATTGTCAAGACGGAACGTCTCGTTTTATTTCAGGCTAGACTCGCGCCCATGGCACGAACCCCGGACAGCGCCCGCCGCAGCGAACGGTCCCGGTCGGCGATCCTGACCGCGACCCGCGAACTCGTCGGCGAGACCGCCTACGCGAAGCTGACCATCGAGGCCATCGCCGCGCGCGCCGGGGTCGGCAAGCAGACGATCTACCGGTGGTGGCCGTCCAAGGGCGCGGTGGTCTTCGACGCCCTGCTCGCGCAGAGCGAGAACCCCGACGGCGGCGGCGTCGAGCTGCCGGATACCGGTGACATCGCGGCCGACCTGAAGACCGTGCTGCGCGCGACGGTCGCCGAATTCGCCGATCCCGCGTTCGACGCGCCGATCCGCGCCGTGCTCACCGAGGTCATCAACGATCCCACGCTGGCCGCGCTCTATCGCGAGAAACTGGAACAGCCGGTGCACGCGGCCAAGGTCCGGCGGCTGGCCGCGGCGCAGCGCGCCGGACAACTGCGGGCCGACGCCGACCTGGATCTGGTGGTCGACCTGCTCTACGGACCGATCACCCAGCGCTGGCTGCCGCGCTCCGGCACGCTGGACGCGTCCTTCGCCGATGCCCTGGTCGAGACGGTCCTGCGCGCCTTCGCGCCGGTGGACTAGGAGTAGACCTTCGGGTCCAGCGTGCCGATGAAGGGCAGGTCGCGATAGCGCTCGGCGTAGTCGAGGCCGTAACCGACGACGAACTCGTTCGGGATGTCGAAGCCCACGTGGGCGACGTCGACCGGGGTGCGCAGCGCGTCGGGCTTGCGCAGCAGGGTCACCACTTCCAGCGAGGCCGGGTTGCGGGTGGACAGGTTGCGCTTGAGCCAGGACAGGGTCAGACCGGAGTCGATGATGTCCTCGACGATCAGCACGTTGCGGCCCGCGATGTCCTTGTCCAGGTCCTTCATGATGCGCACGACGCCCGAGGACGAGGTGGACGAGCCGTAGGACGAGACGGCCATGAACTCGAGCTGGGTGGGGATCGGCAGTGCCCTGGCGAAGTCGGTCATGAAGAAGATCGCGCCCTTGAGCACGCAGACCAGCAGGAGGTCGCCCTCGGGGGAATCCGGCGGGTATCGCTTCGCGACGATCTCGGCCAGTTCTTCGATCTTGGCTTTGATCTCGTCTTCGGTGATCAGCACCGATGCGATGTCGTCTCCGTACACGGAAGTGGGTTTCCCTTCAGTGGTGTCGATCCCGACCGGGCCGATCCATTATGTGGCATCGTTTCGCGGCTGCGCGCGTACCGTCAGCGTGCCATGCGCGCGCGCCACGACCAACCTGTGGTCCCTGCTGCCGCCGGCCACCGCCACCCCGCCCTGGCCGCGCCAGTTGCTCACGAGTTCGTCGATCGCTTGTAAATGAGCGTTCAGCACGCCGCCGATGCCCTGTTCGGCGAGCCAGGCCCGGATCGCGCGGCGCCGCAGCGCGGGGGCGGCAGTGGCCAGGATCTCGATCGACAGTGCCGGTCGATCAGTGTCGCCGGGGCCACCCTCGGGCACGATCGCCGCGCGCAGCAGGTCGGCGGTGAGCACGTCGAGCACCTCGCCGTCGGCCCGCAGCTGGTCGGCCGTGCGCGCCAAGGCCTGCGCCACCCCGCCGCCGAGTACCTCCTCGAGCAGCGGAAGGATTTCGGTGCGCACCCGCACCCGGGTGTAGGCCGGATCGAGGTTGTGCGGGTCTTCCCACGGCTCGATGCCGAGATCGGCGCACATCTGCCGCGTCCGCGCCCGCCGCACCGCCAGCAACGGCCGCCCCCACGGTGCGTTCCAGGCCGCCATGCCCTGGATCGAACGACCGCCCGACCCGCGAGCCAACCCGAGCAGGACGGTCTCGGCCTGATCGTCGAGGGTGTGCCCGAGCAGCACCGGCCGCTCCCCGCGCACCGACTCCAGGGCCGCGTACCTGGCCGCCCGCGCCGCCGCCTCGACCCCACCGTCGCGCCCGACCTCGACCGCGAGCACCTCGGCGTCCACACACCCCAATGCCCGCGCCTGCTCGGCCGCCCGTGCGGCCACCTCCCCCGACCCGTCCTGCAACCGGTGATCCACCACGACCGCCGTCACGTCCCCCGCCTCGACGACAGCGGCCGCGACCAACGCCAGCGAATCGGCGCCGCCGGAGAGCCCGACCACCACCGGCATCGGCCCACCCCGCGCCGCGACCCAGTCCCGCACGCCCCGCCGCACGGCCAGCACCGCGGCAGTCTCCGGAAGCCGCCGCCGGCCCGTCATCGAGCACCGCGAGAGCGGCCGACCCCAGGCCGCCCCACCACGGCACCACGCTGAGTCCGCTCCCCACCCGCGAACAGCCGCCGATTCGGCAACGGCCTGACAGCCCCGGGCATGATCCCCATGCACGCAGGCTACCCAGCCACCCGGCGCAACAGACCATCGCGAGCACCTGGGTGACGCGCCGGGGACGGGCGAACCCGCTCACGGCGGCACCATCGGCCGCCGACGAAACCCCGGTGGCGGACCGGAAATCCTGGAGCGGCGGTTACAGCACGCGAGCGATCCAGCGGCCCGGATCGTCCACCTCGTCCAGACGGGGCAGCGTCTCCGCGTTCGTCCACACCGTGTTGAACTCCGTGACGCCCACCCGCTCGACCACCGCGTCGACGAACTTCTTCCCGCGCACGTACTGGGCGACCTTCGCGTCCACCCCGAGCAGCGCGCGCAGCAGCCGCTGCACCGGGTTGGTCGGCTTCTTCCGGCGCTGGTCGAAGGCGCGGCGGATATCGGCGACGGTCGGGACGACGGCGGGTCCGACAGCGTCCATGACGTGATCGGCGTGGCCTTCGAGCAGCGTGCCGAGCATGAGCAGCCGGTCCAGCGCCTCGCGCTGCGGCGGGGCCTGCGCGGCGCGCAGCAGGCCGACGACGCCACGGCTGTTGGGGTCGTCGGCGGTGTCGCCGTTGCGCCGCTGGCGCACCTCGGCGAGCAGCCTGCTCAGCATCTCGCTCATCGGCTCCTCACCGACCTCGCTGAGGATGTCGACATTGGCGCGCATGTAGTCGGCCAGCCACGGCGCCGAGGAGAACTGCACCCGGTGGGTCACCTCGTGCAGGCAGACCCAGAGCCGGAAGTCGGCCGGGTCGACGCCGAGCGCCCGCTCCACGCCGAGGATATTGGGCGCGACCAGCAGCAGCGTGCCGTCCTCCCCGGTGAACGGGTCGTACTGGCCGAGGATCGCCGTCGACAGGAACGCCAGCATGGTCCCGGCCTGCAACCCCGCCGGTTTGCCGACGAGCTTGCCGGTGGTCGAGACGGCCTCGGTGCCGGTGAGCACGGCCATCGAATCGGCGGCGGCGGCGATCCAGCCGGGCCGATCGACGATCCTGGCCTCCGGCACCGGCCGGTCGTCGAGCAGTCCGCTGACCTCACGCACCGGCCCTTCGGCCCGCACCGACGCGGTGGCCAGCTCGGCGACGACCTGTTCGGCGGTCTGCCGGGAGGTGCGCGGTCCGGCGGGCGCGAGCACGGCGCCGGTGCGGGCGGCGAGCCGCCAGTCCACCGCACCGCTGAATCCGGAGGTCGTGCGCCCGGTCTTGTCCTCGGTCATCGCCACCCGCTCTCAGGAGCATCCGCAGTTGCGCAGGGCACCGGCCACCGCGTCGAGGGCGGGCCTGCTGACCTCCGGCAACCGATCATTGGACATCAGCGCGAAGGTCAGTACCCGGCCGTCGCGGTCGAGCACATATCCGACCAACGCGCTGGCGACACTCAGAGTTCCGGTCTTGGCCCGCACCCAGCCCGCGCCCTGGCGGTTCTGGGTGACGAAGCGCGGCGCCAGCGTCCCGGTACCGCCCGCGACCGGCAGGTCGTCCAGCAGCGGCGCGAGAGCCGCTGCGCGCGGGTCGTTCTCGGGCTTGGCCTGCGTTCCGGCCGGTGCCACGGCGGCGTCGCCGGTGGGCTCGGCGGCGGTGGCGATGATGGCGTCGAGCAGCCGCGGCGGCACCCGGTCGTCGACGGACAGCCCGCTGTTGTCGGCCAGATGCAGTCCGGCGATGTCGAATCCGGCGTTGGTCAGCGCCGCGGTGGTGGCGGCGACGGCCCCGGCGAAGGACGCCTCGTGCCCGGTCGCGACCGCCAGTTCCCGCCCGATCGTCTCGGCGAGCACATTGTCGGAGTGGATCATCATGTCGTGCAACCGGACTCGCAGCGGGGCCGATTCCACCTTGGCGATCTCGGCGCCGTTCTGCGCGGCCGGACCGACCCGCACCGCGGCGGGGTCGACGCCGAGTTCGGCGGCCAGCGCGCGTCCGGCGTCGAGCGCGGGAGTAGAGGTGCGCGGCGAGTAGTCGGCCGACGGATCGAACCGCCCGCCGTCGAGCATGATCGGCTCGATCGGGGTGATCGAGCCCTCGGGGATATCGACCGGGTCCCAGCCCGAGGCCATCGTCGGCCCGCGATAGGCGGAGGTGTCGACGACGATCGCGCTGACCTGCCTGCCGGTCGCCTTGATCCGCGCGGCCAGCTCGGCGATCCGGGCGCCGTCGGTGTAGTAGCCGCCGTCGGCCCTGGTAGTCAGGGTCGGATCGCCGCCGCCGACGAGCACCAGCTCCCCCGGCGCACCGGCGAGGACCCTGGTCGCCACCCGCTGATCGTCGGGCAGCGTGAGCAGCGCGGCCGCGACCAGCATGACCTTCGCCGTCGAGGACGGGATCATCGCCTTGGTCGGATCCTGGCTCCACAGCACCGCGCCGCTGGTCGGGTCGGTCACCTGACCGGCGAAGCTGCCCAGGTCGGGGCTGCCGACGACCGGCGCGAGCGCGGCGGCGATCCCGGCGGACGTCGGCGCGGGCGCATCCGACTTGGCCGGGGTGACCTCGGCGACGGGCTGATCGGTGGACGGCGGCGGGGCCACGGTGAGCCCGCCGTGGCGGAACTCGGGAGTCCACGGGCGCGCGATGGCGACGAACCCGCCCGCGATCACCAGCAGGGCGACCACCACCGCCGATACCCAGATCCACGTGGACTTGCGTCGGCGCTGCGCCGTCGCTCCCGGATTATTCTCGCTCGGACCGATCACGACCGTCGTCTCTCCCTCAACGCCGCCCGACACGCCTCGACTGCGCGCTGAGCCGCCTGCCGCACCGGTGTACCAGCACACCACACTATCCTCGTTGCGCAACGGTTCCCCAGAACGATCTGGCGATTCGGCAGAGAAGCACTCGAACGAGCAAGGAGATGGCGTGGAGTTCGACGTCACCATCGAGATCCCCAAGGGCTCTCGGAACAAGTACGAGGTCGATCACGAGAGCGGCCGGGTCAAGCTCGACCGGTACCTGTACACCTCCATGGGCTACCCGGCCGACTACGGCTTCATCGAGAACACCCTCGGCGAGGACGGCGATCCGCTGGACGCGCTGGTGCTGCTGCCCGAGTCGGTCTTCCCCGGCGTGATCGTGGAAGCCCGTCCGATCGGCGTGTACCGCATGACCGACGAAGCCGGCGGCGACGACAAGGTGCTGTGCGTGCCCGCGGGCGACCCGCGCTGGGACCACATCCAGGAGCTGGGCGACGTCTCGGAGTTCGAGCTGTCGGCGATCAAGCACTTCTTCGAGCGCTACAAGGACCTGGAGCCGGGCAAGTTCGTCCAGGGTTCGGAGTGGCTGGGCCGCGCCGAGGCCGAGAAGGTCATCGACGAGTCCTTCACCCGCCTGAAGGAAGCCGGCCACTGAGCTGACGGTGCACGAAGAACGGGATGTCCGGAGCAGTTCGGACATCCCGTTCTCGTTGTCCCGGTCCGGGCCGCCGACCCCCCGGCGACGACGCGGCTCGCTGTCGCGACAACCGGGTACATAGGGCAATCTATCGCGTGAACACTTGTGTTCGCCAGTGCCTCACGAATATTCGCGCCCCGTGATGACGCCGCTATGACGCGGCGATGATGTCCCGGCGGGCACGCAGCGCGGCGAGATGATCGTGCAGCAGCGCCATCACCGGCGCCTCCAGTTCGGCGTCGAGCCGTTCGTGGGTCAGCTGCGGATCCTGCATCGTCTCGAACGACTCCGCCGCGGCGGTGAAGGACTCCTCCGCCTCGCCCGGTTTCCCGGTGGCCTGTTTGATCAGCCCCTGGAGCACCAGCACTCTGGCCCTGGTCAGCGGCCCGATCGCACGGGTGAGCACCTGGATCGCCTCGTCGACGACGGGTTCGGCGTCGGCGGCCCGGCCTGCCATCAGCAGCACGTGCGCCAGCCGTGACAGCGCCCAGCCCAGCCGCAGTTCGATCCCGCCGGCCCGGCCGAGCGCGACCGCCTCCTCGCACAGCCGCACCCCCTCGGCCGTCTCCCCCTGATAGACCAGGGTGACCCCGAGTTCGTGCGTCGCCATCACCTCGAGCGACCGGTTGCCCAGCTCGGCGGCCAGCGCCCGCGCGGTGACCGCGCGCTCCCTGGCCGCCGGGAAATCGCCCGCGTCGGAGTAGGTCTTCACCTCGTGGACCAGGCACGCGCACTCGATCGCCCGGTCGCCGACCCGGCGGGCCAGCCGGATCGCCCGCGCCGAATGGGCCAGCGGCGCGGCCGTTTCGGTGCCGCGCCGGGTCGAGGACGACAGCAGCTGCGCGGCGAACGCGGTGAGCCGGGCATCGCTGATGGTGCCGCGATCCAGCGACAGCGCGATGCGCTGATGGTCGCGCCCCTGCCGCAGCGCGCCGAGCGAATAGGCGAACAGCGCGCCGAGGGCGACCCGCACCCGACATTCCACCGAGCGGTCACCCGCGCACAACGCGGCGTCGAGCAGTTCCTCCAGCGCCCGTGCGACCTCGATGCAGTTCGCGCCGCCGTCGATGAGTTCGGCGGTGGCCCAGGCGATATCGGCGGCCGGGGCCAGCACCGGGCCACCGGCTTGCGCGCACTGGCGATAGAGCGAGACCAGGTTGTGCCGCTGTCCGGCCAGCCACGCCTGGGCCGCGTGCTCGTCGGCGAACCGGACGCCCGGCGCGGCGGTCGGGCGCAGGTGCTCGGGCAGCCGGGTGCCCGGATTACAGACGGCGACAGCCTGTTTCACAGTGGCGAGGTAGAAGTCGAGCAGCCTGCGCAGCGCGGTCAGCGGCGGGTCGGCGGCACCGGTGACCGGCAGTTCCCTGGCGAACAGGCGCAGCAGGTCGTGATAGGTGTAGCGGCCGGGCGCGGTGGTCTCGAGCAGGTTCAGGTCGACCAGGTCCTCGCACACCTGCTCGGCCTCGGCGACCTCGATCCCGAGGATCGCGGCGGCGCCCTCGGTGCAGATCTCCCCGACCTCGGGCACCGCCAGCATCCGGAACGCGCGCGCGTGACCGGTGTCGAGCTGGTCGTAGCTGATCCGGAAGGCCAGCTCGACGGCGAGTTCGCCGGTGCGCAGGACACTGAGCCGCTGCGCGGTGTCGCGCAACCGCTCGGCCACGATCCGCACCGTCCAGGCCGGGCGCGCGGCCAGCCGGGCACCGACGATGCGGACCGCGAGCGGCAGGCCACCGCAGGCGCCGAGCACCGCGGCGACCGCCTCGGGTTCGGCCGCGATCCGGTCGCGGCCCGCGATCCCGGCGAGCAGGCTGTGCGCCTCGGTGTCGGTGAGCACGTCGAGGCGCACCGCGGTGGTGCCCGGTAGCTCGGGCAGCGCCGAACGGCTGGTGACCAGCACCGCCGAGCCGGGGGTACCGGGAATCAGCGGCGCGACCTGGTCGACCGAGCGGGCGTTGTCGAGGACGACCAGCACCCGTTTCCCGGCCAGCCGGCTGCGGAACTGGGCCGCGCGCTCGGCGGCGCCCGCGGCGAGTTCACCCTCCGGCACACCGAGCACGCGCAGGAAGTCGCCGAGGGTGTCGGCGGCGGTGGCGCCGCCGGCGTGATCGGCGGCGAAGCCGTGCAGGTCGACGTGCAGCTGCCCGTCGGGGAATCGCTCGCGCACCCGGTGCGCCACGTGCACGGCCAGTGCGCTCTTGCCGATCCCGCCCATCCCGCCGATCGCGCAGACCGGCACCCCGGTCCCCGTCGCGGTGAGCCGCGCGGCGAGCAGGTCGACCACCTCGGCGCGGCCGGTGAAGTCGACGACGTCGGCGGGCAACTGCGCGACCCGCTGCGGCGCCCGCGGCCGGACCTGCGCGGCAGGCTCGCGCGGCGTGCTCAGCTCACCGGCCAGGATGCACCGGTGCAAATCGGCGAGTTCGCGCCCTGGTTCGATGCCGAGCTGGTCGACGAGTTCGCGGCGGGTGTCGGCGTAGACGCGCAGCGCCTCGGCCTGGCGACCGGCGTGGTAGAGCGCCGTCATCAGCAGCGCGCGGGGCCGTTCGCGCAGCGGGTGCTCGGCGCACAACGGGGTGAGGTCGGCGACGGCCTCGGCATAGCGGCCCCGGCGCAGGTCGAGTTCGGCACGCTGTTCCAGCAGGACGAGCCTGCGGTCGGCGAGGTGGGCGCGCTGCCGCTCGGCGAAGGGGCCGGGCAGTCCGGCCAGCGGGGTGCCGGTCCAGAACCGCAAGGCGGCGTCGACGGTGTCGCCCGCGGTCTGGGGGTCGGAGTGCGGGGTGAGCATCAAGTCGTCGACCTGTTCGATGTCGACGCAGCCCACCGGCACCCGCAGCGCGTAGCCGCCGCCGAGCGCGACCAGCACCTGCGGCGGCTCCCCCGCCACGCGCCCTGGTTCGAGGACCCGGCGCAAATGCAGGATGTGATTGCGCAGCGCGCCCACGGCGCTGGCGGTGGGGTTCTCGCCCCAGACGTCGTCGATCAGTTCGTCGACGGTGGCCGAGCGGCCGGTGCGCAGCAGCAGGGCGGCCAGCAGAGCGCGCTGCTGCCGGGAGCCGAGGTCGAGCTCGATCCCAGCGCGCCAGGCACGGATCTCACCGAGCACGGCGAACGTCAGCATGCGCGGCCAATCTCTCTCACTGGGGGAACTCAGACCGACAATCTAGCCGAACACCGAGAAGGGGCACCCGGCGTCGCCGGATGCCCCTGGGTCGGACGATCAGGTAGCTCAGTACCAGATGTAGAGGTCCCAGCCGTCCCAGTTCTCGGTGCACTCCCAGTAGTAGCCGCCGGTGTAGGACGACTCGCCGTCGGCGCGACAGGCGGCGAGGGTGGCGTAGGTGCCGTAGTAGGTGCCGTAAGGGCCGGCGGCGGCGTTGCCCGCGGCGACCGTCGACACCCCGGCGACGGTCGCGGCAGCCAGCAGTCCGGCGGCGATGGTGGTTTTGATGCGCATGTCGTTCGCTCCTCTGCGTTCGTTTTCGACGAGATGAACGTTATGGGCGCGCAGCCGCCGAAACAGCCACCCCTAGGGGGACTTCCGCCCCCACCATGGGCGTTTCACCTTCCCCACCCCTGGGTTGGTAGTGCTGGCACCACCTCGGATTCGGGCGCGCGCGGCATGGGCGCGGCGGGCTGGTCTTCCTACGCTCGAAACAGTCAGGCAGGCACCGTCTCAGCAGGAGGAAAGCGCAGCTCATGACCCTATTTCGCAGCAGGTCCCGCCGCATCGTCGCCGCGGGAGCGTGCGCCGTCGCGCTGCTCGCCGTGCCCGCGTGTGGTGGCGAGAGCGCGCCGCCGACGGCGCCGGGGCCCGAGGTGCGACAGGCCCTCGAAACCCTGGTGCGGGCGGGCTTCCCCGGCGCCCAGGCCGTGATCACCACCCCGGCGGGCGAACGTACCGTCACCGCGGGCGTCGGCGACATCGCCTCCGGCGCGCCGATTCCCGACGGAGCCTTCGTCCGGATCGGCAGCAATACCAAGAGCTTCGTCGCGACCGTGCTGCTGCAGCTGGTCGCCGAGGGCAAGGTCGAGCTGGACGCGCCCGTCGAGCGCTATCTGCCCGGGGTCGTGCACGGCAACGGCAACGACGGGGATCGCGTCACCGTGCGTCAGCTGCTCCAGCACACCAGCGGCCTGCCCGAGTATCTGGCCAGCGGCGATCCCAGCAAGCCCACCGACCCCGGCTCCCCGCAGCTCGACATCGCTACCGAAGCCGCGCGGCGACAGCATCACAGCCCCGCCGACCTGGTGCGCATCGCGATGACGATGCCGCCGCAGTACGAGCCGGGTGCCCGCGCCGTGTACACCAACACCAACTATGTGCTCCTCGGCATGCTGATCGAGCAGGTCACCGGCCGTCCGGCGGCCGCCGAGATCGCGACCAGGATCATCGAACCGCTCGGCTTGCGCGACACCTACACGCCCGCGTCCGGCGACACCGGCCTGCGCTCCCCGCACTCGCGCGGCTATCAGGACATCGACGGCACTCGAGTCGATTTCACCGAACTCGATCCCTCCTGGGCCGACACCGCGGGCGATATGATCTCGACCGGCGCCGACCTCAATCGCTTCTTCGCCGCCCTGCTGAACGGCAAGCTGCTGGCTCCCGCCCAGCTCGACGAGATGCGCCGCACCGTGCCCTTCGATCGGATGCCCACGGCCGGTTACGGTTTGGGCCTGATCCAGCGCACCGCGTCCTGCGGGGAACAGGTGAGCGGGCACGGTGGCAGCATCCCCGGCTTCGGAACCCACACCGGCACGACCGCCGACGGCGTCGCGGTCACCCTCACGGTGAACCAGCTGCCCGGCAGCGAGGAACAGGCGAAACTCGTCGACCAGGCCTTCGACGCGATCGTGTGCGCGGCATGAAGCGCCTGACGACGGCCGCGCTCACCGCCGCCACCGTTCTCGGATTACTCACCGCCGCACCGGCTTCGGCCGACCCGCTCGACTCCTTCCGCCGGCAGACGCTGTCCTGGCGATCCTGCGAGGACCCCCGCCTCGACCCGGCGGGCGCGCAGTGCGCCGATGTCACCGTGCCGGTGGACTATTCGGCGCCGGAGGGCGAGACGATGACCGTGGCCATCTCCCGCCTGCCCGCCACCGATCCGGCGCGCCGCCACGGCGTGCTGCTGTCCAACCCGGGCGGCCCGGGTGGCCCCGGCCTGGGCTACCCGATCGACCTGAGCGCCGGGATGACACCCGAGGTCCGTGCCCGCTACGACCTGATCGGCATGGACCCGCGCGGCATCGGCCGCTCCGCCGCGGTGAATTGCCGCTGGCAGGAGGGGTTCTGGATCCAGTCCGCCGGACTCGACGCGGGCGACTTCGCCGCGAGCACCGCCCGCCAGGCCGGGCTGGCCGCCCAGTGCGCGGCGAACGAGGGTCCCCGCCTGCGCCACATCACCACCCGCAATACCGCGCGCGACATGGACCTCATCCGCTCGGTGCTCGGCGAGGACCGGATCAGCTATTTCGGCGCCTCCTACGGCACCTACCTCGGCGCGGTGTTCTCTCAGCTCTTCCCCGACCGCGCCGACCGCTTCGTCCTCGACAGCGCCGTCGACCCCGAGCACTACGGCGCGTCGGAAATGCTGCGCGCCATGGGTCCGGTCAACGAGGCCGCCTTCGACCTGTGGGCGGACTGGACCGCGGCGCGCGACGGCGAATACCGTTTCGGCACAGATCGTTCCGCCGTGCGCGAGTCGGTGCAGGCGATGGTGCGCCGGGCGAAGGAGCGGCCGATCCGGATCGGCGAATTCACCGTCGACCAGCACAGCCTGCCGACGCTGCTGTTCGCCGAACTCGACGATCCACGCAAGTATCCGCTGCTGGCCGCGCAACTGCGTCAGCTCGCCGACGCCGCCGACGGCGTCACGGTGATACCGGAACCGGGGCTGGCCGCCTCGCTGTCGTTCATGCTGACGGCCCAGCCGCGCGACCTCTCCACGGCCACCGCCGTGCTCTGCGGCGACGCGGAAGTGCCGCGCGATCCAGACTGGTACCGGCGCAATATCGAGGCGAGCCGGGCCGAGCAGCCACTGTTCGGCGCGTTCGCGAACAACATCACGCCGTGCGCGTTCTGGGCGCCGCCGGTCGAGCCGACCACGGTGATCGACAACGCAGTGCCGAGTCTGATCGTGCAGTCCACCGGCGATACGCGCACCACCTTCGCGGGCGCTCAGGTCATGCACCGGGCACTGCGCGGCTCACGGCTGGTGACCCTGCCGGACGTGCCGATCCACTGGATCTACGGCAACTACCCGAACGGCTGTGTCAGCGCTGCCGTCAACACCTACCTGCTGGACGGGACTCTGCCCGGCACCAACCTGACCTGCCGCGACGAGGCCGGGTCGCCGTCGGAGCGGCCCGGGTCCGGCGCGGTGCGGTGACGCGCGTTCACGGCCGACCGGGACGAGCGTTGAGATAGGCGAGCACCGCGAGCACCCGCCGGTGGCCGGACTCGTCGGCGGCCAGGCCGAGCTTGGCGAAGATGCTGCGAATGTGTTTGAGCACAGCGCCTTCGGTGACGACGAGTCCGGCGGCGATGGCGGAGTTGTCCTGGCCCTCCGCCATCAGCGCGAGTACTTCCCGTTCCCTGGCCGTCAGCGTCGACAGCGGATCGTCGACGCGGCGACGCACCAGCAGCTGCGCGATCACCTCCGGGTCCATCGCGGTGCCGCCAGCGGCGACCCGGTGCAGCGAATCCAGGAACCGGTCGACCTTGCCGACCCGCTCCTTGAGCAGATAGCCCACCCCGCCCGCGCCGTCGCCGAGCAGTTCGGCGGCGTAGCTGTCCTCGACATAGGCCGACAGGACGAGCACCGGCAGCCCGGGGTGCACGGTCCTGGCCCGCACGGCGGCGCGCAGGCCGTCGTCGGTGAAGGTCGGCGGGAGCCGCACGTCGACCACCACCGCGTCCGGGCGGTCGGCGGTGACCACGGTGAGGAAATCGTCGGCATTGTCGACGGCGGCGACCACCTCGATCCCGGCGGTCTTCAACAGCAGGACCAGGCCTTCTCGCAGGAGGGCGTCGTCCTCGGCGATCACGACCCGCACGGCAACTCCACGCGCACCAGCGTAGGCCCACCGGCGGGGCTGGTCAGCGTCATCCGGCCGTCGAGGGCCTCGGCCCTGCGCCGGATGCCGGCCAGGCCACCGCCCTCGGTCACCGTCGCCCCGCCGACGCCGTCGTCGCGGATCGCCACGATCAGCAGTTGCGGCGGTCCGCCCAGTTCGATCGACAGCGTCGCGGCCCCCGAGTGCTTGGTGGCGTTGGTGACGGCCTCGGCGATGACGAAGTAGGCCGCCGCCTCCACCGCCATCGGCCGTCGCGTGATCCCGTTCAGCTCCACCACACACGGGATCGGGCTGCGCGCGGCCAGCGCGGAGACGGCACTGGCCAGGCCGCGATCGGAGAGCACCGGCGGGTAGACGCTGCGGACCACGTCCCGCAGTTCGGCCAGCGCCGCCGACGCGGTGTCCTGGGCGGTGCGCACCATCCGGTCCGCCGCGTCGGGGTCGCGCCCGCGCAATTGCTCGGCGAGCCCGAGCTGCATGATCACCGCCGCGATCCTGGCCTGGGCGCCGTCGTGCAGGTCGCGTTCGATGCGGCGCAGTTCGGCGCCGTGCGCGTCGAGGGCGGCGGCCCTGGTCGCGGTGAGTTCGGCGACCCGGTCGGCCAGCAGGGCGTGCTCGTCCGGCGCCAGCAGCGCTCGCGCGAGCTTCGCCTGCGCCGTCGCCGCCTCGGGCGAGCGCAGGGCGAGGGCGCCGAACACCAGACCGATCAGCACGCTCAGGGCCGCCGTGGGCCAGGAAACGACGACCAGCCCGTTGCTGCCGGGCAACCCGTCCACCCCCGCCCACCAGAGCAGGGGGAGCACCAGATGCTGCACCGCGCTCAACGGCAGGGCCACCGCCAGCGCGGCCAGCGGTAGCCCGATCACGCCGTGCAGCACCAGCCAGGCGAGGTCGCGGCGGTTCGCCGGGTCGGCGGCCAGGGTCGCGAGCTGTTCGCGCAGGTCACCGGTCAGCGGCCGGTAGGCCGAGGTGATCGGGGTGCCGAGGCGGTGCCCCGCCCTGCGCCGTTCCAGGGTGAGCAGGGGGCGGATCAATCTCACCGCCTCCGGCAGCGCCGGGATCCCGATCCCGATCAGGCTCATGGCGGCGACGACGGCCAGCGCGGCCAGCGCGAACAGCGCGGCGAGCCCGGTCGCCCCGCCGATCAGCAGATAGCCGACAGCGGCGGGCAGCAGGCGTACCCGCCGCGCCGCCGCGCCGCTGTCGGTTCGATTCATCCCTCGATCATGCCGGGGGCGCCGCGGCCCGCACCCGGCCGCCCGCGTCGTCGGCGCTGTGGTCGGCGTCCGCGGCACTGGATTGCGCCGCCGTGTCGACCAGCGCGCCCGCGCCGTCGGCGGCCTTGGTGTCACCGGCGGCCTGGATGCCGCCCTGCATCCGCAGCGGGGCCTCCTTCCAGAACAGCACCAGCAGCAGCGCCAGCAGCGCGACCCCGGTCGCCACCAGGAACACCGTCGACATCGAATCGGCGAAGCCCACCTGGAACGGCTTGGCCAGCACCGGATTCAGCTGCTGGACGATCGAGCTGTCCTCGAGCACCTGGCCCGCCGCCGAGGTGTCGTGCGCCAGCAGGCCCTTGGCCAGCGCGGCATCGGCCGGGTTGCCGCTCTGCGCACCCGCGATCACGGCCTGCTGGTAGGCCGGATCGGTGGCCGCCTGCTGCATCCGCTCGGTGATGTTCGGGGTGAGCAGCGAGAACAGGATCGACAGGAAGACCGCGGCGCCGAGCGTGCCGCCGATCTGCCGGAAGAACGTGGCCGAGGCGGTGGACACGCCCATGTCCTCGGGCGGCAACGCGTTCTGCAGCGCCAGCGTCATCGGCTGGAGCAGGTTGCCGAGACCGAAGCCGGCCAGCGCCATGAAGATCATCGCCAGCCACAGCGGGCTGTCGGCGTCGAGCAGGTGCAGCAGGAACAGGCCGAGGGTCAGCACCGTCGCGCCGATCACCGGGAAGGCCCGGTAGCGGCCGGTTTTCGAGATCAGCCGACCCGACACGATCGAACCGGTCATCAGGCCGAGCACCATCGGCAGCATCTGCAGACCCGCCTCGGTGGGTCCCGCGCCCCGCACGACCTGCAGGTACTGCGGCAGCAGCAGCATGCCGCCGAACATGGCGGCGCCGACCACGAACGAGATCACCACGCCGAGCGCGAACGTGGTGTTGGTGAAGATGCGCAACGGGATCATCGCCGCATCGCCCATGACCTTCTCGACCGCGACGAACCCGAGGACGCCCGCGGCGCCGATCAGATAGCAGACCACCGACGCGGTACTGCCCCAACCCCATTCGCGGCCCTGCTCGGCCACGATCAGCAGCGGGACCAGTCCGATCGCGAGCACCAGCGCGCCGCCGAAGTCGATGCGGTGGGTGGCGTGCGGCTTGCGCGGCAGTTGCAGCACCCGGGTCACCACGACCAGCGCGAGCAGGCCCAGCGGCACGTTCACCAGGAACACCCAGCGCCAGCCGGTGACGCCGAGAATGGTGTCCTGCCCGGCCAGCAGACCGCCGAGCACCGGCCCGAGCACGCTCGAGATACCGAACACGGCCAGGAAGTAGCCCTGGTAGCGGGCACGTTCGCGGGGGCTGATGATGTCGCCCATGATGGCCAGCGCCAGCGACATCAACCCGCCGGCACCCAGACCCTGGAACGCGCGGAAGGCCGCCAGCTGGTACATCGACGTGGCGAACGTACACAGCAGCGAGCCGATGACGAACAGTCCGATCGCGGTGAGGAAGAACGGCTTACGGCCGAACATGTCCGAGAGCTTGCCGTAGAGCGGGGTGCTGATCGTCGCGGTGATCAGGTAGGCCGTCGTCGCCCAGGCCTGCAGTGAGTAGCCGTGCAGGTCGTCGGCGATGGTGCGGATCGAGGTCGACACGATCGTCTGATCGAGCGAGGCCAGCAGCATGCCGAGCATGAGGCCGGACAGGATGGTCAGGATCTGGCGGTGGGTGAAGCCGGCAGGTGATTCCACCGGGGCCGCGGTTGTCGTCACGAATCGTTCTCCATCGCGGTAGCGCTGAGCGCGGTCGAGCGGGTCAGCAGGGTCGGGCGGGCCACGTCGTAGTCGTCGACGAAGCGCGTCAGCAGCGCGGCGAAGGTCGCGCGATCCTCGGGCGACCAGTCCTCGGTGACGACGGCGACCGACTCGCGACGCCGGGTTCGGATCCGCTCGGCGACCTCCCGGCCCTGGTCGGTCACCTCCAGCACGGTGGCGCGGCCGTCGTCGGGGTCGGCGACGCGGCGCACCAGTTCCCGGTCGACCAGCTGGGCCACCTGCCTGCTCACCGTCGACGCGTCCGAGTGCACCGCCTCGGCCAGCGCGCCCGAGCGCATCGGCCCGTCACAGACCAGCCGGAACAGCACGACGAAGCCCGCCGGGTCGATGCCGGAGCGGTCCTTGATCTGGGCCAGCGTCCGGTCCCGCAGCCGGTGCAGCCGGACGAGCTGGACCGCGATCGCGTCGATCGCGGGCTCGTTGTCCATCACTTCAGTTCACCTTTACTTGCATCAATCAATTAGTTGTGTGATGCAAGTATGTAGACAGAACGGTCGCCGGGGCAACCGTTTATACTGCCTTTACTCGCCCTTGAACTCCGGCGCGCGCTTCTGGAACACCGCCGTGATCGCCTCGGTGAGGTCCTTGGACGGCAGGAACGCCGCGTTCCAGGTCGACACGTAGCGCAGGCCGTCGGCCACCGCCGGAGCGGTCCGGTGCTCGAGCACGTCCTTGATGCCCTGCACCACCAGCGGCGGGTTGTCGGCGATCTCGCGGGCCATCGCGTGCGCGGCCGCGACGACGGCCTCCTGATCGGCGAACACCTCGTTGACCAGGCCGATCCGCTCGGCGCGCGCGGCGTCGATGTCCTTGGCGGTGTACGCGAGCTCGCGCAGGTTGCCCTCGCCGATGATGCCGGGCAGACGCTGCAGCGAGCCGATGTCGGCGACGATCGCGACCTTCGCCTCCCGCAGGCTGAACTTGGCGTCCTCGCTGGCCAGCCGGATGTCGGCGGCCGCGATCAGGTCGAGGCCACCACCGATGCACCAGCCGGACACGGCCGCGATCACCGGCTTGGTGCACTCGGCGACCGCGGTCACCGAGTCCTGCATACCGCGCACGACCTTGAGGAACTCGGTGCGCGGCGCGGCCTTGGCGTCGTCGGCCAGCACCGGGGCGAGCATGCCGCCCATCGCCGCCAGGTCGAGCCCGAAGGAGAAGTGCTTGCCCGCGCCGGTGAGCACCACGGCCCGCACCTGCGGGTCGGCGTCGAGCTCGCGGAAGATCTCCGGCAGCTCACGCCAGAAATCGGGTCCCATCGCGTTGCCCTTACCCGGCCCGGTCAGTGTGACCTGGGCAACGTGGTCGGCGATCTCGACGGTGAAGGCCTGCCATTCAGTCATGGACCGAGTCTATTGGCGCGCCGCCAGGGATGTGCGCAGCCCCTGGGATGAACCCCAAAATCCCGCTCCCCCGGCATATTTCCCGCAATCGTCCTACTCTGGATTTCATGCGCAGGTCGTCTCTACCGGCGGTCGCATGCCGCGTCGCCGATACGCTCATCGCCCGCGGGCATCACGGCGTCATCGTTTCGCCCGAGACGCCCGCTGCCACCGCGGCCGATGCCGCCCGCGCTCTGGGCGCCCCGCCCACCGCGATCACCACCTCGCAGGTCTTCCTGCTCGACGACGACCCCGTCCTGTTGCTGGTCGCCGACCACCATCAGGTCGATCTGACGCGGACCGGCAAACGCCTGGAGGGCAGGCTCACCCCGGCGCCCATCGCCCTGGTCGAGCGCGTCACCGGCCAGCCGATCGACGGCACCGCCCCCGTCGGCCATCCCACCAATCTGCCCACCTGGGTCGACACCGCCCTGGCCGAGCACACCGAGGTGTGGGCCGCGGGTGGACATCCGAACACGGTGTTCCGCACCAACTTCCGCGAACTCGTCCGGATCACCGCCGGGTTGCCGATCGAGGTCGACTGAGTCCGAGGCGCTTTGCCACGCCGGTGAATCGGTTCGGCGATTCAGTGTGCGGCGCAGCCGATTCCGTCGAGGACCTGATCGAGACCGGTTTCGAACTGCCATCGCAGGTCGTCTTTGCGGTCCGCCGCCTGGGCGTAACGCTGGAAGGTCGGATAGCGGCCGGTGTCGAGAAGCCACCGCAGGTGTGTGGCGAGACCCGCGCGGGCATCCGCGCCGGTGGTCCAGCCGCGATCGTCCATGAGGTCGCGCAGACCGATTTCGGCGCTGGTCGCGCCCTGGACATACATGGAGACGGTGCGACAGGCCGCCATCGCGGTATCGAGGTCGAGGCCGAGGTCGTCGTGGAGTGCGGCGAGAGCCAGTTCCGTCAGCGCCATGCGATGCGGTGTCAGCTCGTAGACCATCTGCGGGGCCGACAGGCGGGTGAGCCACGGGTGGCGCAGGATCAGAGCGCGGACAGCCAGTGCCATCTCGCGCAGGGTCGTGCGCCAGTCGATCCCGGCGGACAGGTCGATCTCGCCGTAGACGAGGTCGACCATCAGTTCCAGCACCTCGTCCTTGTTCGCCACGTGGCGGTAGGCGGCCATGGGCGCGACGCCCAGCTCGGCGGCGAGGCGGCGCATGGTGATCGCGTCGAGTCCGTCGGCGTCGGCAACGGCCACCGCCGTCGCGGCGATGCGCTGAGCGGACAGAGCCTTACCCGGTGCGCCGGTGGCCTGCGCAAGCCGTTCCCAGAGGAATGTCACGCCTGATTCTCTCTCGTGTGTACTACGTACGCACAATCCGTGTACGTTGTACACATGAGTATACGTTGTACGCATGCCATGGTGGCGGCGGGTGCGACCGGTCCCGTTCTCTTCGTCCTGACCTATCTCGTCAACGGTGCGGTGCAGCCGGACTACGACTCCTCGCACGACACCATCAGCACGCTCAGCCTTGGCCGGCACGGCTGGATACAAATCGCGAACTTCGTCGTCTACGGCGTGCTGACCCTGTGCTTCGCCGAGGCGCTCCGGCGTTCGGCGGCCATCCGGACTTCGGGATATGTGTCGCTGCTCGTCGCGGGAGCGGGGCTGGTCCTGATCGGCGTTGCCCCCACCGACCCTGCGCTCGGATTCCCCGCCGGTGAATCCGACGCCGTCACCGCGATCGGCACGGTGCACAGCATGGGCGCGCTGGTGGTTTTCCTGGCGTTCCCGGTAGCCGCGTTCGCCGCCGCGGGTCGCCCCTTCCGCGGCTGGGCAGCCTTCTCGGTCGCCACCGGCGTCCTGTCGCTGGCGGCAGTCGGCGCGTTCTTCGTTGCGTTCGAAAGCACCGTGGCGGGTGCGGATTCCTCCGCCGGGCTCTATGAACGGCTGCCCACCCTGTTCATCGGGTTATGGCAGGTCGTGTTCGCGTTTCGCGTGCTCACCGAAGACAAGGCCGGCGCGGTCGGCGCACAGCGCGACGACCGGGCGATGGGTGCGGTCGCGCCGCAGGCGTAGTTTGGGGCGGTGGGTGATGCGCGACGTATTCCGGCCGAACTGGTCGTCCCCGATGATCTGAGCGGGATCACCGCTGAGCAGTATCGGGCCTCGATGCGGCACTATCCGGCCGGCGTCACCGTGGTGACGATCGGAGCGGACTCGGGCCCCGTCGGCTTCACGGCGACGTCCTTCGCCTCACTGTCGCTGGAACCGCCGCTGGTGTCGTTCAACATCGCCCACACGTCTTCGAGCATCGAGGCCCTGCGCGCGGCCGACTCGGTCGTCATCCACTTCCTCGGCGAACACCAGCACCACCTGGCCCACCGTTTCTCCCGCACCGCCGCCGACCGCTTCACCGACCGCTCCCTGTGGACCACCCTCGACACCGGCGAACCGGTCCTGCACGGCACCCCCATCTGGCTCCGCGCCACCCTCCACCAACTCATCGACATCGGCGACCACACCCTCGCCGTAGGCCTGGTCACCCGAGTCCACGACGACACCAGGGAATCCCCGTCCGCCGCCCCCCTCCTCTACTACAACGGCAGATACCACCGCCCCACCGCCCTCGACACCTGACAGCGCCGCTGCGCGAGCCGGGGCGCCGATCGGCAGGTCAGCCCCTGTCGCAAGCGATACCGTCACCGTCGGCGTCCAGGCCGGATCTGTAGCCGGGCTCGCCACGGTGGAGCGGCGCCGCGCCCGCGGCGCGCGCGGCAGCGCAGTTCTTGTAGTAGGTGCTGGGTGTGGGTGGCGCTTCCGGTTCGGGAACATCAACGCGCGGCGCCGGAACCGGCATCGTGGGAGTCCTCGTGGAAGGGATCACCGGGGGCAGGGGCAGGCCGGGGGTGGTCGTCGGCACGATTGGAGGCACCGGCATTTCGACGGTGGTCGTCGGTGCGACGGTCGTCGTCGAGGGAGAGGTCGTCGTCGAGCTGATAGTGGTCGAGGATGCGCTGGGGCGAATGGTCGACGTCGTCGAGGGCACCGCCGCCGGATCGGACCCGTCGTCGACAAGACCGCCGATCGCGGCTAGACCGACGACGCCGGCGACTCCGATCCCGGCCACCCAGGGCCAGCGGCGCTTCTTGTCCTGCGGCCGTGGTGGACGAGCCCACGGATCGGCCGGCTGCATCGGTCGAGTCACTATCTCCCCTTAGGTGTCTGAACACTGCCTTCGGGGCTCATCGCGACCTGCCGGCGGCCTGTTACCCAATTCCTCGGCGCGTCAAACATTCCCGATGGGGACAGAGCGGTGCGGCCGGACACGCACGTCCGACCGCACCGTGGCGGCTCAGCCGATGAGGCAGGGGGCGGCGCCGGTGAGGGCGTCGCCGGAGAGGGGGCGGGTTTCGGGAGTGGGGTTCCAGAGGCCGTCGGTGGCGGCGTAGGTCCAGGTGGGGCCGGATTCGACGAGGGTGGCGACGGCGGTGATCAAGCGGTCCACGTCGTCGGCGGCGGTGCCGAGGCCGATGCTGGCGCGCAGGGCGGCGTCGAGGCCGAGGGCCGCGAGGAGGGGGTGGGCACAGAAGCGGCCGTCGCGGACACCGATGGCGTGTTCAGCGGAGAGGTAGGCGGCGACCTCGCCGGGGGCATAGCCGGCCACGGTGAAGGCGACGATGCCGACACAGTCCGGGCTGTCGGACCAGATGCGGACCAGCTCGACGCCCGGGATCGCACCCAGCCCGTCGCGCAACCGGTCGGCCAGGAACCGCTCGTGGGCGACGAGCTCCTCCGGATCGATCGCGGCGAGCGCGTCGCAGGCGGCGGCGATGGCGGCCGCGCCGAGCACATTCGGCGAACCGGCCTCGTGCCGCTGCGGCGCCGCGGCCCAGTCGACCTGCGCGACACCGACTTCGCGCACCGCGCCACCACCGGCCAGGTGCGGCTCGCCGGCGTCGAGCCAGTCCCGCCGACCGACCAGCACACCGGCGCCGAACGGCGCGTACAGCTTGTGCCCGGAGAAGGCGAGGTAGTCGACGCCGGTCTCGCGCAGGGAGATCCGGCGATGCGGCGCCAGCTGCGCCGCGTCGACGAGAATCCGCGCGCCGCACAGGTGGGCGATGGTCGCCAGCCGCTCCAGCGGCAGCACCTCACCGGTGACGTTGGAGGCGCCGGTCACCGCGAGCAAAGCGGCGGGCTTGCTGCACAATTCGGCGACGACCCGGCGAATCGTCTCCTCGACGGTATCGGCGGCCCGCACGACCCGGCGCCCGTGCGCGGTCCACGGCAGGAAGTTCGCGTGGTGCTCGATATCGAGCACCACGGTCTCGCCGGGCACGCAGCCGGCCAGCAGGTTCAGCGAATCGGTGGTGTTGCGGGTGAACACGACGACCTGGTCGTCGGCGGCGTCGAGGAACCGGGCGACCGCGCCACGGGAAGCCTCGTAGCACTCGGTGGAGATCCGCGAGGCGTATCCGGCGCCGCGATGCACGCTGGCGTAGTACGGCAGCAGCTTGGAAATCCGGTCGGTGACCTGCTGCAAGGCCGGTGCGCTCGCGGCGTAGTCGAAGTTGGCGTAGTCCTTGGTCCCGCCCTGCACGAGCGGAACCCGCAGGTCCGCACCGGAGACGGTGGCCAGGGCACAGGTGGGGTCGATTACTGCGGTCATGACGAAATCCCGTCGGCTCAGGGACTCGTTCCCGAAAAGGGTGCTGCGAGTCCGCGCTTGCCGCGCCCACTGCGGACGGCGGCCTGGTCGTCACCCGGAGCACCCCACCGCGGAGGAGGGTTGCCGACCAGCTAGCCGGGGCTTGTCGCTGGTACTCGTGACCTGTTTCGAGAGTGGCAGACGATCCGGCGAGCTGTCAACCACCCACGATCGGCCCGTCGGAACCGGTGACACCCGCCGCGCTCGCGACGGCGACGACCCACCCCACCGACCCGCGCCGTGACCGGTTCCGACACCCGAAAGGTAATCCTCACGGCCACAAAGGAATCGGACATCCCGGCCGAGACCCGATTGCCGCCGGATTGCCGCCCGCCCGCGAATCGCCCAACAATCTGCCTCATCCATGATGGATGACCCAAATGATTGAGTTCCCCCACTATCTGTTAGGGTTGCCGATCATGTCCACGAACTCGAACCCCGTCCGCGGCCTGCCGCGCTATCCGGTGTACGCGCTCGGACGGCTCACCAAGGCACTGCACGCCGAGATCGACGTCCCGCTGCGCGATCACTGGGTGCTCACCTTCATCGAGGAGAACGCCGACCTGACGCAGAAGAAGGTCGGCGACGCCCTCGGCATCGACCGCAGCGAAGTCGTCCGGCTGATCGACGCGCTGGAACGCGCCGGCCTGGTCGAACGCACCCGCGACGGCAAGGACCGCCGCAAATACCGGCTGCGGATCACCGACGCCGGGCGCAAGCAGTGCAAGCGCACCGACCGCCTCATCGCCGACGCCACCGCGCGCGTGCTGGAGCGGCTCGATCCCGAGGAACAGCGCACCCTGCACCGGCTGACGCTGACCGCGCTCGGCGAATCACCGGATTCGCCGTTGTGATCGGCGCCGGCGGCACGCCTCGCGCTGCCGTCCGGCCACACCTTCTCCGAGTACCGTTGGCATCTGGTGACCATCCCGTTTGCCCTCCGGTAACCCGCCCGTGAAACAACAAACACCACCGATGGGGGTCGACCGATGAGAGGTGGACTGAGCGCCATGCTCGAGCCACGCACTGAGGACCCGGCGAGCCGGTTGCGTGATCCACTCCTGCGCGCCGATCTGGCCGCGCCGCCGCGCACCCTGGTAGACATCCTGACCAGCACCGCCCTGGCCCACCCCGACGCACCGGCGATCGACGACGGCACCGTCGTGCTCAGCTACATGGAGCTGATCGCCGCGATCGAGGCCAGGATGACCGAGCTGACCGCCGCGGGGGTGCGCCCCGGCGACCGGGTCGGCGTGCGGATGCCCTCGGGCAGCGCCGCGCTGTACGTCACGATCCTGGCCGTCCTCTACTGCGGCGCCGCCTACGTTCCCGTCGACGCCGACGACCCGGAGGAGCGGGCCCGGCTGGTCTTCGGCGAGGCCAGGGTGAGCGCGCTGGCCACGGCCGCGGGCATCGAGTCGGCCACCGCCGCCGCGGGCCGCACGCCCGCCTCGGACTGGAACACACTGCCGACTCCCGCCGACGACGCCTGGATCATCTTCACCTCCGGCTCGACCGGCACCCCGAAGGGCGTCGCGGTCACCCACCGCAATGCCGCCGCCTTCGTCGACGCCGAGGCCCGACTGTTCCTGCAGCGCGCCCCGATCGGCCCCGGCGACCGGGTGCTGGCCGGGCTGTCGGTCGCCTTCGACGCCTCCTGCGAGGAGATGTGGCTGGCCTGGCGCCACGGCGCCTGCCTGGTCCCCGCCCCGCGCGACCTGGTCCGCACCGGCGCCGACCTGGGCCCGTGGCTGATGCGCCGCGAGATCAGCATCGTCTCCACCGTGCCGACACTGGCCGCCACCTGGCCCGCCGAGGCGCTGGACTCGGTGCGCCTGCTGATCTTCGGCGGCGAGGCCGTCCCGCCGGAGCTGGCCGAACGGCTCGCCGGCGGCGCCGATCGCGAGGTGTGGAACACCTACGGCCCCACCGAGGCCACGGTCGTCGCCTGCGCCGCGCTGCTCGACGGCGGCATGCCGATCCGCATCGGGCTGCCGCTGGACGGCTGGGACCTGACGGTCGTCGACCCGCAGGGCAATCCCGTGCCCGAGGGCGAGACCGGCGAACTCGTCATCGGCGGCGTCGGCCTGGCCCGCTACCTGGACCCGGCCAAGGACGCCGAGAAGTACGCCCCGCTGCCTTCGCTGGGCTGGGAACGCGCCTATCGCAGTGGTGATCTGGTTCGCAACGATCACCAGGGTCTGATCTTCCTCGGCCGGGCCGACGACCAGATCAAGATCGGCGGCCGCCGCATCGAGCTGGGCGAGATCGACAACGCCCTCCAGCATCTGCCCGGGGTCAGCGGCGCTGCCGCCGCCATCCGGACCACCAAGGCGGGCAACAAGATCCTGGTCGGCTACCTCACCGGCGCCGGCCCCGACTTCGACGTCAAGAAGGCCAGAGAGATTCTGGCCGAACAGCTTCCGGCCCCGCTGGTGCCCCGCCTCGCGGTCGTGCCCGACCTGCCGACCCGCACCTCGGGCAAGGTCGACCGCGACGCGCTGCCCTGGCCGCTGCCGAGCACCGAGGAACCGGCCCCGTCCGGTCTCGCGGGCACGGCGGCCTGGGTGGCCGGGCTGTGGGACGCCATCCTCGGCGCCGAGGCCGCCGATCTCGACGCCGACTTCTTCGACCTGGGCGGCGGCTCGCTGGCGGCGGCCCAGCTGGTCGGCGCGTTGCGCGAGCGGTATCCGCACGTCACCGTCGCCGATCTCTACGACCATCCGCGCCTTGGCTCGCTCGTCGAACTGCTCGACGGGAGCGCGCCGGTCGCGGCCGTCGACGTGCGCGTCGTCGCGCCGACGCCGTTGCGCGCGCAGATCACCCAGGTGCTGGCCACCCTCCCGCTGACCACCCTCACCGGCTTGCAGTGGGTCACCTGGCTGGCCGCGGTGTCGGCGATCGCGGGCTGGTCCGCCTCGCTGCCGTGGCTGCCGCGGCTGTCCTGGTGGTGGATCGTGCTGGCATTCGTGCTGTTCATCTCGCCGCTGGGCCGGATGACGCTGTGCGTAGCAGGCGCGCGCGTGCTGCTGGCGGGCCTGCGCCCCGGCACCTATCCGCGCGGCTCCTGGGTGCATCTGCGCCTGTGGGCGGCCGTACGCCTGTCGGAGGCCAGTGGCGCCGAAAGCCTTTCCGGCGCACCGCTGATGGTGCCGTTCGCGCGGGCACTGGGCGCCAAGATCGGCAAGGGCGTCGACCTGCACACCCTGCCGCCGGTCACCGGCATGCTCGAACTCGGCGACGGCGCCAGCGTCGAACCCGAGGTGGATCTGTCCGGCTACTGGGTCGACGGCGACGTCGTGCACATCGGTGGCATCACCATCGGGGACGGCGCGGTGATCGGCGCGCGCTCGATCCTGCTGCCCGGCACCAAGATCGGCAAGAAGGCCGAGATCGCCCCCGGTTCCGCGGTATCGGGCAAGGTCAAGGCCGAACAGGAATGGGCGGGTTCGCCCGCGACGAAGGCGGGCAAGGCACCACGCCGCTGGCCCGATCACTCCCCCGAACGCGCCAGGCACTGGCTGATCGTCTTCGGCCTGTCCTCGATGGCGCTGGCCGCGATGCCCGTGCTCGGCCTGGCCGTCGGCGGCACCTTCATCGCCTGGTGGGTCCGCGAGGAGACCACCATCGGCGCCGCCGCGCTGCGCGGTTTCGCCATCCTGCCGGTGGCCACCCTGCTCAGCCTCGCCGTCTACGCCGCCGCGACCGTGATCGCCGTGCGCCTGCTCGGCATCGGCCTGCGCGAGGGCTACCACCCGGTGCGCAGCCGGACCGGGTGGCAGGTGTGGGCCACCGAACGCCTGCTCGATTCGGCCCGCACCTTCCTGTTCCCGCTCTACGCCAGCCTGCTGACCCCGCTGTGGTTGCGTCTGCTCGGCGCGCGGATCGGCAAGAACGTCGAGGCGTCGACGGTGCTGCTGCTGCCCAAGTTCACCGTGGTCGCCGACGGCGCCTTCCTGGCCGACGACACCATGATCGCCAGCTACGAACTCGGCGGCGGCTGGCTGCGCATCGGCGAGGCCAAGGTCGGCAAGCGCGCCTTCCTCGGCAACTCCGGCATGACCGCGGTCGGTCGGCGGGTGCCCAAGAACGGCCTGGTGGCGGTGCTCTCGGCCGCGCCGAGCAAGGCCAAGGCAGGCTCGTCATGGCTGGGCAGCCCGCCGGTGCGACTACGCCGGGCCGCCGAATCCAGCGACACCTCACGCACTTTCGATCCGCCGCTGCGGCTGAAGATGGCCAGGGCGATCGTCGAGACCTGCCGCTTGATCCCGGTGATGGTGACCTTCGCCATCGGCCTCGGCGTGCTGTTCGTGCTGGCCCTGATCGCCCAGCATTCCGACTACCTGGTCGCGGCGCTGCTGTCCGGCCTGGTCCTGATGGCCGCCGGCGCGGTGGCCGGTGCCATCGCGGTGGCCGCGAAGTGGTTGCTGGTCGGGCGGATTCGGGCCGTGGAGCATCCGCTGTGGAGTTCGTTCGTGTGGCGCAACGAGGTCTCCGACGCCTTCGTCGAGACCGTCGCCGCACCCTGGTTCGCCCGCGCCGCCACGGGTACTCCCGTGATGAATCTGTGGCTTCGCGGACTCGGTGCCAAGATCGGCCGCGGGGTATGGTGCGAGTCCTATTGGCTTCCGGAGGCAGACCTCGTGACACTCGGTGACGGCGCGACCGTGGAACGCGGCTGTGTGGTGCAGACCCATCTGTTCCACGACCGCATCATGTCCATGGACACGGTGACACTGGACGCGGGCGCCACTCTCGGCCCGCACTGCGTCGCCCTGCCCGCCGCCCACATCGGCGCGGGCGCCACCATCGGACCGGCGTCCCTGGTGATGCGCGGCGACGTGGTCCCGCCGTCGACCCGCTGGTGGGGCAACCCCATCTCGCCGTGGACCGGTACCGCCTCGACGTCGGAGTCGAGGCAGCGCGGAGCCGCCTGATGCGGAGCAAGTTCTACGAGGAACCGATCGACGCCTACCTGCCGCAGAACGGCAATCGCGGCTACCGCGTGTCCAGGTACGAACTAGAGCTCGGCTACCGGCCCGCCAGCAATCGACTGACCGGGCGCGCGGTGATCATCGCGGTCACCACCGCGGTGCGGCCCTGGTTCACCCTCGATCTGTCGCAGGCGCTGACGGTGTCGAAGGTGTTCGTCAACGGGGCCAAGGCCGCGAAGTTCAGTCATCAGCAGGGCAAGCTGGCGCTCACCCCGCAGCAGAAGATCCCGGCGGGCGGCGTCCTGGAGATCACCGTCCAGTACGCGGGCACGCCCCGACCGGTACGCGGGCCGTGGGGCGAGGTCGGCTGGGAGGAACTCACCGAGGGCGCGCTGGTGGCCAGTCAGCCCAACGGCGCCGCCTCCTGGTTCCCGTGTGACGACCACCCGAGTTCCAAAGCGTCCTACCGGATCTCGATCACCACCGACAGCCCGTTCTACGCCCTCGCCAACGGCACCCTGGTCCGCAAGCAGGCCAAGGCCAGCCAGACCACCTGGGTGTACGAGGCGCCCGAGCCGATGGCCAGCTACCTGGCGACCATCCAGATCGGCGCCTACCGCAAGCACCGGATCGGCGCGCCCGGGGAGCCGGTGCCGATGCAGGCCGTCATCCCGCAGCGGCTGCGCGCCAACTTCGACCACGACTTCGCCCGGCAGCCCGAGATGATGGCGCTGTTCACCGAGAAGTTCGGCCCGTACCCGTTCGAGAACTACACCGTGGTCGTCACCGACGACGAGCTCGACATCCCGATCGAGGCACAGGGCATCTCGGTGTTCGGCGCCAATCACTGCGACGGCAAGCGCGGGTCGGAGCGGCTGGTCGCGCACGAGCTGGCCCACCAGTGGTTCGGCAACAGCCTGACACTGAAGCAGTGGCGTGACATCTGGCTGCACGAGGGCTTCGCCTGTTACGCCGAGTGGATCTGGTCGGAGGCCGCGGGCGGCCCGACCGCGGACCAGCTGGCCAGGGCGGCGCGCGCGAACCTGGCCCGTCAGCCGCAGGACATCATCGTCGGCGATCCCGGCCCCAAGGACATGTTCGACGACCGGGTCTACAAGCGCGGCGCGCTCACCCTGCACGCGCTGCGGCTGGAACTGCGCGACCACCTGTTCTTCGAACTCATCCGGGAATGGACCGCGCGCTATCGCCACGCCTCGGTGACCACCGAGGAATTCGTGGATCTGGCAGGCCATTACAGCGTGTCGCCGCTGCGTCCGCTGTTCGCGGTCTGGCTCGGCACGAAACCGCTGCCGCAGCTACCGCCGCTGGGCGGCCAAGCGCATCAGAAGACCAGGTAACGCTGCGCGAGTTCCTCGACGAGCGGATCGTCGGACGGCACCATCTCCAGCGCCTCGAGATCGTCGGCCACCGAGATGCTGCGGGAGTCGTCGCGTTCGGGGTCGGGGCCGTCCTCGGCGAGCTGACGCATCAACTTCTGTCGGACTCGATCCTTCAGTGAATCGCGCATGCCTCCAGATTGCCCGCCGATCCGCGCGCGCACCAGTATCAAACGGGGGTGAGCCAGGTTCCCCACGGCGTGTTGCGCAGGACGGTATAGACGGCGAGCAGACCGAAGAACGACCACACCAGCACCGGACTCAGCCCGGGTACGCGCCAGCGTTGTCCGCGCCGGGCGCGCAACAGCCAGTCGACGACGAACACCGCGAACGCGACGACCAGCGGCAACACCAGCAGATTGCTGTGCAGTGAATCGATGATCCGGCCGTCGGTGAGATTGTGCATCGCCCGCATCCCGCCGCACCCGGGGCAGTACACCCCGAGCAGCGCGTACACCGGGCACAGCCCGTAGGAACCCTCGACGTGCGGATCGCGGAAATGCAGCAGCGCGAGCGTGCCGACGCCGAGTCCGGCCGCGATCAGCGGCGGGGCGAAACGCTGCCAGGCCGGGCGTGCCGGTTCCCGGTGCGGGGCGCCGGAGAAATCGGCCATGACGGGCGTGCTGTCCACGCTCCTACGGTAGCCGCGCCCGCCCGGGGCCGCCAGCATGCCCGGATCGCGCTGCCACGCTGTAATTTTCCGGCGATCTCGGGCGATTTCACAATGACGGCGCGGCTGGTGACCCAGTTCACAACAAATGGGACACTGTGACCCGCTAACACTAGCTAGCACCCCAGCTCGCACTGTACGGTGGCCTACGACACAAAGGAGTGCCGACATGCTTGCAAAGTCGATGATGACGGTAGGCGTACTCACCGCACAGTTCCGTGCCGGGCTGCGTACCCGGAGCTTCGCGACAGCGAAACTCAACGCCCCCACCGTGGCCCACCAGGTCGTCCCGGTGACCACCGCGGACGGCGCCGACCTCCGGGTCCACGTCTACGGCCCCGAGACCGCGCCCACCCTGGTCCTCATCCACGGCTGGGCCTGCAGCATCGAATACTGGAACCCGCAGATCACCGCCTTCGCCGGTGAGTACCGCGTGGTCAGCTACGACCAGCGCGGGCACGGCGAGTCCACCCTCGGCACCGTCGCCCCCAGCGAGCACACCCTGGCCGGCGACCTCGCCGCCGTCCTGGACGCGACGCTGCGCCCGGGCGAGCAGGCGGTTCTGGCCGGGCACAGCATGGGTGGTCTCACCATCCAGGCCTGGGCCAAGCATCACCCCGAGCAGGTGTCCGAGCGCGCCGCCGCCGTGCTGCTGGCCAATACCGCCAACGGCGACATCCGCTGGGAAACCGATCTGCTGCCGGTGCTCAACAAGCAGCTCACCGTCGCCGAGTACCCGGTCACCGTCCTCGGCGCGCCGGTGCGCATGCCGCAGCCGGTCAGCGAGTCGCTGCTGTTCGCGCCGCTGCCGATCCCCGGCGGCTGGTTCACCGAGCAGCTGTTCCGCTACCGCATCCTCACCCCCGAGGCCACCGCCGAGGAGATCGACTTCGCGGTCGGCATCATCCGCTCCTGCCGTCCGCTCGCGCGTGGCCGTCACGCCGCCGCGATGGCCGACATGGACCTGTCGGCAGGCACCGCCAACCTGACCGTGCCGACCACGGTCCTGGCCGGCGCGCAGGACCGGCTGCTCCCGCAGCGCATGTCCCGCTCGATCGTCGACATCCTGCGCCGCACCGGCCACCTGGCCGATTTCCACGTGCTGCCGCACGGGCACCTCAGCAATATCGAGGACACCGCCGCCTTCGACGCGATCCTGCGTCAGATCATGCTGTCGGCCACCAACTCTCGGGCCACCCGCCGCAACGTCGCCGCCCGCTGACCCGAGTCGGTTCTCCTGAGCCGGTCAACGGCGCTCGACTCGGGAGAAACTCGAAGAATGGCCCCCGACCACCAGGTCGGGGGCCTTTTTCGAGCCCGGATCGAGTAGTCGACTACGCGGGACCCGCACCGATTCTCCGTGCCACAGTCACAACCCCACGGTTGTTTCGATGAGGAGGATCCGATGCGTACACCCCCCGACCAGGAGCCGCACGGCAACGGTCACCACGAAGAACCCGCCCCGGTCGAGGAGCCCGGCTGCGTGATCCCCGCGCTGCCGACCCGCCTGCTGGAGCGGGCGGCCGAAGTCGCCACGCTGCTCAATCCGGTGAACGCGCCGCTCACCCAGAGCGCGGCCACCGAGGGCGGCCTGCCGCAGGTCGCCGAACTGGCGGTGCTCACCTCGAAGTACTGGGGCATGCAGCGCCGCACCCTGTCGGTCAGCTTCATGGAGGCGACGGCCAGCGACCTGAAACAGCGCATTCTCACCCATATGAACGCCTGGGGCATCGGCGTCACCTTCGTGTTGACGAACGGCACCGGTCAGGTGCGCATTTCCCGCTCCGGCCAGGGCTATTGGTCCTATCTCGGCACCGACGTCCTGCTGATCCCGCAGCACCGCCCCACGATGAACCTGCAGGGCTTCACGATGGCCACGCCGGAGAGCGAGTACAAGCGGGTCGTGCGCCACGAGACCGGCCACACCCTCGGCTTCCCGCACGAGCATCTGCGCCGCGCGCTGATCGGCAGGCTCGACGTCGCCAAGACGATCGCGCACTTCCGTGACACCTACGGGTGGAGCGAGCAGCAGACGCGCTCGAATGTCCTGACCCCGCTGGACGAACGCTCGATCATGGCCACGCCGAACGCCGACCAGGACTCGATCATGTGCTACCAGCTGCCCGGCACGATCACCACCGACGGGCAGCCGATTCGCGGTGGCCTGGACATCAATGCCGCCGATCGCGTGTTCGCCCGTTCCATCTACCCGACGCTGTGGCCGTTCTTCACCGAGACCGCGGACTGGGACGAGGGCGAGGACGTCAGCGTGGAATCCGCGCTCGCACAGGCGCATGCCACGGCTGGTTGATCTGCGCGCTGGTCCGATCGGGAAACGGTTGGAGCTCGCGCCCGGCGACATCGCGCTGTTGCCCGCCGCGGGAGCCCGGGCGATCTCGGGCGCGACGGTCGAGGTGCTCGGTGTCTACCGGGACGCGACCCCGCTCCCGGACGGACGGGTGCTCGCGCCCGAAGGTCCGCCGGATGTGGTGGTGCTCGCCGCGCTGACGCCCGGCGACTCGACAGTACTGCTGATGACCGGCGATCCCTTCCACGGCGCGACGCCACGGGAGTTGTCGGTGACCGTCCAGCGAGGCTGAAAAGCGGTCTCGCCGTAGCCGAATCAGAAGAAAGGTGAAGTTCATGACCGCCGAACCACAAACGGGGCAGCTCGCTGCGGCGCAGGCCCCGGCCGTGCGCGAAGTGGGTGCGTACACCTCGGAAGATCATCGGGCCGAGCGCCCGGAAACGCCCGCGAGCGCGGGTGCGAGTGTGGCCGCGCCGTTCCACGAGGCCGCGAGTCTGCCGGCCCCACCACTCGAGCAGAAGGGGTAGTCCGATGCCTTGGTTGGCTTTTCGCAACAACTACCACCTGGTGGTTTCCGTCGCGGTCATGCAGGTGGACCCGGATTCCTGCCCCGGCCAGTACGGCGGCTGGGCGACGCACGGCTGGTGGAATCTGAATCCCGGCGAATCGAAGACCGCGATCTGGACGAAATACGACGCCGCGTACTACTACGCCAGAGCGGGCAACGGCGCGTGGTGGGGTGACGTGAACGGCCCTCGGGTCTACGTCAATCCCTTCGACCGGTTCGACTCCTGCCTACTGATCGGAACCTCCACGTGGGACATCGTGAACATGAGACGGGTGTTCGTCGGCTCGAATCTGCACAACACGCACACCGTGAATCTCAACCCCTGAACCCCGATCCGAAAGGTCCCGACCAGCAGGTCGGGACCTTTCGCGTTTCTCAGGGCAGCAGCAGCCCCCAGTACACCGCCCACAGCGTGAATCCGGCACCGCCGCAGACCAGCAGCGCCCAGCGGACCCGGCCGCCCGTGCCGACGCCGTCGAGCAGGCGTTGCCGCCGCGCCACGACGACGCCGAGCGCCACCACCGCGCACACCGAGACCAGCTGCAACGCCAACCAGGGCAGGGTGCGCCCGAACAGCAACGGGCCGAACGACGTCGCCTTGGTCGAGGCAACGAACACGAACAGGGTGATCGTGCCGAGTATCCCGATCCCCGCCGCCGTCACCAGGATTCGCCCTGGCAGGCCATGGGACAGTCGCCAGCTCCGGGCGAAGCCGGTCACCGCGTACCCGCCGAGCGCGAGAACGGTCCCGAGCAGCAGTGCCAACTGGACCCCGGTGGACTCCCACCACGCCAGGGGCGGCAACGGCGTCACCGAATGCCCTTGCGCCGCAGGTCGATCCGCCTGCGCGTGCGCCGATCCCGGCAACCCGTTCACCCAGTCACCCATGAGCTCGGCGTAGCCGGGCGCGAGGCCGGCGCCCTTGTCGAAGCCATCGGTCGTCGTGAAGGCGGCGTGCTGGGCGTTCGGCAGTGTGCGCAGCGTGTAGTTCACCTTGCCGACCCGATCGAAGACCGCCTGGAAGTCGCGCAGGCTGTCGCCGGGCGGGGTCAGCCGGTCCCTGTCACCCCAGATCGCGAGTACCGGCTGCGGGATCCGTTCCAGCACCGGCACCGGGTCGTAGTCGGCCTGGGCGAACTGACCCGCCCCGGCGAGCTGGCGGATTCCGTTGCGGGCCAGCACCTCGATCATCGATCCGCGCACGCCCGCCGCCGCGAATCTGGTCTCGTTGGCCCAGGTCTGCTGGGCGGCGGGCGCGCCGGAATTGGCGCCGATGGTGATCAGGAACGCGACGTCGGCCGAGCGCGCGGCCGCCAGCGGCGCGACCCAGCCGCCTTCGGAGAGTCCCCAGAGCCCGACCCGGGCGGGGTCGACCTCGGGCCGGCCCCGCAGCGCGGCGATGCCCGACAGCGCGTCGTCGGCGAGCAGGGAGAAGTCGCGGTGGGCGGGCGTGTAGTCCTCAGCTCGCTTGGCATAGCGCAACGCGACGATGCCCGCACGCGCGAAAGCATCGGCGACCAGGGCGTATTGGGGACTGGGCGCGGTGCCGGAGCCGTGCACCAGCACGACGCCCGGCCGTCCCGTGGCGCCCGCGGGCGCGTGGACGGTGCCGGGCGTGGTGGTGCCGTCCGAGCGGGTGATCGTGATATCGGTGGTGGCGGGGTCCTGCGCGGCGGCCGTGGGAGCGGTTGCGACGAGGGCCGCGATCAGGGTGGCGAGCAGTGCGATACGAAGCAACACGGTGAATCCCTACTCGCTGTCGGTCATCCCCGGTGCCGGGAACGCGATGAACCGGGTCAGCACCCGGCGCGCGCCGGGCCTGCCCGCGGCATGGGTGGCCTGAAAGCGTTTGAGCAGCGCGAGGTACTCCTCGCAGAAGGCGTCGAGTTCCTCGCGAGTGGCGTAGATCGCGCCGCGCGAGAACGGCATCGTGTCGGCCCAGTCGCCGAGCTCGGCGCGTTCGGCCCGGAACCGCCCGAACAGCTCGACATCCTCGGCGATGTGCTGGGCGACCAGCCCTTCCAGCAGCTCGCGCAGCTCCGGCGGCTGGTCCTTGTCGAGCCGGTAGCGCAGGTCCTTCGGCGGCGAGCGCCACCACCGCTCCTTCCCCTTCGCCAGCTCGGGCGCCTCCTCGATGAATCCGTGCTCGGCCAGCTGACGCAGGTGATAGCTGGTCGCCCCGGTGTTCTGACCCAACTGCGCACCGAGCGCCGTCGCGGTGGCCGGCCCCTTCTCGGCCAGCGCGCGCAGGATGCGCTGCCGGAGCGGATGCGCCAGCGCGCGCAGCGCGGCGGGATCGGCGATCTCCCTGGGCGGTACCTCGTCGGCCATACATGCACAGTACTCTTTGCATAATTTCTTGTGCAAAGAGAATTGTGCAACTAGGCGGCGTACCGCGAGTAGACGACCGAGCCGTCCAGCACGCGGGATTCCACCAGCCGCAACCGGGCCGCCACGTACCCCTCGGGGAACAGCCGACGACCGCCGCCCTGCACCGTCGGGTAAACGAACAACCGGTACTCGTCCACCAGGCCCGCCCCGATCAGGGCGTGACAGAGCCGAATGCTCCCGGTAACGACGATGTCGCGGCCCGGCTGCTCCTTCAGCGCCGCGACCCGCGCGACCGGATCCCCGGCCAGCACCGTGGAGTTCTCCCAGCCCGGCTCGGTCATGGTCGCCGACACGACGTATTTGCGCTGTCGGTTGAGCGACGCGGTGATGCCGGTCCGGTCATCGGTCTGCGCCGGCCAGAAGGCGCGGAAGTCCTCGAAGGTGCGCCTGCCGAGCACCAGCGCGTCCGACGCGGCGGTCTGCCGGTGCAGTTCGGCGAGCTGTTCGGCGTTGTCGGCCTGCGGGTCGAACCAGTCTCCGAGCATTTCGATCGCACCGTCGGCGGTGCTGTTCTGGGTGATCGCGAGTGTGCGCATGCCGACCTCCTGATCTCGACGACTCCTGGTGATGCAGACGGCATGAGCAGCGCGAATTCATCGGCGTGGCACCATCGAGGCAGCGCTCGACTCTGCCGTCGGACGGAGGCCGGTGTACGTCTACACGAACCTATCCGCCGCGCTGCGCGACACGTCGTCGCCGCTGCGCGAGTACCTGCACCAGCGGTTTCCGCACACCCGCGGGGTGCAGGCCGAGTATCGGCGCGGAGCCGGACCACTGCTGGTCGACACCGGCGGCGCCAACCCCGCCACCCTCGGCGCCGCCTTCGACTTCGCCGTGCGCTTCCTGCTGGTTCCCGACCACGAGCCGGTACTGCCGCTGCTCGGGTTCTTCGGCCATCCCCGGGAATCGGCCGTCGTGGCGTCGGTGATCGATACCGCCGGCGCGGCCGTCGCCCCGTCCGCGGTCGACGTCGACCTGCTCAGCCGCGCCTGCTGGGCCCTGGCCCTGTGCACCGACGTCTACCGCCGCGGCCTACGCCGCGATACCGCGCTGGCGAATCTGCTCACCACCGACCGCTTCACCGTCGACCGCCTGCTCGCCCTCGCCCCCGCCGACGCGATCCGCCAACTCTGGGAACTGCGCGGCATCGCCGACGAGCACCTGCTCCCCCACCTGCGCCCACCCACCGTTCCCGGCCCCACCTTCGACGCCTCGGTGCTGTGCAACGCCGACGCCGACATCATCAGCGACGGCCTGCTCCTCGACCTCAAAACCCACCTCGGCCCGAAGAACCAGCGCACCGGCCACCGCGCCGACGCCCTCAGCGCCACCGACCTCTACCAGGTCATCAGCTACGCCCTCTTCGACCACACCGACACCTACCGCCTCACCGATGTCGGCATCTACTCCGCCCGCTACGGCCACCTCACCACCTGGCCCCTCCCCACCCTGCTGACCACCCTCGCCGGCGCACCCATCGACCTCACCACGGAACGCGACACGGTCTGGACCCTCCTCGGCGGGTGACCCGGATCAGTGCTGAATCAGGCCGCCGACCGCCACCGGAGCGACATGGCCGATCTCCGGCAGCGTCCGCGCCAGGGCGAGACCGATACCCTCGGCGGTCACGACCCGCGCGAGCAGGACCCGCCCGTCCTCGATACACACGGCGTAGGCCGCCAGGTTCCCGGACGCCGCGTGGGTCGCGAAGACGTACATCACCACCGGAAAGCGGCCGTCCGGCGAGTGACTACCGCGTCGCCAGAAACCACACAGGCCCTTCCCGGATTCCCGGAAAGGGCCTGTGACCTCGGAGCCGCCTGGGGGAATCGAACCCCCGACCTTTTCATTACGAGTGAAGCGCTCTACCGACTGAGCTAAGGCGGCGTGCCGTTAGGCGACGCGAGTCTATCGCGGGAACGGCCGGAACGCGAAAACGGGTGGTCAGGTGGAGCGGGCGGCGATGAGGGTGGCGACCATGGCGGCGACGGCGAAGCGGGGTTTCACGTTGAGGTCCAGGGCTTCCCGGCACTCCAGCACGGCGTCGATGCTGCGGAGCAGGCCCTCGGGGCGGACGTTGGTGGCGAGGTCGGTGATCTCCACCGCCATGTCCGGGTGGGTGAGGGTGATGGCGACCCCGCGGCCGGCGAAGCGCATGGCGAGAGCGTCGCGGTACATCCCGGCCACGTCGATGAGGGCGCGGTCGAGGGCATCGCGGCCGGTGCGGGTGGCGCGGGACTTCTGGCGGCGCTCGAGTTCCTTGAGCACGCCCGCCGAACCACGGGTGGCCGAGGCGGCGCCCTTGCCGGTGCCGCCCGCGCCCATGGCGGTGGCGAGTTCGTCGCGTTCGCGGTCGTCGCGTTCGGCGCTCATCTGCTTGGCTTCGTCGTCGGCCGACTTCACCAGCTCGTCGGCGGCGGCGTAGGCCGCGCCCGGCCGTTCGGTGGCGCTGACCAGGGCCAGCGCCCGCTGACGTCGCTTGCGCGCGTCCTCGTCGGTGGCGAGGCGACGTGCCCGGCCGACATGACCACCGCTCACCGAGGCCGCCCACTCGGCGGTCTCGGCGTCGAGCTGATCCCGCTCGCGCAGGACCTGCGCGATGGCGGGGACGGTCGGGGTCACCAAATGCACGTGCCTGCATCGGGATCGCAGGGTGACGGAGATGTCCTCCGGGTCGACGGTCGGCGCGCACAGCAGGAACACGGTGCGGTCCGGCGGCTCCTCGACGACCTTCAGCAGGGCGTTGGCCGCGCCTTCGGTGAGCCGGTCGGCGTCCTCGACCACGACGATCTGCCAGCGGCCGGTGCTCGGTCGCCGAGACGCGATCTGCACGATCGCGCGCATCTCCTTGGTGCTGATGCTCAAGCCCTCGGGAATGATCCGGCGCACGTCACCGTGCGTGCCTGCCATCGTGGTGGTGCACGCATGGCAGCGACCGCATCCGACGGCGTCGGGGTCGGTGCATTGCAGGGCGGCGGCGAAGCACAGCGCGGCGACCGACCGACCGGATCCGGGCGGACCCGTGAACAGCCACGAATGCGTCATCGCCCCGGTCACGACGCCCGCGCGGGCCGCCGTCGCGGCAGCCGTCAGTTCGGCCTCGACCACGTCCTGGCCGACCAGTCGATCGAAGACACCTGCCACGCGCTACACCCTAGCCGCGTGGTCCGACATCGATCCGGACGGCCGGACCGCCGCGGCCCGGACCGGCCGCCACGGCAGCGCTTGTTCGCCCATCATGGCCGCTGCGACGAACACCCGCGTGCCATCACAGCGGCGCCGAGAGACCGACCGCGCGGCCGAGACGCTCGCCTGGACTGATCCGACCAGCCGCCGGGAACCCGCCCCCTGTCCGCGCGCGGTGTCAGTCCGCGTCGGTACCAGCAGTTTTCGACGCCGCCTTCTTCGCGGGCGCCTTCTTGGCCGCGGTCTTCTTCGCCGCGGTCTTCTTGGCCGCGGTCTTGGTGGCGGTCTTCGTCGCGGTCGACGTCGCCGCCGCCTTCTTCGCCGGCGCCTTCTTGGCGGCCTTCTTCGCGGTCGTCTTCTTGGCCGCCTTCTTCACCGGACCACGGGCCCGGCGATCGGCGAGCAGCTCGGACGCGCGCTCGTCGGTGATCGACTCGACCTCGTCGCCCTTGCGCAGGCTGGCGTTGGTCTCACCGTCGGTGACGTACGGGCCGAACCGGCCGTCCTTGATCACCATCGGCTTGTTCGTCGCCGAGTCGTTGCCTAGCTCCCGCAGCGGGGCCGCGCTCGCCGCCTGCCGACCGCGCCGCTTCGGCTCGGCGTAGAGCTTGAGCGCCTCGTCGAGGGTGACGGAGAACAACTGTTCCTCGGTCGCCAGCGAGCGCGAATCGGTGCCCTTCTTCAGGTAGGGCCCGTATCGGCCGTTCTGCGCGGTGATCTCCTCGCCCGAGGTCGGGTCGTTGCCGACCACGCGCGGCAGCGAGAGCAGCTTGAGCGCGTCGTCGAGGGTGATCGTCGCCAGATCCATCGACTTGAACAGCGAGCCGGTGCGCGGCTTGACCTCGGCCGCTTTCTTGGCTGTCTTCTTCGCCGGCGTCGCGGCCGGATCCGGTGCGGGCGGCTCGGGCAGCACCTCGGTGACGTACGGGCCGAAACGGCCTTCCTTGGCGACGATTTCGTGTCCGGACACCGGGTCGACGCCGAGTGAGCGGCCCTCCTGAGGCGTCGAGAACAGCTTCTCGGCGACCTCTCGGGTCAGCTCGTCCGGCGGCAGATCGTCGGGCAGGTTCGCCCGCTGCGACACCGGATCACCGTCCGGGTCATCGGGATTGACGATCATCCGCTCCAGGTACGGACCGAAGCGGCCGACGCGGACCACGACATCGCGGCCCTCCTCGTCGACGAACATCTTGATCGAGTTCACTTCGCGGGCATCGATGTCGTCGAGCTGCTCGCCGACCATCTTCTTCAGGCCACCCGAGCGCGCCACCGAACCCTCGGCGCCGTGATCACCGCCGAAGTAGAAGCTGGACAACCAGTTTCCGCGCTGCTCACGGCCACCGGCGATCGCGTCGAGGTCGTCCTCCATCGCGGCGGTGAAGTCGAAGTCGACCAGTCGCCCGAAATAGGCCTCGAGCAGGCCGACCACCGCGAACGCCACCCACGAGGGCACCAGCGCGCTGCCGCGTTTGTAGACGTAACCGCGATCGAGAATCGTCTTGATGATCGAGGAGTACGTCGACGGGCGGCCGATGCCGAGCTCCTCGAGCGTCTTGATCAGCGACGCTTCGGTGTAGCGCGCGGGCGGATTGGTGCTGTGCCCGTCCGGGGTGAGCTCGACGGCGGTGACGCCCTGGCCCTCTTCCAGTGCGGGCAACCGGGATTCGGCGTCGTCGGACTGACCGCCCGCTTCCTCGTCGACGCTCTCGACATAGGCCTTGAGGAAGCCGGGGAAGGTGATCGTGCGGCCCGAGGAGGAGAACACGCACTCCTCACCGGTCCGGGCGGTGCCGGTGATCCGCAAGGTCAGCGTGGTGCCGCGCGCGTCGGCCATCTGCGAGGCGACGGTGCGCTGCCAGATCAGCTCGTAGAGCCGGAACTCGTCCTGGTCGACCTTGGACGCCAGCTGGCCAGGGGTCATGAACGTGTCACCGGACGGGCGGATCGCCTCGTGCGCTTCCTGCGCGTTCTTGACCTTGCGGGTGTACTGGCGCGGCGTCGGCGAGACGTACTCCGCGCCGTAGAGCTGCGTGGCCTGCGAACGCGCGGCCGCGATGGCCGACTCCGACAGCGTGGTCGAGTCGGTACGCATGTAGGTGATGTAACCGTTTTCGTACAGCCGCTGCGCCACCCGCATCGTGCGCTCGGAGGTGAAGCGCAGCTTGCGCCCCGCTTCCTGCTGCAACGTCGAGGTCATGAACGGCGGATACGGCTTGCGCGAGTACGGCTTGGCCTCGGCGGAGGAGACGACCAGGTCGGCGCCGTCGAGCGCCTCGGCCAGCCGGTTCGCGTAGGCCTCGTCCAGCACGACGACACCGGTGGCCGACTTGAGCTGACCGTCGGAACCGAAGTCACGACCGGAGGCGACCCGGTCGCCCTCGACCTGGACCAGGCGCGCGCCGAACGTGCGCGGGTTGGTCGAATCGGAGTTCTCGTCGACGCCGGCGTCGAGCTTGGCGGCGATGTCCCAGTATTCGGCGGAGCGGAACGCCATGCGCTCACGCTCACGCCGCACGATGACGCGGGTGGCCACGGACTGCACGCGGCCCGCCGACAGGCGCGGCATGACCTTCTTCCACAGCACCGGACTGACTTCGTAGCCGTAGAGGCGGTCCAGGATGCGGCGGGTCTCCTGCGCGTCGACCAGATCGTTGTCGAGTTCGCGAGTGTCGGCGGCGGCCGCGAGGATGGCCGGCTCGGTGATCTCGTGGAAGACCATTCGGCGGACCGGGACCTTCGGCTTGAGCGTCTCGAGCAGGTGCCAGGCGATCGCCTCGCCCTCGCGGTCGGGGTCGGTGGCGAGATAGAGCTCGTCGGCGTCGGCCAACAGGCTCTTGAGCTCGGAGACCTTGGCCTTCTTATCCGGGCTGACGACATAGATCGGCTCGAAGTCGTGATCGACGTCGACGCCGAGGCGGGCCCAGGACTGCCCCTTGTATTTGGCGGGCACGTCCGCGGCGCCGCGCGGCAAGTCACGGATATGACCCACCGAGGCTTCGACGGTGTAGTTGCGGCCCAGGTAAGGCGCGATCTTGCGGGCCTTCGTCGGGGACTCGACGATCACGAGACGACGCAGGGGACGCCCCTGGTCGGCTGAACTGCGGTCTCGTGTTGCCACCGGCGAACACCTTCCTTCTATATCCGCGCGTCGGGAGGTCCGCTCGGTGCGCGGCTGGGGCAGACGGCGCGACGTTCGGACATCGCCACCAGTGACGTTTATACCTTGCGCACTTGGGTAGCTGCGTCCACGGCGGCTGGCGCCGCGGGTTTCCGGCCTGCTCGGCCCGGAGAACTTCTGGGCGACCTTACCCCTGAAATGGCTCGTCCCCCACCTCCGCGTAGGAGGTGGGGGACGGGCGTTGTTTCGATTCGCAGCTCAGGAGAGCGCGCGAACGCCGGTGGCCTGCGGGCCCTTGGTGCCCTGGCCGACCTCGAACTCGACCTTCTGGTTCTCCTCGAGGGTACGGAAGCCCGTGCCCTGGATCTCCGAGTAGTGGACGAAGACGTCAGCGGAGCCGTCCTCGGGCGCGATGAAGCCGAACCCCTTCTCCGCGTTGAACCACTTCACAGTTCCCTGTGCCATTCTGTTCCTTCTCTTTCTTACCGGAACGGCGGACAACTGGGTTCGTCCACCGGGTCCGTTCCGACCGCTGTACTGTTGGTCCCCCTGCAAGGAAAGCCTGAGCACGGCGTTCGCAACATCGATCCTGCTGATGGTTTGGACTTTCGATCCGTCCCTCGAACACAGAAGCTTGCGACCGAGACCCAGTGAACCATGTCCACGAGCAATTCAACAGTCGAGTTACCGACAATTTGCAAAATTCTTGATCTTGCGAATGCGCAGGTGAGGGAGAGATTGGGTGAATCCGTACTTCCAGTCTGTTTGCTTCACGATAACCGGGTGAGCTTCCAGCAAACCTGCTGTGACCCAGGTCGCTATTGGGTTACGAAATCGCAGGTAGCGCTCGCCGCACACACACGTTTCACACTTCCGGCGTGGCGCGAGAGGGCGATGGGATGAATCCGGCAGAGCGGACCGAGGTCCAGCCGACGACTTCGGGCGAGAGCTACGGGCGATCGTTGCTGAATCGTGTCCTGGTCGAGGCTGCCGCCGGCGGCAGCCCCCTGACCTATGTCGCCGAGCTGCCCGCCCGGCCCGCACGGACCACCGACTGGCCGGAATGGGTGCCATCCGCGCTGGTCACAGCGCTGGACGCGGCCGGGATCGACCGGCCGTGGGAGCACCAGACCCGCACAGCCGAGCTGGCGGCGGCCGGAAAACACGTCGTCGTCAGCACCGGGACCGCGTCCGGGAAATCTCTCGGCTACCTTCTGCCGGTCCTCACCGCCCTGCACGACGACCCGCGAGCAACCGCGCTGTACCTGTCCCCCACCAAGGCGCTCGGCGCCGATCAGCTGCGCGCGGTCGGCGGGCTGATCCACGACAATCCCCTGCGGGAGGCCCATCCGGCGAGCTACGACGGTGACACCCCCGCCGAGATCAGGCAGTGGGTACGGGCCAACGCCCGGTGGATCTTCACCAATCCCGACATGCTGCACGTCGGGATGCTGCGTTCGCATCAGCGCTGGGCGCGCGTGCTGCGCAATCTTCGCTACGTGGTGGTCGACGAATGCCACTCCTACCGGGGCGTGTTCGGTTCGCATGTCGCCCTGGTGCTGCGCAGGCTGCGCCGGCTCGCCGCGTTCTACGGCGCCGACCCGGTGTTCGTCCTGTGCTCGGCCACCAGTGCCGACCCCGGGGCTTCGGCGACGAGGCTGATCGGCGCACCGGTCACCGCCGTCACCGCGGACGCCTCGCCGCACGGCGCCAGGACCGTCGCCCTGTGGGAACCGCCGTTGAGCACCGCGGTGACCGGCGAGAACGGCGCGCCCGTGCGCCGCACCGCGACCGGTGAGGCCGCCAAGATCATGGCGAGCCTGGTGACCGAGGGCGCCAGGACACTCACCTTCGTCCGCTCGCGCAGGGGTGCCGAACTGATCGCGCTCGACGCCCGCCGCGTCCTCGCCGAACGAGCCCCTGAGCTGCAGGAACGGGTCGCGGCCTATCGCGCCGGCTACCTGGCCGAGGACCGCCGGGAGCTGGAGCGATCGCTCTCGGAGGGCACCCTGCTCGGCGCCGCCACCACCAACGCGCTCGAACTCGGTGTCGATATCGCGGGCCTCGACGCCGTGGTCATCGCGGGTTTTCCCGGCACCGTCGCCTCGTTCTGGCAGCAGGCCGGGCGTGCGGGCAGGCGGCTGCAGGGTTCGCTCGTGGTGCTGGTCGCCACCGACGATCCGCTCGACACCTATCTCGTCCATCACCCGGAAGCGCTGCTGGACCGGCCGATCGAGGCCACCATCACCGACCCCTACAACCCCTATGTCCTGGGGCCGCAGCTGCTCTGCGCGGCCATGGAGTTGCCGCTCACCGACGACGAGGTGACCGAGCTCGGCGCCGGTGCTGTGCTCGCCGACCTGGCCGAAGAGGGATTGATCCGGCACCGCCCCGGCCCTCGCGGCGGGCCGGGACGGTGGCACGTCACCGCGCACACCCATCCCCACGACGCCGTGGACGTGCGCGGCGGACTCGGCACGCCGGTGGCCATCGTCGACGCCGAATCCGGGCGCCTGCTCGGCACGGCCGACGCGGGCCGGGCACCCGCGACCCTGCACAACGGCGCCGTGCACCTGCACCAGGGCGAGACCTACCTGGTCGACGAACTCGACCTCGACGGTGGCGTCGCCTTCGTCAACGAGGTGGACCCCGGCTTCACCACCAGTGCTCGTCAGGTCACCTCGATCACCATCGACGCGGTGACCGAGGAGCGCGTCTTCGGCGCCGTCACCACCGCATCCGCGCAGGTCGCGGTCACCAATCAGGTCGTCGGCTACCTCCGCACGCTGGTCACGGGCGAGGTGCTCGACCAGGTCGAACTCGATCTGCCCGCCCAGACGCTGCACACCAAGGCCGTCCTCTATACCGTCACGCCCCGACTCCTGGCCGCCGCCGGGATCTCCGACGACGAGCTCCCCGGCGCTCTGCATGCCGCCGAACACGCCGCGATCGGCATGCTGCCGCTGGTCGCCGGCTGCGACCGCTGGGACATCGGCGGCGTCTCGATCGCCGAGCACCCCGACACCGGCGCGCCGACCGTGTTCGTCTACGACGGGCAACCCGGCGGCGCGGGCTTCGCCGAGCGAGGATTCGCCCGGCTGGACGACTGGTTGGCCGCCACACTCGGCGTCATCCGCAGTTGCGGGTGCCAGGACGGGTGCCCCTCGTGCGTGCAGTCACCCAAGTGCGGCAACGGGAACAATCCGCTGGACAAGGACGCGGCGGCCCGGCTCCTGGTCGCCGTCCTCGGCGAGTTGCGAGCCCACTCCGGCACAGCGGCGAAGTCGTGATACCGCCGCGCCGGTGACGTGACCGGCGCTACACCTCGCTTCAAGAATGCTGGTCGCCCGACCATTTTTGCGTTGACCAGCGAGGACGCTGACGCCGCCCGCGGTATCCCGATTAAAAAGGATAACTCTTCTGTTAACTGGTGCATTGCCGACGGACGCCCCGGAGTAGGCCACATCATTATTTTCGTTTAGTTCTCTCCTCATAAAAGAATGTGCATGAAATTCAGGGAATAGAGCTCGGCGGAATTGTGGATTAGTTCGGTGCGGAACAACCACCGACCAGTGATAACACTTCCGCGTCACCCACTCTCGTCCACCGGTCCAGCGCGTGCCGCGGCCGCGATGGTGCGCGCGCCGAACACTCCGAATGACGCATTCGCCTCCACCGCGACCACCACATCCCACTGCTCGGCAACACACCGCGCCACCCGCACACCCATCCTCCGCCCGACTTCCACGGCCTCGGCGCACGCCGCCTCGGCCCCCTCGGCCAGCACACTCGCCGCACCCAACGCGCCGAGGTCGGCCGCCGCCTGCGCCCGGTGCCGACCGACCACCACCGCGCCCACCTGACCGATCACCAAGGTCAGCGCGATCAAGGCCGCGAGCGCCGTGCACGCGAACACCGTCGCCCCGCCGGCATCACCGGCCGGGACCCGCACTCGCGCGCCGGTCATCGACCGACTCCCGGCTCGGTGGTCGCGACCGCCTCGGCGCGCAGCCGCAGACCGGGCAACAACGCGGTTCCCGCGGTGACCACCGCCACCATGCGGTCTCCGTCACCCCGGACCTCGACTGTCGCACCGGGCGGCGCGACGCTCCGAGCCGCCGCGAGGGCGTGCGCCGCGTCGCCACGGGCGGCCAACCTCGCCGCCTCGCGTGCCGCGTCGACACAACGCACCTGGGTCGATGCGGCCAGCAGGGCTCCGACGCACAGCACCACCGCGCACACCAGCGCGGCGAGCGCGATGGCGGCCTCGACCGTCACCGCACCCGCTTCGTCACCGAGAATACTTGTGCCGCACCGTTTTACACATTCGTGTTGAGCGCCTTGTCGATGATCTGGGTCAGCGCGTTGACGATGCTGTCCCCTGTCACCACCCCGTAGAGCACCGCACCGAACGTCGCGGCCGCGATCGTGCCGATCGCATACTCCGCGGTGGACATACCGTCGTCGTCGATCAGCAGGCGCGTGATCCGCGTCCGCGCTCCTATATATACGGCGCGTACGAACGTCATCGTGATCCCCTCTCCTTCCACACCACCCGGCCGATCCGTGTGGTGACGATTCGTCGGCCCTGTCGAGGCCGGTCACAGCAGGCCGCCGTCGCCGAGGACCCGATCCGCCAGGCCGATCACGACTGGGACGATGCCGAGGCAGACGAAGGCGGGCAGGAAGCACAGCCCGAGTGGCCCGCCGATCAGCACACCCGCACGTTCGGCCCGCGCGACCGCGGCGTCCGCCACCGCCTCGCGCCGCTGATCCGCCAGTTCCCCGACGGCAGCCGCGAGTGAGGAACCGGAGCGTGCGGAGCGCCGCGCCATCCGTGCCAGCGATTCGACCTCGTCCGCACCAGCCGACCCCACCGCATCCGCCGCGGCCCGTTCCCAAGCCGTCGCCGCATCCGCACCGAGGGCCAGCAGATCAGCCGCCCGGAGCAGTGCGGCCCGCAACACCGGCGGCGCCGTCCCCGCACCAGCCCGCGCGGCCGCGGCCAAGGGCAGCCCCGCCCGGAGGCACGCCGCCAGCAGATCGAAGGCCGAAGCAGACCCCAGCGGGTCGGGCTTCGACTTTCCCCGCCCCACCTCGCGCGCCGCGGTCGGTGCCCGCCCGAGTGCCCGCACCCGTCGGCTCACCGCCACTCGACCGGGCAGCAATGCCACCGCCATCGCGGCGACCAGGAGCGCGGCAGGCGATGGCGGTCCTTCCGAGTAGTACACAGCAGTCCCTCCCCACGATGCTTTCGTTTCGTACTGCTGGCACGTGCGCTGAACACACACGCCAGCAAGGCATTACGCGCTGGTCCCGCGACGCCACCTGAGCGGGTCGGCGTGGCGCTCAGCGATGTCGCTGGACCACAGGAGCCCCGAATTGCGCTGGTGTCGGGTGCGATCTCCCAGGTCGAGCTGTTCAGCTCCGGTCACGCCGCGCCCTCGACGGCTCTGCCCGAACGCATTTCGCCACAAGACGCTCCGTTGCCTATGCGGACCGCGATGCTGTCGTTCTCTCGAGGCTCGTGCGCATAAGCGCCGCATCCCACAGGCCTCCGATCCTGATCACCGTGATCGCAGGCCGCATCCCGCGTTCCACCGCCGTGGCGATCGGTTCCCGAGGAGGGCGTCGGCGTCGATATGTGCGGCCGAGTGTGGCGACGGGGGCGGTCATGCCGTTCCCCGTCGGGTGATGACATCTGTCCACAGCAATCCACAGCAGGCCAGGCCGGCGCCCAGTGGGAGGAGCAGTTCACCGGCGGGGGAACCGAACAGGACCGAGAGCGGTGCGGCGCCCATCAGCTGGCCGAGGCCGATGCCGACCAGGGGTAGACCGGCGAGGACAGAGGCCGACGCCCGAGCTCCGGCGAGGGCTGCCTCGGTGCGGTCGCGGAATCGGATGCGGCCGAGGAGATCGGTCCTAGCCGCGGACAGCAGCTCTGCCAAGGCGAGACCGTGCTCCTCGGCCACCCGCCAGGCGGTGGCGACGCGCGACAATTCCTCAGCGACCGGTGATTCCGGGTGCAACCAGCCATCGGCTCCCGAGCCGCCGAGCCGGCTGCGGCCCGCGCTGATCGCCAGCACCCGAGCCGCTTCCCCACGGGACTCCGCGGCCGCGGCTTCGGCGGCAGCACTCGGATGCGCACCGACTCGCAGCTCACCGACGACCGCCTCGAGACCGGCCAGCAGATGGCCGCACTCCGCCCGCCGAACGCGCTCACCACGACCGCGCCGATTCCGTACCGCGACGGTGACGCCCACCATCAGCACCGCCAGCCCCGTCCCGACTCCCCACGCGAAGGCCATGCACCCCAACCCGATTCCCACACCCCAGGTCACCGGTATCCGTCGCACCGCGCGCGCACCGCCCACATCGAACAACCGCCGAAAGCGCCGCCGATCGCCCGCCGCGGGAAGCATCAGCACCGCCGCCGCGCAACAGAGCAGTCCGACCACCATCGCTACCTCCGTGTCGTCCTGTCGCATGGCACCGCTGACTGTTTCGCGTCGATCCCGCCTCGGACACCAGTGCCACTTCGCCCGCCGACGAGGGCGGAGCACTCCCCTGCACCATGGTCAGGTCCGGTGCAGTCCCCTGCGCCAACCCACCGGCCGGCACCGCTTCCGCCTCCGCGAACGCCACATCGATGGCGAACTCGACCTGGTGATCTGGGCCGACGATCCCCGCACCCGGGCGATCCTGACCGTTGATCTCCTCACCCGAGCGAACCGAGCCGCAGAGCTCCATACCCGAGCGATTGGGCCCGCCGACCTCCCCGTCCGAGCAATCCGGAGCACCGGCCCCCACGCCCGAACGACCCGGCCCGCCGACCTTCACGTCCGAGCGATCTGGCCCACCGGCCTCCTCGCCAGGCGAAGCCGTACACAGACACACGCTCGATCCCGTCGATGGAGAACTCACCTGATCGGCGGGCAGCACCACAGCAGGTTCGCTGCCACCTCGCCGACCGCGTCCCCAAAGCCATTTCGACAGTGTCACTTCGACTGTCAGGCGAACGGCCCGCGACACCACTCCACGCAGCCGAACCGATTTCCTAGTTCCGACCGCACGACGACCTCGCACCCCGTCGCCTCGCGCTCCCTGTCCTCGCACCCCATCGGCTCGCACCGACCCATGGTCTCCAGCCCGTGCGAATCCGGGGTCGGCGCGAACCGGCCACATACCGGCACCTGTGGCCGATGACCCAGGCACACAACGAGACCCAGCCGACGTGCTGACCCGCGCCGGGCCGCGAGCGCGGACCGAATGATTCCGGGCCTGCGAAGACGTGCCACTTCCGCCGGTCGGCGGAACAGCGGCACCCGCGTCGGGTAGGTCGACCGCTTGTCCTCGACCCGTCGCCCCGCGGAGACCACTGCCCGCCGGCGACGTGCCGCCCCAACGCACCGGCCACACGCCGACGCTCGTGCACGGCATCCCAGCCACCCGCCGATCGCTTGTTGAGCCAAGGTCCCGGGCCGAGCGATCGTCGACCTTCGAGAACACATCGGTCTCGCGAACCGGCCACGTCTCGGCATGCGCGCCAGCGGGTTCATCGCCGCTGCGGTCGGCGGGCTCGCTGACGGTGCTGCCGCAGCACAGTGCGTGGGCTAGGTCATCGCGTCGGGCCGGGCTCGAGTCGTCGACCTGCGGGGAACCGCCGTCGATGCGGACCGGCCATGCTCCCGCGCCTGTGGTTCTCATCCGAGTCGCACCTCGATCAGGCGGGCGAGTTCGGCGGCGGCGGGAATGGGGGCGTCGTCGGAGCGCCAGGCGGGGGTGATGCGGATGCCGGTGGTGGCTCGTTCGAGGACGCCGATTTCACGGAGGCCGCGGGTGCCGTCGGCGCGGCGGTGGACATGGAGGACGACCTGGACCGCGGCGGCGAGCTGGCTGTGCAGGGCGGCGCGGTCCATGCCGCCGAGGGCGGCGAGGGCTTCCAGCCGGGCGGGCACCTCCTGCGGGGAGTTCGCGTGCACGGTGCCCGCGCCGCCGTCGTGGCCGGTGTTGAGGGCGGTGAGCAGGTCGACGACTTCGGCGCCGCGCACCTCGCCGACGACAATGCGGTCGGGGCGCATGCGCAGCGACTGGCGAACCAGGTCGCGCACCGTCACCGCGCCGACGCCCTCGACATTGGCGGTGCGGGCGACCAGCCGCACCACGTGGGGGTGGACAGGGGCGAGTTCGGCGGCGTCCTCGACGCAGATGATCCGCTCGGCCGGATCCACCGCGGCCAGCAGCGCCGAGAGCAGGGTGGTCTTGCCCGCGCCGGTGCCGCCGACGACGAGGAAGGCCAGCCGGGCGCGCACGATGTCGGTGAGCAGCCGGAGCGCGGACGGCGGGACCGATCCGGCGGCCGACAGGGCGGTCAGGCCCTGGGTGGCGGGGCGCAGGACGCGCAGGGACAGGCAGGTGCCGTCGTGGGCGACGGGCGCGAGGACCGCGTGCAGGCGGACACCGAAAGCGTCGCCGAGCGTCGCCTCGGTACCGGCGAGCTTGCCGTCGACCCAGGGCTGGGCATCGTCGAGCCTGCGGCCCGCGGCGAGGGCGAGCCGCTGGGCGAGCCTGCGCACTGCGGCCTCGTCGGCGAACTGCACCTCGGTCCGCTCGAGTCCGTGACCACGGTCGATCCACACCGAGTCGGGTCCGGTGACGAGCACATCGGCGACCCGGGGATCGTGCAGCAGCGGCTCGAGCAGACCCGCTCCGGTCATCTCCGTCTGCAGCAGACGCAATGCGCGCAGCAGGTCGGTGTCGGCGAGCACGCCGCCCGCTTCGGCGCGGATCGCGGCGGCCAGCTGCGCCGCGTCGGGGGCGCCCGGGTGCTCGGCGAGCCGTTCCCGCACCCGCTCGAGCAGGTCGACGGTGACGAAGGTGGTCATCGCGGCGCCCCCACCATCGACAACACGGCGTCGGCGGCGTCGCGCAGCGGACCGCGCCTGCGCACGCTGAGCCCACCACGTTCGAGCCGCGCGGCCAGTCCGGCCTGCCCCCGCACCGCGGCCAGCAGCGGCAGTCCGAGCACCTCGGCGACTTCGGCGCCGCGCAGTCCGCCCGGCGCCGGTCCGCGAACCACCAAGCCGCGATTGGGATTTCGCTCCCCGAGGTAGGCCGCGACGACCTCGGCCGCGGCGACGGCGCGCAGCCGTGCGGGGACGACGAGGACCACCAGATCGGCGGCATCGACCATCGCGTCGGCCGCGGGGCCACGTTCACTGGAGACATCACAGACGACCAGATCCCCTGCGGCTCTGCCGGATTCGATGACCGCACGCACCGCGGCGGGAGTGAGCTCGGTCGGTGGCAGGCCCGCGCCGTGCCGTCCGCACGACAGCACCGCCAGCCCGGCCGTGGCGGCGGGCAGCGCGTTGTGCAGCGCCGCCGCGGAGACCCGACCGTCCTCGATGACCAGATCCGGCCAGCGCAATCCGGCGACGTTCTCCATCCCGAGCACCAGGTCGATGCCGCCGTCGAGCGGCGCGCCGTCGATCAGCACCGTGTCCGGCCGCAATCCGCGAGCGGCCGCGCGCAGGGCGATGGCCGCAGCGAGGGTCGAGGCTCCGGCGCCGCCGCCTGCCCCGGCGACCGCGACGACCACGCCTTCCCCGGTTCTGGACTCGGCGTGCTCGGCGAACTGCTCGACCAGCGCGACCGCGCAGGCGGGCAGCGCGACGACTCGCTCCGCACCCACCGCCGTGGCCGCCTGCCAGTCCGGTACCGCGGGTTCACCCTCGGTGACGAGCACGATCCCCGGCCGTCGCGGGCAGCCCGCCGCGGCGGCGACGGTGGCGGCGGCGGTGTCGAGGATCACCAGGCCCGCTCCCGACCACGCGTGCCGCCCGACAGGCATGCTGCGCTCGTCGGTGACCCGCTCGGCGGCCGCGGCGACCCGGCGCACTTCGGCACGCAGCCTCGGGTCACGCACGAGCACCAGAGCGGGAGCGAGTCCGGCGGTTGAGGGGGCCGCGAGGAGGTTCATGCAGCTCAGCGTGGCCGAGCCCGACACTTCTCAACAGCGGCCACACGGCGATTGTGGATAACTCGGGGGTGTGGAGAACTCGGGCGATCTACCCGGAAATAGAGGACGGCCCCAGCCGGGGGGGAGGAGGCTGGGGCCGTCGGGTTCAGCCCCGGGGGGTCGGGCTGAACGCGCCTGGACCATGTCCAGGTGCCAGCAATACTACACCCATCCCCCGGCGCAGGCGCAAGTAGCGTTCGCCACCATCTTTCGGCGATTCGCGGCCTCCGGCGTCCCCGGGGCAAACTCTCGAGCCGCCCCGGACGGGCGGTTCCTGCGCGCCGCGGGCGGCGTGCCTATTCTGTTGTCGTGACGGCCGAACGTGACCAGACTCCGCTTCCGGACACAAGACTCGCCGCGTCGGGCCGAGCGGCGGTGCCGGGCGGACGCGTCGCGGCCTTCTTCGATCTCGACAAAACGGTGATCGCGAAGTCGAGCGCGTTCGTGTTCAGCAAACCGTTCTACGCCCAGGGTCTGCTCAACCGCCGAGCCGTGCTGGAGAGCAGCTACGCGCACTTTTTGTTCCTGCTTTCCGGGGCCGATCACGACCAGATGGAACGAATGCGGGCAAACCTCGCCAACATGTGCGCGGGCTGGGATGTCGAGCAGGTGAAATCCATTGTCGCCGAGACGCTTCACGATCTCGTCGACCCGCTGATCTACGCCGAGGCCGCCGATCTGATCGCCGACCACAAGATCCGCGGCCACGACGTCGTGATCGTCTCGGCCTCCGGCGAGGAGATCGTCACGCCGATAGCCGAGGTGCTCGGCGCCTCGCATACCGAGGCGACCAGGATGGTCGTCGAGGACGGCAAGTACACCGGCGACATCGAGTTCTACTGCTACGGCGAGGGCAAGGTCGCCGCGATCGAGAAGCTGGCGGCCACAGAGGGTTACGACCTGTCCCGCTGCTACGCCTACTCCGATTCGGTGACCGATCTGCCGATGCTGAGCGCGGTCGGTCACCCGACGGCGGTCAACCCCGACCGCGCGCTGCGCAAGGAGGCCGTCGCCCGGGGCTGGCCGGTGCTCACCTTCTCCAATCCGGTGTCGCTGTGGTCGCGCTTCCAGGCGCCGTCGACCACCACCGTGGCCGCCACCGCGGCCGTCGGATTGAGCGCGATCGTCGCCGGCGCGATCAGCTATCGACTGCTGCGGAAACGTCGCTGACCTGCGAATCCCCAGCATGAATCGCCCGCCGACACGCCGAAAATAGTCTTATCCGGTGATGCCATCGATACGCTTGCTGTGAGTGCCATCACAGTGTAAGAATGGAGTCACGGAAGGACGGAAGGCCAAGACGGAGCCGGAAGAGAAGGTTTCGCCTCCCATCCCACCCTTCCCAGCACGGACGCCAGGCACCCACGCGGAGCGCGCCGCGACAAGGGCAGAAGAGTTGTGGGCCTGCGAAATTCGGGCAGTCGTCGGCGAACGCCTCGCACAGGTTGCGGGGATGAACCGGCGGGGTTCGGATGATCGCCGAGGCCACCGAACACAACCCACCGAGCACGCTTGGTAACCGGGTGTTCCGTGCTAGCGGGCGGTGAGGCCGAGTAATCGGCACGCCGCCCGTTTCGATGTGTGGGGAAGCCTCAGCCCGCGGCCGCGTCGGCGATCGAGTTCGCCTCCCTGGCACCGTCTTCGAGCGCGCCCGCGCAGAACAGCACCCAGCCGCCGACCCCCTCCGGCGTGCCCATGCCGAACCCGGCCGCCGCGTCCAGGTAGGCCTGGCGACGTCGCAGCCAGAACACCTCCGGTACGCCTAGGCTACGCGGGTCGAGCCCGCTCGACACCGTCACCAGGCGCGACGCCGCCCGCGCGACGACACCGTCGGCGGTGCCGAAGGGTCGCAGCGACAGCAGCTCACCGTGCACGACCGCCGCGATCACCGGCGCGGGCGCCTTGCTCGCCTGGACGGTCTGCACCAGCATGTCCAGCCGCTCGGCGACGCCGGGCGTCGCGCGCGGCCTGCCGAGCTCCTGCTCGTCGGCGACCAGGTCGGCGGCGGCGAGCAGATGCAGCCGGGCCAGCGCCTGCAGCGGCGCGCGCTGCCAGGTGCCGACCAGGTTCGTCAGCGCGTCACCGTCGAGTGCCTGGCCGACGCGCAGCGCGCCGGCCAGCACCGGATCACCGACCTTCCCGTCGGCGGGCAGGTCGGTGCTCGCGCCCTCGATGGCGGCCGAGGACCGCGCGGCGCGCACAGCCGCCTCGGCGGCGGTCGTCGCCCAGCCACGGCGGTTCGACTTGTGCCGATGCACCGCGGCGAGCGCGTCGCGGGCCTTGTCGGCGGCCTCACGCACGCCGGGCAGGTCGACCAGGGGCTGCAGCGGATCAGTCACGGCATACGAGGCTACCGGCCGACCACCGCGCCGCCGACGACCACGTGCAGTCCGCGCACCCCGGGCCAGGTGCGGTCCGGCCACAGTTCCTCGGCCAACCGCTTGGCAGCCGGGGTCAGCGCCCGGCGCCTGCGCGATTCCAGCTCGGCCTGCCGTTCGGCCTGAATGCGATCCATCGGCGTCTCCTACCCCTGCGATCCACACCGCACCACCTCGGACCCCGCTCACGGTACGCCGGTGAACTGCCCGGACGCGGCGTTTCGCCCGGCTGGAGCCGGACCGGGAACGCCCGCCGAACCTCACCCCGTGAGCAGCTCCCGTCCCGGAATCGCCTCCAGCAGCGCCCGCGTGTAGTCCTGCGCGGGCGCCGCGAACACCTCGTCGGTGGTCGCGGTCTCGACGACCTTGCCCGCCCGCATGACGAGCACGTTGTCGGCGATCTGCCGGACCACCGCCAGGTCGTGGGTGATGAACAGATACGTCAGGCCCAGCTCGGCCTGCAGATCGTTGAGCAGGGTGAGGATCTGTGCCTGCACCAGGACATCGAGCGCCGAGACCGCCTCGTCGCAGACCACCAGCTCGGGCGAGAGCGCCAGCGCCCGCGCGATCGCGACCCGCTGACGCTGCCCGCCCGAGAGCTCGTTCGGATAGCGGCGCAGCACCGACGACGGCAGCGACACCTTGTCGAGCAGGTCCCGCACCGCCTTCTCCCGTTCGGCCGGGGTACCGATCTTGTGCACCCGCAGCGGCTCCTCGATGGTGCGGAAGATCGAGTACATCGGGTCGAGCGAGCCGTAGGGGTTCTGGAAGATCGGCTGCACGCGGCGGCGGAAGGCGAACGCGCCCTTGGTGTCCAGCGCGGCCACGTCCTTGCCGTCGAAGACCACGCTGCCCGCGGTCGGTTCGAGCAGGCCGAGCACCAGCTGGGCGATGGTCGACTTGCCGGAGCCGGACTCGCCGACGATCGCGGTGGTCGTCCCCCGGTCGACGGAGAAGCTCACGTCGTCGACGGCCACGAAGTCCGTGGACTGCCACGGCCGCTTGCCGCGAATCTTGAACGCCTTGGTCAGGTTCCGCACCTCGAGCACGGTGTCGCCGACGTTGTCGCCCGCCTCGGCCACCTCCACGGCCTGCGCGCGCACGGCGGCCCGCTGCCGCGAGGACGACATCCGCTGCGCCGCCAGCGACGGCGCCGAACTGACCAGCTTCTTGGTGTAGGCGTGCTGTGGATCGCGCAGGATCTGCAGCGCCGGTCCGGATTCCACGACCCGGCCGCGATACATCACCACCAGGTGTTCGGCCCGTTCGGCGGCCAGGCCGAGGTCGTGGGTGATCAGCAGCACCGCGGTCCCCAGCTCGGTGGTGAGCTGTTCGAGATGGCCGAGGATCTGCCGCTGCACGGTGACGTCCAGCGCCGAGGTCGGCTCGTCGGCGATGAGCAGCTTCGGCCGGCAGGACAGCCCGATCGCGATGAGCGCGCGCTGGCGCATACCGCCGGAGAACTCGTGCGGATACTGGTTCACCCGCCGCTCGGCATCCGACATGCCCGCCTCGGCGAGCAGCTCGACCGCGCGTCGGCGGGCCGCGTCACCGGTGGCGATGCCATTGGCCGCCAGGGTCTCCCGGATCTGGAAGCCGATCTTCCACACCGGGTTCAGGTTCGACATCGGGTCCTGCGGGACCAGGCCGATGCCGTTGCCGCGGATCGCGACGATCTCCTTCTCCGACGCCGTGGTCAGGTCGGTGCCGTCGAACAGGATCTGCCCGCCGGTGACCTTGCCGGTGCCGGGCAGCAGGTCGATGATCGCGTGCGCGGTCGTCGACTTGCCCGACCCCGACTCACCGACGATGGCGACGGTCTGACCGGGGAAGACAGTGAGATTCACCCCGCGCACGGCGGGCACCGGCGTGCCGTCGGTGGTGAAACACACGTCGAGGTCGCGGATCTCGAGCAGCGGGGTGGCGTCACTCATCGGGTGCGCTCCTTCGGATCGAGCGCGTCGCGCACCGCGTCGCCGAGCAGGATGAAGCTCAGCACCGTGATGGCCAGCGCGGCCGCCGGGTAGAACAGGATCGGCGAGGTACGGATCTCGTACTTCGCGCGGGCGATGTCGGCGCCCCAGGCCACGATGTCGGGCGGCAGGCCGACGCCGAGGAACGACAGGGTCGCCTCGGTGACGATGAAGACGCCGAGCCACAGCGTGGCGACCACGATCAGCGGACCGGCCGCGTTGGGCAGCACATGCCGCACCAGCGTCCCCAGCCGCGACACTCCCAGTGCCTTGGCCGCGGTGACGTATTCGCTGTTCTTGGCCTCGATCACCGCGCCGCGAGCGATGCGCGCCGCCTGCGGCCAGGTGAAGGCGACGAGGATCAGGATCACCGTCAGCACCGTCGTCGGCCGCAGCAGCTGCAACAGCACGATCGCCGCCAGCACCATCGGGATGGCGTAGAAGATCTCGGCGATCCGCGAGACCACGGTGTCGAGGAAGCCACCGTAGAACCCCGACAGCGCGCCGAGGACCCCGCCGACCAGCAGGAACAGCATGGCCGCTCCGACACCGACGCTGACCGAGGCCCGCGCGCCGTAGATGGTGCGCGCGTAGACATCGCAGCCCTGCTTGTCGAAACCGAACGGGTGGCCGGGGCGGGGGCCGTCCATGCCGAACTCGCCCAGGCACAGCTTCGGATCCTGGCTGGTGAACAGCGACGGCCACACCACGACCAGCAGCACCAGCACGATCAGCACGACCGCGACCAGGAACACCGGATTGCGGCGCAACCGCCGCCACGCGTCGCCCCAGATGCTGGTCGGCGTGCCCGCCTCGACCACCCGATCGGTGGCCAGCACCTCCACCTCGTCGGCGGGGGCCACGAAATGCTGTTGGCTCTCATGCATAACGGATCCTCGGGTCGAGCGCGGCGTAGAGCAGGTCGATGATCAGGTTGGTCACCAGGAACACCACGACGAGCACCGTCACGAACGACACCACCGTGGGCGGCTCGCCGCGGGTGATCGCCTGGTAGATGGTGCCGCCGACGCCGGGAATGTTGAAGATGCCCTCGGTGACGATGGCGCCCGCCATCAGCGCACCGAAATCGGCGCCGAGAAAGGTCACCACCGGGATCATCGAATTCCGCAGGATGTGCACGGTCACCACGCGCCTGCGGCCGAGCCCCTTCGCCGTCGCGGTGCGCACGTAGTCGGCGGATTTGTTCTCCGCCACCGAGTTACGCGTCAGCCGCAGCACGTAGGCGAACGACAGCGACCCGAGCACGAACGCCGGAACGAGCAATTCCCCCAGGCTCGCGTTCCCGGTGACGGTGACCGGCGCGATCCCCCATTTGACGCCGAGGAAGAACTGCGCCAGATAACCGACGACGAACACCGGCAGGGCGATGATCACCAGGCTGGCGATCAGCATCGCCGAATCGAAGAGCTTGCCCTTGCGCAGGCCCGCGATCAGGCCGAACACGATGCCGAAGAAGCCCTCGATGAGCACCGCGAGAAACGCGAGCCGGATCGTGATCGGGAAGGCGCGCTCGAGTTCCTCGCGCACCGGCCTCCCCGAGAACGAGGTGCCGAAATCGAGGGTGAGAATCCCCTTCAGATAGTGCAGATACTGCACGATGAACGGCTGATCGAGGTGATACCGGGCGCGCAATGCCGCCTCGGCCGCCGGGGTCAGCGGTTTCTCCCCGGCCAGCGCCTTGATCGGGTCGCCGGGGATCAGGAACACCATCGCGTAGATCAGCAGCGTCGCGCCGAGGAAGACCGGGATCATCTGGAGCAGGCGCCGAACTATGTACCAAGCCATCATTCCTCCGAAAACGACTGGGGCCGAGCCACGGAGGTGGCCCGGCCCAGTACCGAGTGGTTACTTCTCGATGTTCTCGAAGTCGAACAGACCGTTCCAGGCCAGTTCGGCCTTGGTGACCCGGTCGGATCGGCCCGCGGCGGCGACATAGTCGAACACCGGGATGTCGGCCATGTCCTTGATCATGATCGTCTGCGCCTGGGCGATCAGCTTGTAGGACTCCTGCTGGGTCGGCGCGGCCATGGCGGCGTCGAAGAGGCGGTCGACCTCCGGGTTGTTGTAGTCGACGTTATTGGTGTCGGAGTAGCTGTAGTACTGCGAGGACAGGAACTGCATCATCGTCGGGTAGTCGCCCTGCCAGCCGTAGCGGAAGGCAGTGCCGATGGTCTTGGCGTTCACCGCGTCACGCACGTTCTTGAACGTGGGCACCGGGTTGGCGACCGCGTCGATCCCGAGGGTGTTCTTCACGCTGTTGGCCACGGCCTCGATCCAGGCCTGGTGGCCGCCGTCGGAGTTGTAGGTGATCGTGTACTTGCCCGACCACGGCGAGATCGCGTCGGCCTGCGCCCACAGCTTCTTGGCCTGATCGGGGTTGTAGTCGAACACCTCCGAGCCGGGCAGGTTGCCGTCGAAGCCGGGCAGCGTCGAGGCGGTGAAATCGCGGGCGGGAATGCGCAATCCGTTGAAGATCTTGTCGATGATCTGCGGGCGGTTGATCGCCATCGAGATCGCCTTGCGGCGCAGCACGCCTTCCTCACCACCGAAATGCGGCACGGTGGTCTGGATGCCGATGTGCTGGTTCTGCGCGGTCGGCTTGGTGATCGCGCGGTCGCCGAGATCGCTCTTGTACGAGGTCAGCGCACTGTCGGGAATGGTGTCGAGAGTGTCGAGATTGCCCGCCTGCAGATCGGCGTAGGCGGTGTCGAAGGACTGGTACATGACGAACCGCAGGCCCTTGTTCTTGGCCGGGCGGCCGCCGGGGTAATCCGGGTTGGGCTTCAGGTCGATCTTGACGTTGTGTTCCCAGGAGCCGAAGGCGTAGGGACCGTTGCCGATCGGGTTCTCGCCGAAGGCCTTCATGTCCTTGAAGGCGGCATCGGGCAGCGGATAGAACGGGGCGTAGCCGAGGGCGCTCTCGAAATCGATCGAGGGGGATTTCAGCTCCACGGTGAAGGTGCGGTCGTCGACCACCTTCAGACCCGACATCGTCTGCGCCTTGGGCTGTTCGGCATTTACCTCGTCGAATCCGACAATGGGGGTGAACACGTAACTCTGCAGCTGAGCGTTGGAGGCGAGCGCGCCGTAGTTCCACGCGTCCACGAAGGACTTGGCGGTCACCGTCGTGCCATCGGTGAACTTCCAGTTCGGCTTGATGGTGATCCGGTACGACTTGCGATCGGCGGTCTCGATCTTCTCCGCCATCTCGTCGTGCGCCTCACCGGTGGCGTCGTAGTACTTCAGCCCGGCGAACAAACGGTCGACGACGCGACCACCCATGTTCTCGTTGGTGTTGGTCGGCACCAACGGATTCTGCGGTTCCCCCGCGTTGGTGGTGACAATGCTCGCGTCAGCACTGTCGTCGGACGAGCACGCGGTCAGGCCGAGGCTTGTGGCCGCCAGGCCCGCTGCGATCAGCGCGGTCGCTCTGATGAATCTCAACGCTCTCTCCCGGTTCGATTCCCGTGGCATAACGCTCGGAGGTTAGCCACTTCGGCCCGGTTTTTCAGTGAACCGAGCCTTTTTCGCTTCACATGTATCAGTACGGTTACTCGACGGAAACGCAGGAAAAAATGCCGAACCCCTCATGTTCGGCAGAAAAATATGAACAATTCTCGGAACCATCAGCTGAACGGTTGATTTAAAACGATAGCCCGCGACCGGCCGGTCTGTCCGCGAAGTCATCGGATGAACCGGCGCCGATTGACCGTGCCGAAACCTTGCCGACACAACGCCGACGAGAGCGCGACCGGGTTGACTACGCTCGAGGGAGCAGGGGTGAGCCCCGCCCGACCGACCCGACCGCACCAGGCATGTGAGGCTGATTCGACATGACCGAAACCGCTGCAGGACACCAGGACTCGTATCCGCCGAGCGCGGAGTTCGCCGCCTCCGCCAACGCGGGCGCCGACCTCTACGAGCGCGGCGAGACCGACCGTGACGGCTTCTGGGCCGAGCAGGCCAACCGGCTGCACTGGCACACGCCGTTCACCCAGGTGCTCGACTGGAGCGACGCCCCGGTCGCGCGCTGGTTCGCCGACGGCGAGCTCAACGTCGCCTACAACTGCGTCGACCGCCACGTCATCGACGGACACGGCGACCAGGTCGCCATCCACTGGGAAGGCGAACCGGGCGACTCCCGCGACATCACCTACCGCGAACTGCTCGAGGAAGTCTCTCGCGCCGCCAATTACCTCACCGAACTCGGCCTCGAGGCGGGCGATCGCGTCGCGATCTACATGCCGATGGTGCCCGAGGCGATCGTGTCGATGCTGGCCTGCGCGCGGCTGGGTCTCACCCACTCGGTGGTGTTCGCCGGCTTCTCGCCGACGGCGCTGCGCCAGCGCGTCGACGACGCCGAGGCCCGGCTGATCATCACCACCGACGGTCAGTGGCGACGCGGCAAGCCCGCGCCACTCAAGGGGGCCGTCGACGAGGCGCTCGCCGCCAAGGGCGATGTGCCGTCCTCGGTCGAGCACGTGCTCGTCGTGCGCCGGGTCGGTACCGAGGTGCCGTGGACCGATGAACGCGACCTGTGGTGGCACGAAACCGTCGGGACCGCTTCGCCTTCCCACGAAGCCCAGCCCTTCCCCGCCGAACACCCCCTGTTCATCCTCTACACCTCCGGCACCACCGGAAAACCCAAAGGCATCCTGCACACCACCGGCGGCTACCTCACCCAAGCCGCCTACACCCACCACAACGTCTTCGACCACAAACCCGGCACCGACATCTACTGGTGCACCGCCGACATCGGCTGGGTCACCGGCCACAGCTACATCGTCTACGGACCCCTCGCCAACCGCGCCACCCAAGTCATCTACGAAGGCACCCCCAACTCCCCCAACGAACACCGCCACTTCGAGATCATCGAAAAATACGGCGTCACCATCTACTACACCGCCCCCACCCTGATCCGCACCTTCATGAAATGGGGACGCGAGATCCCCGACGCCCACAACCTCACCACCCTGCGCCTGCTCGGCTCCGTCGGCGAACCCATCAACCCCGAAGCCTGGCGCTGGTACCGAGACGTCCTCGGCGCCAACAAGACCCCGATCGTCGACACCTGGTGGCAAACCGAAACCGGCGCCATCATGATCTCGCCACTGCCCGGCGTCACCGCGGCCAAGCCCGGCGCGGCCATGCGCGCACTGCCCGGCATCTCGGCGACGGTCGTCGACGAGGAGGGCAAGCCGGTGCAGCTCGGCGAGACCGAGGCCAACGGCTACCTGGTGCTGGACAAGCCGTGGCCGTCGATGCTGCGCGGCATCTGGGGCGACATGGAGCGGTACAAGGCCACCTACTGGGAGCGCTACGCCGAGCAGGGCTGGTACTTCGCCGGTGACGGCGCCAAGCTCGACGCCGACGGCGACCTGTGGGTGCTCGGCCGGGTCGACGACGTCATGAACGTCTCCGGGCACCGCATCTCCACCGCCGAGGTCGAGTCCGCGCTCGTCGGGCACCCGGCCGTGGCCGAGGCCGCCGTCGTCGGCGCCAGCGACGCGACCACCGGGCAGGGCATCGTCGCCTTCGTCATCCTCACCGGCGACGCGGCGGGCCGCGCCGGTGACGGCCTGGTCGACGAGCTGAAGGCCGAGGTGTCCAAGGAGATCAGCCCGATCGCCAAGCCGCGCGAGATCCACATCGTGCCCGAGCTGCCCAAGACCCGCAGCGGCAAGATCATGCGCCGACTGCTGCGCGATGTGGCCGAGGGCCGCGAACTCGGCGACACCTCGACCCTGGTCGACCCCGGCGTCTTCGAGGCGATTCGCGCCGGCGGCAACTGAGGCGGGACGCGCCGCGAAGGCGCAGGATACGGCCGGTGACCTCCGATGTCACCGGCCGTATCCGTTAGAATCTCGTTCAGGTGTGCCGGGAAGACTGGTCGGCATGCGGTCGTGAATCTCCAGGCGCCGCCGGATGGGATGAGCGCCCGCAGCGCCGTCCACCCCGCCGAAAGGCCCACCGTGATCACCCGTGTTCGCTCCGAGCTCACCCGCTATCTACGCACCGAAACCGTCGGTGGCGCGCTGCTGCTCGTCGCCGCCGCCATCGCCCTGATCTGGGTGAACTCGCCCTGGGGCGCGAGCTATCAGACGATGGTCGACACCCGGCTCAGCATCTCCGCCCTGCACCTGGACCTCACCCTGGCCGACTGGACCAAGGACGGGCTGCTCGCGATCTTCTTCTTCGTCGCCGGGCTGGAGCTCAAACGCGAGTTCGTCGTCGGCGAGCTGGCCGATCCGAAGCGGGCCGCGCTGCCGATCATCGCCGCCGTCGGCGGCGTCATCACCCCGGCGCTGATCGCGATCACCATCGGCCACGGTGTGCCCGGCATGGACAACGGCTGGGCGATCCCGGTCGCCACCGACATCGCCTTCGCGCTCGCGGTCCTCGCCATGACCGGCTCACGCATCCCCGCCAGCGCGCGGGTGTTCCTGCTGAGCCTGGCCGTGGTCGACGATCTGCTCGCGATCATCCTCATCGCGGTGCTGTTCACCGCGTCGCTGTCGATGCTGTGGCTCGGTGTCGCGCTGGCCTGCTGCGCCGCCTGGGCGCTGGCGCAGCGGCAGCGGCTGCACACGCCGCTGTTCTATCTTCCCGTCGCGCTGGTCTGCTGGTACGCGCTGCACGAGGCGGGCATCCACCCGACGCTGGCCGGCGTCGCGCTCGGACTGCTCACCAGAGTGCGTAAGGACCCGGGCGAGAAGATCGCGCCCGCCACCCATCTCGAGCATGTCGTGCAGCCGATCTCGGCGGGATTCTGTGTGCCGCTGTTCGCGTTGTTCGCCTCCGGCGTGCCGCTGGACGCGGCGGTGTTCGGCTCGCTGTTCACCGACCGGTTGTCGCTGGCGATCATCCTCGGACTGCTGCTCGGCAAGACGATCGGCATCTTCGGGATCAGCTGGCTCGCGATCCGTTTCGGCGTGGCGAAACGACCGGCGGGGCTGGAGTATCGCGACATGTTCGCCCTGTCGGTACTCGGCGCGATCGGGTTCACCGTTAGCCTGCTGGTGGCGGAACTCGCGCTGGCCGATGTCGGTGACGACGCCATCGATCTGGCGAAGGCCGCCGTCCTGGTGACCTCCATGGCAGCATCGCTGCTCGGATCGGCGCTACTGTTGCGCCGAGGACGTGTGCACCAGGCGCGCCGCGACGCGGACGAGCTACAACCGGACAGTGAGGCCTAGTAGTGCCAGGACAGGGAGAAGGGTCGACGAAGTGAGTTACACCCAAGGCGGAAATGACGGTCGCACGGTCACTTCCATCCCGTTGACCGACGCCAACCCGCCCGGATCGGCGAGTATCGGCAGCCTCGTCCGCGATGCGACCGAGCAGATGTCCACCCTGGTCCGCGCCGAGGTCGCGCTGGCCAAGGCCGAGGTCACCGCCGAGGTCCGCAAGGGACTCACCGGCAGCGTGTTCTTCATCCTCGCGTTGACCGTGCTGCTGTTCAGCTCGTTCTTCTTTTTCTTCTTCCTCGCCGAACTGCTGGACGTGTGGCTGTACCGCTGGGCCGCGTTCCTGATCGTGTTCGTGCTGATGGTGGCGGCCACCGCGCTGCTCGCCCTGCTCGGCTGGCTGAAGGTCCGCAAACTGCGGGCGCCGGAGAAGACGATCAATTCGCTCAAGCAGACCGCCGAGGTCCTGCCCGCGGCGCTCACCCACAGTGAGCACGCTCCCGCGCTGGAGAAGTCGACCCGTCGATGACGCGCCGGGCGGGCCCGGTCGCGACGGCCGGACCCGCCTACTAGGCTCGATCGGCGTGTCGTCCAACTCATTCCCGGATCCGTCCAGCGTCCGTTACGACGGACCGTGGACCCACCGGGACGTGCACGCCAACGGGATCCGTTTCCACGTCGTCGAGGCCGACGGAACGGACCGTGCCGATGCCCCGCTGGTGCTGCTGCTGCACGGCTTCGCCGACTTCTGGTGGTCGTGGCGGCACCAGCTGACCGGGCTCACCCAGCACGGGTACCGGACCGTCGCCGTCGACCTGCGCGGGTACGGCGACACCGACAAGCCACCACGCGGCTATGACGGCTGGACCCTCGCCGGTGACATCGCCGGCCTGATCCGGGCGCTCGGCCACACCGAGGCCACGCTCGTCGGGCACGCCGAGGGCGGCCTGGTCTGCTGGGCCACCGCCGTGCTGCATCCCCGGCTGGTCCGCACGATCGCGCTGGTGAGCTCGCCGCACCCGGCGGCGTTGAAGAGCGCGGTACTGCGCGATCGGGCCCAGCGCGCCACCTGGCTGCCGGACTTCCTGCGCTACCAGCTGCCGCGCTACCCGGAACACCTGCTCACCCGCCGCGACGGCGCCGAGGTCGAGCGGCTGCTGCGTGAGCGGGTCGGCGAAACCTGGTCACGGACGGCAGAATTCGCCGAGACCGCGGCCCGGATGCGCACCGCCATCCGGATTCCCGGCGCCGCGCACAGCGCGCTGGAGTACCAGCGGTGGGCCTTCCGCAGCCAGTGGCGCCCCGACGGCAAGCGGTTCATGGCCACCATGCGCACGCCGATCGGCATTCCGGTGCTCGGGCTGCGCGGCGAACACGATCCGTATCTGCTGCCCACCACGTTCCACCGGGGGGCGCGCCTGTCGCCGGATCGGACGCTGGTGTCGATTCCCCGAGCCGGGCACTACGCGCACCAGGAGAACCCCGGCAAGGTCAACGAGGTACTGACCACCCGCTGGCGCGAACAGAACGGCGTCAACGGGTCGCCCAAGGACGGCTTGGTCTCCCCCTGAACGAGTTCGTCCCGGGCGGCTGGTGCCACCCGGGACGATTCGTCTCAGCTCAGGACGCAGGCCCCGGTGGGAACCGGAGCGCCGCTGGTCTGCGCGGCCGCCAGTTCCGGGGCGATCTCGTGCAGGGTCAGCACGTAGCCGGTGTCGTCGTCGGTGACGGCGGCACCGAAGACCACGCCGAGCACCTGGCCCTCGGTGTCGACCAGCGGTCCGCCCGAGTTACCGGCCCGGACCTGGCCGCGCACCGTGTACACCTCGCGCTCGACGGTGCCGTCGCGGTGGATCGTCGGGCCGGTGAGGTCGAGGGTCTCGCGAACACGAGCGGCGCTGGCCGTGTACGGGCCGCCGCCCGGGTAGCCGAGCACGATCGCGCTCTCCCCCGAGCTCGCCGCCTGCGGCGCCTGCGGCACGACCGGCGCGGTCAGTCCGGGCACGTCGAGGACCGCGATGTCCTTGGACGGGTCGAACAGCACCACGCTGGCCTCCATCGGCCCACGCGCGGTATCGACCGACACGCTGGTGGTGCCCGCGACGACGTGCGCGTTGGTCATCACCCGTTCCGGCGCGACGACGAAGCCGGAGCCCTCCAGCGCCCGCTGGCAGCTGGGCGCGACACCGCGAATGCGCAGCACGCTCTGCTGTAGCGAGGCCGCGACCGGGCTGGCGAGCACACTCGCGTCCGGCGGTTCGACCGCGGCGATCGGTGCCCGGCCGAACGGTCCGATGACGTCCGGCAGCCCGGAGGTGTTGAGCAGCCGCGAGAATTCGTTGGGCAGCTTGCGCAACCAGCTCGGCGCGACCTCGTTGACGTCGGCGAGCACCCGCGATCCGTTGATCGCGGCGGCGACGCCGGGTTGCGAGGCCGTGGCCAGCGGCAGGGCCAGCAACCATGCCGCGACCAGCACGGTCGCCGCCTGTAGCACCGCGCCGATGACGCTGTCCACACTGCGCGCCACGGGATGACGCATGCTGCTGCGCGCCGCGCGGCCGAGCACCATGCCCGCGACCTCGCCGACGATCACCAGCAGCACGATCAGCAGGATGCCGCCGAGGACCCGGCTGCGCCCCTCGCTGAGGTGTTTGAGGATGTGCGGCGCGATCAGAATGCCGGCGACCGCACCCAGCGCGACGCCGAAGAAGGCCAGCGCCGACGCCACCGCGCCCTGCCGCCAGCCGGTCGACGCCGCCACCAGTGCGATCAGCACGACCGCGATATCGAGCCATACCGAGGCGCTCATACTTCCGCCTCACTGACGCTCGGCTCCAGCATGACCGCCGTGGCGGCTGCCCCGCTAGGCCGCTCGCTGCGCTCGCTCACAGGGTCATTCCGACCGCAGCCAGCGAGCTCTCCAAGTCACGCACGTCGCCCCGATCCCAGTCTCGTTCCCACCCAGCCGTTTTGATGATTCCGGCGAGGATACCGCCGGTGAGTCCCCAGACCAGCATGCCGTCGACCTGGAAAGCGGGACTCTGGTAGCCGAGACTGCCACGCACCATGAATCTGTGTGCCGGATCGAGCAATTCGGTCAGCGGAATACGGACGACACGCTCGGTTTCCGCCGGATCGACGACGCCGACCGCGCTGGGTGCTCGCCAGTAGCCGAGGACCGGAGTCACGTCGAATTTCGACGGCGGAACGAACAATTTCGGCAGCATGGCGAATGGCTGCACGCCCGCGGGGTCCAGGCCGGTCTCCTCGGCGGCCTCGCGCAGCGCGGTGCCGACCGGGCCGTCGTCGCCGGGGTCCTCGGCGCCGCCGGGGAAGGCGATCTGACCGCGGTGCTGGCGCATGGTCGACGCGCGCTGGGTGAGCAGCACGTCGGCATCGGCGGGCAAGCCGCCCGGCGCGGCGGGATCGGCGTCGGGCGAACCGCCGAAGAGGACGAGCACGGCGGCCTGACGCGGCTTGCCGGTGATCGACATGGCCCGGCGCAGGGCGCGGGAGACGGCGAGGGTGTCGTCGGCGTCGGGCCCGCCGTGCCGGATCGCGGCGGTCAGCCAGGACGGAAGACCGGACTCGTCCAGCCGTAGTACACCGTTCATCACAACGTCCTTCGTCATACCGCGATCCGAACGCCGAGCTCCTCGGCCACCGTATCGGCGATGTCGGCGACATCGGCGAACGTGCGGACCTCGACACTGGCAATCGTGCCGTCCGCACGCACGAGCACCGACACCGGGAGTACCGCGGGCGCGCCGACGGCGGTGCGCACGCTCGCCCGCGGGTCCTCGACACCGGGCAGCGTGACGCCCAATCCGTCGAGTCGCGACAGCGCCTTCACCTCGTCGGGGTCGCTGTGCACGGTCAGCACGGTGAGCTGCGAGCCCGCGCGCTGCGCGAATTCCTGCAGGTGGGGCAGCTCGACGGCGCACGGACCGCACCAGTAGGCCCACAGATTGAGCAGCGCGGGCTTGCCGCCGAGCGCGGCGGCGAGGTCGACGGGCCCGCCGTCGGCGAGACAGTGCAGGGAGATCCCGGCCAGCGGACCCGATCCGGGCGCCTGCGCCGGCGCCGGACACGGGGCCAGGCCCGCCGCCGCCCGCTGCTCGGCCGACGCCGTCGCTGGCTGCTCGACCTGCGACGCCGACGGGCCGGCGTCCTCGGAACCACCGCGCGGCCACAGCGCCACCGCCGCGGCGACGACCAGGATCAGCGCGGCCAGCGCCCAGCGGAAGGCGGGCCGCCGCACCGGCGACGGTTCGGCGGGATCACTCACAGGCCGACCATATCGAGCAGATGTTCGCGCTCAGGACCCTTGACCAGTTCGGCCGCCGCCACCGGATCGGTCGGCCCGATCCCGAACGACGGGCAGTCGTTGGCGAGGACACAGGCGCCGCAAGCGGGCTTACGCGCATGACACACCCGGCGACCGTGAAAGATCACCCGATGCGAGAGCATCGTCCACTCCTTGCGCTCGATCAGCTCGCCGACCGCGTGTTCGACCTTGACCGGATCCTCGTCCTCGGTCCACTTCCAGCGCCGCACCAGCCTGCCGAAGTGGGTGTCGACGGTGATTCCGGGCACATCGAAGGCATTGCCGAGGATGACGTTCGCAGTCTTGCGTCCGATGCCCGGCAGCTTCACCAGTTCCGGCAGGGTGTGAGGCAATTCACCGTCGAATTCGCTGACCAGCGCCTGCCCGAGCCCGATCAGCGAACTGGTCTTGTTCCGGTAGAAGCCCGTCGGCCGGATGTATTCCTCCAGCTCGGCCCGGTTGGCCCCGGCGTAGTCGCGCGCGCTGCGGTACTTCGCGAACAGCGCGGGAGTGGTGAGGTTCACGCGGACGTCGGTGCACTGGGCCGACAGGATCGTCGCGACGGCCAGCTCCAGCGGCGTGGTGAAATCCAGCTCGCAGTGCGCGTCGGGAAAGGCCGCACCGAGGGTGCGGTTCATCCGACGTGCCCGGCGGACGAGTCCGATCCGCGTTTCCGCAGCTATCGCACGGTTCTTGCGCTTACGCGCCGCGGAGATGCCGGTGGGCGCCGCAGCCGTTTCGGCGTCGCCGGCGGGCGCGGTGGAGGGGGAAACGGGCACCTGTCCACCATACGTAACCGCTACGACAACATTGGGCGGTCAGTTTGCCGCCTGTGTTCCATCTGAGACCTGGACCGTGTTTACTGCCTGTCATGCAAGGACTCGCTGTGGTGCTCTTCCCAGTGCTGTTGATGCTGTTCGCGCTGGGGATGGAGCGGGTCGAGAATCGGCTCCGAAAGCTTCTCGAACCCGACGAAGAGGTTCAGCAGTACCTGGACAACGCCAGCAACGCCGAAGTGAAAGAGCTGACGAAGCTCGGCCTCCCCGCCGCGGTCGCGCGGATGCGCAAGCGCCGCTCACGGACCGCCGAAATGGACGTCGCTCGGGCCAGCTGATCGTCGCTCCGCCGCGGGCACAACCCCCCGTTCACACTCCGCGCACAGTGCGCAATCCACTCTTTACGTGGTGTCTGTCACTGTGCTGCCGCGAGGCCGCGTAGACTGCGCTGTTGGTCGATTCGCTCGACCAGGTTCGCAAGCCATATCCCATAAGGAGCACATTCGTGGACGAGGCCCTCGCCAGAGCAGGCATCTTCCAAGGCGTCGAGCCCACCGCGGTGGCCGCGCTCGCCAAGCAGCTGCAGCCCGTAGATTTTCCGCGCGGCCACGTCATCTTCAACGAGGGCGAACCCGGCGATCGGCTGTACATCATCACCTCGGGCAAGGTGAAGATCGGTCGTCGGTCCCCCGACGGCCGGGAAAACCTGCTGACCATCATGGGTCCGTCCGACATGTTCGGTGAACTGTCGATCTTCGACCCGGGCCCGCGTACCTCGACCGCCACCACGGTCACCGAGGTCCGCGCGGTGACGATGGACCGTGACGCGCTCAAGGCGTGGATCGATCAGCGTCCCGAGATCGCCGAGCAGCTGCTGCGCGTGTTGGCCCGACGTCTTCGCCGCACCAACAACAACCTCGCCGATCTGATCTTCACCGACGTGCCCGGTCGCGTCGCCAAGGCGTTGCTGCAGCTCGCTCAGCGTTTCGGCACCCAGGAAGCGGGCGCGCTGCGCGTGACCCACGACCTCACCCAGGAAGAGATCGCCCAGCTGGTCGGCGCCTCCCGTGAAACCGTGAACAAGGCCCTGGCCGACTTCGCGCATCGCGGCTGGCTGCGACTCGAGGGCAAGAGCGTCCTGATCTCGGACTCCGAGCGGCTCGCACGTCGCGCTCGCTGATCGAGTAGTTCGACGACGTCTCGGCACGCCGGGACCACCGGTGCGGCTCCGCAGGAAGAGGGCCTCGTCCGCACCAGGGTGGTTCCGGCGTGCCGTCGTCGTTTCAGCGGGTGCGCCGGACAGGCCGCAGGCCGACGTGCCGAACGGCGCACGTCGGCTCCCGGGCCGGGCTCAGGCCCCGCGTTCGGCCCGCAGATATTCCAGCTGTGCCTTCACCGAGCTGCGCGCGGCGGGCCACAGTCGTTTGTCCACGTCGGCGTACACCTTGCGGACGACCTCGAAAGCGCCCGCGTCCTGGCCCAGTTCGACCAGGGCCGCCCGGATCTGATCGAGCCGCTCACGCCGGTGGTTCAGGTAGTACTGCACCACCGGAGCCGCGTCGGGATGATCGGGACCGTGCGCGGGCAGCAGTGCCCGGCCCGCGCCGTGGTGCCGCAGCAGTTCCAGCGACCGCAGGAAATCGGCCAGCGCGCCCGAGGACGAGGCGAGCACCGTGGTGCCCTGCCCGAGCACCGTGTCACCGGTGATGATCGCGTCGTCGAGCACGAAACTCACCGAGTCGCCGGTGTGGCCCGGGGTGGCGAGCACCGAGATCCGCACACCGGCCGCCTCGACCAGCTCGCCGTCGACGAGCGGGGTCACCTCGCCGCGCAGATGCTCGGTCTCCACCGACCGCACCGGCGTCCCGGTGGCTTTCACCAGGTGATCGATGCCGCCGGTGTGGTCGTGGTGGTGATGGGTGATCAGGGTCAGCGCGACCCGGCCACCAGTGGCCGCGACGATCGCGGCCGTGTGCTTCTTGTCCTTCGGACCCGGATCGACGACCACGTAGTCGTCGCTGCCGGGGGCGCGCAGCAGCCAGGTGTTGGTCCCGTCGAGCGTCATCTGCGACGGATTGTCCGCCAGCAGCACCGATGCCGTCGGCGTGACCGCCCTGACCTGGCCGTACGCGGGGTGTTCCAGTGCCATGACGGCTGCCTATCCGACTGCTCGGTCCAACTCGACGATCAATTCCACCTCGACGGGAGTGTTCTTCGGCAGCTCCGAGACACCCACCGCGGAGCGCGCGTGCACGCCCGCCTCGCCGAACACCTCGCCGAGGAACTCCGAGGCGCCGTTGATGACGATCGGCTGATCGGTGAATCCCGGTGCGGAGTTGACGAACCCGACGACCTTCACGATCCGCACCACCCGGTCGAGCCCGACCAGATCGTGCACCGCGGCCAGCGCGTTCAGCGCGCACAGCCGCGCGGCCTCCTTGGCCTGCTCCACATCGACGTCCGCGCCGACCTTGCCGACCGACGACAGCTCACCGTCGACGAAGGGCAGCTGGCCGGAGGTGTAGACCAGCGAACCGGTGCGCACGGCCGGGATGTAGGCCGCGACGGGAGCGGCGACCGGCGGCAGGGTGACCCCGAGCCGATCGAGCGCGTCCTTCCACGCGGTGGCCACGGCTACTTCTGCCGCTTCAGGTAGGCGACGTGCTGCTCGCCGGTCGGTCCGGGCAGCACCGTGACCAGCTCCCAGCCGTCGGCGCCCCACTGGTCGAGGATCTGCTTGGTCGCGTGCGTCAGCAGCGGCACGGTCGCGTACTCCCACAGGGTGACTTCACTCATGGTGTGAGTTTAGGGCGCACCCCGACCACGGCCGAGAAACGGGTTATAGGCTCGGCCACGTGGGAGCACCAACAGCAGAGCCGGTTTCGTCGGTTCCCGAACCGTCGACCGGATGGCCACAGCGCGCGGCCACCGCCCGCTTGCACTACGTCACCGGCAAGGGAGGCACCGGCAAGTCGACCGTTTCGGCCGCACTCGCGCTCGCCCTGGCCGCAGGGGGACGCAAAGTGCTGTTGGTCGAGGTGGAGAGCCGTCAGTCCATCGCGCAGTTGTTCGACCGGCCGCCGCTGCCGCCTACCGAGACCCAGATCGCCAGCGCCGACGGCGGCGGCGAGGTGTTCGCGCTCGCCCTCGACATCGAGCACGCGTTCCTGGAATACCTCGACATGTTCTACAACCTCGGCTTCGCCGGCCGGGCGATGCGGCGGATGGGCGCGATCGAGTTCGTCACCACCATCGCTCCCGGTCTGCGCGATGTGATCCTCACCGGCAAGATCAAGGAATGCGCGGTGCGCGCCGACAAGAACGGCAAGCCCGCCTACGACGACATCGTCGTCGACGCCCCGCCGACCGGCCGGATCGCGAGCTTCCTCGATGTCACCCAGGCCATGGCCGAGATCGCCAAGGGCGGCCCGATCGCCTCGCAGGCCGAGGGCGTGTCCAAGCTGCTGCATTCGGACCAGACGATGATCCACCTGGTCACCCTGCTCGAGGCGCTGCCGGTGCAGGAGACCGCCGACGCGGTCGCCGAGCTGGCGGCCAACGACTTGCGGATCGGGACGGTGATCGTCAACCGGGCGGCCGAATCCCGGCTCACCGCCGTCGATCGTGAGCTGGCCGTGCGCGGCGAGCTCGACACCACCGACATCGCCGCCAGTCTGGCGAAGGCCGGAATCACCCTGCCCGACGAGGATTTCGCCGGTTTGCTCACCGAGACCGTCGACCACGCCGTCATGCTGACCGCCCAGGACGAGAGCGCCGCCGAACTGGCGCGCGTGGACGTCCCCCAGCTGCACCTGCCCGACCTCGGCGAGGGCATGGACCTGGGCGGACTCTACGAACTGGCAGAACAGCTATCGGCGCAGGGAGTGCGATGAGCGAGCAAGTGACCACCACGCCCCCGCTGGACGTCTCCCGGATCATCGCCGATCCGACGGCCCGCGTGATCGTCTGCTGCGGTTCCGGCGGCGTCGGCAAGACCACGACCGCCGCCTCGATCGCGCTGCGGGCCGCGGAGGCGGGCCGCAAGGTCGTGGTGCTCACCATCGATCCGGCGCGCAGGCTCGCGCAGTCGCTGGGTGTGGCCGAGCTGGACAACACCCCGCAGCGCGTCGACCTGGGGCCCGAGGTCCCCGGTGAACTGCACGCGATGATGCTGAACATGCGCCGCACCTTCGACGACATGGTGCTCGAGCACACCAGCGCCGAGAAGGCCGAGCAGATCTTCGCCAACCCGATCTATCAGACGGTGGCCTCGTCCTTCGGCGGCACGCAGGAGTACATGGCGATGGAGAAGCTCGGTCAGCTGGCCGGGCACAAGGAGTGGGACCTGATCGTGGTCGACACTCCGCCCTCGCGCAACGCGCTGGACTTCCTGGACGCGCCCAAGCGGCTCGGCACCTTCCTCAACGGCAAGATGATCCGGCTGATCATGGCGCCGGGCCGGGGCGTCGGCCGGTTCGTCACCGGGGCGATGAGCCTGGCGATGCGCGGTGTGTCGACGATCGTCGGCGGCCAGATGCTCAAGGACGCCTCGACATTCCTGCAGTCGCTGGAATCGCTGTTCGGCGGTTTCCAGGACCGGGCCGAGCGCACCTTCGCGATGCTGTCCAAGCCGGGCACGCACTTCCTCGTGGTCGCCGCGCCCGAGCCCGACGCGCTGCGCGAGGCGTCGTTCTTCGTCGACCGGCTGTCCACCGAGCAGATGCCGCTGGCCGGCCTCGTGCTCAACCGGACGCACCCCGCGCTGTCGGGGCTGCCGGCCGATCACGCGCTGACCGCCGCCGACCAGCTCGCGGAGACGGACCCGCTCGCCGCGTCGGTGCTGCGCATCCACGCCGAGCGGGTGGCGACGGCGAAGCGGGAACAGCGGTTGCTGCATCGCTTCACCGGCGCCCATCCGCGGGTCCCGATCGTTTCGGTCACCGCGCTGCCGTTCGAGGTCTCCGACCTGGAGGCTTTGCGTGCGGTCGGCGACCAGTTGGCGGGCAAACCCGCCGCGGTCTGAGCCGACCTGCCCGAATCCAGAGCTCGATTCAGACTTATCGGCTATAGCTCACAGTCTCGTAACATCCGCCAACGGCGCCGATTCCGCAAACTCCGCGGTCTCGGCGCCGTTTGTGATAACGCTGCGGTCTCGCCTGCTAGATCGCCACCTGATGCTGGCGCTGGGCCTGGAAGAAGTCGGCCCACGACGTCACATCGGGATGCTGCTTGAGCAACGCGCGTCGCTGTCGCTCGGTCATCCCGCCCCACACTCCGAACTCCACCCGGTTGTCCAGCGCATCGGCACCACACTGCATCAACACGGGGCAATGGCGGCAGATCGTCGCCGCCTTGCGCTGCGCCGCACCACGAACGAACAGCTGATCAGGGTCCACTTCCTTGCATCGCGCCTGGGCAACCCAAGCGATCCTTGCCTCGGCCTGCTCTACATCCAGTCGAGCGATGGGGGTTGTGATGTGCATTTGATGTGCCCCTTTGCAGTCCGAACACCGTTGTGCGGCGCTCCAGAATCGCGAGCGCGGATCACAGCAACCCAACTACCGCTGCGGTCCGCACCACATTCCACTTTGAGTGTTAGCTCTATCACACTGGGTTCTCAATCTAGGTAAAGGTATGGCGGTTACGCAAGACCGCTCCCCGATTTTTTGGTACGGCCGTCCATTCAAATCAGGGATCCGACCGGGCAGTCCTGCTGTTCACCGGCGTGGCCGGGCGCGACACGCCGATGTGATCATTTTGTTGACACGCCCGAGCAACCCCCCTGGCACCGACCGGACATCCCCTGTCGAGCAGCACAGCCGTGAACACCGCCACCCCACCCTTTAGGCTGGGCTGGTGCCGATCACTCAAACGCTCGCGAGGCTGGCCGGCAGCTGCGCGCTGGCCTCCGTGCTAGTCGCCGGGCTGTTGTTCCCCTTGGCCGGTGGATTCGGGTTCATCTCCAACCGAGCCGCCGATGCCGTCGACAACGTCTCAGCCGAACTGGTGGAAGGCACGGTCCCGGCCGTCTCGACCATGGTCGACGCGAACGGCGCACCCATCGCCTGGCTCTACGAGCAGCGACGCTTCGAGGTGCCGAGCGATCGCATCTCCAACAACATGAAGCTGGCGATCGTGTCCATCGAGGACAAGCGCTTCGCCGACCACAAGGGCGTCGACTGGCAGGGCACGCTGCGCGCGTTCCTCACCAACACCTCCTCCGGCGAGGTGCAGCAGGGCGCGTCGACGCTGGACCAGCAGTACGTGAAGAACTTCAACCTGCTCGTCGTCGCGAAGACCGACCAGGAACGCCGCGCCGCGATCGAGACCACCCCGGCGCGCAAGCTGCGCGAGATCCGGATGGCGCTCACGCTCGACCGCGAGCTGAGCAAGGACGAGATCCTCACCCGCTACCTGAACCTGGTGCCCTTCGGCAACGGCTCCTACGGCGTCCAGGACGCCGCCCAGACCTACTTCGGCATCGACGCCGCCGACCTCAACGTCACCCAGTCGGCGATGCTCGCGGGCATGGTGCAGTCCAGCTCCAAGCTGAACCCGTACACCAACGTCCAGGGCGTCACCGATCGCCGCAACACGGTGCTCGACACGCTCATCCAGAACATCCCCAACCGCGCGGAGGAGTTCCGCAAGGCCAAGTCCGAACCGCTCGGCGTGCTGCCCGAGCCGAAGGGCCTGCCGCGCGGCTGCATCGCCGCCCACGACAAGGGCTTCTTCTGTGACTACGCGCTGCAGTACCTGGCCGAGTCGGGCATCAGCCGCGAGCAGATCGACAAGGGCGGCTACCTGATCAAGACCACCCTCGATCCGGTCCTGCAGGAATCGGTCAAGCGGTCGGTGAACGAGCAGGCCGACCCCAACCTCGACAACATCGCCGAGGTCATGTCGGTGATCGCCCCTGGGCAGGATTCGCACCCCGTCCTGGCGATGGCGTCGAGCCGCACCTACGGCCTGGACCGCGACGCCAACGAGACGCTGCTCGGCCAGCCGTACTCGATGGCCGGTGACGGCGCGGGCTCGATCTTCAAGCTGTTCACCACCGCCGCCGCGATGGAGAAGGGCCTCGGCATCGCCGCCCAGGTGGACGTGCCGGGCACCTACGCCGCCAAGGGCATGGGTTACTCGAACTCGCCGGGCTGCCCCGCGGACTCCTGGTGCGTCAAGAACGCGGGCAACTACCCCGGGTCGATGTCGTTGACCGACGCGCTCGCGACCTCGCCCAACACCGCCTTCGTGAAGATGATCCAGGACGTCGGCGTCGCCTCCGCGGTGGACATGGCCGTCCGCCTCGGCATGCGGTCCTACACCGATCCGGGCACCTCCGGGCACGGCAACACGAGCCTGGCCGACCACATCAAGAACAACAACATGGGCTCGTTCACCCTCGGCCCGTTCGCGATCAACCCGCTGGAACTGTCGAATGTCGCCGCCACGATCGGCTCGGCGGGCAAGTGGTGCCCGCCCTCGCCCATCAAGGAGGTCACCGACCGCACCGGCAAGCCCGTCCCGCTCACCCAGCAGGCGTGCGAACAGGTCGTCGACCCCGGGCTGGCCAACACCCTCGCCAACGCGATGAGCAAGGACGACGTCAGCGGCACCGCCGCGGGCGCGGCGCGGGCCGCAGGCTGGGCGGCGCCGATGTCGGGCAAGACGGGCACCACCGAGAGCCACCGCTCCTCGGCGTTCCTCGGCTTCACCAACTCGCTGGCGTCGTCGGTCTACGTCTACGGCGACAGCCCGACCCCCGGCGAGATCTGCTCGTTCCCGCTGCGCAACTGCGGCGCCAGCAATGCCGCGGGCCTGTTCGGTGGTAACGAACCGGCGCGCACCTGGTTCAACGCCATCAAGCCGGTCATGGACCGGTTCCCGCCGCCCGCCCTGCCGCCGGTGGACGACAAGTACGTCCGCGGCGCGAACAACTCCCAGGTTCCGGACGTGGCGGGCAAGTCACAGGGCGAGGCCACCTCGATCCTGTCCGGCGCCGGTTTCCAGGTCTCGGCGGTGACCAGTCCCGGCTCGCAGGCCAAGGGCACCGTGATGGGCAGTTCGCCGAACGGCTCGGCGATTCCGGGCTCGGTCGTCACGATCTACATCAGTGACGGCTCGGTCCGCGTGCCCGCGCCGACCACGCCGCCGCCCGCGGCGCCCGCGCCCGCGCTGCCCGGTCTCCCGCAGATCCCGCGTCTGCCACCGATCCCGATTCCGGTGCCGCGCTAGCAACGACACAGGGCCGCCGTCCTCGAAGGACGGCGGCCCTGTTCGTCGGCCAGGCAGGTCAGAGCCGGGCTTTGACCGCCGCGGACAGCCGCGAACCGTCGGCCTTGCCCTCGGCGAGCGCGGTGGCCACCTTCATGACCTGACCCATCTGCTTCATTCCGGGCCGTTCGCCGATCGCCTCGGCGACCTGGGCGATCGCGGTGTCGGCGACCTGGGCGACCTCGGCCTCGGTCAGCTGCCGGGGCAGGTACTGCTCGATGACCTCTTCCTCAGCACGCTCGTTGGCGGCCAGTTCGCCACGCCCGTTCTGCTCGTAGATCACCGCCGACTCGTTGCGCTTCTTGGCTTCCTTCTGCAGCACGGCGACGACCTCGGCATCGGAGAGTTCCTTCGCCTGCGCTCCCGAGACCTCGGCGTTCTGGATCGCGGCGAGCAGCATCCGCAGGGTCGACAGACGCAGAGTGTCCTTGGCTTTCATCGCGGCGGTCATATCCGCGCGCAGTTGCGATTTCAGTTCCGACATGCGCCTCACGCTAGCTGTTCACCTCGCGGAGTCCCATCACATTTTCATCGCAACGCAAACATTCCGCGCCGGGGCGCGGTTCTCGGCCCTGTAACCCCGATTCTTCCCTCCTCCGGGCACTCCTTCGTCGCACCCTCCGGTCGGTCCAGAATCGGCGGCGGGCCGAGAATTCTTATCACTTGTGCGGAAACACACGCGCCGTTCCGGGAGGGGGTCGCCTATGCTGGGCAAATGCCCGTTATCTCGACGTCCGCTGTCCGCCGAACCGCGTTGGGAGCCGCCGGGGCCGCCGTCGCCGGTATCGGCTACGCCACGCTGATCGAACGGAACGCGTTCGTCCTGCGCGAAGCCACGATGCCGGTCCTCACGCCCGGCTCGCCGACGCTGCGAATTCTGCACGTCAGCGACCTGCACATGATGCCGGGCCAACAGCTCAAACAGCAGTGGCTGCGCGAACTCGACCGGCTCGAACCCGACCTGGTCGTGAATACCGGCGACAATCTTTCGCACCCCAAGGCCGTGCCCGCCGTCGTGCAATCACTCGGTGCGCTGCTGGCCCGTCCCGGTCTGTTCGTGTTCGGTTCGAACGACTATTTCGCGCCGGTGCCGAAGAATCCGCTGAAGTATTTCAAGAAGGATCATCGCCGCGTTTACGGCGACCCGCTGCCCTGGCAGGATCTGCGCGCGGCGTTCACCGAGCGCGGCTGGCTGGACCTGACCCACACCCGTCGCGACCTCGAGGTGGCGGGCATCCGCATCGCGAGCGCGGGCGTCGACGATCCGCATCTGCAGCGCGATCGCTACGACACCGTCGCGGGCGCGCCCAACCAGCTCGCGCAGCTGAGCATCGGCGTCACCCACTCGCCCGAGCCCCGGGTGCTCGACCGTTTCGCCGAGGACGGCTACGACCTCGTGCTGGCCGGTCACACGCACGGTGGGCAGCTGGTCGTGCCCGGTTACGGCGCGCTGGTGACCAACTGCGGCATCGACAAGTCCCGGGTGAAGGGCGCCTCGCAATGGGGCGAGCACACCCAGCTGCATGTCTCGGCGGGCATCGGCACCTCGCCGTGGGCGCCCTACCGGTTCTGCTGCCGCCCGGAGGCCACCCTGTTGACGCTGGTCGGTGCCCCGCCGAAGCGGCCCTCGGCCGACACCGGCTACGGCATCTCGGCATCGGAGGCCGTCGCCCGCTAGGGTTGCGCCCCGAACGACGTTTGTCAGTAGGGGATGACAGTGAGCAGTGGATCCGACGACCGGCGCAACGACCCGACCGTATTCGGCGGCTCCGGTGCACCCGACCCAGCAGACGCGCAGTGGCAGCGTCCCGGTGCGGTGAACCCACCCCCGGGCGCGCCGACGCCGTCGGATCCCCCTGCGGGACAACCCAACCCCGACCCCACCACGGTCTGGACGCCCGGCAGCACGGGCCTCCCGCCCACTCTGCGCTGGGACGGCTCCGGCCCACCACCCCCGCTGCCCGATCCGACCCAGTGGACCCCGGCAGGCCCCCAACAATGGGACAATTCGCCCACCGGCCAGGCCGAGCCGCCCCAGTGGGGGACTCCGGCGGCACCCTGGCCCGGAGCCAATCCACCTGCCGGACAACCTGGTTCCCCGCAGCCGTGGCAGCAACCAGGCCAGGCCGACGCCACCCAACTGCGCAACCCCGCCGAACCCGCGCCATGGCCCGGCGGTAATCCACCGGCCGCGCAGCCCGGGCAGGCGGACCCGACCCAGCTGGGGAATCCAGCGATGGCATGGCCCGGAGCGAATCCTCCTGCCGGACAGCCCAGCTCACCCCAACCAGGGCAAGCCGACCCCACCCAGTTGCGCGGCCCCGCCGCACCCTGGCCGGACGCGTACCCCGGGCAGGCCGACGCGACCCAGTTGCGCACTCCGAACGCGGGGTGGCCCGGCTCGAATCCGCCCGGAGACCAGCAGTGGGGTGTGCCCGCGGGGCAGCCGCAGTGGGGCGCCTCGAACCAGCAATGGAATCCGGCTGTGGGGCAGCCGAATCCAGCCCAGCCGTGGGGACAGCCGCAGCAGCAGTACGGTGAGGTCCCGCCGCTCGAGCAGTTCGGCAACCAGCCCTACGGACAGCCGCCCTACGGACAGCCGGGCCGAAAGTCCGGCAGCAAGGCCGTGGTCTGGGTGGCGGCCGGGGTCGCCGCACTGCTGCTGGCCGGCGGCGCCATCACCGCCTTCGCGCTGACCCGTGGCGACGACGACCCGACCACCACCGCGAGCGGCAGCACCACCCCGTCGATGGTCAGCGCCCTCACCACCACCGGCGCACCACCGCCGACCAGCAAGTCGAAGCCCAGCTCCACCACCCCGTCCCCCTCCGGCGCCGCGGGCAACCGCACGCCGCTCATCGCCGGCTACCAGGTGGTGGCCTCCCCCGACCGGGGCGCGGCCTACGACGTCCCGCCGAGCTGGAAGGTCGCCACCGAGACGACCATCGGCGGCGTCGGCGAGCCCCCGGGCGACACCGTCATCGGCAAGGGCTACGCCACCGACGGCCGCGACTACTGCCCCGGCTCCACCCGCACCATGTCGCTGCTCACCGGCTCCAAGCAGGCCGACCACGCCGCGGCGGGCGCCGAGCTCGGCACCAAGGCCGCGCCCCTGGCCTACTCGGGCGCCACCGGCACCCCCGGTCCGGCCCAGCCGCTGAAGTCGATCGACGGCAAGACCGAGGGCATGTTCACCGAGACCACCGGCACCGTCCCCACACCCAAGCCTGGCTGCGCGTCCACCTTCTCCATCTACACCTACGCGTTCAAAGGCTCGAAGGACGGCAGCTTCGTCATGGTCATGATCGCCGACACCGGCGTCCCCGACGCCATCGACGCCGCCACCGCCAAGCGCATCTTCAGCTCCGTCCGAGCCCTCAACTAGCCCCCTGACCAGCCGGTTTAACAATCCCCGCCACCTCGTTGTAAGCTACTTCAGGTTCGCCTCACGGGGTGTGGCGCAGCTTGGTAGCGCGCTTCGTTCGGGACGAAGAGGTCGCAGGTTCAAATCCTGTCACCCCGACGTGTTGGTTGAGACACAGAGGAGCCCCTGATCAGTTCGCTGGTCAGGGGCTCCTCGTATTTCCGGACCATTCTCCCGGTACTCGGCCGGAAAGGGCTCCGCCACCGCGGAAGCGATCGCCCACCCGTCGGGTCGGATCAGTGGTGCTCGCGGCGGGTGGGTCGAGGGACGGACGCACCGCGGAGCAGGGGTTCTTCGTAAGTCGGGGGTGTTTCGCGGTCGAGGGGGTTGGGCCACCAGACGGTGATGGCGATGACCGAGAACAGGCCGAGGATGAGGGCCAGGATGGCGGCGGAGGTGTTCATGGGACGCCCTTCCGGGGTGAGCGGAGTGGGAGCGCGACGGCGGGCTCGCAGCAAAGACTGCGCGCGGACTGTGTCACCGGAGGTTCCCTGCGTGTTCGAAAGTGGTTGAGAAGTGCTCTCCACGCGGACGCGCCCGCGGTGAGACGGGCGGTGTGAGGACCCGATAACCTGCCGCTTACTTTCTGTCACTTGATAGAAATTCCCGGTCGATAGCGTATACACCCATGTCGACAAGGGTGGATGCACCGGATGACGGCGCGAGCAGACCGCTGCGCGACGTCGTGTACTCGACGCTGCGCGCGGAGTTGATGAACGGCGACATCCGCTTCGGCGAGCGCCTCACCGAGCCGAAGCTGTCGACCAGATTCGGCATCTCCCGTACGCCGGTGCGCGAGGCGCTGACCATGCTGTGCTCGGACGGCCTGCTGGAGCGCGAGGAGTTCGGGTTCAGCCCGGTCCGGCCGAGCGTGGCCCGCATCCGCGACCTGTACGAACTGCGGCTGACGCTGGAACTGGGCGGGATGACCCGGGTGCGCACCGACCCCGCGCTCACCCACGACGAGCGGCTGCTGCGCGCCGAGCAGCAACGCTGGCTGGCCCTCCAGGCCGACCCGCCCGCCCAGGAACCGGGATTCGTCGTGGTCGACGAGGAATTCCACGTCGCCCTGCTGACCGCGGCGGGCAACACCGAGATGGTGCGCGCGCTGATCGCGGTGAACTCCCGCATCCGCCATGTGCGCATGTACGACTTCATGATCAACAACCGCATCGAGACCACGATCAGCGAGCACCTCGGCATCCTCGACGCCGTCCTCGCAGGCGAGCTCGAGCTGGCCCAGCGGCTCCTGCACACCCACATCGGCGACTCGCTCGATGTCGTGCTCGACCGCATCTCGCGCGCCGTCGCCGCCATGTCCATGAGCGATTAAGGAGACTTGCCATGTCAGCAGGACTACTCGACACCGCGACACCGACCGCCAGGGTCGCCGCGGCCTACGCGCGGATCGCCGAGGTGGACCGTCCCGAGGTCTGGATCACGCTGCGCCCGGAAAGCGAACTCGCCGGTGAGGCAGTGGAACTGGAGCGCCGGATCGCCGCGGGCGAGCAACTACCGCTGGCGGGCTCACTCCTCGCCGTGAAGGACAATGTCGACGTCGCGGGCCTGCCGACCACCGCGGCCTGCCCCGAATTCGCCTATCCGGCCGCCGAAACCGCCGTGGCGGTGGCGCGTCTGGTCGCGGCGGGCGCGCTGGTGCTCGGCAAGACGAACCTGGACCAGTTCGCCACCGGCTTGGTCGGCACCCGCAGCCCGTACGGCGCGGTCCGCAACGCCCGGTACCCCGAATTGATCTCCGGCGGTTCGAGTTCCGGCTCGGCGGCCGCGGTCGCCCTCGGCATCGCCGACCTCGCGATCGGCACCGACACCGCGGGCTCGGGCCGGGTACCCGCGGCGCTGCACGGCATCGTCGGCATCAAAGCCAGCCTGGGCGTGATCCCCGCGCACGGCGTCGTCCCCGCGTGCGCGGACTACGACGCGGTCACCGTCTTCGCCGCCGACCTGGACCTGGCCGTCACCGCCGCCAAGACCATGGCGGGCCCGGATGCCCGCGATCCGCGCAGCCGCGCGTGGCCCGCCGACGTGCGCCTGGCCGCCTCGCCCCAGCCGAAGGTGGCGATCCCCCGCCCCGACGATCTCGCGCCACTGAGCCCCGCCTACCGGCATGCCTTCACCGAAACCGTTGCCACGCTGCGCGATCAGGGTGTCGCGGTGCACGAGATCGACATCTCCCCGCTGCTGGACGCGGCCCGGCTGCTCTACGACGGCGCGATCGTCGCCGAGCGGTACGCGGCCGTCGGCGAGTTCGTCGACAAGGGCGCGCCGGGCCTCGACCCCACCGTGGCGGCCATCATCGGCGCCGCGAAGGAACTGGACGCACCGGCCTTCGCCACCGATCTCGACACCCTCGCCGGGGCCCGCGCCACCGCCACGGCCCTGCTGACCGGCTACGACGGCCTGCTGCTGCCGACCACCACCGAGCATCCTTCGATCGCCGAGGTGGCCGCCGATCCCGTGGCCATCAACCGCAGGCTCGGCACCTACACCAACTTCTGCAACCTGCTCGACCTCGCCGCCGTCGCGGTCCCCGGCGCGCCGACGGCCGACGGCCTGCCGTTCGGCGTGATGGCGGTCGTCCCTGCCTTCGCCGACCAACTCGCCGTCGACCTGGCCGCCCGCCTCACCGGCACCCCGTCGCCGCTGCTGGTGGAAACCGGTGTGCCGCTGGCGGTTTTCGGCGCGCATCTGCGTGGACAGCCACTGCACTGGCAGCTCGAGCAGCTCGGCGCCCGGTTCGCCGGCCAGATCACCACCAGCGACGCCTACCGCCTGACCGCGCTCGACACGACGCCGCCCAAGCCCGGGCTGGTCCGCCACGGCGACGGCCTCGGCGCACCGATCCTGGGCGAGCTGTTCCTGGTCTCCCCCGGCGGCCTCGGCCGCTTCCTGGCCCAGCTGCCGCCGCCGATGGCGCTGACCAGTATCGAGCTGTCCGACGGCCGCTCGGTGGTCGGCTTCGCGTGCAGCTACGACGCCGCCGTCGCCGCCACCGACATCACCGGTTACGGGGGCTGGGTGGCGTATCTGCGGGCTCGCTGACGGCGATCCCCAGCTCGGTGAGCAGGTCCGTCACGCGGCGGCCGATGTCGTCGCGGATGGGCCGCACCAGCTCCAGTTCCAGGCCGGCCGGGTCCTCGATGATCCATTCCGCGTAGCGCACGCCGGGCACCAGCGGACAGGTGTCGCCGCAGCCCATCGTGACGATCACGTCGGCGGCCCGGATGATCTCGTCGGTCCACGGCTTCGGATACTCGCGGGAGATGTCGATGCCCACCTCCGCCATCGCCGCCACCGCGGCCGGATTGAGCTGCTCACCCGGCACCGACCCGCCCGACCAGGCGACGGCGCGACCCAGCGCCAGTTCCTCGAAGAAGCCGAGCGCCATCTGCGACCGGCCCGCGTTGTGCGTGCACAGGAACAGCACCGTCGGGCGCGGTGTCGCGACCTTGCCTTCGACCTTGGCCAGCGCTTGGAGTCGCTGTCGGCCGAAACGTTCCGCCAGCAGCGGGAGATACAAAGTCACCGTCGCCCTGGCGGCGAAGTCGTCGTAGGAGGAGTGCAGGAAACGATGGATCGTCTCCAGCTCGAACATCGTCGCGAATTCTTCGCGCAGCCGTCCCTCGGCACGATCCAGCGCGTCTCGGTGCTCGGCGATTTCGACCACTCCCCAACCCTGACGGCGAACGCCGCCGAACGCAAACGACCGGGCCGGTCACCCCTCGATCAGACCGGCCCGGTCGGCGTACCCCGCGACACCTTCGGAACAGCTCCGGCCCAGTCCTTCGGTGTGGTTACCGTCGGCAGTGCGTCTTCAGCGTCTGGAAGAGCCACCTTCTGGTCTGCACCGCCGGGTCCGACTGATCACCCCTCGAGACCGGTCGGACCCGGTTGTTCCGGTGTCTGGAGAAAGGATGCGATGCCCGTCTCGAGAGGTTCTTAAGAACAACTTGTCAGCACAGGCCGGTTCATCGGCGATGATGGAAGTACCGACAAGATGGAGAGCGACGATGGAGACCTTGATCGTCTGGTTGCTGGCGAGCCTGCTGTACTGGTTCAGCAACTTCTGACCGAAATGACATCGATGGCGCGGACCGAGTTCCGCTCCGCGCCAACCTATTTCCTGCGGACACGACGCGAGGCAGGTAGGCCTCTCGGCGTACCTGCCTCGCTGTCGCTTCGATCGGCGGATCAGCCCTCCCGGCCGGCCCGCACCCCCTCCTCGACGCGCTTACCCAGATCGGCGTCGACATTGCGCCAGTACTCGAATACCCGGCTCAGGACCGGCTCGGTGACCCCGGCGAGCACGTGCCCGACGATATTGTCGGCCAGCCGCTCGCGGGCGGCGTCGTCGAGGACCTCCCGCACCAGCGTGCCCGCCTGGGTGAAGTCGCCGTCCTCGGCGTGCTGGATGTAGCCGGCCCGCACCATCGACGGGTCGAACTCCCAGAGCCCGCCGTCACCGGCCCGCGCCGGATCGGCGTGCGGACCGCCGTAGGAGTTCGGCGCGTAGACCGGCACGTCGGCGGGGTTGTACTCGTACCGCATCGCGCCCTCCTTCGAATAGGAGTTCACCTCGGCGGCCTTGGCCCGGTTCGGCGGCAGCTGCGCGTAGTTGGTGCCGATCCGGTAGCGGTGCGCGTCGGCGTAGGCGAAGACGCGGCCGAGCAGCATCTTGTCCGGCGAGAAGCCGATGCCGGGGACGATGTTGGAGGGCTCGAACGCGGCCTGCTCGATGTCGACGAAGAAGTTGCCCGGATTGCGGTTCAGCGTCCACTTGCCGACCTCGATCAGCGGGTAGTCCTGCTGCGACCACACCTTGGTCAGATCGAACGGGTTGAACCGGTAGCCCTCGGCCTCGGCGACCGGCATGATCTGGACCTTCAGCGTCCAGCTCGGGAACTCGCCGCGCTCGATCGCCTCCCAGAGATCCTGGCGGTGGTAGTCGGGGTCGGACCCGGCGAGAGTGTCGGCCTCGGCCTGGGTCAGGAACTCGATGCCCTGATCGGTCTTGAAGTGGTACTTCACCCAGAAGCGCTCGCCCTCGGCGTTGATCCACTGGTAGGTGTGCGAGCCGAAGCCGTCCATGTGGCGGTAGGACTTGGGCAGGCCGCGGTCGCCCATCAGCCAGGTCACCTGGTGCGCCGACTCCGGGCGCAACGTCCAGAAGTCCCACTGCATGTTGTGGTCGCGCAGGCCGCTGCCGGGCAGGCGCTTCTGGGAGCGGATGAAGTCGGGGAACTTCATCGCGTCCTTGATGAAGAAGACCGGGGTGTTGTTGCCGACGAGGTCGTAGTTGCCGTCCTCGGTGTAGAACTTCACCGCGAAACCGCGCGGATCACGCCAGGTGTCCGGGCTGCCCTGCTCGCCGGCCACGGTCGAGAACCGCGCCAGCGACTCGGTGCGCGCGCCCGGCTGGAACAGCTTGGCCTTGGTGTAGCGGCTGACATCGCCGGTCACCACCAGCTCGCCGTACGCGCCGGAGCCCTTGGCGTGCACGATGCGCTCCGGCACCCGCTCGCGGTTGAACTGGGCCAGCTTCTCGATCAGGTAGTGGTCGTGGAGCAGTACCGGTCCCTGGGTTCCGGCCGACAGCGATTCGTCGTCGCTCTCGACGGCATTGCCGGTGTTGGTCGTGGTCGGCTTGGTCATTTCGCGGCCTCCTGATTTCGACAGTCGGGGCACAACCCCCAGAAGACGACCTCGGCCTCATCGATCGCGAAACCGTGATCGTCCGCGGGCTGCAGACAGGGCGGGGCGCCGGACACACAATCGGTGTCGACGACCAGCCCACAACTTCGGCACACCAGGTGATGGTGATTATCCCCGGTCCGGGTCTCGAACCGGGCAGGCGAGCCCGCGGGCTCGATCCGCCGCAGGATCCCCGCTCGCACGCAGGCGCTGAGCACGTCGTACACCGCCTGCGTCGACACCGCGCCGAGCCGCGCCCTGGCGGCCGTCGCGATCGTCTCCGCATCCGAATGCGGTAGCGCCGCAACAGTATCCAGCACCGCGATCCGTGGTGCGGTCACCCGCAACCCCGCATCGCGCAACAGTCGGCGAGCGTCCATCTCCTCGGTGTGCACACCATCCACTCTCCCCTTTTTCTGGAATAAGTCAAGAAAACGACGAGATCAAGCAGGGTTGCGCGGATCACATCCAGGGCCTGGAATAGCCGCACCGGGGCGTTGGTTGAACACCACTGTCGGCGTCCGAACAGCCCCGGGCCTCACCCCTTTGTCGCTACGAGCGACCACTCGCCGAGAGGCGCTTGTGGGGCGTCGACACCCTGAACGGCCGCCCCCCGCGGCGGCCCTTCGACTCGAACGCCGCCAGGTCTCCCTCATCGACCTGGCGGCGTTTGTCGTCTCCGGCGTGACCGGCTCTCCGAGCCGGGGTTTTTACGGGGAGGTGAACATGCCGGCGATTAGGGGATCGGGCGGCCCCGCTATACGGGTTACGGACGGCGATGCGGGCTAGTCTCGGCCGCATGGGGCTGATCAGGGGATTTTTCGCGGGAACGATCGTGGTTGCACTGACTTCGGGGGCGTTGGTCGCCGCGCCCGCCGTCGCCGCCCCGGAAACAGCGACGAGGTGCGCGGTGACCTCCGAGCGCGACCTCGAACGTGCCCGACCCGAGCAGGTCGGGCTCGACCCGGCCAAGCTCGACGAGGCACTGCAGTTCGCCGCGACCCGCAATCGGTTCAATGTCCAAGTGTTCCGGCACAATTGCCTGGTCGGGGAGGGCCCGCGCAACGACGAGACCGGCGATGTCGCGTGGAACATCTGGAGTGTCACCAAGTCGGTGGTGTCGCTGATCGCCGGAATCGCCTCCGATCAGGGCAAACTCGCGATCGACGCCCCGATCGACCGGTACCTGCCCGCCGGCCTCGGCGACGCGCTGCACCGGTCGATCACGGTGGAGAACCTGCTCACCGAGACCTCGGGCATGAAGGTCGGCGTGCTCACCGAGGGCGTCACCGCGGTGATCCCGGTCGACCCGAACAGCGCGGTCCAGGCGCTGGCGGTAGAGCTGACCAACCCGCCGGGCACCACGTTCAGCTACAGCCAGCGCAATGTCGACCTACTGTCGTGGGTGATCGAACTGGCCGTCGGCGAGCCGCTGCAGCAGTTCGCGCAACGCGAGCTGTTCGACCCGCTGGGCATCGCCCGCTCCGACTACTACTGGGCGCGAGATCGGTCCGGGCACACCTATGGCTACGCCCACCTGCTGCTGCCGCCCAACGATCTGGCCAAGATCGGATTGCTCGTCGCCAACGACGGCCGGTGGGGCGCCGACCGGGTGATCTCGGCCGACTACCTGCGCAAGGCCCGCACTCCATCACCGCAGAACAGCTGCTACGGCTACCTTTTCTGGGTCGGCGCCGACTGCGCCGAGTCGCCCGACTTCCTGCCCGCCGACAGCTTCTTCATGTCGGGGCTCGCACTGCAGAACGTCTTCTTCCTGCCCGGCCTGGACCTGATGGTCATGTGGACCGGCGCGTTCGGCAACGAGACAGCGTACGGAGCGAGCGGGGTGATCGCGCATCCCGAGGAACTGCCGCACGAGTTCTTCCGCAGGCTGTTCGCGGCCTTCACCGACGCCCCGACCCCGGTCGCCGAGCCGTACGTCGAACCGCCGGTCGAGTTCGATCCGGCCCGGCTGATCGACGCCAACATCCTGCTCGCCGTGTTCGGCATCGGCCCCGGCGCCTATCCGGGCTGCACTGTCTTCGACTGCCTGAACCAGCCGCTGGCCGCGCCGTTCGCGAGCATTCCCCCGGGGTGCGCGGTATTGGTCTGCCTCGGTGACGACCCACGGACCCCGGGCATCCGGCGCTAGCCGTTCAGACGGACACGTCGTCGGCACCGCTGGGGTCGGGGTGCCGGAAGCGGGTCGGGTCCAGGTAGTCCGGTACAGCACCGCCTCGGCCGGGAGAACGGCGTCGAACGCGATCTCGCCGACGCGGTCCGAGGCCGGCGAACACCGACGCCACCGCACCTGCGGTCATCCTGGACGGGCTGCTCCAGGTCGAGTCGTGAGACGAGAAACGGGCCGGCCCACCGGATGTGGTGGACCAGCCCGTTCCAGCGAACTGCTCAGCGGTTGTTCAGCAGGACTTCCGCGATCTGAATGGTATTGAGCGCGGCACCCTTACGCAGGTTGTCGCCGGAGATGAACAGCGCGAGACCGCGGCCGCTCGGGACGCCCGGATCCTGGCGGATGCGGCCGACCAGCGAGTCGTCCTGGCCCGCGGCGGCCAGCGGGGTCGGCACGCCGACCAGGCGCACGCCCGGCGCCTTGGCCAGCAGTTCCTGGGCCTGCTGCACCGAGATCGGTTCGGCGAACTCGGCATTGATCGACAGCGAGTGACCGGTGAAGACCGGCACGCGCACGCAGGTGCCGCTGACCAGCAGGTCGGGCAGGCCGAGAATCTTGCGGCTCTCGTTGCGCAGCTTCTGGTCCTCGTCGGTCTCGCCGGAGCCGTCGTCGACCAGCGCGCCGGCCAGCGGAATGACGTCGAACGCGATCGGGGCGACGTACTTGTTCGGCGCGGGGAACTCGACGGCGCTGCCGTCGTGCACCAGCTTCTCGGCGTCGGCGGCCACCGCGCGGATCTGCGTGGCGAGCTCCTCCACACCGGCCAGGCCGCTACCGGACACGGCCTGGTAGCTCGACACGATCAGACGCTGCAGGCCCGCCACGTCGTGCAGCGGCTTGAGCACCGGCATCGCGGCCATGGTGGTGCAGTTCGGGTTCGCGATGATGCCCTTGGGCAGGTTGCGCGTGGCCTCGGGGTTGACCTCCGAGACCACCAGCGGCACATCGGGATCCTTGCGCCAGGCCGAGGAATTGTCGATCACGGTGACACCCGCCGCGGCGAAGCGCGGGGCCTGTACGCGCGACATGGTGGCGCCTGCCGAGAACAGCGCGATGTCCAGACCCGACGGATCGGCGGTCTCGGTGTCCTCGACCACGATCTCGCCGCCACGCCACGGCAGCGTCTTACCCGCCGAGCGCGAGGAGGCGAAGAAGCGCACCTCGTCGGCCGGGAAGTTGCGCTCTTCCAGCAGCTTGCGCATGACGGCGCCGACCTGACCGGTCGCGCCGACGACGCCTACCCGTACACCCATGGTTTAACGCCCCGTTCCGCCGTGGACGACGGCGGCCTCTTCGCCGCCGAGATCGAAGGCCTTGTGCAGGACCTGCACGGCCTCGTCGAGTTCGGTGTCGCGCACGAGCACCGAGATCCGGATCTCCGAGGTGGAGATCAGGTCGATGTTCACGCCGGCGTTGGCCAGCGCCTCACAGAAGGTGGCGGTGACGCCCGGGTGCGACTTCATCCCGGCGCCGACCAGCGACACCTTGCCGATGTGGTCGTCGTAGAGGACCTGCGCGAAGCCGATCTCGTCCTGCCGCTTGGTCAGCATCTCGACCGCGCGAGCGCCGTCGGTCTTGGGCAGGGTGAAGGTGATGTCGGTCTTGCCCGTGTCGACCTTGGAGATGTTCTGCAGCACCATGTCGATGTTGATCTCGGCGTCGGCGACCGCGCGGAACACCTTGGCCGCGTAGCCCGGCTCGTCCGGCAGGGCGACGACGGTCACCTTGGCTTCGCTGCGGTCGTGCGCGACGCCGGTCAGGATTGCCTGCTCCACGGGAATGTCCTCCATCGATCCGAAAACAGTGGTGCCGATCTTGTCGGTGTAGGACGACCGGACATGAACGGGAACGTTGTAGCGGCGCGCGTACTCCACGCAGCGCAGCATGAGCACCTTCGAGCCGCAGGCCGCCATCTCGAGCATCTCCTCGTAGGAGATCTTGTCGAGCTTCTGCGCGTCGCCGACGATGCGCGGGTCGGCGCTGAAGATGCCGTCCACGTCGGTGTAGATCTCGCAGACATCGGCTTTCAGCGCCGCGGCCAGGGCGACGGCGGTGGTGTCGGAACCACCGCGGCCCAGCGTGGTGACGTCCTTGCTGTCCTGGCTGACGCCCTGGAAGCCGGCGACCAGCACGATCTGTCCCTCGGCCAGCGCCTCCTGGAGGCGGCCGGGGGTGACGTCGATGATCTTGGCGTTGCCGTGCGCGCCGGTGGTGATCACGCCGGCTTGCGAACCGGTGAACGAGCGCGCTTCGGCACCGAGCGAATGAATCGCCATGGCCACCAGCGCGTTCGAGATGCGCTCGCCGGAGGTGAGCAGCATGTCCATCTCGCGAGCAGGCGGCGCCGGGGCCACCTGCTCCGCGAGATCGAGCAGCTCGTCGGTCGTGTCACCCATGGCCGAGCAGACCACGACGACGTCGTGGCCCTGCTTCTTGGTCTCCACGATCCGTTCAGCGACGCGCCGGATCCGCTCGGCGGTAGCCACCGAGGATCCTCCGTACTTCTGAACAACGAGAGCCACGGCTAGGTCCTTCACGATCGACAATCAGGCTTGGTATCAGCGACCAAGAGTACCGGCCCTGGTCCACCGGTTTTGCCGCTACCTCCCCAGCCTGTGGAAAACGACACAGGCTCGTCACCTGTGGATAACCGTCGAAATCAGGCCCGGACGAACCAGGTGACCTGCGTGCCGTTGTCGAATTCCTTGCGCCGCACCGGAGTGAAAGATGTCGGTTTGAAGACGCCGGTGAACGCTTGTACGCCGTCGCCCGCGATGACGGGGTAGCTCTTGATGACCATCTCGTCGATCTCGTCGATCAGCTGACCGGCCAGGTTCCCGCCGCCACACAGCCAGATGTCGCCGCCTTCCTGCCGCTTGAGTTCGCGAACCAGCTCCGCGGGGTCGCCGGAGACGATCTCGACGCCGGGGTGATCGGCCTGCGCGAGCGAGGACGAGACGACGTACTGCTTCAGGTGCGAGAACGGGCTCTCGACGTGCTCGCCCGGAAGGATGTAGGTGCCGCGACCCATCAGCACCGTGTCCCAGTTCTTGGCAGGCAGCTCGGGGTCCATGCCGATGTGCGGCCGGAGATGGGTCGGGATCGAATCGGGGAACTCGGCCGTCATCCATTCCATGTAGTTCTGCGGCGTCGGATAGAAGTCGACCTCGCCGCCGGGACCCGCGATGTAGCCGTCGAGCGAGACACCGATGTAGTAGACAAGCTTTCGCATGGGTACCGCCTAGGTTGTTGTACTCTGATTGAAGTGGTTTGAACGTAGTACTACAGACGGAGTGGTGTCAAGTGCGAACTAATCCCGAACGACGGCAGGCGCTGCTCGACGCGGCGATCGAGGTGCTGGCGGCCGAAGGCGCGCGCGGCCTCACCTTCCGCGCGGTGGACAAGCAGGCCGGGGTGCCCGTCGGCACCGCGTCCAACTACTTCACCAGCCGCGACGAGCTGCTCACCCAGGCAGGCACCCGCTTCTACGAGGTGGTCCAGCCGAGCGAGGAGACGATGGCGCTGGTGAGCGAGGGACCGAAGACGGTCGAGAACATCACCGCGCTGATGAAGGAGGTCGTCGGCCGGCTCGAATCGCACCGCACCGCCTACCTCGCGCTGCTCGAACTGCGGCTCGAGGCGACCCGGCGTCCGGAGTTGCGCGAGGTGCTCACCGAGCGGGTCAGGGCCGACCTGGATTTCAACGTCCGCAACCACCTGGCGTCGGGCCAGCCGGGCGACGAGGCGTCGGTACTCCTGCTGTATCTGGCCCTGAATTGGCTCATCGTCGAGCACCTCACCCTGCCCGGTATCTTCACCGAGCAACAGAGCATGGAGCTGATCGAAACCGCCGTCGAGCGGGCGATACGCCCCTGACCCGGTCATTTGTCCAGACCATAGACGTGTTGACGATCACTGGTACACGTGTGCACAATCGGGCGCGAAGACAGCGGGGGTTTCGGAGGACAGGCAAGATGCGCTCGAAGATCGACATCCGATTCACCGTGGATGCTCCCGTCGACCAGATCATGGATGCGTTGCTCGCCGTCGATCTCCTAGCCGAGTGGTCGACCAACTACAGCGACGTCCGCGTCGGCCCCCGCGACGCCGACGGCAGGCCGCGCCGGGTCTTCGTCACCGCGACCTTCCTGGGCAACTCCGACGCGCAGGTCCTCGAATTCTTCTGGGAACACAACCGGGTGTCCTGGGAGGTCGTCGACAGCAGCCGCGGCTCCAAGGGCAGCGGCTCGTTCGACCTGGTCGAGGGCCCCGAGGGCACCGAGATCGACTATCACGTCGAGATCCAGCTGCCGCTGCCCATCCCCGGCATCCTGTTCAAGCGCACCCTGCGCAAGATGAGCGATGAGATCGTCGCGAACTTCATCGACTTCGCCGAACGGTATCCCGAGGTCCACCGCTACGGCGTCGGCTAGCGGTTGCGCCGACGGCGAAAGCCGCGTCCGTTCCGCGCGGACGAGCACGCCGGGTGCGACGATGAGCGCATGATCGGTACTCGACGGGTTCGGTTCCAGCAGGTGGCCGAAGGCGCCTCGGTGACCCAGCTCGAACTGTTCTTCGACCTCGTGATCGTCTTCGCCTTCACCATGGTGACCGCGCTGGCCGCCGACAACCCGACCGGCGCCAACGTGGTCCGCGCGGCCCTGGTCCTGGCGCTGATGTGGTGGCTGTGGATCGCCTACTCGTGGCTGGGCAATGTGGTCAGGGCCGACGAGGGCATCGCCCGGGTGGCGATGTTCGTCGCGATGGGCGGCGCGTTCATCGCGGCGCTGACCATTCCCGAGGCGTTCGAGGACCTGAGCGGCGGCTGGTTCGGTCCGCTCGTCTTCGCCATCGCCTACCTGGTGGTGCGGCTGGTGCACGTCTCGATCTTCTGGGTGATCAGCGCCGAGGACTCCCAGCTGCGCGGGCAGGTGCTGCGCTGGGCACTGGGCTCGATCACCCTCGGTACCGCGCTGCTCGTCGTCGCCGCGATGACCGACGGCATCACCCAGATCGTGCTGTGGCTGGCCGCGATCGCCGGCGACATGGCCTGGACCTGGTTCGCGGGCACCGACTGGCGGATCAACTCGGCCTCGCATTTCGCCGAGCGCTACGGGCTGATCGTCATCATCGCCCTCGGCGAGTCCATCGTCTCGATCGGCATCGGGGTGGCCGGCCTGCCGATCTCCTGGCCGATCGCGCTGGGCTCGATGCTGGGGCTCGCGGTGTCGGGCCTGCTGTGGTGGCTGTACTTCGACGTCGCGGCGATCTCGATCGAGCACGCCTTCGCCCATTCCCGCGGCGCGCACCAGATCAAGATCGCGCAGCGCAGCTACACCTACGGGCACTTCCCGATCATCGCCGGCGTCATCGCGCTCTCGCTGGGATTGAAGAAGGTGCTGTACTACGTCGGCGACGCCTCGCATCACAAGCTCACCGACGCGCTGCACGGCATTCCGCTGGCCGCGCTCTTCATCGGGCCCGCGCTGTTCCTGCTCGGCGTCGTCGCGGCGAAATACTATGCGACCAAGGAGATCTCGATCGCCCGGGTGATCACCGCGGTCCTGCTGGTCGCGGTGATCCCAGTGGCGACGCACCTGCCCGCGCTCGCCGCGCTGAGCCTGCTGTGCGCGCTGCTGGCCCTACTGGTGATCTTCGAGACCATTCGGTACGCGACCCCGCGCGACCAGATCAGGCACGCTTGATCTGACCGAGGTGGTGGCGCACGCCGTGCTCGGCGGGCGTCGCCCCTCGGTGCGACGGCGGCACCCTGACCCCGGCGCGCACCGCGTCGTTGATCTGATCGAGGTTCTCCCGCAGCATGTCGGCGACGAGTTCGTCGGTGCGCGGGTCGTCGAGCAGCTGGCGCAGCATCCGGTACACGGTGTCGGCGACGAGCCGGATGATGTCGTCGTGGAACGGGACGTAGCGCAGTTTGCTGGTCGTCGGGTCATTCTTGATCAGGTCGACGATCATCTGGTCGACCTCGGCGTGGTTCTCCTCGAGCGCCGCGGCGATGTTCTTGGTGTAGTGGCCCGCCCGCAGGACCTTGGAGACCTCGTCGAGGATCGCGATCGTCATCGGGCGCTTGATCACGTCGACGATGGTGCCGACGAAACGGTTAACGATCGTCGCGGTGACCCGCTCCCCCAGCGCGCGGTCGGCGACCCGGCCGAGCCGGATCAGGATCACCACGATCCGCAGCAGCCGGAACCCGCGGAAGATCGGGCTGGTCACCGGGATCATGCCGAGCACTTCGTACCAGTAGATGAACGGGAAGCTCCACGGCCAGCCCGCCCGGCGCCAGCGCCAGAGGAACTCGATCAGGAAGATGCCGCAGATCGTCCAGTCGGCGACCACGATCGCGTGATAGGTCGTCCCGGAGACGGGAAAGAAGGTGATCCAGACGACCAGCGCGACCGAGATGATCGCCAGGACCAGCATGAACAGGTCGGTCCGTAGCGATGGCGTCTTCGAGCGTACGTCCGGCAACGCCTCGACCCGCTCGATGCCCGGTGAGGCCACCTCGGTACTCCCTTCGAACGCCATCGTCCTTGCCGAGCGTAACGGCCGGTCGACGCGGATCGGTCACATTGCGCGCGACGGTCCGCGCGAGTGTCAGCGACCGGCGCCGATGACGGCCGCGATATTGCGTTCGGCCAGCGCGGTGATCGTGAGCGAAGGGTTGACCGTCGCGGTGCTGCCGGGGATCGCCGCGCCGTCCATCACGTAGAGGCCGGGGTGCCCGTGCACACGGCCGTAGGCATCGGTCGCCTTGCCGAGCACCGCGCCGCCCAGCGGATGCGCGGTGAACTGGGCGTTCGCGTCGTAGCCGAGCGCGCCGTACTCGGCGACCGCGCCCGCGCGTTCGGCGATCCGGTGATCGACCGCGCGTGCCGCGTCGACGACGGCGTCCTGCGCGGCCGCCGACCAGCTCAACCCGACACCGCCGCCGGCGTGATAGCCGAAACGGGCCCTGGTCGGGTCGAGGACCATGCCGAGCGAGGCCAGCGCGCCGGTCTCGAACGGAATGCCCGGGATGTACCAGTTCTCCAGAGTCAGCGGGACGCGCGACTCGTCGAAGACGCGGCTCGCGCTGGGCACGCCCTGGCCCTGACCCGCCACCGCGCTAGCGCCGCGCGCCAGCACCACGTCACCGTTGGTGCCCCAGCCGTCGCCGATGTGCTCGTTGAGGTTGGGCAGCGCGCCGGTGGCCTGGGCGCGCACCAGCAGCTCGGAGGTACCGATCGAACCGGCGCCGAGGAACAGCTTGTCGCAGGTCAGCGTGCGGGTGCCGAGGTTCTGACCGGTCGGGGCCAGTTTCGTCACCGTGACCACGAACTTGCCGCTCGCCTCCTGGGCGATGGCGTCGACGCGGTGGCCCGGGTACACCTGCGACTTGCCGGTCTCCCTGGCGTAGCGCAGATAGTTCTGGTTCAGATCGAACTTGGCGCCGTTGGAATTGCCCAGGTTGGAACGGGCGGCGGTAGCCGAGGCGCGGGAGGTGCCCGCCAGCTCGCTGCGCAGCACGTCCCAGGTGAAGATCGAATCGTTGGCCACCGGCTGGTAGCCCGCGGCGCGGACCTGGTCGTCCCAGGCGCGCGAGTGCGCGAACGGCGTGGAGTGGTAGATGTCGGCGGGCATCGGGTCCAGGCGCAACATTTCGCGCACGCGCGGGTAGTAGACGCGCTCGAGCTCGCCGTAATCGACGACGCCACCGAAGACGTGGTCGAACAGCTTGCGCTCGGGCGCCACCATCGCGCCGGTGAAGATGACCGAACCGCCGCCGACCGCGGCGGCGCGCCACACGTCGATGCCCGGGTACTCGGTGACATCGAGGACGCCGCCGAACGCGCCGAAGCTCATCGGCACCTTGGTGACGCCGGTGAAGCTGGTGCGGTGCCAGAAGCCGCGGCCGTCGGGCAGGTCGTCGCCGGTGAAGATCTCCCGCCACGGGTCGTTGGGCCAGCGCGAACCGCGCTCGAGCACGGTGTTGGCGATCCCGGCCTCGGCCAGCCGCAGGGCGGTGACGGCGGCGCCGAAGCCGGAACCGATGACGATGGCCTCGGTGTGCGCCGGTGCGTCGGGGAGGGGTTCGAAGATCTCCGGTACCCAGGTCCGGAACATCGCCTCGCGCGGATCGGCCGAGGCGGCCGTGGTCGCCAGCGTCGTCCCCACGGCACCGGCGATCGTCGCCAGTCCCGCCGCCTTGAAGAAGGCACGTCTGTGCACCAGGCCACCTCCCTCATCACGCATGGCCGAGCGCAGGATACCCCGTGTGAAACACCAATGGTGTTCGACCGAGGGGCCTTTGGTGGTAGTCACAACCGGTGGGCGGGCCGCAGGCAGCGGCCCGGACTCAGCCCGCCGTCAGCAGCCGGATCACCGCGATCGTGCCGACGACGACGATCACCGCGCGCAAGACGTTCGGCGGCAGCCTGCGACCCACCTTCGCGCCGAGCTGGCCACCGATGATCGAGCCGACCGCGATCAGCGCGACGGCCTGCCAGTTCACCTCGGCGATGGCGATGAAGATCGCCGCCGACACCGCGTTCACGATCAGCGCCAGCACGTTCTTCACCGCGTTGAGCCGCTGGATGTCCTCGTGCACGAAGACCCCGAGCAGGCCGAGCAGCAGCACGCCCTGGGCGGCGCCGAAGTAGCCGCCGTAGATGCCGGTGCCGAACACCGCGACCAGCAGGATCGGGCCGCCGTGCTCGGGAGTGGCCGCGTCACCGTCGGCCCTGCGCCGCTTCACCCAGGCCGCCAGCCGGGGCTGCACGACCACCAGGATCAGCGCGGCGATGATCAGCACCGGCACGATCGCCTTGAAGGCCTCCGCGGGCATGACGAGCAGCAGGATCGCGCCGGTGATGCCACCGAGCAGCGAGGCGGTGCCCAGCTGCAGCAGTCGCGACCGCTGCCCTTCCAGTTCGCGGCGGTAGCCGATCACCCCGCTGACCGAGCCGGGGACCAGACCGATCGTGTTGGACACGTTCGCCGTCACCGGCGGCAAACCGAAGGCAAGCAGCGTGGGGAAGGTGATCAGGGTGCCGGAGCCGACGATCGTATTGATGCCACCCGCGGCGATGCCCGCCGCGAGAATGGCCACTTGCTGTAACCAAGTCATTCGAGTTCCTTTGTGACGTCTCGTCGGACGCGATGGTCCGTACAAGCGTGCGATTCGCTGAAAACCGTACCGCTCGCTTACTACCGGCCGGTTTCCCCAGGCCGCTTACCAGCGGGGTAGGGCACGCGGTATCCTCGAAGGATCATGCAGCGGGCACTTCTTCTCGGCCGCCGCGACGGGTTCTGATACGGACCGGCTCCCGTCGCGGGGTTCCAACGCGCCGGTCGACCCGCTCCCACCAGGGAATCCACCTCACCCACGGAGAAACTTGCATGTCCTCGGCTGACGCATTCGTATCCGCTTCGCGCACCATCACGGCCCCCGGCAAACCCGCACCGGCCGACCAGCCCGCCTGGAACCACCAGAAGAACTCGTCGATGCCATCGTTCCGGTACCGGCCCTTCGCCGAAGAGGTCGAGCCCATCTCGGTGCCCGACCGCACCTGGCCCGACAAGATCATCGATCGCGCGCCCGCGTGGTGTGCCGTCGACCTGCGCGACGGCAACCAGGCCCTCATCGACCCGATGAGCCCGGCCCGCAAGCGCCGCATGTTCGACCTGCTCGTCCGGATGGGCTACAAGGAGATCGAGGTCGGGTTCCCGGCCGCCAGCCAGACCGACTTCGACTTCGTCCGCGAGATCATCGAGGACGGCGCGATCCCCGACGACGTCACCATCCAGGTCCTGACCCAGTGCCGCGCCGAGCTGATCGAGCGCACCTTCGAGGCCTGCAACGGCGCCCCGAACGTGATCGTGCACTTCTACAACTCCACCTCCATCCTGCAGCGTCGCGTCGTCTTCCGCGCCGAGCGGGACGCGGTGAAGAAGATCGCCACCGACGCCGCCGCGCTGTGCCTGGAGATCGAGAAGAAGTACCCGGACACCGCCTGGCGCTACGAGTACAGCCCGGAGTCCTACACCGGCACCGAGCTGGACTACGCCCGTGAGGTCTGCGACGCGGTCTCCGAGATCATCGCGCCGACCCCGCAGAAGCCGCTGATCATCAACCTGCCCGCGACCGTCGAGATGGCCACGCCGAACGTGTACGCCGACTCGATCGAGTGGATGCACCGCAACCTGGCCCGCCGCGACTCGATCGTGCTGTCGCTGCACCCCCACAACGACCGTGGCACCGCCGTCGCGGCCGCCGAGCTGGGCTACCAGGCCGGCGCCGACCGCATCGAGGGCTGCCTGTTCGGCAACGGCGAGCGCACCGGCAACGTCTGCCTGGTCACCCTGGGCATGAACATGTTCTCCCGCGGCATCGACCCGCAGATCAACTTCTCCGACATCGACGAGGTCCGTCGCACGGTGGAGTACTGCAACCAGCTGGCCGTGGCCGAACGTCACCCCTACGGCGGCGACCTGGTCTACACCGCGTTCTCGGGCAGCCACCAGGACGCCATCAACAAGGGCCTGGACGCGATGAAGGCGGCCGCCGACGCGCAGAACGCCGACGTCGCCGACATCACCTGGGAGGTCCCGTACCTGCCGATCGACCCGAAGGACGTCGGCCGCACCTACGAGGCCGTCATCCGGGTGAACTCGCAGTCCGGCAAGGGCGGCGTCGCCTACATCATGAAGACCGACCACGGTCTGGTGCTGCCGCGCCGGCTGCAGATCGAGTTCTCGCAGGCGATCCAGGCGATCACCGACGGTGAGGGCGGCGAGGTGACGCCCAAGGAGATGTGGGACGTCTTCGCCACCGAGTACCTGAACCCGATCCTGCCGCTGGAGCGGATGCGCCAGAAGGTGACCGCGTCGGAGACCGACGGTGGTGTCGACACCATCGTCGCCACGGTCAAGGTCGACGGCGTCGAGCAGGAGATCACCGGGTCCGGCAACGGCCCGCTGGCCGCGTTCGTCGACGCGATCGCCACCGTCGGCTTCGACGTGCGGGTGCTCGACTACAGCGAGCACGCCATGTCCGCCGGTGACGATGCGCAGGCCGCCGCCTACGTCGAGGTCGCGATCGGCGACAAGGTCGTGTGGGGCGTCGGCATCGCCACCTCCATCACCACCGCGTCGCTGCGGGCCGTCGTCTCGGCGGTCAACCGGGCCGCCGCACGCTAGTTCGCCGACACGAAGGCCGGGCCCGCAGCACGCGGACCCGGCCTTCGCCGGTTGTGCACACTGCCGAAAGGGCTGTGGACAACTCGGGCCCGACCGGTCGGCTTCGGTACGGATCTACCGGTTGAGCTGCGCGCATGCCCGCTCACAGCCGCTCCGGAGCCTGCCGCCCCCGGCGCGCGGAAATTAGCACCGTGCTAGCGTTTTGGTGCACATTCAGCGCCGAGCTTCCTGCTCGTTCATCGGGCAAAGTGGGGGAACTGTGACCAACAACGACCATAATCCGACGTCTCCGCCCTGGCTGCAGAGTCCGTCGGCTGAGACGGCCGACGCTGCGTCCGGATCCGCCGGAGTGCAGACGGCCACCGACGACGACCTCGAGCCGACAGGCGCCGCGGGCGAGCAGGCAGACGAGCCCGCCGAGCCGCAGCCCGCCGAGGCGGCGGTGGCCGAGCCGCAGGCCGGACTCGCCGAGCAGACGGTGTTCCAGCCGGGTGGATTCGTGCCAGGCCCCTTCGCGCCGAGTCAGTATCCGGGAGCGCCCGATTCGTACCAGAGCGGTGGCGCGCATCCGGTGGCGCACGGCCCCGAGCAGCAGCCGTGGCCGGGTCAGCCCGGCCCGGGCGCCGAGCAGCCGTGGCCCGGTCAGCCCGCCCCCGGCGCCGAGCAGCCGTGGCCCGGTCAGCCCGCCCCCGGCGCCGAACAGCCGTACCCCGGTCCGCAGGCGACCGGTGAGCAGCCGTATCCCGGCGCTCCCGGCCCGTACCCGGGCGCGCCCGAGCAGCCGCAGTTCCCCGGGCCCGAGCAGCAGCCCCAGGGACCCCAGTCCGAGCCCATCTACAGCTGGGCGCCTCCGCCGCCGCCGATGTACCAGCCGCCGATGCAGGGCGGCATGCCGCCCGGTCAGCCGGGGCAGCCGGGTCCGCTCGGCCCGCCGCCCGGTCAGCCGCAGTGGCAGGGCGGGCCTGCGCCGCAGCATCAGCCGTTCCAGCCGCAGCACGTGCCCGCCCCCGGTCAGCCCGGCCATTCGGTCAACGACCTGAACCTGCTCAAGCGGGCCCGCAAGGCGCCGCGCAGCGGATGGCGGCGCGCCGTGCACAAGGCCTCCGGCGGCATGATCAACCCGGGTGAGTCGGCGGCCGACGTCGTCCACCGCGATCTCGCCGAGCGGGTCAACCAGCCGGTCCGCGGCGACTACCGGATCGCGATCCTCTCGCTCAAGGGTGGCGTCGGCAAGACCACCACCACGGTCGGTCTCGGTTCCACCTTCGCCTCGCAGCGCGGCGACCGCGTCATCGCGATCGACGCCAACCCCGACCTGGGCACCCTCGCCCACCGGGTGCCGCGGCAGACTCGCTCGACGGTGCGCAACCTGCTCGAGGACCAGAACATCACCCGCTACTCGGATGTGCGCGCGCACACCTCGCAGGCCCCGAGCCGACTGGAAGTGCTTGCCTCCGAGCAGGACCCGGCCGTGTCGGAAGCCTTCAGCGAGGCCGATTACCGCAAGGCGATCGGCATCCTGCAGTCGTTCTACAACATCATCCTGACCGACTGCGGCACCGGCCTGATGCACTCGGCGATGTCCGGCGTGCTGGACATGGCGAGCTCGCTGGTGCTGGTCACCTCGCCCGCGATCGACGGTGCGCGCAGCGCGTCGGCGACGCTGGACTGGCTCGACCACCACGGCTACAGCAAGCTCGTCGAGCGCACCGTCGTCGTCGTGAACGCCTCGCGCCGTGGCGCGTCGACGGTCGACCTGGACCAGCTGCGCAAACTGTTCCTCGACCGCACCCGCGCCGTGCAGATCGTCCCGTTCGACGATCACCTGGCCGAGGGCGCCGAGATCGACCTCGAGCTGGTCAGCAAGCCGACCAGGCGCGCGCTGCTCGAACTGGCCGCCATGGTCGCCGACGATTTCGGCTACCACGGACAGCAGCAGGGCCAGCAGTACCCGCCGCAGGGTCAGCCCTACCCGGGTCAGCCGTACCAGCCGGGGCAATTCTGAGATAGCCGAAGGTCGTGGGGGGAACATGTCCGAGGTCGATGCCGCGCGCCATCTCGCCGACGTGGCGGCGGGCGCGGGGCTCGGTAACCACCGGGCGGCCTACACACCGGCCGTGATGGCGTGGAGCCGGATTCGTGTCCTCGGGATCGTGGCCGGTGTCGCGCTCGCGACGACCGCGCTGGCCTTCGTCATCGATCAGGCTGGGATCGCCTGGATCACCGGGCTGACCGCGATCGGCACGGGGTTCGGGTTCGTGCTGGCCACGGCGCAGGCGTGGTGGCACGAACGCGAGACCGTGGGCAACCGGCTCGCCGTCTACGACCACGGTTTGGTCGCGGTGGTGGGCGGGCGCACCAGCATCGCGCGGTTCGACTCGACGACGGTGCGGCAGAAGATCGTCGGCGAGCACACCGACGGTGGCCCGATCATCACCGTCCACACCTACACGCTGACCGATCTCGCCGGTCAGCCTTTCGTGCTCGACAGCTCGTTCATCCAGGCCGAGCAGTGGGGCCGGTGGATTCAGCAGGCCGTCACCGCGGCCCAGCTGCCGCGGGCGCTCGCGGCGGTGCGGGCCGGTCACCGCCTCGGCTTCGGCGATATCTGGCTGACCGCGAACGAGATCGGCGCGCGCAACAAGAGCGTGCCGTGGCACCAGGTGCAGGGCCTGCGGACGGTCTCGGGCTACGCCGAGATCGCCGTCGAGGGCGCGTGGTTCGGGCTGAACTCGACCTCGATCGCCGATATCCCCAACTTCTTCGTCCTGCGCGCGCTGGTCGATCGGCTGCGCGCGTCGGTCAGCTCGCGCTGACCTGCCCGGCCGCGGCCTCGAAGGCGTCGAGCACCGCGGCGATGGCCGGCCGCCGGTGCGCCTGTGGCCGGGTGAGCAGTTCGTACACCCGGGCCGCGCGCACCCCCGCCAGCCGCAGTACCGACAGCCCGGGATGCGCGACCGCGAAGCGGGGCATCAGCGCCACGCCGTAGCCCGAGGCCACGAGCGTCTCGATGACCCGGAACTCGTTGAGCCGCTGCGCGATCCGCGGCCGCACCCCGGTGATGGTGGCGATCGACTCGAGCACGTCGTCGACGGGGAATCCGCCCCGCACGCTCACCCACGTCTCGTCGGCAAGCTCCTCGGGGCGGACCGCCTGCCTGCCCGCCAGCGGGTGCGTCGCCGCGACGACGACGTCGATCGGCTCCCGCATCAGCACCCGCGCCGAGAGCCGTGGACCGGCGGGCGAGGGCGCGCGTTCGTCGCGATGGGTGAGGACGATGTCGTAGTCGGCCAGCAGTTTGGGCGCTGCCGACGGCGGTAGGTCCTCATCGCCCGCGACGATCCGCACGCCGCTGTCGGACAGCGCGGTGAGCACCGGCGGCAGCAGCAGCGCGGCGCCCGAGGGGAACGACGCCACCCTGACCTGCCCGCGCGGCGAGCCGCGGTAGTGCGCCATCTCGGCGGTCGCGCGCTCCATCGCGGCGAGCACATCGTCGGCGCGCAGCACCAGTGCCTGGCCGGCGTCGGTGAGCCGCACCCGTCGCCCGTCCGGCTCGAGCAGCGCGACGCCCGCTTCCCTGGCGAGCACCTTCAGTTGCTGTGACACCGCCGAGGGCGTCATCGACAGCGCTTCGGCGACGGCGGCGACCGTCCCGCGATCGGCCAGCTCGCGCAGAATTCGCAGTCGGTCGATGGAAAACATGAAGTAAATCTACTTTATTGATCCACTTTTATTCGATTGTGCTGATGCTTCGCCGAACGCACGATTAGCACTGTGACCACCCGCGACCGCCTGCTCGGACTGACCGTCGTCGTGCTCTGGGGCCTGAACTTCCTGGCCATCCGAATCGGCCTCGATCATTTCCCGCCGTTCTTCTTCGCCGCGCTGCGGTTCGCCGTCATCGCGATCCCCGTGCTCGTCTTCATTCCCCGCCCCGCCGTGCGCGTCCGCTGGCTGCTGCTCTACGGCACCGGCTTCGGCATCCTGCAGTTCGCGTTCCTGTTCACCGCGATGCGCATCGGCATGCCGACCGGGCTCGCCTCGCTGGTGCTGCAGTCCTCCGCGCCGTTCACGGTGGTGCTGGGCGCGGTGCTGCTGCGCGAGCGGCTGCGGCCGGTGCAGGTCGCGGGGCTGGCGGTGGCGGTACTCGGCATGATCGTCATCGGCGCCGATCGGCTGGCGCACGCCACGTTGCTCCCGGTGCTGCTGACGCTGGCGGGCGGGCTGGGGTGGGCGTTCGGCAATATCGGCGCGCGCCAGGCCGGCGCCGACTCCCCCGGATTCGATCCGCTGCATCTGACGCTGTGGATGTCGGTGATCCCGGTGCTGCCGCTGCTGGCGCTGTCGATGGCTGTCGAGGGGCCTGACACCGGTTTCCGCGCGCTCGGCGGCGCGGTCTCCTCGACCGCCGGGCTCCCCGCGCTGGCCGCGCTCGCCTATATCGCGATCCTCGCGACAGTCTGCGGATCGGGCCTGTGGACGTATCTGATGAGCCGCTATCCGGCGGGCACGGTGGCGCCGTTGTCGCTGCTCGTCCCGGTCGTCGGCATCGGCGCGGCCTGGGTGGCGCTCGACGAGCAGCCGTCGGTGACCGCGCTCGTCGGCGGGGCGATCGTGATCGCGGGCGCCTTCGCCGCGACGACCACCCGGCGGGTGCGCGGGATTGCGGATCCGGTTCCCGGCCGCGGCCTGGTTCAGGTCTGACGTCCAATTCAGCGCACAATCGCGCAGGCTCTGGCTAGCATGTGACCGATCGCGCGATGCGTTTTCCGCGCGACCGGTCGGTTTCGAGCTCGGGCGAACGACATGCAGGTCGCAACAGCCAGGTCTTCGCCGCGCTCTAGAGTGATAGCAAATCGCAGGCAATAACTCGAGCAAGGCAGCTGAACAGCATATGGCGCAACGGTGGCCCGTCTCGCGGAGAACATTTCTCCGCGGCACAGTCGCAGCGGGGGTGGTATCGGCAGGGGCCGTGGCGGGCACGCCGGGTGTTGCGCTGAGCGCGCCTCCCGGCCGCCGGGTCGCGGTCCTCGGCGGCGGCGTCGCCGGGCTGACGGCCGCGCACGAGCTGGCCGAACGCGGTTTCGAGGTCACCGTCTACGAGGCCAGAGCCTTCGGCGGCAAGGCGCGCAGCGTGTCGGTGCCGGGCACCGGCCGCGACGGCAGGCCCGATCTGCCCGGTGAGCACGGCTTCCGCTTCTTTCCCGGCTTCTATCAGAACCTGCCCGACACCATGCGCCGGATCCCGGTCGCCGGCAATGCCGACGGCGTGTGGAGCAACCTGCTCACCGTGCCGGAAGCCAGGTTCTCCCGCCGCGACACCGACGACATCCTGCTCGCCCTGCCCGACGGCTTCACCAACCCGAACACCCATCCGGACGCGATCCGGGAAACCCTGGCCGCCACCATCGCGACGATGACGAAGATGCCGCCCGCCGAGGTCGCGTACTTCGCCAATCGGCTGCTGGTGTTCAACAGCAGCTGCGACGCCCGCCGCTTCGGCCAGTGGGAGCACACCTCCTGGCAGGACTTCGTGCACGGGCACGAGCGCTCGCACGAGTTCCGCGCGATCGTCTCCCGCTCGCTCACCAGCATCATGGTCGCGGCCAAGGAGGACCTGGCCAGCACCCGCACCATCGGCAGCATGGGCGAGCAGTTCCTCGGCAATCCGCTCGGCCTCGGCAACGACGGCGGCCTGGACCGGGTGCTGAACAACGCCACCAATATCGCCTGGATCGACCCGTGGGTGCAGCACCTGCGCGGACTCGGTGTGCGGTTCGAACTCGGCGCGCGCGTCGAGGAACTCGTCGTGCGCGACCAGCGCATCGGCGCCGCGCGGATCACCGACGCCGGCGGCGCCCGCACCGTCGAGGCCGACTATTTCGTCACCGCGCTGCCGGTCGAGCAGGCCCGCAAACTCTGGTCGCCGCGGGTACTCGAACTGGCCCCGGAACTGGCGGCGACCGATCGCCTGTTCGTCGACTGGATGAACGGCATCCAGATCTATTTCCGTTCCCCACTGCATATTTCGCGCGGCCATACCGCGTTCGTCGATTCGCCGTGGTCGCTCACCTCGATCAGCCAGAACCAGCTGTGGACCCACAAGCTGAATACGTTCGGCGACGGATCGGTGGCCGACTGTCTGTCCGTCGACATCTCCGACTGGAATACCCCCGGCATGCTCTACGGCAAGCCCGCCGTGGAATGCACGCACGAGGAGATCTTCCGCGAGGTCTGGGCCCAGCTCGCCGCGCACCTCAACGACCGCGAACAACTGCTGCGCCCCGCCGACGTCCATTCCTGGTTTCTCGATCCGGGGATCACCTGGCAGGGCAGCCGGAACGCGAATGCCGATCCGTTGCTCATCAATACCGCGGGCTCCTGGGACGCACGACCGGAGCCGCACGGATCGATCGAGAATCTGTTCCTGGCAGGCGATTACGTGCGCACCGATGTCGACCTGGCGACCATGGAGGGCGCCAACGAATCGGCGCGCGCCGCGGTCAACGCACTGCTCGACGTCTCGGGCTCATCGGCCCAGCGCTGCCGCACTTTCCGGCTGCGCCGCACGCCGGAACTCGAGCCGCTGCGGGTGATCGACGCCGATCGCTACGCTCGGGGATTGCCCAATATGTTCGACGAATAGTTGTGAACTGTTAGAACGACCAGAACGCGCGTTGCTTCTGCGTCCGGTTCCGCCGACAATAACGACCGTCTGTTCGAAACTTGGTGTTAGCGGGGGGATTTCTGGTGAATCTGCGCGTGCTCGGCTCGATCGCGGTAGCGGCGGCGGTGCTGGCCGGCTGCGGTCCGGTCGGTCCGCCCGGAATCGAATTCGGCGCGGCCGCTCCGGACAGCCGACCGATCCCCGTGACACTGCCCGCCACCGTCGAGAATTGGCCCGACGCCTGCGCGGTGCTCACCGACGCCGAGATCACCGCGATCCTGCCGCAGGCCACCCATCTGAAACGCACAGCGCAGACCGTGCAGCTCGTCGACGAATCGGTGCGCAATATCGCCCAGGGCGGTTGCCTGTTCACCTTCGATCTGCCCGACCGGCCCGCGTCCTCGGGCAATACCAAGATCACCGTGATGTTCTCCTCGGTCGGCGAGGAATCCGCCGTCACCGCCTACTACGCCGATATGAAGCGCTTCACCGGCGATCCGGTGGCCCCGGCCGAGTGGGGTGCCACCGAATGCACCTACGGCAAGATCATCGAATCCACCGTGGCCTGTCATCGGGGGAATTTCGCGTTCGCGGTCAGCGGCGACTCCTCGGTCAGCGGCCTGGACAACTCCGCGCGCTTCCAGATCTGGCGCGACGAGGTCACCGCCGAGATCGTCCGCACCCTCGTCGCGCGAATGAGCTGACCCCCCGCTCGATCATCCGGCTCACGCCACCGGCGCGAATGAGCTGACCCCCCGCTCGATCATCCGGCTCACGCCACCGGCGCGAATGAGCTGACCCCCGCTCGATCATCCGGCTCACGCCACCGGCGCGGATGAGCTGACGTAGCTCACACCGCTCCCGCACGCGGCCCGCGACCGCGCGCACATAGACTCGCGGCGTGGCAGACATCTCGGTGCGTGGGCGCCTGGCTTTGCGAGCGGCGGCGGCAGCGTCGTGGGCTTCGCAGAAGGCGGGCCGCGGCAAGGGTTCGATGATCGGCGGCCTGATCGCGCTGAAGATCGATCCGACGATCATGACCCAGCTCGGTCGCGGCAGGCGGACGGTGTTGATCACCGGCACCAACGGCAAGTCGACCACCACCAGGATGACCACCGCCGCGCTCGGCACGCTCGGCCAGGTCGCCACCCAGGCCGACGGCGCCAATATGGACGCGGGCATCGTCGCCGCGCTGAGCGTGCACCAGGGAGTGCCGCTGGCCGCGATCGAGGTCGACGAGCTGCATCTGCCGCACGTCAGCGACGCGCTCGACCCGGCCGCCGTGGTGCTGCTGAACCTGAGCCGCGACCAGCTCGACCGGGTCGGCGAGATCAACATGATCGAGCGCAAGCTCCGCGCCGGACTGGCTCGTCATCCGAACACCGTCGTCATCGCCAACTGCGACGACGTGCTCGTGGCCTCCATCGCCTACGACCACCCCCGCGTGGTGTGGGTGTCGGCGGGCAGCGGCTGGGCGGTCGACGCGACGAGCTGTCCGCGCAGCGGCGAGCCGATCGTCTGGGAGGGCGAGAACTGGCGCTCGACCGGCGCCGACTTCCATCGCCCGCAGCCGGATTGGTGGCTCGAGGGCGACGACCTGTGCGGCCCCGACGGTTTCCGCGCACCCCTGCACCTGGCGCTGCCCGGTCGCGCGAATCGCGGCAACGCGGCGCAGGCCGTCGCCGCCGCGGTCGCGATGGGCGCCGAGCCGACGAAGGCGACCGACGCGACCGGCACCGTGCGCGAGATCGCGGGCCGCTACCGCACCGTCACCGTCGGTCCGCACGACGCGCGGCTGCTGCTGGCCAAGAACCCGGCCGGCTGGCAGGAGGCACTGTCGATGATCGAGCCGACCTCGGCCGGGCTGGTGATCGCGGTGAACGGGCAGGTGCCCGACGGCGAGGACCTCTCGTGGCTCTGGGACGTGCGGTTCGAGCACTTCGAGGGCGTGCAGGTGGTGGCCGCCGGCGAACGCGCCACCGATCTGGCCGTGCGGCTGACCTACGCCGGGGTCGAGCACACCCTGATCCCCGACCCGCTGCGCGCCATCGCCTCCTGCCCGCCCGGGCACGTCGAGGTGCTGGCCAACTACACCGCGTTCCGCGATCTCAACCGTGACCTGGAGGCACGCCCATGAGCGAGTCGACCATTCGTATCGGCCTCGTCCTGCCCGACGTGATGGGCACCTACGGCGACGGCGGCAACGCGCTGGTGCTGCGCCAGCGCCTGCGCATGCGCGGCTACGACGCCGAGATCGTCGAGATCACCCTGGCCGACCCCGTGCCGGACTCGTTCGACATCTACACCCTCGGCGGCGCCGAGGACTCGGCCCAGCGCCTGGCCACCCGCCACCTGCAGAAGTACCCAGGACTGCAGCAGGCCGCCGCCAAGGGCGCGCCCGTGCTCGCGATCTGCGCCGCCATCCAGGTGCTCGGCAACTGGTATGAGACCTCGGCGGGCGAGAAGGTCGACGGCGTGAGCCTGTTCGACGTCACCACCTCGCCCCAGCACACCCGCGCCATCGGCGAGGTGACGACCACCCCCGTCCTCGACGGCCTGTCCGCCCCGCTGACCGGCTTCGAGAACCACCGCGGCGGCACCCTGCTCGGCCCCGACGCCGCCCCGCTGGCGAAGGTCACCCGCGGTGTCGGCAACGGTGTCGGCGACGGCACCGAAGGCGTCGTCCAGGGCTCGGTCATCGGCACCTACCTGCACGGCCCCGCCCTGGCCCGCAACCCCGAACTCGCCGACCTCCTCATCGCCCGAGCCCTCGGCATCTCCCCCACCGACCTCGCCCCCCTCGACCTCCCCGAGGTTGACCGCCTCCGCCGCGAGCGCCTGCGCGCCTAGCGGGCTCGTCAGCACGGCAGCGAATCGACCTCGTAGCGTAGGCAGTACGGGTCCGGTGTGACGAGCGTCAGCTCCTCACACCGGGCCTGCGCGACCAGGATCCGATCGAACGGATCACGATGGATCGACGGCAGCCGCGCGGCTTCGATGGTGTGCCGCGCCTCGATCGCCCGCCATGCCGCCTCCTCGGCCAAGAGGTCAGTCCGGTGATTCGGGGCTGTCCACCGACTTCGCCCACAGCCGTGCGCAACCTGGATTCGGCGTGCTTCGCGGCGAACGCCTGAGCCTCAGTCCGCCGCGGCGACCGCCGCCTTCGGCTGCCGACGGGTGATGAGGTAGCCGAACGCGGCGGCGAGCGGGAACATCAAGATGCCGTAGATCGCGGCGGGCACCGCCATCTCGGTGCTGTCCAGGACGCTCACCGCGATGGTGATCGCGATCGTGCTGTTGTGGATGCCGACCTCCATCGAGCAGGCGATGGCCTGCCGGTCCGGCACCCCGAGCAGGCGCGGCAGGAAGTATCCGACGGTCAGGCTGATCAGGCAGAACAGCACGGTGATGCCGCCGACCTGCGCGAACGACTCGGTGAGGGTGTCGGATTCGGTGGCGACCGTCCCGAGGATCACCAGGAGCAGGGTCACCGCCGAGCCGATCCGCACCGGGCGGTCCATCCGGTCGGCGAACGCCGCCGAGGAGCGGCGCACCAACATGCCGATCGCCACCGGGACCAGCACGATCGCGAACACCTGCACCACCTTGCCGAACTGCAACCCGAGCGAGCCGCCCTCGGCCGGGTCGAAGTAGCCGATCGCGAAGTTGGTCACCAGCGGCACGGTGGCGACGGCGATGATCGAGTTGACCGCGGTCAGCGACACGTTCAGCGCCACATCGCCGCGGAACAGATGGCTGAACAGATTCGCCGTCGTCCCGCCCGGCGAGGACGCCAGCAGCATCACCCCGACCGCCAGGATCGCGGGCAGATCGAACAGCAGGACCAGCCCGAAGGCGACCACGGGCAAAGCGATCACCTGGCACAGCAGCGCGATCGCGACGATGCGCGGGCTCTTGGCGATCCGGGTGAAGTCGGCGACGGTGAGCGAGAGTCCCAGACCGAACATGATCACGGCCAAGGCCAGCGGCAGTCCGACGGAAACCAGGGGTGAGTTCATAGCAATCCTCATCGAGCGGCCCGGGCGCACCGGGTTTGAGACTCATGCGTCTCAATGAGAGAGGATAGCCAGCTGTGATCCAGGTCGCAGTGAAACTGCCGGAATTACGCGACCACGGCGGTGGAGTCGCTGCGCTCGCACAGCTCGTGGACGAAGCGCATCTTCTCCAGGACTCGGTCGGGCAGCACGAAGGGATAGAGGTCGTCGTGGCCCATCGACCGGTTGACCATGTTCAGCGACCAGGCCAGCGGCAGCCACAGTTCGATGATCTTGTCGTACCCCGCCCGTCCGACCTGCGGACGATCCAGGGTGGCGCCCGCAGGCGCGAAGCCGAAGGCGGCGGCGGTGTCGAGGGTGTCGCGGATGTGCAGATAGTGCGCGAACGTCTCGGCCCAGTCCTCCGCGGCGTGCATGGTCGCGTAGGACGAGACGTAGTCGCTCTCCCAGCCGGACGGCGCGCCCTGGGAGTAATGCCGGTTCAGCGCCTCCTGGTAGTCGGCGTACGGGTCGCCGAAGAGCTCCCGGAACCGTTGCAGCGCTTCGTCTCCGGCAACCAGCACGGTGAAGTAGTAGTGCCCGATCTCGTGCCGGAAATGGCCGAGCAGGGTGCGGTACGGCTCGGCCATCTCGATCCGCAGCTGCTCGCGGTGCGGGTCGTTCGCCTCGGCCAGATCGAGGGTGACGACACCGTCCATGTGACCGGTCAGCACGTCGTCGGTCCGGCTGGAGAGCAGGTCGAAGGCCAGGCCATGGGCGGGGTCGGCCTCGCGGCCGACGATCGGCAGCCCGAGTTCGACCAGTTCGACGATCAGGCGGCGCTTGGCCGCCTCGGCCTCGGCGAAGGCCGCCAGCCCGTCGGCGTCGGCGTCGTTGGGCCTGGTCCGGGTGAGCGCGCACGACGCGCACAGCATCGGCCCCGAGGTGTGGCCGGTCGTCGAGACGAGCCAATTGCACTGCGCCACATGCAGGTTGTCGCACAGCCGGAACCGGTCGCCGTCGACGACGCCGCCCGCGTGATCGATCGCCGCGTCACCGGGCGGATCGCCGATCACCACCAGCGCGCGCTCGTCCAGGCTGAAGCCGAGCCTGCTCGAGCACGACAGGCAGACCGAGTTCTCGAAAGCCAGCTGCTGCCCGCAGTTGGGGCAGACGAAATCGCGCAAGGGACTACACCTCCACCGGGGCAACATCGACCGAGACCGTGATCGTGGACTGTTTGGCGTCGGTGTAGATGATGCCACGCAGCGGCGGAACATCCTGGTAGTCACGCCCCCACGCCACGGTGACATAGCGCTCGTCGGCGAATTGGTCGTTGGTGGGGTCGAAGGCGATCCAGCGGCCGGTGCGGTCGGTGGGGTCGGTGCCGGGCAGCCAGACCGCCGCCCACGCGTGGGTGGCGTCCACCCCGACCATGCGTTCCTTACCCGGCGGCGGATCGGTCGCGAGGTAGCCCGAGACGTAGCGGGCGGCCAGCCCCCGCGACCGCAGGCAGGCCGCGCCGATCCGGGCGAAATCCTGGCAGACGCCCTCGCGCGCGGCGAACACGTCGGCGACGCTGGTACTCACCGTGGTCGAGCCGGAGCGATACCGGAAGTCCTGGTTGATCCGGGTGTTCAGCTCGGTGACCGCCTCGAGCAGCGGCCTGCCCGCCGGGAAGCTCCGCGCGGCGTACTCGGCGACCTCCGGGGTGATCTCCGGCGGCAGCAGATCGAGGGTGAACTCGACCGCGAGCGGGCCGGTGGCGGTGACCGGCCGGGCCGCCTCCCACCCGACGTCGGCGCCCGCCATCGTCGCCGGGTGCTCGCCGTCGACGTCGACGAGGGATTCGCCGGTGACCTCGAGTCTCCGATGTTCCGATGTCACATGGAAATACGTGGTCGTGTTGCCGTAGACATCGGTGCCGATCGAGCGGTCCGAAGGCACCGGGTCGATATAGATGTCGTGCTCGAGCAGCCGCTGACCGGGGAACTCGCGCGGGGTCAGATACGCGCGGCCGTAGGAGCTGGTGACCTCGTCGGAGTAGCTGTAGGTGGTCCGGTGCACCACCCGGTAACGCCTGCTCATCCGACCATCCTGGTATTGCCCCACAGCGGCTGGATACCCAGCGGCACAGCGAGTTTGGTGGTCTCGAACGACTCCGACAGCTTGCGCAGCCGCAAGTGCACCCCCTCCAGCAGTTCCACCAGCTCCGTGCGCACACCCGCGGCGTCGGTGTGTTCGAGATCGGCCGGGTCGACCCGGCGCAGCATTCGCTGGGCGTCGGCGAGCAGCCGCTGCGAACGCGACGCGCCGGAGCCGCCGGGCAGCGCCTGGAAGTCGGCCTCGAGCCGGTCGAGCTGATACACCAGCGAGCGCGGATTGCCCGCGTCGAACAGCAGCAGCCCGGCCAGCGCGGCGACATGGGCCGAACCACGGTGGCGGCGGCGGTAACTCACCGCCGACTCGGTCGCGACGAGCACCGAATCGGTGACCACCCGCTCCACCTCGGCCGGGCTGGCCTCTGCCAGCGCGGCATTGAGCAGCGAGGTCAGCGCGAGCCCGCGCTCGATCCGCTTGCCGATGTCCATGACGTACCAGCCGGTGTCGCGCACCATCGATTCCGCGCCGATCCCCGACAGCGACAGCAGCGCGGCCAGCGCCAGCGAATGCACCGAGGACAGCGCGGTCTCCTGTTCGGTATCGGCGCCGCGGAACTCGGCCAGCGCGCGGTCGAGGGCGCCGATGATCATCCAGGTGTCCCCGGACAGCTGGTCACGCACGGCCCGGGCGGCCGAGCCGTAGTGGTCGACCGCGTAGGACAGCGATCCCGCCAGGTTCCGGTCGCCGGTGAGGGCGGACAGGTAGGCGAAGCCGTCGGCGGAGGCGCCCGCGACGGTGCGCCGGGCCGCGGTGGACCCGCCGTCCATCGGGCGGTTCGTGAACTGCCCCTGCTTCTGCCGCGTGCGTGGCACCTCGGATTCCCTGTCCGGCTGTGGTTCCGCCGTGCGATCGGCGGCGGTGCCGGTGGTGCGCAGCGCTCGCGCGAGCGCGCTCGTGCCCGCGCGCTCCCAGGGGGCGGCCGAGTCGTCGGAATCCTGTTCCACCGCAGCCGTATCGGCTTCCGCCTCGCCCGCGTCCGGCGGCGCGGTGGCACCGTCAGCGGATCGGGTGCCGTCGGCGGACGGGTCGCTTCCCGAGGTCGTGGCGGGTGACCTGCCGGCTGTGGTGGGGGAGGTCGGCGACTCCGCACCGGAGTCCGCCTCCTGCGCCACCCGGACCAGGGCTCCGACAGCACCGGTTCCGCTGGGCAGCACGGATTCCGGCGCGTTCGTCCCGGTGGTCACCGACAGGGCGCGCATCAGGATCGGCAGTGCCTCGGCGCCGTCCAGCCAGGGCCGGTAGCGGTAGTCCTGGTAGACGTCGTGGGTCGCGGCGAGCAGGCGGACCACCGATTCGGCGCGTTCGCTGTAGCGGCCCATCCAGAACAGGTCGTTGAGCACACGAGGCGAGCTGACCGCCTCGACGACCGGCACGGCGCGACGCAGCCGCTCCTCGTGCGGCGCCTCGGCGCCGACGGCGGGCGCGGTCGCGGGCGCGGCGCGCACCCAGACATCCTTGGCCGCCACCTTGATCACGCTGCGCGTCGGCTCGAGCCGCATCCGCTGCTGGCCGAGCCCACCCGACATCGCGGTGTACCCGCCACGACGAGCCAGCGAGAACAACCGCATCCCGACCGGCGCGGGCTTGAGACCCGCCTCGCCTTCCACGGCGGGCGCCACGGAGAACTCCGCGGGTTCCTGGCCGACCCACTTCCACCGCTCGGCCTCGATCCGGGCGGCGAGTTCGGCGCGCTCGGCGGCGGCCAGGCTCGGCCCGAAGATGGTCGACCCGTCGACCGCCGAGCGAATCACCAGATCACCGATATGGGCGAGGAGATGCGAGCGTTCGGCGTCGTCGCCGCCCCAATAGGCGGGTGTCCCGTCGAGCAGCAGGTCGGCGCCGAGGACGGAGCGGGCGATCCGGGGCAGGAACGCGCTCAGCGCAGGCGATTCCAGCAAGCCGGAGCCGAGCGTGTTGACCACCGTGACCGCGCCCCGGCGCAACACCTCGACCAGACCGACCACGCCGAGGCGCGAATCCGGCCGCAGATCCAGCGGATCGGAGAACTCCGCGTCCACGCGGCGCAGCACCACGTCGACCCGTTCCAGACTGCCGAGCGAGCGCATCCACAGCGCGCCGTCGCGAACTACCAGGTCGGCGCTCTCGACCAGCGGGAAACCGAGCATCTGCGCGAGATAGGCCTGGTCGAAAGCGGTTTCGGAGTGCGAGCCGGGGCTCAGCACCACGACCACCGGCTCCTCGCCGTCGGCCAGTTCCGGCGCGGCCTCCGCCAGCATCAACCGCATGGCCCGCGCGAACGGGGTGAGCGGGCGCGGTCCGGCGTGCTCGAACGCCTCGGGAATGGCCGAGGCCACCACGCGTCGATCGGCCAGCGCGTACCCGGCGCCGGAGGGCGCCTGCGCCCAGTCGGCCAGCACCCGGAACTGGCCGTCGCTCCAGCGGCTGATGTCGCAGGCGTGCAGGAACAGCTGGTGCGTGCCGGGAATGGTGATGCCGTGCGCCGCCCGCACGTAACCCGTACTGCCGAAGACGATCTCCGGTGGCAGCAGGCCCGAGCTCAGCAGCCTGCGTGGGCCGTAGACATCGGTGAGCACCTCGTCGAGCACGAGCGAGCGCTGGACCAGACCTGTCTCCAGCCGGGTCCAGTCGTCGGCGGAGACCAGCAGCGGGATCGGATCGAGCCGCCAGGGCATCGGGGTCGCCGTGTCGTCACCGAGGCCGACCTCGGTGTAGGTGACGCCGTCGTCCTCGATCTGCCTGCGCACCCGGTGATCGATCCGGCCGAGCCCGCCGGTGCCCTGGTCGACGAAGTCGGCCGAGAGCTCCGACCACATCGACCGCACGCGGCCGCGCCCGTCGACCAATTCGTCGTAATAGCCCTGCGTCGGCCGGCCGCACTCGTCGAAGCGCGATCCCGCCTTGCTCTCGGCCCGATACCGCGCGAACTGCTCGGCCACCTGCGCGCGCACGCCCGATGCCGTCCGGTTCCCGTCCCGTAGCGCCTCGTCGCGCTGTGTCACCGAGCCGACCTCGCTTCCTGTTGTTGCCTACCGGCCGCCGGTCGCGCCCCACACGGTTCGCGCGCGACGTAGATCCAGGATGCCCGGTGCACCGACATCGGTCGACTGCGCCGCGATCTTCGCACGGAGTTCGGCCGGGTCGATCGGATTCACGGTGTGTCCCGCCGCCTCGAAGCGGCGGTTGCGCCGCGACTGAGCCGCCACCGCGTTCACCGGGACGTCGTCGAACGCGCGGCCGCCGGGGTGCACGACGTGATAGGTGCAGCCGCCGTGCGAGAGCCCGGTCGCCGCGTCGACCAGGTCGAACACCAGCGGCGCGTCCACGGTGATGGACGGGTGCAGCGAGTTCGGCGGCTGCCAGGCGCGATAGCGCACGCCGGCGACCTGCACGTCGGCCTTGTCGGTGGTCAGCAGCGGCACCGGCATGCCGTTGCAGGTCACCATGTATCGGCCGCGATCGGCGCCGACCACCCGCACCTGCAACCGCTCCACCGAGGAGTCGACGTAGCGGGCGGTGCCCTGACCGGTGGTCTGCTCACCGAGGGTCAGCCACGGTTCGATCGCGCCGCGCAGTTCCAGTTCGACATCGCCGATCACCGCGGTCCCGATCCGCGGGAACCGGAACTCGGTGAACGGGTCGAGCCAGCTGGTGTCGAAGTCGATGCCGTGCGCGCGCAGGTCGGCGGCCACCTCGGCGATATCGCTCATCAGGAAGTGCGGCAGCAGATAGCGGCCGTGCAGGTTGGCGCCGTGGCGCAGCAACGGCGCCCGGTAGGGCTGGTCCCAGAACATCGCGACCAGGCCACGCACCAGCAGCGACTGCACCATCGCCATCTGGAAGTGCGGCGGCATCTCGAAGCCGCGCAGTTCCAGCAGGCCGAGCCTGCCGCGCGCGGAATCGGGACTGTAGAGCTTGTCGATGCAGAACTCGGCGCGGTGGGTGTTGCCGGTGAGATCGGTCAGCAGGTGGCGCAGCGCGCGGTCGATATGCCAAGGAGCGGATTGGATCTCGGCCGGGGTGGCGTCGCCGATCGCCTGTTCGGCGGTGAGCCGGGCGATCTCGGCGAAGGCGATCTCCAGTTCGTAGAGCGCGTCCTCGCGGCCCTCGTCGGCGCGCGGCGCCTGCGAGGTCGGCCCGACGAAACGGCCCGCGAACAGGTACGACAAGGCCGGATGCCGCTGCCAGTAGGTCAACATCGACACCAGCAGATCGGGCCTGCGCAGCAGTGGCGAGCGCGCGGGCGTCACCCCGCCCAAGGTGATGTGATTGCCGCCGCCGGTGCCACCGTGGGTGCCGTCCACGTCGAACGACTCGGTGCTCAGCCTGGCCAGCCTGGCCTGCTCGTAGAGCGTGTCGAGCACCTCGGCCTGCTCGGCGAAGGAACTGGTCGGCATGATGTTCACCTCGATCACGCCGGGGTCAGGGGTGACCGAGAACGTCTGCAACAGTGGGTCGTTCGGCGGGGCATAGCCCTCGAGGACCACGGGCTGCCCGATCGCCACGGCGGCCGATTCGACCCGGGCGATCAGGTCGAGGAAGTCCGCCAGCTCGCTGACCGGCGGCAGGAACACATGCAACCGACCCTCGCGCACCTCGGCGACCAGCGCGGTCGTCGGCGTGAAATGCGCGGGCTCCACGGTCGCGGCTGGTTCGTCGCGCTCCGGGTCCAGCGGCCGCTGATACAGCGGATCGGCCTCGGGCAGCACCGGCGGCGACAGCCACGACACCGACCCGATCGGCAGCCGCAGGCCCGCGGGCGAATCACCGTCGGCGAGCACGATCCGGCCGGGGCCGTCCTCGTTGCGTCCCCGCCGCAACTGCCAATCGGCACTCGCCCAGCCCGCGCCGTCGGCCCGGCGATGAATCGGCAGCACGAAGGCGGCCGGTTCGTTGACGGCCTGATCCAGGCTCTCCACCAGCCGCTGCCGGACCTGCGGTGAATCCTGCTCGGGATCGATGTCGGCGGGCGGCGGATCACCGTACGGCGCGGACACGGTCGCGGCCAGGCGGGCCAGCGGGTCCTCGAAGGCGGGGCGGACCTGCCCGGCGGGCAACCCGAGCGTGTCGGCGATCCGCGCGACCAGCTCCCGCGCCGCATCGCTATCGGCGGCCGGTTGCCGATCCGCCACCACCCCGGCCGCATTCAGCGGCTGCGTCTCGGCAGGCCGGACCCCCGCCTTCTTCCGCGCCCGCTTTCCCTTCTTCTTGTCCTTCTGCTTCTTCCCCTTCGCCGCCGGCGCCTCATCCGACCCGACCGACTCGGTCACTCCAGCAGCCTCGCCCAGACCCCCGGACGCGGCCAGTTCAGCGGCCTCAGCCAACCCCGCAGCCTCAGCCTCTGGTGTGAGCTCGGCCGGTTCGGCGGGGGCGTCGGTGCGCGCGGGCCCGACCGGGATCGCGCGCTGGGAGATCGGGGTCCAGGGGTTGGTGAGGAGGTCCTGGCGGTGCCAGATCGGTTCGCCGTCGGCGCGCCAGGCGATGGCGATCTCCCAGCGCGGCAACGGTTCGCCGGGATACCACTTGCCCTGGCGGTACTGGACGATGCCGGTGGGCGCGTAGATCGAGCGCAGGCGGTCGGCCAGGTCGACGGCGCGCTCGCGTTTGTGTGGACCGTCGGCGTCGGTGGTCCACTGGGCGCTCATCTGATCGTCGATGGAGACGAAGGTGGGTTCGCCGCCCATGGTCAGGCCGACGTCGGCGGCGGCCATCCGCTTGTCGATGGCCGCGCCGGAAGCGGTGATCCGTTCCCACTGGGAATCGGTGTAGGGCAAGGTGACTCGTGGGTCCTCGTGCACCCGACGCACCACATTGCTGAATTCGAGAGTGGCCTCGGTGATCCCGGTCGCGCCGGTGATCGGGGCGGCGGCACCGGGATGCGGGGTGGCCGCGAGCGGGATGTGCCCCTCTCCCGCGAACAGCCCGGAGGTGGGGTCCATGCCGATCCAGCCCGCGCCCGGCAGATACACCTCGGTCCAGGCGTGCAGGTCGGTGAAGTCGGCGCTGGGCCCCGATGGCCCGTCCAGCGACGGCGTATCCGAGGTCAACTGCACCAGGTAGCCCGAGACGAACCGGGCCGCCAGCCCGAGCTCGCGCAGGATGCCGACGAGCAGCCAGGCCGAGTCCCGGCAGGACCCCAGCTGGGTGCGCAGCGTGTGATCGGGCGACTGCACGCCCGGCTCCATCCGCACCGTGTAGTCGACGGTGTTGCGCAGCGCGTAGTTCAGCTCGACCAGGTAGTCGATCGAGCGGATCCGGCCCTGCGGGCGGTGCACCCGCACCCAGTCGTCGAGCAGCTCCCCCGGCCCCGAACCCGGCTCCCCCTCGTCGACCGGGCGCAGGTACGGCTCCAGGTCGGCAGCCAGCGCCGCCGGATAGGTGAACGGGAAGTACTCGGCGTAGTCCTCGACGAAGAAGTCGAACGGATTGACCACCTCGAGATCGGCGATCAACCCCACGGTGATCGACAATTCCTTGGTCGGTTCCGGAAACACCAGCCGCGCAACGAAATTGCCGAACGCGTCCTGCTGCCAGTTGATGTAGTGCGCGGCCGGCGACACCTGTAGCGAATACGCCTCGATCGGCGTCCGCGAATGCGGCGCCGGCCGCAGCCGCACCTCGTGCGGATGCACCTCGACGAGACGATCGAAGGAGTATGCGGTCCGGTGTTCGAGTGACACCTTGATGCCCATGCCCCCAGTTGACCACACACCACCGGCGCGGCGTGGCGTGACGAAACCGGAGTTTCCCGACGGGCATCAGGTCGAAACCCGCAGGCAACACTGCCGCACCAAAGGCTGCCGAACCAGCACGAACCGACCGACCCGTAGGCTGACCGGGTGAGCTACGACCACATCCTCCTGCCGTCCGGCGTCGCCACCTCCGTCGACGAAGTGGACGCGTATCTGGCTACCCAGGAAGGTCGGCCCGAGTCCGCGGAGATCGTCGAGATCGCGACCGAACTCAACGCCCGCAACGCCGAACTACCGGTGGACGACTCGTTCCTGAGCGTCGAATCGGTGGGCGGCGCGAACGGGACGACGCTCTACGTCCCCTCGCCGTACGACGCGATCGGCTTCGTCCGCCACCTGCTCTTCGACCTGGCCACCCCGCGCGGCTACGCGGTCTACGACCCGCAGCTGACCTGGCTGATCGACCCCGCCGGGCACGTGCCGATCGCCGTCACTCACGGCGGCGCGGGCGAATTCCCGTATCTCACCGAGGAATTGGCGCGGCGCTGGGTCGCCGGGCTGGCCGACCCGAACCCGTATCTCATCGTCGAGCGCGGCGAGCAGCGCTACATCCAGACCTACCGTGACCCGAGCGGGCCGTACACCCTGGAATACCGCGACGGCTCCCCGGACCGGCACTTCGGCGCCACGCTCGACGATCCGGCGCAGGTCGCCGACATCATCTGGGCCTGGACCACCGAGGACCCCGCCGCGGGCAAGGGCGTGGACTGGACCCGCGTCGAGTTCTGAGCGCTAGAGCGCCCGCCGGCCGGACAGGGCGCGGCCCAGGGTCAGCTCGTCGGCGAATTCGAGGTCACCACCCATCGGCAGGCCCGAAGCCAGCCGGGTGACGGTGAGCCCGGGGAAATCGCGCAGCATGCGCACCAGGTAGGTGGCCGTCGCCTCGCCCTCGGTGTTCGGGTCGGTCGCGATGATCACCTCGCTCACGTCGACGCCGTCCTCCTGATTGCCGATGCGGGTCAGCAGTTCCCTGATCCGCAGCTGATCGGGTCCGACGCCACTGAGCGGATCGAGCGCACCGCCGAGCACGTGGTAGCGACCACGGAACTCACGGGTGCGCTCGATCGCCTGTACGTCCTTGGGTTCCTCGACCACACAGATCATCGTGCGGTCGCGGCGCGGGTCGGCACAGATCCGGCACAGCTCTCCGTCAGCGACGGTGCCGCACGACACGCAGAACTGCACGCCGTCGCGCACCTTCTGCAACGCGGCCTGCAACCGGTCGATCTCCGGCGGCTCCACCTGCAACAGATGGAAAGCGATGCGCTGTGCGCTCTTCGGACCGACGCCGGGCAGCTTGCCCAGTTCGTCGATCAGATCCTGAACCGGCCCCTCATACATCAGAAGTCGGGCAGACCGGGCAGCGAACCGCCACCGAGCCCCTGCGAGAGCGGGCCGAGACGCTCGGCGGCCAGCTTCTGCGCGTTGGCCATGGCGTCGTTGATCGCGCCGATGACCAGGTCCTGCAGGCCGTCGACATCGGACGGGTCGACGATCTTCGGGTCGATCGTCAGCGCGACGACCTCACCGCTCACCTTGATGGTCGCCGCGACCAGACCGCCACCGGCCTGACCCTGCACCTCGGATTCGGCGAGCTCTGCCTGCGCCTGCATCACCGCCTGCTGCATCTGCTGGGCTTGGGCGAGCAGGGCCTGCATATCGAACTGACCACCATCGGGTTGCACAGCACGTCCTCTCCAGAAGTTTCGTCCGCGTCAAGCGTAGTCCTCACGCGCCGCCGGGATACTCCCACACCCGCCCCGGAGATGGCGCATACCGACCGTGCCGTTACCCGTGACCTGCCGGGTAACAGGTTGATTGCTGCCTGGTCGCAAGCGAACCCGCTCCAGATCGGTTGCCTAGGATCGAACGTGGTTCGGGACAGGGTTCGGCAATCCGAGGGAGAACTGATGAGTGTCATGCGCACGTCCCTGATCGCCACGGTGTTCGCCGCCGTCGGCCTGCTCGTTCTGCCCACCTCGACCGCGTCGGCGGACTCGGGTGCGGAGGTCGTCGACTACGGCGGCGGCTGCGTCGTCGACCCCGGCAACTCCGCGGCGACCCTGGATTCGCTGCGCTTTCGCTGCAACGTCACCCAGCAGGATCAGATCTACCGCGACGCGCGGGCAGGCGCCGTGCCGACCGGCGTCACCAACGGCTGGCTGGCCCGGCCACCCCAATTCGCACCGATGGCGGCGGCGCTGTGGATCGGCAAGGTGTTCCGCACCGGACCCGACGGCGGCTCCCTGACCAACCGGGTGACCGGCGCGGGCATCGAGGCCTTCCCGGCCGATGTCTACCGGGCGCCGTCCATCCTCGACGGCGGCCCGGCCTGGGCCCTGAACTACGCGCCGTCGCCGACACCGCAGGTCTACGACGAGATCCGCGAGATCAGCCCGGGCGTCTGGTTCGGCTACTCGTGGTGGCGCGAAGGCGACTGGCCGCTGCTCGCGGCCTTCGTGCTCGCCCCCGCGTGAGTCGTTGTTGACCCTCCCCCCGCTGGAGGGTGTTGGCTGATCTCATGACAGCCACCGTGGCGATCGGCGAGTTCGCCCGCCTCACCCATCTGAGCGTCAAGACCCTGCGCTACTACCACGAGATCGAGTTGCTCGAGCCGGTCGCGGTGGACGCGGGCACGGGTTATCGACGGTATTCCACCGAGCAGGTGGACACGGCGCATCTGATCCGCAGGCTGCGCGATCTGGACATGCCGCTGCCCGACATCCGCACCGTGCTCGCCGCCGCCGAACCGGCCGACCGCGACGCCACCCTGCGCGCCCATCTGACCAGGATGGAAGCCGAACTGCAGCGGACCCGCGACGTGGTCGCCTCGCTGCGCGCGCTGCTCACCGTACCCGCGCCGCCCTTGCGGGTGGACTACCGGATCGAGCCCGCGTTCACCGCGCTCACCCTGACCGAATCGGTCGACCGCGACGCGATCGGGACATGGTGTGGCACCGCGTTCGAGCAGCTCTACACGAGCCTGCTCGCCGCGGGCGTGACGCCGGGTGGGGTCGCGGGCGCGACCTATTCGACCGAGTTCTTCACCGAGGCCACCGGCGCGGTCACGGCGTACGTGCCGCTGCCGCCCGGCGCGGACCCGACCCCGCCGAAGGGACTCGCGATCACCGAGTTCGCGGCCCGCCGCTTCGCCATCGCCGTGCACACGGGCGCGTTCGAGGACTTCGACCGCACCTACGGCGCGCTGGGCAGCCACGTCGCCGAGCACGACACCGTTCTTCCCGACGAACCGGTCCGCGAGCGCTATCTCGTCGGACCGGACATCACCGATAACCCGGCCGACTACCGCACCGAGGTGTGCTGGCCGATCACCGAAGGAGAGATCCGATGACCCTCGCCCTTGGCAATGTCACGTTCGACTGCAACAACGCGAACGCGCTGGCCGAGTTCTACGCCCAGCTGCTGGACCGTCCCGTCGACCCGGAGGCCTCCCCGTTCTTCGCCACCGTCGGCCAGACCTCGGGCACCTCGCCCGTGCTGATGTTCATCCAGGTGCCGGACAAGACGCCCGGCAAGAACGTGGTGCACCTGGACTTCCACGCCGTCCAATGGCGCGACTACGTCGAGCGCGCGATCAGCTTGGGCGCCAAGCATATCGGCGACTTCGACGAGTACGGCCAGCAGTGGGTCACCCTCGCCGACCCCGAAGGAAACCTCTTCGACATCGGCAAGGAATGAACGCCGGGAGGGCCGCACCGCGATCGACGCGGTACGGCCCTCCTCGATGTTCGCCCGGCTGGATCAGGCCAGCTCACGCTGGAGATTGCCCAGCACCTCGGCCTGGATCTTCTTCAGGCCCAGGGGCGCGAAGATGCCCTCGAAGATGCCCGACACGCCGCCCGCGCCGGTCCAGGTGGTGCGCAGGGTGACCTGCGAACCGGCGCCGTCCGGGGTGACGGTCCAGGTGTTGACCATCGAGGAGTTGGCGTCGCGCTCGGTGAGGATCGAGTCCGACACGGTGACGTTCGCGCGCACGTTGCGCGAACGCTTCTCGGTCGCCTGCAGCGTCCACTCCACCACGGTGCCCGCGCCCTTGCCGCCCTCGACGACCTTGTAGTCGCGGTAGTGCGAGGAGAGGATGCGCGGACGGATCGTCTCGTAGTCGCCGATCGCTTCGAGCGTGCGCTGCGGATCCGCGGCGACGACGATCGAACTGCTGGCGCTGACCTGTCCCACTGTTGACTCCTTGTCGGGGTGCGATATCTCGACCGGGTTACATCCTGCCCTGCGCCTCACCGGATCGCCCGACCAGGTTGGGCGAAAGGGAAACATGTGCGTGACATTTCGACGTGGCGGGGTGGTATTCGGTAGCCCGACGGACACGGTCGTACTAGCGTCGAATGCGTGGCAGTGAGTCTTTTGGGTAGGGCCGGCCACGAACCGGCCGCACGCGAGTCTGGATATGCCGCGCACCGAGAGGGTGTGGAGCGACTGCTGGCAAGCTATCGCGCCATTCCACCCGGCGCCGTCGTCCGCTTGGCGAAGAAGACGTCCAACTTGTTCCGGGCCAGGGCGGCCAGCACCGCGCCCGGCCTCGATGTGTCGGGCCTCGGGCGGGTGATCGCGGTGGACCCGGAAGCGAGAACCGCCGATGTCGCGGGCATGACCACCTACGAAGACCTGGTGGCGGCCACGCTGCCGTACGGTCTCGCGCCGCTGGTCGTGCCGCAGCTCAAGACCATCACCCTGGGCGGTGCCGTCACCGGCCTCGGGATCGAGTCCACCTCGTTCCGCAACGGCCTTCCGCACGAATCCGTGCTGGAAATGGACGTGCTGACCGGTTCCGGTGAGATCGTCACGGTGAAACCCGAGGGCGAGACCGCCGATCTGTTCCGCGGGTTCCCCAACTCCTACGGCACGCTGGGCTACACGGTCCGGCTGAAGATCGAGCTCGAACCCGTCGAGCCGTATGTCGCGCTGCGCCACGTGCGCTTCCACGACCTGCGCGAACTCGAAGCCGAGCTCGAGCGCATCGTCACCGAGCGCAGTTACCAGGGCGAACGGGTCGACTACCTCGACGGCGTCGTGTTCACCGCGACCGAGAGCTATCTCACCCTGGGCAGGCAGACCGACGAGCCGGGCCCGGTCAGCGACTACACCGGGATGGACATCTACTACCGCTCGCTACAGCACGCCGACGGCGTCAAGCGGGACCGGCTGACCATCCACGACTACCTCTGGCGCTGGGACACCGACTGGTTCTGGTGCTCACGCGCCTTCGGCACCCAGAACCCGAAGATCCGCCGGTTCTGGCCGAAGGCCTACCGACGCAGCAGTTTCTACTGGAAGCTGGTCGCCCTCGACCGCAAGTACCACATCGGTGACCGCTTGGAGGCCCGCAAGGGCAATCCACCGCAGGAGCGGGTGGTCCAGGACATCGAGGTACCGGTGCACCGCACCGCCGATTTCGTCGAATGGTTCCTGAAGGAAATACCGATCGAGCCGATCTGGTTGTGCCCGTTGCGGTTGCGCGAGACCGCCGGCGACCCGGCGGGCGACCGTCCGTGGCCGCTGTACCCGCTCGAACCGCGGCGCACCTATGTCAATGTCGGCTTCTGGTCGGCTGTCCCGAGCAAGCCCGGTCAGCCGGAGGGGGCGGCCAACCGCGCGATCGAGAAGATCGTGTCCGAATTCGACGGGCACAAGTCGCTGTACTCGGATTCCTACTACGCCGAGGACGAGTTCGCCGAGCTGTACGGCGGCGAGACCTATACCGAACTGAAGAACCGTTACGACCCGGACCAACGACTGCTGAATCTGTATTCGAAGGCGGTGCAACGCAAGTGACGACATTCAAGGACCGATCCGAGGTATTCGCCGAGCTGGGAACCCGGCTCACGATCGCCGAGGTCTTCGAGACGCTCATCGACGGCGAGATCCCGATCCGGCTGACCGCCTACGACGGCAGCGCGACCGGGCCGGCGGACTCGCCCTACACCCTCGACATCAAGACACCGCGCGGCATCAACTACCTGGCCTCGGCACCCGGCGATCTCGGCATGGCCCGCGCCTATATCGCCGGTGACATGGTCGCCGAGGGCGTGCACCCCGGCGACCCGTACAACATCCTCCAGGCCATGCAGGCGATGAAGTTCCATCGCCCCTCGGCGTTGTCACTGGTCACCATCGCCCGCTCGCTCGGCTGGGAGCGGCTCAAGCCGATCGCGCCGCCGCCGCAGGAGACCCTGCCCCGCTGGCGCCGGATCGCGCTGGAGGGCCTACGTCACTCCAAGACCCGCGACGCCGAGGCGATCCACCACCACTACGACGTCTCGAACAAGTTCTACGAGTACGTCCTCGGTCCCTCCATGACCTACACCTGCGCGGTCTACGGCGAACCGGACTGGACCCTCGAGCAGGCCCAGGAGAACAAGTACCGGCTGATCTTCGAGAAGCTGCGGCTGAAGGAAGGCGACCGGCTGCTCGACATCGGCTGTGGCTGGGGCGGCATGGTCCGCTACGCGGCCCGGCGCGGGGTCAAGGTCATCGGCGCCACCCTCTCGGCCGAGCAGGCCGCCTGGGCGCAGCAGAAGATCGAGGACGAGGGCCTGGGCGAGTTCGCCGAGGTCAGGCACAGCGACTACCGCGACATCCCCGAAGGCGAGTTCGACGCGATCTCCTCGATCGGTCTCACCGAGCACATCGGGGTGCACAACTACCCGTTCTACTTCGGCTACATCAAGGACAAGCTGCGCGACGGCGGCCTGTTCCTCAACCACTGCATCACCCGGCCGGACAACACCCGCACCACCAAGGCGGGCGATTTCATCGACCGCTATGTGTTCCCGGACGGCGAGCTGATCGGCTCGGGCCGGATCATCTCCGAGGTCCAGAACATCGGCCTCGAGGTGCTGCACGAGGAGAACCTGCGCGAGCACTACGCGCTCACCCTGCACGAATGGTGCAAGAACCTGGTGGAGAACTGGGACGCCTGCGTCGCCGAGGTCGGCGAGGGCACCGCGAAGGTGTGGGGCCTGTACATGGCGGGCTGCCGGCTCGGCTTCCAGCGCAATGTGGTGCAGCTGCATCACGTGCTGGGCGTGAAGCTCGACAAGAACGGCACCTGGGACGTCCCGCTGCGTCCGTGGTGGCAGCCGTAATCCGGTCCTGAGCTCGGGTGCGCGGGCGCGCACCCGAGCTTCGGCTCAGACCAGCAGTTCGTCGAGGAAGTGACCGGGCACCTCGGCGAGCAGGGGATGCGGCTGTCCCTCGTGCGATTGCGTGCGCAGCACGTGCAGCAAGCCGACGACGCCGGGCCCCGCGTCGAGCAGTGGCCTGGTCCAGCCGAGGTCGGCGCAGGTGCGCAGCACCGGCAGGACCAGCCCGGTCGCCTCGCCGACCCAGCCCGCCGACGCCAGACACTCGGCGAGCAGCAGCGTGGCGTCCAGTTCGGCCCGGGGCCGGGACTGATCGAGCAGCCGCGCGTAGAGCACCCGGGCGTGCCGGGCGGCCCGGTCGTCGGCGCGCAGGCGTTGTTCGGCCAGCAGCGCCCTGATCTCGGCGAATTCGCGGGCCTCGGCGATGAGCACCGCCGCACCCGACTTGCTCCGCTTGCCGTTGCCCGACGGGTCGGCGGCGAATCGGTCGACTGCGTCACCGGCGGGCAGGCCCAGCCGCGACCGCTCGGCGCGGACCTGCGCGTCGAGCCGGGCCAGCCCGTTCGTCGCGGCCACCCGCGCACCCTCGTCCAGCCGCGCCGACGCCGTGTACTGGTCGCCGAGCGCGGCCTTCACCCGCGCACCGGTCACGAAGGTCGCGACCAGGAAGTCGACCGGCCCGACCCGGGTGACCAGCTCATGGCTCTCGTCGAGCAGCCGGTCGGCCAGGTCAAGGTCGCCGCGCCGGTAGGCGACCTCGCCCAGGAGCGCCGCGGCCACCCGCACGGCGTCCGAGCGCGGCCCGGCCCGGTCCCGCGCGGTGTCGTAGGCCAGCTCGAAACACGCGGTGGCGGTGGCGATGTCGAGTTGTTCGTAGGCGGCGTCACCGCGCGCGCACAGGCCGAAGACCGGGCCGAGTGGGTCCTTGGACCGCGCGTGATACTCGGCCGCCCAGTCCTGCATCTCGGTCGCGCCGGCGAAGTCGAACTCGCACAGCCGGACGAACGACACCAGGTTGGCCGCGGTCGAGACCGTCCACGCGGGCAGCTCGTCGGGGGTCGCCAGGCAGGCGGCGAGTTTGTCGGCCACGCCGTCGAGGTCGTCGTGGGCAACCTGGTCGGCGGCCTCGAGCACTGTTGCCGCGCAGCGCTGTTCGGCCAGTTCCGGTTCGCCGCCCGCACCGCGGGCCAGCAGATTCGACAGCCGGCCCAGTGCCGACCGCGCGGTGCTGGTCTCCTGCAGGTTCATGTTCGCCCGCGCCACCGCCATCAGCAGCTTGGAGCGGGAAGTCACCTGCTGCACCGGCAGTTTCGAGACGCTGCCGAGCAGCGTCGCCAGCCGGGACCGGTCGATCAGGTCCATGCCGCCGCTCTCCAGCAGATCGGCGGCCAGCTTGAGGTCGGTGGCGGCCAGCGCGTGGTCGACCGACTTGCGCAGCAGCTGGTGCTCGGCGTACCAGCGAGCCGCCTTGCGGTGCAGCACCTTCGCGCGTCCGGGGTGTTCGCGCTCGAGCCGGGCCCGCAGGTGCTCGGCGAACAGCGGCTGCATCCGGTACCACTCCGGGTCGTGCTCGATCCGGTGCAGGAACAGTTCGCGCTGTTCGGCCTGTTCGAGCATGGCCGCGCCGTCGGGCACGTCGGCGAGGACGGTGGCCAGCGAACCGCTGACCCGCTCGACCACCGAGATCGCCATCAGGAACTCCAGCAGTTCCGGCGCGATGCTGTCGAGGACGTTCTCGGCCAGGTACTCCCGCATGCCGTGGCCGCCCTCGGCCAGCGAGCTCAGCAGCTGGGTCGGGTCGGCCTTGCCGCGCAGGGTCAGGCTCACCAGCTGGATCGCGGCGGGCCAGCCCTCGGTGGCGGTGTGGATCTGCTCGACCTGCTCGTCGGTGAGCGCGAAGCCGTTGCGCTCCACCAGGATCTGCCGCGTCTCGGCCTCGGTGAGCCGCAGCTCCGCCGCACCCAGTTCCACCAGTTCGTCGCGCACCCGCAGCCTGCTGATCGGCAGCCCGGACTGATCGCGGCTGGTCACCACGAAACGTACGTGGTGGCAGCCGTTGTCGAGCAACGCGGCCATCGCCCGGTGCACCCCGGGGTCGCGGACGCGGTGCCAGTCGTCGACGACGACGACCACGCTGCGATCGCTGGCGTGGATCTCATCGATCAGGGTCGCGATCACGAAGGCGGCCGCGTCGGCCGGACGCTCTTCGAGCACCTGCTCCAGACCGGCGCCGACATCGGGACGCACCCGGCGAATGGCCTCGATCAGGTGGGCCAGGAACCAGATCTCGCTGTCGTCGTCCTGGTCGATGCCGAGCCAGGCCACCGGGATGTCCCTGGCGACCAGGTCGGCCCGCCACTGGGCGGCCACCGTGCTCTTGCCGAATCCGGCGGGCGCGTGCACCAGCGCCAGCCGACGATTGCCGCCCGCACGCAGCACGTCGAGCAGCCGCTGGCGCGGAAACGGCTCGCGGGCCGGTGTCGGCGGCCGGAACTTGGTGGCCGCGGTGGGTGGCAGCGTGCCGGTGGGCCCGGTGCCACCGGTGCGCAGCGGGACCGAGGCGCCCGCGGGCTGGAGGGTCAACGGCCAGCTGCGCCGGGCGGTCACGGCCTTGAGCGCTTCCGGGGTGCCCGCGTCGATCTCGACGGGCTGGGTGTCGAGCAGAGCCATCTCGTCGGGCATCTGGCCGTGCGCGCGCTGCACCTCGCGCAGCATCTCGCCGAACTCGTAGGCCGAGGCGGGCCGGTCCCCCGGCTCCGGCGACATCGCCGACTCGATCACCGCGGCCACGTCGTCGGGGATGTCCTGAGCACGCAGGTCGGGCACCGGCTGGGTGGTGATCCGCAGGAACTGCGCGACGACCTTCTCGCCGGCCTGCCGTTCGAAGGCGGCGTGGCCGGTCAGCAGGGCGAACAGGGTCGCTCCGAGCCCGTAGATATCGGACTGCACGGTCGGTTCTTGCCCCCTGAGCACCTCGGGCGCGGTGAACGCGGGCGAGCCGGTGATCAAGCTGCTCGAGGTCTGGAAGCCGCCGGGGATGCGGGCGATGCCGAAGTCGGTGAGCTGCGGTTCGCCGTACCCGCTGATCAGCACGTTCGCCGGTTTCACGTCCCGGTGCAGAATTCCCGCCCGGTGCGCGGATTCGATCGCCGCGGCCAGTTTCACCCCGGCGCGCAGGGTATCGGCCCAGGTCAGCGGCCCACGATCATGGATGAGACGTTCGAGCGACCCGCGCGAGCAGTACGGCATCACGATCAGCGGCAGCCCGGTCGCGGTCACGTCGACCTGCAGGATGTCGACGATGTTCGGATGGCCCGAGAGCCTGCCCATCGCCTGTTCCTCGCGCAGGAACCGCTCCCGGCTCTCCTCGTCGATCTCCGAGGACAGCACCTTCACCGCGACCACCCGGTCCAGCGCGGGTTGCAGACACCGGTAGACCACGCCGAATCCGCCGCGCCCGATCTCCTTGGCCCCGGTGAGGCCCATGGCGTCGAGCTCGGCGATGACGGTCTCGTCGACCTCGCCGGGAGCCTGCTGGCGCTGCGTGTTCGCTATGCGCGACTGCTGCGGATCCATGTGACCACCTCACACATCGAATCGGCGTCACCGGCGTATCGGTCGGCGTGGGACCTATCGGACGCGCGCCCGAATATCCGCACATATCCAAGCTAGCGCGATATGGCATCCATCGGGTGGAGATTCGATGCTGTGGCGGCCACGGTTGGCCGACACCGGAGTTGAGCGCAGCGCGAGCGCGGGCGGTGGGCGGTTCAGGCACAGTGTTGCGCATGAGTTCCTCGGTCGGCGATTCGTTCACTGTCGCCACGTTCAATGTCAATGGGATTCGCGCGGCGCGGCGTCGCGGGTTCGACACCTGGCTGCGTGCTCGGTCGGCCGATGTCGTCGCGCTGCAGGAACTGCGTTGTCCCGCCTCGGAAGTGGGGTCATTTCCGGGCTACTCGGCAGCTGTCGACGTCGGTTCCGTGGCCGGTCGGAACGGGGTGGCTGTGCTGACGAGAGTTCCCGCCGCCGCGGTGCGGACGTGGGTGACCCATCCCCCCAAGGCCCGCGGACTCGGCGAGTTCGCCACGCAAGGTCGCTACCTCGAGGTCGATCTGGCTGACCGCGCGGTGACGGTGGCCTGCCTCTATCTCCCGAAGGGCGGCCTGCCCGCGCAGCTGCAGCGTCCGGGCTCGATGCGTGAACAGCCCGATGGCGGTCTCAAATACGAGCGCAAGCACCGGTTTCTCGCGGCATTCGCCCGCGAACTGCATCGGAACCGGCTCGCGGCGCGCGCGGCGGGACGCGAGTTCCTCCTCGTCGGAGACCTGAACATCGCCCATACCCAGCACGACGTGACCAACTGGCGTGCCGCGCGCACGATGGACGGCTTCCTGCCCGCCGACCGCGACTGGTTCAGCACGGTGCTGGGCACCCGCAGGCTCGTCGACGTGGTGCGGCAGGTGCACGGCGAGCGGCCGGGGCCGCTCACCTGGTGGAGTTGGGCGGGCCAGTCGTTCGTCAAGGACGTGGGCTGGCGGGTGGATCACCAGCTCGCGACACCGAAACTCGCCCGGCTGGCCACGGCCGTCGTCGCGGACAAGGAATCCTCACCCGACGAGCGGCTCTCCGACCACGCGCCGCTCGTGGTGACCTACGGCTGATTCGGCGCGAGCCGGCCTCATGCGGAAAGCCCGCCACCGCGAACGGTGACGGGCTTCCGGACCGGCCGGAGCCGGGTACTGCTTACTTGCGCAGCGAGGCCGGGACCTCGAAACGCGGGCCGAACTTCTTCGCCAGCTCGTCGGCGCGGGCCACGAAGGCCTCCTGGCCACCGGGGTAGCCCACGATGAACTGGTGCGAGCCGCCCGACCAGGCCGGGAAGCCGATGCCGAAGATCGAGCCGATGTTCGCGTCGGCGGTGCTGGTGAGCACGCCTTCGTCGAAGCACTTCTGGGTCTCGATGGCCTCGGCGAACATCATCCGGTCCTTGAGGTCCTGGAAGGTGACACCCTCCGGGAGCTCACGGCTGGAGTTGTAGAGCGAGCGCAGCTCGTCCCACAGGCCGGTGGCCTTGCCGTCGACGTAGTCGTAGAAGCCGGCGCCGCCCGCCTTGCCCTTGCGGTCGTACTTGCCGACCAGGGTGTCGAGCACCTCGGCGGTCTTCGCGGACGCGGCGTTGAGCTCGCCACCGGCCGCGAGGATGGCCTCGGCGGTCTCCTTGTAGATCTTCTGCATGGTGGTGAAGTTCAGCTCGTCGCTGAGCTTCAGCGGCGCGGCCGGGTAGCCCGCCTGCAGACCGGCCTGCTCGACGGTGGCCGGGTCGACACCCTCGGCGACCATGGAGATGGCCTCGTTGATGAAGGTACCGATCACGCGCGAGGTGAAGAAGCCACGGCTGTCGTTGACGACGATCGGGGTCTTCTTGATGGCGAGGGTGTAGTCGTACACCCGGGCCAGCGCCTCGTCGGAGGTCTTCTCGCCCTTGATGATCTCCACCAGCGGCATCTTGTCCACGGGGGAGAAGAAGTGGATACCGATGAAGTCCTCGGAGCGCTTCACACCGTCGGCCAGCAGGGTGATCGGCAGGGTGGAGGTGTTCGAGCCGAGCAGCGCGTCGGCGTCGACGATGTCCTCGATCTCCTGGAAGACCTTGTTCTTGAGCTCGGGGTTCTCGAACACGGCCTCGATCACGAAGTCGACACCGGCGAAGTCGGCGGCGTCCGCGGTCGGGTGGATGCGAGCCAGCAGCGCGTCGGACTTCTCCTGGGTGGTCTTGCCACGCGAGAGAGCCTTGGCCTCGATGGCCTCCGAGTACGCCTTGCCCTTCTGGGCGGCCTCGAGCTGCACGTCCTTGAGGACGACCTCGTAACCGGCCTTGGCGGAGACGTAGGCGATGCCCGCGCCCATCATGCCGGCGCCGATGACACCGATCTTCTTGATCTCACGCTTGGGCACGTCCTTCGGACGCGAGCCGCCACCGTTGATGTGGTTCAGGTCGAAGAAGAACGCCTGGATCATGTTCTTCGCGACCGGACCGGTCAGCAGGCTCGTGAAGTAACGGCCCTCGATGGTCAGCGCGTTGTCGATGTCGACCTGCGCGCCCTCGACCGCCGCGGCCATGATGGCGCGCGGGGCGGGCATGTTGGTGCCCTTGATCTGCTTGCGCAGGTTGGCCGGGAACGCGGGCAGGTTCGCCGCGAAGGCCGGGGTGGACGGGGTGCCACCGGGGATCTTGAAGCCCTTCTTGTCCCACGGCTGGGCAGCGTCGGGGTTGGCCGCGATCCACGCCTTGGCGGCGGGCAGCAGCTCCTCGACCGAGGACACGACCTCGTTGATCAGGCCGATTTCCTTGGCCTTGGTCACCCGGTGCCGCTGACCCTGCAGCAGCACCTGCATCAGCGCGTTCTGCAGGCCGAGCATGCGCACGGTGCGGGTCACGCCGCCGCCACCGGGCAGCAGGCCCAGGGAGACCTCAGGCAGGCCGATGGCCGAACCCTTGACGTCGGCCGCGACGCGGTAGTGGGTCGCCAGCGCGATCTCCAGGCCACCGCCGAGGGCGGCGCCGTTGATCGCGGCCACGACCGGCTTGCCGAGCTGCTCCAGGCGGCGCAGCGGGGCCTTCACGCCCTCGAGCATCGCCACGACCTCGGCCGCGTTGTCCGGGCCGACCTGCATCATGTTCTTCAGGTCGCCGCCGGCGAAGAAGGTCTTCTTGCCGGAGGTGATGACGACACCGGTGATGTCGTCCTTCTCCGCCTCCAGGCGATCAACGGTCGCGGCCATCGAGGTGATGTACGCGTCGTTCATGGTGTTGGCGCCCTGGCTGGGGTCGTCGATGGTGAGGACGACCACGCCGTCGGCGTCCTTCTCCCAGCCGATGATGTTGTCAGTCATAGTTTTTCGTTCTCTCCTATGAGAAGTGAAGTCGGCTGGGGATCAGACGCGCTCGATGATGGTGGCGACACCCATGCCGCCACCGATGCACAGGGTGACGAGGCCGTAGCGCGCGTTGCGGCGCTCCAGCTCGTCGACCACGGTGCCGGTGATCATCGCGCCGGTGGCACCCAGCGGGTGGCCCATGGCGATCGCGCCGCCGTTGACGTTCAGCTTCTCGTCCGGGACGTTGAGGTCCTTCTGGAACTTCAGCACCACGGAGGCGAACGCCTCGTTGATCTCGACGAGGTCCATGTCCTCGATCGTCAGGCCGGCCTTGGCCAGTGCCTTCTTCGCGGCCGGGGTGGGGCCGGTCAGCATGATGGTGGAGTCGGCACCGGAGGTGGCGGTCGCGACGACGCGGGCACGCGGGGTCAGACCCGAGTTCTTGCCCGCCTCCTCGGAACCGATCAGCACCAGGGCGGCGCCGTCGACGATGCCCGAGCTGTTGCCACCGTGGTGGACGTGGTTGATCTTCTCGATGTAGGTGTACTTCTGCAGCGCGACGGCGTCGAAGCCACCCATCTCACCGATGCCGGCGAAGGAGGGGTTCAGCTTGCCCAGGTCGGCGGCGGTGGTGCCGGGACGCATGTGCTCGTCGTTGTCGAGCACGACGAGGCCGTTCTGGTCCTTGACCGGAACGATCGACTTGGCGAAGTAGCCGCCGGTGGTGGCCTTGGCGGCCAGCTCCTGCGAACGCACCGCGTAGGCGTCGACGTCATCGCGGGAGAAGCCCTCGATGGTGGCGATCAGGTCGGCCGAGATGCCCTGCGGCACGAAGTAGCCGTCGTAGTTGGTGGCCGGGTCCAGCGCCCAGGCGCCGCCGTCGGAGCCCATCGGCACGCGCGACATGGACTCGACACCACCGGCGAGGACGAGGTCGTCGAAGCCGGAGCGAACCTTCTGCGCAGCCAGGTTCACGGCCTCGAGGCCGGAAGCACAGAAGCGGTTGAGCTGGAAGCCACCGACGGTGTCGGGCAGACCCGCGATGGTGACCGCGGTGCGGGCGATGTCCATGCCCTGGTCACCGACGGGGGTGACGACACCGAGGATGAGGTCCGAGATCTGGTCCTCGTCGAGGTTGGGGAAGCGGCCACGCAGCTCCTGGATCAGACCAACAGTCAGATCGATCGGCTTGACCGAGTGCAGCGAGCCGTTCTTCTTGCCGCGGCCGCGCGGAGTGCGGATGGCCTCGTAGATGTAGGCCTCTGTGGTCATATCGGAGTGTTTCCTTCCTTGGGGTGCGGTGGCCGCACGAACGCCACGACCAACTGTCTCGACGCCGTACAAATCCGGCAGCACCAGCGGAGCATAGAGCCATGCTCCATCCGGCGATTCCGGCCACCCGTTCATACTACCGTGGTGTGCGAACTCCGGTTAACTTAACGTGGTCCAGCCGGTGGCTGTCAACCATCCAGACTCTTCGCTCCGAGCTCGTCTCGCAGCAACGCCAGAGCGACCTCGTCCGGGTCCTGCCGATCTCCGGGCGCCACCGGCTCCGCGGCGGCGGCCAGCATCTCCTGCTCCTCTTCCGGCGTCGGGGGCGCCAGCACCGCGTCACCCGGCCTGGCACCGCGTCCGGAATCGCCACCGGACCGGCTCGACTCGGCCCCATACCCCTCGTCGGGACCGGGGTCGTCGGGTAGGTCGGGGAAGTCGGGCGGCGGGATGTCGTCGTCGGCGGCCGACTTGGCCTGACCCGACGCGCCCGCCTGCTGACCGCCCCCGGCCTGGCTCGGCCGGGAGAACTTGGGACGGCCCGCCGGTTTCGCCTCGCCCTGACCGGTACCGCGCGCCGCGCTCGCCGACTTCGCCGCCGGACGCGGCGCGGGCGCACCCGTCTCCCAGCGCACATCCAGCTCGCGACCGAGCACCGCGCGCACCGCCGACCGCACCGCGTCGATATTGCGCGGATCCGACAGCCGCTGCGCCAACGGCGGGCTCTGATGCGCGAACACGATCACGTCGCCCTCGGCCCGCGACACCGCCGCCCCCGACAACAGGGCCTGCAAGGTCGGCCCGAATTCCCGCACCTTCCCCTTGATCTCCGCCCAGGCTCCGTCGACCAGCGCGACAAGATCCTCCGCCGATGCGGCCGGTGACTGCGATGCGGCCGGCTGCTGCGAAGCAGAGGCGGCGGGTTGCTGCGAAGCGGAGGCGGGCTCCTGGCGCGGCGCCGCAGTCTGCGGTCCTGTGGATTCGTGCGGAGACACGACGCTCTGCGCGGGCGCCTGACGCGGCGGCGCTTCCGGCATCACCGCGGGCGCTTGGCCAGTCGGTTCCGTACCAGCGACCGATGCGGGAGAAACCGCCGACTGCGGGGCCGTGACCTGGTGCGGAGCCACCTGTTGCGGAGCGGCCTGTTCGCGCGCAGCCGCCGGACGCGGCGCATCGTCAGCGACCTGCTCGATGTCGCGCGACGGTGACGCGCCTGCGGGAGCGGCCGCGCCCGAGCGCGAAACAGCCTGTGCCGCCTCACCTTCTACGCCAGGGATGGGCGCCTCGCCCTGCGTCAACACGACTGCCCCGCCGTCAGCAACCAAAGCCGCACCCGAATGCGACTGCGCGGCAGAACCTTCCACAGCGGCGCCACCGATCGCCGGACCCGGCTGACCTGCGGCAGAACCCTGCTCCTCGTCCGAGCTCGACGGTGCGGCCTGCGAATTCCGCTGCCCAGCAGACGAGTCTGCACGTTCACCCACCGATGCCCCGGCAGCCGCTGCCTGCGGCTCGACCGGTGCGGCCGCCACACTCTGCCGCCCAGCCGACGCGGATTCCGCACTCTGCCGGTCAGCCGACGCGGCTGCCACGTTCTGCCGGTCAGCCGACGCGGGTGCCGCACTCTGCTGCCCAGCTGGTGCGGGCGCCGCACTCTGCTGCCCAGCTGGTGCGGGCGCCACATTCTGCTGCCCAGCCGGTGCGGGCGCCACATTCTGCTGCCCAGCTGGTGCGGGCGCCGCACTCTGCTGCGCAGGAGCCTGGGCCGTGGAATCGAACGCGACTGGGCCGCCCGCGGCGGGGCGCTCACGGTGGGGCGTGGCCGAACCGCCTGCGGCCGCTTCCTTTTCGGCGCGGGCGGCGGCCAGGAGCTCGGCGCCTCGGCGACGGCTCTCGCCGCCCGCGGGGCGGGGAGCCGGGCGCTCGGACGGAGCGGCGTGCTCGGGGGATGGTTCGCCGGCCGCGGGGCCGGGGCGGGCGGGGGCGGAAGGCACTGCGCCGCCGGCGAATCCCCGCTCCAGGCGTTCCAGGCGCTGGAGGGTGGCGGATTCGGCGTCGGAGACCGACGGCAGGAGCATGCGGGCGCAGATGACCTCGAGCAGGAGGCGGGGGGCGGTCGCGCCACGCATTTCGCCGAGGCCCTCGTGCAGGAGTTCGGCGTAGCGGGTGAGGGTGGCTGGGCCGAGGCGTTCGGCCTGGTCACGCATGCGTTCCAGGACGTCGCCGGGGCCGGAGACCAGACCGCGCTCGGCGGCGTCGGGCACCGCGCGCAGCAGGATCAGATCGCGCAGGCGCTCGAGCAGGTCGACGGCGAAGCGGCGCGGGTCGTGGCCCGCCTCCATCACGCTGTCGATGGTGCCGAACAGCGCGGCGCCGTCGACGGCGGCGAGCGCGTCGATCGCGTCGTCGATCAGCGCGACGTCGGTGACGCCGAGCAGCGAGACCGCGCGCGGGTAGGTGACGCCCTCGGGCCCGGCACCGGCCAGCAGCTGGTCGAGCACACTCAGACTGTCACGCGGAGATCCCCCGCCCGCCCGGATGACCAGCGGATACACCGCTTCCTCGACCGGCACGTGCTCCTGCTCGCAGATCTTGCCGAGCAGGCCGCGCATGGTCGCGGGCGGCAGCAGCCGGAACGGGTAGTGGTGGGTGCGCGAGCGGATCGTCGGCAGCACCTTGTCCGGTTCGGTGGTGGCGAAGATGAAGATCAGGTGGGCGGGCGGCTCCTCGACGATCTTGAGCAGCGCGTTGAACCCGGCCGTGGTGACCATGTGCGCCTCGTCGACGATGAACACGCGATAGCGCGACTCGGCGGGCGCGTAGAACGCGCGATCGCGCAGCTCACGGGTGTCGTCGACACCACCGTGGCTGGCCGCGTCGAGCTCGATGACGTCGAGATTGCCCGCACCGCCCGGCCCGAGCGCCACACAGGACGCGCAGACCCCACACGGCGTGGAGGTCGGCCCCTCCGCACAGTTGAGCGAGCGCGCGAGGATGCGCGCCGACGAGGTCTTGCCGCAGCCACGGGGACCGGAGAACAGATACGCGTGACTGATCCGTCCGGTATCCAGCGCCGTACTCAGCGGGTCGGTGACATGCTCCTGACCCACTACCTCAGCGAACGTCGCCGGTCGATACTTCCGGTACAGAGCCACGGCCCACAGGCTACCGCCGCACTGTGACAGGTGGATGAGCGGCCGACGCGTTGCCGGGCCGTCCGAACCCCGCCGCAAGAACGTGATGCAGATCACAGTTCGGGTGCGGGTTCGGAGCGGGTGGGCAAACCCGGTCAGTGAAGCGTTACGACGGAGCTAACGACTGCATCGCGCGCGGCGAATCGCCAGAAGAACAGCAATCAATCCTGGTTGCCGTGGAAATGCGTACCGGTTCCCCGATTGACGGTCCCTTTCTGGATGTAACGAAACAATCAATCGTCGTGACAGCGGCGCAAGCCCCTGGCTACCGTGGATCTCGGCAACTTCGGTGGCCAAACCTTCATCAGGTTGGTGACCCCGGCCGGTCCCTCATCCCGACCGGGGCACAACCTTCGCGCACCGTATCGCTCCCCCACCGCCGACCGGAGGAACGTTTCACCGTGCTGTCGTGTGATGACATCGCAGCCGCCTGGCTCGCCCACACCGACTTCGCCGGCGACCACGCCGCGGTCGGACTGCTGAGCCGGGCGATCAGCCCCCAGGACTTCGACATCAAACGCGATTCGCTGCCCGTCGCCGCCGCGGCGGACCCGGCGACCGCAGCCGCCATCCTGCAACTGCTCGAACGCGGGCAGGTGCCGACGATGGCGGCCATCCGTACCCTCACCGCGCAGAACGAGATGCGCCGGGAGGCCGAGCGGATCGAGCGGCTCGGCAGGCGCGCCCAGCGCAGCATCGACGAGTTCGGCCGCATCCTGGCCCGGCTCGCCGCCGCGCACTGGTCCGAACACGGCATCGGCCCCACCCGCCGCGACATCCTCGCCGATGCCGAGATCACCGAACTCATCGCCGAGCGGGTCGGCGAGATCGCGCCGTCGGCGGTCAAGCATCTGTGGCTGATCGAGCGTGCGCAGCGCGCGGGCTGGATCGCCTCGAACGCGAATCCGGGTTCGCTGTGCCCGGCCCGCCGCTGGCACACCACCAAGTACGGCAACCGGGTGTCGCAGAAGCCGGTCAACATGATCGGCAAGCTCGTCGCCGGCTTCGTCGTCGAGCACACCGCCGAGCGCGGCAGGCCCCCGAGCTGGGCGGCGCTGGCCAGGGACGCACGCGACGATCGCGGCAGGCGGGTCTTCTTCGATGTGGCCGATGCGCACGCCCAGCGGCGCTGGCTGATCACCGCCGAATGGCTCGCCGACGGTGATGACCTGCCCGTTCCCGGTAAGCGCGGCACCAGGGCACTGGCGAAGGAAAACCGCGGCTAGAACCCGGCCGACACCAGCACGGATGGTGAGCATTCGGTAATTTCCTTGCAACGCAATCACGCGTGAAAGGAGTTACCGTGCCCGCAACGATCGATCCTGCGGCCACCGCCTGGCTTCTCGCGGCTACCGCCATGGTGCTGTTGATGACGCCGGCGCTGGCTGTTTTCTACGGCGGGATGGTGCGCTCCACCGGCGTACTGAACATGCTCATGATGAGCTTCATCGCGATTCCGCTGGTCACGGTGGTGTGGCTGGTGGCCGGGTACAGCCTGGCCTTCGGGGACGACGCGGGCGGCGGCCTGATCGGCGATCTCGAGCACGTCGGCCTGGCCGGAATCAACCCCGACTCGGTGCGCGGCACGATTCCGGAGCTGCTGTTCGTCACCTTCCAGCTGACCTTCGCGATCCTCACCGCCGCCCTGGTCTCCGGCGCGATCGCCGACCGCGCGAAGTTCTCCGGCTGGATGGTCTTCGTGCCGCTGTGGACGCTGGCCGTGTACGCCCCGATCGCGCACTGGGTGTGGGGTCCCGACGGCTGGCTGCTCGGTTTCGGCACGCTCGACTACGCGGGCGGCCTCGTGGTGGAGATCGCCTCGGGTGCCTCGGCGCTGGCCCTGGCTTTGGTACTCGGCCCGCGCATCGGCTTCAACATCGACGCGATGCGTCCGCACAACCTGCCGTTCGTGCTGCTCGGCGCCGGCCTGCTGTGGTTCGGCTGGTTCGGCTTCAACGCCGGTTCCGCGCTCGGCGCCACCGGCACCGCGGCGGCGGTCTTCCTGAACACGCTGGTCGCGGGCAGCCTCGGCATGCTCGGCTGGCTGATCGTCGAGCAGATCCGCGACGGCAGGCCGACCACCTTCGGCGCGGCCTCGGGCGCGGTGGCCGGCCTGGTCGCGATCACCCCGTCCTGCGGCGTGATCAACACCCTCGGTGCGGTGATCGTCGGCCTGGCCGCCGGTGTGGTGTGTTCGTTCGCCGTCGGCTGGAAGCACAAGGCGGGCTACGACGATTCGCTCGACGTGGTCGGCGTGCACTTCGTCGGCGGCATCGTCGGCACGGTCCTGATCGGCCTGCTCGCCACCGAGGTGATGACCGGCGGCGTGAACGGCCTGTTCTACGGCGGCGGCTTCGCCCAGCTCGGCAAGCAGCTGGTCGGCGTGCTGGTGGTCGCGGCGTACGCGTTCGGGGTGTCGTTCGTGATCGGCAAGCTGATCGACAAGGTCATCGGGTTCCGTGTGAGCAAGGAAGACGAGACCGCGGGCATCGACTTCGCCCTGCACGCCGAGACCGCGTATGCCGAAGGCGTGCACGGCAGTTCGCCGCGCCGCTTCGGCGAGGGGCACTACGGGGGTCACTGACCCCTAGCTGACCTCGTCGGCCGGGGACAACCAGGTGTTGCATTCGAAGTTGCGGTTCTTCGAGTAACCCTGGTTGTACCAGTTGCCGTTGTGCTCAGGCGTTCCGTGATCGCGGTGGCGGCCGTTGCCGTCACCGCGGTTGTAGTTGTGCTTGACCGCGGCGTAGCCCTCCTGCGAGGTCCACGAACCGCCCGCCTCGGCCGAACCGATGTACATGCCGCCGAAGCAGCTGGCCTGCAATTCCATTCGGCGTGAGGTCTCCAGCCCGCCGACCGAGGTGGCGCCCTGCTCGCGGCGCTGGTTCGACGAGGCCTGCAGCAGTCCGGTCAGTCCCTGCACGTGGTGGCCGTACTCGTGCGCGTACACCGACAGCGCCTCCATCGGCGGATACGGCGTGTTGTGCAGGACCAGCCCGGCCGTGGACATGTAGATCGTGCTCGACGCGCTGCAGTAGAACGCGTCGCTGGTGGCGCCGCCGCACGGCGAGGACAGCTCGGACGGATTCACCGCGACCTCGAGTCCGGGGCTGCGGAACGGCAGGTTCGCCGCGGCGAGGTTGGTCCGCCACATCTGATCCAGGCAGCCCTGCGCGGCGGCGAAGAAGGCCTTGGCCGTCGCCGCGTCGGTCGACCAGCGCGGCAGATCGCAGTCCATGTTCGGCAGGAAGGCGCTGTTGTCGCGGAACAGCGGATGCTGGCCCAGCGCGATCACCGGTTGCGGCCCAGCGGGTTTCGTCGTCGTCGGCGCGGTGGTGCGGGCCGAGGTGCGCACGGTGGTCTGGCTCGTCGTGGTCGGCGCGGGCGTGGCCGAACTGCTGTAGGTGAAACTCGGCGGCGTCGTCGTGGCGACGTCGCGCTTCGAGGAGTCCTCCGACAGCGAGACCGCCGCGACCAGCAGCGCACCGACGATCCCACACACCGTCAGCACGGTCAGCAGCGAACCGAACCACCCGCCGCCACCCCGGCGCGGCGGCGGATACCCCGGCGGCGCATAGCCGTACGGCGGCGGCAGCGGGCGGGGGTACCCCGGCGGCATCGGCCTGCCGTACGCGGGCGGAACCGGTCGGCCGTAGGGCGGCTGCGGCGGATACACGTCACTCACTCCAGCAGTTCATCGAGGTTCGGCAACTGGCAACTGATCTCGCCCGAGTCCGGCCGGAAATCGCGGAAAGATGGAAACCGCTAGCTCACTTCGCTCGCCGCGGCGGTGAAGGTGTTGCACTGGGCGGTCAGGTTGCGCTGCAGCCCGGCCTCGAACCACTGCCCACCGTGCTCGGAGGTGCCGTGATCGCGCATGTCGCCCGGTCCGTCGCCGCGGCCGTAGGAGTCCTTCGTGGCGACGGTGACCTGCGCGGCGCTCAGCGAGCCGCCGCCCTTCGACGACGCGATGAACATGCCGTCGAAGCAGTTGGCCTGCAATTCGACCCGGCGCGAGAGCTCGAGGCCCTTGGGCGAGCGGGCGCCCGCGTCGACGCGTTCGGAGTTGGCCTTGCGCAGGATGCCCGACTGGGCCTGCACGTGGTGGCCGTACTCGTGCGCGAACACCGACAGGTAGACGACCCAGTTGTCGCGGAACTGATCGGTCTGCAGCTGGCTGATCGGCATGTAGATGGTCTTGTTCGCCGCGCAGTAGAAGGCGGCGAAGTTGCTCGTCGAGCCGGTGCACGGCGTGGTGATGCCCGCGGTGGTCGCGGTGACGCTCAGCGTCGGCGACTCGAACGGCAGGTTGTTGGCCGCCAGCAACGGCTTCCAGGCCGCCTCCAGGCAGGTCGCGGCCGATTCGAAGAAGGCACGCGCCTTCTCGACCTGGGTGCTCCAGGGCGCGTAGTCGCAGGACGCGGGCACCAGGGTGCCGTCGGAGTCGGTGAGCAGCGGGTTGTCGCCGGTGGCCGCCGGTGCGGTGCCGGGCTGCGGGGTGTAGGTGGTGCTCGGCTTCGGGCCGATCGCGCCGATGCCTGCGTCGATGCCGGTGCTGACAGCGAACTTCACCAGGCCGCCGACCACGAGGAAGACGATCACCAGGAACAGCGAGGTCAGACCGCCGCGGCGTTTGCGCGGCGGCGGGGTGGGCCTGCCGGGCGGACCATAGGGCATCGGCGGTGGCCGGTATCCCGACGGCGGGCCGTAGCCTTGCCTGGGCCCGTAACCCTGTGGATAACCTTGCGGCTGTTGATAACCAGGTGGACCATAGCCTGGTTGCGGTCGATATCCCGGGGGCGGTCCATAGCCAGGGGGCGGCGGAACCGGTCGTCCACCTGGACCGACCGGGCCATAACCGTACGGTGGTTGGGTCACGTCCCCCGTACCCCCTCGTCTCGTGAGTCGCCGACAGCCGCTGACGCAGAATAGCAAGCTGTCTAGAGTAAGCAGCCATGCTGACTTTTCGGGGGGGCGCCGCAGGCGCGCTGCTGCTCGCTTCGGCGGGATTGCTCGCGGCCGCGCCGGTAGCCCACACGGAGCCCGCGCCGGCCGGCGTCACGATCACCGCCGATCTCACACTGACCGAGGACGGCGTGCTCCAGGTCACCGAGACCGTCGGGGTGCCCGCCGATGGAAACTTCACGATGTCACTGCCGCTGCGCCTGAAGGTCGGCGACGATGTCGAGCGGATCTTCAAAGTCACCGACGTCACCGCGAGCGGCGCAGGCACCGCGACCACGGTCGACGACCAGTTCGTCGTCGAGTCGAAGCCTGGTGAATCCAAGTTCACCTACTCGCTGCACAACACCGTCTCCGACGCACCGGGCACCCAGGTGTTCCACTGGCTCGGCGTGATGAACGCCGACATCGCCGCGCTCGACGTCTCGGTGATCAGCCCCAGCTATCAAATGGGCATCGTCGACTGCAAACTCGGCCCGGCGGGCAATCCCAAGCCGTGCGCCGATGTGCACACCGAACCCGACGGCGTGCTGTACCTGAGCCAGCGCGATCTGCGTAAGGGCGATGCGATCGACCTCACCCTGCAGCTGCCGCCCGGCACCGTGCCCGCCAACGCCGATGTGCGCGGCGGCGACTCGGAGAACTTCTTCGCCTTCACCACCCCGGTCCTCGCCGCGTTCGGCGCGCTGCTGCTGGCGCTGGCGGCGATGGTCGCCTACGTCCTGACCGCCAGGAAGCGCGCCGCGGCGGCGCTGGCGGGCAGCGACACCTTCCAGCCGATCGTCCAGCAGGGCGGCCGGGTGGACTTCGTCTCCCCCGACGGCGTGCTGCCCGGCGAGGCCGGTCTGCTGCTCGACGAGCACGTCGACCCGGTCGACATCGCCGCCACCGTGGTCGATCTCGCGGTCCGGCGCTACATCTGGATCACTCCGGTGAACGCGCGCGGCGAGGACGACTGGCGCATCAGCCGGGTCAACGCCCCCGACGACCAGCTGCGCGACTACGAGCGCACCGTCTACGACATGCTGCTGCCCGAGGGCACCGACACCGTCGCCGTGCGTGAGCTCCGCGCGCCGGGCCGGATGCAGCTCGATCCGGTCCGTGCCGCCATGCGCGCCGACGCGGTCGCCACCGGCGCCTTCGCCGACCCGAAGCAGCGCGCGCTGCCCCGCTGGCTCGGCGGCGCGCTGATCGTCCTCGGCGCGATCGCCACCGTCGTGCTCGCGCTGACCGCCGGTCACGCGCTGGTCGGCGTCGCGATCGCGCTGGCCGGTGTGGCCGCGGTCCTGCTGCCGAACTACCTGCCGACCAGGACCACCCTCGGCGACACCGTCGCGGGCCGGGTGCGCGCCATGCAGCGCGGTCTGGATACCGTTGCTCGCGAACAGATCCCGCCGATCGATCAGGAGACGGTGTTCTCGCGCGCGCTGCCGTACACGGTGATCAGCGGCCGGGCCGACAACTGGATCCGCGCCTTCCGCGACATGGATCCGTCGGCCGATTCCCAGCCCGGCCTCTACTGGTTCGCCGGCTACGACCGGGACCGGAACCTGCACCGCTTCGCCGCGCAGTTCCCATACTTCATCACCGCGCTGGAAGGCGCGTTCAACCCCCGCTGACGAATGCCGAACGGCCGCTTCGGTAGTGCCGAAGCGGCCGTCGGCCTGTCCGGGGCGCCGCTCAGATCCGGCGGATGGCCGCCAGCGGGTCGGCGTAGAGCGCGCTGAGCGAGGTGACCACGGCGGCGAATTCCTGCACCTTGCCGCCGAATCCGCTGATCCGGATGTCGGTGGGCGGGAGCTGGGTGCTCTGGGTGAACGCCCTTGCCACGTGCGGCAGCGCGGGGCGATAGCCGGTGAACGCCTGGCCGCCGAGGACGACGCGGTCGGGGTTGAGCATGTCGCGCACCAGCGCGACGGTCTGCCCGAGCATCGTGGCCCGCTCGGCGAGCAGTTCCCGCGCGCCCTCGGAGCCGGACTCTGCGGCCCGGTAGAGGTCGGCGATGGTGGTGCCCGCGGTGCCGTTGTGCGCCGGGATGATGCCGCGGCCGACGGCCCTGGCCTGCAGCGCGCGATCGCCGACGGTCACTTCCAAGCAGCCGCGACGGCCGCAGGTGCACTGCACGTCCGAGCCGGTGGGCAGGTGCGCGATGGAACCGGGACCGTTGTTCGGGGTGTGCACGCGACCGTCGAGGGTGACGGCGATGCCCGCGGTCTCACGGACGTAGAAGTAGAGGCTGCTGCCGTTCTGGGCGGCGGGCAGTTCGGTGTCGGGCTCGGGCCTGCGCGCGTCGAAGGTCGGCAGCAGCAGTTCCGACGCGGCCATGGCCTCCACGTGCGGCGCGACCGAGACCGGCAGCTCCAGCACGTCGCCGAGGACCTGCCCGATCGGGGCGCCCTTCCATTCCAGCTTGGGGTGGTCGACCACGCCGGTATGCGGGTCCACCCGGCCGCCGATGGCGACGCCCGCCCACAGCGGGGTGCGCCGGTGCCACCGCTGCAGGAACGCCTTGGCGCTGCGCGCGACCGTGGTGACCGCGAATTCCTGACCGGTCTGCGGGGTCGCGATGGCGAGGCCGCCCAGGATCCGGCCGCGCAGATCGGCGGCGACGATCTTGGTCGCGGCGGCGCCGATGTGGATGCCCAGGGTCAGGTAGGCGTCGTGGTCGATCTCGAACGGCACGCGGGGCCTGCCGACCGCGCCGGCAGCGGTCAGATCGGGCCGCTCGCGCAACAGACCGGCCGAAAGCAGCGAGGCCACTTGCCGGTTCACCGTGGCGATGCTCAGACCCGTTGCCCGCGCGGCGTTGTCGCGTGAGACCGGCCCGGAGGCGGCGGTCCGCAGGACAGCGGCGGCGGGGTTGTCGCTACGGCGCAGTTCGGGGGCGACGACGGGACGGGATACCCGAGCGCGACCGGCGCCCGTCCGAGCGGCGGGACGATCGATGATGGGAGTAGACATATGAAGTTCCTTGCTGAAATCCCGTTGTCCCAACGGAATTGCCGACACGTAGGGCGTGGCAGCTCGCGAGCCGCAGAAGGCTCAGCTGCAGCATCAGGAACGACAAAGTTCACGCGTCAACGGCAACCGCAAGCCGATAGCGGCGGTCACGTAGGTGACCCGCTTGGCGAGGAGATGGTTGCCGGACATAACAATCAAGCTAACACCGAATCCTGGCCCGTCCAACCCGAACCGGCGGATTGTGTCGCGCCGCACAACGTTTCCGCAGCTCAGAGCGTCGGGTGGGGCGCGCAATGGCGATCGGGGTCTCCCCGGGGAGACGACGAACCCCTCCGGAAAACGAGCTTCCGGAGGGGTTCGCTGAGCCGGGTGACTACTTGGCCGGCGAGGGAGCCGGGGTGGGGACCGGCTGGGTGATGGTGATGAAGTACTGGATCGCGGCACCGATCGCGACCGGGGCGGTCACGAAGATCTGGCCGGCGATCACACCGAGCGCGCCGATGGTGGTGGCGCCGACGACGCAACCCGCGATGGGACCGGCGCCGAAGAGGGCCAGCAGGACACCGGTCGCGACGAGGCCGGCACCGGCACCGGCGATGCAGCCCACCGCCGCGCCGCCGAGGCCGCCGACCAGGGTGCCGATGGTGGCGCCCATGGAGATGGTGGAGGTCAGACGCGACCAGGCGGCCTGCTCACGCTCGTACTCGTTCTTCCAGGGGGCCTGGTTCTCGAACGGCAGGGCGACGGGCTTGTAGACGGCCTTGGCGGCGTCGTAGACCGGGGTCAGGGTGGCCTTGTTGCCCGAGATCTCGGCCGCGATGGGCAGCTCGAACTCGTCGAGGCGGAAGGTCAGCGGGGTGCCGGCGACGGTCGTGCCGTTGGCGGCCTTGACCTTGAAGGCACCGTCCTCGACGACGAGCGAGCCCGCATCGGTGGTGATGACAGCCTTCGAGTCCTCGACGACCTCGGCGGAGTAGTTGATCGGTGCGGCCTCTTCGACCGGCGCCGGAGCCGCGCTGGAGGTGCCCGCAGCAACACCGGTTGCCATGGTCACGAGCGCCGCAACCACGGCGAGCTTCCTCATCTTCATAAAACTGCCAATCCCTCATCAGTCGTTGAGCTGTTCGAGAAGCCAGCTTCGAGCAGATCACCACCGATGACGAGGGAAAAAAGCAGGCAGATCGTAACCGAGAATTCACCCGGCGGATTTCGCGGCGGCCTTCGCCTGCTTCTTGAATTCCCTTACTTCGGCGAGAGTTTCGGCGTCGACCACATCGGCGACCGAGCGGCGCGAACCCTCGTCGCCGTAGGACCCCGCGGCCTTTCGCCAGCCGGTGGGATGTACGTCACGTTGCTTGCCGAGCAGTGCCAGGAAGATCTTGGCCTTCTGCGCGCCGAACCCGGGCAGGTCCTGCAGCCTGCGCAGTACTTCCTTGCCATCGGGGTCGCCGCTGGTCCAGAGGTTGGCGGGCACGCCGTCGTAGTGCTCGATGACGTACTGGGCCAGTGCCTGGGCCCGGCGGGCCATGGAGCGGCCGTAGCGATGGATGGCCGGTGGCGTGGCGGCGAGTTCCTCGAATTCGGCCGGATCGGCCTCGGCGATCCGGCGCAGATCGAATCCACCCATTCGGTCGGCGATTTTGCGTGGCCCGCGAAACGCGTGTTCCATCGGATACTGCTGATCCAGCAGCATGCCGAGCAGCAACGCGAAATCATCGGTGCTGAGGAGTTCGTCGGCTTCGGCCTCCTGCGCGAGACACAGCGTTCGAGTCATACATTCATCGTGACACATTTCACTAGTAGCCTCTGGGTCCATGCTCCCGAGGACTGCAGCTTCCACGATGGCGGTAAGTATGACCGACTACACCCCTCGCCCTGACCGCTTCGATCAAGCGGGCCAGGACCAACTGATCGACGCCCACGACCTGGAGGTCACCCAGCCCGGGATGCGCAGGCTACGCGCCTGGAGTCACGCCGCGCTGGCCCTGCGACCGGGCGAGCGCGCCCTCGACATCGGCTCCGGCACCGGCTCGGAGGTGTTCGTCTTCGCCGACGCCGTCGGCCCGACCGGCACCGCCGTCGGCGTGGAACCCGATCCGAACCTGCTCGCCTCGGCCCAGCGCCGCGCCGCCGAGCGCGACTCGACGGCGACCTTCGCCACCGGCGACGCCTACGGCCTGCCGTTCGGCAACGAGAGCTTCGACGCGGTGCTCTGCGAACGCGTGTTCCAGCACCTGACCGCGCCCGCGCGGGCCGCGGCCGAGATCGCGCGGGTCCTGCGGCCCGGTGGCCGCGCGGTGGTCGTCGACAGCGACTGGGCCACCTCGATCGTGCATCCGGGCGATCCGAGGGTGGTCGGCGCGGTGATCGACACCCTGATCTCCTCGACCACCAACCCGCTGTCCGGGCGCAGGCTGGCCGGGCTGCTCAGCGGTGCGGGGCTGGTCGTCGACGAGATCGGCTCGCACGCGCTGGTGCAGGACCGCAGCGTCGGCGCCGGCGCGCTGGTCAGCCGGATCGCCGGGCTGGCGGTGCTGCGCGGGGTGATCACCGAGGACGAGCACGCGCGACTGATCGCCGACCTACAGGCCGGCGCCGATCGCGGTGACGTGCACGTCTCGGTGACGATGTTCGGCGTGCTTGTGCACAAGCCGAGCTGAGCCGAGGCCGGGCGCGCCACCGCGCGCCCGGCCCGCTCGCTCAGTGCTCCTCGAGCAGCTTCTCCGTGGCGGCGAGCAGCACGCAGGTCGCCAGCCCGTCCATCGCCTTCTCCAGTTCCGGCAACTGCGGGAAGGAGGGGGCGATGCGGATGTTCTTGTCGTCGGGGTCCTTGCCGTACGGGAACGCCGAACCGGCGGCGGTGAGGGCGATGCCCGCGTCCTTGGCCAGCGCGATCACCCGGGCGGCCGTGCCGTCGAGCACGTCGAGGCTGATGAAGTAGCCGCCCTTGGGCTCGGTCCAGGACGCGACCTTCGACGCGCCGAGCCGGTCTTCGAGGATGCGGCGCACCAGCGCGAACTTCGGCTCGAGCAGCCTGCGGTGCTTCTGCATGTGCTCGCGCACGCCCTCGGCGTCGGTGAAGAACCGCAGATGCCGCAGCTGGTTGAGCTTGTCCGGGCCGATGCTCTTCTTCGCCGCGTGCGCCAGGTACCAGTCGAGGTTGGCCTTGGACGCGCCGAAGAAGCTCACGCCGGCGCCGGCGAAGGTGATCTTGGAGGTCGAGGCGAAGACCAGCGGCCGGTTCGGGTTGCCCGCCGCCGCGGCCATGCCGAGCACGTCGAGCACCGGCGCGGCGGTGTCGGTGAGCGGGTGCACCGCGTAGGCGTTGTCCCAGAACAGCCGGAAGTCCGGCGCGGCGGCCTTCATCGAAACCAGCTCGCGGACAACCTCTTCGGAGAAGACGGCGCCGGTCGGGTTGGCGTAGTTGGGCACCGCCCACAGGCCCTTGATCTGCGGGTCGTCGGCCAGCAGCGCCGCGATGGCCCTGGTGTCGGGGCCATCGTTGTTCATCGGGACGGCGATCATCTCGATGCCGAGCGCCTCGGTGATCGCGAAGTGCCGGTCGTAGCCGGGGGCCGGGCACAGCCACTTGATCGTCTCCTCCGACGCCCAGCGGCGCGGGGAGTCCGGGGTGCCGTAGAGCATCGCGAAGACGATGTTGTCGTGCATGAGCTCGAGGCTGGCGTTGTTGCCCGCGATCAGTTGCTCGACCGGGATGCCGAGCAGTTCACCGAAGATCGCACGCAGTTCGGGCAGACCGTTGAGGCCGCCGTAGTTGCGGCAGTCGACACCCGACCCGTCGCGGAAGTCGCCGTCGCCCGGGAGGGAGAGCAGCGACGCGGATAGGTCGAGTTGTTCCGGCGATGGCTTACCTCGGGTCAGATCCAGGGTGAGCTTCTCGGTCTGGAGCGTCGCGTAATTCGCGGTCTGGGACTCGTGCTCGGACACGAGTTCCGCGTGGCTCATCAAACCGATCTGCGTTTGCCGGGGCATCCTGGGCAGCCTTTCGAAGCAGCAAGGTGGGTGGTGCACGCTGCGCGTGCCGACACTCGCAACGTTACCCGGCGGTTGCTCGGAATCGGTGGGGTATCCGGAGCCGGATCAGGCTCGCACGCTGCGAAGGTGCGTAGGCGGATCGATCAGGCGGAGGTCCCCGAGAATAAAGGGGACCCCGCGCACCCGGCAGAGCCCGTTGACCCTTGCTGCCTTCCGGCCCTGGGGGAGTTCACAGGATGCGCGCCGCGCGGGATCCGTCGGCCAGTGTAGCGGTTCGATGTGCCCTCCGCAGCGGGGGGTCGATACGATCGCGACGAATCGACGGGGCGAACCCGTATCGAAAACCGGAGGGGGCCGAAGATGACGAATTCCCAGCAGGGATCCGGCGATCAGCCTGGACAGTCCGATCCGACCGTGCACTGGTGGTCGACGCCGACGAACGCGGGCGCCGATCCCACGGTGTTCAATCCGGCGGCGGGGCCCGAGCAGCCGCAACCGGGATTCGGGTTTCCGGCGCAGGGTCAGCCCGGCTACGGGCCCTATCCGTCCGCTCCGTCGATGCCGCAGGCCGGTTATCCGCCGCAGCCCACTCCCCCGTACAACGCGCCCGGCTATCAGCAGCCCGCCTACGCGATGCCGCCCCGACCGCCCGGCAACAAGAACGGGCTGATCATCGCCGGTGTCGTCGGCCTGCTCGCGGTGGTCAGCATCGGGGTGGTCGGGGTCGCGGTCGCCACCCGCGACGACCCGTCCGACCCGCTGACGTCGATGGAGAACGACCGCAAGAAGAAGATGGAGGGCGACTACACGATGGCCTCGGTCTCCAACGCGTGCTCGCTCATCGACCCGACGGTGCTGAAGAAGTGGTCCTCGGACCCCAAGGGCAGCCCGGAGCACAAGGAAACCCAGCCGACCAGCTCCACCGGCGGCAGGCTGTCGTGCACCGCCGATTACTCGAGCAAGTCGGCCCGCAGCAAGTACCAGACCAACGACGCCGGGATCGAGCTGGACGTCGAATTCAACGACGCCTACGGCGACCCCTCCTACACCCGATGGAAGGAATACGACACCGGCACTTCGGGTTCGGGTCTGGCGTCGGGTGAGGTCAGCGGGATCGGCTCGCAGGGCTACTGGAAATCCGAGACCCGCGATGTCGTCGGGCCGCGGCTGACCTACACCGTCGGCGTCGCCGACAGCAATGTCTCGGTCAAGGTCCAGATCACCCTGTCACGGGCCGAAGGCGAGACCATCAACACCGACGAGGTCGCCACGGTCGCGAAAGCCCAGGCGCAGAAGGCGCTCACGGGACTGAAGAAGTAACTCAGCGCCGCTCGAACAGCAGGTCCGCGGCGCGGGCCAGCACCTGGTTGCGGGTGCGGCCCTCGTGGTCGGCGGCGAGGAAGTGCTTGCCGATCACCGCGCAGAAGGCGAGCAGGCTGCGGGCTTCGACCTCATCGGGATCGGCGCAGAAGGCGCCGATCGTCTCGCGCAACAGCGCCATTCGGCGATTGTCGACCCGCCGTAGCCGCTCGGCCACGTCTGCGTCGCGGCGGGCCCAGTCGCGGATCGCGAGGTCGATGGGCAGCAGCCGGTCGCTGGAGAACGTGAGCACGCCCGCCAGCCGGGCCCGCGCTTTCGGGTCATCCGCGTGCGCGACCTGTTCGAGCACCTGGTCGACCGCCTCCCGCTCCCACTGCTCGAGCATCGCGACGAGCAGCGCCTCCCGGTCGGCGAAATAGCCGTAGAACCCGCCCTTGGTGACGCCGATGCGCTTGGCCAGCGCCTCGACCCGCACCGCGTCCACACCGGCGGCGGCCAGCACCAGCAGGCCTTCCTCCACCCAGCGCTCCCGGGGTGTGCGCGCGGTACCCACGACGTGTTCCACCTCATATCGGCTCGGCCGGACCAGCGGATGAGCGGCCCGAGCACTCAGTGTACGGAGCCGTATAGTCTCCCCAACCGCCCTGACCGACCCGACCCGTTTTTACACCGGGGCACCGGGACCGCTATGCTGCTCCACGGAGGATTCGCCTAGTGGCCTATGGCGCTCGCCTGGAACGCGGGTTGGGTTAACGCCCTCAGGGGTTCAAATCCCCTATCCTCCGCCACAGCAGGGCCCTGATCGGTTCGCCGGTCGGGGCCCTGTTCGTTTAATCGGTGGATCTGTCGGTGGGCTTCCGTAGAGTGAAGCCCCGATGGTGCGGGAAACCCCCACCACCCACCCGCCGGTGTCGCCGCCGTCCCAGATGTGTGCGTGCCGACACAGCGGAGTGGGTACCCAACCCCAGTGCCGGTCCGTAAACGGACGGCGTGCGCCGGTCGATTGTTCTTCGACCGCGCCCCCAGACTCAGGAAGACAACTCGTAGTGAATACCTCACCTCAGACCACGAGCATCGGCCGCGACGCGGCCGGGCCGATCCGGCTGATGCTGCGTGAGCGACATGCCATCACCGGCCCGATCGACGGCGCCTGGTGGCCCCGTACCGACCAGCCGATGACCGAACTGCACCAGCTGGTGCAGGCCGTCTCGCCGCGGATCGGCAAGCTGGCCCGGCTCGGATTCGATTGGCATGCCACCGAATCCGCGACGTCGGCCGAGCCTGCCTCGCGCATCATGCACCTGGTCGGCAGCAACGGCGCCGACCTGGCGCTGCTCGTGATCCCCGCCTCGACCGAGGCCCCCGCGGCGCGCAGCCAGATGCGCTGGGCCGCGGGCAAACCGCGGGTGCAGGACCCCGCGCCCGCCGAGACGGCGGCCGACGGGCCGCGCACCCTCGTCCAGACGTAGTTCAGCGATCGCTGGTGTAGGTCGGGTCGAAGTCGCGCGGCGCGCCACGGCGGCTGAGCAAGCGGTCGAACCATTCACCCAGGATGACGCCGGCCGCCAGTGCGCACCCGACACCGAACGCGCCGAGGATCTGCCCGAAACCGAGCAGGGTCTCGTCCTCGAGCAGGGCGTACAGGCCGCGGTACACCTTCAGACCCGGCAGCAGCGGCGTGATGCCCGCGACCGCGACGACCAGCGGCGGGGTGAGCGCCCGGCGCGCCATCAGACCACCGGCCAGGCCGATCAGCGTGGCCGCCATCCCGGACGCGACCACCGGCCCGAACCCGATGTCCTGGGCGACCAGGTAGGCCACCGTGCCCGCCGCGCCGCTCAACCCGGCCGCGAACAACGCCCGGCGTTCGGCGTAACAGGCCATCGCGAAGGCGATCGCGGCCACCGCACCGGCGCTCAGTTTGATCGCCAGATACTCGGTGTCACGGCCCGCGCTCGCGGCGATCTCGGGCACCGCGATCCCGAGCATGGTCGAGATTCGCAGCGCCAGGCCGATACCGGCGACGATGCCGCCGGTCATCATCACCACCTCGAGCATGCGCGCCGCCGCCGTGATCGGCGCGCCGGTGATGGCGTCCTGCACCGAACCGACCAACTGCTGCCCCGACAACAGCACCGTGATGCCCGCGGCGACGATCAGCGCGGCGTCGGCCCGCCAGTGATCGCTGACCGCCGCCAGCGCGATGGCGGGCGTGGCGGCGATGACACCACCGACCAGATGCTGGAAGAAGATCGGCAGACCGAGCTGGTGCAGCGCCCGGTTGACGACGTCGATCAGCGCCGTGGTCGCGAAACTGATGACGGCCAGCAGCGCGCCGCCACCGAGCAGCACCGCGATCGCCGCCGCCAGCAGCGACCAGCCCATGGTCGACACCCAGCGCGGATACGGGTGCGCCCCGGAGACGATCTCGTCCAGCGCGGCGTGCGCCTGGTCGACGGGGACGACCTGGCTGCGGATCCGCCGGGTCAGCCGGTCGACCGCGGCCAGCCGGGTGAAGTCGAGCGAGCGGTACTTCACCACCCGCATATCGCTGGCCGGGGGCAGCCGCGGGCCGCGATCGGCCCAGATACGGATCGCGTCGAAGGTGACGTCGATATCGCACTTGTCCAGGCCGTAGGTGGAGGCGATGAAGCGGACCTGGGCCGAGGTATCGATGACACCGGTACCGGCGGCCAGCACCACCTCCCCCACCCGCACGGCCAGATCGAGCACCTGCGACACCTCGGCGTCGTCGGTGAGGTCGATCGGCTGCAGCGGGGTGGGGGCCATGGTGATGTTGTCGGCCGTCGCACGCTGTGAGGGCAGGACGAACGGGCGGCGCAGCCGCCAGCGCGAGCGCAGAGCTGGGCGTTCGGTGATCGTGTCGCCGTCGCCTTCCGATGCCGGTTCCGCACTCATACCTTCGACGGTAACGGCGTTCGAGGCGGGTTCGCCGTCTCGCAACGTGTTCGTCAACGTGTCGCTCGTCATGGCGCGGTCGGTCTCAGATGTCCTCGATCAGTCCGGTGCTGTAGGCCGTGGCCGCCAGGTGCTGCAGGCAGCGCGGACCGCAGCCGTCGTGCTGAGTCAGCACGAAACGAGCCTGCTGAAGCGAGAAGATGGGAGAATCGGCCACGCAGTCGGCATGCGCGGCGCGCCAGCGGTCTTCGCGACCACGGGTGGCGGCCCGCGATGTGGGCGGGTCTGGTGCGGATGTGTCCAGCAGGGTGTGACGGTAGGGGCCGGCGATGGAGGCGATGACTGTATGAACACCGGGACGGGGAAGGTGATCCAGGAGCGGCGGCGGTTGCTCGGGCTCTCGCAGCCCGCGCTCGCGACCGCGATCGGGGTGAGCTCGCGGCAGATCACCCGGTACGAATCGGAGGAACAGTCGCCGACGCTGCCGGTGGCGATCCGGCTGGCCGACGCGCTGCAGATCTCGCTCGCGGAGCTGGCGGGCATCGTCGACAACCGGATCGATCTGGCGGGCCGCTGGTGGGCAGCCTGGCAGAAAGCGGCGAACCACGGCGACGAGGTCGAGGTAACGCCGGTGACGATCCGGCACGAGGGCGACCACCTGCTCATCGACTCGGCCGCCGAATCCGCTGCGGCGCAGGATGACCCGGCCGCGCAGATGCGCGGCGAGATGCGGGTGTGGGACGGCGACGCGCTCACCGGCTGGGTGCGCGGCATGGATGTCGCGCGGCCGATCGGCACCATCTACTACTCGCTGCACCCCCAGGGCGCTCATGCGGTCGGCTCGTGGACGACGAAGTCCGGCCCCGACGGTGTGGTCCGCGGCTGGAGCGCGCTGGCCAGGGAGAAGTCCGACGCCGAGAAGCTCCTGTCGGAACTGGTCCGCACCGACGGCACCGTCGAGTCGTGGCCGGGGAGTTCGCGCTCGGCCTGAAGCCGGCGGCGGATGTCGCCGACGGTCGGCCGCCCCGGCTCCACGGGCGGTAGCAGGAACAGGTAGCGGGTCAGCGCTCCGAATACGAACAGTCCCACAGCAATCCACAGGTAGATGTCCATCTGTCCCCTCCGAACCAGTCGGTGCTGCACGGGTGGCGCGGTATGGTGGCGTCGAAGCCACCGCAGCAAAGTATGGTCGTCGTCAAGACCTTTTGGACAGCAAAAAGCGTCTACAAACGTCTACAGTTCGCTACGGTGTGTCCATGTCCAGTCGGGGCGAGCAGGGGAACGGCGAGACCACCGTCGTCGGGGCACGGTTACGACAGCTCCGCGAGGAAGCCGGACTATCCCTGACCGCGCTGGCCACCCGCGTCCCGTACAGTCGCGCGGCCCTCGGCCACTACGAAACCGGCACGCGCGCAGCGCCATCCGAGGTGATCGACTGGTATGAGCGGGTGCACGCCCAGTCGGCCTCCGCGCTCCCCGGCACCCGGCGCCGTGATCCACGCGCGGCCGACGCCGCCCTCGCCGACGCGATAGCGACGAGAAACGGCGCGACCCGGCCGCTCATCGAGATCGACCGACCACACCAGGGCGACAACGGAACCGGCTACTTCTGCCCGTTCCGCATCGACGGCCTGATGGAAGGCGAGGCCGCGGGCACCGACGCCGCCACCGCGCTGCGCTCGGCCTTGCGCGCTGTCGGCGTCGAACTGACCAGGAAGCGCGACTAGACCCCGCTCGCCTCGCGGTGCGACGCCACCACCGCGTCCAGCGAATCGGCGAGCAGGGCGAGATAGCGATCCGGATCGGGCAGGACCCGGGCGTCCGCATGCACCGACAGCGCGATGGTTTCACCGATGCCGTGCACGCCGTGGGTCAGATGCATGACGGTGCCGAGCGCGGGGAAACCGCCGGTGAACAGGACAGGAGCGCCGGCGAACGCGAGATCGGCGGCGCCGCGGTACACGCTGGAGACCACGGTGTTGCCGTCCAGCGCGGCGGGCACGCCGTCCAGGTCGGCCCTGGCCACGTCGCGGGCGGCGAAGACCGCCGGGACCGTCGCGCCGACCCGATCCTGCACGGCGAGCAGTGGATTCAGCGCGCGCTCGCGGCGGGTCGCGAGGTCGTTGGCGATCAGCCCGGCGCGGAGGGCGAGGTCGGGTTCGTCGATGTGCAGATCGATCGACAGGCCGCGGTAGTGGTTGTGCGCCGCGGCCGTGCCGGGCAATGCCATCGGCAGGGCGGTGCCGAGCCGGTAGGGGCGGTCGCCGGTCTCGGCCAGGTAGGTGGTGAGCGCGCGGGAAATCGCTGTCAGGGCAACGACTGTCACGGTGCGGCCGGGCACGCGGATGCGTTCGGCGTCGACGACGAGCATGCGGACCCGATGGTCGAAGACCCCTACTGGAGCACTCGGATTGAGCGCGTTCGGCGCGAAACCCTTGGTCGGCGCGGGCACCTTCCCCGCCGCGGTGCGGTCCGCGAGCTCGCGCTGGGCCCGGTGCGCCGCACGTCCCCGGCGCGCGGTGGTCACCAGCTGCCGGGGAAACCTCAGCACCCCAGCGACTCTCGCGTCGGTACCCCATGCACAGATTTGTCCCCAGTAATCCACAGGCCGTGCAGGAGTTTTCACAGGCTCGACCGGGGGATCTTCCGAGTTGTCCACAGGTGCACCGGGAGAGCTGGGGATAACTTCGCCCACCGGCGCCGGAGCGAACAGCGAACGCGCGACAGCGGCGGCTCTGGTGCCGTCGGCCAGGGCGTGCGATATCTGTAGCACGACGACCAGCACGGGCCCCGCCGACGCGGGCGCGTCGCGCACATCGCGGAAAACATGGACACGCCAAGGACTTTCGGTGCCGTCCACACCGGTACCCAGCAGTTCGCCGACACGGTCGAGCAGCGCGGGCCAGCCGAGCCCGCTGGGACGATGCGTGACGAATTGCTGGGCGGTGAATTCGGCGGGTTCCCACCGCGGATAGTCGAGGTTGCCCGGAATCTCCCGAATCCGGATCCGCAGATCCGGAATACGCGCCGAACGTGCGGCGAGGAAAGCGCGGAGTTCGTCTGTGGTGCTGCCGGTTTCGGCGAAGCAGTAGAGCAGGAACACGTCATTGGCGCCGCGGCGCGACAGCCAGAACATCGTCGCGTCGCGCGCGGCCATCGTGGTCATCCGGCCACGATAGGCCACGCCACAGAGAAGGCCCCGAGTCCTACCGACCCGGGGCCCGTGCTGCCTTCTCGAGGCGCATGGTGCGGCTCAGCCGCGCGCGAACTCTCCCGCGGTGACGTCGGCTAGGAACGCGCGCCACTCTCCCGGTCCGAAGGCCAGCACGGGACCGCGACCGCGATCCTTGGTGTCGCGGACCGCGACATCGCCGCCGGCGAGAAAGGCCACTTCCACGCAGTTCCCATCGGGTCCGCTGTAGGTGCTCTTCCGCCACACAGCGTCCGTCACATCAACCTCCACGGCACTTACTCCTTTGCATGATCGAGAACGGGATTACTCCAGGAATCGTTGCAACATTCCGATATCCGGCGCGATCGACGAGTTACTTCGTGGCACACAGAGCACTGCCACACGGTGCGCGCAACCGACCGGCACGAACCAGCGCATCGAGGCGTTTCCGCCTCCGGGGGCTGCCCCCGCGGAAGAAACACTAGCAGGTCTTCCGCAAGTTTGCGGATGAGAATTTGCTTTCTCATATGGGTTTGCCAAGCTTGCGAAGCTTCACGTTTGCGGGAGCATTGCCGGACCCCTGTACCCATTCCCCAACCGGCTGACACATCAACTTTTACTTCCATGTGATTAGTCCGTGATACGTCAATTTCTCGACTGTCCCAGCCGCCCCGCGGGCACCACGAACGGCGGCCGTGGATCATGGGGGAATGATCTCCCGTGATCGCGACGCCGCAGGTCGTGCCCGCAACGACCGCCCCAGGGACCGACTCGGCAGGCCGCTACCTCCCGGCAGTGCCGGAGTCGCCCGAATTCCGGACGACCTGGAGCTGGCACCCCAGCAAACTCTCACCTTCGCTCAGCAACTGCTGGACGACGGTTTGGCTTTCAATGCCCATGAGGTATTGGAGGCGGCATGGAAGAACGGGCCGGTAGCCGAGCGGATGCTCTGGCAGGGGCTGGCGCAATACGCCGTCGGCATCACCCACATCCAGCGTGGGAACGCCAAGGGCGCGGGTACTCTGCTGCGCCGCGCGAGCGAGCGGCTCGGGACCTACCCGGCGAATGCGCAGCAGCACGACGTCGACCGGGCCGGGTTGATCGCCCACGCCGCCGTCCTGCTCGCCGCGCTGGACACAGGCAGCCCCATCGCCGAGGAGCAGTTGCGACCGCGCCTGTGCCACCCGTCCGCCGCATAGAATGGTCCGGTGCCAACCACCCGCTCCACCGGCGCGGGCCGGTACGCCCCGAGCCCCTCGGGTGAACTGCACCTGGGCAATCTGCGCACCGCGATCCTGGCGTGGCTGTTCGCCCGCACGACCGGACGCGACTTCCTGCTCCGGATCGACGATCTCGATCGGGTCCGCCCCGGCGCCGCCGAACGCCAGCTCGACGACCTCGCCGCCATCGGTATCGATTGGGACGGCCCCGTGGTGCGCCAGTCCGCGCGGCTCGCGCGCTACGACGCCGCCATCGCCGAGCTCACCGCGGCGGGACGCACCTACGAGTGTTTCTGCACCCGCCGCGAGATCCAGCAGGCCGCGACCGCGCCGCACGGACCGATGGGCGCCTACCCGGGCACCTGCCGCCACCTCACCGCCGCCGAGCGCGCGGCCAAGCGCGCCGAAGGACGGCGGGGCGCACTCCGATTACGCGCCGACGTCGACGACTACACGATCACCGATCTCCTGCACGGCGAATACCGTGGCGCCGTCGACGATCTGGTGCTGCGGCGGGGCGACGGAATCCCCGCCTACAACCTGACGGTCGTCGTCGACGACGCGGCGCAGGGCGTCGACCAGGTGGTCCGCGGCGACGACCTGTTGCCGTCGACCCCGCGCCAGGCCTACCTCGCCGAACTGCTCGGCCTGGCCACGCCGAGCTACGCGCACGTCCCGCTGGTGCTCAACCAGGAGGGCAAGCGACTGGCCAAACGCGACGGTGCCGTGAGTCTTTCGGATCAGCGCGCCCTGGGCAACACGCCCGAGGATGTGGTGGCGGCCCTCGCCGGCTCCCTCGGCTACACCGCGCGGACAACAGCCGAGCTCCGTGAAGTTTTCGACCCGGCGCGGATACCGGGAAAACCATGGATACTCGAGCCTATCGGGTTGTTCCGACCAGAGGGATGTCCGTAACGTACGCATCGACCGATCTCCTGATCACGACGAGGACGAATTTATGACCAGCGGTGGTTACGACCCCAACCAGTACCCGCAGGGCGGTCAGCCCGGCGGCTACGGCCAGGACCCCTACGGCCAGCAGCAGCCGGGTTACGGCCAGCAGCAGCCGGGATACGGGCAGCAGCAGCCGTACGGGCAGCAGCAGCCGTACGGGCAGCCCCAGCCCGGTTACAACCAGGACCCCTACGGCCAGCAGCAGCAGCCGGCCTACGGCCAGGACCAGTACGGCCAGCAGGCCTACCCGGGCGGCCAGGGCGGCTACGGCCAGCAGGGTTACGGCGGCGTGCAGCCTGCCGATCTGGGCATCCGGATCGGCGCGCGCGTCATCGACAACCTGATCGTCAGCCTCCCGCTCGCGATCGTGCTGGCGCTGGTGTTCAGCGGTAACACCTACCAGTTCGTCAGCGGCGCTGTCGTTTCGCTGGCGGTCTACGGCTACTTCATCGCCATGGAAGTCACCCAGGGCACCTCGCTGGGCAAGAAGATGCTGGGCCTGCGGGTCGTCGCCCCCGGTGGCGCGCCGAACCTGACCCCGGAGCAGTCGGCCAAGCGCAACCTGTTCCAGATCGTCGGCCTGATCCCGTGCGTCGGTGGCCTGATCAGCCTGGGTCTGGCGATCTACATCATGATCACCATCTCCCAGGACCCGAACAAGCAGGGCTGGCACGACAAGTTCGCCGGCGGCACGCAGGTCGTCAAGGGCTGATTCCCGGCTGACGAAAACGTCAGGGGCGCTTCCGGATACGGAAGCGCCCCTGTTCGTTTTCCGGAAAGTCAGTACGAGGTGGAGGAATCCAGCCCGCCCGCTACCCCGAGCACGATGACGAAGACCACGTACAGCAGACCCAGCACCAGGGTGATCGCGCCGATCCAGATGCCGGCCAGCGCCATACCGCGGCCTTCACCGCCGCGCTCCTTGATCTGGTTGAGCGCCATCACACCGAGCACGATGCCCACGATCGACCCGATGCAGGTGCACAGGCCGACCAGCGAGGAGACCAGCGCGCCGATCGCCAGGCCGTTGGTGCCCTGCGGCTGCGGGAACCCGCCGTAGGGCTGGTAACCGCCCCCGGCGGGGTAGGCGCCGTAGGCGGGCTGCGGTGGCTGCTGCGGGTACTGCGGCGCCGAGGGCTGCTGGTAGCTGGGGTACTGCGGCTGCGACGGCGGAGGGGCAGGCTGCTGCGGGTACTGCGGCGTCGACGGGTAGCTGGGAGGCTGCGACGGCTGCGCGGACGGGTACTGCGGCACCGAGCCCGGCGCGCCGGACTCCGGCGACACGCCGGAGCCGCCGTACTGCTTCCACCACTCGTCGGAATCGCCGGGATTCGTCATTGGTACAGCGTATTCCACAACCGGCGCCCGTGAGGCACCGCGACCTTGGTTGGATAGGAGCCGTGACTGATGCAAACACGCTCGACCAACCTGCCGAATCTGGGCGCCCCGCGCCGGACCATGCGGCATTCGCCCAGGTTGCGCGGGGGTTCTACCCGGTAATCGTCGCCGTGTTCACGGCGACGCTGATCATCTCCAACATCTGCGCCACCAAGGGCGTCGAGTTCTTCGCCGACCAATCGGTGATGCTGGGCCCGCTGCAGATCCTGCCGATCGCGACCGACGGCGCCTTCTTCCTGTTCCCGCTCGCCTACATCCTCGGTGACGTGCTCAGCGAGGTGTACGGCTTCCGTGCCACCCGCCACGCCATCTACACCGGTTTCGGCGCGCTGCTGCTGACCGTCGCGTGCTTCGCGATCGCGATCCGGCTGCCCGCCGCCGGCTTCTACGAGAACCAGGAAGCGTTCCGGACGGTCCTCGGCACCACCCCGCAGCTGGTGCTCGCCGGCCTGGCCGGCTACTTCGTCGGCCAGCTGCTGAACTCGGCCACCCTGGTGCTGATCAAGGAACGCACCAAGGAGAAGCATCTGTGGGCCAGGCTGCTCGGCTCCACGGTGATCGGCGAGTTCGCCGACACGCTGATCTTCTGCTCGATCGCCGCCACCGCCATCGGCATCAACACCTGGCAGTCGTTCGTCAACTACGTCATCGTCGGCTTCGTGTGGAAGACGCTGTGCGAGATCATCGTCATGCCGATCACCTACCGCGTGATCGCGCTCCTCAAGAAGACCGAACCGACCTACGGCCCGGCCGAGGTCGACGCCCTGCACGATTAGGCGGCCCGCGGCGGACCGGCCTCCGGTCCGCCGCTACGCCCCCGGGGCCTTGATCCGGCCTTGCCACTGGCCGAGGAATTCGGTCTTGAACTCGTCGAAGTAGCCGCCCTCGATGCTGGCGCGGATCCGGTCGACCAGCCGCACGGTGAACCGCTCGTTGTGGATCGTGCAGAGCGTGGCCGAGAGCATCTCCTTGGCCTTGAACAGGTGATGCAGGTAGGCGCGGGTGTAGTGCGCGCAGGTGTAGCAGTCGCAGTTCTCGTCGATCGGGGTGAAATCGCGGCGGAAGCGGCTGGTGTTGATGTTGAACCGGCCCTGGTCCACGTAGATCGCCGCGTTGCGCGCCACCCGGGACGGATTCACGCAGTCGAAGGTGTCGGCACCGTTCTCGATGGCGACGAACATGTCCTCGGGCTCGCTGATGCCGAGCATATGGCGCGGCTTGTGTTCGGGCAGCTCGTCACAGCACCAGCCGACGATGGTGCCGAGATTGTGCTTCTCCAGCGCGCCGCCGATGCCGTAGCCGTCGAACTCCGTTCCGCCGGCACCCCGGATCTCCTCGAGCTCGCGACAGGCCTTGCGCCGCAAGTCTTCGTACTGGGCGCCCTGGATCACCGCGAACAGCGCCTGGTAGGGACGGTGCCCGCGCTCGCCGGTGAGCTTCTCGTGCTCGTCGATGCAGCGCTGCGCCCACTCGTGCGTGCGCTGCAGCGATTTCTCCTGGTAGCCGCGAGTGTTCAGCAGGGTGGTCAGCTCGTCGAAGGCGAACATGATGTCGGCGCCGAGCTGATGCTGGATGCCCATCGACACCTCGGGGGTGAAGCGGTGCTTGGAACCGTCCAGGTGCGAGCGGAAGGTGACGCCGTCGTCGTCGACGGTGGCCAGGCGCTCCTTGCCCTCGGCGATCACCTCGTCGGAGCGGATGTCGACCGCTTCCATCGCGAGCACCTTCTTGAACCCGACGCCCAGCGACATCACCTGGAAGCCGCCGCTGTCGGTGAAGGTCGGGCCGGACCAGTTCATGAAGGTACCGAGACCGCCCGCCTCGTCGACGATGTCGGCGCCCGGCTGCAGGTACAGGTGATAGGCGTTGGCCAGCAGTGCCTGCGCGCCGAGGTCCTTCATCGTCTCCGGCAGCACCGCCTTCACCGACGCCTTGGTGCCCACCGGGATGAACGCGGGCGTGGCGATCTCGCCGTGCGGGGTACCGATGACGCCGGTACGGCCGTGGCGCCCGCGGTCGAGACGGGTGCCTACGGAGAAGGAGAACTCGCTGGGATCGGCCACCTGCCCATCGTGCCAGGACTGCCCGGCGCGTCACCCGCCCGGGTGACGCGCCGGTCTCCTACAGTTCCGCCGCCGCGAACTGCGCGTTGTAGAGGCGGTAGTACGCGCCGCGCTCCTCGAGCAGCCGCTCGTGCGAGCCGTGCTCGACGATGCGGCCCTTCTCCATCACCACGATCAGGTCGGCGTCGCGGATGGTGGAGAGGCGATGCGCGATGACGAAGCTGGTGCGGTCGCGGCGCAGGGCCGCGGTCGCGTGCTGGACCAGCAGTTCGGTGCGGGTGTCGACCGAGCTGGTCGCCTCGTCGAGGATCAGGATCGACGGCTTGGCCAGGAACGCGCGGGCGATGGTGATCAGCTGCTTCTCGCCCGCGCTGACACCGCCGCCCTCCTCGTCGATCACCGTGTCGTAGCCGTGCGGCAGCGCGTGCACGAACCGGTCGACGTAGGCGGCGCGGGCCGCCGCCAGGATGTCGTGCTCGGAGGCGTTCGGATTGCCGTAGGCGATGTTCTCCCGGATGGTGCCCTTGAACAGCCAGGTGTCCTGCAGCACCATGCCGATCCGCGAGCGCAGGTGGTCGCGGGTGATGGTGGTGATGTCGACGTCGTCGATCGAGATGGTGCCCGCGTCGAGCTCGTAGAAGCGCATGAGCAGGTTGACCAGCGTGGTCTTGCCCGCGCCGGTCGGGCCGACGATGGCGACGACGTGCCCCGGGTCGGCGACCAGCGACAGCCGCTCGATGATCGGCACCTCGGGGTCGTAGCCGAAGGAGACCGCCTCGAACTCGACCCGCCCGCGATCGACCGGGCGCTGGTTCTCCACCACCGGGTCGGGGCTCTGCTCCTCGGCGTCGAGGATCTCGAAGATCCGCTCGGCCGAGGCGACGCCGGACTGCAGCAGGTTGGCCATCGCGCCGATCTGGGTGAGCGGCTGGCTGAACTGGCGCGAGTACTGGATGAAGGCCTGGACGTCGCCCAGCGACAGGTTGCCCGTGGCCACCCGCAGGCCGCCGACCAGCGCGATGAACACGAAGTTCACGTTCCCCAGGAACATGATGGCCGGCATGATCAGGCCGGAGATGAACTGCGCCTTGAAGCTCGCGTCGTAGAGCTGCTGGTTGCGCTCGTCGAATTCCTTGCCGACCTCGCGGCTGCGGCCGAAAGCGGTGATGATCTCGTGGCCGGTGTAGGCCTCCTCGACCGAGGCGTTCACCGCGCCGGTGAACTTCCACTGGTCGACGAAGTGCGGCTTGGACCGCTTGGCGATCTGCGCCGTCACGACGATGGCCGCGGGCACGGTGAGCAGCGCGATCAGCGCCAGCAGCGGCGAGATCCAGAACATCATGATCAGGATGCCGACCACGGTGAACAGCGAGACCAGCAGCTGGCTCATCGTCTGCTGCAGGCTCTGCGAGACGTTGTCGACGTCGTTGGTGACGCGGCTGAGCACGTCACCGCGCGGGGCGGAGTCGAAGTAGCGCAGCGGCAGCCGGTGCAGCTTGTCCTCGACGTCGTCGCGCAGCCGCTTCACGGTCCGGTTGATGACGATGTTGAGCAGGTAACCCTGCAGCCAGCCGAACACCGAGGCCGCCACGTACAGGGTGAGCACGATCAGCAGGACCCGGGCGACGGCGTCGAAGTCGATGCCAGTGCCGGGGATGACGTTCATCGCCGAGAGCATGTCGGCGCGGGTGTTCTCGCCGCGGTCGCGCAGCATCTGGATGGTCTGCTCTTTGCTGAACCGCGGGTCGAGCTGCTTGCCGACGAAACCGTCGAAGACCAGGTTGGTGGCCTTGCCGAGGAGGTAGGGGCCGAGCGTGTTGAGCACCACCGAGGTGATCACCAGCGCGACGATCACGCCGACGGCGAGGCGTTCCGGCGCGAGCCTGCGCAGCAGGCGCTTGAGCGACGGTCCGAACGACTTGGCCTTCGTACCCGGCGCGCCGGGTACCGGAGCACCGGGCCTCATCGAGCCTCCTCCACACTGAGCTGGGACTCGACGATCTCGCGGTATTCGGGACATCGCTGCATCAACTGGTCGTGCGTGCCGATGCCCGCCATCGCGCCGTCCTCCAGGACGACGATCTGGTCGGCGTCGCGAACGGTCGCGATCCGCTGGGCGACGATGAGCACCGACGCGTCGGCGGTCTCGGGCTTGAGCGCGGCACGCAGCCTGGCGTCGGTGGCGACGTCGAGCGCCGAGAACGAGTCGTCGAACAGGTAGACGCGCGGCCTGCGCACCAGCGCGCGGGCGATGCACAGGCGCTGCCGCTGCCCGCCCGAGACGGTGGTGCCGCCCTGGGCGACCGGGGTGTCGAGCCCCTGCGGCATCTCGCGCACGAAGTCGGCCGCCTGGGCCACCTCGAGCGCGTGCCACAGTTCCGCGTCGGTGGCCTCGGGCTTGCCGTAGCGCAGGTTGCTCGCGATGGTGCCGGAGAACAGGTACGCCTTCTGCGGGACCAGTCCGATGCCGCCGCGCAGGAGTTCGAGATCGAGGTGGCGCACGTCGGTGCCGCCGAGGTAGACCGCGCCGTCGGTGACGTCGATCAGCCGCGGGATCAGGTTGATCAGGGTGGTCTTGCCGGAGCCGGTGGCGCCGACGATCGCGGTCGTCGTGCCGGGGGCGACCTGGAACCGGATGCCGCGCAGCACCGGCTTCTCCGCACCGGGGAAGGCGAACTCGGCGAACTGGACATCGACCGCGGCCGGGTCGGCGGCGAAGGGCTGCGGCAGCCGCGGCGGCCGGACCGAGGACTCGGTCTCGAGTACCCCGCCGATCCGGTCTGCCGAGACGGCGGCGCGCGGCGCCATCATCGCCAGGAACGAGGCCATCATGACGGCCATCAGGATCTGCATGATGTAGGACAGCATCGCGGTGAGCGAGCCGATCTGCATGGTGCCGTTGTCGACGTGGTGACCGCCGAACCAGATCACCGCGACGGCGGTGACGTTGCTGATCAGCATGACCGTCGGGAACATCAGCGCCATCAGCTTGCCGACGCGCAGCGAGGCGTCGGTGAGCGCGGTGTTGGCCATCCCGAAGCGCCAGATCTCCTGGCGTTCGCGCACGAACGCCCGCACCACCCTGATGCCGGTGATCTGCTCGCGCAGCACCCGGTTCACCTCATCGATGCGCGCCTGCATCTGCCGGAAGCCGGGCACCATGCGGGCCACGATCGTGCCCATGGCCAACGCCAGCGCGGGGACCGCGATCAGCAGCAGCCAGGACAGGCCCAGATCTTCGCGCAGCGCCATGATGATGCCGCCGACGCACATGATCGGCGCCATCACCAGAATCGTCACCGACATGACGATGAGCAGCTGCACCTGCTGGATGTCATTGGTCGAGCGGGTGATCAGCGAGGGCGCGCCGAACATGCCGACTTCCCTGGCCGAGAAGGTCTCGACCCGGTGCAGCACGCCACCGCGCATATCGCGGCCCGCTCCCATGGCCGCCTGGGCGCCGAGGTACACCGACGCCGACGAGGCCACGATCTGCACGCAGCTGACCGCGAGCATGAACAGGCCGGTGGACCAGATGTAGCCGATATCGCCCTTGGTCACGCCGTTGTCGATGAGGTCGGCGTTGAGGCTGGGCAGGTAGAGCATCGCGATGACCGAGATCAGCTGGAGCACGAGGACACCGGCCAGCTGAGCGCGGTACGGGGCCAGGTAGGTCCGCAGCAGGGTGATCAACATGGTGGTCGCAGGCTACCGCGTGCGGGTGAGCGTCGCCGCCGACTTTTACCGCCCTGTGGACAAGTCCGGCCTGTGGACGAATTACGCGCCGGCGGGCGTGCGCGGCTCGCGCCGCACCCAGGCGCCGGGGTCGGCGATCAGCTCGCCGATGAAACCCGGCAGCCGGTCGGTGGCGATATCGGCGATGGAGACGTTCTCCAGCACGGCCCTGATGTTGACCCGCAGCGCGATCCATACCTGCTGCAACGGTTCGGCGGCGCCGGGATAGCGCACGTCCTCGGGGCGCTGCCCGCGCACCGAGGCCAGCGGCGATTCGACGGCGCGGATCACGTCGGCCACCGAGATCTCCGGGGCGGGCCTGCCGAGGCGGTAGCCGCCGTCGGGACCGCGCCTGCTCAGCACGAGGTCGGCGCGGCGCAGCTCGGCCAGCACGGTCTCGAGTACCTTCGGCGGGATCTGCGCGGCGGCGGCGATCGCCTCGGCCTTGACGACGCCGTCGGCCGCGGCGAGCTCCAGCAGCGTTCGCACCGCGTAATCGACCCTGGCGGTGATATGCACGAGTCGAACTTACGCGGTCGGCCGGGCGGGAGCGGCGAGCCGCCCGATCATGCCGACCGTCCGCAGGCGGTCAGCACGCAGGTCGCCGCGTCGAGCAGGGTCTTCTCCACCATCTCATCGGTCGCGCCGGGCGCCAGCTCCGATGACAGCAGCGCGACCCCGAGCACCTCGATGGCCGCGGCCGCGCGCAGCATGGCTTCCTGATCCGGGTCGGGACCGGCCAGCCAGGTGCGCAGTTCCCTGGTCGGCTCCATCAGATCGGGGTAGCGATCGGCGATGGCGTTGACGATCGCCGCGGTGTCGCGCACGCACAGCGCGCCCGCCGCGCGGTGCCGGATCATCCCGCGCAGGTACGTCCGCAGCACCGCGCGGATGCCCTCGTCGTCGTAGGGGACCGCGTCGATGTCGGTGACGATGTCGCGCATGTGATCGATGATCGGATCGATGATCGCGAGGAGCAGATCCAGCTTCGACGCGTAGTGGTAGTAGAGCGAAGCCTTTGTGATCCCCACCATATCGGCGACCTCGCGCAGGCTCGTCTGCTCGAAACCCTTGGCGCCGAAAAGCTGTACCGCGGCGTCGCGGATAGCCTGCTTAGTGCCTCCACCTGCGGAAACGGCGTCGACGGTGTCTCGGGGAGCCATGTATTCAATCCTCCCATCACTGCGTGTGACTTACGCGGCGCCCCCGAAATTGAGGTTGCCTCTCCACTTACTGAATCGGTAGTCTACCTACCGCACGGTAGGCAGAAAACGACGATGTGGAGGCGGGTCGTCAGGGGAGACCCGCAAGTGCTGTCTACGAGCCTGATCCCACCCGAGTTCTTCGCGCTAGGAGCACCCTCGTGTCCGTATACCTGTACAGATGGGGAAAGTTCGCTTTCCGCCGCAAATGGATCGTGCTACCGGTCTGGTTGTTGCTGTTCCTGCTGCTCGGCGGCGTCGGCGCCACCCTGAGCAAGCCGATGACCAACGACTTCAGCATGCCGTCGCTGCCGTCGGCCCGTGCGAACGAGATCCTCGACAAGCACTTCCCGGGCATGTCCGAGCAGTTCAAGTTCGACGCCGTGTCCGGCACCTACGTGATCGGCGCCCCGGAGGGCCAGAAGCTCACCGATCCGGCCAACCGCGCCGCCGTCGACGCGCTCATCACCAAGCTCGGTGAGCTGCCGATCGTCGATCACTCGAAGCCGCTGATGAGCCCCATCGAGATGACCGACAAGATGGGCTGTCTCGCCAACCCCGACCCGTCGAAGTGCTCGGGCGCACCGCTCAACGTGCTGAGCTCGACCGCGCCGGACAGCGTCGCGGTGCTGAACGTGCCGTTCAGTATCGAGGGCGTCACCGATGTCACCGACGTCGAGCGCGACGCCGCCTACGAGGTCGCCGCCGAAGCGCGCAACGCCGGCCTGACCGTCGAGCTCAGCGGCTCGATCGCGATGGAGCAGGAGCAGCCGAGCGGCAAGTCCGAGCTGATCGGCATGGGCGTGGCCCTGATCGTGATGGTGGTCGCCTTCGGCGCCATCGTCGCCGCCGTCGTCCCGATCGTCACCGCCATCGTCGGCCTCGGCGCCGCGACCTCGCTGATCATGCTCGGCACCTCGGTGATCGAGGTCCCCAGCTTCACCACCTTCCTCGCCTCGATGATCGGTATCGCGCTGTCGATCGACTACGCGCTGTTCATCGTGTCCAGGTACAAACACGAACTGGCCGTGCGTGACTCGGCCGAGGAAGCCGCGGGTACCGCGCTCGGCACCGCCGGTTCGGCCGTCGTGTTCGCCGGTCTGACCGTCATCATCGCGCTCGGCGCGCTCAGCATCGTCGGCGTGCAGTTCCTGACCTTCATGGGTCTGGGCGGCGCCATCGCGGCCGGCTTCGCGGTGCTCACCGCGATCACCCTGATGCCCGCGCTGATGGGCGCCTTCGGCAAGTACCTGTTCAAGCCGAAGCTGCCGCTGGTCGCCCAGCACGATCCCGAGGACGAGAGCTCGGTCACCAACGGCCAGCGTTTCGCCCGCCTGATCGGCAAGGCCCCGTGGGTCGCGCTGATCCTGTCGGTCGTCGTGCTCGGCGCGCTCGCCGCACCCGCCGCGGGCCTGAACCTTGGTCTGCCCGGCGAGGACTCGGCCCCGAAGACCTCCACCGTCCGCAAGGCCTACGAGCTGCGCACCGAGGGCTTCGGCGAGGGCAGCAACGGCGTGCTGATGGTCGTCACCGACCTGAGCGCGGTGCCGGAAAGCCAGCGTGAGGCCGCGGTCGGCGCGCTGCGCGACAAGCTCGCCTCCTACGACGGCATGGACTACGTGACCGAGCCGCAGTGGAGCGAGAACAAGCAGGGCGCCATGCTCAACGGCGTGCCGAAGTCGGGCCCGAACAACCAGGCCACCAAGGATCTGGTCGCCGAGGCGCGCGGCGCCGAAGCCGACCTCGAGGCGCAGTTCGGCATGGAGTACGGCATCACCGGCACCACCGCCATCTACGCCGATGTCGACCACGTCCTGCTCAGCAAGATCGTGCCGTACCTGGCGATCGTGGCCGGTGCCGCGTTCATCCTGCTGATCCTGGTGTTCCGCTCGATCCTGGTCCCGCTCACCGCGGCCCTGGGCTTCCTGCTCTCGATGGCGGCCACCTTCGGCGCCACCGTGCTGATCTTCCAGCAGGGCAAGCTCGGCCTGATCGAGGACCCGCAGCCGCTGGTCAGCTTCCTGCCGATCATGTTGATCGGCTTGGTATTCGGCCTGGCCATGGACTACCAGGTGTTCCTGGTGACCCGCATGCGCGAGGAATTCGTGCACGGCAAGTCGCCCAAGGACGCGATGGTCTCCGGCTACCACCACGGCGCCCGCGTCGTGACCTCGGCGGCGATCATCATGATCTCGGTGTTCGGCTCGTTCATCCTGGAGACCGACGTCACCGCGAAGTCCTTCGGCTTCGCGCTGGCCGCCGGTGTGGCGATCGACGCCTTCATCGTCCGCATGGTCGTGGTGCCCGCGCTGCTGGTCATCATGGGCAAGTGGTCGTGGTGGATCCCGAAGTGGCTCGACCGCATCCTGCCCGATATCGACGTCGAGGGTTCCAAGCTCGAACAGCTGCGTAACCAGGGCGCCGAGACGGTGAAGCAGCCGCTTCCGGTCTCCTGACCCACTCGAACCGGACGACCCCGCGATCCCTCAGGATCGCGGGGTCGTCCTGCTTTTTCGCCCGTCGCGCCTGGCAGGTTGCTTGATATCGCGGTGGCCTGGCACCAGACTCGGACTGGTTAGACCCGGCTCTACCTCCCGCTCCGCACCGATCACCGCGAGGAGAAAAACCGTGTCCGTCTATCTGTACCGGTGGGGCAAGCTGGCCTTTCGCCGCAAATGGATCGTGCTATCCGTCTGGTTGATCTGTTTCCTGGTGCTCGGCGCCCTCGGCGCGCAGCTCCAGAAACCGATGACCGACGACTTCAGCATGCCCAACCTGCCGTCGGAACGGGCGACCGAGATCCTCGACAAACACTTCCCCGGCATGTCGGAGGCCTTCGCCTTCGACGCCGTGACCGGCACCTACGTCGTCGGCGCGCCGGCCGGGCAGAAGCTCACCGACCCGGCGAACAAGCAGGCGCTCGACGCGATGATCGCCCGGCTCGATCAGCTCGACATCGTCGATCACAGCAAGCCGATCCCGAATCCGATCGCGATGACCGAGGAGATGGGCTGTCTCGGGGCCGAGCGCGACCCGTCGACGTGCAGCGGCGCACCGCTGAACGTGCTGAACAAGACCGACCCCGACACCGTCGCGTACTTCAGCGTGCCGTTCACGATCAAGGAATTCGCCGATATCACGGCCGAGGACCGCGACGCCGCCTACGCCGTCGGTGACGCCGCCCGCGCGGCCGGGCTGACGGTCGAGATCAGCGGCACCATCGCGATGGAACAGGAGATGCCCAGCGGCAAGTCCGAGATGATCGGCATGCTGGTGGCGCTGGTGGTCATGGTCGTCGCGTTCGGCGCGATCGTCGCCGCGTTCGTGCCGATCATCACCGCGATCGTCGGCCTCGGCGCGGCCACCTCGCTGATCTTCCTGTCCACCTCGGTGCTCTCGATCCCCAGCTTCACCACGTTCCTGGCCTCGATGATCGGCATCGCGCTCTCGATCGACTACGCGCTGTTCATCGTGTCGAGGTACAAGCACGAACTGGCGGTGCAGGATTCGGCCGAGGAGGCGGCGGGCACGGCGCTGGGCACGGCCGGATCGGCGGTGGTGTTCGCCGGGCTGACGGTCATCATCGCGCTGGTCGGGCTGAGCATCGTCGGCGTGCGGTTCCTGACCTTCATGGGTCTGGGCGGCGCGATCGCGGCCGCGTTCGCGGTGCTCACCGCGATCACGCTGATGCCGGCGCTGCTCGGCGCGTTCGGCAAGTTCCTGTTCACACCGAAGCTGCCGCTGATCGCCCAGCACGATCCCGAGGACGACAGCGTCGTCACCAACGGCACCCGGGTGGCCAAGGTCATCGCCAGATGGCCCGCCGTGACGATGGGGCTGGCCATCGTGGTGCTCGGCTTGCTGGCCGCGCCGGCGATCAACCTGAACCTCGGCCTGCCCGGCGAGGACAGCCTGCCCAAGTCGACCACCGTCCGCAAGGCCTACGACCTGCGCACCGAGGGCTTCGGCGAGGGCAGCAACGGCATCCTGCAGATCGCTGTCGACCTCAGCGACACCCCCGTCGACCAGCGCGAAGCCGCGCTGCTCGCGTTGCGCGAGAAGCTACAGTCCTATCCGGACATGGAGCTGGTCACCGAGCCGCAGCTCAGCCAGGACGGCGCGGGCGCGCTGATCAACGGCATCCCCAACGCCGGGCCCAACGCGCAGTCGACCAAGGACCTGGTGCAGTCGGCGCGCGATGCCGAACCCGCGCTGAACGAGCAGTACAAGATGTCCTACGGCATCACCGGCAGCACCGCGATCTACGCCGATATCGACCACGTCCTGCTCAGCAAGATCGTCCCGTACATGGCGATCGTGGCGGGCGCGGCGTTCGTCCTGCTGATCCTGGTGTTCCGCTCGATCCTGGTCCCGCTGACGGCCGCGCTCGGTTTCCTGCTGTCCATGGCAGCCACCTTCGGCGCGACCGTGCTGATCTTCCAGGAGGGCGAGCTCGGTCTCATCGAGGACCCGCATCCGCTGGTCAGCTTCCTGCCGATCATGTTGATCGGCTTGGTATTCGGCCTGGCCATGGACTACCAGGTGTTCCTGGTGACCCGCATGCGCGAGGAGTACGTGCACGGCGCCGATCCCACCGAGGCCGTGGTCAAGGGCTATCACCACGGCGCGCGCGTGGTGACCTCGGCGGCGATCATCATGATCTCGGTGTTCGGCTCGTTCCTGCTGGAGTCCGACGTCACCGCCAAGTCCATGGGCTTCGCGCTCGCCGCCGGTGTCGCCCTCGACGCCTTCGTCGTCCGCATGGTGCTCATCCCCGCGCTGCTGGTGCTGCTCGGCAAATGGGCATGGTGGATGCCGAAGTGGCTGGACAAGATCGTCCCCGACATCGACGTCGAGGGCGCTCGCCTGCGGGAACTACAAGAGCAGGAAAAGACCCCCGTCCCCGCCCGCACCTGACCACCCGGGGTTTCCGGCCGCCTCGAATCCGAGGGGCGAGACGTACCGCCGAAGGCGCAGTATCGCCCCTCGGATTCGAGGCACCAAGGGCCGGAAACCCCGCGGCGCCAGCCGCCTATATCACTGGCTCGGTTGGGGTACCTCGCACTGGCTGACCCGCGGGTTCAGGCCGACATAGTTGGCCGGACCCGCGGCGGCGGTCACCGCGATCGTCGCCCAGTCGGAGCACTCCTTGGGCAGGTGGGCGAAGTAGTGTCGCTGGCCCGCGGCGAGCAGCCCGACGGCTACCCAGCCCAGCACGACCAGAACCATGAGCTTCCCCCCGAGCCCGATCCCGGACTTCGCGGGTGGCGGCTGTCGCCCGCGCATAAGACATCGTTCCTTCCCGGATTTCGGTACTACCAGTCTATTACGTACAGCCCCGGCGGGCGGGGCCGTACCGCGTGAACAGCCGACGAAAAAGAGCCCCTCACCTGGCATATCAGGTGAGGGGCTCTGTGGCGGTGGCGGAGGGATTTGAACCCTCGGACGGGGGTTACCCGTCACACGCTTTCGAGGCGTGCTCCTTAGGCCGCTCGGACACGCCACCGCCGACTACGATACCGGAGGGGGTGCCGGATCGTTAAATCGGCTGGTCAGCGCTGAGTTCGAAAGAAATCGTCCAGGAGGGCGACGCACTCCGCTTCGAGGATCCCGCCCCGCACCTCGGGACGATGGTTGAGCCTGCGGTCGCGCACGACGTCCCAGAGCGAGCCGACGGCGCCGGTCTTGGGCTCCCAGGCGCCGAACACGACCTTGCCCACCCGAGCCAACACCAGCGCGCCCGCGCACATCGTGCACGGCTCCAGGGTGACCGCCAGCGTCGCGCCCGCCAACCGCCAGCCGTCGCCGTGCACGGCGGCCGCGGCCCGCAACGCGAGCACCTCGGCGTGCGCGGTCGGATCGCCGAGGGCCTCCCTGGCGTTGCTCGCGCGCGCGAGCTCGCGCCCCTCGGCGTCGAAGACGACGGCGCCGACCGGCACATCACGCGGGTCGGCGTCGGCGGCGGCCGCGATCGCGGCGCGCACCATGTCCTCGTCGGTCACCGAGGCAGTTTGTCCAGGACCGCCGCGAATTCGGTGGCGAAACCGAGCCGCTGGGCGATCATGCCGAGCTGCTCGTCGGGGTAGAGGTCGGTCTCGGCCAGGATCACGCTGAGCACCGGCTCGGGCAGGCCGAGGTCGGCCAGCACGCCCAGGTCGCCCTCTTCCCACGGCTCGACGTCGTCGAGGTCGTCGGGGTCGATGTCGGGGATTTCCACATTGAGTGCGTCGAGGACGTCGGCGGCGATGTCGTAGTCGATCGCCGCAGTCGCGTCCGAGACGAGCAGGCGGGTGCCGCTCGGCGCCGGACGCAACACGATGAAGAACTCGTCATCGACGTCGAGCAGCCCGAATACCGCCCCCGAGCTGCGCAATGCCTTCAGCTCCGTCTCCGCGACCGACAGGTCGAGGAGCGCATCGTGGCTGAGCGGACTGCACCGCCACGTGCCTTCTTCGCGGACCACCGCCACTGCGAACCCTTCGACGTCGAAGTCGTCGTCCGACGTCGCCCTGTTCGTGCCCGAGCGCTGTGCTGCCATGGACCAAACGGTAGTCTGTCCCGCCCGTAATGATGAACTCGTGTGCCAATCTGTTCCGATGACCCTCGACCAGCGTGCCGCTGTCTGCGTCCTCGGAACCGGTTTGATCGGCGGCTCACTGCTGCGCGCCGCGGTCGCGGCGGGGTACCCGGCGTACGGCTACAACCGCTCGGACTCGGGTGCCGACGCGGCGCGTCGCGATGGTTTCGACGTGTCGACCGACCTGTCCGCGGTGCTGCGCCGAGCCGCCGGCGAGGATGCGCTGCTGGTGGTCGCGGTGCCGATGCCCGCGGTCGAACAGCTGCTGGCCGAGATCGCCGAGATCGCCCCCAACTGCCCGGTGACCGACGTGGTGAGCATCAAGCGCCCGGTCGTCGACGCGGTCCGCAAGCACGGGCTGGCGGCGAATTTCGTCGGCGGGCACCCCATGACCGGCACCTCCGAATCCGGCTGGGCGGCAACCGATCCCGAACTGTTCCGCGACGCGGTGTGGGCGGTCGGCGTGGACGAGGGCACGCGGGCCGAGCCGTGGGAACGGGTCGTGCGGCTGGCGCTGGACTGCGGGTCGGTGGTGGTTCCGGTGGTCGCCGACGAACACGATCAGGCTGTCGCGCGCATCTCGCACCTGCCGCACGTGCTGGCCGAGGCGCTGGCCGCGGCGGGCGCCGAGGGCGGGGCGCTCGCGCTCGGCCTGGCCGCCGGTTCGTTCCGCGACGGCACCCGCGTCGCCGGTACCGCGCCCGGTCTCGTGCGCGCCATCTGCGAACCGAACGCCACCGCGCTCGGCCAGGTGCTCGACGAGACCATCGCCGCGCTGGTCACCGCCAGGGACGCGCTGCGCGCGGACGGCAGCCTCGGCGAGGTTGTCGAGGCGGGTTACCGCGGCCGTACCGCGTACGAGCAGCGCACGCGCTGGGAGATCACCGGGATCGTCCCGGGTGCGGCCGACTGGCTCACCGAGCTACACCGAGCCGGACAGCGTGGCGGGGTGCTGCGCGCACTGTGAACCCGAGCGCGCGGTCGCCCGTGCCGGGCGGTGGAAGCCGGTCCCACACCGGCCGATTCGGCGTCACGCCCGTTCGGCGAGTCCGGGGTAGTCCAGGACGAATCCTTCCGGATCGACCGTCAGCGTCGCGCTGGAGACCGGGGACAGCACGTTGATGCCGTCGGCGGCGCTCGAGTAGGTGAGCTCGGCCTCCTGCACCAGCAGATCGGGCAGCCGCACGTAGACCACCGGGACCTGCACGTCGCCGACCGCGTTCTGCAGCCCGAACCGGCGGATCGGCAGCGTGTTGAAGAACGGGCTCAACACCACGTCGACATCCAGCGCGCCGGCGAAGGTGGAGCGCACATGGCTGCCGCCCGCGTCGACGAGCCAGTAGTCCTCCTCGTCCCGGGAGATGGAGGCGTGCCGTTCGCCCGCGGCGGTGGTGGTACGCAGCGACAGCCGTCGCGTCGCGCCCGCCTCGTCGGTGACCAGGTCATAGGACGCGCTGAAGGCCGGGTGCTCGCCGCAGGCGCTGCCGATCATCCGGCCCGCCGCCCGGATCCGGTTGCCGTTGAGCGTCACGCGCACCGATTCCATCCGCGTGTTGTCGTGGGCCCGCCAAGTGAGCACCGCGGGCCACCGGGAGGCCGGTCTGTTCTCGGTGGGGCCTGCGGCCGGGCCCGGGGCTGGGGTCGTCACCTCTCTACGGTAAGCGACACCAGCCCCGCTGCTGTACAACACGGTGGCATCAGACCAGCGAATCCCGCCAGGCGGCGTGCAGTCCGGCGAAGCGGCCCCGCCCGGCGATGAGCTCGGCGGGAGAGCCGTCCTCCACGATCCGGCCCGCGTCGAGCACCAGCACCCGGTCGGCAATGGCGACCGTGGACAGCCGGTGCGCGATGATCACCGCCGTACGCTCGCGCAACAGCGTCTCCAGCGCGTGCTGGACCAGCCGCTCGCCGGGGATGTCGAGGCTCGAGGTCGCCTCGTCCAGCACGATCACCGCGGGGTCGGCCAGGAACACCCGCGCGAACGCGACCAGCTGACGCTGCCCGGCCGAGAGCCTGCCGCCCCTGGTGCGCACATCGGTCGCGTACCCCTCGGGCAGGGATCGCACGAACGCGTCCAGGCCGACCGCCCGCGCGGCCGCCGTGACCTCGGCATCGGTCGCGCCCGGCCTGCCGAGGCGGATGTTGTCGGCGATGGTTCCGGAGAACAGGTACGCCTCCTGGGTGACCATGACGACGTGCCTGCGCAGTTCGGCGTCGGCCAGCTTGCGCAGATCGACGCCCTCCAGGGTGATCGCGCCGCCGCTCGGGTCGTAGAACCGGGTGAGCAGCTTGGCCAGCGTCGACTTGCCCGCGCCGGTGGCACCGACCAGCGCCACCACCTGCCCGGCCGGGATGGCCAGGTCGAATTCCGGCAGCACCGGCGACTCGGCCGTGTACCCGAACCAGACCCGGTCCATCCGTACCGCACCGGTCGCCCGGTCCAGCGCGACCGGATCCGCGGGTTCGGCGACCGCGGGCTCCTCCTCGAGCACGCCCGAGATCTTCTCCAGCGCCGCCGCGGCGGACTGGTAGGAGTTGAACACCTGGGCGAGTTCGTCGAGCGGACCGTAGAACTGGTCGAGGTAGAGCAGGTACGCGGCGAGCACGCCGATCGCGAGATTGCCCTCCATCACCTGCCAGGCGCCGACCAGCAGCACGATCACCGTGGTCACCTTGCCGATGAAATTCGACAGGCCGACGTAGTCGCCCATCCCGCGGATCGCGGTGGTGGTCGCCCGCTGGTACTCGTCGTCCTCGCTGCCCAGAACCTCCTGGTTGCGGTCTTCCCGGCGGAACGCCTGCACCGCGCGCATGCCGCTCATCGACTCGACGAACTGCACGACGACGCGGGCGATCGCGCCGCGCGTGCGCCGGTAACCGGCCCGCTGACGCCGCTGCGCCCACCGGGTCACCAGCACCAGCGGCACGAATCCGAGCAGCACGATCGAGGCCAGCATCGGATCCAGCCAGACCAGCAGCACCGCGATGGTGACCACCGAAAGGACCGCACTGAACGCCTGATTCAGCGCGCCTTCCAGCAGTTCCTGCAGGGTCTCGATATCGCTGGTGAGCCGGGTGACGACCTTGCCCGAGGTGTACTTCTCGTGGAACGACACGCTCAGCCGCTGGGTGTGCCGGAACGCGCGCACCCGCAGATCGAACAGCACCCGCTGACTCAGCGAACCGGAGGCCCGCAGGAAGAAGTACGTGGTCAACCCCGCCAGCACGGTGACCGACACGAACCCGGCCACCGTGGCGAGCATCGGCGTCCAATTGCCCTGTCTGCCCTGGCTGATGCCGTGATCGAGGCCGTAGGCGATGAACAGCGGCATCGACACCTTGGCCGCGTTGTCGAGCAGGATCAGCACGAAGGTGAGCACCGCCTGCTTGCGGTAGGGGCGCACCAGATCGAGCAGCAGGCGCCGGGATCGCCCGGCCAGCACCAGGTTTCCGGTGCCGGTGACGGCGTCGTCCTCCTTGGCGATGCCGCGCCAGTCCGCCGCCAGGTCGGTCTGCTCGGTCGGCGTCTGGATATCGGTGTCGGTGGTCATGATTCACCTCCCATCAGTTCGCGGTAGCGGCTGTTGGTGCGCAGCAGCTTCTCGTGGCTGCCCTCGGCGACGATCCGGCCGTCGGCCAGCAGGGCGACCCGATCGGCCAGCGCCGCCGTCGACGGGCGGTGCGCGACCAGCAGCGTGGTAGCGCCGGCGAGCACCGTGCGCAGCCGATCCTGCACGCGCTCTTCGGTTTCCACGTCCAGCGCCGAGAGCGGATCGTCGAGCACCATGATCCGGCCGTGCTCGGCCGACGCCTCGCCGATGAGCACGGCCCTGGCCAGAGCGAGCCGCTGGCGCTGGCCGCCGGACAGGCTCATGCCCTGCTCACCGATCCTGGTGTCCAGGCCCCACGGCAGCGCGTCGACGAACTCGCTCGCCTGGGCGATGTCGAGCGCCTGACGTACATCGGCGTCGGTGGCGCGCGGGTCGCCCAGTGCTACGTTCTCGCGCACGCTGGCCGAGAACAGCACCGGCTCCTCGAAGGCCACCGTCACCACTCGGCGCAGGTCGGCCAGGCGCAGGGTCGCGATGTCGACGCCGTCGATGGTGATGCTGCCGCCGTCGACGTCGTAGAGCCGGGGAATCAGTTCCAGCAGCGCGGTCTTGCCGCTGCCCGTCGCGCCGACGAGCGCGACCGTCTCCCCCGGCCGGACCCGCAGCGAGATGTCTTCCAGCACGGCCTTGTCCGAGCGGTCCTCCCCGGTCGGATAGGCGAAGCGCACATGGTCGATGACCAGCTCACCGCGCAGACCGGTGGGCAGGCTCGCCGGCTGCGCCGGGTCGGTGATGTCGAGCGGGGTGTCGATGATCTCCCAGAACCGGTCGGCGGCGGTGCGCGCCTCGAACAGTTCCGAGAGCAGAAAGCCCAGCCAGATGATCGGCCACTGCAGGAAGGTCGCCAGCGTGACGCTCGCGACCAGCGTGCCGATCGTCATCGTGCCGTGCACCACCGAGTACCCGCCGACGCCGAGCGACACCGCGATCGCGACCGTCGGGAACGTCACCAGCGCGGCCCACAGGGTCGCGTCCAGGCGCACCTTCTCCAGCTCGGTCTTCTGCAGCTCGCGCGAGAGCGCGGTGAAGCGCGCGCCGAAGAACCGGCCGCGGCCGAGGGCCTTGAGCACGCGCACGCCCTGCGCGGATTCCTGGGCGATGGTCGCCAGGTCACCGGACTGGTCCTGCGAGCGGCGCGAGGCCACCTCGAACCGGCGCACGAAGCGCACGCAGAACAGGGTCAGCGGCAGCGAGATCACCGTGAAGATCAGTCCCACTTGCCAGTTCATCGCGAACAGCGCGATCAGGCCGATCGGCAGCACGATGCTGTTGACGATCAGGAACGGTCCGGCGAACGCGACGAACCGCCGCAGCACCGAGAGATCGTCGATGGCGCGCGACAGCAGCTGACCCGATTGCCAGCCGTCGTGGCGTCCGATCGACAGCGCCTGGAGCTGGGCGAAAAGCTTTGCCCGCATCCGGATCTCGAACAGGGTGGACGGCTTGGACACCAGCCAGCGCCGCCCCCACATGCCGAAGGATTCGAGCCCGCCGAGAACGAAGATCAGTGCGACCGGCAGCAGCAGCCCGACGAAGTCCCGCCGCGCGATCGGCCCGTCGATGACCCTGGCGATCACCAGCGGGATGACGATGGCGGTACTGGCGGTGACGATCGCGAGCACATTGGCCCCGATCAGCGGCACCCGGTAGGGCCGCAGGTACGGCAGAAATCGGCGCAGCGACCGCGATCTACCGCTCGGCCGCGGCGACGGCCGCCCCGATCTGTCGGCCTCCGCATCGGTGGCCGCCAGCTCCACAGTGACAGACAAGACTCTCCCCCTTGGTGTCCGGTTGGATGGTTGGTTTCCGGAACGGACGCCTGGTGATGTTCGCACCGGGGTCCGACAAGTCGGCCTCTCCAGAGTGGCACCGCAGCACCGTCGCGAGCCACTGATTTTTCCGCTGGAGCTCGGGGTTCGGCCGCCCGATACAATGCGCCGCAGGCGCGAGTGACGGGTCGTTGGACGGCGAGCCCGCCAGACACAGGAGGGTCGTTGACGCGGATGGTCGGGCTGTTCGCCGGGATCGGCGGGCTCGAACTCGGCCTCGGCAGCAACGGCTGGTCGACCGAGTTGCTCTGTGAGATCGATCCCGGCGCGCAGGGCGTGCTCGCGGCTCGCTTCCCCGACACTCCCCTGCACGGCGACATCACCCGGCTGCGCTCCCTGCCCGCCCGAACCGAACTGGTCGCCGCGGGCTTCCCGTGTCAGGACCTGTCCCAGGCCGGTCGCACCGCGGGCATCACCGGTCGCCGATCCGGGCTGGTCGACGAGGTGTTCCGGCTGGTCCGGCGGCAACGCGGACCGCGCTGGCTGCTGATCGAGAACGTCCCGTTCATGCTGCAACTCGGCCGGGGCGCGGCGATGCGGCACATCACCGGCGCACTGGAGGAACTCGGCTACACGTGGGCCTATCGCGTCGTCGACGGCCGTGCCTTCGGGCTGCCGCAGCGGCGCCAGCGGGTGCTGATGCTGGCTTCGCGCACCGAGGACCCGCGCGAGGTGCTGTTCGGCGACGACGCGGGCCCGCGCGAGTACGGCGACCCCGAGCGCGATCCGTGCGGCTTCTACTGGACCGAAGGCGTGCGCGGCCTCGGCTGGGCGGTGAACGCCGTGCCGACGCTCAAGGGCGGGTCGGGTCTGGGGATCGCGAGTCCGCCCGCGGTGCGGCTGCCCGCAGGCGAGATCGTCACGCCGGGCATCGTCGACGGCGAGCGGTTGCAGGGTTTCGACGCCGACTGGACCGCGCCCGCGCTCGACGTGCCCGGGGTGCGGCAGGGGCATCGCTGGAAGCTGGTGGGCAACGCGGTCAGCGTGCGGATGGCCAACTGGGTCGGTGAGCGGTTGGCCGCGCCGTCGGAGCCGTTGACCGTGGGGGAACCGCTGCGGCCGGGCTCACCGTGGCCGACCGCGGCGTGGGGCCGCGCCGGCGTCGTGCACCGGGTTCCGCTGTCGACGTGGCCGGTGCACGAACCGTACGAGGATCTGAAGAATTTCCTCGCCGAACCCCGGCTGTTGTCGCCACGCGCCACGGCCGGTTTCCTGCGCCGTACCGAGATGGGCAATCTGCGCTTCCCGCCGGGTTTCCTCGACGATGTGCGCGATCACCTCGACCGCATGGGCGGCTGGGCGGCATGACCGGGCGGCACGCGCGACGTGGGGACGTGCCCGCCGCGCCGCCGCCTGCGGCGAAACCGGTCACCGACGCGGCGACCAGCGCCCGCATGTCTCGCCAGCGACGTGCGAATACCGCACCGGAACTGGCCCTCCGTCGTGAACTGCACCGCGCGGGCCTGCGCTATTTCGTCGACCGCGCGCCCATCAAAGGCCAGCGCCGGCGCGCCGATGTGGTGTTCCCGCGCCTGCGAGTCGCCGTCTACGTGGACGGCTGCTTCTGGCATCGATGTCCGGTGCACGCGACCGATCCGAAGAACAACGCCCAGTGGTGGGCCGACAAATTGGCGGGCAATGTGGCGCGTGACCGGGCCACCGACGCCGCGCTGCGGGCAGCGGGCTGGCAGGTCGTGCGGGTGTGGGAACACGAGGATCCGCATCTCGCCGCCCAGCAGATCTTTGCCCTGATACGCGAGCGATCACCTCGCTCGCAGCGGTAGACGACCGGGTCAGCGGCGGCGCGGGTCGCTGTGCACGCGCACCCGGACCAGCGATCGCGGCGCGTTGGCGGCGGCGAAACCGGAGACAGCCATCGCCAGGACCATGGCAAAACCTGCCAGCGCTATCACGTAGCTCATCGAAATCCTCCTGGTTGGTTACGCCACCCACCCTGCCCGGTGAACCTGACAACAACCTGTGCGCGCTGTGATGAAACCACGTGCGCGGCGGGCGACGCGCCCGATCGGGTGGATGAACCGGACGCTCCGCCGGGGGCAGCACAATGGTCGATGTGCCCGAATCCACCCGGATACCCCGCGGCTACCCACTGCTGATCGCCCTCGCGATCGCGGTCGCCGGCCTCTGCTATTCGTCCTGGGTGCTGGAGTTCGTCCTGCCGATCGAGGCCGATTCGGTCAACTCCTTCCTCAGCGAACTCGACGCGGAGGGCAAGCCCTACCGGGAGGTGTTCGCCACCGCGGACAAGCTGGTCGGCCTGCTGCTGATCCCGGCCGCGATCGGCGGCCTGCTGGTCTTTCGCCGACGCACGCTCACCACCGTCGGGTGGGTGGCCCTGCTGTGCTTCGGCGCGTCGACCATCGCCGACGCCATGCTCCCGCTGCGCGATTGCGACCCGTCGGTCAGCACGTGCGGCGGCAACAGCGAACTGTTCCCACAGCTGCATCAGCCGCACGCGCTGACCAGTTCCCTGGCGGTCACCTCGATCGCGGTGGCGGCGTTCGCCTTCAGCGCCGCCGCCTACCGCTATCACCGCTGGCGGATCCTGCGCGAGTTCGGTGTGGTCGTGCTCGTCGTGGGGTCGGCGGCGACCGTCTGGATGTTGATCGCCGACAACCTGTCCGGCTCCTACGCTCTCGGCATCGCCCAGCGCATCCAGGTCGGGTCGATGTCGCTGTGGCTGCTGGCGCTGGCCGCCGCCGTGCTCGTGGAGGGGCGCGAGTGGACTAGTTGACCGAGATCCGCACCGTGTAGCCACCCACCTCGGCGGGCAGCTTGGTGGTGTCGACCGCGAGCACCTCGCCGGTGTCCTGCAGCCCGTTGGGCAACGTCTTGGGCTTCAGTCCGAACGGCGGCTGCTCGCCCTGGCTCGCGGCCAACCCGAAATCGCTGTCGTTGGCGATGTAGATCGTCTTGCCGCCGTCGGTGGTGGCGATGCCCTCGATCTTGTCGTGGCCGAAGAACCGGCCCCGCTCGTCGAGTCCGGCGACCAGCGCCGACAGGTCCAGGTTGCGCTGCTTGGCGACCGGGGTGATGCCCGCCTTGGTCAGCGCGGCCACCGCGTCCGTGGTCGGCACGACGCCGACGAGCGTCTCCAACGGCTTGCCGTCGACCAGCAGGCCGCCCTTGGCCGCGTCGTAGGTCGCGCCGGGCACGCTCGACTGCGGGCCGACATCGGTGGCACCGGCGATATCGATGGTCCAGATCTTCTTGTTCGACTGGGGCGCGAGGTTGCCGTCACGCTCGTCGACGAGGAAGGTGGTCGCGCTCAGCGCGGTGATCTCCGAGACCGCGACCTTGTTCTGCTTCGGGTTCTCCAGCGGGTACAGGAATTCCTTCTGCGCCTTGGTCTTCAGGTCGACGGTGACGATCCGCGCGAACGGCACCTCCTTGGCCGAACCGCTCAGACCCGGGGTGTTGAGCGCGCTCTGCACGACGCCGACGAGGGTGCTGCCGTCGGGCGTGATGGTCAGGCCCTCCATGCCCTGGTTGGGCGTGCGCAAGGCGATCTCCTCGGGCAGCCCGCTCCCCGGCGCGAGCCGCTCGATCTCGGTGCCCTTGGCATCGAAATGCACCAGGAACGGACCGTACTCGTCGGACACCCAGAAGGTGCCGTCGGCGAGTGCGACCAGGCCCTCGGGGTCGAGGCCGTGATCGGTGGGAGGCAGGACGGTGCCCTGGAGATCCTTGATGGTCTCGCCGGTTGTGGCCGAGGTGTCGACCTGACCGTTGAACGGCGCGCCCGACTTGCTGCGCAGCTCGATGCTCGACTGGAGCACCGCCCGGTTGTCGACCAGCTTGAACCGGCCGATCTTGGGCACGAATGCCGGGGTGGGCGAGAGCTTTTCGTTCTTGGCCGGGCCGTCCACATTGGGACCGCGGTCGGTCAGGCCGTAGAACTCGTCGGCGCTGCCCGGCACCGGAGTCCACGCCGAACCGAATCCGCTGCCCTGCACCGTGGTGCCGCCGAACTCGCCGAGCACCGGGATGTCGGTGGTGTACAGCCGCACCGCGTCGCTGGTGGTGACCTTGAACTGGTCGAGTCCGCGGTAGCCGGCGACCGGGGTGTAGACGTAGGACCCGTCGGTGCGGCGGGTCAGGCTGCCGTGCTCGGGCTCCAGGTCGACGCCGAGGACCGCGCTCTTGCCCGACTTGGCGACCAACTCGTCGAGCGAGATGACCAGCGTCTGGTCCCGGTCCACGGTGAAGTCGGCGTCGGCGCCGGGCGTCGAGCAGCCCGCGGCGACGGCGGCGGCGCACAGCGCGGCGGTGAGCGGGAAGAGGCGGAAAACTGGACGTGCGTTCATCTGCCATGCGTACCGCGTCGAGCCGACCGGCAGCCGACCGACAAATGAATTGTGATCCACCCTGCGGTGGATCATTCTGGCTGCCATGACCACAACTCGGGTGAACATCGCTTCCGCCTCCGATTTCGAAGATGTCGTGGGGTACTCGCGGGCCGTGCGTGTCGGTGACCATGTGGTGGTGAGCGGAACGACCGCCGCCGTCCCCGGTGGTGGCGCCGTCGGCGGCGACGACATCGGCGCGCAGACCACCGAGGTCCTCGCCCGTATCGCCACCGCGCTGGAACAGGCGGGCGCGAGTTTGCGGGATGTGGTGCGCACCCGCATCTTCGTCACCGACATCTCCCGCTGGTCCGAAGTCGCCGCCGCGCACTCGGCCGTCTTCGACACCATCCGCCCCGCCGCCTCGATGTACCAGGTGACCGGCTTGATCGCTCCCGAGCTCCTGGTAGAGATCGAGGCCGACGCGATCGTTGCCGGCTGAATCGTCACACGCGCCGCTGCTCCGCCGTCGCCGTCGAGCCCGAAAACTCCCCAGTTGTCCACAGGTTCACGGTTATCCACAGGGGGCGCCGACACCGCGGTGAACGGCGGTGCGCACGGACCAGGGCAACTACGCTCGACCGGGTGACCAGCGAAACGGCTACTCCCACCGACCTGCTCACCCAGGTCGCCGCCTCCACCGCCCGCTTCGACGCGGCGATCGGCGCGCTCACCGATGCCCAGCTGAGCGAACCGTCCCGGCTCCCGGGCTGGACGCGCGGGCACGTCGTCGCGCACATGGCGCGCAATGCCGACAGCCTGCTGAACCTGCTGCTGTGGGCACGCACCGGCATCGAGATCCCCCAGTACGCCAGCGCCGCGCTCCGCGACGCCGACATCGAGGCGGGCGCACCGCGCCATCTGGCCGTCCAGCACGCCGACTTCACCGCCTCGGCGCATCGCTGGCAAGCGGTGGCCACCACGATGCCCCCCGCGGACTGGCAGGCGGTCGTGCGCAACCGGCAGGGCGGCTCGCTCACCGCCGCCCAGATTCCGTGGATGCGCCTGCGCGAGACCGAGATCCATCACGTCGACCTCGGCGTCGACTACACCCCCGCCGACTGGCCCGCGTCCTTCGTGGCCCGCCTGCTCCCGGAAGCCATCGCCGACGTCTCCGCCAACCTGCGCCCGGAGGCAACCCCCACCTTCGACATCCAGGCCACCGACACCGACTTCATCGCCACCGTCGGCCCCGGCCGCCCGCACCACACCGTCCTCGGCCCATCCTCGGCCCTGCTCGCCTGGCTCCTCGGCCGCTCCCCCGGCCACGACCTCACCGGCCCGCTGCCCCCGCTGCCCGCGTGGAAGTAGGCGCCTCCGGTCGAGCATGAGAAAAGGCCCCCAGCGAATACTGAGAGCCTTTTCTTGGTGCGCCCGAAGGGATTCGAACCCCTAACCTCTTGATCCGTAGTCAAGTGCTCTATCCGTTGAGCTACGGGCGCATGGTCTTCAGTTGTACCCGGCGAACCGGGTGTGGCGGAGGCGAGAGGATTTGAACCTCCGGTCCCCGTGAAGGGACAACTCATTAGCAGTGAGTCCCATTCGGCCGCTCTGGCACGCCTCCTGGAGCCTTCTCTTTCGAGGGCACCGGTCCTTGTCGAACCGCCGGGAATGAAGATTACACGAGCAGTTCATGTAGTCCAAAACGCCTGGTCAACTACCGTAAGTTGCTGTCGAACCAGTCGTAGATCCGGGTCTGGGAATCGATCCGAATGGCGTTGGCCGCGTCGTCGTCCGGATCGGGGCGGTCGGCGCGGTGACTGAGGCCGGGATAGGTGATGGTGAGACTGGCCACATTCGCTCGGGCGGCCTCGTCGCGGAGCCGCTCGACGGCGTCGGGCGGGGTGGCCGGATCGTCGGCGCCGAACAGGCCGAGCCACGGCGCCTGCAACGCGGCGGCGATGTCGACCAGGGCGGTGTCCTGATCCGGGAGCGGCTCGGTGATGCCGGGGGCACCCACGCTCACCGCGGCGCCGATCGGACGGTTGGTGGCGACGAGGAAGGCGGCGGTGCCCGCGGTGTCGAAGCCGAGCACGCCGATGGTGTCGGGGAAGACGCCGCGGCGAGTGAGCCAGTCGAAGCCGGCGTCGAAGTCGTCGAAGAGCTCGTCGCCGAAGACCTCGGTGACCTGGTCGTCGGCGATCCGGTCGAAAAGGTGCGGCGCGACGACGATCCAGCCATCGAAGGCCAGCGACCGCATCAGGTCCAGCAGCTGGGGCGAGAACTCCCGGGATTCGTGCAGGACCACGATGCCGCCGCGGGCGACTCGCTCGGGCTCGACCACGGTGATGGGCACAGCCGTCCGCGTGGCGACGGCTGCCGTTTCGGCGCCACCCGCCACGGCGGTGAGCTCCACCGACCTGAGTGGGGCGACATCGTCGTAGGTCCCCGACATAAACCCAGCGTAGGCGGCGAAACAGCGGTTGGGTAGAGCTGATCGGCGGCGGCGCGCACCGGTATGACGCGTCACCGTAGGGTGGAGGCGTGACAGCGCACATCCGGCCCGACCTCGCCACCATCCCGGCCTACGTTCCCGGCCGTAACCACCCCGATGCGGTGAAGCTCGCGTCGAACGAGACGACCTTCGGGCCGTTGCCGAGCGCGGCGAAGGCGATCGCGGAATCGGCCGAGCAGGCCAACCGGTACCCGGACAACCAGGTCACCGAGCTGCGAGCCGCCCTGGCGGACTTCCTCGGCGTCACGGTCGCGAATGTGGCGGTCGGCTGCGGCAGCGTCGCGCTGTGCCAGGAGCTCGTGCAGATCACCTGTGACGCGCCGACCGACGAGGTGGTCTTCGCCTGGCGCTCGTTCGAGGCGTACCCGATCGTCACCCAGGTGGGCAACGCCACCGCGGTGCCGGTGCCGCTGGCCGAGGGCCACCTGCACGACCTGGACGCGATGGCCGACGCGGTCACCGAACGCACCAAGCTGATCTTCGTCTGCAACCCGAACAACCCCACCGGCACCGCGCACGGACGCGCCGAGCTGGAGCGGTTCCTGGACCGGGTGCCCGCGCACGTGCTCGTCGTGCTGGACGAGGCCTACTACGAGTACCTCCGGCTGACCCCCGAGACCCGTCCCGACGGCGTCGAGATCGGCCGCACCCGACCGAATGTCGTGGTGCTGCGCACCTTCTCGAAGGCCTACGGCCTGGCGGGCCTGCGGGTCGGCTACGCCGTCGGTGATCCCGAGGTGATCACCGCCCTGCTGAAGGTGCACATCCCGTTCAGCGTGAACCGGGTGGCGCAGGCGGCCGCGATCGCCTCGCTGGAAGCCCGTGGCGAGTTGCTCGACCGGACCGACGTGCTGGTCGCCCAGCGCCACCAGGTGCGCGACGCGCTGCTGGCGGCCGGCTACCAGGTGCCGTCGAGCGAGGCCAACTTCGTGTGGCTGCCACTGGGCGAGCGCACCACCGCCTTCGCCGAGGCCAGCGCGGCCGCCGGCGTGCTGGTGCGGCCGTTCGCCGGGGACGGCGTGCGGGTCACGATCGGCGACCCGCACGAGAACGAGCAATTCCTCGCGTTCGCCACCGCACCGGAGACCGCCGCCCGATTCCGTTAGGTCAGCACACCGTCAGCATGCCTTGACGCCAGTCGTGGTGGGATTACCGCGATTTCGAGCACACCGCCAGCACACCGGTCGTAGGCTGGCTCGCAGCGAATCTCGGTGTTCGAACAGGACGACTATGCATGCGGCGACGCTCGACCGATTACCTGGTCGGCGCGCGCCACCGGTCGAGCAGCGTGTTCTCGGCGGGCGAATACCCCGCATCCCGGGTACGCCCGCACGGCCCTGCACCCTGCTGCCCGACCGGAGATGTACCGTGAACCAACGTTCTCGCCCTGCTGTCTGCGAAAAAGGCTCCACCCCAGTCACTTCGGCCGGTGACACCGTCGTCGCCGCACCGCCTGCCACCGACCTCGAGCGTCGGCTACGCGAATGCGACGAGTTCTTCCGCAATCCCGAACTGGGTCATCTACCCACCCAGCGCCGGCTCGGCGCGCTCGCCGAACTGCGCGAAACCGGCACCTATCGGCAGACCGCCGAGGAGATCCTGATCGGCGCCAAACTGGCGTGGCGCAATCACGCGCGCTGTGTCGGGCGCAAGCATTGGCGGTCGCTCAAACTACTGGACGCGCGCCGAGTTACTTCCGCGCGAGAGCTTTCCGAGGCTTGCTGGCAGCATCTGCGACTGGCCACCAACGGCGGTGCGATCCAGTCGATGATCACAGTCGGCCCGCAGCTCGAGCCCGGCGGTGGGGAGTACCGCATCGTGAGCTCGCAGCTGATCCGTTACGCGGGCTATCCCAACGGCGACGGCACCGTCACCGGCGATCCGGCCAACATCGCCGCCACCGAGCAGGCGATGGCGCTGGGCTGGCGCGGCGCGCGCACCCCGTTCGACGTGCTGCCCGTGCTCATCAGCACGCCCGACGAGGACCTGCAGTACTTCGATGTGCCGCGCGAGCTGGTCCGCGAGGTCGATCTGGTCCACCCCGACTACCCGTGGTTCGCCACCCTCGGGCTGAAATGGCATGCGCTACCGGCGGTGTCGAACATGGACCTCGAGGTAGGCGGCATCACCTACCCGTTCGCCCCGTTCAACGGCTGGTACGTCGGCACCGAGATCGGCGCGCGCAACCTCAGCGACACCGATCGCTACAACATGTTGCCGCTGATCGCCGACATGATGGAGCTCGACACCTCCTCGGTGCGCACGCTGTGGCGCGACAAGGCGCTGATCGAGCTGAATCACGCGGTACTGCACAGCTTCCGGACCTCGGGCGTGCACATGGTCGACCACCACACCGTCGCCAAACAGTTCTGTGATCACGTCCAGCGCGAGGAGGCGGCGGGCCGACGCTGCCCCACCGACTGGAGCTGGATCAACCCGCCGATCTCCTCGGGCCTGACCCCCACCTTCCATCGCTATTACGACGAACCCGACATGGACATCCGTCCCAACTTCGTCAAGCGGGAGCGGCCGGGCGAACGCTAGCGACGCTTGTGCGCCGATCGCCGATGCCGCCTCGACCGGGGGTTGTTTGCCGAAGATCGACTCGGGTATTTGCTTCGAAGTAGCTGATCTGGCTACGCCGGATGCTGCGAAAGAGCGATCACGACAACCCAGCGGAGCCGCCCGCCGACCCGATGCGGCCGGAATCGGGCGACCTCCGCGTCAGGTAGGAGGATCATCATGAGCAGAGCGACATTGGATTCGTTGATCGGCGCCACCGCGTACGACGAGCGGGGCGAGAAGATCGGCAAGATCAAGCAGATCTACCTCGAGAACACCACCGGGGCGCCGACCTGGGCCGCCGTGTCCACCGGTCTGTTCCACGGCGACTCGCTGGTCCCGCTGGCCGGTGCCGAGCACCGGGCAGACGAGGACACCCTGCGCCTGCACGTCGACAAGGAAGCGGTGAGATCCGCGCCGCACCTCGACGACGACGGGCGGATCAGCGCCGAGTCCGAGCAGGAACTGTTCCGGCACTACCACGTCGACCCGCGGGCGGCGGCCTGGGATACCTACGGCCGCCAGCAGATTCGTGCGGGCGACGAGGAGCCGCTGACCCACGGCAACCCCGGGATCGGCGGTGAGTCGATGATCCGCTCGGAGGAACAGCTCCGGGTGGATACCGAGCGCGAGACCGTCGGCACCGCCCGGCTGCGCAAGTACGTGGTCACCGAGGAACAGAACGTGCGCGTCCCGACGAGTCACGAGGAAGTCCGCGTCGAGCGCGAACCGATCACCGATCGGGGCGAGCGCGGGGTCGAGATCGGTGACGACGAGCGTGAGGTGACCCTGCACGCCGACCGGGTGCGGGTGGAGACCGAAGCCGTCCCGGTGGAACGGGTCCGGCTGGCGGTCGACGAGGTCGAGGACGAGCAGACCGTGTCCGGCACCGTTCGCAAGGAACGCGTGGACACCGAGGGCTTCGACGACGATCCGCCGCGCACCGCGCGCTGACCTGGGTGCCAACCAGCTCGCGGCCGCCCGCTCCGGTGGGCGGCCGCGAGTCGTTCACCGGCCTGTTCCGCACCGACTCGGCCACGACTTCGTCGCCCGCCCCGCTGGTCCGTGTGGAAGACGAGCTCAACAGCAGAGGGTGGCTCCTCAGGCGGTGAAGAAGAGGCAGGCGCCGTAGGCGTCCGTGGCGGAGACGACGAAGCCGTCGGCGGTCGGGGTGGTCGGGGTGCCCGCGTCGTCGACGAGGTCGCGGGCCGCGACGACGTCGTCGACGCGGATGGTCAGGGCGGCCGGGTAGGAGGCGGCGGGCGCCGGTTCGCCGGGCAGGAGTTCGTCCGCGTCGCTCGCCCGGACGAATTCGAGCCGCGCGGGCCCGACGGCGAACATGGTCAGCGGGCCCTCCTGGTCGGGCACGCGGTCCAGGACGCGCCGGTAGCGGTCGACGACGGTGGCGAAGGCGGCGTCGTCGACGACATACAGCGCCGAGCCGAGGCCGCGGGCGCCGTTCGGGTGCCGCAGATAGCGCGGTTGGTGGACGTAGTCGCGGGTCAGGTGCTGGGCGACGCCGAGGTAGGTCTCGGGGGTCGCGCGCGGGTCGACGTGGACGGCGCGGGCCCGCAGGGTGCGTGGGCCGTCCACGGTGTCGACCGGGCGTTCGAGGTCGAGGACCCCGGACGTGCGTAACCCGGCCTCGGTCAGGCGACGGTCGGCCTTCTCGGCGTCCGAGGTCTCCAGGTTGAGCAGGCGCAGCCCCTCGTACTCGTCGGCCATCGCCTTGGTGTGCCACGGGTCGGGCGCGGTTTCGTCGACGATGCCGAGCAGCTCGAGATAGGAGTCCTCGAAGACCGCGCACAGGTTCGCGGTGCAGCCGGCGACCGGCGGCTCCCCCGGCCCGGCGGCGAGCAGGTGGCGCGAGCGCGGAGTGAGGGTGAACCCGAGCGAACGGTAGCGGCGCTCGAGGCCGTCGAGATCGCGGGTGAGGATGCCGACGTGGTGGATGCCGTCGATGTCTGCTGTCATGCGTCGATCGTGGGTCCGGCCGGGGGCGATGTCGCCGATCCGCGCCCGCTGCGCCGGAATCCGACACGACCTACGCTGATCTGGTGGATTCGGTCAGGCTCGACGCGGTCGATCTGGGGCTGCTGCACGCCTTGCAGGTCGACGGCCGGGCTTCGTTCCGCCGGATCGGCGAGGTGCTCGATGTCGCCGACCGGACGGTGGCGCGGCGGTTCGCGCGGCTGCGCGCCCACGGGCTGGCGCGGGTCACCGGCATCGCCGCCACCGGCCTGGTCGGCCACGCCGAGTGGCTGGTCCGGATCCGGGTGCGGCCCGGCGGCGCGGACGCGCTGGCGCGAGCACTCGCCCGCAGGCCGGACACCTCGTGGGTGAGCGTGCTCGCCGGCGGTGCCGAGATCAGCAGCTTCTTCCATGTCGGCGCCGACGCCACGGTGCCGCTGGACGCGCTGGCCAGGCATCCGCAAGTCGAGTCGGTCCAGGTGCAGCGGCTGCTGCGGCATCTGACCGATCGGCGCTGGCAGGGCCGGACGTCGGCGCTGACATCCGAGCAGGTCAGCGCACTGGCACCGGCGCTGGCCGAGCGGCCGGACACGATCACGATGACCGAACTCGATCGGCGCCTGCTGCCCGCCCTCGCCGTCGACGGCCGCGCCGACTACGCGCGGCTGGCGCGCGCGGTCGACTGGTCGGAGTCCGCGGTCCGGCGCCGGGTGGACGAGCTGCGCAGGCAGCGCGTGCTGCGCTTCGATGTGGAGATCGATGCGGCGGTGCTCGGTTTCCCGGTGCAGACGGCACTGTGGCTGACGGTCGCGCCCGCCCGGCTCGTGGCCGTCGCGCGGGCCCTGTCGGCGCATCCGGAGGCCGCGTTCGTGGGCGGGACCACCGGGACCGCGAACCTGATCGCGATCGTGGTGTGCCGCGACGCCGACACCCTGTTCGACTACCTCACCGAGCGGCTCGGCGCGCTCGACGGGATCGAACGCGTCGAGCCGGTGCCGATCACGGCCATCGCCAAACGGGCCGCTCCGGTCGGCTGATCTCGGGGCGTTCCGCAGGCCGGTCCGCGGGCGTAATGTGCTGGATTACGGGCCGAATCGCCCTGGTCCGGCTCGTTGGGCGACGAGCGAGGGAGACCGAGATGAGCACCGCATCCAGTTCGGGATTCGATGCCGAAGCACTGCGCCGTGGCATCGAAGGCCGCGACGCGACCACATTGCTGGCACTGTACGGCGACGACGCCGAGATCCGGATGGTCGACCACAACGACCAGCCCAGCCATCCCCGTGTGCTGCACGGACGTTCGGCGATCAGCGAGATGTTCGCCGACGTGTGCTCGCGGGAGATGACCCACAAACTGGAAAGCGTTCTGATGGACGGCGACCACGTCGCCTTCGTCGAATCCTGCCGCTACCCCGACGGAACCCGGGTCCTGGTCCACTCGATGGCCGACATCCGCGACGGCCGCATCGTCGACCAGACGTCCATCCAGGCCTGGGACGAGGCCGGCTGAATTCGGCCCGGGTCGTCGACGACCCGATTCGAGGATCGGCCGTTCGACGATCGCGTGCGCGGCGCCGATCGGATGAGCTGCTCGTCCACGTCGTCGCGGATCGCGGCCGTGGACAGCAGCACGGTCCCGCGCGCGCGTTCGGCGATCATGGCGACGACGAACTCCGCGGTCGCCGCCGAGAGCATCGGCCGACCGTGACGTGACCGATCGCCCCGATCACCAGGACTGTGCTGTTGTCGACCGTGCGCCCGACAGTAGGGATGGGCCGATGCGGTTCCACGTCCTGTGCGACCGGATCGGCGGCGGCAGCGAGAAGAACAGGCGGTGCCCACCAACCGGATTGGCGGAGACGGAGGGATTTGAACCCCCGGTCGCTCTCGCGACGCTCGCTTTCAAGGCGAGTGCATTCGGCCGCTCTGCCACGTCTCCCTAGAGTGAGATCGTAGCGGACGCGCGGCGCGCGTCCGGTGTCCGGCCGAGGTCGCGGAGAGGTGGAACCACCCCATGCAGGCAATCGAGTTGAACGGGTTCGGCGGGCCGGAGGTGCTGGAGTGGACCGTCACGGTCGATCCGGAGCCGGGGCCCGGCGAGGTGTTGATCGAGGTCATCGCGGCCGGGGTGAATCGGGCCGATGTGTTGCAGCGGCGGGGGTTCTATCCGCCGCCCGCCGACGCGAGTTCGGTGCCGGGGCTGGAGTGTTCGGGGACGATCGTCGCGCTCGGGGAGGGCGTGCGGGAGTGGCGGATCGGGGATCGGGTGTGCGCGCTGCTGTCCGGTGGCGGCTATGCCGAACTGGTCGCGGTGCCTGCCACCCAGCTGTTGCCGATTCCGGACGGGCTCGATCCGGTGGCGGCGGCGGGGTTGCCCGAGGTGGCGACGACGGTGTGGTCGAACCTGGTGATGACGGCCGGGCTGCGGTCCGGGCAGCTGGTGCTGATCCACGGTGGCGGCGGCGGGATCGGGACGCACGCGATCCAGGTGGCCCGCAGCCTCGGGGCGCGGGTGGCGGTGACGGCGGGCTCGGCCGAGAAGCTGGCCAAGTGCGCCGAGCTGGGGGCCGAGCTGCTGATCGATTACAAGACGCAGGACTTCGTCGCGGTGGTCGCGGCCGAGCCGTCGCAGGCCGGTGGTTCCGGCGCCGACATCATCCTCGACAACATGGGCGCGCTGTACCTGGAACGCAATGTGGAGGCGCTGGCGGCGCACGGTCAGCTGGTGGTCATCGGGATGCAGGGCGGCGTGGCCGGGAAGCTGAATCTGGCCACGCTGCTGGGCAAGTGGGGCACGGTGCACGCGACGAACGTGCGCAACCGGCCACGCGTCGGCGCGGGCAGCAAGGCCGAGGTCGTCGCGGCGGTGCGCGAGCGGCTGTGGCCGCTGATCGCCGCGGGCGAGGTGGTGCCGGTGATCTCCGCCGAGCTGCCGATCACCGAGGCGGGCCGCGCGCACGAGCTGCTCGATTCGCCGGAGACCTTCGGCAAGATCGTGCTGCGCGTGCGCGACTGAGGACTATTCGAGCGCGCTGAGCGCGCGGCCGAGCTGGTCGATCTCGTAGCGGGTCGTGTAGGGCGCCAAGCCGATGGTGACGGCGCCGCCCTCGTCGTTGACCCCCAGCGCGTCGAGCAACCGGCTGCCGCCGTGCACGCCGCTGACCGTGCCGATCCGGTTGTCGGCCAGCTTGGCCGCCACCTTCTCCGCCTGCATCCCCGCCATGGTGAAACTGACGGTGGGGATGCGGGTGGAGGCACGGCCGATCACGGTGAGGTTGTCGACCTTGTCGAGCACCTGCATGAGGTGATCGAAGAGCTGGTCGTGATAGTCCTGCAGCGAGGTGATCGACATCTCGAGCCGTTCGCGCCGGGTGCCGCGCGCCCGCTCGTCGAGTCCGGCGAGGAAGTCGATCGACTCGGTGAGCCCGGCCAGCAGCGCGTACTGGTGGCCGCCGACCTCGAGCCGTTCAGCACCCTTGGCATAGGGGTTGAGCGACATCGACGGGATGCGATCGAGGAAGGCCGGATCGCGGAACACCAGCGCGCCCACCTGCGGGCCGCCCCACGACGGCGCGCTCAGCGCGACCACGTCGGCATTGAGTTCGTCGATATCGATCAGGGCGTACGGAGCCGCGCCGAACGCGTCGGCGACCAGCAGGCCACCCACGTCGTGCACCCGGTCGGCGGCCACCCGGACCGCGGGCGCCGAGCCAACGATCGGGGACGCGGCGGTGAGCGCGACCAGCCGCGCGGTCGGGCCGATCAGCTCCTCGAACTGCCACGACGGCATCTCGCAGGTCTCGATCTCGACCTCGGCCCAGCGCACGTGCGCGCCGTAGCGGTTGGCGATGCGCAGCCACGGGGCCACATTGGCCTCGTCGTCGAGCCGGGACAGCACGATGCCGGTGCCGAGACCGAGCCGGGAACTCAGCGATTCCGCCAGCCAGGCCAGCAGCACCGCGCGATCGGGTCCGAGCACGACGCCGGCCGGATCTCCCCCGACCAGATCGGCGACCGCCTCACGCGCGGCGTCGAGGATCGCACCGCTGCGGGTCGCCGCACCGTGGCGGCCGATATGGGAAAACGAGGAGGTGCGGAAACCCGTTGACACGGCACGCGATACCGAATCCGGAACGAGCATCCCCGCCTGCGGGTCCAGGTGGATCCAGCCGTCGCCCAGGGACGGTATCAGGCCCCGAACCCTCGCGACGTCATAAGTCATGCCCGCCACTTTAAGGGCAGCGGGCGGTCCGGTGTAACCGCGTCGGGGTTTTAGCGCGAACCTGCCACACACGCAATGATGGGGATATGACGCACTCGGAGGATGTACCGGAATCCATCGTCGTGATCGGCCCCGACGGCCGTCCGCTCACCGTGCCCGCCGACCAGAACGGTGGCGCCACGTTCACCGGGCAGGTCGTCCCCGACGACGAGCAGAGCGCCACCGACGACGCCGATTCGGGTGAGTCGCTGGCCGACATGGTCGAGCAGCCCGCCAAGGTGATGCGCATCGGCACCATGATCAAACAGCTGCTCGAGGAGGTGCGGGCGGCTCCGCTCGACGACGCCAGCCGGTCGCGCCTCAAGGAGATCCACAAGTCCTCGGTCCGCGAGCTCGAGCAGGGCCTCGCGCCCGAACTGCGCGAGGAACTGGAGCGGCTGACCCTGCCGTTCACCGACGAGTCGGTGCCCTCCGACGCCGAGCTGCGGATCGCCCAGGCCCAGCTGGTCGGCTGGCTCGAGGGCCTGTTCCACGGCATCCAGACCGCGCTGTTCGCCCAGCAGATGGCCGCCCGCGCCCAGCTGGAGCAGATGCGTCAGGGCGCCTTGCCGCCGGGCATGCACGCGGGTGATCCGAAGGCCGGTGGCCACGTGGGCGGCGGGCAGTACCTGTAGACCGTTGAAGTCACTCCCCTTCTCGGCCGCCTCGATTCCGGACTGACGGAGCGAAGGAGCGCAGCGACTGAGCGGAGGAGGGAAGAATCGAGGCCGAGAGGCCGAGAACACCCGGCGCCAGCCGGAAAACAACACTGTAAGGTCGGGGACCGTGCCCGCAGCTGCCGCTCGTCCCGATTCGGTCTCCGACCAGAGTGACGCGCGTACCGAAGAGAGCCCCGTGCATTCCGACGACGATTCCCCGGTGACCGAGGCCGAACTGGCCGAGATCGCCGAAGCCGAGCACACCACGGATTCGCCCCTGCTGGTCGCGGAGCCGATGGTGTCGGACTCACAGACCTTCCAGCGCGCCTTCAAGGACATGCGAGACGGCTTCCATCAGCGCGAGCTATGGCTGTCGCTGGGCTGGCAGGACATCAAGCAGCGGTACCGGCGATCGGTGCTCGGCCCGTTCTGGATCACCATCGCGACCGGCCTGCAGGCGCTGGCGATGGGTCTGCTGTATTCGACGCTGCTCGATCAGCCGATCAGCCAGTATCTGCCGTACGTGACGATCGGCCTGATCGTCTGGAACGTCATCAGCGCCTCGATCCTCGAGGGCTCGGATGTCTTCATCGCCAACGAGGGCCTGATCAAACAGCTGCCGTCGGCGCTGAGCGTGCACGTGTACCGGCTGGTCTGGCGGCAGTTCCTGTTCTTCATCCACAACGCCGCGATCTACGCGGTGCTGTTGGTCGCGTTCTCGCTCTGGCGTGACCTGAACTGGTCGGTGCTGCTGGCCGTGCCCGCGATCCTGCTGCTGTTCCTCAACGCCATGTGGGTGTCGATCGTGTTCGGCATCTTCTCCACCCGCTACCGCGACATCGCCCCGATCCTGGGCTCGATGACGCTGATGCTGTTCGTGCTGACCCCGGTCATGTGGTCGACCAAGGCGCTGGAGAACTCGGTCGGCGGGATGAGCGACCGGGCCAAGCTGATCGAGATCGTGCCCACCTTCCACTACCTGGAGATCGTGCGCGCGCCGCTGCTGGGCGAGCCGTCGGAATGGCACCACTGGGCGATCGTCGGCGCGATCACGGTGGTCGGCTGGATCGTCGCGATCCTGGCGCTCAAGCAGTACCGTGCCCGCGTCCCGTACTGGGTTTAGGAGCAGTCCCCGATGAGCCGTGTGAGTATCGAAACCCAGCAGGCGTGGGTCGAGTTCCCCATCTTCGACGCCAAGTCGCGGTCGCTGAAGAAGGCGTTCCTCGGTAAGGCGGGCGGCGCGATCGGGCGCAACAGTTCCGATGTGGTGGTCGTCGAGGCACTGCGCGACATCAACCTCTCGCTCAAGGAAGGCGACCGGGTCGGGCTGGTCGGCCACAACGGCGCGGGCAAGTCGACGCTGCTGCGGCTGCTGTCGGGGATCTACGAGCCCTCGCGCGGCAGCGCGCGCATCCGCGGCCGGGTGGCGCCGGTGTTCGACCTCGGCGTCGGCATGGACCCGGAGATCTCCGGCTACGAGAACATCATCATCCGCGGCCTGTTCCTCGGGCAGACCCGCAAACAGATGATGTCCAAGATCGACGAGATCGCCGATTTCACCGAGCTCGGCGAGTACCTGTCGATGCCGCTGCGCACCTACTCCACCGGCATGCGGGTCCGGCTGGCGATGGGTGTGGTGACGTCCATCGACCCCGAGATCCTGCTGCTGGACGAAGGCATCGGCGCGGTCGACGCGGAGTTCATGAAGAAGGCGCGCACGCGGCTGCAGTCGCTGGTCGCGCGCTCGGGCATTCTCGTCTTCGCCAGCCATTCCAACGAGTTCCTGGCCCAGCTGTGCGACACCGCGATGTGGGTCGATCACGGCCAGATCCGCCTGCACGGCGGCATCGAGGAAGTCGTGCGAGCGTACGAGGGTCCCGACGCGGGTAACCACGTGGCACAGGTGCTGCGTGAGCTGGAGACCGAGGGCGCATCCGGCGCGACGGGCGAGAAGGAACTGGAGCAGAACAAGGCATGAGCGGTCAGCGGCCGGAGGAGGAAGCGGAGCGTGACCACGCAGGCCGCCCGAGCATGAGCGGTCAGCGGCCGGAGGAGGAAGGCGATCGGGCGGTGGTGCCCGGTGGGTTCAGCGTGACCGACCGTCTCGAAGCGGCCGAGGCGCCCGCCGAACCGATCGCGCTGCCCGACGACGCCGAACTGCCCGCCGGTGCCGAACCGGCCGACCTGCACACCGAGACCGGGCCGCGGGCGCGGATCATCGGCGTGGTCGTCACGCACAAGCGCCGGGAGCTGCTCGCCGAATCGCTGAAGGTGCTGGCCTCGCAGTCGCGCCCGATCGATCACCTGATCGTCGTCGACAACGCCAACGAGGACGAGGTGGCCGAGCTGGTCGCCCAGCAGCCGATCGAGGCCACCTACCTGGGGTCGCGGCACAACCTCGGCGGCGCGGGCGGTTTCGCGCTCGGCATGCTGCACGCGCTCACCATGGGCGCGGACTGGGTGTGGCTGGCCGACGACGACGGCCGCCCGGACGGTCCCGAAGTGCTGGCGACCCTGCTCGATTGCGCGCGCAGGCACAACCTCGTCGAGGTGTCGCCGGTGGTGTGCGATATCGACGAACCCGACCGGCTGGCCTTCCCGCTGCGCCGCGGTGTGGTGTGGCGGCGGCTGCGCTCGGAGCTCGGTGACGAGGACTTCCTGCCCGGCATCGCCTCGCTGTTCAACGGCGCGCTGATCTCGGCCAAGGCCGTCGACCTGATCGGGGTGCCGGATCTTCGCCTGTTCGTGCGCGGTGACGAGGTGGAGGTGCATCGCCGCCTGGTCCGCTCCGGGCTGCCGTTCGGCACCTGTCTGCAGACGGCGTACCTGCACCCCAACGGCGCCGAGGAGTTCAAGCCGATCCTCGGCGGCCGGATGCACACCCAGTACCCGGACGACCCGGTCAAGCGCTACTTCACCTACCGCAACCGCGGCTATCTGATGTCGCAGCCGGGCATGCGCAAGCTGCTGCCGCAGGAGTGGATCCGGTTCTCCTGGTTCTTCCTGGTGACCCGGCGCGACCCGGCCGGCCTGCGCGAATGGTTCCGGCTGCGCTCGCTCGGACGCAACGAGCAGTTCGGGAAACCCGACCCGAAATAATCGGTTGCCGCGGTTCGCGGCGATGTGTCATTGTCTGGGGACCAGCGAGAAGAGACGAGGAGGTGGATGTCCGTGGTGAGGATTGCCGTGCCCCGGCGAGCTGTGCGTGCGCACACCGCCGACGTGGACTCCACCCCGAACTCTTCTCGCTGAGCCCGCCGTCGGGCTCGGCCCCGACGAAGGACTTTCCCCCATGGTCGATTACGACCGTCTCGTCCCTTACGGCTGGACCGAAGCCGTAGCCTCCGAATACCTGCCGCTGCTCGGCGAACTCGTACCCGCGCGCATCGTCCGGATGGACCGCAGCGAATGCGATGTGGTGACGCCGTCCGGGCCCGCGCGTGCCGCCTGCCCGCGCGACATCACCGGTCTGTGCACCGGCGACTGGGTCGGACTCGACGCCGAGCCAACGGTGCGGCAGCTGTTGCCGCGGCGTTCGGCGATCACGCGATCGTCGGTGTCGGGGCGTTCGGTCGCCCAGGTGCTGGCGGCCAATGTCGATACCGTGCTGATCTGCACGGCCGCCGATGGTGACGTCGACCTGGGCCGGATCGAGCGCATGCTCGCGCTGGCCTGGGAGAGCAATGCCCAGCCGATCGTCGTGCTCACCAAAGCCGATGCGGCGGTCGATATCCCGCTCGACGAGGTGCGCGCGGTCGCCCCTGGTGCGACGGTGCTCGCGGTGAGCTCCACCGCCGAGGTGGGGCTCGATGTGCTCACCGCGCTGCTCGCGGGCACGGTGGCGCTGATCGGACCGTCCGGCGCGGGCAAGTCGACCCTCGCCAACGCCCTGCTCGGCGCGGAGGTGTTCGCCACCAACGCCGTTCGCGCGGTCGATGGCAAGGGGCGCCACACCACGGTGCACCGGGAGTTGCGGCCGTTGCCCGGCGGCGGCACTCTCATCGACACGCCCGGTCTGCGTGGGATCGGCTTGTACGACGCGGCCGAGGGCATCGGCAAGACGTTCAGCGATATCGAATCCCTGGCCGCCGAATGCCGTTTCGCCGATTGCGTGCACGAGACCGAGCCGGGGTGCGCGGTACTGGCCGCGCTCGCCGACGGTTCGCTGCCCGAACGCCGCTTGGCGAGTTACCGCAAACTCGCCAAGGAGAACGAGTGGATGGCGGCCCGCACCGACAAACGCCTGGCCGCAGAACGTGCCCAGGCGTGGCGCACCATCGTCAAGGAGCAGCGCCGCCGGTACCGCGAACGCGGCCGCCGCTGACCTACCTGGACAAATGATCACCACGCTCCGGTGTGCGGGCCTGCCCAGTGCCGACCTGCACCGGAGCGTGGTGATCTTGTCCGTTCCGGCCGGTCGCTGCTCGCCCGGACGGCGGTCCAGGAGCGGGGTAGGGTTCAGGCGCACGGTTCGCTATCCGGGAGGGATGAATGAGTAGCCCCGGCGATTTTCCACCACCACACCGCCCCGACGAGCCGGGACCCGCGGATTCCAGCGAATCGGGAAGCGGCACACCCCGACCCGATCCGGGTCGCCCGTCGACCGGCGACCAGTGGTCGGCGAACGGGCCGGAGACTCCCCAACCGGGTCACGCGCGGCCGAGCCCTCCCCCACCGGGATTCGGTGGACCGGGCGCTCCGCCACCGGGATTCGGGCAGCCGGGTGGGGCACCTGGTTTCGGTCGGCCTGCCGCCGGTACCGGCGGCCCTGGCTTCGGTCCCCCTCCCGGCATCCCCGGCGCCGGCCGGCCACCCACAGGCCCCGGCGGCCCCGGATTCGGCCAACCGCCCGCAGGTCCCGGCGTTTCGGCACCCAGCCATCCGCTGGTACCACCGGCGCCCGGATTCGGTGAACAACCAGGTCACGGGCGTCCGCAGGATGCCGACTTCGGACAACCGCACACGCCACCCGGCTTCGGTCGGCTCGACGCACTGCCGAGCCGAACCCCCGGAGGCGCCGCGGAGTCCGAATTTCCACCGCCGCACCGCCCTTCGGCCACAGTCTCTTTCGACGGCTTCTCCAGCCCGTCCGACGATCAGTCACCGGCCGGCCAGGAGAGCAGGCCACTGGTCGCCCCGCCCCGCCGCCCGGGCAGCAATCAACCACCGGGTGCACCGGGTCAACTCGGTACCCGGCCGCCCCTGGGCGGACCTGCCCCCTTCGGCCCCGGCGCCCAACCCCAGGGGGCACCGGGCCAGTTCGGTCCAGGCGGTACGCCCCCGCACAGCGGCCCGGGCCAGTTCGGGCCCGGTCAGTTCGGTCCGGGTGCCCAACCCCCGCACGCCGCACCGGGCCAACCAGGTCCCGGCGGCCAACCCCCTGGTGCGCCCGGCCACTTCGGCCAACCACCACATGGCGAACCCAGCCGATTCGGCACCGGTGACCAGCCGCTCGCAGGCACACCAGGACATCTCGGTGGTCCACCACCGCATGCGCTCGGCCAGGTCGGCCCCGGCCAGTTCAGTCCGGGCGGCCAACCACACGGTGCGCCTGGCCAGTTCGGCCAGCCGCCACACGGCGAACCCGGCCGATTCGGCACCGGCGACCACTCGCTCGCAGGGGCACCAGGGCAACTCGGTGGACCGCCGCCGCATGCGCCTGGCCAGTTCGGGTCGGGTGGGCACGCACCGCGCGGCGGGGCCGGACAGTCGGTGGCCGGTGGAGCTTCGGGGCCGAATCCGCCTGGATTGACGGTGGATTCGTCGTATGTGTGGGCTTCGTTCATGTTGGCGCTGGTGAAGCCGAAGATCTTCGTCAACGGGCAGCCGGTACCGGATGCGCGGTGGGGGCAGACGCATGTGCCGGTGGGGCCGGGGCAGTACCACGTGCGGGTGGTGACGCCGTGGCTGTTCGATATGGGGCCCGCGGAGATCCAGGTTCCCGTCACACCGGGGCCGGGAAGCAAGGTGTACTACCGGTCGCCCGCCGCGGTCTTCTTCAAGGGGGCGATCGGGTCGGAGCCGCAGAAGACGCCGGGGGTGATCTTCCTGTGGTTGCCGTTCGCGGTGCTCGGGGTGTTCTTCCTGCTGACGTTGTTGCTGATCCTGCTCGGCTGACCGACTCCAGGCACGCGGCAGCCCCGGCATCGCGCCGGGGCTGTTCCCGTCTCGGCGGAAACGCGACCCCGCCGTCGCGGCGCGGCGACCTCGAGCCCGGCGACGAGAAACGCCGCGCCGGAACGAATTCCGGCGCGGCGTTCGAACGATCAGCGCGAACTCAGCTGGGGTCGATCCCGTAGAGCCGGGCCCAGTTCTCGCGGCTGGTCAGCTCGGGCACCGCGTCGCGGTAGGCAGCCTGCAGCGCGGGCAGTTCCTTGCGGAGCTTGCGCAGGGTGCGGTAGGTGCGGATGAGCAGGGCGCGGGCGCGGGCCTTGTCGCGGCGGCGCACGCGCACGCCGGACTGGGAGGCGTCGGTGACGACCACGTGGTCGAACAAGCCGACGTGCCACCAGTGCGCGTCCTCGCGGGTGACGCCGATCAGGCCGTGCTGGGTGCGTCCGGTCCACTGGGTGATCGCGCGCTTGATCAGCACCAACGTGACCCGGCTCGGCTCGCCACCGGCCCGGCGGACCTGGATGTCGGCGGAGTTCACCGGCGGGGTCGCGGCGGGGTGCTTGATGGTCTCCGGGTAGTCGCCGCGGGTGCCCCGGGCGGCGGCGAGGGCGTCGATACCGCCGTCGCGCAGCACCTTCGGGCCCTTCATGAAGTCCTCGATGCCCTGCAGCGTGGTGTGCACCAGGCCGTACTGCATGCCGACCAGATGCTCGGCGATATAGCGGAAGAAGTCCCTGGTGATCGCCTTGGCGTCGAGATCGGTGTGCAGGGCGCCGACGATGAGCGAGTTACGGGTGGAGAAGTAGCGCGCCCAGTCGTCGTAGTCCTTCCAGTAGAAGTCGGCGTGCCAGACGGCGGCGTTGGGCAGGGTGACGGTGACGAAACCGTGCTCACGCGCGCGGATGCCGTACTCGACGTCGTCCCACTGGAAGAAGATCGGCACCGGCAGGCCGATCTTGGCGACCACCTCGGCCGGGATCAGGCAGGTCCACCAGGCGTTGTAGCCGGCGTCGACGCGGCGCTCCTGGTTCTTCTTGAGCATGGAGGTGTTGCGCAGTGCCTTGGGCACCTTCTGCCCGTGCTTGAGCTCGTGCAGGTGCACCTCCTCCGCGCCGACGTTGAGGTAGTCGGGATTGAGCAGGAACAGCATCTGCGCGCCGACCAGGGTCGGCTCGACGGTCAGGTTGGCGAAGGCCTGCAACCGCAGCACGGTCTCGGGCTCGCAGAGGATGTCGTCGTCCATCAAGATGACGTCGGCATGCTCGTTGGCCGCCGACACCTCGTAGAGGCCGCGGGTGAAGCCACCCGCGCCGCCGAGGTTGGGCTGGCGGATGTAGCGCAGCTTGTCGCCGAAGTCGGGGCGCACCTGCTGGAACAGCGGGCGGTTCTCGACCAGGTCGGTGCCCTGGTCGACGACGTAGACGGCGTCGATCGCGGCCAGCACGGTCGCGTCGGAGGCCAGCGCGGCCACCGTGTGCGCGCAGTCCTCGGCCCGGTTGAAGGTGCAGATCGCGATCGCGACCGGGCGGACCTTCTCCGGCGCCTGCGCGGTCCAGGCGAGGTCGGTGATGTCGAGGCTGCCGCCGATGGCGTCGAACTCGAGCCACAGCGCGCCGCCGTCGACGTACTGGTCGAGCGGGGCGGTCAGGCTGACCCGGCCGCCGCTGGTCGCCACGAGCGAGGCGATGATGCGGCGGTGGCCGGCGATGTCGGAGGCGACCAGGCGCACGTTCGCCTTGTCCCCGACCTCGAGGGTCGCGCTGGCCGTCACCTCGGTGACGGTGGTCCAGCGCTGCCAGTAGCTGGCGGCGAAGCGGCCGAAGTAGGTGTTGGTGTGCGCGGTGGCGCCCTTGGGCAGGTGCAGCGCCAGGCGCTCACGGACCGCGGCACCACCCTTGACGACGGCGTAGAGCTCGTCGCTCACCCGAGCCGACGGGCCGGTGAATATGCCCCTGGCCAGCACCAGCCGCTCCGGTGCCGCGTGTTCACCGCGCAGCGATTCCGGCGCGGCCTCGCGCCGATCGTTCGATTCGGTCACGGCTCCCGTAGCCGACTGTTCCATGAAGTCCTCGAAATTCTCGGTATCGACTGCGCCGACGCAAGCAGTCACGTAAAGAAGGGGCGGCGCGGCAGGCGGGGGTGAGGATATCAATCGCCCGGCCTCGTCGCGCTGTCAGTGAGGGGTCGCCGCACCCCGCGCGTGTTGCTCTTCGGTTGCCGAAGAGCCGGTGAAGACGAATTTGTCGTAGGCCCAATAGCGGAATACGACCGCGACGATCTGGCCGATCAGCGTGCCGGAAATGTTGTCCGACAGTGGCGAGGACAGGTCGAGCACATAGCGGGAAAAGCCGAGGCAGCCGAGTTGCAGCGCGATCGCGACGACGTTGAAGACCGCGTACAAAACGTATTCGCGGCCCGGGTTGTCGGTCTTCTTGTGGGAGAAGGTCCACCACTTGTTGCCGAAGTAGGTGACCACCGTCGCCACCGCGATCGCGATGATCTTGGCGACCAGCGGCGAGTGATACAGCACACCTTCGGTGAAGGTGAATCCGCCACCCCAGAAGACCAGCAGGTTGTAGGTGCCCGCGTCGACCAGGAAGCCGATCGCGCCGACGACGAGGAACGCGGCGCCCTGCCGCAGCGCCGTCACCACCTTCGACATCAACGACGCGGGGACCGGCTCGGACAACTCGGGGTGGGACACGGGCCGACCGTACACCGATGGCCCGTTCGGTCCCGCGTTAAGCTCGCTGAACCGGGTGAGCGGATCAGACGTGCGCTGTGTACCCTCCCGGTGTCCCACTGCTGCCTACATCGAGGATTGACCCGGGTGGACTCCACCGAGCTTCGCATTGCCGCCGTGGTCCCCTGCCACAACGAAGAGGCCGCGGTCGCCAAGGTCGTCGCCGACCTGAAGGCCGCCGTGCCGGGGATCGTCGTCTACGTCTACGACAACCTGAGCACCGACCGCACCGCCGAATGCGCCCGCGAGGCCGGCGCGATCGTGCGCTACGAGAACACCAAGGGCAAGGGCAACGTGGTGCGCCGTGCCTTCGCCGACATCGAGGCCGACGTCTATCTGATGATCGACGGCGACGACACCTACGAGGCGTCCGCGGCGCCGCTGATGATCAAGACGCTGCTCGACGGCCCCTACGATCACGTGCTCGGCGTGCGCAAGCAGGACGACAGCGACGGCAGCGCCTACCGCTCCGGCCACGAGACCGGCAACAAGGTGCTCAACGGCGTCGTCGGCAAGGTCTTCGGCGAGAACGTCGAGGACATGCTGAGCGGCTTCCGGGTGTTCTCGCGTCGCTTCGTCAAGAGCTTCCCGGCCGTGTCGCGCGAGTTCGAGATCGAGACCGAACTGACCGTGCACTCGCTGCACCTGCGGGTGCCGCAGACCGCGGTGCAGGTCGGTTTCCGTGACCGCCCGGCGGGCAGCGAATCCAAGCTGCGCACCTACCGCGACGGCACCAAGATCCTCGCGCTGATCCTCGGCCTGGCCAGGCACGAGCGCCCGGTGGCGTTCTACGGCCTGTTCGGCACGCTGGCCTGGCTGGTCTCGCTCATCCTGACCGTCCCGATCGTGATCGAGTTCTACGACACCCACGAGGTGGCGCGGTTCCCGACGCTGTTCTTCGCGTTCACCCTGATGCTGCTGGGCAGTCTCGCGTGGACCGCGGGCATGATCCTCGACGGCATCCGCCGGTCCCGGCACGAGGCGGCGCGCCTGGTCTACCTGCGCTATTCGGCCGCGGGGGCGCACGAAGACGTCACTGCCGGAGACCGTCGGTGACGACTTCCACCGAGCCGGACACCACCGTCGAGCTCAGCAAGACCGCACCGCAGGCACCGAGCACCAAGGACCGGCTCCTCGCGCCGATCCGGTCGCTGACCCACAGGCTGGGCGCGGCCACTGTCGCCTTCGCGGTGATCGCCACCGTGTTCGGCGCCCTGTTCGCCGTGCTCACCCCGCCGTTCTGGGGCCATGACGAGCTGACCCAGTTCGGCCGGGCCTACCAGGTGGCGCACGGCGGGGTGTTCCCGCAGCGCATCGCCGACGATCGCGGCGTCGCCTACGGCGGCCAGATCCCGGTCAGCGTCGACGCGCTGATGGGCTACGCCTTCCGCGACTACAACGACAACCCGGACGAGCCCGACGCGATGGTGGCCGACCCCGCCGTCTACGACCGGCTCGGCGACGCCGAGATCAGCTCGGCCACCAAGACGATGTGGTTCACGAACACCGCCGCCTACTCGCCGGTCCCGTACGTGCCCGCCGCCGTCGGTATCCGGCTCGGTGAGGCGCTCGGCCTGAATGTCGGTGGGATGTACCTGCTGACCAGGCTGGCCGGCCTGGCGGCCTACCTGGCCGTAGTCGGTTTCGCGCTGTACGCGCTCCGGGAGCGGCGCAGTCAGTGGCTGGTGTTCACCGTCGCGGTGCTGCCGATCGCGCTGTTCCAGGCGGGCACCGTCACCGCGGATACGCTCACCAATGCGCTCGCGATCATGGTGTCGGCGCTGTTGCTGAAGGCCCTGTTCGTCGGTGACCGGTTGCGGCCGGTGGAAACCGGCGCGCTGCTCGCCGCGACGATCGCGTTGCCGTTGAGCAAGCCGACCTATGTGCTGCTGGCAATGCTGGTTGTCGTCGTGCCCGCCGACCGCCTCGGCTTCACCGGAAAACTGAAGCTGATTCCGTGGGCTTTCGCCGCGACCGGTGGCGCGCTTTTCCTCGCGTGGACCAAAATCGCGGCACCGACCGGCGACGGAATGAGCCTGATGCGCCCGCCGCACCAGTGGGGTCAGGTGCGCCCCGCCGACCAGCTGAAGGGAATCCTCAGCGACCCCGTGCAATTCGTGCACACTTTCGGCGAGAGCATCGCCCTGCGCGATCACCGCTGGTTCAACCAGTTCTTCGGTGAACTCGGCTTCGCCTACGTCGATGTGCCCGCCGTATCGATGCTGGCGTGCCTGATCGCCTTCGCGGTGAGTTTCGGTATCGCCGACCGGATGAACACCACGACAGCCACTTTCCGGCGCACGCTGATCGTGGCGCTGACCGTGCTGGCGAGCGTCGCGATGATCTACGTGACGTTGTACATGTCGTTCACGCCGGTCGATTTCTACATCATCGACGGTGTCCAGGGCCGGTATTTCGTGCCGCTGGCGATCATGGGGCTGGCCGTGGTGGCCCGCTGGGTTCCCTTGCGGCTCACCGATTCCGACGGCGTGATCCCCACCCGCGCGACGGCGATCACCGTCACCTGCGCCTCGGTTTTCGCGCTGATCGGCGCGGCCGCGACGTATTACACCGTCGTCTGGGGATAACTCCCCGGACGACGGTGCGGGACTCAGAGCGTCTTTTCGCCCGCGGCCGCGTAGGCGCTTTCGGTGGCGGCCTTCTTGGGCCGCCACCAGTCCTCGTTCTCGCGGTACCAGGTGATGGTGTCGGCGAGACCGGCCCGGAAGTCCGCGTACCGCGGTGACCAGCCCAGTTCCTCGCGCAGCAGGCTCGCGTCGATGGCGTAGCGCTGGTCGTGACCCGGCCGGTCCGTCACATGGTCGAAGTCGGCGGGATCGCGGTCGAAGGCCCGCAGGATGAGCTGGACGACGCTGAGATTGTCGAGTTCGCCCTCGGCGCCGATGAGGTAGGTCTGGCCGATCCGGCCGCGGTCGAGAATGTCCCAGACCGCGCGATTGTGGTCGTCGACGTGGATCCAGTCGCGCACCTGATGACCGGCGCCGTACAGGCGCGGCCGCACACCGTCGATGAGATTGGTGATCTGGCGCGGGATGAATTTCTCGACGTGCTGATACGGGCCGTAATTGTTGGAGCAGTTCGACAGGGTCGCGCGGACGCCGAACGAGCGGGTCCAGGCGCGCACCAACAGATCGCTGCCCGCTTTCGTCGCCGAATACGGACTGGACGGGTTGTAGGCCGTGGATTCGGTGAAGGCCGGGTCCTCGGGGGTGAGATCGCCGTACACCTCGTCGGTGGAGACGTGGTGGTAGCGCACGTCGTGGCGGCGCACGGCCTGCAGCAGCGAGTAGGTGCCGACGATATTGGTCTGCACGAACGGCCACGGCTCGGCCAGCGAGTTGTCGTTGTGCGATTCGGCCGCGAAATGCACCACCGCGTCGACACCGCTGACCAGATTGTCGACCAGGTCCAGATCGGCGATGTCGCCGTGCACGAATTCGATCCGGTCGGCGACCGAATCCAGCGACGCCCGGTTGCCCGCGTAGGTGAGCGCGTCGAGGACGGTCACGTGCACATCCGGGCGCGTGGCCACGGTCTGCTGGACGAAATTCGCACCGATGAACCCGGCCCCGCCGGTTACGAGAACTCGCACCCGGCCAACGATACGTGCTCGCCGATGCCGTTCCGGACTCGAGGCGGCCGAAAATGCGATGCTGTACAGCGTCCGATCTGTGACGTCCCAGATATATTTGCTGTGACGTCCATCACTATAGACCCCACCAGGTTACGACTTCGGGTCTGGTTTCCTGAGAAAAAGCCCGGTCACCGCTCAGGTTTCGAGCACCGCACCAGTACCGGGGTATCAACGGTGAACAGAATTTGAATAGACGGTCACGCGAGGTTCACCGCTCGTTAGCTGCGAGGGCTTTTGATCATCGGGTCCCCTCCGAACGCTCCAACATCGAGGTTCAACGAAAATGCTGATGAGGAAATTCGCCGCCACCTCGGCGCTGCTGATCGCTGCCATGGGCGTCACCGCCGGCACCGTCAACGCCGCGCCGGTCGAAGAGGCCGCTCCGATCAATTTCACCGCCCAGGAAGTCGACGGCAAGTCCGTCATCACCACCGACGCTGGATCGCTTGTCGTCGAGGACGGCGTGTTCAAGGTCAAGGCCGTCGATGGCACCACCGTTGCCGGCACCCCGCTGTCGTTCCGTCTCGATGACTTCGAGTTCCCGATCGCGGCCGAGATCGCGGGCAACACCGCGACCCTCGCCCCGCAGATCGACCCGGCCAAGGCCGTCTACAAGCCCGTCGCCCTTCCCTTCGAGGACAAGGCGCCGTGGAAGAACGAGTACGACCGTGAGCAGGCCGCCTGGAGCCGCCTGACCTCCACCATCTCGATGGGCGCCACCCTCGGCACCCTCGTCGGTGGTCTCGGTGGCGGCGCCATCGGCTGCGTCCTCGGCGGCATCGCCGGTGCGACGGTTGCCTCGGCCACCATCGTTGGCCTCTTCGGCCCCTTCCTGCCCGCTGCCGCCCTGGGCTGCATCGGCGGCATCCTGGCCGTCGGCGCCCTCGGCGTTCTCGCCGGTCAGATCTTTGTGACCGGCCCGGTCGCGATCGGTGCTGCGATCCAGTATTTCGCCACCATCACCCAGCCGGCCCCCACTCCGGCCCCGGCCAAGTAGTCAGCTAAGGCTGCTTGCACGAAACGCCCCCGCTCGGTGATCCGAGCGGGGGCGTTTCACGTACAAGGCGACCGCCGGGAGACTCGGCCGGCCGACCGTGGTCCAGACCGTCCGAGCCGTATTCAGGCGGTGCGAGCGCGCTGTGCGGGTTCCAGCGCCACCCGCACGAACTTGGCGACCCGGCCGAGCGCCGACCGGCTCTCCGGCATGCTCGGCAGGATGCTCATGAACGCGTGTACCTGACCGCGCCACAGCTCGAGGGTGACCGGCACGCCCGCGGCGGTCAGCCGGTGGGCCATGAGTTCGCAGTCGTAGCGCAGCAGTTCGTCCTCGGCGGCGATGAGCAGCACCGGGGGGAATCCGGTGAGCTCGGCGTTGACCGGCGACATGGCCGGGTCGAGCGGACCGGTCGCTTCGGCGCCCAGCCGGATGACGGCCTCCAGGCCCGACAGCGGAATGTAGGCATCGCGGGTGACGTTGACGTAGCCCTGCTTGGCCCGGTAGTCGAGATCGAGCAGCGGGCTCAGCCCGACCAGCGCCGCGGGCAGCGGCAGGCCGATCTCCCGGGAGCGCAGCGCGGTGGCGAAGGCGAGGTAGCCACCGGCGGAGTCGCCCGCGAAGACGATCTTGGCCGGGTCGGCGCCGTGGCGCAGCAGCCAGCGGTAGGCGAGCACACAGTCGTCGATCGACTCGGTGATCACGCGGCCGGGCAGCTGCCGGTACTCGACATTGAGCACGGCCAGTCCGGTGCGCCGCGCGATCCCGGCGACGATCGCCCGATGCGATTGCAGGCCGCCGACGGCGAAGCCGCCACCGTGCATGTACAGCACCGCGCCGTGCCGCAGCGCGCGCGACCCGCCGGCGGGCCGGACCATCTCCATCCTGAAGCCGTCCAGCTGGATCTGCTCGCGCTCGATGCCGTGCGGTTCCGGCCGCAGCCGAGACAGCAGGTCGACGGCGACGGCGCCGAGCGGGATGGTCGCCCGGTTGATCGGCACGGTCCGCAGCAGCGGCCCGATGACGCCGACGCACGCGCCCATCAGCACTCGTGACGAGGTACTCGTTCGCCCGGAGTTGACGATGATGCCCTGCTCGGGCACGCGCGCTGCCTTCTTACCCACGACAGCGGCGGCGATTCCGCCCACCACACCCGGCCCGGCGATCTTCGACGATCCCATCGCGCACCTACCTCACAGCTGGCGCGTCGACCCCCACCAGGCGGGCCCGGTATGGATGTCCACGCTGACATCTAACATAGTGATGTTTCACACATCGACGCTCACATAATCAGATGAGCGCCTTGCGTGTCCCAGTTATCGCCCGACACACCCGGAGACAAACGTTCGTGACCAATTCGTCGACGTGTCGGAACCTCCCCGACTCCGCGGCAGGAGGAGCTGGCAGACTTCCCCCATGCGCGGAATCATCCTGGCGGGCGGCACCGGTTCGCGGCTGCACCCCATCACGCGCGGGGTGAGCAAGCAGCTCGTCCCGGTCTACGACAAGCCCATGGTCTACTACCCGTTGTCCACCCTCATGTTGGCAGGGATCGACGACATTCTGGTGATCACCACGCCGGAGGATGCCGACGCGTTCGCCCGGCTGCTCGGCGACGGCAGTCAGTTCGGCGTCGCCATCAGCTACGTGGTCCAGCCCGAACCCGACGGACTCGCGCGCGCGTTCGTGCTGGGCGCCGACCACATCGGCGGCGAGCCCGCGGCCCTGGTGCTCGGCGACAACATCTTCCACGGCCCCGGCCTCGGCGCCAGCCTGGAACGCTTCCACGACATCGACGGCGGCGCGGTCTTCGCCTACTGGGTCAAGGACCCGACCGCCTACGGCGTGGTGGAGTTCGAGCAGGGCCGCGCGGTCTCCATCGAGGAGAAGCCGAAGCGCCCGCGCTCCAACTACGCCATCCCCGGCCTCTACTTCTACGACAACGACGTGGTGCAGATCGCCCGCGAGCTGCGGCCGTCCGCGCGCGGAGAGTACGAGATCACCGACATCAACCGCGCCTACCTGGAACAGGGCAAGCTCAGCGTCGACGTGCTGGCCCGCGGCACCGCCTGGCTCGACACCGGTACCTTCGACTCGCTGCTCGACGCCGCCAACTACGTGCGCACCATCGAGGAACGGCAGGGCCTCAAGATCGGCGTGCCCGAGGAGGTGGCCTGGCGGCGCGGGCTGATCACCGACGACCAGCTCTGTGAGCTGGCCGAACCGATGGTGCGCTCCGGCTACGGCCGCTATCTGCTCGATCTGATCGACCGCGGGAAAGACTGGTAACTACAGGCATGCAGATCCGTGAACTGGCCATCCCCGGCGCGTGGGAGGTGACTCCCCGCCTGCTCGGCGACGACCGCGGGATGTTCTGTGAGTCGTTCAAGGCCTCGGAGTTCGAGAAGGCCACCGGGCGCCCGTTCGAGCTGCACCAGGTGAACACCTCGGTCTCGGCCGCCGGCGTGCTGCGCGGCATCCACTACACCGAGGACCCGCCGGGTCAGGCCAAGTACGTCACCTGCGTGCGCGGCGCGTTCCTGGACGTGGTGGTGGACCTGCGCCCCGGCTCGCCGACCTACGGCCGCTGGGACAGCGTGCTGCTCGACGACGTGCACCGGCGCTCGGTGTTCCTGTCCGAGGGCCTCGGCCACGCCATCCTCTCGCTCGAGGACGGCTCGACGGTCACCTACCTGTGCTCGCTCGAGTACACCCCCGAGTTCGACCGGGATATGGACGCCTTCGACGCCCGCCTCGGCATCGACTGGCCGACCGAGGCCCGCGACGGTAGTCGGCTCACCTACATCCGCTCCGCCAAAGACGAAGTGGCTCCGCCTTTTTCCTGATCCACGTGAAACAGCGCCCCCGAGCTTCAACTCGGGGACGCTGTCAGCGAACAACCCGCACCACGGTTTCGGCCGCCTCGCCTCCGAGGGGCGAGACGTAACGCCACAGGCGCAGTATCGCCCCTCGGAGGCGAGGTCACGAGGCCGAAACCCGCGGCGCCAGCCGCCATCTACACAGTCTCCAGCAGCTTCTCCTCCGCCGCGGGCGCCGCGACGACCCGCTGCCTGCGGCGCGGCAGGAAGACCGTCAGGGCGACCAGCGCGCCGACGATGGTGACGCCCGCGGCGAACTCGAGGCCCGGCCGGTAGGTGTCGAGCATCTGCTGCGGCGTCGCGCCGGCACCGTGGGTGCCGGAGGTGACGATCGCGGTGGTCACCGCGAGCACGATGGCCGCGCCGACCTGCATGGAGGTCTGCAGCACGCCGGCCGCCAGACCCTGTTCGTCGTCGTCGATACCGCTGGTGGCCTGCACGTTGATCGCCGGGAAGCCGACCCAACCGATGCCGATCAGCAGGATGGCGGGCAGCAGCACGGTCAGGTAGTCCGGCGCGGTGTCGACCCGCAGGAACAGCAGGTAGCCCACGGCCATCACGGACATGGTGACGGCGATGACCGGTCCGGTGCCGAAACGATCGATCAGCTTCTCGGAGAAGAACGCCGACCCGACGACCAGGATGCCGACCGGCAGCAGGGCCATCGCCAGCTTCAGCGCCGACCACTCCAGCGTGTCCTGCAGGTACAGGGTGACGATGAACTGCCAGCTGAAGTACGAACCGGCGACCGCGATGATGGCCAGGCTGGCCCGCACCAGCGACACCTTGCGCAGGATGCCCAGCCGCACCAGCGGGTGCCGCACCCGCTGCTCGGTGATCACGAACGCGGCGAACAGGGCGATCACGGCGAGGAACGAAGCGACCGTGCGGACCGAGGTCCAGCCGACCTCCGGCGCGGTGACCACGGTGTAGACCAGCAGCAGCATGCCCGCGGTGGACAGCAGGGCGCCGAGCAGGTCATGTCCGCCTTCCTCGGCCTTACCGTCCTTGGGCACCAGCACGAAGGCGGCGGCCAGCGCGGCCAGGGCGATCGGGACCGGGAGCAGGAAGGTCCAGCGCCAGCCGACGCCGGTCATCAGGCCGCCGAACAGCAGGCCCATCGAGTAGCCGCCCGCACCGAACACGGTGTAGATGGACAGCGCCTTGTTGCGCGCTTTCCCTTCGGCGAAGGTCGTGGTGATGATCGACAGGCCGGTGGGGGCGGTGAACGCGGCGGCCAGGCCCTTGATGAAGCGGGTGACGATCAGCAGGGCCGGATCGCTGACCAGGCCGCCGACCAGGGAGGCGATCGCGAACACGGCCAGGGCGATGAGGAAGACCTTGCGGCGCCCGAGCAGGTCGGCCGTGCGGCCGCCGAGCAGCAGCAGGCCGCCGTAACCGAGGACGTACCCGCTGACGAGCCACTGCAGGGTGGAGGTGGACAGATCGAGCTCGGCGCCGATGGACGGCAGCGCGACGCCGATCATCGAGACGTCGAGCCCGTCGAGGAACAGGACGATGCACAGGGTGATCAGCATGCCCCAGAGCCGGGCGGACCATGTGGTCGGATCGGTCGCCTGATCTGCGGCCGAGAGCGTTGCTGGCGAAGTCATGCGGCGAACATTACATGCGTGCGCATTAAATGCCAACACATAAAATGCCGTTGCATGGAGATGCCCGGACCACTAAGATGGGGCCATGTCGAACCCGGCCACAGCATCAGCTCGGCGCAATGGAGCGCCCACCGAGCTGGTCGGCCAGTGGCGCGAACTGCTCGGACGGCACGCCGCCGTGAGTTGCGCACTGGAGAAGGCGCTTCAGCACGAACACCGCATCGGTCTCAGCGAGTTCGAGACCCTCGATCGACTGGTCGACGCGGACTGTCAGAAGTACCGGATGACCGAGCTGGCGGGTGATATCTACCTGAGTCAGAGCGCGCTCTCGCGCGCGGTGGCCAGGCTGGAACGCGACGGCCTGGTCGAGCGCACCATGTGCGCCGAGGACCGCCGCGCCATCTTCGTCCGGGTCACGGAAAAGGGCAGGGCGGTCTATGACCGGGCCCTGCCCACACACCGTTCGGTGCTCGCCGACTCCTGGTAGGAGCCGGGGTCACAGCTCGCCGGAAGCCGCCGCGCTGATGTCGGTGAACGCGCCGCGATAGCGGTCGTAGTCGTTCGGCTTGTCCAGGTAGGCCGAGCCGGCGAAGGTCTCCACGAAGACCACCGGCGGCTCCGGCCGGTCCAGCGAACCGTCGATACCGAAGTCGAGGATCACGAACCGGCCCGACTCCAGCCCCGCGTGATACCCGGTATCACCGGGGACCACCTGGATTCGCACCGTGTCCAGCTCGGCCAGCTCGCGCAGTCGCGCGCGCTGGCCGGCGAGCACCCGATCGTCACCGATGCGCCTGGTCAGCACCGCTTCGGCGAGCACTACCCGCAATCGCAGCGGCGACTGCGCACGGGTGATCAGCGCCTGCCTGGCCGCCCGGACCCGCAGCCTGCGCTCGAGATCCTCCTCGGTCAGGCCGGGGACGGTCTGCTCGAGCAGCGCCCTGGTGTAGTCCTCGGTCTGCAGCAGCGCCGGGACCAGCCCGTCCTCGTAGATCGACAGGCAGGTCGCGGCCTCCTCGAGGCCGATGTAGACCTCGAAGCCCTCCGGGATCACATCGCCGTAGCTCGTCCACCATCCCCTGGCCTTGGTTTCGCGCGCCAGCGCGGCCAGCGGCTCGATGAGTTCCGCCGGCGCGCCGTACACCTTGCACATGGCCTCGACGTCGAGGCTGCGCAACGACGTCTGCCCCGTCTCGATTCGCCAGATCTTCGCTTCCGACCACTCGAGTTGCGCCGCCGCGGTCCTGGTCGTCATCCGCGCCTGATTGCGCAGGTCACGTAAGTGCCTGCCCAGCTGCCTGCGCGGCATCGTCGAACCGGTGACGCCCTGTGGTGAAGCCATACTGCCCCCCTGTATCCAAATCCGGTCTCCCCCATTCTCTTTCGGAGACCGCCCTACGCAGCCGACAATAGGCGTCGGATCTGCGTACGGATTGTTTCACAATGAATCGGACAACGCGCACCACATAGTTTTGGGGCCTGCTCCAGGCGCGATCGCTACTTCTTCTTCCGGAACCGCCAGAACTGCACGGCCCGCACGTCCTCGGAGAGCTGGTTCACCGGTTCGGCGACATCGGAGAGCGCCTGGAAGAGTCCATCGGCCAGCTCACTGATGTGCTCGACCCGGCCCGCGAGCCGGGCGGCGTTGTCGGCGAACTCCAGCATCAGGCGCACCGAGGCCGCGATGGTCAGGCCGAGCGGAACGGCGACCAGTGCGGCGAGGATGCCCAGCAGAACCGAGGCCTTCCACATCAGCACCGTGAGCGCCACCGGGACGCCGATACCGAAGGAGACGACGCCGAGGATGTAGGCCAGCGGCAGCAAGGTCCTGGTCGCGGGCCTGCGGAACTGGACATCGAGCAGTGAACGCAGCACTTCGGCGGCCCACTGCTTGGCGGATCCGGTACTGCGGAACGGGTCATCGAAGCCCGCGTCGCGCGGTATGTCCGAATCGTCCGGGAATTCCTCGCCTTCGGCGGCCTGCCCCGACCGCGTGCCCGCGCGCTTCACATCGGTCTCTTTCCAAGAGAGCCAGCGTGATTCGGCTTCGAACTCCTCGGGATCTCCGTCGGGAGACGAGGACGTACCCGGCGCATCGGTCATGGTCCGAATCCTGCCCGTTTTCGGCCCGCACGCCAAGCCGGATCGGCTCGATCCTCCGATAGCGAAGGTGAGCGAACTGAGACGAAGCAGACACTCTCGAATATTTTTCGGTAACGGCGTAACAAGACGGCCACCCCCAGCCGATACGACCCATGAACGCAGGAACAGAGCTCTTCGGGGAATGGAGAACACAGTGCGCACGACGTTTCCGACCACCACCACGGGCACCGAGAAGGGTGCCGCCGCGCAGGAGTACGCCGCGCGGGGCTGGACGGTTGCCGAAACGGCCAACGGCCTGTGCCTGATCACCGACGATGACATCTCGGCTATCGAGGTCACCGGTGAGATGGCGGGCGAGGTCCGCCGATTCCTGCGCGCCAACAACCTGTCCGGCCCCGTGATCGAGATCCCGGGCCAGGAGCGTCGCGAGATCCACCTGGTCACCGGCGTCCGCAAGGCCGCCATGGCGATCGAGGCCATGCGCGAGGCCGGTGTCGTCGTGCACACCGACGGTGCCAGCATCCCGCTGCCCCCGACCCAGCTCGCCGCCGGCTCCGCCGCCTGGAGCGTCGCCCCGTCCGAGGCCCGCTGGGTCCCGCCGGTCGTCGCCCTCGGTGCCGCCGTCCGCGCCGCCGCGAGCCGCAAGCGCGCCACCCTGACCCCCACGCTGACCCTGGCCAGCTGAGGTAACCAACAGCCCGAACCCTCGACCGCGACGCCTCCCCGACGTCGCGGTCGAGGGTTTTCGGCGTTTTCGAACCCGGGCACCGCGCGCGGCGTAAGGATGGGGACATGGCTCCGCGAACGCTGCTACGCACCTGTCCGCTGTGTGAGGCCGTCTGCGGCCTGACCATCACCCTCGACGAGGCCGACCGGGTGCTCTCGGTCCGCGGCGATCGCGACGACCCGTTCAGCAAGGGCTTCCTCTGCCCGAAGGGCGCGAGCTTCGGCAAGCTCGACGACGACCCCGACCTGGTCACCACCCCGCTCATCCGCGAGGGCGACACGTTCCGCCCCGCGAGCTGGGACGAGGCCTTCGACCTGATCGCGGCCGGGTTCGCCGCGGTCAACGCGGCGCACGGCAGCGGCGCGACCGCGATCTACCTCGGCAATCCCAACGCGCACACCGTCGCGGGGGCGCTGTATCTGCCCGCGCTGATCCGCGCGCTGAGCACCCGGCACATCTACACCGCCAGCACCGCCGACCAGATGCCCAAGCAGGTCGCCGCCGGGCTCATGTTCGGCGACCCGCTGACGGTGCCGGTCCCCGACCTGGACCGCACCGACTTCCTGCTGATGCTCGGCGCGAACCCGCTCGAATCCAACGGCTCGCTGTGCACCGCGCCGGACTTTCCCGGCAGGCTCAAGGCGCTGCGGGCGCGCGGCGGCAAGCTCGTCGTCGTCGACCCGAGGGCGACCAGGACCGCCGACCTCGCCGACGAGCATCTGTTCATCCGGCCGGGCGCTGACGCGTACCTGCTGTTCGCGGTGATCCACACGCTCTTCGCCGAGAACTTGGTCGACCTGCGGATCGAGGTCGACGGCCTCGACGAGCTGCGCGCCGCGTCCCAGGAGTTCGCCCCGGACGCGGTGGTCGAGCGCACCGGCATTCCCGCCGACGCCATCCGCGCCCTGGCCCGCGACCTCGCCGCCGCGCCGACGGCGGCCGTCTACGCCAGGATCGGCACCTGCACCGCCGAGTTCGGCACCGTCACCCAGTGGCTGGTCGACGCGATCAACGCGCTGACCGGCAATCTCGACGCCCCTGGCGGCGCCATGTTCGCCACCGCCGCGGCGGGCGGCATCGCGCGCAGCAAGCCGTTCCGGCCGGGCCGCTGGACCAGCCGGGTGCGCGGGCTGCCCGAGGCGATGGGCGAACTGCCGGTGGCGACCCTCGCCGACGAGATCGAGACCCCCGGTCAGGGCCAGATCCGGGCGCTGGTCACGGTCGCGGGCAATCCGGTGCTGTCCGCGCCCAGCGGCGCCCGGCTGGACCGGGGGCTGGCCGAGCTGGACTTCATGGTCAGCGTGGATCGGTACGTCAACGAGACGACCCGGCACGCGAAGGTGATCCTGCCGCCCCCGCGCTCGGTGCAGTCACCGCACTACGACTTCGCGCTGTTGCAGTTCGCGGTGCGCAACTACGCGCGCTACTCGCCGCCACTGGTCCCGCTCGACGGGCGGCCGTCCGAGTCGGCGGTCATCGCGCGGCTCGCCGCCGCCGTCAGCGGGCAGCCGCACGACGGCACCGGCGCCGCGAGCCCGATCGCCGTGGTCGACGAGCTGGTCATCGCCGGCATGCTGCACAAGGCGGGGATGAGCGACCGGCGCGACGAACTGGACGGCGTCGACACCACCGAACAGCGCATCGACCTGATGCTCAAGCTCGGCCCCTACGGCGCGTGGAACGGCGGCGAACTGAGCCTGCGCACCCTGCTCGACAATCCGCACGGCCTCGACCTTGGCCCGTTGCAGCCGCGCCTGCCCGGCGTCCTGCGCACCGCAACCGGCCGGGTCGACCTGGCCCCGCGCCTGCTGCTCGACGATGTCGGCAGGCTGCGCGGCAGGCTGGCGGCGAGCGCGCCGGAGATGGTGCTGATCGGGCGCAGGCAGCTGCGCTCCAACAACAGCTGGATGCACAACATCGCCGGTCTGGTCGGCGGATCGAACCGCTGCACCCTCCAGATCCACCCCGACGACGCGACCAGACTCGGCCTCGGCGAGCAGGCCGCGATCAGCTCGGCGGCCGGCTCGCTGACCGTCCAGGTCGAGCAGACGCCGACGATCATGCCCGGCGTGGTGAGTTTGCCGCACGGCTGGGGACACGGCGCGAGCACCACGCAATCGGTAGCCAGCGCGCACGCCGGCGTGAACGCCAATGTGCTGACCGACGATTCGGTGGTCGACGCGATCTCCGGCACCGCGGTCTTCAACGGAGTACCGGTGAAGGTAGAACCGGTCTGATCGGTCCACCTCGGGAAACCCTTGCGCAAACCGGACTTTCGTACCATTCGCAACAATGGACTCGCCCCACGGCTTGTGACAGTCCCCTACACTGGGTGAGATTGCGGTCACAAGCGGGGGTTTCAGCGCGAAACCCGCATCACCCGGTTCGGCTAGCAGAGGGGGCCCCGATGCCCGAGAAACACGTCGGCAGCGACGGAGAGCACGAGCTTCAGGACACGTTGGGCACGACCGAAAGGGCTGGACGCTTCTACGACGACCAGGTGATCGACTACCTGAACCCGTCGATGGTCGAATTCGTCGGGCGGATGGACATGGCCTTCATCTCCACCGCCGACGCGCACGGCGAATGCGACGCCAGTTTCCGGGCGGGCACACCGGGATTCCTGCACGTGATCGACGAACGCACGATTGCGTACCCCGAATATCGAGGTAACGGGGTGATGGCCAGCCTCGGCAACATCCTCGAGAACCCCCATGTCGGAATCCTGATGATCGACTTCGTGCGCGATCTGATCGGTCTGCACATCAACGGCAAGGCTCGCATGGTTGCCGACAGTGAGCTACGGGAGACCGTCGGCGATCTGCCCGCCGCCGAACGCGGCAAGACCTCGCAGGTGTGGGTCGTCGTCGACGTGGAAGAGGCTTACATCCACTGCCGCAAGCACATTCCGCAGATGGTGCCCGTCGCTCGGGATCGGCGCGAGTGGGGCACCGACAACGTCAGGGCCAAGGGCGGCGACTACTTCGGCGTCAAGGCGGGCAAGCAGCCCGCACCCGCCAAGGCCAGCTGACCTACTTGATCTTGAAGATCACCGCACGCTGCACGACGAAGTTGATGACGGTGGCGGTGCCCTGCGCGATCACGAACGCCAGCGGCTGCCGCCACCACTCGCCGGGCAGCGCGAAGTACAGCGTCGCGTTGATGCCGACCTGCACGGCGAAGGTGACCGCGTAGAGCACGACGACGGCGATGAACCGCGCCCTGCTCGGCTCGGCCTTGAACGTCCAGCGCCGGTTGATCAGGTACGCGGTCGTCGTCCCGCAGACGAAGCTGATCGCCTTGGCGAGGCTCACCGGCAGGCCGAGCAGGTTCAGCAGCAGGCTGTAGATGCCGTAGTCGACGATCGCCGAGAGACCGCCGGTCAGCGTGAACCGCACGATCTGCGTCTTCAGGTCTACGTCGGTTCCACCGGGCTCGTCGACCAGCGGAATCTCGGCGGGAAGCGGCAGATGCGGTTGGGCTTGCACGTGAGGAAGACTACGAGACCGGCCGCGTGTCCCGCCATGCATGTAGCCTCTTAGCCGATGTCCGAGAACATTCCGACCGCCACCGGCGAGGCGTTTGCGCTGAATACGCGTACGCGCAAGCTCACCGGATGGGGTCGCACCGCACCCACCTCCGCCGAAGTGCTCTCGACCAGCGATCCCGAGTTGATCGTCAAGGCCGTGAGCATGGTCGCCGAGGACAACGACTCCAAGCCGGCGCACCTGCGACGCGGCGTGATCGCGCGTGGCCTCGGCCGCTCCTACGGGGACAACTCGCAGAACGCGGGCGGCCTCGTGATCGACATGCCCGCGCTGAACAAGATCCACCGCATCGACGCCGCGACCCGCCTGGTCGACGTCGACGGCGGTGTCGATCTGGATCAGCTGATGAAGGCGGCGCTGCCGTTCGGCCTCTGGGTGCCCGTCCTACCCGGGACCAGGCAGGTCACCATCGGCGGCGCGATCGGCTCCGATATCCACGGCAAGAACCATCACAGCGCGGGCAGCTTCGGCAACCACGTCCGCTCGATGGACCTGCTGACCGCCGACGGCGTGGTCCGCACGATCACCGCCGAGTCCGACCCCGAGCTGTTCTGGGCGACCATCGGCGGCTGCGGCCTGACCGGCATCATCCTGCGCGCGACCATCGAGATGACGCCGACCGAGACGGCGTACTTCATCGCCGACGGCGATGTCACCGCCACCCTCGACGAGACCATCGCCTTCCACAGCGACGGCTCCGAGGGCAACTACGAGTACAGCTCGGCCTGGTTCGACGCGATCAGCCCGCTGCCGAAGCTGGGCCGCGCCGCCATCTCGCGCGGCAACCTGGCCAAGCTCGACCAGCTGCCCGCGAAGCTGCAGAAGGACCCGCTGCGGTTCAACGGCAAGACCTTCTTCACCCTGCCCGACGTGTTCCCGAACGGGCTGGCCAACAAGTACACCTTCGGCCCGATCGGCGAGGTCTGGTACCGCAAGTCGGGCACCTACCGCGGCAAGGTCCAGAATCTGACGCAGTTCTACCACCCGCTCGACATGCTGGGTGAGTGGAACCGTGGCTACGGCTCCAACGGCTTCCTGCAGTACCAGTTCGTGGTGCCGCCGGAGTCGGTCGAGGAGTTCAAGCGGATCATCATCGACATCCAGGGCTCCGGCTTCTATTCCTTCCTCAATGTGTTCAAGCTGTTCGGCCCGGGCAACCAGGCGCCGTTGAGCTTCCCCATGGAGGGCTGGAACATCTGCGTCGACTTCCCGATCTCGCGCGGGCTCAACGAGTTCGTCAGCGATCTGGACCGGCGGGTGCTCGAGTTCGGCGGCCGGCTCTACACCGCCAAGGACTCGCGGACCAGCGCCGAGTCGTTCCACAAGATGTACCCGCGGATCGACGAGTGGATCAAGGTCCGCCGCAGCGTCGACCCGACCGGCGTGTTCATGTCCGATATGGCCAGGAGGCTGGAGCTCCAGTGATCAACGCAGTTGGCAACCCGCAGACCATCCTGCTGTTCGGCGGCACCTCCGAGATCGGTCTCGCGATCTGCGCCGAGTACCTGCGCAAGGGCCCGGCCCGGGTCGTGCTGGCCAACCTGCCCGGCGATCCGCTGCTCGAGGGCGCGGTCGCCACGCTGAAGGCGGCGGGCGCGACCCAGGTCGACGTCATCGACTTCGACGCGCTCGACACCGAGTCGCACCCGAAGGTCGTCGACCAGGCGTTCGCCGCGGGTGACGTCGACGTCGCCATCGTGGCGTTCGGGGTGCTCGGCGACGCCGAGGAGCTGTGGCAGAACCAGCGCAAGGCGGTCATGACCGTCGGCATCAACTACACCGCCGGTGTCTCGGTGGGCGTGCTGGTCGGCGACAAGTTCAAGGCGCAGGGCCACGGCCGGTTCATCGTGATGTCCTCGGTGGCCGGTGAGCGCGTCCGTCGCTCCAACTTCGTCTACGGCTCGACCAAGGCCGGCCTGGACGGCTTCTACCTCGGCCTCGGCGAGGCGCTGCGCCCGCACGGTCCGCGCGTCACCGTGGTGCGGCCGATGCAGGTGCGCACCTCGGCGACGAAGGCGCACTGGGAGGCCACCGGCTCCAAGGAAGCCCCGCTCACGGTCGATCCCGAGGACGTGGCCCGGCTCGCCGTCGCCGCCTCCGAGAAGGGCACCGAGATCGTCTGGGCGCCCGGCGAGGCCCGCTTCCTGATGTCGGCGCTGCGCCACGTGCCGCGCCCGATCTTCCGCAAGCTGCCGATCTGATCCACCGCTCGTCCTGAACTGCCGCATCCTCTCCGAGGGTGCGGCAGTTCTCGTTCACCGACTACGCCGTGCCCGGCTCGGATCCGTCGTCGGCCGAGCCGACCGACCGGGCCGACTCCACTAGGCTGGCCCGGACCGTGGAGCCCAGTGGAGCCGGAGGATTGCGCGCCGATGACGACCAACGATGAGGTGCGGACGGGGCGCAGGATCGGGTCAGGGCTCGTCGAGGGCGCGACGGCGGCGCTGGTGGCGCTCGTCGTCGCGGCGGTCGGCCTGTACGCCTTCTCGGCGGTGCAGTGGCCTGCGTTCAACTCCTCCAACGTGACTCGGGCGCTGACGACCGTCGGGCAGGTCGTCGCGGTCGCGCTGCTCGTCGTCTCGGTGCTGCTGATCCGGCTGCGTAAGTGGCCGGTGGTCGCGAAACTGGCTTCCTGGGTGGGTATCTCGAGCTTCGTGACGGTGACGCTCGGGATGCCGCTGGCGGCGACCAAGCTCTACCTGTTCGGTGTCTCGGTGGATCAGGAGTTCCGCACCGAGTACCTGACCCGGCTCACCGACAGCGCCGCGCTGCGGGATATGACCTATGTGGACATCCCGCCCTTCTATCCGGCCGGGTGGTTCTGGATCGGTGGCCGGGTGGGCAACGTGCTCGGGATGGACGGCTGGGAAGTGTTCAAGCCGTACGCGATCGGGCTGCTCGCGATCGCCGCGGCGGTGGCGCTGGTGCTGTGGACCCAGTTGGTGCGCGCCGATCTCGCGGTGGGCGCCGCGGCGGCCGTGACCGCGATGACGCTGGCGTACGCCTCGCCCGAGGCGTACGGGGCGGTACTGGTGGTGTTCCTTCCGCCCGTGCTGGTGCTGGCCTGGGGTGCGCTGCACCGATCCTCGGGTGGCTGGGGCGCGGTGCTCGGCACCGGGCTGTTCCTCGGCGTCGCCGCCTGTTTCTACACGCTGTACCTGGCGATCGCGGCGTTCACCGTGGTGCTGATGGCCGTGGTGGCGGCGGGTGTCGCGGTGTACACGCGGCGCGAAGACCTGCGTCCCAGGGTCGGCGGTCCGCGCGCGGTCGGCGGCCCGGCGCCGTGGCGGGCGGCGATCGCGCCGCTGACCAAGCTGGTCGCCATGGGCGCGATCGCCGTGGTGCTCGCGCTGGTGGTGTGGGCGCCCTACCTGCTGAAAATGCTGTCGGGCGCGAAGCTGCCGTCCGGCAACGCCTTCCACTATCTGCCGCAGTCGGGCGCCGAGCTGGCGTTCCCCATGCTGGAGTTCTCGCTGCGAGGTGCGCTGTGCCTGCTCGGGACGCTGTGGCTGGTGCTGCGGGCCGGTTCGTCGCGGCGGGCGCAGGCGCTGGGGCTCGGCGTGCTGGCGATCTATCTGTGGACCCTGCTGTCGATGGCGGCGACCGCGGCGGGGACGACGCTGCTCTCGTTCCGGCTGGAGCCGGTGCTGCTCGCGGTCCTCGCCGCGGCGGGCGTCTTCGGGTTCGTCGAGCTCGCCGGGGTGATCTACCGGGCGCTGCACGAGCCGGCGCCGGCGCGGATCGCGGCCGGTGTGCTCGCCGTGCTGGGCGCGCTGGCCTTCGCCCAGCACATCCCGACCGTGCTCACCCACGAGATCGACACCGCCTACACCGATACCGTGCCCACCGATACCCCCACCGCCGACGGCACTTTCGGCGAGCGGGCCGACAAGCGCAAGCCCTCGGCCGTGGCCTACTACCACGCCGTGGACGAAGCCCTGTTGGCTCGGACCGGCCGTCCCCGTGACGAATCCGTCGTCCTCACCGCCGACACCAGCTTCCTCGCCTTCTACCCCTACTTCGGCTTCCAGGCCCTCACCTCGCACTACGCGAACCCGCTGTCGGACTTCAAGGCCCGCGCCGCCACCATCGCCGCCTGGAGCAAACTCGACTCGTCCCCCGCCCTCCTCGACGCCATGGCCACCGCACCCTGGCGCGCCCCCGACGCCTTCCTCTTCCGCCGCGACGGCGACACCTACACCCTGCGCCTCGCCGAGGACGTCTACCCCAACGACCCGAACGTCAAGCGCTACACGGTCGCCTTCCCGAAGACCCTCTTCACCGACCCCGCCTTCACCACCACCGACATCGGCCCCTTCACCCTGATCACCGTCCGCCGCTGATCCCTGGCTCGATCCGCCGCACGGGTCAGCGCGGCTACCTGCGGGCGGGGCACGCGGTACACACTCTGCAGCACGCACACCGCTCGTCGCTCAGGCGGTGGGGCGGCCGAGGTAGTGCAGCAGGTCGTCGATCGGGCCTGTGGAAGTGGTCTCGACGATGGGGGCGTAGGCGCCCCACTGGCGCAGGGGTTCGATGATCTCGGCGTCGTCGCCGCTGCCGGGAGCCGCGTGGACGGTGCGGGCCGCGGTCAGCAGGTGGGTGGCCAGGTCGGCGGTGAGCGGGGACGGCCGGCCGGTGGCCACGGCGATGTCCCAGGCGTGCACGGCGGCGTCGAGGGCGGCCAGGGTGGCGGCGACCGGGGTGGGCAGCTCGCCGTGCGGGAGCGGGGTGGGGACGGTCGCGGTGTCGTCGGCGACGGTGGCCCAGGCGGCGGCGGTCTCGTCGACGGCCGCGCGGACCAGCTCGATGGCGGAACCGTCGATGGTGCCGGACGGGTCGAAGGGGTTGTAGCTCGGGCCGGGACCGACGCCGAGGGCGGCGGCGTAGGCGAGCTGGTCGCCCGCCGCGTGCTGGACGACCTGGGCGACGGTCCATTCCGAGCACGGGGTCGGCAGGTCCCACTGGTCGGCGCCCACGCCGGCGACGACGTCGCTCAGGGCCTGGTAGGAGGTGGCGACCACGTCGCGCCAGACGGTCTCGAGGGCTGCGGTGCTGTTCATGATGAAGCCTTCCTTCTCGGTGATGACTCCAGCCTAGAAACCTATTAGGCTCGTTTCTTTCCTAATTTCTCCACGACTTCCGACGAGGTGGGAATGGCCGCGACGACACCCCGCGTCCTGCGTCTGCTCGCCCTGCTCCAGGACCGCGCCTACACCGGGCGCGAACTCGCCGAACGCCTCGACATCACCGAACGCACCGTCCGCAACGACATCGCCCGACTGCGCGAGCTCGGCTACCCCGTGCACGCCGAACGCGGCGCGATCGGCGGCTACCGGCTGGGCCGCGGCGCCACCATGCCGCCGCTGCTGCTCGACGACGAGGAAGCGGTCGCCGTCGCCCTGTCGATCGCCGTGGCCGCCGACGGCGCGCTCGCCGTCTCCGATCTGGGCGACCAGCTCGCGAGGGCCCTGCGCAAGATAGAGCAGATCCTGCCGAAACGCTTGCAGCGCAAGGTCTCCGCACTGCACGAGGCCACCGAGATCGGCCCGGCCACCACCGGCTCCCGCGAGCCCGACGCCCCGGTTGCGGCAGGCATCCTCACCACCCTGGCCGACGCGGTGCGCCGCACCACCGCGGTCACCGTCGACGACGGCGTCGAACTGGAGCCGTATCGCCTGATCAACTGGCAACGCCGCTGGTACCTGGTCGCCTACAGCATGAGAACCCATGCCTGGGAGGCGATTCCGGCCGCCCGGATCACCCGTGCGAGCCCGGGTAGCCGGGTGTTCGCCCCCCGCAGGCTGCCCGATGACGACCTGGTCGCCTTCGTCATGCGCCACATCGCGACCACCGGCTGGCGGGTGCACGCGCGCGTGACGGTCCTCGCGCCCGCCGAGACCGTCATCGCCCGGATCAATCCCGCGGTCGGGGTGGTGGAACCGATCGACGCGCGCACCTGCCTGCTGCACACCGGCGCCGACGCGATGGAGACGATCGCGATCTACCTGAGCATGCTGATGATGGATTTCCGCGTCGACGGTCCACCCGAACTGGTCGCGCACCTGCGCACCCTGGCCCGCCGCTATACCGAGTCCACGCCGCCGTGACCGGCCGGACGGATCGTTTCCGTTCTGCCGCAACCCGGTGTCGAGGCCGCTCGACAGCACTACACTGACTGGTGCGGCACGGTCGCCGCCGGCGGGCGAGCACCACGGCGGATGGCGTTGGAATCTTCGATCCTGCACGTCACGGGTCTCGGCGACCCGCTACCGGAGGAGGACGTATGTCCGATCCGTTGCACACGAGGGTGTGCCTCACCGGCCTGAACTGCTCCTGCCCGAGCATCAGCTTCTTCGTGGTGCCCGAGCCCCTGGTCCGCGGCGGGCAGATGCTGCACCTGCTCGAACAGGCCCCGGTCGCGGGACGAATACCGGAGCCGAAACCCGACACCGAACTGATCGAGCTGATCGAAGCCGTCCGCACGCCGCTGAGCACCCGCGGCCTCGCCCACATCGAGCGCGTCGCCTTCGCGGGCCCGCGCCACGATCCGCCGACCGCGCGCACCGTCCTGCACGACCATCTCATCGAGGAACCGCAGCCGTGGGGCCTGGACGTGGACGATCCGGCGGAGCTGGTCCGGCTGGAGCTGCTGCCCGAGCACCGCATCGGCCCGCGCCGCATCGATGATTTCCAGGCGCATTCGGTGCGCCAGGCGATGGCGGCGGTCTATCGGTACTTCGGGATCGATCAACGCATCCCGCTCGTCTATCACGGATTCGCGGACCCACTGGACGGTTGGTTCGCGCTGCGCGCTTCCGCGGCCTGAACGCGCTGGTCAGAAGCACACAACCGGCTGTTGTGTTGATCGACACCCGGTAGCTACTGGTATGCGGGAACGCGATAGACCACAATATGTCCGGTCAGTGTCAACAAACCGCACGGTTCGTGTCGCGGGGCGGGTACGCTGCGAAATGTTGGAAGTTCGGCCGACCGAAATCAGTTTTGGTAGTGCTGATCGGTACGGATGCAGAGGTATAGCTATGACGCTCAGCAGACCCGAGCGGATCGATCTCTTGCTGACACGTCCGCACCGTCAAGAACCCGAGCCGGCGCCCCGCGAACAGCTGGCCACGCTCGGCGAGATCGAACAGACGGTCGTCGACGCCGCGATCGCGATGCTCGCGCCGGGCCAGAAGTTCGCGCTGCTGTGGTCGTTGCAGGTCGGCGAGCAGGCCGTGGCGGGCGTGCAGGTCAAGGAGCGCGACGGATCGGTCACCAACATGGTGCCGCCGGCCGAGGTGCTCGAGTACCTGATCGATCACAAGCGCATGTCCTACGACCCGAGCGTCGGCACCTGGCTCAGCGCCGAGATCTTCATCGCCGGGCCCACCCGCTACAAGGCCACCTTCGCCACCGGCACCGTCGCGGACTGGATGCCGGAGGTCTCCGAGGAGGACCTGCGGCACGAGTTCGACGCTTTCCCGCGCCCCGCCGCAGAGATCCCCGATTGGGCCCGCACGCAGCTCGATTGGAGCGACCGCCGGACGGGCTGAGCCCCGTTGTGCCGCGGCGCCGAGTCGCGCACAGGTTCGATGGCTAGCATCAACCCCCGTGCTGCGATCTGAACGAGCGTTCACCCGATACCGCATGGTCGCCCTCGTCTGCGGGCTCCTCGGTTTCGTGCTTGCCCTGCTGACGCCGCTGCTGCCGGTGCGCCAGGACCGCGCGAGCCTGGACTGGCCGCAACCCGGCGCGACCAGTGTCGAGGCACCGCTGGTGTCGTATGTGCCGCAGCAGCTCGACGCGCAGCTGCCGTGCACGATGTTGCGCGACCTGCCCGAGACCGGGACCACGACGCTGGTCGGCACCATCCCGGCGGCCTCCGGCCAGACCTCGCGAGGCCTCACCGTCGCCGTGCGCGACGGGGTGCTCGGGGTGCAGGCGCGCGACGTGCCGATGCTCTCGGCGCCGGTCACCGAGATCGCGAACTGCGACCGGATCACCATCACCTCCACCATCGCGGCCACCACGGTCGAGTTCACCGGGGTGACGCGCCAGGACGGCAGCCCGTTCCGCAACACCGTCACCGTCGACAAGCGGCCCCAGATCGTCGGCGTCTTCACCGATCTCGACGCCGCCGCGCTCAGCGGCGCCCGCGTGCACGCCGACATCGATTCCCGCTTCACCTCCACGCCGACCACGCTCAAGCTGGTGACGATGATCGCCGCCGCGGTCCTCACCGTCCTCGCGCTGATCGCGCTGCATCTGCTCGACACCACCGACGGCAGGCGCGCGCGCCGGTTCCTGCCTCGGCACTGGTGGCGGATCACGCCGACCGACATCGTCGTGGTCGTGACGCTGCTGGGCTGGCATGTCATCGGCGCCAACACCTCCGACGACGGCTACATCCTGAACATGGCCCGCGCGTCGGGCCCGTCGGGCTACATGGCCAACTACTACCGCTGGTTCGGCGTCCCCGAGGCCCCGTTCGGCTGGTCCTACGAGTTGCTGGCCTGGATGACCAAGGTCTCCGACGCCAGCCCCTGGATGCGCCTGCCCGCCCTCGCCGCCGGCCTGGTGTGCTGGGCGGTGATCAGCCGGGAAGTGCTGCCGCGCCTGGGCGCCCGGGTGCGCCGCGACAAGGTGGCGCTGTGGACGGCCGGGCTGGTGTTCCTGGCGTTCTGGCTGCCCTACGACAACGGACTGCGCCCCGAGCCGCTGATCGCGGCGGGCGCGCTGCTCACCTGGTGCCTGATCGAACGCGCCATCGCCACCGCCCGGCTGCTGCCCGCGGCGCTGGCGATCCTGGTCGCCGCGTTCTCGCTGGCCGCCGGGCCGACCGGGTTGATCTGCATCGCCGCGCTCATCGCGGGGACCAGGCCGGTCATGCAGATCATCATCAAGCGCGCCCAGGGCGTGCGCCCGCGCCGGATCGCCGCCGACGCGCACGCGGCGGACGCCGATCCCGCCGACGCGAGCACCACGAACAGCGAGCGTCCTCGACTGTCGCCGGCGACCACGTTCTTCCGCTACGCCGCCCTGCTCGCGCCGGGACTGGCGGCGGGCACGCTGGTCCTGATCGTGGTCTTCGCCGACCAGACCCTCGCCACCGTCATGGAGGCCACCCGGGTCCGCACGCTCGTCGGCCCCAACGTGGCCTGGTTCGACGAGCGCACCCGCTGGGACTCGCTGTTCATGCTCTCCCCCGACGGCTCGCTGGCGCGCCGTTTCGGCGTGCTGGTGCTGCTGCTGTGCCTGCTCGTGTGCGTCCTGCAGGTGCTGCGCAAGGGCCGCATCCCCGGCACCTCGCGCGGGCCGTCGGTGCGCATCCTCGGCATCGTCTTCGGCGCGCTGCTGCTGATGATATGGACGCCGACCAAGTGGACCCACCACTTCGGCGTGTACGCCGGGCTGGCCGGGTCGCTGGCCGCGCTGGCCGCGGTCGCGGTGGGCGCCAACGGCATCCGCGCGCCACGCAATCGCGCGCTGTTCACCGCGGCGGTGCTGTTCCTGCTCGCGATGACCTTCACCGGGTCCAACGGCTGGTGGTACGTCTCCAGCTACGGCGTGCCGTTCTGGGACAAGGCGCCGCTGGTGGCGGGCAAGGGCATCTCGACGCTGTTCCTCGGACTCGCCGTGCTGGCGCTGCTGGTCGCGCTCTACTTCCATCTGCGCGATCCCTACCGCACGCCGTCGGCGCCGAACCGCTTCGACCGGTTGGCCACCATGCCGCTGACCATCGCGGCCGCGCTGCTGGTGCTGTTCGAGGTGGCCTCGATGGCCAAGGGCGCGCTCACCCAGTACCCCGCCTACTCGATCGCCAAGTCGAACATCGAGTCGCTGGCCGGGGACACCTGCGGACTCGCCAACGACGTCCTGGTGGAGACGAACACCGCCGATTCGCTGCTCACCCCCTACACCGGCGCCCCCGCCGACGGCCTGAGCGCCGAATCCACCGGCTTCACCCCCAACGGCGTCGCCGCCGACCTCACCGCCGACGCCGACGAGACCGTGGTCGGCGGGGCGAACTCGGTCGACAAGGACTCCGCGAACAAGACCACCAACACCACCGGCGCGGGCACCGGCGGCGGGACGAGCACCGAATCGGGCATCAACGGCAGCACCGTCGCGCTGCCGTTCGGCCTCGACCCCGCGCGCACGCCCGTCCTCGGCTCCTATCAGGACGGCGTGCAGCAGCAGGCCAAGCTGACCTCGCAGTGGTACCGCCTCGACCTCGACACCGTCCGGGACGACCCGGCCTACCAGGCACTCGTCGTCACCGCGGCCGGGCGCATCCGCTACGTCGACACCGACGGCGTCGTGCACTACGGCCAAGACCTGCGCCTGGAATACGGCACGCGCGCCGCCGACGGCAGTGTCACGATGACCGGCTCGGTCGCGCCGATGGACATCGGCCCCGCGCCGTCCTGGCGCAACCTGCGCGTGCCGCTGGATCAGCTGCCCGCCGGCGTGAACGCGGTGCGCCTGGTCGCCGCCGACAACGACATCACCCAGAAGCAGTGGCTGGCCGTGACGCCGCCCCGGCTGCCGAAGCTGGCGACGCTGCAATCGGTGGTCGGCGAGACCGACCCGGTGCTGCTGGACTGGCACGTCGGCCTGGCCTTCCCCTGCCAGCGGCCCTTCGATCACCACGACGGCGTCGCCGAGGCACCGCAGTGGCGGATCCTGCCCGACCGGGTCGGCTCCGACGCCTCCAACGCCTGGCAGGACGACATCGGCGGCGGCCCGCTCGGGTGGACAGGATTGCTGCTGAAGGCCGAGACCGTCCCCACCTATCTCGACCACGACCTCGGCCGGGACTGGGGCGCACTGGAGCGCTTCACCCCCTACCAGCCCGCGCCGCCCGCCGAGATCTCGGTGACGGTCGTGAACCAGTCGGGACGGGCGAAGGAGCCGGCGATCCGCGCGCAGTAGGGGCCACGCGGACGGGCGAGTGTGACTGTGCCAGCGGAAGGGCAGTGACCGGGCGTATACGCATGTACGGCGCGAAAATCGTAGCGGCCGTTAGCGTTTCGTGTACGTGAAACGCCTGTAAATGCCTGCCGAATGCCCTCCGTCCCCTGGTTTGAGCACGTACCCTGTTGGGTATGACAGGAGCCTTCGATGACATGGATCTGCGAGATCTCGTCGAGCTGCTCAGCGATGACGAGAAAAAGGAACTACGACCGGCTGTGATGCGGGTGCTGGATAGATTGCCTTCGCAAGAGGTATTACGTCGCGACCTCAACCGTCGCATGCTCAACGTCTGACTCCTGCTACCCCGCCAACGACAGAAGGCGCGGCCCCACCGAGTGGGTCCGCGCCTTCCTACTGTCCGGCGTCGATCAGAACACGCGCAGCGGTCCCGGCGTCCACAGGCCGTCGCGGGTCTCGGTGCCCGTCTTCAGCTGCGCGGGCTCGGCCTTGAGGTACTGGTCGTAACGCTCCAGCGAGCCCCAGTCCCGCGCCCAGTCGTCCTTCAGGTAGGTCGGGATTGTCACCCGGCTCGCCAGCATCTGCGAGAAGCCGAGCGGGCCACCGAACTCCTCGGCCTGCCAGGTATCGGTGGAGGAGATCGCCAGCGGGCGATCCGGCAGGATGCGGTAGTTCGGCACCTCGGCGACGCCGTTCTTGTGCGCGAACGGCCGCTGGCACGGGAACTGCAGGCCGACGGCCCAGTCCAGCAGCACCGGTTGGGTGCGGCCGATGAAGGTGTCCAGGGTCTGCAGCTTGGGCACCCGCGGCGGGGTGAACGCCAGCCACTGGTCACCGATCAGGATCGGGTCGTTGGCCATGATGCGGACCGCGTTCGCCTCGGCGGGCAGGTCGGCCAGCGGGACGCGCAGGTTGCGCCAGGACGGGAACGGGCCGATATCGCGGGGCAGGTAGGTGCCCAGCGTGGCGACGCTGCCGTCCGGGTTGCGGGTGCCGTACTCCACGAGCAGCGACTGACCGTACTTGTCGGCGCCGGTGTCGTCCTTGGAGGCGATGCGGCCCGCCGCGGAGATCACGACCAGCGGCGAGTCGTCGGACCGGGCCGGCAGCCCGTACCAGGACGACTCCAGGTGCGCGGGCTGCTGCACGCCCTCCTGGTAGGAGCCGAGGATCGGGGTCCGCGCCGGGTCGAGCCCGAACGGCAGGGCCACGGTCGACCCGTTGACGCCCCGCGCGCCCTCACCGCCGCCGGTGCCCGCGCTCTCGCCTTCGGCGAAGGCCGCGCCGACCGACTGGTTGCTGGTGTTGCCGGTGCCCGGCTTCACCTCGACCGCGTCCGCGGACAGATCGCTCGGCACGCCGTTGGGCGTGAAGCCGACCGAGCCGGTTCCGGCCAGCGGATCGTTCGGGTCGGTGAGCGGCGTGGCCGGATCGACGATCGGATCGAGTCTGCCGCTGTTCGGGTCGGACTCGACGAGCACATCGTTGGCCAGGCCGCAGGCGTTGCCGCCCAGCGCGTCGATGTTGGAGCGGGCCAGCGAGTACGCCGGGTACTGCTGGGTGGCGCCCTTGACCAGCGACAGCACCTCGAACAGCACCATCAGCCCGACCACGACGGTCAGCGGGATGGCGGCGAACTTGCGGATCCGCCTGCCCCGCACGGTCTTCGCCGACGGCTGCGGTTTCACGTAGTCCTCGCGCAGGGCGTACCAGCCGACCAGCGCCAAGGCCACACCGAACAGGATCAGCATCACCGTGTTGGAGTTGATCCCGCGCAGCGAGATGGTCTTGTCGAACCACGGCACGCCGTAGCTGGAGACATACCAGTAGCCGTTGATGCCCGAGAACGACAGCGCGAGCACGAACAGCAACCCGGCCAGGAAGATCGCCCGGTTCTTGCGTGAGCGCAGCGCGCTCTGCGAGACGGCCACCGCCGTGACCGCGGCCAGCGAACCCGCGATGCCCGCGTAGGCGCCGAAGTGGTGGGTCCACTTCGTCGGGTTGAACATCATGAAGAAGATCGTGCCGAAGACGATCCCCATCAGCCGCCAGGTCGGACCCGACGCGATACCGGGCACCTGACGGCGGCGCAGCAGCACCAGCAGCGTGGTGAACAGGCACAGCAGCATCACCAGGAAGGCGAAGCGCCGGGCCAGCGAGCCGTCGACGGTCTCGACGAACATGTAGTAGTAGCGCAGGTAGTCCTCGTACCAGGCCAGGTTCGGGCCGGTGGCCTGGCGCACCCGGTTGGCCTCCTGGATGCCGGCGAAGGTCTGGTCGCCGTAGACCACGACCAGCACCAGCAGACCCGCCGACGCGATCGGGGCCAGCAGCGGCAGCGTGCCGAACTGCCGGTGCCTGCGCACGATGATCCGCACCAGCGGCCGGATGCCGGCCAGCAGCGCGGCCACACACATCAGGCCGGTCGGGGCCGCGGCCAGGGTGAAGGCCGCGATCAGCACCGCGATCCCGGCGGGCAGCAGCCTGCCGGTGGCGATGGCGCGCTCGATGGAGACCCAGGTGAGCAGCGCGCCGAGGGCGACGATCGGCTCCGAGCGCAGGCCGTTGTCGAACGGCAGCCAGAACGCCAGGAACACCAGGCCGCCGGTCCACAGCGCCACCTGCGAGCGCTTCACCGCGTTGCCGAGGCGGGGCACCACCTCGCGGCTGATGACCATCCAGCACAGGATTCCGCACAGCAGCGCGGGCAGGCGCACCCACGGGCTCGCCGTGGAGATCTCGGCGAAGACCTGGATGACGTAGTAGTACCAGCCGAACGGCGCCTCGGGGACGCCGTACCAGCGGAAGTAGTTGGCCGTGTAGCCCGCGTCGGGGGCCACTCGCACCATCGACAGGATGTAGCCGTCGTCGGAGGTGTTGGCGCCGACGAAATGCCAGACCAGCAGCGTGCCGATGACCGCGCCGTCGGCCCAGGTCGGCTTCAGCCAGTTCTTCGGCAGGAACCGGCGGTGCCCGCGCCCGTCGCTGCCGTCGAGCGCGGCCAGCGCGCCCAGCGCCAGCAGGGTGCACAGCACGGCGGCGATGATCGCGACCAGCTTGATCACCGACGGGCTGGAGGAGAAGCGCGAGTCGATCGTCGAGGTCAGCGACAGTCCCGGCGGGACCTCGCCCTTGAGATCGGAGAACACCCCGACGATCTGCGGCCGCAGATCACCGGCGAGCTGACCCTGCACCGGCACCTGCACGGTCTCGACCGCGCCGGGCTGACCGGGGATCGGCCGCTCGATCTCCTTGGTCAGGCCCGTGAACTCGGCCGTGGTGCGGTTCTGATCGGAGCTGATGACGATCGCCGAGCAGCCGTCCATCGCCGCGCGGTCCGCCGAGGCGACCACCGCGTTGCGGTCGACCACGTCGACGGAGGTGTCGGAGACGCGGACGAACAGCGCCTCGAGCGCGGCCCGGTCGCCCTGCGGCGGCGCGGTGGCCAGCAGCATGCCGCCCTGCGCGGGCAGCGTCGCGACCGCCGCGCACGGGATGGTGGCGTTCAGGTCGATCGGCACCTGCGACATCAGCGGTGCCTGGATATTGCCGAGCTTGCCGTTCTGCGGCCAGTTCAGCTGCGCGGTCGTCTGGGTGACCGGCAGGAACGGCGTCGCCACCGCGAAGAGGGCGCCGAGGATTCCGGCGACGAGCGCGATCCATCGCGCGATCCGGAAGTCCTTCGGGGACGCCACCGGTTCGGCAGGTGGCTTGGTGAGAACAGCTGTTGCGGCGTCTGGCACGGTTCGCCATGGTATCCGCACCAGGGTGGTTGTGAGGGGTCGCACGCCATGCCGTCGGACATGGACCGCGCTATGGTGTGAAGCTCAAGCGTTTCATTAAGCATGCGACGTGCGCCGACCGCCGGCGCCGACGGGCTCGCGCCACCCGGCCGGAGGTTTCGCCGCTATGCGAATCCGCTATCGATCCAGGTCCGGGCGAGGCGGCCAACCGTCGAGCGGGTGCGGCACAGGAGTTTTTCGATGGTACCAGTGTGCACGGTGCATATAGCTACGAAAAGGGGTAACTGTTACAGACGGTAACAGGTCCCACATTTTAAATGCGGGGCGATTTCCCGGAGGCCGAAACGCGAAGGTTCCCGAATGAAATGGTAGTCCCGAATTACGCGCTACAGAATTACGGCCTTCGTACTCTTGAACACGACATCTTCACATCCCGGAGATGTCGAATTCACCAAGGAGTACGCATGTTCCACAGCAACTTCTTCGCACGCACCGCAGTGGCGACCGCCGGGTGCGCGATCGCGGCCGCGTCGCTGGGCATCGGCCCCGCCGCGGCCCAGGCCTCGACGACGGTCAGCCCGGCCGGCGCCGCGGTCCAGGCCACCAACCAGGGTGTGGTCAAGGCCGTGGCGGGTGGCGTCACGATCACCTGTACGACCTCGACCGCGACCGGCACCGTGCCGGCCGCGCCGGGCAACACCAACCCGAGCGGCCCGGTCACCGTGCCGATCAGCGCGCCCAGCTTCACCGGCTGCTCGACCAGCATGTGGGGCGTCAGCGCGACCGTGACGACGAGCGGCAGCTGGTCGATCACGGGCCAGAACGGGTCGCCGATCGCGGGCTCGATCAACGTCCCGACCGGTGGCATGGTCATCCAGACCAGCGGTCTGGCGTCGTGCAAGGTGGTCGTCGCGCCCACCGCGCCCGCCGCGCTCGCGGGCACCTGGACCAACGGCAACCCGTCGACGGTGCAGGCCACGAATTCCCCGGCCCCCATCAAGGTGACCGGTGGCTTCGGCTGCCCGACCAGCGCGACAACGGGGTCGGTGACCGGTGTCTACAAGGTCACCAACACCACCACCCCGTCGGTGCCGATCACGGTCGGCCCCTGATAATTCCGGGGTGAATTCGAATCGACCGGCCGGTCGGCTCGAATTCGGTGAATTACCCGGATGTGTATAAAAGGAACCCGCGTGCGTCTCGCACTCGCACGCGGGTTCCCCACACATCCTAGGCAATATTCGCGCCGGGTGCCGCCCACCGGGCGCCCGGCCGCGATTTCGCCACCGGCCCGCGGTGGTTCGGACCCCGGTCTCTTCCCGACCCCTCCCCTCCCTAGACTCGACGGCATGACCAAGGTGAATCTCGAAACCAACTACGGACAGATCGTGCTCGAGTTGGACGACCAGGCCGCGCCGAACACGGTCGCCAACTTCGTGAACTATGTGAACGCCGGCCACTACAACGGCACCGTGTTCCACCGCGTCATCCCCGGTTTCATGGTGCAGGGCGGCGGGTTCGAGCCCGGCCTGAAGCAGAAGCCCACGCAGGCGCCGATCCAGAACGAGGCCACCAACGGCCTCAAGAACGACAAGTACACCGTCGCGATGGCCCGCACCAACGACCCGCACTCGGCCACCGCCCAGTTCTTCATCAACGTCTCCGACAACGCCTTCCTCAACCACACCGCCCCGCAGGGCCAGGGCTGGGGCTACGCCGTCTTCGGCAAGGTCGCCGAGGGCACCGAGGTCGTCGACAAGATCGCCGCCGTCTCCACCGGCAACGCGGGCCCCCACCAGGACGTCCCGGTCGACGACGTCATCATCGAATCCGCCACCGTCGCCTGATCTTTCGACGTCGAGTCGGGCCGCCATCGTCAACGACGAGGGCGGCCCCGACCCGTATGACAACCGTGACGGCGCAGCCAGTGAGCACTCGGACCTACATCGAGGAACAGCGCGCTCGAGTAAACTGTGTCCAGCGGGTCGAGCCCGCACCGATAGTGTCCGGGAGGAGCGCGTGATGACTGCCGAGACAGCGCTGCCCGCGTGGATGCATCAGCAGATCACGGCAGCGGAGTACGACTCCTGGTCCGAGGAGCAGAGTGCGGGTATCGAGATCGTCGACGGGATGGTCGTTGTGAACCCGAGCGCGTCGAAGCGCCACAACCGGTTGGCCCGGATGCTGGCGAATGCGCTGGATGCCGCATCCGGACCGGACTGGAACGCCGACATCGACTTCGACGTCCGGCTCCAAGATGTTCCGCTCACCAATCGCCGCCCGGACGTCGTGGTCTATCGCGCGGACACCATCGACCTCACCCCTACCCGCCCCGAACATGTGCTGCTCGTCGCGGAAGTCGTCTCGCCCGGTTCGGAGACCACCGACCGGATTGTGAAGGTCGACCAGTACGCCAGGGCCGGCATCGCCTTCTACTGGCGGATCGAACAAGCAGCGACCGGTGTCCCGCTGGTCTACACCTACGTCCTCGACCCGGCGACCATGGCCTATCGGACCGGTGACATGTTCACGGGCGTCGTCAAGGTCTCGGCTCCGTTCCCCGTGGAGATCGACCTCGGCGCGATCTGATCGCACGGGTCCGGTCGACACTTCCACTGGCTCGGCGGGCTGGCAGGTACTACAGGGGCAGGACGTGGTGCTTGCGGGGGTTGCGCTGGATCTTCTTGTCCTGGAGTAGCTTCAGGGCTCGGCGGATCTCGAGGCGGGTGGTGGCCGGTTCGATGACCGCGTCGATGAAACCGCGTTCGGCGGCTACCCAGGGGGTGGCGATATTGGCGTTGTAGAAGTCGATCAGGTTCTGGCGGATGGCGGCGCGCTGGTCCTCGGGGGCGGCCGCGATCTGGGCGGCGCCGAGCAGGCTGACGGCGCCCTCGGCGCCCATGACCGCGAGGCGGGCCGTCGGCCAGGCCAGGTTGATGTCGGCGCCGAGCTGCTTGGAGCCCATCACCGCGTAGCCGCCGCCGTAGGACTTGCGGACCACCAGGGTGATCTTGGGGACCGAGGCCTCCACGTAGGAGAACAGGAAGCGGCCGCCGCGCTTGATCACGCCGACCTTCTCCTGCTCGACGCCCGGCAGGAAGCCGGGGGTGTCGACGACGAAGATCAGCGGGATCTCGAACGCGTCGCACAGGCGCACGAAATGCGAGGCCTTGTCGGACGCGCGCGCGTCCAAGGCGCCGGCCGAGGCCAGCGGCTGGTTGGCGACGACACCGACGGTGTTGCCGTCGACGCGGGAGAAACCGGTGATGATGTTCTGGCCGGTCTCGGCGCTGATCTCCTTGAACTCACCGTCGTCGAAGATGCGCAGCAGGATGTCGTGCATGTCGTAGCCGGCGTTGTCCGAGTCCGGCATGAGCGTGTTCAGCTCGCGGTCGGAGTCGGTGATCTCCGGCTCCAGGCCGGGATTCACCACCGGCGGCAGTTCCTGGCAGCTGCTCGGCATGTAGCCCAGGTACTCGCGCACCCAGGTGAACGCCGCCTCCTCGTCCTTGGCGACGTGGTGGATGTTGCCGTACTCGGCCTGCGTGCGCGCCCCACCGAGCTCCTCGAGGCTGACGTCCTCGCCGGTGACCTCTTTGATGATCTTCGGGCCGGTCACGAACATGTGCGCCGACTCGGTCGCCACCACCACATCGGTGCAGATCGGCTCGTACACCGCGCCACCGGCGCAGTTGCCGAGGATCAGCGAGACCAGCGGCACCATGCCCGACAGCGGCTCCAGGTTGGTCGCCATCCACGCGTACCAGGCCAGCGAGCTGATCGCCTCCTGCACGCGCGCGCCACCGGAATCGTTGATACCGACCAGCGGGATGCCGACCTTGGACGCGTACTGCATGATCCCGCACAGCTTGCGGCCGAACGCCTCACCGACCGAACCGCCGTACACGGTCTGGTCGTGCGAGAACACCGCCACGGGGCGGCCCTCGACCAGACCGTGCCCGACGACGACACCGTCGCCGTAGAGCGCGGTCGGGTCACCCGGCTTGCGGACCAGCGCACCGATCTCGACGAACGTGCCCGGGTCCATCAACATGTCGATGCGAGCCCTGGCGCTGGGAATGCCCTTCCGCGCGCGCTTCTCGATCCCCTTCGCACCCGCGGGCTCTTTGGCGAGCTCGAGGCGCTGCTGTAGATCGACAAGCTTTTCGGCGGTAGTGCTCACTTCTCTCCCTTGGCGGAAATCGCGGCCAGCTTGGCGGCGAGGTCGGCCCCGATCTGGCCGATCCGCGGTTCGTCGACGATCTGCAGGTGGTCGCCCGGGATGTGGACGATCTCCAGGTTCGGGACGTATTCGTCCCAGCCGCCGTTGGGCTTGCGGTCGGCGAAGCGGGGCTCGAGCTCGATCGCACCGTCGTGGTAGCGATCGGCCAGGTAGAGCACCACGTCACCGTCGTACTTGCGGGGGCGCACCTGCTGCAGCGCGCGGTTCTCGATCCACGAGGTGCGCTGGTGTTCGAGCACACCACCGGGGATCTTCGCGCCCGACAGCTTGATCAGGTCGCTGATCATCGAGAACTGCTCGGCGTCGGAGGCCGCCGCCAGTTCCTCGATCTGGTCGCGGTCGAGTTCGGCGGGCACGTTGTAGGTCTTCTTGGCGAAGGCCTGGTAGCGCTCGAGGCGACGCACGCGTTCCTCGGGGCTGTTGTCCTCGTCCTCGACGGTCATCGCCAGGTCGATCAGGCCGACGTAGCGCACGTCGGCGCCTTCCTCCCGCAGCAGCTGACCCACCTGCAGCGCCAGCACCGCGCCCAGCGACCAGCCGTACAGCACGTACGGGCCGTCGCCCTGGATCTTGCGCAGCTCGGGCAGGTACTGGCGGGCACGCTCCTCGATCGAGCCGTCGACTCGCTCGATGCCGTACATCGGGGTGTCGGCGGGCAGCCGCTTGAGCAGCGGCTCGTAGACCAGGGTGTTGCCGCCGGCCGGGTGGAACACGAATACCGGGGTGGCGGTGGAACCCTCGACGCGGGCCCGCAGCGGACGGATGAAGCCGTCCACGTCGGCACCGCTGTCCTGCAAGTTGCGCACGATCTCGGAGAGCTGCTCGATGGTCTCGCAGTCGAGCACGTCGTCGACGGTGACCTCGGCGCCCACCCGCTCGGTGAGGCGAGCCGCCATCTTCTCGGCGACCTCCTCCTCCAGAATCGGGAGGGTGTTGAAGATGCCGCCCGGCGAGGTGCCGGTGACCACGGCCCAGGTCGCGTAGGCGAGTCGCTCGGCAGCGTCACGTGGCGGAACGTTGTCCTCGTCCCCGGCCGGGGCCGAGTAGTCGACATCCGGCACGACCGCCGCGACCTCGGCAGGCGCGGCGTCCGTCGAAACCGGCTCGGCGGCAGCGGTATCGGCTGCCACGGCGACGGAGTCCGAGGTAGTGGAAGCAGATTCGGCCGCAGCCGGGGTACCGGCGGCCTCCGACGGCAGGTCCGCGCCCGCGGCCTTGGCGGCGGCCAGCGGGTCCCCACCGGCCGCGATCGCCGCGCGCGCGGCCTCGACGAAGTCGGCGTCCACGCCGATCTCGACGTCTTCACCTGCCGCCTTGGCCGCGGCCTGCTTCTCCGCCATCGCCGCGACCTCGTCGCGGTGCTCGATCGCGTAGCGCAGGACCTTGGAGACCTCGTTGAGGCTGGCGTCGCGCACGGCCGAGACCTGTAGCTGCGGGATGTCGAACTCGTACTCGACGCGGTTCTTGATGCGCATCGCCATCAGCGAGTCCAGGCCGAGTTCCATCAGCGGGATCTCCATCGGGAGGTCCTCGACGGCGTAGCCCATGGACTCGGCGACGATCACGCACAGCCGCTGCTCGACGGTCTCGCTGCCGTTGGGGTCCCAGCGGTCGCTGGTCGCCACGGCCACCTCGGCCGCGGTCGGCCCGGCGACGGCGGCCGGGACGGTCTCGGCGACAACGGGTTCGGGCAGCGCGGCACCGGAGGTGACGACCGCGTCGAACAGCAGCGTGAAACCGGTGGCGTCCTTGGCGTGCACCTGCACCGACGCACCACCGAGATGCGGGGTGAGGGTGGTGGTCAGGGTGCCGGTGCTCGGCAGCGCGGCATGCGGGTGCGAGACCGACACGGCGACATCGGAGAGCACCTGCGCGGCAGCGGCTTTCACCAGCGCGGCCAGATCGGTGACCGAGGCGGCCTGCACCTCCCAGGCGTGGCGGCCGTCGGGCATGGCGACGTGCGCGCCGGGCACCTTGGTGTTGCCGCGACCCGAGGACATGGCGACCTTGGGCCAGTACTCCTTGCGCACGAACGCGGTACGCGGCACGTCGGCGTAATCGCCCTCGGGCAGCAGCGAACTCAGGTTCACGGCGTGGCCGTGCACGTAGAGCTGGGCGAGCGCGCCGATGACACCGGCGGACTCGTCCTCCTTGCGCTTGAGCGTGGGGATGAGCTGCGCGTCGTGCACGCCCGCGGCGAAGGTGGTGCCCAGCACCTGCATCAGCGCGACGGAATTGGGCGCCAGCTCCAGGAACGTGGTGTGCCCGGAGTCGACGGCGGCCTTGATCGCGTTGGTGAAGTACACCGCGTGGCGCATGTTCTTCACCCAGTAGGGCTCGTCGTGGATCGGCTCGGAGCCGGGCTTGAAGTACAGGCCCTCGTGCACGGTCGAGTACAGGCCCGTTGTCAGCGAGGTCGGCTCGATGCCTGCCAGTTCGGCGGCCAGCTCGCCGAGCAGCGGGTCCATCTGCGAGGTGTGGCCCGCGCCGCGGGTGGGCAGGATGCGGGCGAACTTGCCCATGCCCTCCACCTCGGCGACGATCTGCTCGACCTGCTCGCGCGGGCCGCCGATGACGGTGTTGGTCGGCGCGGCGTACACCGCGCACTCGACGTCGGGGAAGCGCGGCAGCAGCTCGGCCACATCGTGGGCGCTGAGCTCGACCAGCGCCATATTGCGCACGTCGTCCTCGGTGATCATCTGCTCGCCCTCGCCCATCAGGCGCGAGCGGGCGCAGATCACGCGCACCGCGTCTTCCAGGCTCAGACCGCCCGCGATGTAGGCGCCGGCGACCTCACCCATCGAATGGCCCACCACCGCGGCGGGTTCGGCACCGTGGGCGCGCAGCACCGCGGCCAGACCCAGCTGGGTGGTGAAGATGCCGACCTGGCAGGTACCGACGTCGTAGTCCTGCTCGTCGTCGAGGAACATCTCGCGGATCGAGTAACCCGCCTCGTCCTGCACCAGCTCGTCGACCTCGTCGACGGTCTTGCGGAAGATCGAGTTCTCGTTGTACAGCTGCTTGGACATCTTGCGGTGCTGCGCGCCGAAGCCGCACATCACCCAGACGGGGGCGTTGGTCGCCGGCGAATCGGCGGTGAACACGCCGGTGCCGGGCTTGCCCTCGGCGATGGCGCGCAGGCCGGTGACGGCCTCGGCGTGCGTCTTGGCCAGCACCACACCGCGCGAACGCTGGTGGCTGCGCTTGGCCAGCGCGCGGGCGACATCGACCAGCGGCACGTCCTTGCCCGGGCCCTCCAGCCAGTCGGCCAGTTCGGCGGCGGCGCGCTTGCGGCGCGAGGGCAGGTAGGCCGACACGGCGATGATCACCGGGAGTGGCTCGGCGCGCTCGCCGTCCCACTCGACGACGACCGGCTGCTCCGGCTCGGCGGCGGCCGCGGTGATCGCGGTGGCCTCGGCGACCACGTCGGTGGTCTCCTCGCCCTCGATCGCCTCGGCCGCGACCTGCTCGACCGTCACGTCCTCGACGACGGGCAGCGACGGCACGTACTCCTGGAGCACGACGTGGGCGTTGGTGCCGCCGAAGCCGAAGCCGGAGATGCCGACGGTCGCGACGCCGCTGTAGCGCGGGTACTCGGTGGGCTCGTCGACGACCTTGAGGTTGGCCTGCTCGAACGGGATGTACGGGCTCGGGCCCGCGTAGTTGATGTTCGGCGGAATCACGTTGTGCTGGAACGACATCAGCACCTTGGCCAGGCTCGCCGCGCCCGCGCCGGATTCCAGGTGGCCGAAGTTGGTCTTGGCGGAGCCGAGCAGCGCGGGCTTGTCGGCGTCGCGGCCGCGGCCGACGATGCGGGCCAGCGCCTCGGCCTCGATCGGGTCACCGATCGGGGTGCCGGTGCCGTGCGCCTCGATGTAGTCGACGGTGGAGGGGGCGATGCCCGCGTCGCGGTAGGCGGCGCGCAGGACGTCGGCCTGAGCCTCCGGGTTCGGCGCGAACAGGCCGTTGGAGCGGCCGTCGGAGTTCACCGCGGAACCCTTGATCACGCCCAGGATGTTGTCGCCGTCGCGCTCGGCGTCGACCAGGCGCTTGAGCACGACCAGACCCGCGCCCTCGGAGCGGACCATGCCGTCGGCGTCGTTGGAGAACGCCTTGATGTGACCGTCCTTGGCGACCGCGCCGTTCTTCTCGAAACCGAGGGTGATGACGGGGGCCAGGATCATGTTCACGCCACCGGCCAGCGCCACGTCGGCCTCGCCGTCGCGCAGCGCGCGTACGGCCTGGTGGACCGCGACGATGGTCGAGGAGCAGGCGGTGTCGACGGTGACCGACGGGCCACGGAAGTCGAAGAAGTAGGAGACGCGGTTGGCGATGATGCCGGTCGACGCGCCGAGCAGGGCGTAGGCCTCCGCCGAGATCGGCAGGCTCGGGTCCCGATCGCCGAGGCCGAGCGAGGCGATCAGCTGGAAATCGCTGCTGGACGAGCCGACGAACACGCCGACCTTCTCGCCCTTGAGCTCGCTGGCCGGGATGCGCGCGTGCTCGAGCGCCTCCCAGGTGAGCTCCATCATCAGCCGCTGCTGCGGGTCGACGCGCTCGACCTCGACCGGCGACATGGCGAAGAACTCGGCGTCGAAGCCCTTGACCACGTCCTGGTCCAGGTAGCCGCCGAGGGTGTTGGACTCGCGGACGGTCTGCGCCACCCCGGGATCGCCGAGGAACTCCGACCAGCGGCCCTCCGGCAGCTCACGGATCGCGTCACCGCGACCGATGATGAACTCCCAGGTCGACTCCGGGGTGCTGCCCGCGCCGGGCAGCCGGGTCGACAGGCCGACCACGGCGATGTCGTGCGTCTCGCCGGGCTGGTAGGCGGCCGCGTAGTCCTCGGTCTCCTCGGCGGGCAGCTCCGGCTCGCCGTTGACGATGACCTCGGCCAGCGAGGCGATCGTCGGATGCTGATAGACCACCGTCGGGGTGAGGATGACGCCGGTCAGTTCCTCGATGTCACCACCGAGGGCGAGGGCATCGCGCGAGGCCAGCCCGAACTCCTCCATCGGCCGGTCGACGGTGATCGCGTCGATCGACTGCCCGGTCGCGTCGGCGACCCATTTGCGCAGCCATTCGCGCAGCTCGGCCACCGAGAGATCACCCGCCGGGGTGGTCTGCGCGGGAACTTCGGGGTTCTGGGTGGGCGTGCCCTCGTTGTCAGCCATCAATTCCTCAAGCTACCTGTCTGCGTACAGGGCGCGCCGTGGAATGACGCCCGACGTGCGCTCACGCCGGGCGTCGATCCGATCCGGTCGGCCGATTACTCTTCCGGTGCATCGGGGAAAGCCTGCTGGGTGTAACCACCGCGCAGCGTTCCCTCGAGGTAGGCGGCCTTGCAGGCCCGCCGGGCGATCTTTCCGCTGGAGGTACGCGGGATGGAACCCGCGGGTACGAGCAGGATGTCACGGGCGGTCACACCGTGCCGCAGCGAGACCGCCGCGCGCACCGCGTCGGCGATCGGGGCCGGGTCGGCCTTGCCCGCGCCGGGACCACGCTCGGCCACGATGACCAGCTGCTCGGACGCGTCGTCGGCGTCGAACTTCAGGCCGGAGTGGCTGTCGGCGGCGAAGACCTCGGCGGGCAGCTGGTTGGCGGGCACCGCGAAGGCGGCGACGAAACCGGGACGCAGCGCCTTGGACGCCTCCTGCGCGGAGAACTCCAGATCCTGCGGGTAGTGGTTGCGGCCGTCGACGATCACCAGGTCCTTGACGCGACCGGTGATGTAGAGCTCGCCGTCGAAGTACACGCCGTAGTCGCCGGTGCGCAGCCAGTCGGCGTCGAGCTCGGTGCCCTCGGCGTGGCTGCCCTCGGCGGCCCGCTCGGTGACCTTGTTGCGGAAGGCCTTGGTCGACTCGTCCGGGCGACCCCAGTAGCCGATGCCCATGTTGTTGCCGTGCAGCCAGATCTCACCGACGTGACCGTCGGGCAGCTCGCGGCCGCCCTCGGGGCGCTCCACCGTCTCGGGATCGATGATGGTGGCCCACTGCGACAGCGCGACATAACCGCAGGCGACCTGCGCGATGGCGTTCTCATGGGTCTGCTCGACCCGCACCATGCGACCGGCGTTCAGCTCGTGCCGGTCGACGTAGACGACCTTGGCCTCGTCCTCGGCCTTGGTCGCCGAGACGAACAGCGTCGCCTCCGCCATGCCGTAGCAGGGCTTGATCGCGGTCTTGGGCAGGCCGTAGGGCGCGAACGCCTCGTTGAACTTCTTCATCGACGACACAGTCACCGGCTCGGAGCCGTTGATCAGGCCGATCACGTTCGACAGGTCCAGCGACTCGCCCGCCTTCGGCAGACCACGCGCCGCGGCGTGCTCGAACGCGAAGTTCGGCGCGGCCGCGAAGGTGCCCGCACCGTCGGAGACGGCGGCCAGCTCGTTGATCCAGCGCGACGGGCGGCGCACGAAGGCGCTCGGCGACATGATGGTGATGTAGCGGCCGCCGACCGCGGGCAGGATGACCGTCAGCAGGCCCATGTCGTGGAACAGCGGCAGCCAGGTGACGCCGCGCGAGTTCCAGTCCAGGTTGATCGCCTTGACCATCTGCAGCAGGTTGGTGCCGACCGCGCGGTGGGTGATCTCCACGCCCGCGGGCACCCGGGTGGAACCCGAGGTGTACTGCAGGTAGGCGATGTCGTCGATCGCGGTGTCGGGGCGGACCCAGGACTCCCCGAGGGTGTCCGGGATCGCGTCGACCGCGATGATGCGCGGACGCTGCGCGGCGGGCAGCGAACGGAAGAACTGGCGGACACCGGCGGCCGAGGAGGTCGCGGTGAGGATCGCCGACGGCTCACAGTCGCCGAGCACGGCGTGCAGGCGGTCGGTGTGACCCGGCTCGTCGGGATCGAACAGCGGCACGGCGATGGTGCCCGCGTAGATCGCCGCGAAGAAGGAGATCACGTAGTCCAGGCCCTGCGGCGCGAGGATCGCGACCCGGTCGCCCGGGTTGGTCACCTGCTGCAGGCGAGCGGCCACCGCGCGCAGCCGAACTCCGAACTCCTGCCAGGTCAGCTCGTGCACCTCGCCATCGCGTTCCCGCGAGTAGTCGATGTAGCGGTACGCGAGCGTGTTCGCATCGTTACGGGTGTGCTTCTCGACGTGATCGACCAGGGTCCGACCCTCGGGAATCACAATGTTCCCGGTCTCGTCCAGGTAGTCGTCGAAAGTCTCTTCCATTCCTTCTTCTCCTCCGAGGCCCAGACACCGGTGAATTCTCCCAACGCATTACGGCGTTGACACCCGTGAGGCCCCGACTCGCTATCGCCACCGGCCCCCGGAACACGCCGTGCGTGCGTCCTGACAACCTGCGGATTTTCGAGCGGTCTGCGCGGTGACCGCTATCGGCTAGATGTTCTCAAACCAGAGTCATGTTACAGAGAACCCCCGCTCAGTCCTCCCGCAGCAGCGGAATGACAGGCGCGAAAGCGTCCATCTGGGTGGGGAAGATGCCCACATAGGACATCGACGTGAGTTCGCGCACACGCTTGACCTGTTCGGCGATCTCCTCGAAGGTGCCGATCGCGATGTAGGGCGAACTCAGGATCTGCTCGGCGGTGAGCTCCACGTCGACCTCGAGATCGGGGTGCAGGCCGCGTTCGATCGCGCGCAGCGCCATCTCCGCGGTCTTCTCCCGGTCGTCGGTGATGACGATCGCGGTGATCGCCCAGTTCAGTTCGATGTCGGCGAACCGGTCGCCGGCAGCCTCCTTGACGATGTTGACCTTCTCGATCGTCTTCTCCAGCGTGATGCCGGACAGCAGACCCTTACCGTTCTTCGTGGTCTGCGGGACGATCGAGACGATGTCGGCGTGCTTGGCCGCCAGCGCCAGCATCTTCGGGCCACCGCCACCGGTACACAGCGGGGGACGAGGGCCCTGCCGCGGTCGGGGAGTGCCCTTGATGCCACGCACCTGGTAGTGCTTGCCCTCGAAGTTGCACTCCTGGCCACGCAGCAGCGTGTCCAGGATGGTCAGCGACTCGTCGAGCTTCTCCAGCCGGATGCCGGGGCGCTCGTACGGGATGCCCGCGTTCTCGAACTCTTCCTTGATCCAGCCCGCGCCGACGCCGACCTCGAGCCTGCCCTTGGACAGCACGTCGATGGTGGCCAGGTCCTTGGCCAGCACGACGGGGTGCCGGAAGCCGTTCGCCAGCACCGAGGTGCCGAGGCGGATCTTGTCGGTCGCCTGGGTGAGTGCGCCCAGCGCCGCGATCGGACCGATCTGGTCGCCCAGGTGATCGGGGACGACGAAGGTGTCGTACCCCATCTCCTCGGCCTGCTGCGCAGTCTGGACGAACTTGCGTGCGCCGCCCTCCTGCTTGTTGCCCTCGCCCGCCGCCGCGAAGCGGAACGGACGCAGCGGCGTACCCAGCGCGGTCAACTCACCGACGGGTGCGGCAGCTTCGGTCATGAACTCATCGCTCCTGGCTGTTGCACGCTGCGCGTGCTAGGCGGTGTATTCGGGCCACCGGCTACTCCGCGGTAGCAGAGAAGACGGCGCGATCATCAGCGCACTTTACAGCGTGTGGGCGAATGGGAGTGCGGATGTCACAGCGAGGCATGATCCATGGCAATCACACACCCGCTGTGACTGTGACAACTCCGCCAATCCGGTTCGGCGGGAAGACTCAGGAATGCGGCGGATGCGGCGCGTTCTCGATGAGTCCGGCCGCCCAGTTCACCGTCCACTGGGTCGCGGTGGTGCCCTGTCCGTCCACGGTGTTGCTGGCGTAGAGCGCGTGCACCGGGTTGCCCGCCGAGCGGATCAGCGCGCCCAGGCTGCCCAGGGCATTGGCCGGGTTGAGGGCCTCGCGCGGCGCGTCGCAGATCATGTCGCCGGGCGCGCAGATCGAGTACACCTTCGACGCCAGCGAGCCGAACCCACCGGGGCGCGGGCCGGTCATGCTGATGCCGGGCACGTTGACCCCCTTGAGCGCCACCTCGGCGCCCTGGCCCGCCGGCGGCGGATCGCCGATCTCGGTGGGCTGGCCGGGGCCGGTGTCGGCGGTGCGACGGCCGTCGGCGATCACCGTCACGCCGAGCACCTTGTCGGCCGGGACCGGCCCGTTGCCCATGCCGATCTGCGCGGCGACGTCACCGGCGATGACGGCGCCCTGCGAGAACCCGGCGATGACGTAGGTGGTCAGCGGGCACTGCTGGTGCCGCTGGGCCAGGATGTCGGTGGCCCGCGCGGTGCCCTCGGTGCGGCTGTTGTTGTAGGAGGCCTGACCGTCCGGCGGGAAGGCGATCGGGTTCGAGAACTGGGCCACGTAGGGCACCGTGTACACCTCGAGCCGGTCGTCCGGGAACTGCGCGCGCAGCGGCCCCGACACACTGAGCATCAGCGAGATCGGGTTGGCCTGCGGGTTGTACGGATCGTCGTTGCTGGCCGACTCCCAGGTGCCCGGGATCGAGAGCAGCATCACATCGGGGCAGTCCGCCGACTGCGACGTCGGTGGCGGCGGCCCGGGCGGCGTCGGCCCGGGCTCCCGCAACCGGCCGGCGAGCAGATACCAGAGCAGCACGATGACGATGATCGCCAGGACGACCAGGGCCAGCACGGTCAGGCACCCCGCGGGCCAGAGCCTGCGGGTACGTCGCGTCGGTCGGGGGTTCACTAGCAGTAGGTGGCGGTCGCGGCGGCGATGTAGATCTGAGCTGCCTTGTTGACGTCCATCTTGGACTGGTCGAACGCGGTGTCGGTGCCCGCGATCGCCGCCACGTACGGGGCGATATCGGCATCGGAGGCACCGGTGGCGCGGCTGGAGCAGATGTAGCCCGCCGCGGTCAGCGCGATGTCCGGGCTGGCCGGGTTGATCCCGTTCTTGCTCAGCTCGGCCAGGAACGCCTTGTCCTTGTCGGAGGCGGGCGCGGACGCGGGCGTGGTCTCCGGCGCTGCCTGCGGCTGCTCGGGCGCGGCCGAGGACTCCGGCGCGGCGCTCGAGGTCGTCGGGTGGTCACCGTGACCGCCCGGCGCGGGCGCCTGGGAGGTCGCCGACGCGGCGGCGCTCGCGCTCGAGGAGAGAGTGGGCGTCTGCGACGCGGTCGAGTCGTTGCCACCACAGGCGGACAGCAGGGCGACGGCAGCCAGGGCCGCGACCGAACCGGCGGCCTTGCCAGGAATCCGATGCATGAAGATGTCTTTCCTCGATCGTTCGTCAGGGAAGCGGTCGCAGACCAGGCTAGCCGGACATCACCGGCCGCCGGGTACCGCGCGGCGAAGCTCAGAGAGTTCTCAGCCCGGGCTCACACCCCATGAACTTCGGGTTTGCCGTCCCGCACCACGATGAACCCGGTCTGAAAATTCTGCTGGATCCCACCGGGGACGGTGAACTCGTCGCTGACCGGATACCCCAGCCTGCCGTTCTCGAACCCCTGTGCGCCCCAGGCGTCGGCGACCGCGCCGTTGCGCACCGACCACGCGCCCGACAACGGGCTCCAGTAGATGTTGCCGCCCTCGAACCGGCTGTACCGGCCGAGATCCTTCAGCGGCGCCTCCTCGGCGAGCGGGAAGCCCAGCGGGCTGTTCTCGAAGCCGAGCGCGGCGTACTTGTCCAGGATGAAACCCTGCACCCGGTGCGCGCCGGTGGCCGGGCTGTAGAACATCGGGCCGTGCTCGAAGGCCTGCACCGAGCCGTCGCGGCTGGGCGTACGCGCTTCGGCGGCAACGGGATACCCGGCGGGCCCGCGCTCGAAGCCCTGTTTGCCCCACTCCTCCAGGAACGCGCCGCGCATCACCTGCGCGCCGGTCTGCGGCGTCCAGTAGATCGAGCCGCCCTCGAAGGTCTGCATGCGGCCGCGCCCGTCCGGCAGGCCCACCTCGTCACCGGTCGGCATGCCCAGCGGCGACGACGGCCCGCCGACACCGGCGTACGTGCCACCGATACGGCCCGCCACCGCGTGCGCGCCGGTCGCGGCGGAATGGAACACCCGACCGTTCTGGAAGTCCTGCACCATGCCCGCCGCCACCGGGTACTCCGCCGTCAGGCAGTTGCCCAGCCACGCCGCGGCCTGGGCGACCGGGCCGATCGCGCCGCCGGTGCCGCACGCGGTGCCGCCGGGATCGGTGCCGAGCGCCGCGGCCGCCTGCGACCACGACTGCCGCATCTCGAAATCCCAGTACGGCCAGGTATGCGTGCCGGCGGGGCGGTAGTTCGCCTGCACCGGGATCGCGAGCTTCTCCAGCTTGGCGACGAAGTTCTGGGTCGACAGCCGCGACAGGATCTCCAGCCCGGTGCCTGCCCAGTTCTCGCTCAGCAGCGGCACCTCGCCCAGCTGGTCGTGACTGCCCGCGAGGCCGCTGCCGCTGGAGACGTACATGCTCACGCCTTTGAGCTTGTCGGCGAGCAGATAAGGATCGTGCGCCGCCCACTCCGGCCCACCGGGCGGGCCCCACATCGACATCGCGTCGAAGCCGCCGGCGTCCTTGTTGGCGAAGGTGATCGCTTGCGGCATACCGAGAGTCGTGGTGGTCAGCAGGCCCGAGTACGAGGCCACGTACTTCATCAGGCCGGGATTGCGGCCCGCCAGGTTCATCGCGGCCGTGCCGCCCATCGACAGGCCCTGTACGCCACGCACATCCGTCGTACGCCAATCCCGTTCGAGCAGCGGCGGGAGTTCCTTGGTCAGGAACGTCTCCCACTTGTAGGTGCGACCGTTGTCGGGCGCGAGCCAATCGGAGTACCAGCTGGACTGCCCGCCGACCGGCAGCACCACGTTGACGTTCTTGTCGGCGTAGAAGCCCTCGGCGTCGGCGTCCTTGGTCCAGCCGTTCTCGTCGTCCTGGGCGCGCAGACCGTCGAGCATCAGCAGCATCGGGAACTTCGCATCGGGGCGGACGTTCCAGTCGCGCGCCAGCAGCATCTGCACCTGGATCGGGGTGTTCATCGCGGGCGAGTACACCCACATCGCCACCCGGCGATCGGAGAGCCATTCCACCCGTTGCACGCCCGCGACGCCGGTCTGCGCCTGCGCCTGGCCGGGTATGGCGACCGTCGGCGCGAGCAGCGCCGCGGTCATCGCCGCGATGCCGAGGATCCGCCGCATCGGCGCTCGGACACGATGTTTCAACACGCGCGACCCTCCTCATCCCCGCCCTGGGACTGCCTCATCGTTGGTTGTACCGCAGTACCGGCCGATAACCCGGGAGGACACGCGAGCGCCCCACACAGCAAAAAGACCGGCTCACCCTGCGGGTGAGCCGGTCTTGTCAGCGTTGCTGAACGGAAACTGTCAGGCGCCCAGCGCGCCGAGGATCTGCGGACGCGCCTTCCACAGCTGGTCCTCCCAGTACTTCCAGGAGTGGGTGCCGTTGGCCGGGAAGTCGAAGGTGGCGGCGATGCCGAGCGACTTCAGGCGGCTCTGGAACGCCAGCGTGCTGACGAACGAGATGGCCTCGATGCCCATGGCGTTGGCGGTGTTGTAGACCCCGCCCAGGCCGGCCGGACGATCGTGCTGGCCGGGCAGGCCGTTGGCCGAGGAGATGAACATCGGCAGGCCACGCAGCTCGGGCGCGAAGACCATCGGGTCCATCCGCAGCCACGCCGGGCTCCACGGAGCGGCCATGGAGTCGACGTTGAAGCGGCCCGCGTCGAGCATCATCACGCGGATGGCCTCACGCATGCCGGGAGCACCCCAGTTCAGCGGGCCCGAGAGCGAGGACGCGTGCTTGAACTGGTCCCGGTGCAGCGCGGCCAGCCGCAGGGCGGCCGGGCCGCTCATCGACAGGCCGAGCACCGCGTTGTTGGTACGGGAGACGCCGTAGCCCTCGAGGAAGGCGGGCAGCTCCTCGGTCAGGAAGGTCTCCCACTTGTAGGTGGTCTTCTGGCCGTTGGTGTTGCTGGCCGAAACCCAGTCGGCGTACCAGCTGGACTGGCCACCGACCGGCATCACCAGGGTGACGTTGTCGTTGGAGAACTGCTGCATCGCGTTGGTCTCGAACGACCAAGCGTTCTTGTCGTCGCGGGCGCGCAGGCCGTCGAGCAGGTAGAGCGCGGCGTTGCCACCGTTGCGCGCCCACTGCACCTGGACCTTCACCGGGCCCATCTTCGACGGCACCATCAGCTCTTCGTAGCCACCGGCGGGCGCGCGCAGCGCCGGCACGGACGCGGGGGCGGCGAACGCCATCGGGGCCGCCCCTGCGGCGATCGGCAGCACGAGGGCTGCGGCGCCGACAGCTAGAATTCGATTACGCCAACCGCGAGATGCAACTCCCCGGGACGTGCCCGGCTGGTCACCCTTCGGCGCGGCGGCCTTGCCGAAACGCATGTGAATTCCGCTCTCTTTCTGCTGTTGTGGCATGCCAGACCCGTCTCCGACATCGCCCCGGATCCCGACAGTCCGGCCGATCAGACAGGTGAAACAACGATCTGGTCACACTTTCGCTCGCTGGAGGATATTCGACCCACGAATTACTTGCAAGGGCAACGGAACTCGGCCGTATTAAACCGGAGAGCCGGTCCGTCGAGCCGAGCAGGTCAGAACCCGTGAACATCCGGTTCGGGCACGATTCCGGCCGGAAAACAAACGCCCGGTGCACGAATGCACCGGGCGTTCGGGTTGTCGCGAGCGACTGGCGTCAGCCGATGTTGTTCGACATATCCGGGATCATCCGCAGCGCCTCGTCGTTCCAGTTGTTCCAGGCGTGGATGCCGAACGCCGGGTAGGAGTAGGTGACGTTGCGCGCCCCGAGGGTCGCCATCCTGACCTCGAAGGCACGGGTGTTGGCCAGCGCCAACGCTTCCAGGGCCATGCCGTTGACGGTGTTCATGTTCGGTCCGTCGGTACCCGTCGGCAGACCCGACGCCGCGGCGATCCACAGCCGGGTGTTGTTGCCGACCAGATTCGGGGCGAAGACGAACGGGTCCATCCGCAGCCACTGCGGACCCCACGGCGGGGCCATCGAGTCGACGTTGTAGCCGCCCGCGTCCAGCATGGCGATGCGGATGGCCTCGCGCATGCCGGGCGCCGAGATGTTCAAATAACCGGAGAACGCGCCGGCGAAGGAGAACTGGTCCGGGTGGTAGGCGGCCAGCGTCAGCGCCGCCGAGCCACCCATCGACAGACCGAAGACCCCGTTGCGGTTGCGGCTGAAGCCCAGCCGGCCGGCGAGCGCGTTGGGCAGGTCGTTGGTGAGGAAGGATTCCCACTGGTACCGGTAGCTCTTGCCGGGCCCGCCGGAGAGCGCGTTGGCCGCGCCGGAGCCGGAGTTCGGCGCGCCGTTACCCGGAATACCGAAGAATTCGCTGGGCGAGTTCCAGTCGGCGTAGAAGCTCGACATACCGCCGACGGGCATCACCACGTTGATATCCGCCGCGGCGAGCGCATTCGGGATATCCGTTTCGATCTCCCAGCCGTTGAGGTTCTCCGGCGCGCGCATGCCGTCGAGCACGTAGGCGACGCGATTGGTATTGCCGTTTCGCGCGGGGAGAATGCGCGTCTTGATCGGGCCCATCCCGGAGTCGACCCAGAAGTCGAAGGCGGCGGGGTTGAATCCGGCGGAGGCGGGGGCGGCGCCACCCGCGATGACCGTTCCGATCGGCACCAGCAGTGCCATGGATACGCCGGCGGCCCAGCGCCGCGCCCACGATCCGGGGGCTGCGGTCTTCACGGGCCGACGCTTCCAGCGCAGTGTTCGCATTCGACTAGACCTTTCTCAGCTGAACCGACGGCGCAAACCCCGAGCTACACGGTCGGATCCCTCATCGGGCGTCGAAAGCGATCAATCCAGGGCAAAACGGACGAATCAGCCTCGACGCATGCTCACTGTGTATGAATCAATGACGAATGCCTACATGTTGCTGGAAAGTGACCCGTAACACAACTCGCGGTGACCTGCCGCACGTGATTCGTCACCGGCTATCACTCGGATCGTGACGAAAACGAACAAATGGCCGCCCGGTGCCTGAGCACCGAACGGCCATTGCCATTCACGACCACCACGGTTTCGGCCGCCCCGGCCCCGCGGAGCGAGACGGAACGCCGAAGGCGCAGTATCGCTCCGCGGGGCCGGGGTCACGAGGCCGAAACCCGCGGCGCCAGCCGCCGAAGAATCAGCCGATATTGGCCGACAGATCCGGGATCATGCGATTGACCTCGGTCTCCCAGTTGCGCCAGTTGTGCACGCCGGTGAGCGGGAAGTCGAAGTTCGCGTTGCCGCCGCCGAGGGTGGCCATCCGCACCTGGAAGGCACGGCTGTTCACCATCGCGAGCAGCTCCAGCGGCACGCCCTGGACGATCTCCATCGGGTTGGACACGTCACCCGCGCCCGGGATACCGCTGGCCGCCGACACCCACACGCGGGTGCCGTTGGCCACCAGCCGCGGCGCGAAGACGAACGGGTCCATCCGCAGCCACTGCGGGCCCCACGGCGGGGCCATGGCGTCGATGTTGAAGCCACCGGCCGAGACCATCGCGACTCGCATCGCCTCACGCATACCCGGCGCCGAGATGTTCAGGTAGCCGGAGAACGAGCCGGCGAAGCTGAACTGGTCGGGGTGGTAGGCGGCCAGCGTCAGCGCGGCCGAGCCACCCATCGACAGACCGAACACACCGTTGTTGTTGGGGTTGAAGCCCAGCCGAGCCGACAGCGCGTTGCGCAGGTTGCCGGTCAGGTAGCTTTCCCACTTGTAGGTGTTCTTCTTGCCCGCGACCTGGGCGGGCGCGATCGACGAACCCGTCATCGCCGAACCGGTGGCCGCCGAACCGGTCGAGCTGCCGCCCGAACCGGTGTCGAGGCCGAAGAAGTTGCTCGGGGCGTTCCAGTCGGCGTAGAAGCTGGACTGGCCACCCACCGGCATGACGACGTTGATGTTGGCCGCGGTCAGCGCCCGGGCGACGTTGGTGTCGATCTCCCAGCCGCTGAGGTCGTCGCGGGCCCGCATGCCGTCGAGGGCGTACACGACGCGACCGGTGTTGCCGTCGGCCGCGCGGAAGATCCGGTTCTTGATCGGGCCCATCTCGGAGTCGACCCAGAAGTCGAAGCCACTGGGATCGAACGCCGCCGAAGCGGTGCCGGTCGGGCCGGCCACCGCCGCACCGAGCGGTAGGACAACAGCCAGGGAGAGAAGCATCGACCGCTTGAGCCAGCCGGCTCCCCGGGCTCTGAGACGTCCGCCACGCATTCTGTTTTGGGCCTTTCCTCGTGCGGTTCGCGCGGAACCGCGGTTGCAAATGACCGCCGACTTACTACCGGCACACCAGTGCGCCGACGGGCCGTTCCTCGAAGACCATATCGTGACATCGATAGCCTGGCGTTACCGAAAAGTGATTAAGCGGCGAACGCCACTGGGAAACCGCAGGCCAGCGCTGTAACCACTGAGCCCACGGGTAACCCGTGGGCTCAGTGTGACGCATGTGGAGCTTTTCAGCGCGGCGGCTCGGGAAATGGATCCACCAGACCGCATCGCTGGATCTCGTACTTGGGCACCCGGTCGATCCGGTACTTCGCGAAACTCAGCGCATTGCGCAGGTTGTGCTTGAACCGGTCGAAGGTGAGCGGGTCGCGGGTGGAGATCAGCAGCGCCTGCGTTTGCGGGCACGCCATCGCCGCGCGCGCCTGGGTGACCCACTCCTCGTCCATGTACCAGGGCATCCACGGATGGATGTCGACCATGCCCGAGTCGACGACCACCCAGTCCGGGTACAGGCTCTTGTCGTGCCCGATGCGGCCGTCGGCGAGCCGGTCCGAGTGCGCGGCCAGCGGGTAGGCCAGGCCCATCGGATCGATGACGCGCACGCTCAGCGGCACGTTCATGCTCGTCATGCCCAGGTTCAGGAAGTAGACCGTGTGCCCGGCGCCGCCCTCGGGAATCGGCTGCGGCGGCGGATCCAGGTACCAGAACGTGAACGACGGCGAGTTCAGCAGCAGGCCGCCGTTGGGGTTGGCCGCGATGTCGTTGACCATCGCCCGCATGCGCGGGTAGTCGAGGTAGTCCTCGGCCAGGATCGGATGGTCCTTGCCGGTGTTGAGCACGTAGTACACGCGCTCGTCGACGATGCCCGACGAACTGATCTTGGTGCCGGTCTTGATCGCGGTGGTGCTCGCCGCGTACAGCGACCAGCCCGCGGTGCCGAGCAGCGCGACCAGCACGACCACCATGGACCAGTCACGAGGGGTGAACCCCCGCGCCACGCTGTCCGCGTGGTCAGGCGAGCTACCGTCCGCCGGCGCTGACCGACCGAGGCGGGCAGGCAGCCGGATCGGCACGACCGCCACCGGCAACAGCAGCAGGAACAGCTGGGTCAGCAGCATCCGGCCGTGCATGAAGTCGCCGCCGACGCGGATCGCGTAGACGGTGAGCAGCAGGCCGCTGCCCAGCATCAGCGTGACGACCGCGCTCGGCGAGCGCAGCCAGGTCCGGATCGCGGCCACCGACCACCGCGGCCGCACCTCGATCCCGCGCGCCACCGCGGTGACCACCCCGGCGATCAGCAGCACGAGCAGCGGAATCCACAGGTAGTACGGGCCGACGAGGTCCCACAGGTACTTCATGCCCTGGCCCCACTTGGCCCCGCCCGCGTCCTTGGCGACCGCGGTGTTCGGGTAGGGCAGGCCGTAGTAGCCCATCCGCCAGATCTGGTAGGCCACCGGCACGATCCCGGCGACGAACACGATCAGCGCGCGCAGTGCGATCGGGCCGTACCGGAACACCGGCATCGGGGTCAGGAAGATCATGCCGAGCGCGAGCACGCCGATCAGCGTGGCCTCCGGCCGGATCAGCGGCGCGAGACCGGCCAGGAAGACCAGCCCGAGCAGGCTCGGCACGCGCACGACCGCGGCTTGGCTCCACCGGATCATCAGCCACCACAGCAGCCCGACCCAGCAGATCACCAGACCGCTCTCCAGGCCGGAGGTGGCGTAGTCACGGGCGGGCGGCAGCGCGATGTAGACGAGCACGCCCGCCGGGATGAGCAGCTGGCCGCTCGTCCCGCCCCACAGCCGGGCGGTGCCGAGCATGGCGAACACGATGGCCAGCAGCGAGACCGCCAGCGCGACACCGAGCACCACGTACTCGAGCCGCGCCTGGGTCAGCCAGCTGAAGAACCAGACCAGGTAGGTCCACGCGGTACTGGTGTTGGCCTCGACCCGCTCGTCCATGTTGAAGACGGGGCCGTTGCCCGCGAGCAGGTTGCGCACCGTCCGCAACACGATGAGGCCGTCGTCGGCGATCCAGCGCCGCTGCCAGGCACCCACCGCGAACACGACCACGGCGAAGACCACCCCACCGACGAAGGTGGCGCGGGACAGGGTCGCGAAACGCGCGGTCGGACGCGCCGACTGCTCGTCGTCGCGTAGCCGCTCGTATTCGGTTGATTCCTGCTCCGCTACCACGATCTCGTCAGGTGAGATAGACAGCGACACCTACCGCTCCGATCCAGGCAATAGCGAGGAACTGCAGGATGCGGTCCCCCAGCGCGATCTCTTCGGGTTCACCGGCCTCGCCACCGTCGACGTCGACCGCGTAACGCAGGATTGCGATGGTAAACGGGATCATGGAGATCGAGTACCACTGGGTGTCACGAGCCGAGTCCTGCTGGAACGCCCAGAGGCCGTAGAACACCACGACGGCGGTGGCCGCGAGCGTCCAGATGAAGCGCAGGTAGGTCGGCGTGTAGTACTGCAGGGACTTGCGGATCTTCGCGCCGGTCTCCAGCGCGATCTGCAGTTCCGCGTAGCGCTTGCCCGCCGCCATGAACAGCGAACCGAACGCCATGATCAGCAGGAACCACTGCGACAGCGCGATGCCGGCGGCCGCGCCACCGGCGACGGCGCGCAGCAGGAAGCCCGACGACACGATGCAGATGTCGAGCACGGCCTGATGCTTGAGGCCCAGGCAGTAGGCCAGCTGGATCGCGATGTAGATCGCCATCACCACGGCCAGGTGCCAGGACGCCAGGAACGAACCGGCGATCGAACCGACCAGCAGCACCGCGGCCAGCGCGTACGCCAGGTTGACCGGGACCACGCCCGCGGCGATCGGACGGAACCGCTTGGTCGGATGCGCCCGGTCGGCCTCGACGTCGAGCGAATCGTTGACCAGGTAGATGCCCGAGGCCGCCATGCAGAACACCACGAAGGCGATGGCGACGTGCACGAGCACGCCCGCGTCGCTGATCGCCTCCGGCCCGACGGCCAGCGGCGCGGCGAGCACGAGGACGTTCTTGACCCACTGCCGCGGACGGATGGCCTTGATGACACCGCCGACCAGAGTCTTCGGCGGGCCCTTCACCACGGCCTCGTCGAGGACGGCGGCGGACGGTTCTTCGCTCATCTCAGCCAAGGTTCTTTCGGTTGCGGTCACTGTCGGAGTCTCTTTTCGGCGGCTAGCACGGCGGCTGCCGACGCGGCCCCCAATGCGGAACCGGCGAGCACGTCGGAAGGGTAATGCACCCCGAGCACGACCCGGGAAAGGAGCATCGGCGGCACGAGCACCGCTGGCAAGGGTAGCCCGGTCAGCCTGCCGAGCAACACCGCAGCCGCCGTGGTCGACGTGGCGTGCGAGGACGGGAAGCTCAGCTTGCTCGGCGTCGACACGTTGACCTGCACCGTCGGGTCGTTCGGGCGCGGGCGCCGGACGATCCGCTTGATCACGATCGAGGCGGCGTGCGCGCCGACCGCGCCGACCGCGACACCGGCCCACTGCCTGCGCCGCGGCTTGTCGACCAGCCAGCCCGCGGCGGCGATGCCGACCCAGCCCAGCGCGTGCTCACCGAAATGCGACATCCCGCGCGCGGCCGAGACCACCGCCGGGTTGGTGCCGATGGTGGTCTGCACGACGTTGATGATGCCGACCTCGAGCGGCACCTCCACGTACTCGCCGTCACCGCAGGCGCAGGCGCACTCGCCGCCGCAGCCTTCTTCGGCCAGTTCCAGTTCGGGCAGTTCCGGGTTGATCGCGTTCACTTCGCGGTTCCATTCAGGCTGTTGTCGTCGCGGCCGCCTTCGAGTCCGAAGACCTTCTCCCACGCCGCCGTACTGGTCAGCTCGGCGTGCGCGGCCCGGTAGCGCTGCTGCATCTCCGGGAAGCGAGCGGTGAGCTCTTTACGCAGGCGCAGGGCTTCCTTGAGCAGCTCGGCGGCCTTGCGCGGGTCGCGCTTGCGGTAGACGACGCCACGGCCGTCGGCGGTCGTCACGGTGACGCCGTCGACCTGCGAGAGCAGGAACCAGCGCGCGTCCAGCGTCGGCACGTTCAGCTGCGGGGTCTCGTGCGCGGCCGGGTCGGCCTTGCGGAAGTTGTGCACCACGCCCTTGGCCAGGCGCGCGACCTTGGCGATCGGGTTGCCCGGCTCGCCGGTCGCGCCGACGCCGTGCCGGTTGGCCAACGGCAATTCGGTCGAGGAGGGCAGCACCACGGCGTCCGGGTACTCCTTGCGCATCGCGTGGATCTTGCCCAGCGCGCTCGGCAGCAGGTCGAACAGACCCTCCGGGCCGGCCAGGAAGTCGCGGATCGCCTCGTTCTGGATGGCGACCGTCGAGTACTCCAGGCACAGCAGGTGCTTGAGAGTGGCCTTGACCGTGTTCACGATCATCGGCTTGCCGTCGCCGGGCAGGTGCAGCGAGGCGACCACGAGGCGGTTGCGCAGGTGGAAGTACGCCTGCCAGTCGATCGCGTCGTCCTTGTCCGACCAGGCCATGTGCCATACGGCCGCACCCGGCAGGGTGATCGTCGGGTAGCCGGCCTCGCGGGCGCGCAGGCCGTATTCGACGTCGTCCCACTTCAGGAACAGCGGCAGCGGCTGACCGATCTGCTCGGCCACCTGCCGCGGGATCACGCAGGTCCACCAGCCGTTGAAGTCGACGTCGATGCGCCGGTGCAGCAGCTTGGAGTTGTCGCGATCCTTGAGCGGGTACTTCGAGAAGTCGTGGTCGTACTCGACGTTCGGCGCCGAGGACCACATGAAGATCCCGCGATCGACGACCTCGCCCATGCTGTGCAGGTGCGAACGCTCCTGCAGGTTCAGCATCTGCCCGCCGACCAGCAGCGGCGACTTGGCGAACCGGGAGAACGCCAGCGCGCGCAGGATCGAGTCGGGCTCGATCTCGATGTCGTCGTCCATGTAGACGATGAACTCGGCGTCGGTCGCGAGCGCCTCGTACATGACGCGGCTGTAGCCGCCGGACCCGCCCAGGTTGGGCTGGTCGTGGATGCTCAGCCGGTCACCGAGGGTCGCGGCGGCCTCGGTGAAGCCGGGCTCGTCGACGACCTTGCGGTTGCCCTGGTCGGCCACGATCACGGCGGTGACATTGCCGAGCACCAGCGGGTCCGAGCCCAGCGCGGCCAGCGTCTTGACCAGGTCGGTGGGCCGGTTGAAGGTGGGCATGCCGACCGCGATGGTGCCGGTGCCCGGCGCCTCCTGCGGGGCGTACCAGCCGCCGGCCAGCAGCGTCACCGCCGTGTCGGTGGTGATGTCGAACCAGATCCAGCCGCCGTCCTCGAACGGGCCCAGATCGGTCTCGAACTCCACGAACACCGAATCCGCGCCCTGCGCGACGGCGAACTCCTTGCCCTGCACGTGGATGCGCGAGCCGTCGGCCTTGGAGCGGTACACGTCGACGCGGCCGTGCCCGGCCAGCTCCAGCCGCAGCACCACCGAGTTCAGCACGCTCCAGCGCCGCCAATAGCTGGCGGGCAGCGCGTTGAAGTAGGTGCAGAACGACACCTCGGACTCGGCGCCGATCGAGAGCGCGGTCCGGCTGGTGGCGTGCGCGCGGCGCGCGTTGGTGGTGGATTCCTCCAGGTAGAGGGTCCGCACGTCGAGTGGCTCGCCCGGGCGCGGCAGGATGATCCGCTGTAGCAGCGCCTTGGCGCGCGTCTCGGTGGTCACGTCGTCGAGCACCGGCTGCGCGCTCACACTGCGTCCTTTCTGGCGTGCTCGGGCGCCCTGCGTTGTTACGCGGGCCGCCTCCTCCGGGCGCTGACCGCTCACGACTCCACCTCGCCGGCGCTCGGTTCCGTCGTGCGCGGTGCCGCGCTGTGCTTGTGGTTCACTCGCCAAGGCTCGCTCACGCCGGGTCCACCAGTGCCGCGCCGGACTCCAGGTGCGGACGCAGCACGTTCTCGAACATGCTCAGCGCCGAACCGATCGCCATGTGCATGTCCAGGTACTGGTAGGTGCCGAGACGGCCGCCGAAGAGCACCTTCTTCTCGGCGGTCTCCTTCTTGGCGAGCTCGCGGTAGGCCAGCAGCTTGGCGCGGTCCTCGGGAGTGTTGATCGGGTAGTACGGCTCGTCGCCGGTCTGCGCGAAGCGGGAGAACTCGCGCATGATGACCGTCTTGTCGGTCGGGTAGTCGCGCTCGGGGTGGAAGTGGCGCGGCTCGATGATGCGGGTGTACGGCGCGTCGGCGTCGTTGTAGTTCATCACCGAGGTGCCCTGGAAGTCGCCGATCTCGAGGACTTCGGTCTCGAAGTCGATCGTGCGCCAGCCCAGCTCGCCTTCGGAGTAGTCGAAGTAGTGGTCCAGCGGGCCGGTGTAGACGATCGGCGCGTCCGGGCTGGCCGCGACCAGCTCGTCACGCACGTCGAACCAGTCGGTGTTGAGCCGCACGTCGATGAGCTCGGAGGCGGCCATGTTCTCCAGCCACTTCGTGTACCCCTCCTTGGGCAGGCCCTCGTAGGTGTCGTTGAAGTAGCGGTTGTCGAAGGTGTAGCGCACCGGCAGGCGGGTGATGTTGCCCGCGGGCAGTTCCTTCGGGTCGGTCTGCCACTGCTTGGCGGTGTAGTCGCGCACGAACGCCTCGTAGAGCGGACGGCCGATCAGCGAGATCGCCTTCTCCTCGAGGTTCTGCGCGTCGGCGGTCTGCACCTCGGCGGCCTGCTCGGCGATCAGCGCCTTGGCCTCCTCGGGGGTGAAGTACCGGCCGAAGAACTGCGAGATCAGGCCGAGTCCCATCGGGAACTGGTAGGCCTGCCCCTTGTGCAGCGCGAACACGCGGTGCTGGTACCCGGTGAACTCGGTGAACTGGGTGACGTAGTCCCACACCTTCTTGTTCGAGGTGTGGAACAGATGCGCGCCGTACTTGTGGATCTCGATGCCGGTTTCGGGCTCCGGCTCGGAGTAGGCGTTGCCACCGAGGTGGTAGCGGCGGTCGATCACCAGCACCCGCTTGCCCAGCAGGTTCGCGGCGCGCTCGGCGACGGTCAGGCCGAAGAAGCCGGAGCCGACCACGATCAGGTCGTAAGCAGAATTATCGGAGTTACCCGGGGACGATGCGACGGTCACGGGTGCCCAGCGTATCGGAAGACGCCGGATTGTCCCGGCGGAGTCACCGACCTGCCCCTGAGCTGGGGTGATGCCACCGGCCTACCGGGCGGGATATCCCGGTGGCGGGACGGGGACGGGATATCCGCCGACGGGGAGCTGGGGCGAGGCGCTGCGGCGGCGCGTCCTGATCGCCGAGACCAACAGCAGGATCACCATGAGTCCCGACAGCACGGCCCCGGTCCCGGTGAACCGCAACCCCGCGTTCTCACCATAGGGCGGGCAGCCGTACCAGTCCGTAGCGAGGCAGACATAGTCCACCGACCCCGTGAACACCGCCAGCGGAATGCCTATGCCTCGCCAGCTGGTGTAGAGCCCGATGGCGTTCATCCCGAGATATCCGACCGCGAGCACGCCGACCAGCGCCCGGCCCGCCTTCACCCGCCTTCCGAAGAGCACCGCCGCGACCACCCACAGCAGCGCCACGGCGACGTGCACCGCGGTCACGGCGAGAATCCGGTGACTCATCCACTCGCTGCCGGGAAACAGCGGGTTCGCCTTGACTCCGATGACCGACGCCGTCACCGCATACCCGGCCAGCACTGCGGCGAAGGCGACGATGGCCCGATCCAGCAGCGGCGTCCGTGCCGTCCTTCCGGGCGTCCGGGCGACCGGAACTCCCTGACGCCTCCCGTCCACACCCGGTTGCCCGTATCCGGTGACCGGCGGCGGGTACGTCCCCGGCGTCCGCCACCACTCCCCACCCTCCTGCCCATGTCCGACCGGCAGTCCGGGAGGCGGTAATTCGGGTGCGACGCCGAAGCCCTGCCGTGATGGACTCGCGTAGCCGGGGTACTGGTCGAGCGGCGCGGGTCCGCCCGCGTCGTACAACGCGGTCTCCGGTGCGGGTCCCGCGACCGGCCGCATCGCACTGCCATTCGGGTCAGGACCGGGTGGCCGATTCATGGGCATCCCCCTTCCGCCGTCGTGTCCAGGTCGCCGCCGCCGAGATCGGCAGGAGGGCGGTCAGGGGTAGGGCGAGGAGCAACCCGCTCCAGGCGATCCACGGTTCGAGCTGGTTCCCGTCGGCTGTCAGTACGTCCATCCCCTCGGCGTACTGCGACAGGTAGATCGCCGCGAGCGCGAAGACGAGTGCCCGGCTGTACCCGATCTGCTGGGCGAGCAGCAAGCCACCGATCCCCCAGAGCAGTACGAAGACCACGTTGCCGCCGGCCTCGCTCGAGATCTGCTCACTCGTCCCGGACCCGGCATGGGGCGCCGCCGCCCACAGGAATCCGTTGATCGCGGCGATCGCCGACAGGACGGCGAGGAGCAGCGCCAGCGTGCCCATCGTCCGGTGCAGCGGCACCCCCGAAGCGTCGGGACGACGGCGGCGCTCGAGGCGCGGGACCGGTGCCACCCCCTGGCGAACCCGGCCCGCGTCCTGCCACGGCTGGACCGCCTGTGGCACGGAGTACGGGTCGGCCCGAGGCGAGAGCCACCACTCCCCGTTCCCCGCGCCGGAAGCGCGGTGATCAGGGCCGGACAGCACCGCCGGTGCCGAGAGCGGCGAAAACTGCTGGGCGACACCTTCGTTCGGACCGTGGCCGGACGGATGGCTCATGCGTGTTCCCCCCTGGGCGCGCGTCAGTAATACGGGTAGGGAGGGTACGCGGGCTGACGAGCCGCGCGGATCCAGCGGCCCGTGGACGGGGCGAAAGCACAGACGAGGATCAGCAGTGGGACGCAGGTGGCGACGACACTGCCTGCGACCAGGCCCGGCGGGGCTCCTTCGCTGGCCGAGACCGCGACCGAGATCGCGCTGATCAGCAGGCCGATCGTGGACAGGATGATCAGGATGACCCGGCCGGCGGTCTTGCGGCGGAACAGCAGGATCGAGCCGAGCAGCCACAGCAGGGCCGGGACCGCGGCGATCGCGAGGCCGGCGATCGTGCCTGCGCGGGCGTCGTCGCTGCGGCTGGATTCGGTGCTCAGCTCGGCGGCCGCGATCACGCCGAGGCCGATCAGCGCGACCAGCGAGATCAGCAGGGAGAGCAGGGCCGCGGTGATACCGGTGCCGCCGCCCGCCCGCTGCGGGGCACCGTAAGCCGGTGCGCCGTAACCGTATTCGTAGCCGGGCGCGGCATAGGGCTGCTGTCCGTACCCGTACGGCTGCGCGGCGTAGCCCTGCTGCGCGTAGGGATCGGCCGCGTAGCCGGGTTGCGCGTAACCACCCGCGTACGGGTCGTGGCCCTGCTGCGGACCATATGGGTATCCCATGGTGTCCCCCTCCGAAAACGAGCGCGGCGTAGCGCCGCTGACCTGCCGAAACTATACGGCCGAACCGACCGCCCGCTCGGTCCGAGCGTAGGCCGCCGTCCACGGCAGCACCGCGGGCACCAGCACCAGCGCGCCCAGCGCGACGGCCGCCAGCGCGGCCGCCCAGCTGTGGTTCACGATCGCCGTCACGGCACCGGGTACCCCACCGAACCCGATCGGAATCGAACGAACGACCGACTCCTCGGCGAACCAGTGGATGCCGTACTCGGAGTCGTAATTCACCAGGGTGGCCAGCAGACCCAGCGCACCGAGCCCGATCTGCGCGCCGCCCGCGACGATCAGCACCCACCGGCCGGTCTCGTCGCGACGGGCCAGCAGCATGCCCCCGTAGCCGAACGCGAAGGCCGCCACCAGGGCGCCGAGAGTGGTGAACAGCGTCAGCGAGTCGTCGAGCCGTTGCGGCGCGTCCAGGAAGGCGCGCACCAGGATCAGGGCCCCGAGCAGATTCGCCACGGCGGCCACGCCGGCGCAGCACACGGCGACGATCGCCGCCACCTCACCGACTGTCGACTTCGTTTCCCGCACGACCATGATCAAAACCTATCCCCTGCCGCGTTACCGCGTGATGGTCCAGCGCCGCGTCGGCTCGATCACGCTGAGCACCAGGATCACCACGTTGAGCGCGAGCCACCAGTCCAGCGGCCCGAACCGCAGCCCGTGCCCGGCGCCGTTGAGTACGACGACCAGCAACGTCGCTCCGCTCATCGCGCCCGTGATGGCCACCAGAATCCGCCTGCCGAGCATCCGCCGCCGCAACAGCAGCACCGCCCCCAGCAGATACAGCACCCCGAGCCCGCCGACGATCCCCGCACCCGCGTAATCGAGCTCGATCTCGCGCCCGAATGCCCGCACCAGCGCCGTCGCCGTGCCCACGATGATCCCGGCACCCCCGACCAGCACCCCGAGCCACCCCGCCACCAGCGCGGTCACCGCGCGAGAAGGCCGCTCGGGCTCCACCTGATCCACCACTGTCCCCTGCACGTTGTCGTCGTCGCCGTCAGTTATACGGCGAAACGCCCGATCCGGCGTGGTTCGCGTGGTCCACCCAGCGCTGCGGGGAGCCCGCGCGACCCGCCGGAGAGAGCGCCGAGACCGGCGCGTACCGCCACGAGTCGGGGTGACCGGCCCGGATGCGGTCGCGGCATCTGCCCGATGGCGGCGGAAACCCCTGCGGGCCATGGTGATTGTTCATCGCTCCCCTTCGCGACCGCACCGGTACCGGGCAGCCTACGACGCCGAAAGCCGCGGCCGGGCGGGTGGCGTCCGGACGCGGCTGTCCTCTAGTTCCCGGTGCGGGGCCGGATAAACCGCGATCAGGCGTTTCGGCCCGCGACGTAGGCGCGGAAGGCCTCACGGATGTACTCCGCGGTGCCGTCGCCGTGCACGTCGTAGTTCTGCCGGAACCGCGGGTCGGCGACGTACATCTCGCCCAGGTTGAGCAGGTATTCGTCGGTCACCGGGCGGCCCTGGGTGCCGTCGCCGAGCCAGGCGCGGTGCCTGGCGACGATCGCCTGGACGGTCTCGCCCGCCACCGGCAGGCCCGCGGCGTGGGCCTTGCCGAAGTCGGCGGCGATGTCGAGCTGGGTCTGCTGGAACGACTTCTTCTCGGCATCGCTCAGTGAGCGCCACCAGCGGTCGCCGCTCTCGTAGGCCTCCTTGCCCCACCGTTCGGTGACCTCGTCCTTGTACTGGGTGTGGTCGAAGCCGTCGAAAACCTCTGCGGCCATGAGTGGTTCACCTCTTTCGGTCTTGCGCAACGTGGTCGACACCGATTCGATCTGGCGCGCGATCCGATCCTGTTGCTGCCGAAGCAGTTCCAGGTGGGTCCGCAGTGCGCCCGCGGTGTCCTGTTCCCCGGCGAGTACCTCGGCGATCACCGGAAGGCCGAGGCCGAGTTCGCGCAGCAGCAGGATGCGCTGCAGGCGGATCAGGGAGCTCTGGTCGTAGTAGCGGTAGCCGTTGGCGCCGATCCGGCTCGGTTCCAGCAGCCCGAGCTGGCCGTAGTGGCGCAGCGTGCGGCTGGTGGTGCCCGCGGCTTTCGCGAGGTCCTGGATGGCCCATTCACCCGCCATGACCTGCCCCTTTCTCGTCGGTGTTCCCAGTCTGCAAGTTGACGCTACGTCAAGGTCAACCCCGAAAGTCAGAACCCGATCTCGACGGTGTCGCGCTCGGCGGCCTGTGCGCGAAAGCCGCGCACCCCCTGCCGGTTCCGGCCCTCGCCGAGGACCAGTCGATGCAGGCGATGCGCGGCCGACCGTGCGCGCCGGGTTCAGCGGGCGACCGAAACCTTCTCCGGCGCAGGCAGAACGGCGATCCTGGTGATGGTCGCCCGCGCGGGCACCGGCTCGGCCACCGTCGCCGGCGCGACCTTCGGCGGAATCTGGCCGAGCACGGTGCCGCCGAGCGCGATCGCCAGGCCGAGGACCTGCGGCGGAGTCAGCGCCTGCCCGAGGGCGAGCCAGCCGATCACCGCGGCCGACATCGGGCTCAGCAGACCGAGGAAGGCCACCGACGTCGCGGGTACCCGCGAGATCCCCCGGAACCACAGCCAGTAGGCGAGCGCCGTGCCGATGACGCCGAGGTACAGGTAGCCGCCGACGGCCTGCGCGTCCATCGCGGGCGGCGCGCCTTCGATCAGGACGGCGAGCGGCAGGATGAACAGGCCGCCCGCGGTCAGCTGCCAGCCGGTCATCGCGAGCGGACCGACGCCCTCGGGACGTCCCCACTTCTTGGTCAGCACGGTGCCCGCCGACATCGACGCCGCACCGGCCAGCCCCGCGACGACACCGATCGTGTCCAGCTCGGCATCGCCGCGCAGCACGACCAGCGACACCCCGGCGACGCCGATCAGCCCGGCGATCACCTTGCGCCGCGCCGGCGCCTCCGACAGCAGGACCGCGGCGAAGCCGAGCGCGAACATCGGCGCCACCGCGCCGAGTACCCCGGCCACGCCGCCCGGCAGCCGGTAGGCCGCCAGGAACAGCAGCGGGAAGAACGCGCCGATATTGAGAACGCCGAGCACCGCGGCGCGACCGAGCCACCTGCCGTGCGGCAGCACCCTGGTCAGCGCGAGCAGAGCCAGACCGGCGGGCAGGGCGCGCGTCAGCGCGGTGAACAGCGGCCGGTCCGGGGGCAGGAACTCGGTGGTGACGGCGTAGGTGGAACCCCAGACGATCGGGGTGAGAGCGGTGAGCGCGAGGGTGCCCGCGTAGCCGGTCGGGCGAGTTGCCGTCGTCATGTTCACTCCTGATTGATAATCTCAACATTGAAATATCTACCCGGCGGGATACCTCATCGTCAAGTAGATGAACGTTAAGATTTTCAATAGAGAGGGATATGCATGCGGGACGCCGTCGATCTGATCACCGAGCACTGGGGGGTCGAACGACCCGATGTCGACGTGTCACCGATGGCGATCGTCGGCCGGATCACCCGGCTCTCGCGCGTCCTCGAGCAGGACCTCAAACGCTTCTTCGCCGGTCACGGACTGGAATTCTGGGAGTTCGACGTGCTCGCCACGCTGCGCCGCTCCGGCGGCGACACCGGCCTGACCGCGGGCTCGCTGAACCGGGCCGCGATGGTCACCTCCGGCGCGATCACCAACCGCATCGACCGCATGGCGGCCAAGAACCTGGTCCGCCGGGTGCCCTCGGCCGACGACCGGCGCTCGGTCTTCGTCCAGCTCACCGACGAGGGCAGGGAACTGGTCGACCGCCTCCTGCCCCTGCACATGGACAACGAGCAACGCCTGCTCGCGGCGCTGGGCACCGAGGACCGCGAACAGCTCGCCGGGCTCCTGCGCACCCTGGCCATCGGCCTGGACGACACCACCCTCGACTGACCCCGGCCGCTACCCGCCGTCGTGGAACACCCGGCGGTCATGGCCGGATCGGCGACGCGCCCCGGCAGCCCGGTTCGCCGAGCCCAGGCGCACCTGGCCGTCCGCCGGATCGACGCGGTCTCGACCGTCCCGGGCCGCTACTCGCCGTCGTGGATTCCCGGCGCGGTAGCCGGGCCGTGGGGCACGGGTGCCGGGTTCCGCGGCCCGGCAGCGGGAACTTGCTGACCGGTAGCGGGATCCACCGAACCACGCGGCGCGGCAACAGGATTCGCGGGTGCGTGTGGCGTGGCAGCGGGATTCACCGGACCGTGCACAGGTCCGACCTGGTCACCACCCGCGGCGGCCTGTGCCGGTACGGACGCCTGAGTCCCCGGCGCGACACCGCCGGGCGCCGTGCCCTCCGGCGTCGTCACCTTCGGCTGACCCGACGCCGACGGCGGCAGCTGATCGCCCACCTCCGGCACCAGCTGCAACAGCGTCGAGAAGTCGACGACCTGGGCGCCGAGCGTCTTGGTCGCCACGATCACACCGTTGGTGTACAGCCGATACGTGCCTGCCCGCTGCGGCAACATCATCTCCGGCCCGATCGGCGCCCCGATGGTGCTGTCCGGACCGCCGATCCGCCGGTACTCGGTGTCGATCGCGGTCTCGCCCGCGAGCGCCTCGATGGTCGGATCGGGGCGGGTCGGGGCGGTGGGCGCCGTCGGCGCGGGCGCGGTTTCGACCAGGTCGCCGGGCGCGGGGCCCACGGCGAAGGTCTCGATATCGGCCGGGCGGCCGCCGTCGGGCGCGGCGGAGTACTCCGAGCGCAGGATCAGTCCGTCGCGCAGCAGCACGGTGCCCGCGGTCGCCGCGACGGCCTCGGTGGTGCGGGCGTCCTCTTTCACGGTGCCGGGATACACCTGGCAGTCGGTGGTGTCGCAGGTCTGCGCGTAGTCGTAGCGGTTCTCGGCGAGCGCGTAGGAACGGGCCGCGATCGCTTGTGCGCGCAGCGCTTCGAACGCGCCCTGATCGGCCCAGTTCGCCTGCATCTCGGCGGGTAACAGGCCGGCGAGGTAGTCGTCGAGGTCGACCTGGTTGACGGTCCGGTACGCGCCGCCTTCCAGCGCGACCCCGAGCGCGCCGCGATAGGCGGTGCCGCCGCACAACGTCAGGTGTTCGGCGGCGGGTCTGCCCGGCCCCGGATCCAGCGGGTAGACGAACGGATCGTCGGTCGCGGTCTGCCACAGCACTTCGCCGTCGCAGCCCGTGGTCACCACGACGTTCGCGCCGCCGTCGGGCAATGGGGTGAGGTGGGCGGCCTCGCCCGGGCCGATCATCCGGCCCGCGACCTGCGCGCCCGCGGCGGCGAAGGTGTCGAGGGTGGCGTCGTCCTGGGCCTGCAGCCGGACACCGATCGTGGTCGGCCCGACCTGCCCGAGCTCGGCGCCCGGGTAGTAGTGACCGAGGATCTCCTCGGCGGACCAGCCCTCCCTGGCGCTGTCGAACGCGCCGACCTGGCTCATCCCGCGCCCGTGGCCCGCGCCCACGGTCGGGGCGACCTGGCCCGGCAGGATCTGCCACAGCCCGAACGCGCCGGTCAGCGCCAGCGCGGTGCCACCGACCAGCAACGGCAGCGGGGCGGTCTTGATCATCGGCACGGCGCGGCGCCTGGTGCCGCGGCGGGTACTGCGGTTGATCTTGGTGTCCGCTCTCATACTGCGCTCCCACGGTGTCGCGATTCGACCGGCGGAGCTCGCGTCGGCATGTCGTCGTGGCCGAGCGGGTTCCGAAGGCTACATTCGAGCAATCACATAATCCTCAAGTTGAGGTTTAGATGTGTGACGTATGTTAACTAGTGTGGTGTGTGAGACAAGAGGAAGCAAGCATCACTTGCCGGTGATGGCCTCGATGCCACCAAGGTCTACGAGCTCGACCCTGATTGGAGAAGGCACGTGCGATATCGAAAGCCGAAACGTTCCTACGTGCTCCCGGTGGTCACAACGCTCGCCGTCGCCGCACCCGTCGGCGCGTTCGCGCTGAGCGATTCGACCGACTACCGCAGCACCAACGAATCGCAGGTCGCGGCGGTCCCGACCCAGCTGGCGGAGGTCGCGCTGACCTCGGTCCCCGACATCACGGTCCCGCTGCGTGACCTGACCGGCCTCGATCTGCCGGATCTGCGCCTGTCGGATCTGCAGATGCTGCCGCTGCCGACCTCGATCCCGGTGCCGCCGGGATTGCCCGTTCCGCCGGGCGTGGCGCTGCCCACCGAGATCCCGCTCCCGGCGATCCCGACGAAGGCGCAGCCCACCACGACGACGGCCGCCCCCGCGCCCGCGCAGCAGGGCAACGCGCCCGCCGCGCGTCCGCCGGTCCCGAGCACCGCCGTCCCGACGGCACCGCCCGCCGCGCCGACCACGACCTCGGCGGCTCCGGCCCCGATCGCCCCGGCCGCACCGGCGCCCGACGCTCCGGCCGCGACCACGACCACGACCACGGCCGCACCAGCCCCGGCCGCACCCGCGACCACTCCCCCGGCGGGCGCGCCGGTCGTCCAGAACCGGCCGACCGGAATGAAGTTCATCGCCGACCCGGCCAACCTGGAGCCCGGCACCACCCCCGAGACCCCGGCGCTGTCCCCCGGCGCGGTCGGACCCGACCTGATCGACCAGGTCGGCGCGCAGGTCAAGGAGCTCACCCAGGAGACCCCGTTCAGCATGGTCGCGGTCACCGCGCGCGACCTGGTGAACACCACCACCAAGCTGCGGGCCCGCCAACTGGACGGCAACTGGGGCCCCTGGTACGACGCCGATCCGGTCGACACCAGGGCCACCGACCAGACCCCGGCCGACGCGCCGACCGGCACCGAGCCGATCTACGTCGGCGAGACCACCGCCGTGCAGATGCTGGTGACCCGCAAGCCGGTCGCCGGCGCCGATCACAGCGACCCGGCCCATCTCACCGAGGCCGCGCTCAAGGCCATCCTGATCAACCCGGGCCGCGCCGCCATCGACGCCGGGCTCACCGATGTCGCCGCGGCGCTGCCCGGCGGCGGCCCGAAGGTCATCACCCGCGCGCAGTGGGGTGCCGACGAGTCGATCCGCTGCGAGGAACCCACCTACGACGACGGCGTCGGCGGCATCACCGTGCACCACACGGCCGGTCGCAACGACTACAGCCGGGCCGAGTCGGCGGGCATCGTCCGCGCGATCTACGCCTACCACGCCGAGACCCTGGGCTGGTGCGACATCGGCTACAACGCCCTGGTCGACCAGTACGGCCAGATCTTCGAGGGCCGCTACGGCGGTCTGGACCGGGCGGTGCAGGGCGCGCACGCGGGCGGGTTCAACGAGAACACCGCGGGCGTGGCGCTGATGGGCAACTACGAGACCGAGACACCGAGCAACGAGTCGATCAACGCGATCGGCAAGTTCATCGGGTGGCGGTCCAAGATCGCGGGGATCGATCCCGAGGGCCACACCACGATGTACTCCGAGGGCACCGAGTTCACCCCGTACGCCCAGGACGAGGCGGTCGACCTGCCGACGGTGTTCGCGCACCGCGACGTCGGCAACACCGACTGCCCCGGCGACGCGGCCTACGCGCTGATGGACCGCATCCGTGGGATCGCCGCGGGCAACAGCAGCACCTACTCCTCACCCGCGACGCCGGAGCGGCCGCCGAGCCAGCAGGCCCGCGCGCCGCAGCAGCAGGGCAATATGGCCGAACTGGGCGCCCTGGTCGACAAGCTGCTCGGTCTGTCCGGCTCGAACGAGATCGCCCGGCACTGGGTCAGCCGCGGCGGTGTCGACGGTCCGCTCGGCGCGCCGCAGTCGGATCTGCTCTCGGGCGCGCAGGGCCGCCAGTACGCGAAGTTCGCCAACGGCTACGTCTTCTCCGGGGAGAACGGCGCGGTCTTCGAGGTGGTCGGGGCGATCCTGGACCGCTACCTCAGCCTGGGCGGTGACTCGGGCGTGCTCGGCCTGCCGACCGGCAGCGCCTACCTGGTGCCGGATGGTCTGCGTGCGGACTTCCAGAACGGATCGCTGGTGCTCAACGAGCTCACCGGCATCGTCACCACGTTCTGGAAGACCTACAACGAGACCTACAAGGCCGAGATGGAGGGCATGAACGGCACCAAGCCCGAGCAGGCGCCCGCCACCACCGCCCCGACCTCGACGGTCCCCGCGGCTCCCGGCGCCCCCGCGCCGACCGAGCCGGTCGCCCCGCAGGTCCCGGCCGAACCGCAGGCCGCGCCGGTGGAACCGGCACCGGCGGCACCGCCGGTCGCCACCGAACCCGCCCCGGCCGGCTGACACCCGGTCACGGCGAAGAGCAGCCGGTGCGCCTCCGAGTGAGGGCACCGGCTGTTTCCATTCCGGCTCAGCTCCACCAGCGTTCGAGCACCATGGCGACGCCGTGGTCGACATTGCTGCCGGTGACCTCGTCGGCGGCTGCGCGGGCCTCGGGATGGGCGTTGCCCATGGCGACGCCGTGCCCGGCCATGGTCAGCATCGGCACGTCGTTGGGCATGTCGCCGAACGCGACGATCGACCCCTCGTCGATACCGACCCGCCGCGCCACCTCGACCAGCCCCGACGCCTTGGTCACCCCCGGCACGGCGATCTCGATCAGGCCGTTCTCGGTGGAATAGGTGATCTCGGCGCGGTCGCCGACCAGCGGGACCAGCGCGGCGCGCATGTCCGAACTGCGGGCCGAGCTGAGCCGGATCAGCATCTTGATCGCCGGCGAGTCGATGACCTCGGCGTGCGAGACGACGGTGTCGTCGGGATTGAGCCAGGCGTGCTCGTAGGTCGGCGAGCTGACGAACTGCGGGGTGGCCGCGTCGTGCGCGCTGGCCCCGACCCGCTCGGTGGCCAGCCCACAGCCCGGCAGCGCGTGCTCGGCGAGCTCGGCCAGCCAACCGAGGGTGTCCACATCGAGAGTGTGGCTGGACAGCACCCGATCGGTGGCGCTGTCGTAGATGACCGCGCCGTTCCCGCACACCGTGAGCGGCGCGTACCCCAGTTCGCTGACCACCGGATCGATCCAGCGCGGCGGCCTGCCGGTCGCGAGCACGAAGGTGACGCCGTCGGCGACGAGCGCGCCGACGGCGGCCTTGGTGCGGGCCGAGACCTTGTCCGCGTCGTCGATCAGCGTGCCGTCGACGTCGGTGGCCACCAGCTTCGGTTTCGGGTGCAGGGGCGTCATCCGTTCCATCCTGCCGCACGTCGCCACGCGGGGACGGCGGACTGTCCTTATGATCAGGGCCTGATTACCCGATCCAGAGGGGACTGATGACCGGCTTCTTGTTGCGGCGCACGCTCAACTACATCGTGCTCCTGTTGCTGGCCTCGTTCCTGACGTTCAGCCTGGCATCACTCACGTTCAACCCGCTCGACAGCCTCGAGCAGCGTAATCCGCGCCCGCCGCAGTCGGTGATCGATGCCAAAGCCGAGCAACTGCACCTCGACGAGCCGATCCCCCAGCGCTATCTCAGCTGGCTCGGCGGCGTTGTGCAAGGGGATTTCGGGACGACGCTGGCCGGTCAGCCGGTGAGCGAGGAGCTGGGCAGGCGGGTCGCGGTGAGCCTGCGGCTGCTGATCCTGGGTTCGGTCATCGGTACCGTGCTGGGCGTGCTGATCGGCGCGGCGAGCGCGATCCGGCAGTACAAGTTCAGCGACTACTTCGCGACGGTGGTCTCGCTGCTGATCATCTCCACCCCGATCTTCCTGCTCGCGACCCTGCTGAAATACGGCGCGCTGCAGATCAACACCGCCACCGGCACCCAGGTGTTCCTCTACACCGGCGAGACCTCGGCGACGCAGGTCGTCGGCCTGTGGAACCAATTCGTCGACCGCGCACAGCATCTGGTGCTGCCGACGCTGGCCCTGGTGCTCGGCGCCGCCGCCGGATACAGCCGCTACCAGCGCAACGCCATGCTCGACGTGCTGCAGAGCGATTTCATCCGCACCGCACGCGCCAAGGGCCTCTCGCGCAACCGCGCGCTCTACAAACACGGCCTGCGCACCGCGCTGATCCCGATGGCCACGCTGTTCGCCTACAGCCTGGGCGGCCTGATCACCGGCGCCACCTTCGTGGAGAAGATCTTCGGCTGGCACGGCGTCGGCGAATGGTTCGTCGACGGGATCAACGCCCAGGACCTCTACATCGTCGTCACGGTCGCGACCTTCGCCGGCCTGGTCGTCCTGGTATCGGGCCTGCTCTCCGACATCGTGCTTGCCCTGCTCGACCCGAGGGTGCGTGTCTCATGACCGAAACTGAACTCATCGCCGTCGGCGCGCCCGAGGCCGCCGCGGCCGGTCGCCGCAAGCTGGTCTGGCGCCGCTTCCTGCGCAACAAGCCCGCCGTGGTCGGCGCGGTGATCCTGCTCCTGCTGCTGATCGCCAGTTTCGCGCTGCCGCCGCTGCTGCCCTGGGACTACCAGGAGATGGACTACAAGGCGCTGCTGAAGCCGCCGAGCCCCGAGCATCCGTTCGGCACCACCCAGATCGGCCAGGACGTGCTCGCCCAGACCATGCGCGGGCTGCAGAAGTCGCTGGTCATCGGGTTCTGCGTGGCGATCTTCTCCAGCGTCATCGCCTCCACCGCGGGCGCGGTGGCCGGGCTGCTCGGCGGCTGGACCGACCGGGCCATCATGTGGCTGGTCGACCTGCTGCTGGTGGTCCCGGCCTTCATCATCATCGCGATCTTCGCCCCGCGCACCAAGGGGTCCGGCTCGATCGTCATCCTGATCATCCTGCTCAGCGTGTTCGGCTGGATGATCGCGGCGCGCATCATCCGCGGCCTGACGATGAGCCTGCGTGATCGCGAATTCGTCCGCGCCGCACGCTATATGGGCGCGCCGACGCACAAGGTGATCATCAGCCACATCATCCCGAACATCGCCTCGATCCTGATCATCGACACCACGCTGGCCGTCGGCGCGGCGATCAGCGCCGAAACCGGGCTGAGCTTCCTCGGTTTCGGTGTGCAGCCGCCCGATGTCTCGCTGGGTTCGCTGATCGCGACGGGCACCAAGTCGGCACTGACCTATCCGTGGCTGTTCCTGTTCGCCGGTGGCCTGCTGGTCACGATCGTGCTGTGCGCCAACCTCGTCGGCGACGGTCTGCGCGACGCCTTCGACCCGGGCGCCCGCGGCGCCCGCAAGGCGCGCAAGGACGTCGCCGAGAAGAAGGACGAGTCGCAGGTGGAGTTGAAGAAAGCCGAGAAGCGATGACCGCGAGCACATCGACCGCGCCCCTGCTCGAGGTCACCGATCTGCGGGTCTCCTTCCCCGGCGAGGAAGGCCGCGTCGACGCGGTGCGCGGGGTGAACTACACCGTCGCCGACGGCGAAGTGCTGGCCATCGTCGGCGAGTCCGGGTCCGGCAAGTCGGTGTCGTCGCTGGCCGTGATCGGTCTGCTGCCCGAACAGGCGCGGGTGCAAGGGTCGATCCGGTTGCGCGGCCGTGAGCTGCTCGGCCTGGGCGACAAGCAGATGTCGAAACTGCGCGGCTCCGCGATCAGCATGGTCTTCCAGGACCCGCTCTCGGCGCTGACGCCGGTGTACCGGGTGGGCGACCAGGTGGCCGAGGCGCTGCTCGCGCACGGCACGATGCAGCGCAAGGAAGCCGCCGAGCGCGCGATCGAACTGCTCGAACTCGTCGGCATCCCCGACGCGCGGGTGCGGGCGCGGGCGTTCCCGCACGAGTTCTCCGGCGGCATGCGCCAGCGCGTGGTGATCGCCATGGCCATCGCCAACGATCCGGCGCTGATCATCTGCGACGAGCCGACCACCGCGCTCGACGTGACGGTGCAGCGGCAGATCCTCGACCTGCTGCGCAAGGCGCGCGACATCACCGGCGCCGGCGTCATCATGATCACCCACGACATGGGCATCGCGGCGACGATCGCCGACCGGGTCGCGGTCATGTACGCGGGCAAGGTCGTCGAAACCGCGCCGGTCGCGGAGCTTTTCACCGCCCCCCGGATGCCGTACACGGTGGGCCTGCTCGGGTCCATCCCGCGCATGGACGGCCCGCCGCGCCGCCCGCTGATCCCGATCGTCGGCGCGCCGCCCGCCATGCACGACCTGCCGCGCGGCTGCTCGTTCGCGCCGCGCTGCCCGGTCTCGATCGACGACTGCACCGCCGCCGAGCCGCCGCTGGAGAAGGTCGCGCCCCGGCACTCGGTCGCCTGCATCCGCACCGCCGAGATCGGCACGACGCAGCTGTTCGACGCCTACCGCCAGGAGATCGCCGAGCCGCCGCAGCAGGATGTCACCGAGTCCGATGTGGTCCTGCGGGTCACCGACCTGGTGAAGACCTTCCCGCTCACCTCCGGGGTGGTGCTGCGCCGCAAGACCGGCGAGGTCCGCGCGGTCGACGGCATCAGTTTCACCGTCCGCGCGGGCCGCACGCTGGCGCTGGTCGGTGAATCGGGCTCGGGCAAGTCGACCACCCTGTCCCAGATCATGGACCTGGTGCGGCCGCAGTCGGGCAGCATCGAGGTGCTCGGCAACGACGTCGCGACGCTGACCAAGGCCCGCACCCGCGAGATCCGCCGCAAGATGCAGATCGTCTTCCAGGACCCCAGCGCCTCGCTCGACCCGCGCCTGCCGATCTTCGACGCGCTGGCCGAGCCGCTACGCATCGACGGCCGCTCGCGCGAGGAGGTCAACCGCCGGGTGCCCGAGCTGCTGCGCCAGGTCGGCCTGCGGCCCGAACACGCCGACCGCTACCCGGCCGACTTCTCCGGCGGCCAGAAGCAGCGCATCAGCATCGCCCGCGCCCTGGCCCTCGACCCCTCGCTGCTCGTCCTCGACGAGCCGGTCTCCTCGCTGGACGTGTCGATCCAGGCCGGTGTGCTGAATCTGCTGCGTGACCTGCAGGCCGAGCGGGGACTGTCGTATCTGTTCGTCTCGCACGACCTGTCGGTGGTGCGCAATCTCGCCCACGACATCGCCGTCATGCTGCGCGGCAAGATCGTCGAATCCGGCCCGGCCGAACAGATCTTCGCCGATCCTCGGCACGAGTACACCCGCTCGCTGATCGCGGCCGTTCCGGAACCCGTCGTCAGCGGCTGATCACGCCAGGAGGCCCGCCATGAGATCCCGAGGAATGCAAGCCCGTCGTCGCGCCCGGCTGCGTTGCGCCGCCGTCGTGGTGGCGGCCGGGATGATCGTGGCGGGCTGTGGGTCCGGCGACGAATCCGCGACCGGGCTCACCGACGCGCTCGGGACCACCAGCGACATCAACCCCATGGAGCGCGACGCGCTGCGCGAGGGCGGGAATCTGCGGCTGGCCACGACCAGCTACCCCGCGAACTGGAACACGCTGTCCAACGACGGCAACGACGGCGAGATCGCCGACATCCTGCGCCCGATGATGCCGCGCTCGTTCACGATCGACGCGGCGGGCAAGCTCACCGTCGACACCGACTACTTCACCGACATCGCGCTGACCGGCACCGACCCGATGCGGGTGACGTACACGATCAAGCCGAAGGCGGTGTGGTCGGACGGTTCCCCGATCACTTGGGAGGACATCGCCGCCCAGGCGAACGCGCTCAGCGGCCGGGACAAGCGCTACCTGATCGCCATCACCAACGGTTTCGAGTTCGTCGACAAGGTCGAGCGCGGCGTCGACGACCGGCAGGCGATCCTCACCTTCAACACTCCCTTCGCCGACTGGCGCGGCCAGTTCGCGGGCAACAGCTCGCTGTACCCGAAGTCGGTGACCAGCACCCCCGAGGCGTTCAACACCAGCCAGGTCGACGCGATCGGTCTCACCGCGGGCCCGTTCATCGTCACCGGCACCGACCGCGCCCAGGGCCGGATCACGTTGGGCCGCAACCCGAAATGGTGGGGTGAGCGGCCCGTGCTCGACACCATCACCTACAGCGTGCTCGACCACACCGCCTGGGTGCAGGCGCTGCAGAACAACGAACTCGACCTGGTCCGCCTGACCACCATCGACGAGGTGAAGACCGTGCGCGGCACCGAGGGCCTGGTGGTCCGCCGCGCGCCCGGCAACCGCTGGCGCCACATCACCTTCAACGGCGCGCCGGGCTCGATCCTCGCCGATCCGGCCGTCCGGGTGGCCATCTCGAAGGCGATCGACCGGCAGGGCATCGTCACCGCGCTGCAGAACGGCCTGGTCGAGGACCCGAAGCCGTTGAACAACCACATCTTCCTGCAGGGCCAGCAGGGCTACCAGGACAACAGCCTCGGCTTCGATCCCGCGGCCGCGGCCGCAGAACTCGACGCGCTGGGCTGGGTCCGCACCGGGGACGTCCGCGAGAAGGACGGCCGCAAGCTCGTCATCCGCGACGTCATGTACAACGACCCGACCTGGGTGCAGATCGCCCAGATCATCCAGCAGAACCTCGCCGCGATCGGCGTCGGCCTGACCATCGACACCAAGCCCTCCGCCGGCTACTTCACCGACGTCATCCAGCCCGGCGATTTCGACGCCGCCCAGTTCATCTTCCAGGGCGACCCGTTCCCCCTCGCCAGCATCCGCCAGATCTACTACTACGACCCCAACGACCTGCAGGGCAACTACGGCCGCATCGGCTCGCCCGAACTCAACGCCCTCATCGAACGCACCATCACCGAACTCGACCCGCACAAGTCCATCGACCTGGCCAACCAGGTGGACCGCGCGGTGTTCGAGGAAGGCCACTCCCTGCCCCTCATGCAGTCCGACGGCAGCTTCGGCGCCCGCACCACCCTGGCCAACATCGGTTCACCGGGCTTGGCATCGTACGACTACACGAAGATCGGATTCACGAAATGACCACTGCTACTTACGCATCCCGGCTGCGTCGCGCCGGTTTCCGCGTCGCGGCACCCGCTGTCGCGTTGACGCTGGTTTTGGGTGGCTGTGGATCCGACACCGCGGTGGAGTCGGGATCGAGTTCGATCGGCGCGGTCAACGACATCAACCCGCAAGATCGTGACGCGATCCGCGACGGTGGCAATTTCCGTTTGGCGCTGAGCGGCTTCCCGGAAACGTTCAACAGCCTGCATGTCGACGCCGACGGCGAGGTCAGCGACGTCACCGGCTGGACGCTCCCCGGCTCGATCAATGCCGATGCCGCTGGCGAACTCTCGATCGACCACAACTTCTACACCGACGTGCAGCTGACGAACACCGATCCGCAGCAGATCGTGTACACGATCAACCCGAAGGCCGTGTGGTCGGACGGATCCCCCATCACCTGGGAGGATCTGCGCTCGCAGGCCGCCGCGATGAGCGGCCGCGATCCGGCGTTCAAGATCAGCCACGACCAGGGTTACAGCAGCGTCGAGAAGGTCGAGCGTGGCGTCGACGACCGGCAAGCGATCGTGACCTTCGCCGAGCACTACGCGGAATGGAAGGGCCTGTTCAATCCGCTGTATCCGCGCCAGCTCACCTCGTCCCCCGAGTCCTTCGACAATCTGTACCGCAACGAGATGCCGCTGTCCTCGGGACCGTTCATCATCACCTCGATCGACCGCGCCCAGCAGCGCATCGTGCTCAGCCGCAACCCGAGATGGTGGGGCGACACCCCCAAGCTGGACACGGTCACCTACAGCGTCCTGGCCGACGAGGCCCGCTTGACCGCGCTGCAGAACAACGAACTCGACGCCACCGGCCTGAGCGGGATCGAGGAGGTCACGGCCGCGACCGGTACGCCGGGCATCAAGGTCCGACGGGCATCGGCGAACCGGTTCTCGCACTTCACCTTCAACGGAGCGCCCGGCGCGCTGCTGGCCGACCCGAAGCTGCGGATCGCGATTTGCAAGGGCATCGACCGACAAGCCATCGCCACGGCGACCCAGCAGGGCATCGTGACCGATCCGAAGCCGCTGAACAACCATCTCTTCCTGGTCGGGCAGAAGGGCTACCAGGACAACGCGCAATCGGTGTCCTACGACCCGGCCGAGGCCGCTCGGATGCTGGACGAGCTGGGCTGGAAGCTCAACGGTGACGTCCGGGAGAAGGACGGGCGCAAGCTCGAGATCCGCGACGTGATGTACCAGTCGGACACCTGGACGCAGATCGCGCAGATCGCGCAGCAGAATCTCGCGGCGATCGGCGTGAAGCTCACGATCGAGACCTATCCGGGCAATGGCCTGTTCACCGATGTCATCGATCCGGGCAATTTCGATATCGCCCAATTCGTCTGGTCCAAGAGCATCTTCCCGCTCGGTGCGCTGCCGCAGATCTACGCCTACGACCCGGCGAACCCGCTGAGCAACAAGGGCCGGATCGGTTCGCCCGAGCTGAACGCCCTGATCGAGGAAGTGATCGCCGAGCTCGACCCCGAAAAGGCCATCGAGCTGGCGAACAAGGCCGATCGGATGATCTTCGAGGAGGGCTTCTCCCTGCCCATCGTGCAGTCCGCGGGTACGGTCGCGGTGCGGGAGAACCTGGCGAATTACGGTGCGCCGGGACTGGCGTCCGAGGACTACACCAAGGTCGGCTTCGTCAAGTAATCACCGAAGTGCCGCACTCGTGCAGCGAACATATGGAAAGGAGCGGATCATGCGGATTCGTTCATTGACCACCCGCCTGGCCATACCTCTGGTCATCGTCAGTGTGCTCGCGGCCGGGTGTAGCTCGGAGGAACCGGCGGCGGACGGACAAGCCTCGCTCGGCACGACCAACGACATCAATCCGAAGGATGTCAGCGAGCTGCGCGACGGGGGCAACCTGCGGCTGGCCATCACTTCGCTGCCGGAGAACTGGAATTCGCTGCACACCGATGGCAACGACGGTGATACCGGTTCGATTCTGCGTCCGGTGATGCCGCGCGCGTTCAAGACCAATGCCGCGGCGGAACTCTCGGTCAACACCGATTTCTTCACCGATGTCGCTCTGACCAACACCGAGCCGCAGCAGGTGACGTACACGATCAACCCCAAGGCGGTCTGGTCGGACGGTTCGCCGATCACCTGGGAGGACTTCCAGTCCCAGGCCAACGCGCTCAGCGGCAAGGACAAGTCCTTCCTGATCGCCAACAGCAGTGGCTTCGATCGGATCGAGAAGGTCGAGCGCGGCGTCGACGACCGGCAGGCCGTCATCACCTTCAACAAGCACTACGCCGATTGGAAAGGCCAGTTCGCCGGTAACTCCTTCCTGCTCCCCAAGTCCGCCACAGCGACTCCGGAGGCGTTCAACAACAGCCAGGTCGACGCGCTCGGGCTGTCGGCCGGTCCGTTCGTCGTCCAGTCCGTCGACCGCGGGCAGGGTCGTGTGGTGCTCGGACGCAACCCGAAGTGGTGGGGCGATACCCCCAAGTTGGACACGATCACCTTCAGCGTGCTCGACAGCGCCGCCTTCGTTCCCGCGTTGCTGAACAACGAGATCGACGCGGTCGGCGTCGCCAGCCTCGACAACCTGAAGTCGGTACGCAACGCGCCCGGCGTGGCGGTCCGTCGCGCACCCGGCAACAGCTGGGGCCACTTCACATTCAACGGCGCACCGGGTTCGCTGCTGTCCGACCAGGGCGTGCGCGTCGCGATTTCGAAGGCGATCGATCGGCAGGGCATCGCGACCGCCATCCAGAACGGCCTCGTGCAGGATCCGAAGCCGCTGAACAATCACGTCTACCTGAGCGGCCAGGACGGCTACCAGGACAACAGTCTCGGTTTCGACCCGACGGCGGCGGCCAACGAGCTCGACGCCCTCGGCTGGAAACTCAACGGCGATGTGCGTGAGAAGGACGGGCGCAAGCTCGAGATCCGCGATGTCATGTACAACGACCCGACCAACATCCAGATCGGCCAGATCATCCAGCAGAATCTCGCGCAGATCGGCGTCAAGCTGAGCATCGAGACCAAGCCGGGCGCCGGCCTGTTCTCGGATGTTCTCCAGCCGGGCAACTTCGATGTGGGGCAGTGGTTCTGGGCCGGTGACCCGTTCCCGCTCAGCAGCCTGACTCAGATCTACGGCTACTACCCGGACGACATCCAGGGCAACTATGGCCGGATCGGCTCGCCCGAGCTCAACGCCCTGATCGAACAGACCATCTCCGAACTCGATCCGGTCAAGGCCAAGGAACTGGCCAACCAGGTCGACCGGAAGGTCTTCGAAGAGGGCCATTCGCTGCCGCTGTTCCAGTCCGCGGGCAATGTCGGAGTGCGTGACAACCTCGCCAACTTCGGCGCGGCGGGCCTGGCCTCCCTCGACTACACCAAGATCGGCTTCGTGAAGTAACCGTGTCCGGCCCGGCGCGCGCACTCGTCTACCCCCTGCTGGTCACGTCCGGCACCGTCGCGGTTCTCGCCGCGCTGGTGCCGTTCGCCGATCTCGATCAGCTGAGTGCGCTCGCCGTGGTCGTGCTGGTGATTCTCGCGGTCACCACCTATCAGCTGGGGTTGGCGTTGGGGGTGCTGCCGACCGGGCTCGTCGCGACGGGCACGGTCGGGGGGCGGCGGGTGCGGCAGCAGCATCGGCTGGTCAGCCGGTCGTGGCTGGAGATCACCAGTGGGGATCGGATGGTGTGGCAGCCGGTGTTCTACGAGCCGAGCCTGTCCACGCTGACGCCGACCGAGCTGGAGTTGACCGGCCGCCGGATCCGCACCGGTGAGCTGCGCTTCTACCCGTCGGGCCGGGTCCGCAACACCGAGCCCGCGGGCAAGCTCGTCGACAATCCGAGCCGCGCGTCCGAGGTACCCGCCTACGGGATCGCCCGCCGCCTGGTCCTCGATGTCCAGCCCGCCGTCGCCGCCCCGATCGTCGGCCTGCTGTGGGTCTACGTCATGGCCGGTGGCATCCCCGCCTTCGCCGGCGCCACCCTCGCCGCCGCGGCCACATTCACCTGGTTCTCCGCCATCCGCGGCTCCGACCCCAGCTGATCGATCATCGTGATCCGAGGTGATTCCCATTGCCGGTCACGCCCGCTGCGAGGGCATCGAGCTGTTGGAGCGATCGGTTGAAGACACCCTGCATATCGCCTGCAAGACGCACCTGCAGTTGCCTGTCTGCGAGCAACCTGCTGACCTGAGCTAGTGCAGATCGGTCGAGCAAGCCTCTGATGGCCTTCCCGATACCGTGCGCACCAGCCAGTGTGACGTCGTAGTCGTACAGTTCGACGATGTCCGCGTTCTCCTCGTACATTCGCTCCAGCAGTGGTCCGGTATCGGTCCATTCGAGCATCGTCCGAAGATCGATCGCGTCTTTCGTACTGTCCCAATGCCGGTCGTACCAGGCGACCAGTTTCAAGAGCACCTGCGCCGCGACGGACGGGATGCGTACAGCAAATGGCCCTGGCAACAATACTGATTGGGAGGATCGGAACGCTTCCCGGAACCCCAAGGTGTGCATGGTGAAATCGTTCGGCCAGGCGACTGTTCGGGCTGGACTCTCGATTGCACCACACGGAATGACGTCAACCGGAACACCATCGATCTCGAAACGATGCGCAAGCTCTTGCCTACCTCCGAACATCTCGCCGAGCCGCCGAACCTCGCTCCAGTCGGCAACGACAACAGCGATGTCCACATCGCGCGTAGCTCGTGCTGGTGTGGAGCCTGTGATGCTGCGCGCCACCATGTTTCGTGCCGTTGCTCCGACCACAAGAAATTCGATACCGGCCCGCGCTGCCGCAGCGTCCAGTTCGAGCAGGACGGCGGCAGCCAGGGCGATCTCAGGATCTGTCGATTTCGACAAGTCGAGGGTCACTCTCCCTGATCCTTTCGGCATGAGCGCGCTGGCGTGAATCTCCGGATGTCCACATATCCGCATAGATCAGGGTGCTCGGAACCAAGGGGCTGATCGGCTCCGGCGGAGCCCAGAATCGTTGTCGGATTACGATGTTCGACCGCTCGGAAGATCGACGCCACCGCCGCTGAGCGGCCAACCTTCTCGGCATAGACCCCGTATAGAGAATCGCTGTCCTCGAGTGCAGGTCGGAGTCCAGGTGCGAGCCAGCTGCTTCGCCGCCGAGTTGGACCCCCTCAGCGGCGAGCTCCGCCCACGATTCCTGCCACCAACCGACCGTGTCATCGACGAACGCGGTCGACGCAAGCTTCGGCACAACTGTGGTCGAGAAGGACTCGGTCCAACGGTCGAGAAGCTCTCGCCCCCGCATCAACCTTCTCGCGCCATCGACCGATACGACATAGCCAGCGCTTTCCAGCTCGTTCACGACGATGTGCGCGGTGCCCAGCGAGACACCGCTGCGCTCCGCGACAGTGCGCAGCGGCAACTGCACGGCATCGTCCCAACTGAGGAGCGTGAACAGCACCTTCGCACCAGCGGGACCGAATGCGCGGGGAGCACGCGTCGGCACCGCCGTCGCGGCCGGCGGCTTCGACTGGCCGACAACGTGGATGCGCATCGCCGGCCAGACAAGTGCCATGTTCCCAGCCGGGTCTACGAAATCAATGTGCCGATCCCGAAGGACCTCCGCGGCCTCGCGCGATACGTAGGGAGCGACAATGAGCAATGGCAGCTCGGTGCGCGGCAGGGCATCGGCGATTGCCGCGGTCATTCGACGGCGGATTTCGACGGCATAGGTCCGATTTCCGTAGGAACCGGCGTCCAACTTCGCGATCAGGTCTGCGGCTGCGTTCGGCCGTTCAGTGAATTCCAGGACTTCGAACGCGACGCCATACTCGTCGAGTCGCCGCATGCACTCGTCGAGGATGTTCATCCCCAGGTCACGTTCATTCGGCGTGAACATGCCTCAATAATGAACACTGTGTCCGATCATGGCAAGACGACGCGCTTGAAACTGGTCTGACCACTTGACCTCTTGACCTGTTGGGTGGAGGATCTAGGCATGGCGTGGACTCCTGTCGTGAAGCGGTCGGTATCCGGTGATGTGTTCGAGCAGATCGCCGCCGAAGTGCTGGGCGGGGAGCTGGCGGCGGGGAGCACGTTGCCCAGTGAGCGGCAGCTGGCCGAGGCGCTGGGGGTCTCGCGGCCCGCGGTGCGCGAGGCGTTGCAGCGATTGGCGGCGGCGGGGCTGGTGTCGGTGCGGCAGGGGGAAGCCACCACCGTGCTCGACTATCGACGCAGCGCGGGGCTGGAAGTACTGCCCCGGCTGCTGCTGCGGGGCGACACCATCGATCCCGCCGTGGCGCGCAGCATTCTCGAAGCGCGGCTGCACAACGGTCCGAAGATCGCCGAGCTCGCGGCCGGTCGGGTCCGGCGAGCCCGCGCGGGCGGCACCGACGCGCTCACCGCCGAGCTCGACCTGCTCCACGAATCCGTCAACGCCCTTGTCGCCGAGGCGGACCCGCTCACACAGCAGCGCATCGCCCTCGAATTCTGGGACCACGTCCTCGAGCTGGCCGATTCGATCGCGTTCCGGCTGATGTACTCCATGCTTCGCGCCGCCTACGAACCCGCGCTGGCGGCGCTCGCGCCGATCATGTCCGCCGAGGTGGGCAATGGTGACGCGTATCGAGACCTGGCCGCCGCGATCACCGCGGGCGCGCCGGAACGGGCCGCCGAATCCGCGCGAGCACTGCTCGGGCCGGCGACCACCGCTCTCATCCACGCCCTCGACGGGGCGTGATCCACCCGAGGAATCGCCATGAAGAATGACCGTCCGACAACGACGTCGCACGACACCACCGCGGCCGGGCAGGGCCGCGACCCCGCCCGATCCGGCGCGCCCCGCGCCCTCCGCCGCAGCGCCTCGCTGAGCGAGATGGCCCGCGAATTCGTCCGGCATCCCTCGCCCTGGATGATCGCCACGGTCTTCGTCGCCGCCTTGGTGGCGCGGATCGCGGTCGGGGACTGGCAGTTCACCGACGCCCTCGTCCCGCTGATCGTCATCGGCACCTTCCCGCTGACGGAGTGGATCATCCACGTGACGGTGCTGCACTGGCGGCCCCGCCACCTCGGCCCACTCACCATCGACAGCGAGCTGGCCCGCAAACACCGTGCGCACCACACCGATCCACGCGCCACCCCGCTGGTGTTCATCCCGCCCAAGTCGCTGACGCTCACCATCGTCGCGCTGGTCGCGATCGGCCTGCTGGCGTTCCCGCGCCTGGGCCTCGGCCTGACCTTCCTGCTGACGATCACCACGCTGGGCCTGCTCTACGAGTGGACGCACTACCTCATCCACACCGACTACAAGCCCAAGCACGCTCTCTACCGGGCGATCTGGCGCAACCACCGCCACCACCACTACAAGAACGAGCACTACTGGTTCACCGTCACCACCTCCGGCACCGCCGACCGCCTCCTCGGCACCGCCCCCGACCCGGCGACCGTGGCCACCTCCCCGACCGCCCGCCACCTGCACGCGGGCTGAAGCTCGAATTCGCGCTCCGGCAGAGCGTGTTCACCGCCCGCGAACGCCGCGGGTCCGGCCGCGCTCACGCCAGGAGTTTGGTGGCGATCGAGGCCGCGCGGTCGGCGGCGGCCGGGGAGTTCTCGCGCACGGCGGTGACGATGGCGCCGTCGATGAGCAGGGCCAGTTCGGGGGCGAGGACCTCCGGATCGGGATGGCCCGCGGCGGTGAGGAGTTCGGTGAGGTAGTCGATCACGCGGCGCTTGTGACGGTCGGCCACTTGGTGGGCGGGGGCGGTGGGGTCGGCGACTTCGATCATCGTGTTGATGAAGGCACAGCCGCGGAAGTCGTTGCGGGCGAAGCGTTGCGCGAGGGCGGCGAAGACGGCCAGCGGGCGCGCGGTCGGGTCGTCGACGGCTTCGACGGAGGTGCGTAGCCAGTCCAGCCAGCGGCGGTCGCGGTCTTCCAGCACGGCGACGACCAGGTCGTCCTTGCTCGCGAAGTGGCGGTAGAAGGAGGCGCGGCCGACGCCGGACTCCTGGAGCAGCCGGTCGATGCCGACGGCGCGAATGCCCTCGGCGTAGAACAGCTCCTCGGCGGTGGTGAGCAACCGCTGCTTGGCCTGTGTCGCCATGCGCCCACCGTACCAGAACGGAAACGATCGGTACCGAATTGCTTGACCGAGACGGAACCGATCGGTACCGTCTCCATTCGGTACCGATCAGTACCGTTGCCGAAAGCCTTGGAGCGCACCATGTCCCGACTGCCGCTACTGTCCGCCGACACCGCCGATGCCGAGCAGGGCGAACTGCTCACCGAAGTCCAGCGGCAACTGGGCCGGGTGCCGAATCTGTACGCCGCCATGGCCAACAGCCCGGCCACCCTACGGGGGTATCTGCGCTTGCGCGACGCCCTCACCGCGGGCAAGCTCGGCGCGCGGACCCGCGAGCAGCTCGCCCTGCTGATCGCCGCCGACAACGGCTGCGAATACTGCGTCTCGGCGCACACGATGCGCGCGTCGAAGATGGGCTTCACGCCCGAGGCGATCGCGGCGACGCGGGCCGCCCGCGCCGAGGACCCGCACGCCGAAGCCGTGCTGCGCTTCGCCCGCGAGGTACAGCGCACCGGCGGCCGGGTGGACGACGAGCGATTGGCCGAGGCCAGGAGCAGCGGCGTCAGCGATGCCGAACTGACTGAGGCCGTCGGCCATGTGGCATTGAACGTGCTGTCGAACTACTTCAACCATGTCGCCCGCCCCGAGCTGGACTTTCCACTCGCCCCCACCCCACCGAAGGCACCCGCGACGACATCGAGATGGCGCGCCGCCGACACCGTCGGCCTGGTCGCCGGCTACACCCTGACCGATGCCGACGGGCGGCAGACCGCGACGGTGCGCGATGTGCACGTCGCCATCGAGGGCGGCTTCGCGCACATTTCCGTCAAGGGCGGCGAGCGGGTGCAGGTGGTGTCGGCGCCGGCGATCGCGCTGATCACCTACCGCCCCGAATCCTGATCCGCGCAGCACGAAATGCCCGGTCCACCGCCGTGTGGGCCGGGCTTTTCGCTGTCGAAATCCTTTCCGCCGGAGTCTTGACAGGTTAATACCCTAGGGGGGTAGGGTATCGACCACGAGACGCTCTCCGCTCGAAAGGACGAAAGTCGTGACTACGCAATCGCAATCCACCCGGAAGTGGTGGGCGCTGGCGGTGATCGCCGCAGCGCAGTTCATGGTCATCATGGACACCTCGATCATCGGGATCGCGCTGCCGAAGATGCAGGCCGAGCTCGGCTTCACCCCCGGCAATCTGACCTGGGTGTTCAACGCCTACGTGATCGCCTTCGGCGGCCTGCTGCTGCTCGGCGGCCGGCTCTCCGACCTGCTCGGCGCGCGCCGGATCTTCGGGGCGGGCTGGCTGGTGCTGGCCGTAGGCTCGGTGATCGCCGGCGCCGCGGGCACCGTCGGCATCGAGCTGGCGGGCCGGGCGATCCAGGGCGCGGGCGCGGCGCTGATCGCACCCTCGGCACTGACCCTGCTGATGATGCTGTTCGGCGGCTCGCCGCAGGAACTCACCAAGGCGCTGGCCGTCTACGGCGCGGCGGCTCCCGCCGGTGGCACCGCGGGCGTGTTCCTGGGCGGTGTGATCACCGAATACGTCAGCTGGCCGTGGGTCTTCTACATCAATATCCCGATCGCGGCGCTGGCGCTGATCGCCGTTCCGCTGCTGATGCCCGCCGCCCCCGCGCGCAAGGGATCCATCGACATCGCCGGATCCATCACGGTGACAGCCGGTTTGGCGGCCGCGGTGTACGCGATCGTGCAGGCTCCCGAGGTCGGCTGGGCGTCCGCGGAAACCCTGGGCGTGCTGGCGCTGGCCGCCGCGCTGCTGGGCGGCTTCGTCGCCATTCAGTCCCGCCGCGGCGAACCGCTGATGCGGCTGAGCATCTTCCGCGCGCCGAATCTGGCCGCCGCCAACTTCGCCCAGTTCGCGCTGGCCGCGGCGTGGGTGCCGATGTGGTTCTTCCTGAACCTGTACCTGCAGCAGGTGCTCGGCTACAGCGCGTTCCCGTCGGGCGCCGCGCTGCTGCCGATGACCACGCTGATCATGCTCGGCATGGTGGTGCTGGCCCCGAAGGCCATGCAGCGCTTCGGCGCCAAGCCGATGATCGTCACCGGCCTGATCGTGCTGGGTCTCGGCCTGGGGATCATGTCGCTGGTGCGGCCGACCGGCAACTTCTGGGTCGACGTGCTGCCCGCCTCGCTGGTGGCCGCCGGCGGGATGTCGCTGGCCTTCATCCCCTCGCTCGGCACCGCCATCTCGGCGGCGCGACCGGAGGAGGGCGGTCTGGCCTCGGGCATCGTCAACGTCAGCTACCAGGTGGGTTCCGCACTCGGCCTGGCCGCCATGACGGCGGTCGCCGCCGCCTTCGGCGCGGGCGAACTGGGCGATGCCACGGCGCTGACCGACGGCTACTCGGCGGCCTTCCTCGGCGCGGGCCTGCTGGCCCTGGCCGGTGCGGGCATCACCGCCGCGGTCATGCGCAGCCCTGCCCCGGTCACGGCCGACGCCACCGTTTGACAAAGTACCCTAGGGGGGTATGGTAATGATTGAGATCACGGACGAGGAGACCACCATGAGCACCACCACCGTCACCGTCACCGGCATGACCTGCGGCTGCTGCACCAACAAGGTGCGCGACAAGGTCGGCGCACTGCCCGGCGTCACGGGCGTCGAGGTCGACCTGGCCACCGGCACGGTGGCGATCGACGGCACCGCACCCGAGCGCACCGCCCTCGCCGACGCCGTCACCGCGGCCGGCTTCCAGCTCGCCGACTGAACCCGAAACGGAGCATCCCGATGAACGCAACAGGCAAGTTCGCCGGTTTCACCCTCGGCCTCGCGGCGGTCTTCGGGATCGCTCTGGCCGCCGGCGCCCTGGTCGGTCCGGAACCCGCCGAACCGGCCGGGCACGGCGAACACTCGACCGCGGCGGCGCCGTCGGCCGACCTGCCCGGCGGCCTCCTCGCCTCCGATCAGGGCTACACGCTGGCCATCGACAAGCCGAACACCACGACCGCGGCGCAGGCGCCGGTGAGCTTCCGCATCCTAGACGCCACCGGCGCACCGGTCACGAAGTACGTGACCAGCCACGACAAGGATCTGCACCTGATCGTGGTGCGGCGCGACATGGCGGGCTTCCAGCACGTGCACCCGGTGCTGGACCCGGCGGGCACCTGGTCGGTGCCGCTGAACCTGAGCCGGGGCGGTGACTACCGGGTGTTCGCCGACTTCACCCCGGCGGGCGGGTCGAACCTGACTCTCGGCGCGGACCTGCGCGTGGCGGGCAACTACGACGTGCAGGCGCTCCCGGCGCCCGCGACCACCGCCCGGGTCGGCGAGTACACCGTCACCCTCGACGGCACGGTCACGCCGGGAACGGCCTCGAACGTGACGCTGTCGGTGAGCCGCGACGGCACCCCGGTCACCGACCTACAGCCCTACCTCGGCGCCTACGGCCACCTGGTCGCCCTGCGCGCCGCCGACCTCGCCTACCTGCACGTTCACCCCGAAGGTGCCCCCGGCGACGGAGTCACCCCCGCCGGTCCCGGCATCGACTTCGTGGTGAACGCGCCGAGCGCGGGCGACTACCGCCTGTTCCTCGACTTCCAGCACCAGGGCGTGGTGCGCACGGCCGAGTTCACGGTGCGCGTCGCCCAGCCGGCGGCCACCGGCGCGAGCGATCCGGCGCCGACGACCGCACCGGCCGAACCCGGCCACGGGCACTGACGTAGCCCGTCGGCAAACCCTCAGCAAGAATCGATACCAGGAACGAAACGGAGCACCCCATGACCACCGTGACGCAACCACCGGGCACCGGCCAGGTAGAACTGGTGATCGGTGGCATGACCTGCGCTTCCTGCGCGAACCGGATCGAGAAGAAGCTCAACAAGCTCGACGGGGTCACCGCGACGGTCAACTACGCGACCGAGAAGGCCAGGGTCGACGTCACCGGCGACATCTCCCCCGAGGAGCTGATCGCCACCGTCGAGCAGGCCGGCTACACCGCGGCGCTGCCCGCGCCGAAGCAGGCCGAGCCCACCGACGACGCGGCCGTCGAGCCCGACCCGACCGCCTCACTGCGAACCCGCCTGCTGGTCTCGCTGGTGCTCACCGTCCCGGTCATCGCGATGGCGATGATCCCCGCGTTGCAGTTCACCAACTGGCAGTGGCTCTCGCTGACGCTGGCCGCGCCGGTCGTCGTGTGGGGCGCGCTGCCCTTCCACCGGGCGGCCTGGACCAACCTCGAGCACGGCACCGCCACCATGGACACGCTGGTGTCGATGGGCACGCTCGCCGCCTTCGGCTGGTCGCTGTACGCCCTGTTCTGGGGTACGGCGGGCACGCCGGGGATGAAGCACCCGTTCGAATTCACCATCGCGCGGATGGACGGCACCGGCAGCATCTACCTGGAGGCCGCGGCGGGGGTCACCACGTTCATCCTGGCCGGGCGCTACTTCGAGGCCCGTTCCAAGCGACGGGCGGGAGCCGCGCTGAAGGCGCTGCTGGAGCTGGGCGCCAAGGACGTCGCGGTCCTGCGCGACGGCGTGGAGACCCGGATTCCGGTGGAGCGGCTGGCCGTCGGTGACGAGTTCATCGTGCGGCCCGGCGAGAAGATCGCCACCGACGGTGTGGTGACCGAGGGCAGTTCGGCGGTCGACGCCTCCATGCTGACCGGCGAATCCGTGCCGGTCGAGGTCGGCGCGGGCGACGCGGTGACCGGCGCGACCGTCAATGTCGGCGGACGGCTCCTGGTGCGCGCCACCAGGATCGGCGCCGACACCCAGCTCGCCCAGATGGCCCAGCTCGTCGAGGACGCGCAGACCGGCAAGGCCCAGGCCCAGCGCCTGGCCGACAAGATCTCCGGCATCTTCGTCCCGATCGTCATCGCGCTGGCCGTGGCCACCCTCGGCTTCTGGCTCGGCACCGGCGGCGCGATCGCGGCGGCCTTCACCGCCGGCGTCGCGGTGCTGATCATCGCCTGCCCGTGCGCCCTCGGCCTGGCCACCCCGACCGCGCTGATGGTCGGCACCGGGCGCGGCGCCCAGCTCGGCATCCTGATCAAGGGGCCCGAGGTGCTGGAATCGACGCGCAAGGTCGACACCATCGTGCTGGACAAGACCGGCACCGTCACCACCGGCAAGATGACCCTGCTCGACGTGCTGCCCGCCGAGGGCGAGGAGCGCGGCCGGGTACTGGAACTGGCGGGCGCGCTGGAACATTCGTCGGAGCACCCGATCGCCCAGGCGATCGCCAAGGCCGCGCAGGACGAGTTCGGCACGCTGCTGCCGGTGGAGGGTTTCGCCAATGTCGAGGGCCTCGGCGTGCAGGGCGTGGTGAACGGTTCCGCGGTGATCGTCGGCCGGGCCCGGCTGCTGGCCGACTGGTCGCAGCCGCTGCCCGAGGCGCTGGAAACCGCGATGACGGAGGCGGAGTCGGCGGGCAAGACCGCCGTGGCGGTCGGCTGGGACGGAAAGGCACGCGGCGTGCTCGTCGTGGCCGACGCGGTGAAACCGACCTCGGCGCAGGCCATCGCGCAGTTCCGCGCGCTGGGGCTGACCCCGATCCTGCTGACCGGCGACAACGCCCGCGCGGCCCGCACCATCGGTGACGAGGTCGGCATCGACGAGGTGATCGCCGAGGTGCTGCCGCAGGACAAGGTCGACACGGTCAAGCGGCTGCAGGCCGAGGGCAAGGTCGTCGCGATGGTCGGTGACGGCGTCAACGACGCGGCCGCCCTGGCCCAGGCCGATCTGGGCCTGTCGATGGGCACCGGCACCGATGTCGCCATCGAGGCCAGCGACCTGACCCTGGTCCGGGGCGACCTGCGCGCCGCCGCCGACGCGATCCGCCTGTCGCGCCGCACCCTGGCCACCATCAAGGGCAACCTGTTCTGGGCCTTCGCCTACAACGTGGCGGCCATCCCGCTGGCCATGGCGGGCCTGCTCAACCCGATGCTGGCCGGCGCCGCCATGGCGTTCAGCTCGGTGTTCGTGGTGAGCAACAGCCTGCGGTTGCGGCGATTCAAGTCGACGGCGCACTAGTCGACTACGAGCGCGGGGGCGTCATCCGGGATTCCGGGTGGCGCCCCCTTCTCGTTCGTCAGGGGGTGACGATGGCGAACGCCGGATCGAACTCGTCGAGGACACCGGCGAGGGTATCGAGCACCGTGGCATCGCCGTCGAGGGTGATCTTGCCGCCGGCGGCGAGTTGCTGCGCCGAACCGGGTTTCAGCAGTACCGCGGTCAGTGCGGGCTTCGCCCCCGAGACCGTGAGCTGCGGGTCGCCGAAACGTCCGCGGCGGGCATTGAGCACGCCGCGGCGGATCCACATCGTCCATCGCGCGTCGTGATCGGTGAAGTCGAAGACGATCCGCAGGTCGACATCGGCGGCCTTCTCGCCGATCACGTGCACCGACACGAAATCGAAGAGGATGTCGATGGGCATCGCCAGCACGCTGTCCGCACTGGCCGTCACATAGGGCGGCGGCTGGACACCGTCGCGCAATTCCAGCGCGGCGGTCAGGAATATCCCGCGCCATTGCGGACCCTCGGCCTGGTACCCCATCTGCTCATAGGCGTCGGCCTGCAAGTCCTTGGCGCGCTGATTGTCCGGCTGGGCGAAGACGAGTTTGTGCAGAATCTCCGCGGCCCAGCGATAGTCGGCCGCCGCGATCGCACGCTCGCCCTCGGCGAGAATCTTGTCCGCACCGGCGAATTCGACGAAACGGCGGGCCGCCTCGACCGGCGGATGCGGGTGCAGCGAGACCGGATCGCCGTCCCACATGCCCAGCTCCTTGGCGTACACCGCGCGCACGTCGTGGTGCAGGGTGCCGTGATAGCCGCGATTGGCCCAGTCGCGGCGCAATTGCTCGGGCAGCTCGATCACCTCGGCGGCCTCCAGCGGGGTGTAGCCCTTGTTGGCCAGTCGCAGCGCCTGGTCGTGAATGAATTTGTAGGTGTCGCGCTGGGATTCGAGGAATCCGGTGACGTTGTCGTTGCCCCAGACCGGCCAGGTGTGCGGGCCGTAATGCACCTCTACCTCGTCGCCCCACCGCTCCAGAGTCTCGTCGAGATAGCGCGCGAAATTCCGGGCGTCGCGCGTGCGCGCTCCGCGCAGGGTCTGGATGTTGTGCAGCGAGTGATTGGCGTTCTCGGCGCAGGTGAGCGCCTTCAGCTGGGGAATCCAGATGTGCATCTCCTCCGGGGCCTCGGTATCGGGCGCGTACAGGAATTCCATCTCGATACCGGCGATCTCGCGTTTGGTTCCGGTCTCGGTGATCAGATCGGTCGGCGAGATATAGGACACGATCGGGCCTTTGGTGGCCGCGATCCCGATACCGCAGCTGACGAATCCCCGCGGCCCCGGCGGCAGCATCGAGCCGAAGGCGTAGAAACTGCGCCGGGCCATCGCATTACCGGCTACCACGTTCTCGCCGATCGCGTACTTGTCGAACTGATGGCCCGGGGCGATGATCGGCACCTTGCCCGAGGCCACGTCCTCGGCCGAGATCACGCCTTTCACGCCGCCGTAGTGGTCGATGTGGGTGTGGGTGTAGACGACAGCCGCGACCGGTTTGTCGGTGACGTGCTCGCGCAGCAGCTTCATCGCCTGCTCGGCGGACTCGACACCGGCCATGCAGTCGATGACGATGAGGCCGTCCTCGCCCTCGACGATGGTGAGATTCGCGATGTCGTTGTTGCGGACCTGGTAGACCCCCTTGGTGACTTCGAAGAGCCCACCGAGGCTGATCAGCTGCGACTGGCGCCACAGGCTGGGATTCACCGAATCCGGGGTCGGCGGATCGCCGTCGAGGTAGTCGAAGTCCGCCGGATCGAAGACGACCTTCGACGGATCGGTGTCGGAGTACACCGGACCCGGCAACTCCGCGATCAGGCCCTGCCGCGCGGCGGCGTAGTCCGCGCGGTTGTCCATGTCGTAGAGCTGGGTCGCCGCGCGGTTGGCCGCGGTGGTCGCCTCGCTCGGGTCCTTCGGGTGCTGCCCCATTGCTGCTCCTCGGCTCGGGATCGGCTGCTGAGGTCCAGCCTGGGCGAGCCGGGGAGCGCGCGAATCACCCGTCTCGGGTGATTCGCGGGGTCAGAAGGTGGTCTGGCTGTCGGCGGAGATGGTGAAGCCGTGGCCCGCCGCGTCGCAGCGGACGCCCTGCCTGCTGGAGGTGCAGGCGACGCCGCGCACGACGAGGGTGTCGCCGTAGTGCAGGGTGGCGCCGCCGCCCTTGTTGGTGCCGTCCACCGGGGAGCCGACGAAGATGCCCTGGCTGGTGCACAGGAACTCCGTCTTGCCGCCGACGGTGTGCACGGCGACCTTGCGGTCGGGGGCGTCGTCGCAGTTGGGCAGTTGCGGCGGAATGACATTCGCCTTCGCCAGCTGGCAGCCGACGCCGAACGGGGCGTCGGCGAGGATGCCGCACATGATGTTGCCGGTCGGTGATTGGAAGTAGAAGTTGTCGCGCTGCTGGTAGTCGCGGGCGTCGACGGTGGCGTCGTCGCGCGAGGGCAATCCGGTGGGCGCCGCCGTCGGGACGGCGGTGGCTGGGCTGGGCACGATGACCGGTGGAGTATCCGGGGCGCCGGTGCCGCTCGGCTGGGCGACGGCAGACTGGGTGACGGTGGTCTGCGCGGTCGAACCCTGATCGCCGGCGCACGCGGCCAGTCCCCCCGCCGACGCCACCAGCGCTGCCACCACGATCGCTGATCTCATGATCTCTCCCCTCGATGTCCTCCCGACCCATCGAAGGAAGAATCGACGGCAGGAACGGATTCGTTTCCTCCGCTCAGGAACCGTGACCCACCCGAGGTGAGCCCGTGACCACAGCTCAGCGCGTCTGGTACGCCGCGTACGGCTCCAACATGCTTGCCGCGCGGTTCGCCTACTACCGCGACGGCGGCACCCCGCCGGGCACAGCGCACCCCTACCCCGGCTTCCGCGACCGCACCCCACCGGCGGCGACCCTGCCGCTGACCCTGCCGGGGAGTCTGTATTTCGCCTGGCAGAGCCCGGTCTGGACCGGCGGCGTCGCCTTCTACGCCGACCGCCCGGCCACCGGCTGGCCGATCGGCGTCGCGGCGCGCGGGTACCTGCTCACCGTCGGCCAGTTCGGCGATCTGCTCGCCCAGGAGATGTACCGGACACCGAGCGCCGACTTCGACCTCGCGTCGGTGCTCGCGGCGGGCTCGGTCCGGCTGGGGCGCGGCCGGTACGAGACCGTGGTGCACGCCGGGACCCTCGACGGCGCGCCGATCCTCACCTTCACCGCGCCGTGGCGGCCGGAAACGGTTGACCTGCAACGACCATCGGCTCGCTATGTGGCCATGATCGCCGCCGGACTGCGCGCCTCGCACGGCTGGGACACCGACCGCGTCGTCGGCTATCTGGCGGCGCTGCCCGGCATCGCCGCGCGGTGGCACGAGCCCGAGCTGCGCGCGGCGGTCACCGGCGGACCCGGCCTCGAGCTGCCGGAATGACCGAGGGCGTTTCGCCGGACGGTCTGCGGGTGGACAATCGAACCAGGGAGCATGACCGTCCGGGAGCGGGTGCATGGACTGGTTCACGGCGCCGGAGTACTGGCAGGGCAGGCTGATCTTCCAGCGTGGCCTGGCGGTCGTCTACGCGCTCGCGTTCCTCGGCGCCGCGCTGCAATTCCGGGCGCTGCTCGGCGAACGCGGGATGCTGCCGGTGCCGCGTTTCCTGGCGCGGACCCCGTTCCGGCGGGCGCCGAGTCTGTTCCAGCTGCACTATTCCGATCGCGCCTACGCCGCGGTGGCCTGGTCGGGGGTGGCGGTGGCGGTCGCGGTCGCCGTGGGGGCCGCCGATCTGGTGCCGCTGTGGGGGTCGATGGCGCTGTGGTTCGTGCTGTGGGTGCTGTATCTGTCGATCGTCAATGTCGGGCAGGCCTGGTACGCCTTCGGCTGGGAAGCACTGCTGCTCGAGGCCGGTTTTCTGGCGATCTTCCTGGGCAACGACACCGTCGCGCCGCCGCTGCTCGTCCTGTTCGCCGCGCGCTGGCTGCTGTTCCGGGTGGAGTTCGGCGCCGGGCTGATCAAGATGCGCGGGGACCGGTGCTGGCGCGACCTGACCTGCCTGTACTACCACCACGAGACCCAGCCGATGCCCGGTCCGCTGAGCTGGTTCTTCCACCAGCTGCCGCGACCACTGCACCGGGTGGAGGTCGCGGCCAATCACTTCGCGCAGCTGGTGGTGCCGTTCGGGCTGTTCGCGCCGCAACCGGTGGCGAGCGTGGCGGCCGGCATCGTCATCGTCACCCAGCTGTGGCTGGTGCTGTCCGGCAATTTCGCCTGGCTGAACTGGGTGACGCTGCTGCTGGCCACGACGGTGGTCGACGGGCGGGTCTATGCGATGCTGCCCGACGCGCCCGAGGCGCAGCCGCCACCTGCCTGGTTCACCGGCGCGGTGTTCGGCTATGTCGGGCTGGTCGCCGTGCTGAGCTATCAGCCGGTCGTCAATCTGCTGTCCTCGCGTCAGGCCATGAACGCCTCGTTCGACCCGTTGCACCTGGTCAACACCTACGGCGCCTTCGGCAGCATCACGCGGGTCCGGCACGAGATCGTGGTCGAGGGCACCGATGCCACCGAGCTCACCCCGGACACGCGGTGGCGCGAGTACGAGTTCAAGGGCAAACCGGGCGATCCGCGCCGCCTGTCCCGCCAGTGGGCGCCGTACCACCTGCGCCTGGACTGGCTGATGTGGTTCGCCGCGCTGTCGCCCGCCTACGCCAGGGCGTGGGCGCTGCCGCTGGCCCTGCGCCTGCTCCGCAACGACCCCGACACCCTGCGCCTGCTGCGGCACTGCCCCTTCCCGGACGCCCCACCGCACTACCTGCGCGCCCGGCTCTACGAGTACCACTTCAGCTCGCCCGAAGAACTGTTCCGGCAGCGGATCTGGTGGCGGCGCAGGCTGATCGGCGACTACCTGCCGCCGGTGACCTACGAGCGGATCACGCGGCGCTGAGAACGCGGAAAGCCCGGTGCGACAGAGTGTCGACCGGGCTTTTCGTGGAGCGGATGACGAGATTCGAACTCGCGACCCTCACCTTGGCAAGGTGATGCGCTACCAGCTGCGCTACATCCGCACGCCGTGCGAGGCCCGTTCCGGGATCGCCGGGGGCTTCGTCGTGCGAGAAGGAACTCTAGCGCGTCGGCCGCGAAAAACGAAATCCGTGCGCACGGCCGACGGGCGGGAGCGGTGAGGTCAGCAGGGGGCGCGGCGGATGCCGATCAGCAGCAGGACCGACGCGGCCCAGGCAAGCACCCAGGGCGCCGGTTCGAAGATCAGCGCGCAGCCGGCGGTCCAGACCGGCAACGACCAGGCCAGATAGGTCGGCGGCGCGATCGCGCACGTATGCTTCCACGGGTTTCGCCCGCCCGCACCCGATCCCTCGGGGTAGGCCGCCAGGCCACACCGGTGTCCTCGACCCGGGCCGAGGCACCGACGACAGGCACCGCCGCACGGCGGCGCACCCGCCGTTAAGCGCTCGCCAAGGTTCCGGAATCCCTTGCCGGGAAAGCTCTTTCCCAGTCCGGTGGTCGCCACCGGCAGTAGGAAGGAACGGGATGAAGACTCTGGGACCGGTCGCGGCGGGCATCGCCGCGATTACCGTGACGATCATGGGCGCGGGCCCGGCGCACGCGGACTTCACCGACGCGGTGGAGTTCACCGACAGCGGCGAGAACGTCGAGGAGGGCGAGTTCGGCGAGTACGCGATCGACCGGAACAACCCGGGCTCGTGCCTGGTGGTGCAGAACCACACCGGCGGGCGGGTGACGGTACGGCTGAATTACCCGACCAGCCAGGGCAAATGGATCTTCGCCCACGACGACGTGGGCGTGCTGACCCGCAACAACCGGGTGGTGACCTCGCCGTCCGGACGCTGGAGCGTGCGGACCAACCCGCCGATCGTGTTCCACTGGGTCTACGACGGCGACCTGAACGACCGTAAGGGCTGCAACGGATCCTGGGTGCTGACCATGAACTGATCCGGGACTCGGCACGGCCGCGCGAAGGCGCGGCGATGATCGGCGACCCACCCGCGCGGCAGGCTGCCCGCGCCGACTCGCTGCCGGATACCGCGCTGAGGGCGCGGCGCCGGGAGCGAGTCGGTCGGGATCAGGCTTCCGGCTGCTCCCGCTGGGCGGCCTTGCGGGCGAGGCGCTCCGCGGCCTCGGCGTCGTCGAGTGCGGTGGCCTCTTCCAGGGTCGGGGCGCTGCCGCCGAGGCGACGCGGGACCCAGTAGGCGCCGGGCTCGTGCTCGTAGGATTCCTGCAATTCGGCCAGCAGCCCCTGCATCGTGCTCCGGAGCTGGGCGGTCAGCTCGGCGGCCGGTTCGTACGGCTTGATCGGGGCGCCGACCGCGATCGAGATGGGGGTGTTGGTGCGGCCGAGGCGCTTGGGGAAGCCCTTGGTCCAGACGCGCTGGGCGCCCCAGATGACGATCGGGATGATCGGGACGTCGGCCTCGAGTGCCATCCGGGCCGCGCCGGACTTGAATTCCTTGATCTCGAAGCTGCGGCTGATGGTGGCCTCGGGGTAGACGCCGACCAGCTCGCCTGCTCGCAGGTACTTCACCGCCGACTTGTAGGAGTCGGCGCCCGCGGTGCGGTCCACGGGGATGTGTTTGAGGGCGCGCATGATCGGGCCGGAGATGCTGTTGTCGAACACCTCCTGTTTGGCCATGAACCTGATGTAGCGACCAGGTGTGCGCGCGGGCAGTCCCGCGTAGGTGAAGTCCATGTAGCCGGTGTGGTTGATCGCCACCACGGCACCACCGGACGCGGGGATGTTCTCCGCGCCTTTCACGGTGAACTTCAGACCTTCGAGGAAGAAGACGGTTCGGGCCAGGCCGATGATCGACCGGTAGACGGGTTCCACAATTCAGCTAGCGTAGTCGCAGATCGTGCCACGGCCCAGGAATGAGGAACGTCGTAGTGGAACGCGCGCAGCCGACCCCGCCTGCTCTGCCCCGTCCCCGCCCGCACCGCGCCGTCGCGCTGGCCGCGGGACTCACCGTCACCGCGGCGCTGATCGCCGGGTGCGATTCGGTCTCCGGCATCCCCGGTGACGATCCGGCACCGGCGGACACCACGACCGCGACGGCACCTCCGACCACGTCCACCGCCACCCAGGCGATCGCCCCCGGCGAACCGGCGCCGACGAAGGCCACCACCCCGCTGCCCGCCGACGCGCCGCAGGTCGGCGCGGTGCCCGGCGACGCCGACGCGGTGACCGCGGTCCGCCGCTGGGCCGCCGACCTGCAGACGAGCACGGTCGCCGAACTGCAGGCCAAGTGCTGGACCATCCCGCCGCGCACGGTCGCCGACATGTACGCCGACCCGCAGTCGGTCCTCGCCGCGCTCGGCCAGCCCGGCACCGCGACCGCCGACACCGTCACCTGGCGAAACCGCACCACCACCGTCACCGTGGAGCGCGATGCCGTCGCCACCGGTTACGCCTGTGGCCGGGTGTTCGCGGCAGGCGTCGAGCCCGGTTACGACGAAGCCGATGCCCGCCACACCGTCCGCCGCTACCTCGCGCGCGCCACCGGCAAACCGCTCGATCCGGCCGACATCGAAGACACCCATCCGCTGACCTGCAAGGCGAGCCTCACCACCTGGGATCCCCAGGGCACCGGCAACCCCACAGCACCCCCACTGGCCGGCGACTCGGGCAAAGTAGGCAATGTCACCTCCTACACCGGTGACGAGCTACGATCCGACCAGGTTCGCGGCGACTACCTGGCAGTTCATGTCCCGGTGACCACCTCGCCGGGGGGCACGCGGGTGCGGACTTTCACCGTGGTACCGACCGCCGAGGGCTACTGCATCGGTGACGTCACGGTTTAGCCACTACCCTGGTTGGCTGGTCCGCCGGAGCAGCCAGGGTCCGGAGGCGGCAGCTTGCGTGACCACGCAGGGCCCCCGATCCGGCGAATCAGATACTGGTAGGAGGAAACAGCTCGTGCAGATCACCAGCGTCGGACACGCAGGCTTCCACATCCGAACCACGGCCGGGACGATCCTGTGCGACCCCTGGGTCAATCCCGCGTATTTCGCCTCGTGGTTCCCGTTCCCGGACAACTCCCAGCTCGATTGGGAGTCACTCGGCGATGTCGACTACCTGTATGTCTCGCACCTGCATCGCGACCACTTCGACGCCGCGCATCTGCGCAAGTACGTCAACAAGGACGCCACGATCCTGCTGCCGGACTACCCGGTGCCGGATCTGCGCCGCGAGCTCGAGGCGCTGGGCTTCACCAAGTTCTTCGAGACCGAGGACTCGGTCAAGCACACCGTCACCGGCCCCAAGGGCTCGCTCGACATCATGATCGTGGCGCTGCGGGCGCCCGCCGACGGCCCGATCGGCGACTCCGGCATTCTCATCTCCGACGGTGAGACCACCTGCTTCAACATGAACGACGCGCGCCCGGTGGACATGGACGTCATCCACGAGGCGTTCGGCGACATCGACATCCACCTGCTCCAGTACTCCGGCGCCATCTGGTACCCGGCCGTCTACGACATCCCGGCCCGCACCAAGGCCAACTTCGGCAAGCAGAAGCGGCAGCGCGGCATGGACCGCGCCCGCTCCTACATCGAGCAGGTCGGCGCGACCTGGGTGGTGCCCTCGGCGGGCCCGCCGGTGTTCCTCGACGACGAACTGCGCTATCTCAACGACGACCGCGGCGAGGAAGGCAACATCTTCCCCGACCAGATCGTGTTCCTCGAGCAGATGGAGATCCACGGCAACGCCGGTGGCATCCTGATGATCCCGGGCTCGGTCGCCGACGTGCGCGGCAAGGAGCTCGACCTCGCGCACCCCTTCGATCCGGACCGGATCTACGGCGACAAGGCCGCCTACATCGCGGAGATGGCCGAGCGGTTCGCACCCGTGCTGGCCGCCGAGAAGGCATCCTGGGAGACCGGCGAGGGCTCGCTGCTCGAGCCGCTGCGCGAGCTGTTCGAGCCGATCATGAAGCAGTCGGCGCTGATCAGCGACGGTATCGGGTACCCGGTCGGCCTGGTCATCGGCGACGAGACCGTGGTGCTGGACTTCCCGCACCGCACCGTCCGCGCGCCGATCGAGGGCGAGGGCCGCTACCGCTACGGCTTCCGAATCGCTCCCGAGCTGGTCCGCACCGTGCTGCGCGACAACGAGCCGGACTGGGTCAACACGATCTTCCTGTCCACCCGCTTCCAGGCGTGGCGCATCGGCGGCTACAACGAGTTCCTCTACACCTTCTTCAAGTGCCTCACCGACGAGCGCATCGCCTACGCCGACGGCTGGTTCGCCGAGGCCCACGACGACTCCGCCGTCACCGAACTCGACGGCTGGGAAGTCCAGCGCCGCTGCCCCCACCTCAAGGCCGACCTCTCCAAATTCGGTGTGGTGGAAGGCAACAACCTGACCTGCAACCTGCACGGCTGGCAGTGGGACCTGGAATCGGGCCGCTGCAAGACCTCCAAGGGCCACGAGCTGCGCTCGCGCAAGCTCTGACTCCGGATTCCGAACGGGCGGGACGGCTTTCGTCCCGCCCGTTTCGTCTGTCCACTGTTTGCATAACTTGCAAACTGCCAATCTTCGGACAATTCCGGGTCGATTCGGCCGACGGAACTCCCGCCACTGACCTAGCGTCACCATCGACGGTCAACCGCTCCGATTCGGAAGGAAATCCCTTGGCGGACATGGATATCGCACTCAAGGAAATGATGCTGCTCGACGGGGCGCTCGGCGCCTGCATCGTCGACTACACCAGCGGCATGACCCTCGGCGCGCTCGGCGGATCCAAGACCCTGGATCTACAGGTCGCCGCCGCGGGCAACACCGAGGTGCTGCGCGCCAAGGTCCGCACCATGGAGCAGCTCGGCATCGACGACGGAATCGAGGACGTGCTCATCACCCTCAGCGGGCAGTACCACCTGATCCGGCCCTCCAAGGCGCGCCGGGCCAAGGGCCTGTTCCTCTACCTCGCCATGGACCGCGCCCGCGGCAATCTCGCGCTCGCTCGCCGTCGCCTCGCCGACATCGACGCCGAGCTCGAGATCTAGCCGTTCGTGCCGGGGACACAGCGGCCGCTGTATCAGATGAAGGCCGACTTCTTCAAAACCCTCGGGCATCCCGTGCGGATTCGCGTGCTCGAACTGTTGAGCGCGCGGCCGCATGTGGTCGCGGAGATCCTGCCCGAGGTCGGCGTCGAGGCGGCGACCCTGTCCCAGCAGCTGTCGGTGCTGCGGCGGGCCGGATTGGTGACCTCGCGCCGGGACGGGCAGTCGGTCACCTACGCACTCACCTCACCGGAGGTCGCCGAGCTGCTCGCGGTCGCGCGCGGCATTCTGACCGGCGTGGTCGCGGTGCAGGTCGAAGCGCTCGGGCCCGCGGTCCACTGATCGCGGTTCCCTGACCGGGCTCGGATCGCGCCCGGTCAGGGTTCGTCCCGGCCCGCCACGTGGGCGGCGTACTCCAGGATGCGCAAGGTGTGCACGGCGTCGCGGGGGTCGACCGGGACCGGGGCATCGTCGAGGAGGGCTGCGGCCATGCCGGCGTAGAAGGCGGGGTAGTCACCGGGCACGGTGGGAACGGCCCGCAGGTCGTCGCCCGCGCCGAAGGTACCCCAGCGGTCCGGCGGCACTGTGCCCCAACCCGGTTCGCCGTCACCGGGTCGGCGGCCCGCGCGCAGGTCGTCCTCCTGCGGATCCAGACCGTGGACGGTGTAGCCGCTGGTGGAGCCGAGCACGCGCAGCCGGGGGCCCAATTGTGGTGCGACGGCGCTCATCCACAGCTGGGAGCGGGTGCCGCAGGCGTGGGTGAGGGCGATGAAGGCGTCGTCGTCGGCCTGGACGCCGGGGCGGCGGCGGTCGAGTTCGGCATAGACCTCGGTGACCGGGCCGAACAGGGTCAGGGCCTGGTCGACCAGGTGACTGCCGAGATCGAACAGGATGCCCGCGCCGTCGGCCGCGGTGCCCAGCTCACGCCAGCCGCCCTTGGTGACCGGACGCCAGCGTTCGAACCGGGACTCGAATCGCCGCACCTCGCCGAACTCCCCCGCGTCCAGCAGCGCGCGCACCGTCAGGAAGTCGTTGTCCCAGCGGCGATTCTGGAACATGCTCAGCGCGAGTCCGGCGTCCTCGGCAGCGGTCACCACCGCGTCGGCGTCGCTGGAGGTCACCGCGAACGGCTTGTCGACCACCACGGGCAGACCCGCGGCCAGGGCCCGCAACGCCAAGGGCGCGTGACTGCTGTTGGGCGTGGCGATCACCGCCAGGTCGATTCCCGCCGGATCGGTGAACAGCTCGTCGGCGTTCGGCACCACTCGCACACCGGGATGCTCGGCCCGCGCCTTCGCCGCCCGCTCCTCGGACGAGGTCACCACCGCCGCCACCCGCAACCGTGGATCGGCGGCGATCAGCGGCGCGTGGAACACCGACCCGGCCAGGCCGTACCCGACTACCGCTACCCCGAGCTGGTCCATCGCTGTCCCTTTCGTGGTGGGTCCCCGGGGTCGAGTATGCCCCGGGGCCGACGCGGGACGGGGATCTCAGCGGTTCGCCAGTTTCTCCGCGGCCGAGCGCAGGATCTCACCGGCGATCGCGCAGTAGTCCTCGCGCATGCCCTCGGCGCCGTGCACCGACACCTCGACCGTCTCCGTCTCGGACTGGGGTATGAGGTAGGCCCTGGTGCATAGGGCCTTCGTGCTGGTGGGCTGGTCGACGTAGAGCCGGAACCCGTCGACGGAGATCGTCACCAGCTCGTTGCCGGAGGTGTACCTGCTCTTGCTGACAAGCTTCACGCTGAGCTGCACGCTGCCGTTCCACTGACAGGTGTGCGCGTCCGCGATCGTCGGCGCAGGCGGCAGTCTGCCGATCTTGGCGGCGACGAGGTCACGATCGAGCAGGGTGCACGGCTCGACCAGCGCCAGGGACGACTCCTGATGCTCCACACGCGGCGCGGACGACAGCGACCGGGCGATATTCGCCGCGATGTAGTCGATGCCGTCGCACCCCTTGACCCCGCTCGGCGGTGAGAGGGTGATGACGATGCCCGCCGGACCCTCCGCACCCGGACTGGCGATGGCCCTGGTGCAGGCGGCCGCACTGCCGTCGATGATCGGCACACCGTCGACGACGTTCTGATTCGGCGTCAGGTACATGTCCTCGGTGCCCAGCTCCAGACTCAGCGAGGTCCGGTTGGAGGTGGCGAAGCACCCCCAGGACGGCGACTGGTCCAGCTTCCAGGTGTCGGCGGCGAGCGGGGCGGGCGCGACCGGGACCGCGTCGCCGATGGCCTCGCCGAGCCAGGCGCACGCATCGGTCTGCCGCAGCTGGGCGAGGGTCAACCCGGTCACCGGCGGCGGTTCGCTCGCCGGTCGGGTGGCCCAATAGGTGAGACCGACGACGACGAGCAGCAGCGCCGCCAGCCCGCCGGCCAGCGCGCGCCGGATCTCCGGCGTGGCCGCGCGCCAGCGGTGCAGGCCGGATCGCGCCACCCGCCTGCCGGTGTCGAGCGCGCGCTGCCCGAACCCGGCGAGGACTTCGGGCAACGGCCGCGCCGGTGGGGCCACCGGCGCGACGACCGGCGGCAACGCGGCGAGCAGGGCGGACACCTGGTCCTGTTGGCGGCCAATGTCGTCGAGCACCGGCGCGGGCCACGGCGCGGGTGCCGAGGGCGGACCACCGAGGTACTCCAGCATCTGGCCCGGCGTCGGCCGGGCCGCCGGATCCTTGCGCAGGCACGCGGCGATCAGTTCGTACAGCGGTTCGGGCACCCCGCTCAGGTCGGGCTCGCGCTGCGCGATGTTGAACAGGATGTAGGGCACCGACGGCGCGGTGAACGGCGCGCGGCCGGAGGCCGCGAAGGCGAGCACCGAGCCGAGGGCGAACATGTCGGCGGCCGGGGTGATCGCCAACCCGAGAGCCTGCTCGGGCGCGAGGTAGTCCGGGGTACCGAGAGCGGTCACGCTGCCGGTCGTCGGCGGTCCGGCGACCGGCGTGATGCCGATCTCGCCGAGCCGACCGCTGTCGCGTGCGAGCAACACCGAGTCGGCCCGGAGCCGCTGATGCACGAGGCCTGCGGCGTGCACGGTCCGCAATGCCGAGGCCAGGGCCGCGGCGAGCGCGCGGACGGCGGGCACCGGCAGCGGGCCGTGTTCGGCGACCGCGCGGTCGAGTCGCACCCCCGGCACGAACACCGAAGCGAGCCACGGCTTGTCGGCATCGGCGTCGACATCGATCACCGTCGTGTTGGCGGCACCCGAGACCCGCATCGCGGCGACCGCGCTGTGCCGCAGCCTGATCCGGAACTCGGGCTCGTCGAGCAGTTCGGCCTCGGCCTGCCGCACGACGACGAGGGAATCGTCGGGACCGGCCGCGAGCAGCGAGCGGAAACCCACTTCCGCATCGAGCGCGCCGATGACGCGGTAGCGGCCGATGGTGTCCGGTTCGCCGGGACCGCGGGGGTGAATCGTCATGAGGTGGGCAACTTCGTGAGTACGGGTGCGAACAGGGTGGCCGCGGCGTCGCACGGGCTCAACGCTTGCGGCTTGTACGCGGAGTACATGATGCGCACCTGCTCCGCCTGATCGTCCCGGCTCGGCCTGGTCATGAAGGCCAGCTCGCAGAAATTGACGTTCTCCGTGCGAACGTTCACCGTGCGCCCCTCGATCGTCCTGGTGGGCCGGACCTTGCCACCGACCACGTGATCCGGTCGCAGGCGATCGTCGAGGTCGAGCGCGACATACCCTTCCCGCCCATCGGCCACGCAGCCGTGCACGGTACGGCTGCGGGCCGGATCACCGGTCACCGAGCTGAGGGCGGGAGAATCCAGCAGCGCGCAGGGATCCAGCCGCAGCACCGAGTCCGCGGGCAGCGCGCGCAGCGGTGGGTTGACCGCCAGCCGGCGCACCACCGCGCCGAGTCCGCGCTCGACCGCCGGACAGGTGTCGCCGCCCTCGAAGGTCTGCGCGCTCAATGTCAGCGCCATCGGCAACCCGCTCTGCGCCACGACCGAGCGGTCGCAATTGCGGGCTTCCTTGTTCCGGCCCAGCACCGGCATCCAGTTGATGGTGCTGCCCATCGCGGTCCTGCCGCCCTTGACCTGTTCGACCGGGGTGCCGTTCTCGAGCGTGAATTGCACCTTGCGCCCGGACTGATCTCGATAGGAGATGCTGCACGAGTGCACCCCGTTCGGCGCGACTTCACCTGTCGCCGTGCCGAGTTCACCGAGCACCGACGGCATCACCAGCGCGCAGAGATCGAGCCCGCGGCTCTCGTCGACGGTCAGCGCGAGCGGCGGGTCGTCCATCGCCACCGCGTTGCCCTCCACACCGATGCCCCAGAGGGCGGTAGCGCTCAGTACCAGCGCCGAGACCACCCCGGCGGCCACGACGATGCGCGACCATGCTCGCTTCGGCCGCTCGGCGGGCTCCGGCGCGACCCTGGCCGTGCCGTCGGCCCAGCTCGCCGCCTCGGCCTGGTATTCCGCGATCCGTCGGCGAATCCGGACCGGCCAGACGGGCTCGGCCTCGATCCGGCTCGCCGCGTCGAGCACCTGCTCCGGCGTGGGGCGCTGCGCCGGGTCCTTCGCCAGGCACGCGTCGACCAGCGCGCGGATCGGCTGCGGGATGCTGGTGGTGTCCGGCGAGCCGTAGAGCACGTTGTAGAGCACCTGCGGCGTCGACGCGGCGTCGAACGGGCCGACGCCGGTGGCCGCCATCGCCAGCACGGCACCTAGCGCGAACACGTCCGACGCCGCGGTGAGCGTGCGACACTCGGCTTGCTCCGGCGACATATAGGCGGGCGAGCCGAGCACCGCGCCGGTCGCGGTGAGCGTGACGTCGTCCTCCAGCGCCCTGGCGATGCCGAAGTCGATCACCCGTGGGCCGTCGTTGGTCAGCAGGATGTTGCTCGGCTTGAGGTCACGGTGCACCAGGCCGGTGCGGTGGATCTCGAGCAGCGCCATCGCCAGGCCCGTCGCCAGCAATTTCAGCCCGCTCACCGTCAGGCGGCCGTACTCGCCGACCATCTCCTGCAGGGACGGACCCGCAATGTATTCCGATGCCAACCAGGGTGTTTCGGACTCGGCGTCGTGGTCGACGACGCCGGCCGTGTAGGCGCCGGTGACCTGCTGGGAGGCGAGCACCTCCCGGCGGAATCTGGCCCGGAACTCGGGGCTGCCGGTGAACTGCCGGTGGATCCGCTTCACGGCGACCAGTCGGCCGTCGGGACTCTGTCCCAGCAGCACCTGGCCCATCCCGCCGTTGCCGATCACCGCCAGCAGACGGTTGCGGCCCAGTTGGCCCGGATCGTGTGGACCCAGCGGTTTCATCGCCTCGCCTCCCGTCTCACCGGGATCCGCTCAGCAACGCGTACTGCGCGACCGCGAGTTGCCGGACATCGGTTTCCTGATTGCTGTACACGCGCACCACGAATTCGTCGCGCCGCACCAGACACGCGAAGCGGCGGGCGGCGCTCACCTCGGTATTCGGCCGCGACGCGCGATAGCACGAGACACCATCGGGCCCGGGGACCTCCGACATGGCCGTGAAATCCGCCGACAGCAGCAGTCTCTCCTCGGCCTCGGCGTAGGTCCGCGCGGTCTGCTCGTCGCTCGCGCGATGCAGGAACTTGTTGTACGACACCGCGACCGCGTCGATCTTGCTCTGCTCGAACTCCCGCAGCCGAGCCGACGGCTTGTCCAGCAGCAGCGCATAGGTCCGCGGGCCGTAGACGAGGAAATCCCAGCGATCCGGCCAGTATTCGCCGGTCTTCACGACCCGGGTGAGCAGATGCTCGCTGTCGAGTTTCAACGCCGCCAGGTCGGCGGCCGGTGTCGGGACGAAGGTGTCGAGCTCGGCCAGCTGGGCCCGATAGGTGCGGGTGAGCAGATCGGTCAGCACTTCCGGACGCGGGTCGACGACCTTCGCGTAGAGCCGGATCACCAGGTTCTTCCACACCAGCCAGCTACCGACCGTGGGCACACCCGGCCGCCAATGACTCAGCGCCGCCGGATAATCGGGCAGCGGCAACGGCGCGTTCTCGGTGTTGGCGCCGAAGTCCGCCGCCGCCATCGCCTGCGCCGCGGCACCGGCCTGCTCGGCATCGGGCAACGACAGGATCGTGATCGAGAGCAGCTTGTGCTGCTGTTCGTTGTCGGAGCGGCCGTTGCTGCCGATCGCCCCGAAACCGGCCTGGACATCGAAGGGTTGCAGGGCCGTTTGCTGCACGCCCGAGAGCAGCTCGTCGACGCCGCGCACCCCGACGACCACACCGCCGCCGTCACCCTCGACCAGGTCCGGGTCGACCCGGTCGGCGAACAGCAGCCGCTCCCCGATGCGCACCGACTCCACCAGCGATCCACGCACGCGACTCGGCGCGTTGTCGAAGTCGCCCGGAATCGGTTCCAGCGCGTAGCCACCGTGATCCAGTGCCGCCGACTCGTCACCACAGGCCGCGATGAGCAGCGTGAGCGACAGCAACGCCACGACACAACGCGACCGGTACCGCACGAATGTTCCCCTCCGACCGGCGAACTGCCCGCCGACCCCTCCCGAACTCTGCCGTGAAACTATCACCCGGGTATCCGCGCCGCTACTGCGCGGGCAACCGGCTGACCGCCTGCTTCACCAGCGGATCGGCGATCTCACACAGCTGCGCCGTCCGCTGCCGTTGGTCAGCGACCACCACCTCGACGATCTCGACGAAGGTCTGGCCCACCTTGCGGTAGCGGTAGCTGCGGCGGCATTCGGACGCGACAGCGGAGAATTCGTCGGATTTATCGACCTGCACACCGTCGCCGATGTCGATGGTCTCCTGCACCGCCGACGTCTGCCGCTGGCGTTGCTGGGACAGGGCGATCCGCACGGTGGTCGCGCCCGGCCATTCGCAGCTGTGCGCGGATTTCGCGACGCCGCTGCCCAGGCTCGCGAACGCCGAACTGTCCACCAGCGCACAGGGATCGACCGAGGTCAACGATCGCTGGGCGGTGGGGTCGGTGGGTCGTTCGCCCAGTGTGGCCGTCAGCCGGTCGACGACATGGTCGGCGAGACCGCAGTCGTCGCGGGTGAAGGCGTCGACCGTGATGCCCCAGCGCTGCCCCTCGGCTCCGCCCTCGATCGCAAACGCGCAGTCCTCGCCCTTGCGGGCCAGCGCGTACCCGTTGACCACCCGCGCGTCGGGCGCGAATCCAGCTGTCGCGGCGCCGATTTCCACCGCGATGCGCGCCGCTCCGGACGTGCCGTCGCAGCCCCAGCTCGACGTCGGCTGCCAGCGCCACGACGACACCTCCGTCGACGCCTTCACAGCCGCGGCCGCGGGCAAGGTCGGGCCGAGTGCTTGCTGCAACCACCCGCAGGTGTCGACGCCGCGGAGTTGGTCGATGCCGGGCAGCGTCGCCGTCGGCAGCGCTGACGGAGGCGCGGATTCGCCACCGCGCAGGACGACCGCGGTGAGCCCGGCGACGAGCACCGCCGCGCCGGCCACCGCGAGGCCCACTCGGAGCGCGGTGCGCCGTCGCCGCGGCGGCGGCGCGATGGCAGGCGCCTGGGGGACCGACAGGTGCGCCGGAAGAATCTGTGTCGCTTCGGGATCGGAGGTGAGTGCGACCAGATCGCGGGTCTGCTCGGCGATCGCGGTGTGGATCGGCGCGGGCCAGGGCCGCGACTGCACCGGCAGGGCCCCGAGGTAGTCCAGGATCTGCGCCGGCGTCGGCCTGGCGTGCGGGTCCTTGCGCAGGCAACCGGCGATCAGCTCGCGCAGCGAGGCGGGGACCTGGTCGAGCTGTGGCTCGCTGTGGACGATGTTGAACAGGGTGTACGGGGCCGACGTCGCGGCGAAGGGGCTCTGGCCGGTGGCGGCCATGCACAGCAGGGAGCCGAGGGAGAACACGTCGCAGGCGGAGGTGATCGGCGCGCTCATGGCCTGTTCCGGTGACATGTACGCGGGTGAGCCGACCACCGCGCCGACCTCGGTGAGCTGGCCGGAACCCACCGCCTGGGCGATGCCGAAGTCGATCACCCTCGGCCCATCGGCGGCGAGGATCACGTTGGCGGGCTTGAGATCACGATGCACCAGGCCGGTGGCGTGAATGGAGTGCAGCGCCGAGGCGAGGCCGGAGGCGAGGGTGCGCAGGGCCGGGTCGGGCAGTGGGCCGTTGTCGCGGACGGCGCGGTCCAGCGGAACTCCGGCGATGAAGACCGAGGCCAGCCACGGGGATTCGGCACCGGTGTCGAAGTCGACGACGGCCGCGGTGAAGGCGCCGGAGACGCGGGCGGAGATGGCGACCTCGCGTTCGAAGCGGGCCCGGAACTCGCGGTCGTCGAGCAGGTGCGCGTGGATCTGCTTGATCGCGACGAAGCGCCCGTCCGGTCCCGTGGCCAGCAGGACCCGCCCCATGCCGCCCGCACCGAGCACACCGCGAATCCGATACCGGCCGATCATCGATTGCTCGCCCGGCGCCAACGGCTCGATCACTTCGGCACTCCCCCATTTCACTCCCGCCACGGCGGGGCGAGCCCACCTCGATCAGGCGGCCCGGTTCGTTCGCGAGCAACCTAACACCCGCGCCGATCGGGCGGCCCGTCGTGACGGCGGGACCGGTGCCGACGACGACGCGGGCGCAGGTCGACGTCGAGTCTGGGCCGAGGCACGACCGGCGGCCCGCGCCTGCCTGCGCGTCAGCGATCGGCCGGGGCCTGGGCGCGGCTGGCTACGAGGACGGCGGCGAGGACGACGAGGCAGCCGAGAACGGCTGCGGTGGACAGTCTTCCGTCGATGGCGTCGAGGACGAGCGCGGCGATGAGCTGGCCCGCGACGGAGGTCAGGCCGAGCAGCAGGACGCCGATCAGGCCGACGGTGTAGGCGGCCAGGGCGATGAAGGCCACGCCGATCAGGCCGCCGAGATACAACCAGGGGGCCGTGGGGAATCGCTCCGGCAGACCGGTCGTGATCACGGTGAACACGTCGAACAGACACAGGGCCACCAGGCCGACGGCGAAGTTCACCAGGGTCGCCGAGAACGGGCCACCCACGGCGCCGACCCGGCCGTTCACGGCCTGCTGCCAGGCCAGGCCGATTCCCGCGAGCGCGGGTATCGCGATGAGCAGCATCGGGATGTCGGGGAGGCCGGTCACCGCGGTCGCGGACGCGGAATGACCGCCCGCGCCGAGGAGGACGCCGCCGATGCCGAGGATCGCGCCGACTACCCGCCACGGGGTGATCGGGGTGCGGCCTGCGGGGGCGAGGCCGAGCCGGTCGACCACGAGGCTGCTGAGCAGCTGGCCCGCGACCACCGCGACGGTGAACGCGGTGACGCCGATCGCGGCGATCGTGAGTCCCTGACCGGCGACGAAGAACGCTCCACACAACCCGCCGAGCAGCTGCCACGGCCGTAACTCCCCGGCGGACACGGCGGTTCGCACCCGCGCCGGGCCCGCGCGCAAGTGGGGACTGACCGCGAGCGCGATCAGGAGGGCGACGAGACCGGTCGCGAAGCTGATGGTGGCGGCCGCGACACCGTCGCCCAGCTCGGCGCCGAGTGCGCCGTTGATCCGGCCCTGCACGGCGACACCGGCGCCGATGCAGAATCCGAAGACCAATCCGAGTCCGTCGCGCCCGACCACCGTGTCCTTTCGCCAGCTCCGCCGTAGTCTTCGACAGTAGACCCGGCCCGGAGCCGTCGTCCGGAATCGTCAGGGGTGGCAACGATGTCAGAGGTCGCGGTGGTGTCACATCCGGTGATCGAGGTGGTGCTGCGACGACACCGGGCGGCGCTCGGCGCGGACGAGACGACCTATCGCCATCATGTCTATCGCTGCGCCAACTATCACTGCGCGCTGCTCGGCGGCGTCCTGCCCGACGCGGCGGCCCTCGCCTGGGCGGTGCACGACCTCGGGATCTGGACTGCGGGCACGTTCGACTATCTCGCGCCGTCGGCGGCGCTCGTCGACGGTTTCGCCGCCGAGCTCGGGATCGCGGAACCCGACCTGGCGCGCACGATGGTGCTCGACCATCACGGGGTGCGGCCGCGCACCGACCCACTGGTGGAGACGTTCCGGATCGCCGATCGGGTCGATGTCAGCCACGGTCTGCTGCGGGGCGGGCTCGACGCGGCGTTCGTCCGCGCGGTGGTCGAGCGATACCCCTACCGCGGGTTCCACGGGTTTCTGGTGCGCAGCGCGTTGCGGCACGGCGTGCGGCATCCGGCGCGACCGCTGCCGATGCTGCGGTGGTGACTAGTCCTCGGCGCGCGGCGGCAACCAGCTCGGGGTGAGCAGGGCGGTCACCAGCAGCACCGTGCCGAGCAGGGCGATCGTGGCCGACATCGACAGCCACTGGGTGGCGGCCGCGACGAAGCCGAACACCAACAGCGCCACGATCTCCGAGAGCAGCCCGGAAAACGACAGTACAGTCGCGCGAGCCGGGCCGGCGATGGCCGCCTGCAACCGCGCCCCCGCCACCACCTCGATGGCGAAGTCCACTCCATAGGCGACACCGATCCCGACGAACCCCGCCCACAACAGCACCGGCCCCACCGTGAGCGCGGCACCCACCGCCAGCGATCCCGCGATGAAGAGCAGGCCCGCGACGAACAGCGCCACGGCGAGCCAGCGCGCCGGGACCAGCTCGGTCCGGCCGGCCAGCAATGATCCGGCGAGCGACCCCACCACCGTCACGCCGACCAGCAGCGCGGACGCACTGGTCGACGCGCCGCCGGACACGGCGAGCAGACCGAAGTATTCGTCGAAGGCGGTGACGCCGTACAGCAGGGCGCCCAGCAGCACACCTCGCCGGACCCGGCGAACCCGGAACGCCTCGGCGGTGCCGGTGCGCAGCATGGTCAGGTACCGCGCGGGGGCCTTATCCGGAACCGTGGTGTCCGGGAGGGGGTCGTCCGGCGCGACCCGGTGGTCGGCGGGACCGTCGGTCTCGGTGCGGGCCGCCGAGTCCTCGGTGCGGGGCGGCGCATCCTCGGTGCGGGCCACCGCTTTACCGATGCGAACCGCTTCCCCGGGGGAGGCCGAGCGTGGGTGTGCGGGGGCCGCACCCGGGACCTGGTGCGGGCCGGGGGCCGGGGGTTCGTCGTCGAGGTCGTCGACGGCGGCCGCGGAGATGGCGACCGGCGCGCTCGGCAATGCCACCGCGGTCAGGGTGTGCAGCAAGGCGATGGCCACGCTGACCCAGCCGACCAGGGGATAGCCACCGAGCGCGAAGAGCGGGGCGGCCACCAGGATCGCCACCAGCACCGTGGTCTCCTGGGCGCCACGCGCCCAGCCGATGATCGAGGCATAGGCCGACGGTTCGCCGCGGGCGACGAGATCGTCGTAGATCAGCGCCTCGAACGTGCCCGATTCCAGCGACGACGCGACGCCCCAGATCACGAATCCCAGTGCGAAACCGAGAAACGACGGGGCCAGCATCCACAGCGCGAAACAGGCCGCCTGCAGCAGACAGCTCAGGACCAGCAGCGCCCGGCGCGAGACGGTGTCGGCCCACGCGCCCGACGGCACCTCCAGCACGAACGCGGTGACCGACCAGAGGGCGAGCAACAGCGAGATCTGCGCGGTGCTCAGGCCGTGATCGGCGAACAGCACACCGTAGAGCGCATAGATCGGCAGCAGATCGCGCGTGCCCTTGAACAGGACCGCCCGAACCGCGACACCACGCACGCCGACCGGCTCACTGGTCAAACGCGCCACCACCGCCGCGACGCGCCGGTAGAGCTCCGAAGATCAACAGCGGTAGATGAGCATTCGCATGCGTCCATGGTTCGCCGCGCGCGGGCGAGGCGTCAAGCGATTAACCGAGGGGAATCCAGCCGCTCGCCGAGAGCGAATCGTCGTCGTCGGTGCTGCCGGGCCGCCCCTGACCGTCGTTGAGGTCGTTGATCAGTTCCGAGACCGGATGCGAGTCGCTGTAGTGGTAGCCCTGGGCCAGCGCGAAGCCGAGCTCGGTGAGCACCGCCGCCTGGTATTCGGTCTCCACGCCCTCGGCGATGACCTGCAGATCCAGCGACTTGCTGAGCGCGGCGATCACGCCGAGCAGGGGCGGTGCCGGGGAATCGGAGCGGATCGCGGCGACGAAGGACTGGTCGACCTTGAGGATGTCGCTGGGGATGGTGGCCAGGCGGCTCAGCGAGGAGTACCCGGTGCCGAAGTCGTCGATGGCGATGCGCACGCCACGGTCGCGCAGGGTGTGCAGATTGGTGATCGCGGTCTGCGATTCGGCGGCCAGCTCGCTCTCGGTGACCTCGAGGACCAGCTGGTCGGCGGGCCAGCCGGTGTCGTTGAGGATGGTCGCGACCCGCTCGGCGTAATCGGGTTCGGCCAGTTCCAGACCGGAGACGTTGACGTTGAGCGTCAGATCCAGCGAGGCGAAGCTCTCCTGCAGGCGGGCGGCGTCGGCGCAGGCGCGGCGCAGCACCAGCTCGTCCAGGTCCGAGATGAGGTCGTATTCCTCGGCCACCCGGATCAGTCCCTCGGTGGTGACCTCCGGCTGGGCGTTGGACGACCAGCGCAGCAGCGCCTCGACGCCGACGGCCTGGCCGCCGTCCTCGGACAGGCTCACGATCGGCTGGTAGTGCACGTCGAGCGCGCCGCGGTCGATCGCCTCGCGCAGCTCCACCGCCAGCGGCAGCTGCCGCGACGACTCGAGCACCGTGCGATTGCGCCCGGCCTGCTTGGCCCGGTACAGGCCGACGTCGGCGCGGCTGATCAGCAGCGAACCGGACTCGCCCGGCTGCCAGGAGGTGACACCGGCCGAACAGCCCATGGTCACCGCGGCGCGCAGCTTCTCGGTGAGCAGGATCGCGGCCTGCTCGGTGGTGCCGGGCAGCAGCAGCGCAAAGACGTCACCGCCGAAGCGGGCCAGCACCTGATCGGGGGCGAGCAAGTCGAGCCAGGTGTCGGCGACCCGCTGCAGCACCGCGTCCCCGGCGCGGTGGCCGAGGTGATCGTTGATCTTCTGGAAGCGGTCCAGGTCGACCAGGACCAGGGCCAGGCCCTGACCGCCGCGACCCGCCGCATCGATGGCGGGGTTGAGCTGCTTCTCGAAACCACGCCGGTTCAGCAGGCCGGTGAGCACATCGATATCGGCGTCGGAGGCCATCCTGGTCAGAATGCCGACGACGACGCCCGCGCCGAAGGTGACACCGGCCGGGATCATGCCCGACCACCACGGCAGCCCACGGTCGGGCAGCACCCACAGGCACAGCGCCATCGCGAAGCCGATGTGCGCGGCGGCCTGCGGCCACGCGAAGAACAGCGCGGCGTCGCAGGCGACGAAGACGTAGAACGAGGCCAGCGTGATGCCGCCGACCAGGTTCGGGAAGGAGTGCACCGCGATCGTCACCAGGACGGTCGCGGTGGCCAGGTAGAGGTGGTGCAGGGAATGCGGCATCCGCGGACCCCACGCCAGCAATGTCAGACCGAGCACCAGCGCGACCGCCGCCGCCGTCCCGACCAGCAGCCGACTACCGTCGTCACCCGGTGCGATGGCAGTGATCGTCAGGCCGAGGACACCACCGAGGACGTAGAACGCCCCCGTTGTCCTGGCCATGACCTTTGCCGTCGCCAACGCCGATGCCGCCCGCACCCGGGTTCGGGTATCGCCGCGCGCCCCGATTCCTCGCACGTGCACCAGCCTAGATGTTGTTCGGTCAGGGCGTTTGCCACATCCACCAAATGGGACTTCAGCAAACAGTGAAGGACTCTACGGTTCGAGCACTTCGGTGCCGACGAAGGGCACCAGCGCCGCGGGCACCCGCACCGAACCGTCGGCCTGCTGGTGGTTCTCCAGGATCGCCACGATCCACCGCGTGGTCGCCAGCGTGCCGTTCAGCGTGGCCGCGACCTGCGCTTTTCCGTTCTCGTCGCGGTAGCGGACCGAGAGCCTGCGGGCCTGGAAGGTGGTGCAGTTCGAGGTCGAGGTGAGCTCGCGGTAGGTCTGCTGGGTGGGCACCCAGGCCTCGCAGTCGAACTTGCGCGCCGCCGAGCTGCCCAGGTCGCCCGCGGCCACATCGATGACCCGGTAGGGCACATCGATCGCGGCCAGCATCTCGCGCTCCCACGCGAGCAGCCGCTGATGCTCGGCATCGGCCTGCTCGGGGGTGGTGTAGACGAACATCTCCACCTTGTCGAACTGGTGCACGCGGATGATGCCCCGGGTGTCCTTGCCGTAGCTGCCCGCCTCGCGGCGGAAACACGACGACCAGCCCGCGTAGCGCTTCGGGCCCTCGCTCAGGTCCAGGATCTCCTCGGCGTGGTAGCCGGCCAGCGGCACCTCCGAGGTGCCGACGAGGTACAGATCGTCGTCGGCCAGGTGGTAGACCTCCGCCGAATGCTGACCGAGGAAGCCGGTACCGGCCATGATCTCGGGGCGCACCAGCACCGGCGGGATCATCATGGTGAAGCCGTTGGCGACGGCCTTCTGCGCGGCCAGCTGCAGCAGACCCAGCTGCAACAGCGCGCCGGCGCCGGTGAGGAAGTAGAACCGCGAGCCCGACACCTTGGCGCCGCGCTCCATGTCGATCAGGCCGAGCGACTCGCCGAGCTCCAGGTGATCCTTCGGCTCGAAGTCGAACTCCGGTGGGGTACCGACGGTTTCGAGAACGATGTAGTCGTCCTCGCCGCCCGCGGGCGCGCCGTCCTGCACCACGTTGGAGATGGCGCGGTGCGCGGCGTCGAGGTCGGCGTCGGCCGCGTTCTGGGCGACCTCGGCTTCCTTGACCTTGGCGGACATGTCGGTCGCGGCGGCCAGCAGCGCGGGGCGCTCGTCCTTGCTCGCCTTGCCGATGACCTTGCCCATCGCCTTGTGCTCGGCCCGCAGGGTGTCGGCGGTGGCCACGGCGGCCCGGCGCGCGGCGTCGGCTTCGAGCAGGGCGTCGACGAGTGCGGGGTCCTCACCGCGGGCCCGCTGCGAGGCTCGGACGGCTTCCGGGTTCTCGCGCAGGAATCGGAGGTCGATCATGAGAAAACAGCCTAGTAGTTTACTCAACTCTTTATCCCGCGGCCTATGCCTTCCGGGCCGAACAGGAGCATAGTTGCGGTGTGAGTACTACTTTCGACACCGCCGTCATCGATAACGCGCTCGCTGATCTCACGCAGGGGGAAAAGACCTGGGCCGCGACCGACCTGCGCCGTCGCCGCGAGCTGCTCGAGGAACTCCATACGCGCACCGCCGCCAACGCCGAGGCCTGGGTCGCGGCGGCCCGCACCATCAAGCAGCTGGCCGCCGACAGCCCGCTCGTCGGCGAGGAGTGGATGTCGGGACCGATGACGATGCTGGCGGGCGCGCAAGCGCTGGCCGAAACGGTCGGCGCGCTCGAGCGTGGCGTGAGCCCGCTCGCCGGTGTCGAGCTCGGCACCGCCCCCGGCGGACGGGTCTCGGTGCCCGCGCTGCCGCACGGTGTCTACGACAAACTGCTGCTCAGCGGCTTCAGCGCCGATGTCTGGCTACGCCCCGGAGTCGACGCGGCCACCGCACGGCGCAAGGCCGGGCTGGCCCAGCTCGACCCGGCCGCGACCGGCGGTGTCGGCGCGGTGCTCGGCGCGGGCAACATCATGTCGATCGCGCCGCTGGACACCCTCTACGAGCTCTACGCCAACAACCGGGTGGTCGCGCTCAAGCTCAACCCGATCACCGATCCGCTGCTGCCGGTGTTCCAGGCGATCTTCGCGCCGTTCATCGAGCTCGGTGTGGTCCGCATCCTCACCGGTGGCGCGCCCGAGGGCGGCTACCTGGTGACCCATCCGCAGGTCGCGCACGTGCACATGACCGGCGGCGCGCCCACGCACGACGCGATCGTGTGGGGCCCCGGCGAGGCGGGCATCGAGCGCAAGAAGACCGGTGCCCCCGCGCTGGACAAGCCGATCACCAGCGAACTCGGCGGGGTCGCGCCGTGCATCGTCGTGCCGGGCGACTGGTCGGCCGCCGACCTGAAGTTCCAGGCCGAGCACGTGGCGACCCAGCGGCTGCACAACGGCGGCTACAACTGCGTCGCCGCCCAGACCGTGGTCCTCAGCGCCGACTGGCCGCTCAAGGACGCCTTCCTCACCGAACTGCGCACGGCGATCGACAACGCGCCCGCCCGGCCCGCGTACTACCCGGGCAGCGACGGCCGGGTCGAGGGCGCGCTGTCGGCGTACCCCGGTTCGGAGCGGGCCAACGGCCGCGTGCTGGTCGAGAACCTGCCCGCGAGCGACACCCCGCTGCTGCGCACCGAGTACTTCTCCCCCGTCCTCGGGGTGGTCGAGTTGCCCGGCAGCGGCACCGAATTCCTCCGCAACGCGGTCGATTTCGCCAACGACGAGCTGATGGGCACCCTCGGCGCCAACATCATCGCGCACCCGGCATCGATCAAGGAGCTCGGCGGCGCGCTCGACACCGCGATCGAGGATCTGCGCTACGGCACCGTCGCGCTCAACGCCTGGACCGGCCTGGCCTTCCTCACCCCGCGCGCGAGCTGGGGCGCGTTCCCCGGCCACACCCTCGACGACATCCAGAGCGGCATCGGCGTCGTACACAACGCCTTCCTGCTCGACGATGTGGAGCGCACCGTGGTCCGCGGCCCGTTCCGGCCCGCGCCGCGCGCGCTGCTGCACGGCGAATTCACCCTGAGCCCCAAGCCGCCGTGGTTCGTCAGCAACAAGACCGGCACCGGCACCGGTCGCAAGCTCACCGATTTCTACGGCGACGGCAAGAAGACCCGCCTGCCCGGCATCTTCGCCTCCGCCCTGCGCGGCTGAGTTCTTGGAGCGCTGGCGCGCTCGAGGTCGCGGCCCTTGGGTCCCGCCGGTCAGGCACCGTTGCTTGCTCCTTCGTCGCCTACGCAACGGCGCCTGACCGGCGGGACGGCCGCGACGGCCGCTGCGCGGCTTGCCCCTCCTCGAGGTCGGGCGAGCAGGGCGAGGCGTGGACGGAAGTGCGGTGGCATGAGGTCGCGCGTGCGGGTGTCGTGGCATGGACCGAACCTCGCTGCCATGATGGATCCGATGTCTGATGAGCAGAGGGAACCAGCCGAGGGATCCGCGTCGCGTGGCCGCGTCCCCAGTTCGCTGCATCTGTCGGCGACCAAACTGCGGTGGGGGCTGCTGATCGGCGCCCTCGGCGCGGTGATCGCGGCGATGGTCACCATGCTGGTCACCGGCTTCGAGAACGACAAGGGGCTCGAGGCGCACCAGCCCGGCTCCGAGCCCGTGGTCCGGGACAAGGAATTCAGCAGCGCGAGCGTGGGCGACTGCCTGAGCTGGACCAAGTCCGATCGCAGCGACCTGGTGAAGGTCAACTGCGAGGACAAGCACCTGTTCGAGGTCGCCGGGGTGATCGACCTCGCCGCCTACCCCGGCCGGGAGTTCGCCGGCGGCACCAGGCACCCCGATTCGCTGCGGATGACCGAGCTCAGGGACGAGCACTGCGTCCCCGCGGTGCAGCGGTATCTGGGCGGGCGCTTCGATCCGCGCGGCCGGTACATGGTCAACGTGATGTCGCCGAGCCCGGCGGGCTGGCAGCACGGCGACCGCACCCTGCGCTGTGGCCTGCAGGTCGCCGCGACCTCGGCCAGCCCGGCCGCGACCGGCTCGGTCGCCGGCCAGGATCAGTCCAAGGTGCACGCCACCGGCACCTGCCTCGGCATCAACCAGAACCTGCCGACCGATCCGGTCGACTGCGCCCAGCCGCATTCGGTCGAGATCGTCGGCACCGTCGACCTGGCGAGCAACTTCACCGGTGGTCCCCCGTCGGAGGCAGATCAGGACAAGTACGTGGAGTCCGAATGCAACCGCCTCTCCACCGACTATCTGGGCAGCCCCGACGCCATCCGGAACAAGACGCTGACCCTGTTCTTCGATTATCTGGAACCGACCAGTTGGCTCGCGGGCAGTCACAAATTGGATTGCTGGCTCGGAAAGGGCGCCGACCGTGAGGGATTCGCGGCGATCGTCGGGTCGGCGCGCGGCGAGATCCTGATCGACGGTCAAGCCCCGGTGCCGCCGCCGAACACCGGGCGCTCCACGCCTGCCCCGCTGCCCGGCGCCGCGCCGCTGCCCCCGCAGCCACAACCACGGTGACCGTGTCGGAACGGATGTCGCCGGAGCGGTTCGAGGAGCTGGTGAGCGACGCGCTCGACCTGATCCCGCCCGAGCTGGCCGAGGCGATCGACAATGTCGTGGTGCTGGTCGAGGCCAGAAACGACGAGGAACCCTCGCTGCTCGGGCTGTATCACGGCATCGCGCTCACCGACCGCGACAGCTACTACGCGGGTTCGCTGCCGGATACCGTGACCATCTATCGAGAGGCTATTCTCGACATCTGCACTACCGCCGACGAGGTGGTCGAGGAAGTAGCGATCACCGTGATCCATGAAATAGCACACTATTTCGGGATTGACGACGACCGGTTGCATGAGCTGGGATGGGGCTAGCGAAACTGGGTGGGGAATCGATGGAACCGAACGACCCGCTCTCGCGTCCTATCACTCGTAGGGGGAATTCTCGTGGTTCCCGATAGTCGCCACCAGAAGGAGTCGGGTCATGGTCGGACACGTTCTCGTCACACCTGAAATCGTCCTCGCCGCTGCCGCCGAGCTGGATCTGCTCGCCGAGCGCCTCGCCGTGGCCGCCGGCCTCGCCGGGCCAACCACCCATGTGCTCCCGTCCGGCGCCGAAGAGGTGTCGCTGCTCGCGGCCTCGCACTTCAACCGCGCCGCCGCCACCCACGACAGCTCTGTCGCCCAGGGCATCCTCGAGCTGCACCACGCGGCCGCGACCCTGCGCTCGCAGCTGGTCACCAACATCGGCGAGGACATCGCCCAGGGCGCGGCGATCACCGCGATCCAGATCTAGTCGTACCCGATCCGTCGCCGATCATTCATTCAGGGGAGAAACAAGCATGACCGCAGGGATCACCGGGGTCTTCTGGCTGCCGCGCATGGCAGAAGTCAACTCGACCACGCTCAACGCGGGCGCACACGCCGTTCCGATCTCCGCCGCCGCCACCTCGTGGGGCACGCTGGCGGCGGCGTGGGGTGACGCCGCCTTCACCATCACCCGCGTGATCGCCGAGGTCGGCGTCGGCCTGCAGGGTGTCAACGGCCTCGCCGTGCTCGCCAAGCTCGCGCCGTTCGGCGCCTGGGCGGGTCAGCAGGGCATCATGGCCGCGGCCATGGGGGTCAAGGCCACCGCCAACGCCACCGCCTACACCGTGGCCTCGCTCGCGATGCCGAGCCTGCCCGAGATCGCCGCGACCAATACCGCGGTCGCCGCCTCGGCCAACCCGCCCGGCGTCGTGTCCGGCGCGTTCGAGGCGGCCGAGGTCGCCCGTCACGCCATGGACATCCGCGCCGCGCTGGTGATGGAGACCTACGAGGCCGCCACCACGGCCACCGTCACCACGCCCGGCGAGTTCTCCATGCCGCCGACCATCGCCAACGGCGCGGGCACCGCCGCCGAGGGCGACTTCGGCGGCGACCCGCTCAGCACCGCGGTCGCCGCGGCGCAGGCCTTCGTCACCAACCCCGGCGTCGTCAGCGCCGCCACCCAGGCGGCCAATGTCGCCGGTGGCGTCGTCACCAGCGGCGTCAGCACGGCGGGCAACATCGGCGCCTCGGCGATCTCGGCCGCCACCTCCGCGACGACCGTGCCCGCGACGACCGCCGCGGCACCCGCCATGGCGAGCCTCGGCGCCGTCGGCGCCGCGGCCGGTGTGGCCACCACGTCGGCCGGTCTCGGCAACGTCTCGCTCAGCAACGGTCAGCTGAAGCTGCCCGAGGGCTGGGGTGCTCCGGCGGCCAACGCGCCCGCCGCCGCCCCCGCGGTCACCGAGTCGGTCGTCACCCGTGCGGAGGGCGCACCGGTGCGCAACGCGAACACCGCCGGCAACCCGCTGCTGGGCAACCGCGCCAACGGCGAGGACGACGACGAGCACAACGGCGTCGACTACGGCCGCTCGGACGAGGCGTTCACTGATGGCCGGTACACGGCCGAAGGTGTGATCGGCGGCGACCTCGCCGGATCGGCCAAGTGACGGTGCTCGGGGGGAGTAGCGGGGGATCGTTGCTGGAGGCCGTCGTGCTATCGCTCGACGACATGCAGTTCCTCTTGGAGAAGCTGCAATTCGACGAGATGCCCGTGGTGCTCGACGCCATGGGCCGCTACGACAACATCTCGACGCACGACGCCGCCATGAAGGCGGCCGAAGCCGCTCTCACCGAGCGTGAACTGCTGTTCGGTGACGTGGTCCAGACCGAGCTGGCGGAGCGCCTGCGGGTGCTCTACCGGCCGCAGTGGATCATCGCGCTGCGCTGGGTGGTCCAGGGCCACGTCAACCGGTTCTGCCTCGCGCAGGGCGACGACCGCGCGGTCGTCGCCCTGCGCGGGCCGGAGTCCTATGTCATCGACGACGCGGGCTTGGACCTGCCCGGCGCGGTCCTGCAGGCGCTGGGCAAGTCCGAACCGCTCGAGCTGTACGGAATGAACGCGCCCACCGAGGAACTCGCGCCGATCTTCGGCGATACCGGTGACGTCGCGGCCACCACGGAGCGGCTGAGCAAGATCGGCAAGCCCGCCACCGACGCCCAGACCCTGGCCTCGGCGCTGGTGGAGATCCACTCCTACGCCGAGATCATCGGCGTCGCCTACGGTGACGGCACGCGCGACATCCAGGACAACCACATCGCCGTGTTCAACACCCGCGCTGGCAGATTCATCATCACCGCCAGCGTGGCCGACGACGGCGTGAAGTGGTCGTCGATCGCCACGGGTACCAACGCGCGCCTGCGCACGGCGGTGGCCGATCTCATCGAGTCGCTGCCGATCCGCACCGAGTTCCCGACCGCGACGGCCGACAACCCGGCCTGATCAACCCATCGGGTCGTCGGCCGTGGGCTCGGCCTCGAGCGCGAACGGTGGCGTGAACCTGCCCCAGCGCAGGCACTCCCAGCCGCCGTTCGCGGTGGGGAGCAGTTCGATGGTCTCGGTGTTGTCGAGGTGGTTGTTCGTCGTGAACGGCGGCGCCACCCCGGCCAGCGTCATCGCGACCAGGCGCATGGCGGCGCCGTGGTTCACCACGATCACGTCGCCGTCGGCGTCCTCGGTCAGGAATTCCTCGCGGAGTCCGGTGAGGATCGGCACGATCCGGTCGATCACCTCACGACCGGATTCGCCGCCGGGTGCCCTGGTGTCGAGATCGCCCCGGTGCCAGCCCCGGTAGATCTCCTGGAAGAACTCGTGCGCCGCCTGATCCGAGCGGCCGTGCAACTCGCCGACCTGCACCTCGTAGAGCCCGTCGAGGACGTGCGCGGGCGCACCGGTGGCCGCCTCGATGTAGCTCGCCGTCTGCCGGGCCCGCAGCGCCTCCGACGACACCAGCACCTGCGGCGCCCGTTCCAAACCGGCGCCGAAGGCTTTCGCCTGGGCCACACCACGTTCGGTGAGCGGGAGACCGGGCACCTGGGTGTCCAGGATCTTCGCGACGTTGCCCTCGGTCTCGCCGTGCCGCACCAGCACCAGCTTCGCGGGTGTACTCATAGGTCAGCGACCCCCTTTCGCAATTGCGTCAACCATTCTGCGGCAGGTTCGTCCGACGGGGGCGGTGTTCCGACTGCCGCGTACGCGGGCCACGAGCCGAGATACCGGACCCGCGCCGTGCGATGCAGTGCCTTCAAGGTCTCCGCGACCGCCGGATCGTCGATATGGCCGACGCAGTCGAGGTAGAAGCGGTAGGTGCCCATCGCGGTCCGGGTGGGTCGCGACTCGATGCGGGTCAGATCGACACCGCGGGTGGCGAATTCGGCGAACGCGCGCATGAGCGAGCCGGGTTCGTTCGGGAGCTCGAGCACGATGGACGTGCGATCGGCGCCGGTGGCGTGCGGGGCGACCCCGGGTTGGGTCACCAGGACGAAGCGGGTGATCGCCTGTTCGTGGTCGGCGACCCCGGCGGCCAGCGTGGCCAATCCGAGCCGCTCCCCCGCCAGCGCCGTCGACACCGCGGCGTCGGCGACGCCCGCCGCGACGTCCTCGGCCGCCGCCGCGTTGGAGGCCGAGGTGAACGGTTGCGCCTCGGGCATGTTCCGGGCCACCCACTGCCTGACCTGCGCGCCCGCCACCGGGTAGGCGGCCAGCGTGCGCACCTGCGCGAGCGTGGTGCCGGGCCGGGCGAGGATCGTGAAACTCACCTCGAGCTCGGTCTCGGCGACGATCTGCAGCCGCGGTCCGAGGGCGAGGGAATCCAGTGTCGCCGGGATCGACCCTTCGACCGAGCTCTCGATCGGCACGACCGCGCCGTCGACGTCACCGGAGCGGATCAGATCCAGCGCCGCGCCCTGACTCGGCGCGGCGACTCGCTCGACGGGACTGTCGAAGGCCCCCGAGTTCTCGAACTTCGCCAGAGCCATCTCGGTGAACGTCCCGGACGGTCCGAAATACGCAATACGCGGCACACAGAAAGATTAGCTGGATCGTTGTCCGAAGTCGGCCCCGCTCAGGAATCCAGCACCCGGAGCGCGTCCCGGATCGCCTGCTCATCGTCGGTTTCGATCGCCAGCAGAACAGTACGGGTGGCTTCGATGGCCGGGGGCTTGAGCGCGGTCAGGAAATCCAGGTCGGGGGTGCTGAGGGCGGTCGGGATGTCCTCACCGCAGAGGGCCGCGACGGTGCCCGCGACGATGGCGACCGCACGGGGCGCGCTGGCGGTGCGGGCGACGAAACCGTGGTCGGCGTGCGCGATCCGGACCAGGAAGGCGGCCAGTTCGGCGTCGGGGACGTCGATGTCGACGACCTCGGCGGTGGCCGGCGCGCTGCCCAGCGGGCGGACCAAGCCCGCCACCAGACTGCGGCGGGCCGGGGTCGAGAGCGTGACCAGCACGGGTTCGGCGGAGGTCGGGTGGTCGTCGCCGTGGTCGTCGTGCGTCATCAGACCACCGTAGAGCCGATTCGTTCGGCGATTCGCCGGGGTGTCCCCTTGCGCGAAGTCGCGCGGTAACTTAGCTTAGGTTTACCTAATCAACAGTTCGCGGAGGTTGTCATGTCGAGCCCCACCACGATCCTCGCGCCGACGACCGCCGAGCGCGTGCGCAGCGCGTGCGCCCACGCGGAGACGGCGATGCTCGCGCTGCCCGGCATCGATCCGGTGCCGACCTCGCTGCATCACCTGCGTCGCTGTGGTGACGCGGTGATCGCGGTGCCCGCCACCTCGCTCGCGGCGGCGCTGGCCGCGACCGCGAACGAGACCTCGGCGGTGCTCGAGCTCACCGATCACGCGCCGCTGCCGCTGCGCGAACCGGTCCGGGCGCTGGTGTGGCTGCGCGGGTGGGTGCGGCAGGTGCCGATGCAGGCCCAGCGCACGCTCGCGGTCGAGATCGCCAAGGAATACCCGCATCCGGGGCTGCTCGACGTCGGACACGGGGTCACGCTGCTGCGCGTGGTGGTGAACTCGGCCGTGCTGGCCGACACCTCCGGCGCGGAATCGGTCGACCACGCCGACCTGCGCGCGGCCAGCGCCGACCCGTTCTGCGAACTGGAGAGCGCCTGGCTACAGCACATGGCCGAGGACCACGCCGATATCGTCGCCCAGCTCGCGCGCCACCTGCCGACCCGGCTACGCGGCGGCCTGGTGCATCCGCTGGCCATCGACCGCTACGGCCTGACCCTGCGGGTGGAGAGCAACGAGGGCGACCACGACGTGCGCCTGCCCTTCGCCACGCCCGCCGACGACGTCGCCGCGCTGAGCAAGGCGGTGCGCATCCTGGCCGGCTGCCCCTTTCTGAACGGCCTGCGCCGCATCTGAATCCGGTCGCGGCGCGACGCGCCCCGGCCACCGGGGCTGCCTACACTGCGCGACATGCGCGTCGATCCTCCTGACACCACGCTCAGCGAGCGGGAACGGTTCGGTCTCCGAGTCGAGATCACCGTCGTCCTGCTCGTCACCTTCGGGCTGAGCGGGATCAGCGCGGGCCTGGCCCTGCTGGATTCGGCGCTGGCGCCCGGCGGGGTCGGCGGGCGCACGGTGGCGTTGAACGCCTCGCGCTCGGACAACTCGATTCTCGACCTGCTGTTCCAGCTGGTCGGAATCACCCGGCTGCTCGCGTGGGCGGCGCTGGGCCTGTACCTGTTGTGGCGCAGCGGGATCGGACCGCGACTGATCGGGCTGGCCAGGATTCGCCGCACCGATGTGCTGCACGGCCTGATCCTGGCGGCGGTGATCGGCCTGCCCGGACTGGCGCTGTATCTGATCGCGCACGCGCTCGGGGTGAGCGTGACCATCGTGCCGAGTTCGCTGACCGAGCACTGGTGGCGGCTGCCGGTACTGATCCTGTCGGCGTGCGCGAACGCGGTGGCCGAGGAAGTGCTCGTGGTGGCCTACCTGATCACCCGGCTGCGCAAGCTCGGCTGGTCGGAGAACCGGTCACTGGCCGCCTCCGCGCTGCTGCGTGGCAGCTATCACCTGTACCAGGGCCTGGGCGGCGGGCTCGGCAACATCGTGATGGGCGTGATCTTCGGACGCTACTGGCAGCGCACGAATCGGCTGTGGCCGCTGATCCTGGCGCACGCGACGATCGATGCGGTCGCCTACCTGGGCTACACCGTGCTGCGCGGCCGCGTCGGCTGGCTGCCGTGAGCGGCGTGTCACGGCGAGTCTCGCCACATCACCGCGTTTCCCGCTAACGCGGGCACCCGAGCGGGGTATCCAGTAGAGACCGAGCGCGCACAACCCACCCGCGCCCCCGACGATCAGTAGAGTTCGACAGTGATGAACGGCGACGATCCCCGCGATGACCCGCGTAGGCGCCGGGTGCCGCCGCCTCCAGGCCGCCCCGGTGGACCTGCCGTGCCGCCGCCCGCGGGCCGCGGCACTCCGCCGCGGCGACCGCTGCCGCCCGGCGGCCTGCCCCCCGGCGGCGATCCGACGATGCGGCGCGGAAACCCGCAGGCCGGACGCGTGCCCGCGCCCGACGAAGGCCCGACGGTGCGCTACAACCCGGCCCAACGGCGCGAGCGACCCGCCTCGCATATCGAGCCGACCCAGGTCCTGCACCGCGACGGCCGCGGCGATCAGCCGCTCGCCTATTCGCAGCTGCCGCGCGAGCAGGCGAAACCGCGCCAGCACGCGCCGACCCCGCGCCCGATGCCGCAGCGCGAGCAGGTCAGGCACGCGCCGACCCAGCGCCCGGTCCCCCACCACGACGCCGTCCCGCCCCGGCGGCGCACCCCGCCGCCCGCGGATGCCGGCGGACAGGTCCAGCCGCCACGACGACGCCGCAAGCGTCATCCGTTCCGGTGGTTCACGGTGATCGTCGTGCTGCTGATCGCGGGCCTGATCGCCGCGGTGATCCACCTGGACAACTCGCTGACCCGCATCACCGCGCTCGCCTCCTACAGCGACCGGATCGGCGATACGCCCGGCACGAACTGGCTGCTGGTCGGTTCCGACGGCCGCGGCGACCTGTCGACCGAGCAGGAGCAGGAACTGGCGACCGGCGGCGACACCGGCCCGGAACGCACCGACACCATCATGCTGGTGCACATCCCGTCGTCCGGGCCGACCACGATGGTCAGCCTCCCGCGCGACTCCTACGTCAGCATTCCCGGCCACGGCAAGGACAAGCTGAACGCCTCGTTCGCCTTCGGCGGCGCGCCGCTGCTGGTGCAGACGGTGGAGGAGGCCACCGGGGTGCGGATCGACCACTACGCCCAGATCGGCTTCGGCGGCTTCGCCGGCGTCGTCGACGCGCTCGGCGGCATCGAGATCTGCCTGGACGAGCCGATCGTCGACCCGCTGGCCGGGCTCGATCTGCCCGCGGGCTGCCAGGAGCTGAGCGGGCCAGAGGCACTGGGCTTCGTGCGCACCAGGGCGACCCCGCGCGCGGACGTCGACCGGATGAACCACCAGCGGATGTTCATGTCGGCGCTGCTGAAGAAGGCGACCAGCATGGGCACCCTCGCCAATCCGTTCGCGCTGTGGCCGATGGCCACCGGGGTGGCCGGCTCGCTGAAAGTCGATGACGGCGACCACATCTGGAACCTGGCCGCGCTGGGCTGGGCGATGCGTGGTGACACCGTCACCACCAGCGTCCCGATCGGCGGATTCGACGACACCGACGTCGGCAACGTGCTGCTGTGGGACAAGTCGAAGGCGAGCGGTTTCTTCGACGCCCTGGCCAAGGATCAACAGATTCCCGAGGACCTGCTGACGCGGTAACGTCGTGGTATGGCCGAGGATCGTTCGTTCACCGAGCTAGTGCGGGACCAGATCCGGCACGGGCTGACCACCGCACAGCAGTATCTGGCCGCCGCCGTGTACTTCGACGCGCAGCGATTACCGCAACTGGCCGCGCAGACCTACGCCCGCTCGGCCGAGAACCGGGGCCACGCGATGCGGATGGTCCAGTATCTGCTCGACCGCGATGTCGCGGTGACGATCGGCGGGCTCGACGAGCTGCGCTCGGAGTTCGATTCGCCGCGCGCCGCGATCGCCTTCCTGCTCGACCGGGAACGGACCGCCACCGCGCAGATCAGCGCGCTGGCCGGCGCCGCTCGTGCGGCGCAGGATTTCCTCGGCGAACAATTCGTGCAGTGGTTCCTGAAAGAACAGGTCGCCGACGTCGCGGAGATGAGCACGCTGCTCACCGTGCTGGACCGGCAGGACAATCTGTTCGACGTGGAGGAATTCATCCGGCGCGAGCTGGCAGGCGTTGTCCCGGTGGACAACACGGCGCCCAGAATGGCGGGCACGGGGCAGCTTCAGTAAGGGAATACTTGGTTAGGAAATACTTCCCTCAATAAGGTTGCACTTGGATGACAACCCACTTTGACCAGGTCTAATGTTGCGGCCATGTCGATTCATCCGGAACCCCCGCGCAGCAAATTCCACAGCCTGCTCCAAGACCAGATCCGGCATGAGTTCAACGCCGAACATCAGTACATCGCCATTGCGGTGTGGTTCGACAACAACGACCTCCCGCAGCTGGCCAAGCGCTTCTACGCCCAGTCCGTCGAAGAACGAAATCACGCGATGATGATCGTGCAGTATTTCCTCGACCGGGACATCAGCGTGGAGATCGCGGGCATCGACGCCGCGAAGTCGAACTTCGAGACCGCACGCGAGCCGATCGAACTGGCCCTGGCCCAGGAGAAGACGGTCACCGACCAGATCATCCGGCTGGCCAGCACGGCCCGCGAAGAGGGCGATTACCTCGGCGAGCAGTTCATGCAGTGGTTCCTGAAGGAACAGGTCGAAGAAGTCGCGCACATGACGACGCTGCTCAATATCGCCGATCGCGCCGGGTCGAACCTGTTCGATCTCGAGGCGTTCATGTGGCGCGAGCTCAGCACCCCGAAGGACACGTCGGGCGCACCGTCCGTCGCCGGCGGCAGCGTCTGACCAGAGCCACCCGGATTCGGCTCGCGAACGCGAGCCGAATCCGTTGTGCGCTTCACCAGCCGGAGCCGGAACCGCCCGAGCCGGTATTGGCCAGAATCGTGCCGATCACCATCTGCGCGAGACCGGCGACCGAACCGAGAAACTCCATTGTTATCCCTTTCCACTGCGCCGATTGGCCGGCGTAGGCGTGAACCTAGCCGACCCGGCATGTGAAAGGGGATTATTTCATTTAGTTCAGGATGGAAGAGTTCAGCGCAGGGTGACCTGACGCGAACGCAGCCCGTCGCGCGAACGACGCTCTTCGCTCGACATCGGAGCATCCGAGGCCAGCGCCTCCGCCAGCCGCGCACCGAATTCCCGTGCGGGCGTTTCCCATTCGGTCGGGTGCCGCTCGGGATCGAGATCGAACACCGGCACCAGCAGACCGTGTGTGCGGAACGAGCCGGCGAAGCGCGAGCCCTCGCCCATGTGCAGCCCGCCGCCGGCGTGCACCCGTGCCAGCGCCAGCATCAGCTTGTCCTCGTCCTCGGGACGCACCCAGCGCACGTGCGCCTTCTCGCCCGCGTCGACCCACCAGGCCGCGCCGACGCCGTCGGCTCCGAGATCCAGCCGCGCCGAGGGCATGATCGCCTGCTTGGCCTGCTCGATCGTCGCCGCCACCTGCGGATCGGGGGTCACGCCCTCGGGCACCCACCAGTCGAAGTCCTGGTGCACGGTGAGCTCGAGGTCGGCGCCCGGATCGATGACGTCGGCCAGGCGCGGACCGCCCTGGACCGCGTCGGCCGAGTTCAGCGACTCGCCCGGCTCGGCGGACTGGGTCCACAGGATCGCCGCGGCGATGTCGGCGTTCGGGTCGGAGCCCTGGTACTGCATCTGCGTGCCGACGAAGCCGACGGGCTCGTCACCGGCGCGCACCAGCGCGGCCACCGCACCGGGCAGCACCGTCGCCAGCGTCACCTCGCGCTGCGCCGCGACACCGGGCGCCAGCTTCAAGGTCGCGGTCGCCGACGGCACGAACTCCCGCAGCGCCACCAGATCACATTCGGCAGCAAGCCCCTCGAACGGCCGCGTCACGGCCGCAGATGCCTGCTCCTGCGCCGCACGCCGCTCGGCGAGACGCTGAGCCCGATTACTGTCGGGCTTCGGACTGTTCCGCTTGCTTTTACCCACGCACGGAGTTTATGGCCGGGCGACTGTGGACCACTTCTCGCCCCACCCAGCCACCACGCCCCGACCCGAGGAGGGGCAGGCCGACGCAGTCGGCCGTCGCGGCCGTCCCGTCGATCAGGTGCCGTTGCGTCCGCGACGAAGGAGCAAGCAACGGCACCTGATCGACGGGACAGGAGGGGCCGCGACCTCGAGCGCGCCAGCGCTCCAACAACACAGCTCAGACGCCGGCCAGCAGCGACTTCGTGCGGCCGGGATGGTTGGTGGCGACCCAGCTGACGCCCAGGTCGGCGCACAGTGTCACGTCGTCGGGATCGTCGACGGTCCAGCAGTAGGTGGCCCGGCCCGCCGCGGCGGCCTTGTCGACGAGTTCGGGGTGTTCGCGCAGCGTCTTCACCGACGGGCCGACGGCGGTGGCGCCGACGGTGGTCGCCGCGCCGCCGCCGAGGAAGCGGGAGGACTCACCGAGCAGCACGGTCGGCAGCAGCGGCGCGGCGCGGCGGATCCGCCAGACCGCCGTCGCGGCGAACGACATCACCACGGCGCGGGAGTGATCGGCCGAGGCGGGCGTCGCGATGCCGAAGCGCTGCAGTTCGGCGAGCACCTTGTTCTCCACCAGGGCGCCGTAGCGCACGGGGTGCTTGGTCTCGATGAACAGCTTGGTCGGCCTGCTGCGCCAGTCGAGGACCAGACCGATGAGATCGCTGAGGGCGAGCACGCCCGACGGCGCGTCCTCGGTGCCGAAGTTCATGTCGCGCAGCTCGGCCAGGGTCAGCTCGCTGACCAGGCCGGTGGCGTCGGAGGTGCGGTCGACGGTGCGGTCGTGCACGCAGACCAGATGCCCGTCGCGGGTCAGCCGGACGTCGCACTCGACGCCGTCGGCGCCCTCCTCGAGGGCCAGCTCGTACGCGGCGAGAGTGTGCTCGGGGCGCGCAGCGGACGCACCACGGTGCGCGACGACGAATGGCGCCCGATTGCCCTGGCTCACTTGGCCACAACCTCCTCCTGCGCATTCTCGCCTGTTTCGACGGAATCCGCGCGTTCAGTGTCATCCTGCCCGCTCGCGGGGGCGCCGGGCTGCACCGGGGCGATGACGGCCTCGGCCGGGTCGGCGGCCATCACCCAGCGGTGCGCAGAGCGCGGCGCGCCCCGCAGGTCACGGCCTTCGAGCAGCCGCACGGTCCACAGCGTGAGCACCGCGAAACCGGCCGCGCACAGATCGCTGAACGCGGTGAACGAGACGCCGTCGGCCTCGGCCTGCAGTGTCGACGCGTCGCGCCAGAGGGTGGCGCCGACCAGGATCAGGCCGCTGACCACCCAGGCCGCCCACCAGATCCGAACGGCCCGCTGGGCGCGGGGATCGGGTGCGGACCCGAGCAATTCGGTGAGGAAGACGCCGGGCCAGATCAGGTTCACACCGGGCACCAGGCAGCCGAGCACCAGCGCCCAGCGGCGCCGTGGATCGCGCCTGCCCTGCGCGGCGAAGGCGCTCTTGCGCGCCTCGATCAGCCAGGCGATCAGCGCGAGCGCGGTGGCGAGGGCGCACAGCGGCGCGATGACGCCGAACACCCACACCGACATGTCGGAGATCACCAGCAGCCAGTTCGGGATGAGGGTGGTGCGGTTGCGCAGCAGGATGAGATAGCGGCCGTACTCGGCGCAGGCGGCGACCAGGAAGGCCAGCGCCGTCACCACGAGCAGGACATCGCGCGAGGCCGCCAGGCCCCACAGCGGTCGCTCGGCGGCGCGGGCGGGCGCGGGCGGCGCATCGAGCAGGCCCCAGCGCGGGATCTCGGTGTAGCGCGGGGTGGGGCCGACCGGCGCCCGTACGGTGGCGGCCGCGGCCTTGCGCGCGCGATGGTCGGGCCTGCGGGCGATCCAGCGGTAGTTGCGCTGGGCGGCAGGCGCGTCGACCTTGCCCGGCGACAGCAGCACGCCACGGCACCGGGGGCACCAGTGCATCGGCGCGCCCTGCACAGCCCATCGCGCGCCACAGCGTGCACATGGTTGCACCACCGAACTCACCCGCGCACCCCGTTCCGGACTAGTAGATCTTGGCTTCGTGCTCGCCGTCGGCGACCACCGGACGGCCGGTCTGCTGCCAGGCCACCATCCCACCCGCGACGTTCACCGCCTCGTACCCGATGTGGGCCAGATACTTGACGACCTCGATCGAACGCCCGCCCTGCCTGCACACCACGTACACCTCGGCGTCGATGTCGATCTCGTCGAGCCGGGCCGGCACGTCGACCATCGGGATGTGGATCGCGCCGGGCGCGTGCCCGAGCTCCCACTCGTCGGGTTCGCGCACGTCGAGCAGCTGGGCGCCGGGGGCCGGTTCGGCGTGGTCGAACGCGGCGGGTACCGCACCCACCGGCACCGTGGGCACATCGGAGCTCGTCACGCCTCGATCCTGCCATGCCGGAAGCGACGCCGGGCGGGGCAATGCGCGGTCTGGGGATGGATCCCGGTTATCCACAGAATCCACAACTTGATCCACAGGTCTCAGCTATCGGTCAGCACACAATCGTGAGGCGGTGGCTATCAACCGAGGTGACATGGCGCGAAGTCAGCGGCGGAACGGCCGATCCGGGACTCCCCTCCATGTCATCCCGGAGCGGCCGTTCGCCGCTGACGTCGGGATTCCGACCTCCCATCGGTCCCGACATCTACTTGGACGCGAGCCGGGCCGATTCGGTTCCATAAAAACGACATCAGTAGAGAAAATCCTAAATCCTGGGATCTGGGCGGGCCGATCGGTAGCCTGAGCGCATGAACGTGAGCAGGGGGCTACTCGACAGTTTCGACATCAACGGCCTGAATACCGCTTTGTCCGAATCAACCTGTCTCGGAGTAGAGGTGGACGCCGCCGCGGGGCGGCTGCAGCTCGCTCTCGAGGTGCTGACGCTACCCGCCGACGGCGAGACGCCGATCGACACCAAAGTCCTGCTCACCTTCACGGGGGTCACCCGGGTGGCCGCGTCCCTGCGCATCCAGCGCTGGGACGACATCGACGCCCGCGTCCTCCCCCTCACCCTCGAGCAGCTCGACGAGGCCATCGAGAGTTTCGGTGGCGGCGGGCTGCACGGCTGGGAATTCATCGACCTCGACGACAGCGGCTGGACCCTGTGGAGCGAGTTGCTCAGCTTCGACACTGTGCTCGACAACCGGATCGCGGCGCACGTCATCGAGTTCTCCCAAGAAGAGGGCATCGACCCGCGCGAACTCGACGTCCGCGTCTGGTTCGACCGGATCACCGTGACCGACCCGGCGGGCCGGGAGATCCCGATGGCCGATTTCATCGCGGGCGGCAAGCGCTGGTGGGCCGCCCACGATTCCGGCGATCTGCGGGCCTCCAAGGCCGACGTCGCACCGCCGCTGTAGGTACCGCCCGCGGACACCTGGGTTTCCTCCGGCGTGATTCGAAGGGAATGCGGGGCCGACCGTCCGGGGTTGCATCGAGCGGGTGTACGAATGATGGTTGGTGTGCTCGTCCGAATGGGCGCACACAGCCCGACATACGGAAAGGGACATCGTGGCCGTCTACACGCTGCCGGAACTGGACTACGACTTCGGCGCACTGGAGCCGCACATCTCCGGTCAGATCAACGAGATCCACTACACCAAGCACCACGCCGCCTACGTCGCCGGCGCCAACAAGGCGCTGGAGCAGCTCGAAGAGGCCCGCGAGAACGGCGACCTGGCGAACATCCTCCTGCTGGAGAAGAACCTCGCGTTCCACCTGGGTGGTCACTACAACCACTCCGTCTGGTGGAAGAACCTCTCCCCCAACGGTGGCGACCAGCCCGACGGTGACCTCGCCGCCGCGATCGCCGACCAGTTCGGTTCGTTCGACAAGTTCCGCGCGCAGTTCACCGCTGCCGCGAACGGCCTGCAGGGCTCCGGCTGGGCCGTCCTGGGTTACGACACCCTGGGCCAGAAGCTGCTGACCTTCCAGCTGTACGACCAGCAGGCCAACGTGCCGACCGGCATCATCCCGCTGCTGCAGGTCGACATGTGGGAGCACGCCTTCTACCTGCAGTACAAGAACGTCAAGGCCGACTACGTGACCGCGTTCTGGAACGTCGTCAACTGGGCCGACGTACAGGACCGCTTCGCCCGCGCGGTGTCGCAGGGCAAGGGCCTGATCTTCGGCTAGTCCGGCCCGCGTTCTCGCTTTCGCGAAAGACCTCCAGCGTCCGCTGGGGGTCTTTTGCGTTCTTTGCCCTGTTCCTGGCACTCAGTGGTACTTGTGTGCCAGATGGGTTTCGGGCTATTCCTGACGTACCGGGCAGCGCAGCCCCCGGAAAATCGGGAGGCCATCATGACGACACAGGGTCCGATCGGGATCACGCCCTTCCAGGCGCGCGGTCATCTGCAGGGATTCGTGGTTTCGGGCCGCTGGCCGGACACCACCAAGGAATGGGCGCAGGTCCTGGTGCTCGCCGTGCGGGTGGCCTCGATGCCCGGCCTGTTGACGACCTCGACCGTGTTCGGGGTGCGCGAGGAACTGCCCGACGACCCGGAACCGGGCACGGTCGGGCTGGTGCTGGCCGAGGGACCGGTACTGGGCGAGGAGGCGATCGAGCCGGGCCGGTTCGCGGCGCACGTGCCGCCCGCGTTGCTGATGCTGCATCCGCCGTCGGAGACCCGGCCGTCGCTGCCCGAGTGCACCGGCGCCGCCTCGGGCTGCGTGCTGCTGCCCGGCGTGCCGCATCTGGGTCTCGAGCATCGCGCGGCCTGGGCCGAGGCCGAGCTGGACGGCACGGTCACCTCGCTGGTGAGCCGGGTCGGGATGGATCTGATCAGCGATCCCGACACCGCCGTCCTGGCAATGCTGCTGGCGGCCTGAGGCTTTCGCGACACCGGCCCGGCGAATACCCGGCAACGGGCATCCGCGACGCCGAAATCAGGGATACCGAACTATTCGGGCCGCGCAGCCAAACTTATTGCGGCCATAGCGATTTCGCTAACAATGAGTTGGCATACCACCAGCTATCGCGCTAGGGTGGACACCAGCGAAGGGGAGTAGCCCGCAATCGCGCAGTCGACATACTGATCGGCGCCACATTCGGCGCGGTCCGGCTGCGTGAACCGGTCACCACCGGTGGGCGAGACCTTCGGCCACGAACCGATCCGTCGACCGGTGTGGCTGGAGGCGCACCCGTTTCTTCAGCCGCAGGCCGGAGTACCACCCTGGGAGCTGAATTCATGATCGCCACGATCCTGCTGAGCTTCGGCGTGCTCTTCCTCGCCGAGCTGGGCGACAAATCGCAGCTGATGGCGCTCACCTTCTCGCTGCGTTATCGCTGGTGGGTGGTGCTGTCGGGGATCACCGTGGCCAGCGTCGCCGTCAATCTCATCGCCGCCGGTGTCGGCCATTTCCTCGGTACCGCGCTGCCCGCGAACGCGATCGCCGTCGTCACCGCGCTCACGCTGCTGGTCGTCGGCCTGTGGACGCTGCGCGACGCCCTCGGCTCCGCCGACGAGACCGACGACGCTCCCCCGCCCAGCACCCGCAACGCCTTCCTGGTCGTCATCTCCGCCTTCATGCTCGCCGAGCTCGGCGACCGCACCATGTTCGCCGCCGCCGCGCTGGCCTCCAAGAACGGCTGGCTCGCGGTGTGGATCGGCTCGACCCTCGGCATGGTCGCCGCGGGCGCCCTCGCGATCCTGGTCGGCAAGCTCGCGGGCAAGCACCTCCCCGAGCGTGGCATCGCGTTCGCCTCCGGCCTGCTGTTCCTGTTCTTCGCCGCCAAGACGATCCTCGACGCGTTCGTGCCCGGCCTGGGCGGCTGGGGTTCGACGGGGTCGGCCCTGGCCGTCCCGGTCGTGGTCGGCCTGGGGATCGGCGCCTGGCGGTTCACCCGGACCGGCAGGGCCGCCGCGCCTGCCGAGGATCAGCCGGCGAACGCGTTGCCGTAGACGACGCCGGAGCGGCGGGCCAGGTCGATCAGGGGTTCCTTGAGAGCGCGCAGGCCCACCAGGTCGTCGGCGGCGATCTTGCCGGTGACCATCGCGCCGATGGCGGCGGCCAGCGTGGCGCAGGCGAACTGCTGCTCGTCGGTCTGGGCGCCGAGCATGGCGGCGACGACCGCGACGAAGCGGCTCTGGAGTTCCATCCGCGCCCGCACCGCCGACGGGCCGACCGCGTACACCTCCATCAGGAACAGCCTGGCCGAAGCCGGGTCGTCGATCATGTGGTCGAAGTAGGCGGTGAGGATGGCGTCCATCCTGGTGAACGCGTCGGCCTCGGCGGTCTCGGCGATGACCTCCTGGAGTCGCCCGGCCAGCAGGCCGGAGACCCGGTCGAAGGCCGCGGCGAAGCAGTCCTCCTTGGAGCGGAACAGCTCGTAGAACGTCTCCCGCGAGACCCCGGCCCGTTTGAGCACCGCCGCCACCGGCGTGCCGACGTAGCCGCCCTCGGTCATCGCCTCCCCCATCGCGACGAGGATGCGTTCCCGCTGGGAGGCGACCACTTCTTCGCGCGAGAGGTGGTGCCGTCCGCGCGGGAGTTGGCGCAGGGTGGATGCCGAATCGCTCATCGTCGAACTCCGTGCTCGAGGTCAGGCTTGCCGTTCCATTCTGCGTGGTCGGGCAGGCTGGGTGGTGGTGAAGGGGGCGTCCTCGGTGCGCGCGATCTCGATGGCGCGAGCGACTCGGTTGCCGAGCAACCGCTGCACCAGCTGCTGAGCCAAGGGTCGCACCGGCAGCACGAGCGATACCCACCAGGGTGAGACGACGCTCTTGCGCCTACGCGCGATCGCCCGGACCAACGCGTCCACCGCGGGACCGATCGGCGAGGTGCCGGTCAGGCTGAGCTCGCGCAGGCCGGTGTGCGCCGCCGCGGTGCCGAAGCCGCGCCGGGTCATCTCGGTATCGATCTCGGCGAAGTAGCTGACGCCCACGCGCGCGCCGGTCGGACGCAACTCGCAGCGCAGCGTGCCCGCCAGCGATTCGACCGCCGCCGCCGAGGCGCTGTAGGCGCCGGCCAGCGGCAACTGCACCGCCGTGGAGATCGACGACATCATCAGCACGTAGCCGCCTGGACGGGCCAGGTGGGGACCGGCGGCCTGCACGGCGTACGCGACGCCGAGCACGTTGACGGCGAGGGTCTCCTCCAGCACGCTCGGATCGCCGCCGATCATCGGCATCTGCTTGGCGATCCCGGCGTTGGCGACGAGCACGTCGAGCCCGCCGAGTTCGCCGACCAGCGCCTCGACCACGCGCTCGACCTGGGCCCGGTCGGCGACGTCGCAGTAGCGCCACGGCGCGTCGCCGCATTCGGCGGCCACCTCCGCCAGCAGTTCCGGTTCCAGTCCGAGCAAAGCGACGTGGGCGCCCTGGGCGGCGAGTTTGCGGGCGAGTGCGGCCCCGATACCGCGCGCTGCCCCGGTGATCAGGACCTTGCGTCCGGCCACCGTCGGAGCGGCGAACGATCTCATGAACGCACGTTACCACCGGAAAACAGCCCTGTTCGCTGGTATTTTCGCAGCTGATCCGTCAGCGTCGGTGGGCGTGATGGGCACCTCACCGGAAACCCGCTAGGGTGCCAATTGACGAAGTGCCAACTAGTAGTCATGAACGAGAGGACCATCGTGGAGATTTCGGGTTCCGCCGCCATCGTCACCGGAGGCGCATCCGGCCTCGGTGCCGCCACCGCCAAGCGTCTCGCCGACGCGGGCGCCACCGTCTTCGGCCTCGACGTCCCGGCGTCGATCGAGCGCGCGGGCGACAACGTCCCCGCCGGTGTCACCCTGATCGCGGCCGACGTCACCAGCGGCGACGAGGTGGCCGCCGCGATCGCCCAGATCACCGAGGGCCCCGCCCCGCTGCGCATCGTGGTCAACTGCGCCGGTGTCGGCTGGGCCGGTCGCATCCTGTCCAAGAACGGCCCGCACGATCTGGAGCTGTTCCGCACCGTCATCACCGTGAACCTGCTCGGCACGTTCAACGTGATGCGCCTGGCCGCCGATGCCATCGCCAAGACCGAGCCGGTCGACGAGTACGGCCAGCGCGGCGTGGTCATCAACACCGCGTCGGTCGCCGCGTTCGAGGGCCAGATCGGCCAGATCGCCTACTCCGCGTCCAAGGGCGGCGTGCACGGCATGACCGTCCCCGCCGCGCGTGACCTGGCCCAGTTCGGCATCCGCGTCAACACCATCGCCCCCGGCATCATCGACACCCCGATGCTGGCCGGTGTCACCGAGGAGTACCGCAAGGGCCTCGAGGCCGGCGTCCCGTTCCCGTCGCGTCTCGGCCGCCCCGACGAGTACGCCCAGCTCGTCGAGTACATCGCGAGCCACGACTACCTCAACGGCGAGACCATCCGCATGGACGGCGCCCTGCGCATGGCCCCGCGCTAGGCACTACGCACTGTGGAACGACTGCCCGTCGCCGGTTTCGGCGGCGGGCAGTCGTCGTTCAGGCCGGGGGGACGGTGCCGATGCCGAACAGGGCCGTGGTGGACAGCGCGGTGTTCGCGCGGTAGGTGACCGTGAGGTGCTCGACGGCCGCGTCCGTGCGGCGCTGCCATTCCGCCTCGCCCACTTCGTGTCTGAGCGTGGTCAGCGGGGCGCTGCTGCGAGTCATGGTGTCCCACAGCGCAGCCGCGTTCGGGAAGCTCACCTCGACCGTGTGCGGGCGGATCGTCACCGCGTCGAAGCCGGCCGTGCGCATCTCGGCCGCGAAGACGGCGGGGTTCTCCAGGCCGCGCGAGTTGGGCTGCGGTAGCGCGGCGTTCGGGTCGCCCGCGCTCAGCGCGCCGAACAGCGCGCGCATGAGCGAGGAGTCGACCGCGGGCGCCCAGGCCGAGACAACGGCGGTGGCGCCAGGACGCAGGACCCGGCGCAATTCGGCGAAGCCCTGGGGCCGGTCGGCGAAGAACATGAGGCCGAACAGCGAGAATCCGGCGTGGAAGCGGCCGTCCGGGTACGGCAGGTCCTGGCCGTCGCCGACCTGGGCGGTGATCGTGGTGCGCCCGGCGCGTTCGGCGGCCGCGGTGAGCTGTTCGATCATCGGCGCCGAGACGTCGATCGCGTCGACACGCGCCCCTGCGGCCGCGGCCGCGAGACTGAGCAGTCCCGTTCCCGCCGCGACATCGACGACAATGGAATCCGGTTCGAGAGTGACGAATTCGAGCGCGCGCTCGGCGAACGGACCGAGCACGGTCGCCGCCGCCGCGGCATAACCCTCGGCCACCAGATCCCACGGCTGTGCCGTGACCGACGTCCCCTCCGACATGTGCGACCGTTCCTCTCACTCCGCGATCGATGCCCGGACCAAGATTACGGTTCGGTGGCCGTGTGGTGTCAGAGAGTTCGTTCGAAGGTGATCAGGGCGTGGCCGGGGCCGTTGTAGTCCGGCACCGGGCCGGTGACGGTGAACCCGAGGCTGCGGTGGAAATCGATCGAGGTGAAGTTGGCCGGAGAAGTGATGGCGGTGACCACTTTTCGGCCATCGGCCCTGGCCAGCTCGAAGAATTCGTCGTAGAGGGTGCGGCCGAGGCCGACCTTGCGGGCGTCGGGGCGGACGCCGACGAAATGGATGTAGGCGGCGTCGGGGTCGGACGGGGAGCCGAAACCGATGAGGAAGCCGGAGATTCCGTCGTCGTCGGTCGCCACCAGGCTGGTGCGGTGGAAGTGGTCGAGGAACAACCTCGGCAGGCTGGGCACCACGGTCCGGCCCCACCAGTGGTCGACCACCCCGATCAGGCCGTCGTAGTCACCGGGCCGCGCCCGGCGGATCAGATGCCCCGCCGCCATCTCTCCATAGTGCGGCCTGCGGGGCTGGTCGGCACCCGTATTCCGCACAGCGAATCAAGCTCTTGCCGCAGGGCGCGATGGCCGCCTCGGGCGAAGCGGCCATCGCGGGGACCTCAGACGGTGCGGGTCAGCCGGTCGGTGAGCAGCTGGGCGAAGCGCGCCGGATCCTTGAGCTCGCCGCCCTCGGCGAGAACCGCGGTGCCGTAGAGCAGTTCGGCGGTCTCGGCGAGCTCGGGAACCTTGCCCTCGTCGGCATCGGACTTGCGCGCGTCGTAGGCGTCGCGCAGGCCGGTGACCAGCGGATGGGTCGGGTTGAGCTCGAGGATGCGCTTGGATTCCGGCAGCGCCTGGCCCGAGGCGCGGTACATGCGCTCGAGCATCGGGGTGAAGTCGAAGACGTCACCGACCAGGCAGGCCGGGGAGGTGGTGAGCCGGTTGGTCAGGCGCACCTCCTTGGCGACCTCGTCGAGGGTCTTGCCGAGCCAGCCGAGCAGATCGGCGAAGTCCTTGTCCTGCTGCTCGCGCAGGGCTTCGGTCTCCTTCTTCTCGTCCTCGGTCTCCAGGTCGACCTCGCCCTTGGCGATGGACTGGAACTTCTTGCCGTCGAACTCCGGCACCGAACCGACCCACATCTCGTCGACGGGGTCGGTCAGGATCAGCACCTCGCGGCCCTTGGCCTTGAACGCCTCCAGATGCGGCGAGTTCTCCACCTGCGCACGGCTTTCGCCGGTCATGTAGTAGATCGCGTCCTGGCCCTCCGGCATCCGCTCCACGTACTGCTTCAGTGTGGTGAGCTCGGACTCCGAGGCGGTCGAGGCGAAAGACGACACGGTGAGCAGGGTTTCGCGGTTGTCGGTGTCGGAGAGCAAGCCCTCCTTGAGCACCCGGCCGAACTGGGTCCAGAAGGTCTGGTACTTGGTCTGATCCTCGGCGCCCTGCAGGTCCTTGACCGTCGACAGCACCTTCTTGACCAGCCGCTTGCGGATCATCTGGATCTGGCGGTCCTGCTGGAGGATCTCGCGCGAGACGTTGAGCGAGAGGTCCTGCGCGTCCACCACACCCTTGACGAAGCGCAGGTACTCCGGCATCAGCTCTTCGCAGTTGTCCATGATGAACACCCGGCGCACGTAGAGCTGCACGCCGCGCTTGTGCTCGCGGGTGAACAGGTCGAACGGCGCGGTCGACGGGATGAACAGCAGCGCCTGGTATTCGAAGGTGCCCTCGGCCTTCATCGGGATGATCTCGAGCGGCTCGTCCCAGGCGTGGCTGACGTGGTGGTAGAACTCCTTGTACTCCTCGTCGGAGACCTCGCTGCGCGGGCGTGTCCACAGCGCCTTCTGCGAGTTGAGGGTCTGGTCCTCGACGATGGTCTTCTCGACCTTGTCCTCGCCCTCGCCCTCCATCACGGTGCGCTCGACCTGCATGCGGATCGGCCAGGCGATGAAATCGGAGTACTTGCGGACGATCTCGCGCAGCTTCCATTCCTGCGTGTAATCGAAGAGGTGATCGTCCTCGTCGGCGGGCTTGAGCTCGAGGGTGACCGCCGTGCCCTGCGGGGCGTCGGCGACGGTGTCGATCTCGTAGGTGGAGCTACCCGCGGCGGCGCTCCAGCGGGTGCCCTCGGCCTCGCCCGCCTTGCGGGTGGTCAGGGTGACCCGGTCGGCGACCATGAAGGTGGAGTAGAAGCCGATGCCGAACTGGCCGATCAGCTCCTCGGCGGCGGCATCGGACTTGGCCTCGGTGAGCTTGCGGCGCAGCTCGGCGGTGCCGGACTTGGCGAGAGTGCCGATCAGATCGATCACCTCGGCACGGGACATGCCGATGCCGTTGTCCCGGACGGTCAGGATGCGCTTGTCGGCGTCGACCTCCAGCTCGATGTGCAGGTCGGAGGTGTCGGCGACGAGGTCCTTGTCCTGGAACGTGGCCAGCTTCAGCTTGTCCAGTGCGTCGGAAGCGTTCGAGATCAGCTCCCGCAGGAACGTGTCTTTGTTGGAGTAGACCGAGTGGATCATCAGCTCCAGGAGCTGGTGGGTTTCGGCCTGGAACTCGAGGGTTTCGACGTGCTCTGTCACGCCCCCGATCGTATTACCGTCCGAAGTCGGCCAGCGAGGGAACCTCGTCGACGGCCCGTTGCGTCATCCAGTCGCGCAGCACCTGGGTGGCCCGCACGTCGTCCTCGTTGTATTCGAACAGGCGCGTGCGCTGGGACAGGTCCGATTCCGCGTCGTAGCCGACGGCCCGGCGGTACCAGCCCATCGACGCCTCACCGCCGGCCTCCGGGTCGCGCCAGCCGAAGCCGGCGACCGGGGCGATCTTCTTCAATCCCTTGCCGTTGGGGCAGATGAACTGGTCGGTGACGGCCTGGAACATGTCGACCCACTCGGGCGAATCGACGAACGCGCGCACCTGCTCGTGCGTCGGCACGCCCGGCCTGCCCGCGAACCGGCGGGCCGACTCGTAGAGCCATTTGTCCTCGGCGGTGCGCGAGTAGCAGTAGGCGGCAAAGGTTTTGCCCGCGGCGTGCGCCTCGGCGCGTACCGCCATGAGCCAGGTCCAGAACTCGCCGAAGGAGCGGCCCTCGTCCTCGGTGGGCAGCGGGTCCCAGGTGACGAACGGCCGGTAGACGCCGTCGAGCAGGGTGCCCCACAGGTAGGCGCCGTCCTCCTGGTAGCTCTCCAGGTCGACGTCGACCTCCACGTCGGCGCGGCGCACGCTCACCGTGTCGAAGCGGCGCACCAGCGGCGCGCCCTCGATCCAGGCGCGGGCGGTGACCACGGTCTCGGAGAACGGGCCGTGCTGCCAGTCCTCCGGGTCCTCGCCTTCCCAGGCGGCCAGCTCGTCGACGGTCTGCACGCCGTGCACTCGCAGCACGTCGGCCCGGGAGCCGGGCGCCACCAGGCTGACGTCGCGCATCAGCGCCAGCTGCCCCTCGCAGCTGGGCTCGCTGCCCGCGCCGCGCACCCACCACGGGCACTGCCTGCACTCGGGCACCTTCGACGGCTGGGTCGGCAGTTCGCCGCGCACCACCGCGATGCGGTCGCCGTAGCGCTGGTCGTAGTCGGCAAGGACATTGGTCAGGTCGTGCACGAGGATGCGGTCGAGGGCCAGGCCGATGGCGCCGCCGAGCAGGGCGGGGCTGGCCATGCCGTGCCGCTGCAGCATCCGGTACAGGTGCGCGAGGCGCTGCTGGTCGCGCGGCTGCGGACGCAGTTTCACGTGCTTGTCGCGGCGGGGCTGCCAGCGGAACAGGTCCGAGGTCAGCGGGTGGAAATCGGCCGGATCGGGCCTGCGCGGGTCGGTGACCTTGTGGTTGACCACGATGATCGGGATGTAGCCGCCACGGTCGTCGTCGCGGAGCAGGAACTCGGCGCCGCCACGACGGCCGGTATCGGGTTCCTGCGGCAGCAGCCCGCCCCAGATGCGCGCGGCGCCCGCCGCCATCGCGGCCATCGTCGCCGCGGCCTTCTCCCCCGCGCGCAGCTGCGGCTCGATCACCACCCAGTCGGCGGGTGCGGCGGCCACCAGCTCGTCGCGGACCTTGAGACGGTGCGCGGCGGCGGCCTCCCGGCGCTGCTGAACGCCCGGATCCTCCCTAACCTCGGCGATGGTCCCCGGATGCTCGGCATCCAGGCGCAGGCGGTGCCTGCACCCGATCAGCGAGCGCGCGTCCAGGAAGGCGATCCGGGACTCGGCGAGCCCGGTATCGGTACCTCGATCGAGCGCAGCGGAAGCGGGGGCCGGGCGATGCACCGGCCCGCCGTCGAAGTCGTCCTCGGCTGCACGCACGCAAGCAGTATGGTCCCTCCCCCCGACACAATGCCCAATCGCTACCCTCATCCCACTACGCTACGAAGTACGGCAGGCCGCTACCCCGGCACTGCCTCATGACTTGGCGAGCATGACGGAGGGCCTGATCTCATGGGGTTGTTCAGCAAGCGCAAGCGGCGCCCGAGCCGACGCGCTGAGGCGAAGGCGCTCAAGCACAAAGCCGCCGTGGAGGCGAAGCTGAGCGCCAAGAACGAGCGCAAGGCCGCCAAGGCGAGCGAACGCACCACCCGGCGCGCGGCCAAGGCACAGGCCAAGACCGAGGCCAAGGTGGCCAAGGCGCAGATCGCGACCCTGCAGGCCGAGGAGAAGGCCGCCCAGAAGCTGGCGGCCAAGGCCGACCGCGAACTGTTCAGCGCGAGCCAGATCCGCAAGTACATCGGCGTCGCCCGGGTGCTGGTCCCGGTGCTCGCGCCGCTGGCCTACCGCGGCGCCACCTACGTGCGCGGCCAGCTCGACGCCCGCAAGGCACAGCAGCTCGGCATCGGGCTCGATCAGCTGGGCGAGTTCAGCGGTCACGGCGCGCGCCTGCAGGCCCGCATCACCAACACCGAGAGCGCGCTCGACAAGGTCGCCGCCGACGCCCCCGGCGACGCCGACACCAAGAAGTTCGTCGAGGCCGCCCGGTCCCGGCTGACCGACCTGACCGTCGCGGTGAACACCGCCGAGCAGATGCCCGCCGCGCGCCGCAAGGCCGTGCACGCGTCCATCTCGGCCGAACTGGGCGTGCTGGAGACCGACGCGCTCGCCCGGCTCGGCGTGCGCTGATCCCGTCGTGACCACGCCGCAGCTCACCGCCCGCCTGCGCGGGGGTGGCTGCGGCGTACTCGTCGGCGCGCTGGCCGTCGCCGCGCACGGCGGTGCGGGCGGTGGCGTGCCGCACTCGGCCGATATCGCCCTGCTGCTGCTGGTTTCGCTCGGCGCTGGCATCGTCGCGGGCGGATCGCGCGTGCGATCCGGTGGCGCGCCGCTGCTGCGAGCCGGTGCGGTGCTGCTCGGTGGGCAATGGGCCGGGCACTTCGCGTTGTCGGCGTCGCTCGCGCACCACGACGAGCTGTTCCACCTGCCCAGCGCGCCGATGGTGGCCGCGCACACGGTCGCGGCGTTCGCCTGCGCCGCACTGATTCTCGTCGCCGAGCGGCTCTATCTCGTCGCGTCCAGCGTGGTCAGGGCCGTGCTCACGGCGCCGTCGACCGCGATCGTCCAGCGCGCGCCGCGCTGGCGCGGCCTGCCGTTCGCCGGGCCGGGCCGCCCCGTGCGGGGCACGCGATGTCCGCGCGCGCCGCCGCTGTCCGCCTGATTCGTCACGACATCAGCATCTCTTCGGACAGAAGGCTTTCCATGCACAACTTCATCACCCGTAGCACCGGGACCGCCGCCGTCGCGGCCGGTCTGGTGCTCGCCGCCTGCGGCTCGGCGGCCGCGCACGTGACCGTCGACGCGCCGGGCGCCGCCCAGGGCAAGTACACCGTCGCCACCTTCAAGGTGCCGACCGAATCCGAGACCGCGGCCACCACCGCGCTGCGCGTCACCGTGCCGAACTTGAAAAGCGTGCGCACCGAGCCGATGCCGGGCTGGACAGCCAAGGTCGAGCGCAACGACAAGGGCGAGGCCGTCGCCGTCGCCTGGACCGCCGACCCGGGCAACCCGGGCGTCGGCCCCGGCCAGTTCCAGCGCTTCGTGCTCTCGCTGGGCCCGCTGCCCGCGCAGGACACGGTGAACTTCCCCGCCACCCAGACCTACAGCGACGGCAAGGTCGTCGCCTGGGATCAGCCGAGCACCGGCGGTGCCGAGCCCGAGCATCCGGCACCGTCGATCACGTTGGGCGCCGACGGCGGTGACGCGGGCGGCGACCACAGGGTCGCTTCCGGTGAGACCAGCGTCGCGGAGACCGACACGGTGGCGCGCTGGCTCGGCGGCATCGGGCTGGCCCTCGGCCTGTTCGCGGCCGCGCTCGGCCTCGGCCTCGTCTTCCGTTCGCGGCGGTCGTGATGCGGGCCGATCATCTCGTCGCCGACATCAACCGATCCGCGCGGCTGCGCATCGGACGCCGGGTGCTCGCGGTGCTGATCGCCGGCCTGTTCGCCGCGATGTTCGCGGCGGGCACGGCGAGCGCGCACTCCGGTGCCGTGAGCAGCGTGCCCGAGGACGGCTCGACCGTCGAGGCCGGGCCCGCGCGCGCCAGCATCACCTTCAACGAGGAACTGCAGCAGAACTTTCCGTCGCTGACCGTGGTCGGCCCGGACGGTCGCCTGTGGTCGAAGGGCAAGGCGCTCGTCGAGGGCCGCACCGTCAGTGTGGAACTGGGCGAGCTCGGGCCGGTCGGCGAATACACCCTCGCGTTCCGGGTCACCTCCGCCGACGGGCACCCTGTCAGCGGGACCCGGCATTTCACGCTGAGCAAGGCGGGTACCGGCACGCCGGGACCCAAGCCGGGTGCGGACACGGCCGACAGCGGCGACTCCGACGGCGGCGTGCCGGTGTGGGTGTTCATCGCCGGTGGCGTGGTGCTGTTCGGCGCGGGCCTCGCGGTCGCGCTGCTGTCCGGCCGCAAGAAGTAGCCACCATGACGACCGGTCGCCGGGTACCCACGACGACGCTGCGGCAGTGGCGGGTCCTGGTGCCGGTCGTGGTGGCCGCCCTGGCCGGGGTGGCGCTGGCCTGGCTGCTGCGCCGCGGCGGCGGTTTCCCCTGGTCGGCGGGCGCGCGGGTGCTCGCCGACGGCGCGGGCGCGGTGGTGCTCGGGCTGGCGGCCCTGCCCCGGCTCGACGACCGGCTGCGGGTGGCCTGGCGGCCGCTGGCCGCGCTGGCCGGCGTCTGGTTCGCGGCCGAATTCGCCGTGCTGGTGGCCGAGGCCGCCGAAGTGGTCGGCGTGCCCGTGACCCGGCTCGGCGCGGGTGAGTTCGGCACCTTCCTCACCAACCTCAGCGGCGGGCAGATCGGCATCGCGATCCTGTTCTGCACCGGCGCCGTCGCCTGCTACGCGGCACTGGCCTTCCGCAGGCCCGACGCGGCGTCGGCCGATCTGGTGCTGGTGTTCGCCGCGGTCGCGCTGGCCCTGCGCCCGATCACCGGCCACATGTCCCAGCAGATGTTCGGTTCGGTGCTGGCCGCGATCCACGCGCTGGCCGCGGCATGCTGGCTCGGGCTGCTGCTGGCGATGGCGGTGGTGCTGCGCACCCGCGGCGGCTGGGCGAGGACGCTGCCACGCTATTCGGCGCTGGCCGCACCCCTGGTGCTGGCGGTGGCCGCCACCGGGACGATCGACGGACTCGTCCGTATCGGCGGCATCGAACCGCTGTGGTCGACCGGCTACGGGCGGATCCTGCTGGCGAAGTTCGCCGTCCTCTGCGCGCTGACCGGCCTGGGCTGGTGGTGGCGGCGCAGCTGGGTGCGCCGGGCCGCCGACCACCGGGTCACCGCCGAGATCTCCCTGCGCAACGCCGCCATCGAGGTCACCGCGATGGGCCTGGCGTTCGGCCTGGCCGCGACCCTGGCCGTCACCGCGTAGCCCGATCGGTCGCGGCGGACCATTAAAGTGGCCGCTATGACCGAAGTGAGGATCGTCGAAGACTGCGCCGCGTCCGCCGAGACGGCGTTCGACTACGTCAACGACTACCGCAACCTGCCGCATTTCCTGTACGGCATCGAATCCTTCGTCCCGGTCACCGACCAGACCGACGGGCTCGGCGCGACCTTCGACGGCCACATGAAGCTCGGCCCCGCGTCGCTCAAGTCCCGGGTCGAGGTCGTGAAGTGGGAGAAGGGCCGCGTGATCGGCATCAAGTCGATCAAGGGATTCGAGATCATCTCGACATTCCACTTCTATCCCAAGGGCGACGCGCTGTGCACCGTCGACGCGACCATCGAGTACTTCGTGCCCGGCGGTCTCGCGGGCAAGATGCTGGGCAAGACGATCGAGCCGTTCGTCAAGATCGCGGTGAAGCACACCACAGACAGCCTGGTCAGGGAGATCGCCAAGGCGCATGTCGAGGGCGCCTGACAGAATGCAGGCCATGACCGAATCAGCGAATGTTGTGGCCACCGCCGATCTGGCCGACGAGATCGGCCCCGAGATCCGCAGTTGTGACACCCAGTTCATCCAGTTCGGTGGCCGGGCCGCGTTCGCCGGACGGATCACCACGATCCGGTGCTTCCAGGACAATCTGCTGGTCAAGCAGACCCTGGGCGAGCCGGGCGAGGGCAAGGTCCTCGTGGTCGACGGCGGCGCCAGCGTGCACACCGCGCTCGTGGGCGACATCATCGCCGGCCGTGGCGTCGACAACGGCTGGGCCGGCGTGATCGTCAACGGCGCCGTGCGCGACTCGGCGATCCTGCGCACCCTCGACATCGGCGTGAAGGCGCTGGGCACCAACCCGCGCAAGAGCACCCAGACCGGCAGCGGCGAGAAGGACGTGACCGTCGAGTTCGGCGGCATCACCTTCGTGCCCGGCGAGATGCTCTACAGCGACCACGACGGCGTCGTGGTCCGCGCGGAGTAGTTGGAGCGCTGGCGCGCTCGAGGTCGCGGCCCCTTGGTCCCGCCGGTCAGGCACCGTTGCTTGCTCCTGCGTCGCTTGCGCAACGGCGCCTGACCGGCGGGCCGACCGCGTCGGCCTGCCCCTCCTCGGGGTCGGGGCGTGCGGGGAGGTTGGGTAGAACGGTCAGTTCCCCGATACCCGCACCTTGTGGCCCGCCAGCACGACGACGTCGCCGACCTGCAGTTGCCTGCCGCGGCGCAGCTCCACCTCATCGTTGACCCGGACCAGGCCCTGGGCGATCACCGTCTTGGCCTCGGAGCCCGAATCGATCAGGTTGGCCAGTTTCAGGAATTGCCCGAGCTTGATGACCTCGTCATCGATCGGCACATCGACTGGTTCCGACATGCGCTAATACTTACCCTCCGGCGAAAATCCGGTCGCCACCGGCCCCACTACCGGCGCGCGTGACGAACACGCCGCAGCGTCCGCCACACCGATCCGGCCCGGATGCACGCACACTGGATCGGTGACCACCACGCAGGCCGAGCAACACCCCATCGTCGAGGCACCGCAGAGCCGCGCCACCGTTCCGCACCGTGGGCACGGCAGGCTGGCCGAGGTACCGCACATCACCGGGCTCGTCCTGGGCGTCTTCGCGGTGCTGCTGTTCTTGTGGAGTCTCTCGCCCGCCCTGCGCTATCTGACGCAGGTGCCGCGGCACTACGTGGACGTGTACTACTTCGACGCTCCCGACACCAGCCTGGTGTGGGCGGTGGTGGTCGGCCTGCTGGCCGGGGCGATCGCGAGCCGCAAGCGCGTCGCGTGGTGGCTGCTGGTGGTGTACCTGCTGCTCTACGCGGTGTCCAACATCCTGGACTTCGTCGTCGACGACGACATCGACGCGCTGGTGGCCTGCATCGTGCACGTCGTCGTCATCGGGATCCTGATCGCGGCGCGCAACGAGTTCTATACCCGGGTCCGGCCGGGGGCGCTGTGGAAGGCGATCGGCGTGCTGGTGGCCGGGCTGGCGCTGGGCTGCCTGATCGGCTGGGGGCTGGTGGAACTCGCGCCCGGCACCCTTCCCGAGGGGGTGCAGCGCCCGCTGTGGGCGGTCTACCGGGTGACCGCGGCGGTGCTGGTGAACAACGAGCATTTCGACGGGCACCCGCGTCCGTGGGTCAACTTCCTGCTCGGCCTGTTCGGCGCGATCGCCCTGCTCACCGCCGTGGTGGTGCTGCTGCGCTCACGCCGCGCCGACAACGCGATGACCGCTTTGGACGAGTCGGCCATCCGCGGGCTGCTCGCGGCGGGCGACGTCGAGGACTCGCTGGGCTACTTCGCCACCCGCCGGGACAAGGCGGTGGTGTTCGCGCCCAACGGCAAGGCCGCCATCACCTATCGCGTCGAGCTGGGCGTGAGCCTGGCCAGCGGCGATCCGATCGGACCGAAACAGGCCTGGCCGCAGGCCATCCGGGCCTGGCTCGAGGAGGCCGACCGGTTCGGCTGGGCGCCCGCGGTGATGGGCGCCAGCGAGATCGGCGCCACCGCCTACCGCAATGCCGGGCTCGCGGCACTGCGCCTCGGCGACGAGGCGATCCTCGACACCCGCACCTTCTCGCTGGCCGGGCCCGAGATGAAGCAGGTCCGCCAGGCCGCGAACCGGCTGCGCAAGAACGGTCTCGGGGTGCGGGTGCGCAGGCACCGCGACATCCCCGCCGCCGAGTTCGCCGACATCGTCGCCCGCGCCGACGCCTGGCGCGACACCGAGACCGAGCGCGGCTTCTCGATGGCGCTGGGCCGTCTCGGCGACCCGCTCGACGGCGACTGCCTGCTGGTCGAGGCGGTCGACCACGACGACCGGGTGCACGCCATGCTCTCGTTCGTCCCGTGGGGCCGCACCGGTGTCTCGCTGGAACTCATGCGCCGCGACCCGCAGAGCCCCAACGGCGTGATGGAGCTGATGATCTCCCAGCTCGCGCTGAACTCCGACCAGTACGGGATCACCAAGATCTCGCTGAACTTCGCGGTGTTCCGTTCGGTGTTCGAGGAGGGCGGCCGGATCGGGGCGGGCCCGATCCTGCGCGCGTGGCGCGGTGTGCTGCTGTTCTTCTCGCGCTGGTGGCAGCTCGAGGCGCTGTACCGGTCGAACGTGAAGTACCACCCGCGCTGGGTGCCGCGCTTCTTCCTGTACGAGGAGCGCAGGCAGTTGCCCCGGGTGGCCACGGCCAGCGGCCTGGCCGAGGGCTTCCTGCCGCGCATCGGCAAGGAACCCGACGCGGCCGTGCACACCGGGACGCACACGGCGGTGCCGGCGAGCGTCACCGGGCTGCACGCCGACGGCAGCGCGCCGGACGCGCCGGCGGGCGAGGACGCCGACCAGGGCCCACGCAGGCCCGAGCAGGTCCGCGTCCGGATGAACAAGCTGGACCGGCTCACCGCCGCCGGCGTCGACTCCTACCCGGTGGCCTATCCCCCGACGCACACCATCGCCGACGCCCGCGCCTGCCCCAAGGGCACGACGGTGCGGGTGGCGGGCAGGCTGCTGCGCATCCGCGACTACGGCGGGGTGATCTTCGCGGTGGTCCGCGACTGGACCGACGAGATCCAGCTCGTCATCGACCGGGAGCGGGTCGGCGCCGACCGCAGCGCCGAGTTCACCGAGTTCTTCGACCTGGGCGATCTCATCGAGGTGAGCGGACAGCTCGGCACCAGCCGCAGCGGCGAGCTCTCGCTGCTCGCCCAGGACTGGCGGATGAACGGCAAGTGCCTGCACCCGCTGCCCGACAAGTGGCGCGGCCTGGCCGATTCCGAGGCCAAGGTCCGGCAGCGCTACGTCGACATGGCGATCAATCCGGAGACCCGCGAGGTGATGGCCAAGCGCAGCGCGGTGCTGCATTCGCTGCGCGACTCGCTGTTCAACTGGGGCTTCCTCGAGGTCGAGACACCGATCCTGCAGCAGGTGCACGGCGGCGCCAACGCGACCCCGTTCCGCACCCACATCAACGCCTACGACCTCGACCTGTACCTGCGCATCGCGCCCGAGCTGTACCTCAAGCGGCTGTGTGTCGGCGGGATGGAGAAGGTCTTCGAACTCGGCCGCACCTTCCGCAACGAAGGCGTCGACTTCAGCCACAATCCCGAGTTCACGATCCTGGAAGCCTATGAGGCGCACAGTGATTACCTGCGGATGATGCAGCTGTGCCGCCGGTTGATCCAGGACGCGGCGATGGCGGCCAACGGCGCCGAGGTGGCGCTGCGACCGAACGACGACGGGGGATTCGACGCCGTCGACATCTCCGGCGAGTGGCGGGTGAAGACGGTGCACGGCGCGGTCTCGGAGGCCATCGGCACCGAGATCACCACCCGCACCGAACTCAGCCGCCTGCGCGAGCTGTGCGACGAGGCGGGCATCGCCTACCAGCACGGCTGGGACGCGGGCCAGGTGGTGCTGGAGATGTACGAGCACCTGGTGGAATCGCAGACCACCTACCCCACCTTCTACCTCGACTTCCCCACCTCGGTCTCCCCGCTGACCCGCTCGCACCGCAGTATCGACGGCGTCACCGAGCGCTGGGACCTGGTCGCCTGGGGCGTCGAATTGGGCACCGCCTACAGCGAACTCACCGACCCGGTCGAGCAGCGGCGCAGGCTCACCGAACAGTCGATGCTGGCGGCGGGCGGCGATCCGGAGGCGATGGAACTCGACGAGGACTTCCTGCAGGCGCTCGAACACGCGATGCCGCCCACCGGCGGTCTCGGCATGGGCGTGGACCGGGTCGTCATGCTGATCACCGGACGCAGCATCCGGGAAACGCTGCCGTTCCCGTTGGTGAAACCGCGCTGATTCGGGGTACACCGTTACTCGTGTAAACGAATCGTGGCCGCGCCGCGATCAACAACTGCTCCGGGACGCCGCGAGGCTTTCGCACCGAAAGCCACACCAACGGCGCTAGTCTCGGAGTTCCGGCACCGGGAGGATGCCGGGCCAACGACACCTCGGGATGGGATTACATGTATCTGGATCTGCTGACCACGGCCGCCCTCGTCGACCCGCACCTGCTCACGAGCAGCTTCGACACCCTGGCGAGCTCGGACACGGTCAACACCGCGCTGGAGCTGGCGGCCAAGAAGAAAAAGAAGAGCAGCTCCGGCCTGATCATCGGCGGCATCTGCTGCCTGCTCGTCGTCGTGCTCATCATCGGCGGCATCTACCTGCTCAAGAACAAGAAGAAGGACAACGGTCAGCCGCCCGCCCAGCCGCCCTACGGCGGTCCCCAGGGTGGTCAGCCGCCGTACGGTCAGCCGCCCTACGGCCAGCCCTGACCTGATCGAGGGACTCGCGGCGATATCCTCGCCCGATGACGAGGCATCCTCGCGAGTCCTCGAACGAACGCCGGCTGGCCCATGGGCTGTCCGCGACCGGTGTCGCCGGCCTGTTCCTGCTGCTGCGGCTGTTCGCGGTCACCGATTACGACTGGAACGCCGCCTTCTCGTTACTGGGCACGCTCGGCATCGGCGATGTCGCCGCCATGGTGGTCGGCACCCTGATGGCCAGTCCGCTGCTCGGCGGGATCGCCCTGTCGGTGTTGCTGCCGGAGGCGGTGATCCATCAGATCCGGCTCGGCAGACCGAGCTGGACCAACGCGGGCAATCTGACCTGGCTCGTCGTGATCGCCCTGTTCACCGGCGCGCTGGTGTGGACCTACCGGGTGTGGTGGGTGCTCATCGTCGCCGGTGTCCTTGGTTTGGTGCTGTTCGGGCTGCTGCGGGCGGACAAGCGCAATCCGGAGGGCGCGAAGTTCGCGCACTGGTTCGTCGGCAGTTCCGCGCTGATCGTCACGCTGGCCGCCCTGATCCTGGCCGCGACCGTGCAGGTGCCGTGGGTTTCGCGGGAGCACATCCAGACGAAGAACGGCGTCGTCGACGGGTATGTGATGGAGAATCCGCCCGGCTTCCTGAAGGTATTGCTCGAAGACGGGCGCGAGATCGTCATCATCGATACCGCCGACGTGACCGGTCGCGAGGAGATCGACCCGGAGCCGTGAGACCGCCCAACCGGGCGATACGGCAGAGTGTGTGAGCGTGCAGCTCATTCTCGTGCGTCACGCCCAGCCCGAACGCGTCATCGGGGACACCACCGCCGCCGACCCCGGCCTGACCGAGATCGGCGGCCAGCAGGCCGACCGCGTCCCCGCCGCGCTCGCCGCCCACGAGATCGCCCGGATCGTCAGCAGTCCGCAGCGGCGGGCCCGCGACACCGCGGCCCCCACCGCGGCCGCGCGCGAACTGCCCGTCGATGTCATCGACGACCTCGCCGAGTACGACCGCGACCTGCCCGCCTACATCCCCATCGAAGACGCCAAGACCGATTTCGCCGAGGCCTACGCCCGGATCAAGGCAGGCCTGCTACCCGAGCAGATCGACGGCCCCGCCTTCACCGCCCGCGTCCTCACCGCGATAGACGGCCTGGTCGCCGCCGCGGCCCCCACCGACACTGTCGTCGCCTTCGCCCACGGCGGCGTGGTCAACGTCCTGCTGGCCGACATCCTCGGCCTGGACCGCCCGCTGACCTTCCCGATCGACTACTGCTCGGTGACCCGAATCCTCTACTCGCGCACCGGCTCCCGCACCGCCGCCACCATCAACGAAAACGGCCACGTCTGGGACCTGCTCCCCCGCAACCTCTCCCGCACACACCCCTGACCGATCACCCCAACCGCGCCCGCCCGACCGGAGGGGCCGTCGGCGGCCGTCCCGCCGGCCAGGCACCGTGGGCGTACGCGACAAAGGAGCAAGCCACGGCGCCTGACGGACGACACCCGAGGGACCGCCGACCAGAGTGGGCCGACGTTCCAAACCAACCACGCACGCCCGACCCCTAGGGAGGGCAGGCCGACGCAGTCGGCCGTCGGCGGCCGTCCCGCCGGTCAGGCGCCGTGGCGTACGCGACGAAGGAGCAAGCCACGGTGCCTGACCGGCGGGACCCAAGGGGCCGCCGACTCGAGCGCGCCAGCGCTCCAATCAACACCGCCGACTCGAGCGCGCCAGCGCTCCAATCAACACCACCGACTCGAGCGCGCCAGCGCTCCAACAACTCAAGCCTGCTGGGCGATCCAGTTGTGCATCCAGGTGATGGCGGTCTGGCCGCCACCCACGGGGTAGCTGCCGTAGAGGGTGTGGGCCTGGGAGCGGTAGAAGCGCTCCAGGTCCTTGGCCCGCTGCTGGTTGGCCGCCTCGGAGAGCTGCGCCTGCAGGGTCGGGACGCCGCCGTGGGCCATCAGGTCGTTGACGATGGCGCCCGCCTCGATCTGGTAGCGCCACATGTTGGCCGGGTTGGCGTCCGAGCTCTGCGCGAGGAAACCGGCGAAGCGGGTGACGAAATCGTCGGTGGCGGTGGCGCAGTACAGGTCGTCGACGGCGCAGATGGTGCGCACGCGGTCGCTGATCCAGCCGAAGCCACCGGGCCGCGCGCCACCGGCGCCCGCGCCCGCGGCGATCGGGCCGACCTGCACGTCGGTCGGCGAGCGGCGCGGATCGGAGATCAGGCCGACGGCCTTGACCTTGCCCGGCGCGATCGGGCTGACGCCGGTGCCGATTTCGGCGGCGAGGTCACCCGCCGCGTCGGCGCCCTGGCTGTAGCCGACCAGCGCGATGTCGGTGTCGCCGCACGCGGCGAGCTTGGCGGTGATCAGTCCGCGCGCGGCGTCGACCGCCTGCTTCTTGGACTGACCGTAGACGTCGCCCTCCCACGGGAACGCGGTGGCGGCGTAGGTGACATAGTCGACGTCGGTGTTGCGGGGCAGCCCGTTGGTGACGCCGGAGAGCATGCCGGGGCCGGGGGCCTTGTCGTGGCCGGTTTCCCAGGTGCCCGGGATCGCGACGACATAGAGACTCGGGCAGCCCGGCGCCGCCGCCGCACTCGTGCTGCCGACCATGACGCCGGTGGTCATCGCCGCGGCCGCGCCCAGCGCCGCAACAACCTTCTTCAACCGCATACCGCTCCAGTTCAACCTTGCTCGATACAGAGCAAACCCCGATAAGTCCCTGTCAAGGTGGGTGAACCCGGCTAGTGGCCATGCTGTGTCTCACCCAGACCTCGCCGCGAATCACAATAGGCGGACGAGCCCGCTGATGCCACACGACGACTCGTCCATGTCCGATTTCCGACAGTCGGCTTCGACACAGGCTGCGCGGGATGTCGGCGGCCACGCGGAGTCGCCGACACTCTCCTCCGCCGCGGGGTGGAACTCACACCTCCAGATCTTCCTCGATGCCCTTGAGACGGTGCCGAGCCATGGCCAGATTGGACCGGCCGCGATCGAGCGCGAGGTAGAGGAACAGACCCTTGGACTTGCGGCCGGTCATCGGTCGGATGACGTGGTACTGGGTGCCGAGGGTGATGAGCACGTCCTCGATGTCCTCGTTGAGGCCGAGCTGCTCGATGGTGCGCATCTTCGCGCGGACCACCTCGGTGTTGCCCGCCGCGGCCACCTGCAGATCGAGCGCCTTGGTGCTGCTGAGCATTCCGAGCGCCATCCCGCTGCTGTAGTCGACGACGGCGGCGCCTATCGCGCCTTCGATCACCATCATGTCCTTCAGTGCCAGGTCCATGTTCGACATGTCTTGCCTTTCAATCGGTTTCTTCCTTGGATTGCGCCGCCGCCAGGTGTTCGGCGATGGCGCGCGCCACCGGTCGCGACTCCAGGTGGAGCCGGCCGACGTTCACTTCCGGGCCGGCGAGCACGGTCAGCGAGGTGTAGCCGGCGGCGTAGATCACCACCTGCCCCTCGGTGCCGAGCACGACGACCTCGTTGAATCCGCCGCCGTGCGCCGTGGTCGCGAGCCGATACGACAGCGACAGCTGCGCGGCCGCCATCGCGGCCATGCCGGCGGGTTCGATGTGCGGGGGTAGGTCGTGTTCGATCAGCAGCCCGTCGCTGGAGGCCACCACCGAACCGGTCAGGCGGGGGACGCGCTCCCGCAACGACTTCAGTTCGGCCAATACGGCCGTGTTCCGTTCGGGCACCGGCATCGCCACCTTCGTCCTTCCCCTCCATTCACCGAGCAGCTTCTTCCGCACGGTCACGCAAGCTCCTCCAACGCCGCCCTGAGCCGGATGAGTACATCGCGGTCGACCTGTCGCCAGCGCTCGGGTTCGTACGGTGCCGCGCCGGTGCGGTGTCCGCGATGCCGGGCGGGTGCGGTCGCTTCCTCGTCGACCGCGTGCCGACCGGTTCGCTCGCCCGTCCCCGCGTACACCGGGCGGGGCGGACAAGCCGTTCCCCCGCCGCCGAGCGCGGGCGGGACCCGCCTCGGCAGCGCGGGCACGCCTGTGGAAGGCACCTCCGGTGCCGAATGCCGATGGCGCCCAGTGTCTTCCACGGGTGCGGGCGCCAGCGTGAGGTGCCGCACGGCCGGTGACGACTGGGGCGCGTCGGCCACGGCGGGCGCCACGACCGGTTCCGCCGCCGCCGGGTCGGGTTCCTGGATCAGCCCCGCGGTGGTGAGGTCGCGCACGGCGACCAGGCAGCCGTAGGTGGTGCGGCCCAGGTCGCGGGCGATCTCGGCGATGCTGCGCCGCTCGTCGGCGGCGGCCAGCACCTCGGCCTGGCCGCCGGTGAGCACCACCCGATGGCGGCGCACCCGGCGCGCGGGGACCACCGGCACCGCGGCGACGAGGTCGGCGGGCCAGGGACCCCACTCCGAATCACTGCGCCGGGCGCATTCGTGCAGCAGCGTATGCGGCGCCACTCGGCAGACAGGGGCGAGCCAATGTTCGGGCGCGGGCAGGAATTCCGGCTCGGCGGCCGAGGCGAGCAGAAAATAGGCGGCGTCGAATACCGACAGCAACGCCAGGGTTTCCAGTCGTGGCCGGTGCAATAACGGACCGGGATCGCCCGCGCCGGCCCGGCGCCAGTCCTCGGCCGTGGCCACACCCGCCTCGACCACCAGCCGGTCCAGGCCGATGGTGCGCCGGCAGCCCGCCGAGGCGATCGCGCCGCGCGCCAGATGGAATTCGCCGTCCCCGGCCCGCAGTACCCCGGTCGATCCCTGTTCCTCGAGCCGGTGCAATTCCTCGGCGAGGGCCAAGCTCATCGATCGCCGCCCGTCAGTTCCTCGAGCGCGGCACGGAGCTGATACCGGGCCATGCCGAGATTGCCGGTGTCGCCGTCGAAGACGACATGGACGAACAGCCTGCCGTCGAAATCACCCTCGACCAGGTGCAACAGGTGGAAGCCACCGGTGCGGCAGACCACGATCTCGGTGATGTCGTCGTCCGCGCGTCCGGTCGCCAGCGCCGAACACCCGAGCGCGGCCCGCACCACATCCGTGGTGCCCGCCGCATCCTCGTGTTCGTCGACGATGTCGTGCACTCCAGCGGCGGCGATCGCCAAACCGCTGGCCCCATCCACCAGTGTCACGCTGCACGCACCGGGAATATCCATGATGCGTTTCAGGCAGCCGTCGAGAGAATTCACACGCCCCGGCCTGTCTTCGAGAGGTTATCGGAACGTGACGCTATACCTCCCGGCAAATTCCCGCACGCCGAACGCCGGAAAATTGCTGCGCCCCATAATGTTTGCTGAGGTTTGCTGGAAAACCGCTCGGTATCAATACTTTTGGGTAACTTCGCGCCGGTTCGCTGCCCGGCCGATAAACCCGGTGCTCAACCACCCTAAATGGATCGGCGACCATCTCGCGAACATCACGAACAGAACGCGACGAATCCACGAACCGGTCGGTTCGTCAGTAGTGTTCGCTCAGCCGGCGGCGCGGCGGTACCAGGACTCGGCCTCGCGGTGCGCGCCCTGCGACTCCAGGAGCGCGGCGAGATTGGCCATGGCGCGCGGGTGGCCGAGATCGGCGGCACGGCGGAAGCAGCGGCGCGCCTCGGTGAGGGCACCGCGACTCCGCAGCAGCATGCCTAGGTTGTTGACGGCGTCGATGTCGCCGTTGTCGGCGGCGTCGCGATACCAGGCCTCGGCGTCGTCGAGACGATCCTGGTCCTCGCACAGGCGGGCGAGGTTGTACATCGCGTCGACATTGCCCGCGAAAGCCGCGTGGTGGTACCAGGTTTCGGCGCCGCGCCGGTCACCGCACTGGTAGAGCAGGGTGGCCAGGTTGTACATGGCGTTGACGTTGCCCGCCGCCGCGGCCCGGCGGTACCACGACTCGGCCTCGTCGATCTCGCCGAGCTTGTCCAGCAGCACGGCCAGGTTGTTCATCGCGCGGGTGTGCCCGGCGGCGGCCGCCCGGCGGAACCAGTGCTCGGCCGCGTCGAAATCGCTGTGGTCGTAGTAGATGTTGGCCAGATTGTGCATGGCGGTACCGTCACCGCGCTCCGCGGCGCGATGCAGGCTCGCCATCGTTCCCGGCGGTAACGGCACAGCTCCCCCTCGGATCATCACCGGTTACACATCGATAACGGAAGTGTATGTGCTGCACCGGAGATCAGCCACGTCGTTTGCTCGGGTACCGAACTCCTTGTGGGCGAACGGCGTTCAGTCCCCTACGCATACCCTGGGCAAACGACGAAGGCGCCCGCGGACTCGGAAGTCCGCGGGCGCCTTGATGGTTCGTGCGTCAGCGCTGGGCGACGGCGGTCGGCGGGATCGGCGCGGGCAGCGCGGTCTCGCCTTCCAGGAACTTGTCCACCGCGGACGCCGCGGCGCGGCCCTCCGCGATCGCCCACACGATGAGCGACTGGCCACGGCCCATATCGCCGGCGACGAAGACGCCGGGGATGTTGGTGGCCCAGTTCTTGTCCCGCTGCACGTTGCCACGGCCGTCGTAACCGACGCCGAGGTCGGTCAGCAGGCCCGGCTTCTGCGGGCCGACGAAGCCCATGGCCAGCAGCACCAGGTCGGCTTCGAGGGTGAAGTCGGTGCCTTCGACCTTCTCGAACCGGCCGTTGGCCATCTTGACCTCGTGCGCCTCGAGACCGGTGACCTTGCCGTCCTTGCCGACGAAACGCTCGGTGTTGACGGAGAACACGCGCTCGCCGCCCTCCTCGTGCGCCGAGGACACCCGGTACATGAGCGGGTAGGTCGGCCACGGGGTGGAACCGGCGCGCTCCTCCGGCGGACGGGGCATGATCTCGAACTGGTGGACCGATTCGGCACCGTGGCGGTGCGAAGTGCCCAGGCAGTCGGCGCCGGTGTCGCCACCACCGATGATGACGACCTTCTTGCCCTTCGCGTGGATGGGCGGCAGGCCGTTCTCGTCGGTGATGTCGTCGCCGAGCTGGACGCGGTTGGCCAGCGGCAGGAACTCCATCGCCTGGTGGATGCCGTCGAGCTCGCGGCCCGGGATCGGCAGGTCACGCGCGATGGTGGCGCCACCGGCGAGCACGATCGCGTCGAAACGCTCCCGCAGCTCCTCGGCGGTGATGTCGACACCGACGTTGACGCCCGGCTTGAAGATGGTGCCTTCGGCCTCCATCTGCGCGAGGCGACGGTCGATGACCGACTTCTCCATCTTGAATTCCGGGATGCCGTAGCGCATCAGACCGCCGATGCGGTCGTCGCGCTCGAACACGGTCACGGTGTGGCCCGCCCGGGTCAGCTGCTGGGCGGCGGCCAAACCGGCCGGGCCCGAACCGACGACGGCGACCTTCTTGCCGGTCAGGCGGGTCGGGTACACCGGGGTGACCCAGCCCTCGTCGAAGGCGTTCTCGATGAGCTCGACCTCGACCTGCTTGATGGTGACCGGCTGCTGGTTGATGCCGAGCACGCACGACGCCTCACACGGAGCCGGGCACAGGCGGCCGGTGAACTCCGGGAAGTTGTTGGTGGCGTGCAGGCGGTCGATGCCCTCGCGCCAGGCACCCTTGTACACCAGGTCGTTCCACTCGGGGATCAGGTTCCCCAGCGGACAGCCGTTGTGACAGAAGGGGATACCGCAGTCCATGCAGCGGCTGGCCTGCTTCTGCAGGGTGTCGTGCGAGAACTTGTCCTCGTAGACCTCTTTCCAGTCGAGCAGTCGCAGCTCGACCGGTCGGCGGGTGGGCAGTTCCCGTGAGGTGTGCTTCAAAAATCCCTGTGGGTCAGCCACGAGCCGCCTCCATGATCGCTTCGTCCACGTCCTTGCCGCTCTTCTCAGCTTCGGAGATGGCGAGCAAAACCTTCTTGTATTCGCGGGGCATGACCTTCACGAAGTGGTTCACCTGCTGGGACCAGTCGCTCAGGATGCGTTCGGCGACAGCCGAACCCGTTTCGTCGCGGTGGGTGGTGATGATGTCGCGCAGCCAGGTGAAGTCGTCACCGGAGAGCTGCTCGATCGCCTCGGCCTGATCCGGGCTGACGCGCGATGCGAGCGTGCCCTCCGGGTCGTAGACGAAGGCGACACCACCGGACATACCGGCGCCGAGGTTGCGGCCGGTGCCACCGAGGATCACCACGCGGCCACCGGTCATGTACTCGAGCGCGTGGTCGCCCACACCCTCGACGACCGCGGTGGCGCCGGAGTTACGGACGGCGAACCGCTCGCCCGCCACACCGTTGATCAGGATCCGGCCGCTGGTCGCGCCGAACATGATCACGTTGCCCGCGATGATGTTGTCCTCGGCGACGAAGCCCTCCGGCGCGGTGAGCGCCGGGCGGACCACGATGTGGCCGCCGGACAGACCCTTGCCGACGTAGTCGTTGGCGTCACCCTGCACGCGCAGCGTGATGCCGGCCGGGACGAACGCGCCGAAGCTGTTGCCCGCCGAACCGTTGAAGGTGATGTCGATGGTGTTGTCGGGCAGGCCCGCGCCACCGTAGAGCTTGGTCACCTCGTGGCCGAGCATGGTGCCGACCGTGCGGTTCACGTTGGTGATCTTGGTTTCGATCTTGACCGCCTGGCCACGCTCGAGCGCGTCGGCGCTCTGCGCGATCAGCTCGTTGTCCAGCGCCTTGTCCAGACCGTGGTCCTGGGTGCCGGTGCACCGGGTGTCCTGGTTCATGAACGCCGTCTCCGGCATGTCCAGGATCGGCGACAGGTCCAGCTTGGCGGCCTTGAAGTGCGCCTTGGCCTTGCTGGTGTCGAGCAGGTCGACGCGGCCGATGGCCTCGTCGAGCGTGCGGAAGCCCAGCTCGGCGAGCAGCTCACGCACCTCCTCGGCGATGAACAGCATGAAGTTCTCGACGAACTCCGGCTTGCCGGAGAAGCGCTCGCGCAGCACCGGGTTCTGGGTCGCGATGCCGACCGGGCAGGTGTCGAGGTGGCACACGCGCATCATGATGCAGCCCGATACGACCAGCGGAGCGGTCGCGAAACCGAACTCCTCGGCGCCGAGCAGGGCGGCGATCATCACGTCGCGACCGGTCTTCATCTGACCGTCGACCTGGACCACGATGCGGTCGCGCAGGCCGTTGAGCAGCAGGGTCTGCTGGGTCTCGGCCAGGCCGAGCTCCCAGGGGCCACCCGCGTGCTTGAGCGAGGTCAGCGGCGAGGCGCCGGTGCCGCCGTCGTGGCCCGAGATGAGCACGACGTCGGCGTGCGCCTTGGACACACCGGTGGCGACGGTGCCGACGCCCGGCTCCGCGACGAGTTTCACGTGAATCCGCGCCTGCGGGTTCGCGTTCTTCAGATCGTGGATCAGCTGCGCCAGGTCCTCGATCGAGTAGATGTCGTGGTGCGGCGGCGGGGAGATCAGGCCGACGCCCGGCGTGGAGTGCCGCACCTCGGCGACCCACGGGTACACCTTGTGCGCGGGCAGCTGGCCGCCCTCGCCCGGCTTGGCGCCCTGGGCCATCTTGATCTGGATGTCGGTGGCGTTGGTCAGGTAGTGCGCGGTGACGCCGAAGCGACCCGAGGCGACCTGCTTGATCGCCGAACGACGCCAGTCACCGTTCTCCTCGACCTCGAAGCGGGCCGGGCTCTCGCCGCCCTCACCGGAGTTCGAGCGCGCGCCGAGGCGGTTCATCGCGATCGCCAGGGTCTCGTGCGACTCGGCCGAGATGGAGCCGTAGCTCATCGCGCCGGTCGAGAACCGCTTGACGATCTCGGCGGCCGACTCGACCTCGTCGATCGAGATCGACTCGCGCTGACCGGTCTTTAACTTGAACAGGCCACGCAGCGCGGCCAGCCGCTCGGACTGGTCGTCGACCAGCTTGGTGTACTCCTTGAAGATCGAGTACTGACCGGTGCGGGTCGCGTGCTGCAGCTTGAACACCGTGTCCGGGTTGAACAGGTGGTACTCGCCCTCACGACGCCACTGGTACTCGCCGCCGACCTCGAGCTCGCGGTGCGCGCGCTCGTTGCGGTTCTCCAGGAACGCGGTGCGGTGGCGGATGGCCACCTCTTCGGCGATCTCGTCCAGGCCGATGCCGCCCAGCGGCGAGCGCAGGCCGGTGAAGTACTCGTCGACCAGATCCTGCGCCAGGCCGATGACCTGGTACAGCTGGGCGCCGTTGTAGGAGGCGAGGGTGGAGATGCCCATCTTCGACATCACCTTGAGCACGCCGTTGCTGGCCGCGGTGCAGTAGTTCGCGACGGCCTTGCGGAAGTCGGCGGCCAGGTCACCGGTCGAGCCGGGGATCTGCAGCGAGCCGCGCTCGAGCATGTCCTCGATGGTCTCGAAGGCCATGTACGGGTTGATCGCGGCGGCGCCGAAACCGACCAGCATCGCCATGTGGTGCACCTCGCGGGCGTCACCGGCCTCGACGACCAGGCCGACCATGGTGCGGGTGCGCTCGCGCACCAGGTGGTGGTGCACCGAGGAGGTGAGCAGCAGCGACGGGATCGGCGCCAGCTTCTCGTTGGACTCGCGGTCGGACAGCACGATGATCCGCGCGCCGCCGTCGATGGCCGCCGACACCTGGGTGTTGATCGCGGCCAGGGCCTTGCGCATGCCCTCGCCGCCCTCGGCGACCGGGTACAGACCGCGCACGACCACCGAGCGCAGGCCGGGGTGGCTGCCGTCGTCGTTGATGTGGACCAGCTTGGCCAGCTCGTCGTTGTCCAGGATCGGCTGCTCGAGCGCGATCTGCTGGCACGACTCGGGGCCGGGGTGCAGCAGGTCGGCCTCGGGGCCGATGTTGCGCTTGAGGCTGGTGACTACCTTCTCGCGGATGGCGTCCAGCGGCGGGTTGGTGACCTGCGCGAACAGCTGGGAGAAGTAGTCGAACAGCAGACGCGACCGGTTCGACAGCACCGCGATCGGGGTGTCGGTACCCATCGAGCCCAGCGCTTCGCCGCCGGTCTTGGCCATCGGGGTGATCAGCAGGTTCAGGTCCTCGGTGGTGTAACCGAAGATCTGCTGACGGATCAGCACGCGGTCGTGCGACATGTGCACGTGCGGACGGTCGGGCAGGTCGGCCAGGCGGCTCACGCCGGCGTCGAGCCACTCCTGGTACGGCTGCGCGGCGGCCAGCTCGGACTTGAGCTCGTCATCGGTGACGATGCGGCCCGCCTCGGTGTCGACCAGGAACATCTTGCCCGGCTGCAGGCGGATCTTCTGGACCACGGTGGAGGGGTCGATGTCGAGGACGCCGACCTCGGAGGCGAGCACGACCAGGCCGTCCTCGGTCACCCAGATGCGACCGGGGCGCAGGCCGTTGCGGTCGAGCACGGCGCCGATCTTCTTGCCGTCGGAGAAGCAGACGGCGGCGGGGCCGTCCCAGGGCTCCATCAGCATGGAGTGGTACTCGTAGAACGCCCGCCGCTGCGGGTCCATGTTCTCGTTGCGTTCCCAGGCCTCGGGAATCATCATCAGGATCGCGTGGTGCAAGTCGCGGCCGCCGAGGTGCAGCAGCTCCAGCACCTCGTCGAAGCGCGCGGTGTCACTCGCACCCGGCGTACAGACGGGGAAGATCTTCTGCAGCCGGTTCTTGCCCGCCTCGTCCTTGCCGAAGACGTCCGAACGCAGCAGCGCCTCACGGGCGCGCATCCAGTTCTCGTTACCGGTGACGGTGTTGATCTCACCGTTGTGGGCGACCCGGCGGAACGGGTGCGCCAGCGGCCACGAGGGGAAGGTGTTGGTGGAGAAGCGCGAGTGCACGATGCCGATGGCCGACTCGACGCGCTCGTCCTGCAGGTCCAGGTAGAACGCGCGCAGCTGCGGCGTGGTGAACATGCCCTTGTAGATGAAGGTCTCGCCGGACAGGCTCGGGAAGTACACCGATTCCTTGCCGACGGTGCCCTCACCGGGGCCTGCCTTGCCGAGCTCGTGCTCGATCCGCTTGCGGATGACGTAGGCGCGACGCTCCAGGTCCATGCCGGAGAGCTGCTCGGCGGAGTTCTTGGGCGAGCCGATGAAGATCTGCCGGAAGGTCGGCATGGCGTCGCGGGCCAGGGCGCCCAGCGAGGACTCGTCGATCGGCACCTCGCGCCAGCCGAGCACGGCCAGGCCCTCTTCGGTGACGATCTTGTCCACGCCGTAGGCGGCACGCGCGGCCTCACGACGGGCCTGGGGCAGGAAGGCGATGCCGGTCGCGTAGGAGCCGACCGGAGGCAACTCGAAGTCGACGATCGCGCGGAAGAACTTGTCCGGGAGCTGGATCAGGATGCCCGCGCCGTCGCCGGAGTTCGGCTCGGCGCCCGCGGCACCGCGGTGCTCCAGGTTCAGCAGGGCCGTGATGGCCTTGTCGACGATGTCTCGACTGCGTCGTCCGTGCATGTCGGCGACGAACGCGACGCCGCAGGCGTCGTGCTCGAATGCCGGATCGTAGAGCCCGGTGGCACCGGGTGACCTGTGGCCAGGAAGTTGCGTCATGCCTCTGCCTTCAAGAAAGTCGGCTGTCGATGAGATCGGCCGCTCAGCGAGCTGAGTTGGGCCCTTCGTCGTTTCGCCTCCGTCAAGACTGCGTCCGTACGATCCGAAACCAGCGGCGATGATGGTTTGCGGCGTGCAGTCACGTCTCCAGTTGTCCACCCGCTTCGTTGACGTAGTGGGTGCTCAGAGGTAACGGAACGCTTACACATCCCTTACCTCCGCGCGGGGGTTCACCCGCTACTCTTGGCCCGGTTTCACCGGACCCCGAAACAGGTGGTTGTACCGAACAGGGGTGCGTTCGGCGTAAGAGCAAACGATAAGTCAGACCGCAGACCCAACCAACTAAGGTCGTGCTAAGAAACCTGTCTAGCTGGGGTTTGTAACGGCGGCATGCTTCGTCGCGCGCGTCGTCCAGTGTAAAGCAGAGCGAGGGCCGGATCGATCCCGGACAACCCGCGCCGACCTGCGCGAACACCGTGGCGAAGCAGGCCAGAACCGGCTGCCGACCCAGGGCCGAAAGCTGAACTCACCTGCACCGCAGCAGAATTCCCCGACAATGCCCAGGTCAAACCTGTGCGCTCCGCTAACCGGGACGGAAGCGGTGAGATATTTCCGACAGCGGCCCCGACGTGGCATCGCAGTGATCCAACCGTTCGGTCTGTATCGAGTTTGTGTGCCACAGCACACCTCTGGCTAATTCTGGAACAGTGGCGTTCGCCACAACAGGGGCTCTACCAACCGGTAGGTACGAATCGCCGACGTCGACACGCCGGGCGGGCCTGGGCATCCAGCCCGCGCCACCGACTCGCACCGATGCCGGGCTCCTACTACTGTGAGGCTGACCACAAGGGGGTCGTCGACACTCGGTGTGTCGGGTCGCTGCCTGTCACGCTGACACAACGAATCCATGACAGTTTCGCCATGCCCAGTGGAGCGCACGACCCGGGGAGAACCTATGACCGGCACACTCACCTGGCTCGGCGGAGGCCTCGCCTCGCCCCGGCGCCGGGATCCCGAAACGGGCTCCGACCTGGCCTACAACCATGAACAGGGCGGCTACGTCGTCACCGGTGCCGCCGTGCTGTTGTTCGCCGCGGTCGCCGGGATCGTCACCGCCGCCGCCCTGGCCGCCGCCGACGGGATCGGCGCGTTCGCCGTCGTCGCGCTCGCGCTGGTCGTCGCGGTGGCCGCCGCCGCGCTGGGCCGCGCGCTGGCCACCACCAGGCCCGGCGCCGCCGACCGCGCGAGCACCGCTGCCAGGATCGGCGTCGGCGTGCTGGCCGGCGTGCTCGTCGCCGAACTGGCCTCGACCGTGCTGCTCGGCGGCACCGTCGACCGGGAGCTGGACGTGCGCGCGCAGGCGAGTGCCGAGAACGCCCCGGGCGTGGTCGCCGCGCGGGCCGAGTTCGACCGGGCGAGCGCCGACCGGGCCGCCCTGGACGTGAGCATCGCCAAGGCGCAGGCCGATATCGACCGCGCGCTGGTCATCGCCCGCTGTGAGTACAACCCGACGCCGGAGTGCCCGCAGACCAGGATCACCGGCGTCCCCGGCCGCGGTCCCGAGGCCCAGACGGCCAACGACATGCTCGACGATTCCCGCAGGCAGCTCGCCGCCGCGCAGGCCCGCACCGATCAGCTCGACCAGCAGGTCCGCACCGAGACCGCCGAGCTGGCCGCCGCCCGCGCCACCGCGTTCGCCGAGGCCGACCGGGGGCTCGGCGCCCGCTGGCTGGCCATGAACGGCTACACCGCCGACCACGCCGGGGCCGCCGCGCTGCGGGCGCTGATCCTGCTGGCCGGGGTCCTGCTCGCCCTGCTGCCCCTGCTGCTGCGGTGGTGGCGCGGGGAGACCTCGCTGGACCGCCGGGTCGACGCCGAGGAGGTGGCCGACCGGGCCCAGCGCGAGGCCGACGCGGCCATCGCGGTGAAGCGGGCCGAGGTGCGCACCGAGGCGGCTGCCCTGCGCGCCGATCACGAACTCGCCGCGGCGCGCCTGGCCATCGAGGCCGATACCGTCATCGATCGAGAACGTCAGCGCACCAGGATCATCGCCGCCATCGGCGGCTTCGAGCTCGGGATCACCGAGCCGCATCGAAAGGACGACTCCGTGGCTCTGGAGCCGAACGTCTCCCAGCAGCAGCTGCCCGCCGGGTACCTGCCCACCGCGCTGCCCGCCGCCGCGCCGCAGGCCGGTGCGCTGGTGCCGGCCCAGCCGGTCGCCGCCGCGCCCGCGCAGGCCCCGACCGGGGGCGGCGGACTCGAGCTGCCGATCATCGGCACCGTGCCGTTCACCGACACCGCCGCCCGCTGGATCCGTCCGCTGGTGCCGTCCTTCGTCGCCAACGCGATCGACTCGGCCACGCACCCGCTGCGCACCGCGCGGCAGGCGTTCGAGGAGGTCGAGGAGGTCACCTTCACGCTGCGCCGCAGCCGCAAGGTCACCGTCGACACCCAGGATTCGCAGGCCCAGCAGCAGATGATGGCGCCGCCCGGCTACCAGCTGCCGGGTCAGCCCGCGCAGGGCTACCTGCCCGCCGGGTACCCCCAGCAGGGCGCTCCGCAGTACCACCCGTACGCCCAGCAGATCGCCTCGACCGTCGTCGACGCGCCGTCGACCCGGTACCACCCGGACCCGCGCCAGTACCAGGCCGCGCCGACCTACACCGCGCTGCCCGCCGGCCAGGGCAACACCCTGCCGACCGCGGACGGCTACGGAGAACTCCCCGGCGGCAACGCCAACGAGCTCCCCGGCGGCGATCAGCGTCAGCTGCCGCCCGCGCGCTGAGCGTCGGGTCGGACGGTTCCCTCGCGGGCGTCCGACCGACCCCGCCGCCGAGGCGACCTGACGACAACCGAGCCGCCGTGGGGCCGGATCGACACCGGCCCCACGGCGGTACTCACGCGCGGGTGTTCTTCGTCCGCACCGCGCCGTAGGCGGCGAACAGCAGCACCGCGACGATGCCGAGCACCGTCAGATGGATGCCGCTGACGAACGCCTGATTCGCCGAGGACAAGAACTCCTGCGCCACCGCGGCCGGCAGCTCCCGCGCGACCTCGACCGCGCCGCTGAGCGATCCCGATGCCGTCGCCACCGCGTCGTCCGGCAGCAGGGACAGATCGAGCCCGCGGCGGAAGATCGCCATCACGGTGCTGCCGAGCAGGGCGACACCGAGCGCGAGACCGGTCTCGTAGGCGGTCTCCGAGATCGCCGCCGCGGCACCGGCGCGTTCCGCCGGCGCCGAGCCGACGACCAGGTCGGCGGCCACGGTCATGGCCACCCCGGCGCCGAGGCCGATGCCGACGAAGCCGAGCACGAACGCCTCGGCGCCGCTGACCGCGTCGACCAGGAGGAAGGCCGCCGCGCCGAACGCGGTGACCACCAGCGCGCCGGCCAGCACGACCGCCGCGCGCCAGCGCCGCACCAGCCACGCCGCCGCGAGCGAACCGAGCACGCTGGCCGCGAGCCCGGGCAGCATCAGCAGCCCGGCCTCCAGCGGCGAGCGACCGAGCACCAGCTGCAGGTACTGCGAGCCGAAGAACAGCACACCGGCCAGCGCGAACACCGCGAGCAGGTTGGTGAACACCGCGACGCGGAACCGGGGCAGCGCGAACAGCCGCAGGTCCAGCATCGGATCGGCCAGGCGACGCTGCCTGCGGACGAACAGCACGCCGGCGAGCACACCGGCCAGACCGACCAGCAGCGCGGCCACGGTCGGGCCGTGCGCGGCGGTTTCCTTCACCGCGTAGACCACGGGGACCAGCGCGAGCATCGACAACACCGCGCTGAGCGCGTCGAACCGGCCCGGGTTCGGGTCGCGCGATTCGGGGATGAGCAGCGGCGCGAGCGCCAGCAGCACCAGCATGACCGGCAGGTTCACCAGGAATACCGAGCCCCACCAGAAGTGCTCGAGCAGCCAGCCGCCGACCAGTGGACCGGCCGCGGCGCCACCACCGGCCATCGCGCTCCACACACCGATCGCCAGGGTGCGCTGCCGCGCGTCCTGGAACATCGAGCGGATCAGGCCCAGCGTGGCCGGCATCAGCGTGGCACCGGCGACACCCTGCAGTACGCGCGCGGCGATGAGCATCTCGGGCGAGACCGCCCAGGCGGCCAGCGCCGAGGCGATGCCGAAGCCGACGGCGCCGATCAGCAGCAGCCTGCGCCTGCCGATCCGGTCGCCGAGGTTGCCCATCACGACCAGCAGGCCGGCGAGCACGAACGAATAGACGTCGATGATCCACAGCAGCTGCGGGGTGCTCGGGGCGAGGTCGGCGCTGATCGCGGGCACGGCCAGGTCGAGCACGGTCGCGTCGACGGCGAGCAGCAGTAAGGCGAGGGCCAGCACACCGAGGCCCGCCCACTCGCGCGCGGTGGCGCGCGGCGGGGCGGCGGCGGTGGTGACAGGGGTGTTCATCGGTTTCTCGACTTTCTGAGTTGGTAAACCGTCCAGACGGTACAGTAACAGAAAGACCGTCCAGACGGTACAGTGATCGCCGTGAGCCCCGGCACCCGCGATCGCATCCTCGACGCCCTGGAGACCCTGCTGCTCGAACGCGGCGCGGCCCAGATGACCCTCGACAACGTCGCCGCCGCGGCGGGCGTATCCAAGGGCGGGCTGCTCTATCACTTCAAGAGCAAGGACGCCCTGCTCGTCGGCCTGGTCGAACGACTCGGCGACCGCGCCGGCACCCAGCTCGCCGAGATGCGGGCGAACGGCACCCCGGTCGCGGAGTGGTACCTCCAGACGCCCGACCCCACAACCCAGGCCGACGCGGTCGAACTCGCGCTGTACCGCTCCCTGCTGGCGACCATGCGCACCATCGACGCCTCGGCGGGGACCGACCCCGACGAGGTGCAACGGGCCCTCGACGGCGTCATGACGGCCTGGTCGGACGGCCTCGACGACGAGGTGGACGACCCCGTCCGCGCCGACACCATCCGCCTGGTCGGCGACGGCGTCTACCTGCGCGCCCTGCTCGGCCTGCCGCAGCTCGAGCCCGCCCGCTACCGCGCGGTCGTGGATCGGCTGCTCGAGCGCTGAGCACAACAATCTCAGTGGACATGTGTACTCCGAACCGATTCCGGACCGGACCGCGCGCACATATCCGCCGACCGTGATCAAAAACTGACCACTGACTGGTCATATAGCACGGCCCGTTAATCAGTGACCTGGGCTACACATTGTGGCAACTCACGACACTCGGTTTACAGTGCGAGAGTGATCCACAGCAACGGACCGAAGGGCGCGGCGCCGTGGGGCTCACCGCTGCTCGGTCCGGTCGAGGAGAAGTCGTCCATCCGGCGCGTCCGCGTGCAGCTGCTGCTGACTGTGCCGTTGCTGGTGGCCAACCTGATCGGCATCACGATGATCGTGGTGCTCGCCGGGTTCGTGCTGCCCGGTCCGACCGTCTTCACCAGGCAGCTGCTGCTGATCAACGCCGTCTTCACACCGCTGTGCGCGGTCCTCGCGCTGGCGATCGGCACCGTGTGGGGCACCGTCGCCGGCCTGCGCACCATGCGCTGGGCCACCGACCCCGACCACGTACCGACCCCGCCCGAACAGCGGGTCGCGGTGTCGGCGCCGCGCTGGATGGTGTTGCAGCAGGCGGTGCTGTGGTCCCTGGCGCTGGTCACGCTGACGATCGTCTACGGCGTGGCCGATCCGGCGCTGATCCCCAAGGTCGGGCTGTCCATCGGCGCCGCGGGCATCGTGGTGTGCGCCAACAGCTATCTGATCGTGGAATTCGCGCTGCGGCCGGTGACCGCGCGGGTGCTGCAAGCCGACCCGCACCGGCGCCGCGGCATCGGCGTGTTCGGCCGGACCATGCTGTCGTGGCTGGTCGGCGTCGGGATTCCGGTGGCGCTGTCGATGATCGTCGCGGTGTGGGCGCTGGCCGACCCCGCGGTGAGCAAGGCCAGGCTGGCGGTCTGTGTGCTCAGCCTCGGCGGCTCGGCGCTGCTGTTCGGGATGTTGCTGATGGCCCAGGTCGTCGCCGCGACGGTCGCCCCCATCAAAGGTGTGCGCCAGGCGCTGCGCCGGGTGGAGGACGGCGATCTCGACACCGAGATCACCCTGTACGACGGCACCGAACTCGGCGATCTACAGAGCGGTTTCAACCGGATGGTGCACGGCCTGCGCGAGCGCGCGCTGATCGAGGACCTGTTCGGCAAGCACGTCGGCCACGACGTGGCGATGGCCGCGATCGCCTCCCGGCCGGTGCTCGGCGGCACCGAGACCGAGGCCGCCGCCCTGTTCATCGACATCATCGGCTCGACCACGATGGCCGCCACCCGGCCCGCGCCCGAGATCGTCGGCATCCTCAACCGCTTCTTCGACATCGTCGTCGACGAGGTGGAACGCCATGGCGGCCTGCTCAACAAGTTCGAAGGCGACGCCGCCCTGGCCGTCTTCGGCACCCCCGCTCCCCTGCCCGACCTGGCGGGCTCGGCTCTGTCCTGCGGCCGCGCCATCCAGCGCCGACTGCGCGACGCCTCCGACCTGAACGCGGGCATCGGCGTCGCCGCGGGCCGGGTCGTCGCGGGCAATGTGGGCACCCACAACCGCTATGAGTTCACCGTCATCGGCGACGCGGTCAACGAGGCGGCCCGCCTGTGCGAGCTGTCGAAGAACTACGACGAACGCCTCCTCAGCTCGGCGACCACCCTCGCCCGCGCCGCCGCCACCGAGACCGCCCACTGGGACCTCGGCGAAACCGTCACCCTCCGAGGCAGACTCACCCCCACCCAGCTGGCCCTACCCAGAATCTCGGCGCGCACCCCGGACCCCACCGCGACGAACGCACAGTCGACGACCGACGTGCGCTGATCCGGACCACCTCACCCGACCCCCACGCCCCGACCCCGACGAGGGGCAGACGACGCGGACGGCCGCGACACGAGCGCGCCGGTGCTGCGACAACCCGGCTAGACTCGCCGACGTGCGTCCCGCCGTCGAAGCGGTCGGCGCCGTCGGGGCGGGAACCGATCCGGCACCGGCGTCCGTGCCGGCGCCACCCTCTCCGCCGACGGTACCGATCCGGCCCCTGCGTTTCCGCGAACTGCTCGACGAGCCGTTCGCCCTGATCCAGGCCCACATTCGGGCGCTGTCGACCCTCGGCGCCTGCGCGCTCGTGGCGGCCGTACTCGGCGTGCTCGGGGTGACCGGCCTCGTCTCGCACTTGACCGACGGCTCCGACACGGGCACGGCGTGGGCCGCGATCCTGGCCACGGCGGCGTTTCTCTGGCTGCTGCGCCTGGTGTTGCGCGGCGCGACCGTCGCGATCGCGCTCGCCGACTTCGGTGGGGTGCGCCTCGGCGCGATCGCCGGGTTGCGGGCGGCCGCCCGGCGCGCCGGTCCGCTGCTGCTCGCGCAGATCATGTTCACGCTCACCGGCATCGGGGTCCTGCTGGTCGGCAGCCTGCTGATCATCACCTATCCGCTGGCGCTGCTGTGGTTGTCGAACGTGCGGGCACGACGGTTCGTCGCCGAGCCGGTGATCGTCGGCGAGCACGCCGGATTCGGCGCGGCGATCGCCCGGTCGAAGGAACTGGTGCAGGGGGCCGATTGGACCGTGGCCGGCCTGTGGCTCACCCAGCGGGTCATCTTCGCCGTCCTCGCGGTGCCCGCGTTCGGCGTGCCCTTCTATCTGTCCGACTTCTCCGGCACGCATCGCTGGGCGTTCATCACGCTGCTGGTCGGCGGGCTGCTGCTGGTGGTGACGATCAGCGAGATCGTCGAGGCCACCAGTCGCGCCGTCTGCTACATCGACCGGCGGTGCGCCCGCGAGGGTATGGACATCGCGATCCCCGGTGAGTCCCGATGAGCGACAGCCGCTTCCCCGATCCGGCTGCCGCCGACGCCCCGCCGCCCGGCCCCGGCGCGTGGCGGCCCGGTCCGGGCGGTCCGTCCGCTGTCGACGACGAGCGGCACCTCGGCGCGACGCGACAGCTCGGCTCCGGTCCGCCGCCACCGCCCCGGCTCGGCGCGGCCGCCGAGCATCGGGCCGCCGCCGAGAACGCCGCCGCCCACCGCGACTACGACCGCGCGCTGCGGGAACGCTTCCGCGCCGTGTTGCGTGCCCTCGAGCAGGGCGGCACCCTGCCGGTCCGGCGCTCGCGCACCGCGCAGGAGACCGCCGACGACGCGACGACCGCGCTCCCGCTGGAGCAGTCCACCGAATTGCATCCGGCGGCACGCAGTTTCGACGAGGTCGTCTACGGCGGCCGCGCCGCCACCGAGGACGAGTACCGCAGACTCGAATACGCCGACCGCTACTCCCAGTCCGCGCCGCCGCCGGTCGCCGAGCCGGTCGAACTCGAGATCGCCGAGCGCGCGCCCAGGCGGCGCAGGCAGCTTCCGCCGCTGCCCGCACTGCTGCGCAGTCCCAAGTTCTGGGCGACGCTGGCAGCGGTCCTGGCGCTGTGCCTGCTGCTGTACGCCACGATGCAGTCGTGCGGCGCGCCCGACGCACCGCCGCCCCCCGACGTTCCCGACCTGCCCGATCCCCCTGATCCGCCCGATGATTCGGACTACGACCCCGATTTCGGCGCGGGCAAGGACTCGATCTTCACCAGCCTGCCCGCCTGGCTGGCCTTCGGCGGGTTGCAGTTCCTGATCGCCTTCGGCGTGCTGATGTGGTGGCGGGGCCGCAGGCGCGGCGCGCTCGTCGGCGAACCGCGACCGGTCGAAGTCGCCGCGAACGAACTGCTCGCGGGCCAGGCGGGCCTGTACCGTCGCTCCGGCGATGTCGAGCACGTGGCCCGGACGCTGCGCACGGCGACGCTGCGCCGGATCCGGCCGCGCCTGGGCGCGCGCGATCTGACCGACGATCAGCTCGTCGCCGCGGCGGCCACCCGCCTCGGCGCGCCCGCTCAGCAGATCGGCACCGTCCTGTTCGGCCCGGTGCCGGACGAGACGACCCTGTATTACGTTGCCGCACACCTCGAATGGATCGAGACGGAGCTCGGATGACCGACATCACCAAGAACACCACCCCGCAGCCGAGCGCGGCGGAAGCCGGTGCGGCGCTGGCCGCCCTGCGCACCGAGATCGGCAAGGCCGTGGTCGGCAACGACCAGGCCGTGCTGTACCTGGTGCTCGCGCTGCTGTGCCGCGGCCACGTGCTGCTGGAAGGCGTTCCCGGCGTGGCCAAGACGCTGCTGGTCCGGGCGCTGGCCACCTCGCTGGCGCTCGACCACGCCCGGGTGCAGTTCACTCCCGACCTGATGCCGGGCGATGTCACCGGTTCGCAGATCTACGACCCGCATTCGGCCGAGTTCACCTTCCGCCAGGGCCCGGTGTTCACCAATCTGCTGCTGGCCGACGAGATCAACCGCACCCCGCCGAAGACGCAGTCCTCGCTGCTGGAATCGATGGAGGAGCGGCAGGTCTCGGTGGACGGACAGCCGCGACCGCTGCCGGAGCCGTTCGTCGTCGTCGCGACCCAGAACCCGATCGAGCAGGAGGGCACCTACCCGCTGCCCGAGGCCCAGCTCGACCGGTTCCTGTTCAAAGTCGACATCCGGCTGCCCGACCGCGACGACGAGTTCCGCATCCTGCAGCGGCACGCGAGCGGCTTCGACCCGCGTGACCTCGGCGCCGCCGGGTTGCGTCCGGTGGCCGGTCCCGAACACATCGCGGCCGCCCGCGCCGCGATCGCGCAGGTCACGGTGAGTCCCGAGGTGCTGGCCTACATCGTCGACCTGTGCCGCGCCACGCGCAGCTCGCCCGCCGTCGCGCACGGCGCCTCCACCCGTGGCGCGACCGCGCTGCTGGCGGCCGCGCGCGCGTTGGCCTGGCTGAACGGGCGCGGCTACGTCACCCCCGACGATGTGAAGACCGTGGCGGTCCCGGTGCTGCGGCACCGGCTGCAGTTGCGGCCCGAGGCCGAGCTGGACGGGGTGAGCACCGAGGGCGTGCTCTCGTCGTTGCTGGTCTCGGTGCCGGTTCCGGTGTAGCGGCGTGGTCGTCACAGGCCGGTTCGCGCTGCTCGCGGCGATCGCGGGCGCGCTGGTGATGTTCCTGGTGCCGTCGTGGGTGGGCGTGGTCGGCGCGAGTGCCGCGCTGCTCGCGCTCGCCGTATTCGACCTCGCCCTCACCGCGCGGGCCGACACGCTCACCCTCACCCGCGATCCGCTGACGGTGGTGCGGCTCGGCCGCGGCGCCGAGGTCGAACTCGTGGTCACCAATACCGGCACGGCCACCGTGCGCGGCCTGCTGTGGGACGCCTGGCCCGACAGCGCGCGGGCCGATCACCGCGCCCATCGGCTCGACCTGGCACCGCGCACCCGCGTCCGGCTGCGCACCGCGCTCACCCCCACCTATCGCGGTGACCGGGTGGCCGGTCCCGTCACCGTGCGGCTGCTCGGTCCGCTGGGGCTGGCGGGCAGGCAGTCCCGTATCCCTGTGCCCGCCCGGGTGCGCGCCTTGCCGCCGTTCCGCAGCGAACGGCTGCTGCGATCGAAGGTGAAGCGGCTGCACCATCTCGAGGGCCGCAATGTCGCGAACACGCGCGGCCAGGGCACCGAGTTCGACTCGTTTCGCGAGTACGTCGCGGGCGACGACGTGCGCAGCATCGACTGGCGGGCCACCGCCCGCGCCGCCGACGTCCTCGTGCGCACCTGGCGGCCCGAACGCAACCGGCACGTGCTGATGGTGCTCGACACCGGCCGGGCCAGCGCGGGCCGCGTCGGCGACGGCACGCGACTGGATTCCTCGATCGAGGCGGCGCTGCTGCTCGGTGGGCTGGCCGCGGCCGCAGGCGATACCGTCGACCTGCTCGCCTACGACCGGCGGGTGCGGGCCGAGGTGACCGGCGCGGGCGGACATCAGCTGCCGCTCAAACTTATGCACACCCTCGCCGGAGTGACCCCACAGCTTGTGGATACCGACACCACCGGCCTGGTGCGGACCGTGATCTCCCGGGTCCGCAGGCGGGCGCTGATCGTGTGGTTCACCAGCCTGGACGGCCCGACGGTCACCGAGCATCTGCTGCCCGCGCTGCCGACGCTCACCAAGCGGCACCGGGTCCTGATCGTCTCGGTCACCGACCCGGAGATCGCCGCCGCCGCCCGTGATCGCTCCACCGCCGAGGCGGTCTACACCGCGGCGGCGGCCGAGACCGTGCTGGCCGAGCGGGCGCTCGTGCAGGAATCTCTGCGCAGGCGCGGGGTCGCGGTGGTCGCGGCGGCACCCGACCAGCTGCCCGAAGCACTCGCCGACGAGTACCTGGAGCTGAAGCAGTCCGGCTCCCTGTGAGTTGTGGACAACCGGAGTTGTCCCCCGTCGCTCACAGCCCATCCACCGGTTGACCAACATGTTGTGCACAGGGCCAGGTCATCCACAGGCTCAGGCGCGCGAAACCTGCTGTCGCCGAGCCAGCACCGCGCCGAGCACGTGATACGGCGGATACCCGGTCGGCACCGGGCGCTGCACGGCGGCGCACACCGCGGTCACCAGCTGGGTGCCGAGATGATGTTGCGCGGCCGGGGTGAGCGTGCGCAACCGGGTCAGATACTGGCGGACTGCACCGGCCAGCTCGTCGGACAGGCCACTCGGGTCGAGCTGGGCCGCCCAACCGCTCAGCCACGGCGGCGCGACGGCGAGCGCGGGCATCGGCAGGCTCTGCCGGGTGTGCACGACCACGGTTCCGGCGAGCACGTCACCCACCCGTCTGGCATCACGCGAACACAGCGAGCTGATCACCGCGACCGCCCCGAAGGCGCCGAGCATCCAGAAATCCACGATGGCGCCGGCCAGCCCGCGGGTCAGCGCGTGCCGGAAATCGATCGGCCCCGCGTCGGCGCGCACCACCCGCAGCCCGAAGGCCAGCTTCCCGATCGAGCGACCCCGCGAGACCGTCTCGCTGCACACCGGATAGACGATGAGCACCGTCACCAGCGTGACCACCCCGGTGACGTCGTACCAGGCCGAGTCGGCGTCGGCCGCGATCAGCGCCAGCACCGCGCCGTAGGCGAGCATGAACGCGAGGGTGAGCTGGAGGCACAGGTCGAGCAGGAAGGCGCCCGCACGGCTGGGGATCCGCGCGATCGGGAGCTCGAGCGCCACCGCTTCGCCGGTGGTGAATTCAGCCATGTGGCTAGCATTCCCGATATGGACACCGACGCCTACAGCTGGGCGCATCAACGGTCGTGGCATCGGTTGGATCAGCTGGTCCGCCAGCGCAAGCTGTCCGGCGCCGAGGCCGACGAACTCGTCCGGTTGTACCGGGCGGCTTCGCAACAGCTTGCGAAGATCCAGGGTCAGCCGGCCGATCCCGATCTCGTCGCCGGGCTCAGCGTGCTGCTCGCCCGGGCCAGGGGGCGGGTGCTGGCGGCCCGATCGCAGCCCTGGCGGGAGATCGGCCGGTTCTTCACCCGGCACTTTCCCGCGGCTGTGTATCGCGCGTGGCCGTGGTGGGTGGGGGTCGCCGCGATCTTCCTCGCCGTCGCCGCTGTCATCGCGGTACTTGTGGACAACTCCGCGGCGGCCAGGAAAGCACTGGGGATACCGGAGGGCGACACCGATATCGTCACCGGACCTGGGGGAACGTTCGAGACCTACTACACCGAGCACCCCAACGACGCCTTCGCCGCCCAGGTGTGGACCCACAACTCGCTGGTCTCGGCGATCGCGTTGTTCACCGGCGTGCTGATCCTGCCCGCTGTGTACGCCCTGTTCATGAACGCGCTGAATCTGGGGATAACCGGTGGATTGATGGCCGACGCGGGCCGGCTCGAATCCTTCTTCGGCTTCATCCTCCCGCACGGCACCTTGGAGCTGACCGCGCTGTTCGTCGCGGGCGGGGTGGGGTTGAAGCTGGGCTGGACGCTGGTCGACCCCGGCCGGCGTAGCCGCGCGGCCGCCATGGCCCGGCAGGGCAAGGTGACCGCGACGGTGGCGCTCGGCCTGGTCGCGGTGCTGCTGGTGTGCGGTCTGCTGGAGGGCTTCGTGACGCCGAGTCCGCTGCCCGCGCCGGTGCGGATCGCCTTCGGGTTCGCCGCCGAGGCGGCATTCCTGTTCTACGTGTTCGGCATCGGGCGCCGGGTGGCCGAGGAGCAGGACGCCGCGGCCGCGCTGCCGCCCGCCCTGCCCGATCCCGCCGACCGTTGGCTGACACCGACCGCAAAGGCGCTGTACCGCGCCTGAACTCGCATCTGCACGTGCATTTGAACGGCAGGCAACTCTGAGCACACCTCGCCGAAACGGCGCCGGACAATCGGCAGCTACGCGAGGTTACGAGATGGTGTCGAACTCCCCCATTTGAGTTCCGCTGGCCGCAGCGAGTCGGGCTCGAGCTGCGGCCAGCGTTACCGTCAACTGTACACAATCGTTATGCCCACGCAACCCCCAACGCGCAGGTCCGGGGTACTGATTGCGAACCAGCAAACATCTGTGAAGGCACCGATTTTCACAGTCTCAGCTAACTTCCGGCGCTACCCCGAAGCCGCTCTCGCCCGCACCGAGAATTCACCTACGGCAAACCTTCGAAATCGACTCACCCATCACTCGCCATCGCGCGGCGCCGGTATTCCCGGCGGTTGCCGATGATCTTGCAAACGTGCTTGCATAGCCGATCACCTGCGGATTCGGCAACGGAATTTCGATAGCCTGAGTCGAATCGCGATAAAAGAGACTCGAAGTTTGTTTACAGGGCTGCAAACAAGATCAGCGCCTAGCAATCAGGCCGTAGCGCCTGTCACGAGGCCATAATTTGGACAGGCGACCGGTTGCGAACGGTCCGCCGAACGGCGTGAGATCGGCACGCGAACGCCCGGAATACGGCCCGCTCCCGGCACTGTGATCTTCGCCTCACACAGGCATAGGCCGTGCTCAGCCGACCCGGACGACCCCCGTCACCGTGCCCTGCAGCAGAGCGCCGCCGTGGGTGATGAGCGCCGCCATCTGCAACGGGTCCTCCGCGACGGTGCCGGGCAGCACTCGCGCGGCGCGGACCGCACCGGTCGCCGGATCGAGGACGACGTACTCGAAACCGTCCAGCGGCGTCGTCGCCTCGGGCCCGACGCGACGCAGGGTGTGGATACCGCCGTCGGCCAGCGACAGGCGCGGCACGGCGGCGCTGCGCACCGGGCTGTCCCACACCGGCACACAGCCGTCGGCGGTCAGGTCGACCCTGGTCAGCCCGCCGTGGAAGGGCGCGGTCGCGGGGACGGCGGGCCCGGCGCCCTCGGGCACCGTCGGGTAGGGATAGCCGTAGGTGCTCGCGACGAAGATCGACGTGCCCACCGCGATCGGCGAATTCTCGCTGCCCGCGCCCGCCATGGTGAGCACCGGCACCGAGCAGACCCGCTCGCCCGACCCCGACCGCAGCACGAGCAGATTCACCCGGCCGTCGGCGTTGTCGACGATGGTGAGGTACTCGTCGCCGGTGACCGGACCGAAGTAGGTCGGGGTCGATCCGGTGCCCCAGCTGAGCTGGCCCGGCTTGCGCGCCGCGCCGCGATCGTAGGGCGCGCGCCAGAGCACCTCGGGCAGGCCGTCTTTCGCGCGCAGTTCGTAGAGCGCGTGTGTAGTCGCCACGGCCACACCGCCGTTCGGCGCCGAGGAGATGCTGTTGGCGATCTGTTCGCCGGTGGGCAGCCGCACCGTCGACACCCGGCCCGCGTGATCGGCGAATCCGACGACGCCGTGCCCGGTCGCGAACCAGACGTCGCCCGACCAGTCCGGAACCAGCCCGGTCACGTTGTCGCCCTGGGGAATCGATCCGGACAGGTCGGCCTGTTCCGCGGCCCGCAGCCAGTACCGGCCGTCGCCGTCGCGACCGTGCGCGACGCGCAGCAGTCGCCGGTTGCCGTCGACGACCACGAGTTGATCCTCGTTGTCGAGGTAGGCGTACACACCGCCGAGCAGGCTGCCCTTGGCCAGCGGCAGCGTCGCGAGCGCGCCGGTGATCGGGCCGGGGGCCGCCGGATCGAGCAGGAACACCGTCGGGGTCTGGCCCGCGATGGCGGTGCACAGCCCCACCACCAGGCCGTCGGCGCCTTCGAGCAGCGTCGGGCAGGCCGCGCCGAGGGGATACACGGTCACCGGCGCGCCCGGCGCCGGACCGGCGAGCGGGGTGACATCGGAGGAACCCGCGTCGCCGTGCATGGTCGCCGTGCCGAGCGGACCGAGGAACGGATTGGCCGCCGCGAGCGGACCGGTGACCGGCCGCGCGGTCTCGGCGCTCGCCGGTCCGGCGCAGGCACAGGCCGCCGCGAGGGCGACAGCGGCGAGGCGGACGGCGGCGCGGCGGCGGGGAGAGATCACGGGCTGTATCGAACCGCACCGCGCGCGCGAGCGGAAGGTTTCGGATCCGTGTCACCGCGCACGCCTACGATGATCCCATGCCCGGGGTCAAGGATCGACTGCTCACGACCGTCGCCGATCAGCTCGGCAATCCGCACGGAACGCTCGGCAAGGTCGTCGCTTTCGTTCTCAACCGCGGCAACAAGCGCGCCATCGCCGCCGCCGTCGACGCGACGGGGGTGGCCGCGGGCGCGACGGTCGCCGATATCGGCTTCGGCGGCGGTATCGGGCTGACGCTGCTGCTCGACCGGGTCGGCCCCGGTGGTGTGGTGCACGGCATCGAGCCCTCGGCCGACATGCTCGCCCGCGCCCGCTCGGGGTTCGCCGGGGACGGGCGCATCGTCTTGGCCGAGGGCACCCTCACCGCGCTGCCGCTGCCCGACGCGAGCCTGGACGCGGCGATCACCGTCAACACCCTCTACTTCCTCGACGAGTTGCCCGCCGCCTGCGCCGAGCTGGCTCGCGTCCTGCGGCCGGGCGGCGCGGCGGTGGTCGGGATCGGCGATCCCGACGCGATGGCCGCGATGCCGTTCACGCCGTATGGATTCACCCTGCGGCCCGTCGCCGACGTCGTCGCGGCGCTGGCCGGCGCCGGCCTGACGGTCGAGCAGCGCACCCTGGCCAACCCGCCGATTCCGCATCACCTGCTGATCGCCCGCAAGGACTGAGCGGATCAGCGGATCTCGGTGATGTCGCCCAGTTTCCAGCTGCGGTCGAAGTACGGCTCGAGCGGCCCGTAGAACCGGGCGTAGGCGAACCAGTGCTTGCCGGGGAGGGTCTGGATCCAATTGCTCGCACCGGCACTGGGCGGCGTCGGCCCGAAGTACAGATCGACCGAACCGTCGGCGTTGGTCACCAGCTCCGCGTCGCGGGAACCGCGGTCGCCGCGCTGCTGCGCGTTGTCGATGAGGCAGCGGGTCCACGCGTCGTAGACGGTGATCGACCAGAACAGCGCGGCGGGCGGGTCGGCGGGCACCCGCACCGTGTAGGACTTGCCGCCGTCGAGCCACGCGCCCGCCGCATCGGTGTACGCGCCGAGATAGGCCTGCCCGACGCCGGGCGTCTGGCTCTTCATGGCCGCGGAGAAACTGACGGCTTCGTAGAACCACGCCGCCCTTTCCAACAGCTGGTCGTAGTACCGCGTGCGCTGATCGGACCGGTCGAGCTGGAGCACCAGATCCCACTGCCGGTCCGGCCAGTACGACGCGCCGGGGAAGCGTTTGGCGAACGAATTCGCCTGTGCCATCAGCTCACCCGCCGCGGCGGCCTCGGTCAACAGCGCTGTGGTCCGCTCGTCCGGGGCGAACGGCTTGTCCTTCTCGATGCCGAGCTGGGCGAGCATCGCCAGGTGGAAGCGGTCCCGTTCGTCGACGATCTCGCGCTGGTAGATGTCGTGCAGGCGAACCCAATAGTCCATCCCGCGTGGCTGATCGCCGGTCCACGCCCGGCCTGCCGGAGAGATCAACCTGGTGGTCGGGGCCGTCCCGGTGACCGGCCGTATCCGGACCTGGTCGACCAGCGCGCGGGCCCGGTCCGGGTCGGGGTCGAGGGTTCGGAACCCGAACATCACGTTCATCCCGGTGGCCTGGTGGCGGAAGTGCTCGCCGTCGAGCTGGGGCTCGGGCATGCCGGGCGGAATGATCAGGTGCTCGCCGCCCTTGCCCTGATCGGGGCCCATCTCCCCCAGGATGCCGAACTCACGCTGCCAGAAGTCGGAGAACCCGCCCGCGGTGTGTCCCGGCGGCACCGACACGATCAGGGGGCCGGTGGCGCCGAGATCGATGAAGTTGAGGATGTACGGCGTGGTGGCGTTCGCGGTGATCAGACCGAGCCGGTCCTGGTAACTCACGTAGTGCACCAGGTCGTAGTCGCCGGCGCCGAACACGTCCCGGTGCTGGGTCTGCCACTGGGCGTAGGACACCAGCGGCAGTGCCCAGAGATAGGCCTGACACGCCATCTGATAGTCGAGCTCGTCGAAGATCAAGGGCAGGTCGGCACGTGCGGGGAGCTCACCATCGGCGCGAACACGCCCGAGGCGGCCGGGAAGTAGCGGGTTCACCATCGCCCGAACCTAACGGCGACGACAGCGCGTTACCTCACACGAATCGGGTGACATCCTGGGGAATGCCGGCAGAAACGACCAGAGGCCCGATCCTGATGGATCGAGCCTCTGGTCTCTGTGGGCGAAGGGGGACTTGAACCCCCACGTCCTTACGGACACTGGCACCTGAAGCCAGCGCGTCTGCCATTCCGCCACTCGCCCGAGCGACTGGAAAAATCTAACATGCTCCGCCGTCGAAAATAAAATCGACCCTCTGACCTGCGGCGATGCGAGCGGATTCGGCTCGGGAACCGGGGCGGTTCGCCGGGAGTTACAGGGTTGGAGGATCGTGGATATCATGCAAGGAACGTGGTCGGGTCCGGACACGCCGTAACCAGCGTGTCGACCTGGTCGGACACGCGCACCGAAGGGAGGGCTGTGATGGGCATCGTGTCGAGATTCGAGCGTCGCTTACAGGGCGCCGTCGGTGACGTGTTCGCGAGGGCTTTCGGCGGCAGCGTCGTTCCCCAGGAGGTGGAGGCCGCGCTGCAGCGCGAAGCCGCAGATCAGGTCCAGGATCTGGGCGGTGGGCACAAGCTCGCGCCGAACAGTTACGTGATCACGATCAACGAATCCGATCACGGAAAACTCGATGCCGATCACGACCTCACGACCAAGGCGTTCGCCAAACATCTGCACGATTACATCCGCGAGCAGGGCTGGCAGACCTACGGCGAAGTACACGTGGCGTTCGAGGCATCACCTACGCTGCACACCGGAATGTTCAGAGCGAGCGGCCGCGTCGACCCCGACGCCGGTCGCGGGACCGCCCCACCTCGCCCCGAACCGCCACAACGACCCGCACACCCGCAACCAGGAGCTGGCCCCATGACGCACAACTCAGGCTACGAGCCGAGCCGAGAGCCCGCGGAGTCCGATCCACGCAATCGCGGGTACGCGCCGCCGCCCGCCCGCGGTGCGGCTCCTGGCGGTGCCTACCCCGACGAGTACGGCCAGCAGGGCGGCTACGGCGCCCAGCCCGGTTACGGCGAGCCCGGCTACGACCAGCAGGGCGGGTACCAGAACGGGTACGACAACGCGGGCGGCCAGGCCGGCTACGGCCAGCAGGGCGGCTACGGCGCCCAGCCCGCCTACGGCGAGCCCGGCTATGACCAGCAGGGCGGCTACGGCCAGCAGGCCTACAGTCAGCAGGGTGGGTACGGCCAGCAGGGCTATGCCGAGCCGGGCTACGACCAGCAGGGCGGCTACGGCCAGAACGGTTACGCCGATCCGCAGCCCGGTTACGGACAGCAGCCCGGCTACGGCCAGCAGGGTTACGCCGAGCCCGGCTACGACCAGCAGGGCGGCTACGGCCAGAACGGTTACGCCGACCCGGGCTACGGCCAGCAGGGCTACGCCGATCCGCAGCAGGGCTACGGCCAGCAGGCCGGTTACGGCCAGGAGGAGCAGGCGGGTTACGGCCAGCAGGGCGGTTACGGCGCCCAGCCGCAGGGCTACGGCCAGCCCGCCGCCGGTGCCGGATACGGCGCCGCCCAGTCCAGCTACTCGGCCACCCTGCAGCTCGACGACGGCAGCGGCCGCACATACCAGCTCCGCGAGGGCAGCAACATCATCGGCCGCGGCCAGGACGCGCACTTCCGCCTGCCCGACACCGGTGTGTCGCGCCGCCACATCGAAGTGCGCTGGGACGGCCAGACCGCGATGCTCTCGGATCTGGGTTCCACCAACGGAACCCTGGTGAACGGCTCGCCCGTACAGGATTGGCAGCTCGCCGACGGCGACGTCATCCGGGCCGGACATTCGGAGATCCTGATCCGTATCGTCTGATCCCGTAAGCTGCGCGGTGCAGGTCACGAGTCGACGCCGTCGGCCCTATGATGCTGCCATCACACGCACGGCCCCGACCTCGGGGCCCGCAAGCCAGCACGCTGGTGGGGGTGGTTCGCCCCGCACCTGCCGTACCGACGTACCCGGGCGAACAGGAGGTGGAACGCCGTGCAGGGATTGATCCTGCAATTGACCCGCGCGGGGTTCCTGCTGCTGCTCTGGTTGTTCGTCTGGGCCGTTCTGCGGACCTTGCGCAGCGATATCTACGCGGCATCCGGCATCCGGATTCAGCCCAGGGCCGCACGCGGTGCGCGCGGGTCCATCGGGCTGCCTTCCTTCAGCCGAGGCCAGAAGGGCGCCAAGTATCTAGTGGTGACTCATGGTTCACTCGCCGGCACTCGAATCACACTCGGCACGCAGCCGGTCCTCATCGGCCGTGCCGACGATTCGACGCTGGTACTCACCGACGACTACGCCTCTACCAGGCACGCGCGACTGTCTCAGCGTGGTGACGACTGGTACGTGGAGGACCTCGGCTCCACCAACGGCACTTATCTCGACCGCGCGAAAGTCACCACCGCTGTCCGTGTTCCGCTCGGTACTCCGGTCCGGGTCGGCAAAACTGTGATCGAGCTGCGATCGTGACACTTGTTCTGCGCTACACCGCGCGAAGCGACCGCGGACTCGTCCGGGGCAACAACGAGGATTCGGTCTACGCGGGCGCGCGCCTGCTGGCCCTCGCCGACGGCATGGGTGGCCACGCCGCCGGTGAAGTCGCCTCCCAGCTGATGATCGCCGCACTGGCGCATCTGGACGACGACGAGCCCGGCCAGGACATCCTCGGCAAGCTCGACCGCGCAACGCGTTCCGGCAACGCGGCCATCGCCGACCACGTCGAGGCCGAACCCGAACTCGACGGCATGGGCACCACGCTCACCGCCATCCTGTTCGCGGGCGGCAAGCTCGGCATGGTGCACATCGGCGACTCGCGCGCGTACCTGTTGCGCGAGGGCGAACTCACTCAGATCACCCGCGACGACACGTTCGTGCAATCGCTGGTCGACGAGGGCCGGATCACCGCCGAGCAGGCGCACACCCACCCGCAGCGGTCGCTGATCATGCGCGCCCTCACCGGCAACGAGATCGAGCCGACGCTGATCATGCGCGAAGCCCGCGCCGGTGACCGGTATCTGCTGTGCTCCGACGGACTTTCGGACGTGGTGAGCGACGAGACCATCGGCAACACCATGCGCGAGGGCAATACCGACGAGTGCGCCGACCGGCTCATCGAATTGGCTTTGCGCAGTGGTGGTCCCGACAACGTCACCGTCGTCGTCGCCGACGTGATCGACCTGGACTACGGCCAGAGCCATCCGATCGTCGCGGGTGCCGCCTCCACCGAGGAGGAGGAAGACACCCCGCCGCCGAACACCGCCGCGGGTCGTGCCGCCGCGATGCGCCCACCGCGCGCCCAGCCTCGCCGGGCCGCCGCCGCGCCCCCGCCGCCGGAGCCCAAGTCGCACAAGCTGCGCTGGCTGCTGCTCTCGCTGGCGCTGATCGCCGCGGTCGCCGTCGGACTCGTGGTCGGCTACAAGATGATTCGCAGCAACTACTACGTGGGCGCCGACAACGATCAGGTGGTCGTCATGCGCGGCCTGCCCGGCTCGATCCTCGGCTACTCGATCCACGATGTGGAGCTCACCGGCTGCGCCACCAGCAAGGGCGAGCTCACCCTCATCGAGGCCGGTAAGTCCGCGCCCGCAGGCTGCAAGAAGCTGATGGTCAGCGATCTCAAGCAGACCGGCCGCGATCAGGTCGAGCGGGGCCTGCCGCCGGACTCGCTGGACAAGGCGCGCGACAGCATGATGCTGCTGCAGAAGGAACTGCTGCCGGCCTGCCCGAAGAAGGAATCGGTGCCCCAGCCCGGCGTGCTGCCCACCGAGCAGCCGCCGGTGACCCCCGGTGGCGCGCCGACTCCCGGCCCCGATCAGCCCGCGACGCCGACCACGACGCCGCCCGCCCCGACCACGACGACCGTTCCCCCGACAACTCCGCAGATCTCAGGGGAGAACTGCCGGGTGACGGACTGATGTCCGCACCGGCACCGCCGTCGGCTGGGGCTTTCCCCAGCCCCCCTGGCGGATTCGCGCCAGCACCACCCCCGTCGACGCGACGCAACCAGGAGTTGCTGCTGCTGGCGGGGGCGGCGGGGATCACGACGGTGTCGTTGTTCATCGTCGAGGCGAGCCAGGAACAGTCGATCACCTGGGACATCGCCAAGTACGGACTGGCATTCCTCGCGCTGTTCGGTGTCGCGCATCTGGCCGTGCGCCGGTTCGCGCCGTTCGCCGATCCACTGCTGCTACCGATCGTGGCGCTGCTCAACGGTTTGGGGCTGGTGCTGATCCACCGGCTCGACCTCGCGGACGCGCAGAAGGCCGCCTACGACTCGAGTCCCCTTCCCTCCCCCGACGCCAATCAGCAGATCATGTGGACCGGCCTGGGCATCGTGGTGTTCATCACCCTGCTCATCGTCTTGCGGGACTACCGCACGCTCGCGCGCTACACCTACACCCTAGGCCTGGTCGGACTGCTCGCGCTGGCGATTCCGGCACTGCTGCCCAGCCGGTTCTCCGAAGTCAACGGCGCCAAGATCTGGATCCGGCTGCCCGGATTCAGCGTGCAGCCGGGCGAATTCGCGAAGATCCTGCTGATCGTGTTCTTCGCCGGCGTGCTGGTGGCCAAGCGCGACCTGTTCACCGCGGCGGGCAAGCACTTCCTCGGCATGGACTTCCCGCGCCCGCGCGACATGGGACCGGTGCTGATCGTCTGGATCGTCTGCATCGGCGTGCTCGTGCTGGAGAAGGACCTCGGCACCTCGCTGCTGATCTTCGGCACGGTGCTGGTGATGATCTACATCGCCACCGAGCGGGTGGGCTGGCTGATCATCGGCGGCGGCCTGCTGGTGCTCGGCTTCGTCTTCGCCTACCAGCTCTTCGGGCACGTGCGGGTCCGCGTGGACACCTGGCTGCACCCGTTCGACGACTACCACAACACCGGCTACCAGATCTCGCAGTCGCTGTTCGGTTTCGCGACCGGCGGGCTGGCGGGCACCGGGCTCGGCAGCGGCCGACCCAACCAGGTGCCGTTCGCCAAGACCGACTTCATCGTCACCACGATCGGTGAGGAGCTCGGCCTGATCGGGCTCACCGCGGTGCTGATGCTGTTCCTGATCTTCATCGTGCGTGGGCTGCGGACCGCGCTGGCCGTGCGCGACAGCTTCGGCAAGCTGCTCGCGGCCGGGCTCTCGTTCACGATCGCGATCCAGATCTTCGTCGTCGTCGGCGGTGTCACCAAGCTGATCCCGCTGACCGGCCTGACCACGCCGTTCATCTCCTACGGCGGTTCGTCGCTGCTGGCGAACTACGCGCTGCTCGGGCTGCTGATCAAGATCTCCGATGCCGCCCGCGCGCCCGCACCGGTGCGCAAGCGCGGCCCGGCGCCGATCGCCGAGGCGCCGACCGAGATGTTCCGCAGGTCGGAAGGCAGGGCGAGCGAATGAACACTCCACTACGTCGCGTCGCCGTCGCCGTGATGGTGATGGTGGTCGCGCTGCTCGTGAACGCCACCTATCTGCAAGTGGTCAAGGCCGACGATCTGCGCAGCGATCCGCGCAACTCGCGCGTGCTGCTCGACGAGTACTCGCGTCAGCGCGGGCAGATCTCCGCGGGCGGCACCGTGCTCGCGAGCTCGGTCGCCACCGACGACCGGTACAAGTACCTGCGCCAGTACCCGAGCACCCCGCCCGCGTACGCGCCGGTCACCGGCTTCTATTCGATGCAGTACGGCAAGACCGGACTCGAACTGGCCGAGGACCCGCTGCTGTCGGGCAACGACTCGAGCCTGTTCGGCCGCAGGCTCATCGACATGTTCTCCGGGCGGGATCCGCGCGGCGCCAACGTGCTCACCACGCTCAATCCGATGATGCAGCAGGTCGCCTACGACCAGATGACCTCGAAGGGCTACACCGGCGCGGTGGTCGCGATCGAGCCGAGCACCGGCAAGATCCTGACGATGGTCTCGACCCCCAGCTACGACCCCAACGAGCTGTCGGGCCACGACGGCGCGGCGGGCCGGGCGGCGTGGGAGCGGCTCAGCACCGATCCGAGTCAGCCCATGCTCAATCGCGCCGTCTCGCAGACCTACCCGCCCGGCTCGACCTTCAAGACCATCGTCACCGCGGCGGCGCTGTCCAACGGTGTGGCCGGTCCCGACGACCAGTTCACCGCGGCGCCCAACATCACCCTGCCCGGCACCAGCACCACGCTGGAGAACTACGGCGGCAGCACCTGTGGTGACGGGCCGACCGCGAGCCTCTACGACGCGTTCCGGCGCTCCTGCAACACCGCGTTCGTCGAGCTCGGCGTGAAGGTCGGCGCGAGCGCGCTCAAGGACGAGGCCGCCGCGTTCGGCATCGGCCCGCATCGCGGGGTGCCGATCCCGGTGGCGGAGTCGACGGTCGGCCCGATCCCGGACAACGCGGCCCTCGGACAGTCCAGCATCGGTCAGCGTGATGTCGCGGTCACCCCGCTCGACATCGCGGTGGTCGCCGCGACGATCGCCAACGGCGGCACCAGGATGCAGCCGTACCTGGTCGATCAGACCCAGGCGCCGGACCTGTCCGAGCTCAGCAAGACCAAGGCCGTCTCGGTCGGACAAGCCGTGAGTCCCCAGGTAGCGTCGACGCTGACGAATCTGATGGTCGCCTCGGAGGCCAATACCGCGGGCGGTGGCCGGTCGCCGTACCAGATCGCGTCCAAGACCGGAACGGCCGAACACGGCAGCAATCCCCGTAACACCCCGCCACACGCCTGGTATATGGCCTTCGCGCCCGCCCAGAACCCGAAGATCGCCATCGCGGTGATCGTCGAGAACGGCGGCGACCGGGCCCTCCAGGCCACCGGTGGCTCGGTGGCGGCACCGATCGCCAGGTCGGTGCTGGACGCGGGTCTGGCAGGGGGCTGAACGAAATGAGTGTGCGAGTGACAACACGGGGGCCCCGATGCTGAACAACGGCGCCATGATCGCCGACCGCTACCGTCTGCAACGGCTCATCGCCACGGGCGGCATGGGTCAGGTGTGGGAAGCGATGGACACCCGGCTCGACCGGCGGGTAGCGGTCAAGGTCCTCAAGACCGAGTTCTCCGCCGACCCGACCTTCCGTCAGCGGTTCCGGACCGAGGCGCGCACCACCGCGCAGCTCAACCACCCCGGTATCGCCGGTATCTACGACTACGGCGAGACCACCGACCCGTCCGGTGGCGAAACCGCCTACCTGGTCATGGAACTGGTGCAGGGCGAGCCGCTGAACGCGGTGCTGAACCGGATGGGCAGGCTCTCGGTCGTCCAGGGTCTGGACATGCTCGAGCAGACCGGGCGCGCACTCGAGGTGGCCCACGCCGCCGGTGTGGTGCACCGTGACGTGAAGCCGGGCAACATCCTGGTGACGCCCACCGGCCAGGTCAAGATCACCGACTTCGGCATCGCCAAGGCGGTCGACGCCTCGCCGGTGACCAAGACGGGCATGGTGATGGGCACCGCGCAGTACATCGCGCCCGAACAGGCCGTCGGCGAGGACGCCACCGCGGCCAGCGACGTCTATTCGCTCGGCATCGTCGGCTACGAGGCACTGGCCGGCGTGCGCCCGTTCACCGGCGACGGCGCCATCACCGTCGCGATGAAGCACGTCCGCGACGCGCCGCCGCCGATGCCCGCCGATCTGCCCGCCAACGTGCACGAGCTGATCGCGATCACGATGGCCAAGGACCCGACCCAGCGCTACAGCAGCGGTGGCGAATTCGCCGACGCCGTCGCCGCGGTGCGCGCGGGCCACATGCCGCCGCCGCCCGCCGGCGCCGCGCCCCCGCTGACCGGCGCGACCCGGGTGCTGCCGCCCGGCCCGACCATGGTCATCCCGGCGGCCGCCGGTGCCGAGTACGACGGCGCGACCATGCGCTTCGGCAACCAGGCGCCGCAGCCGATCACCCCCGCGGGCGGCTACACCGGTCCGGCGACGCAGGCCGCCGCGCCCGCTGCGGTGGCGGCGACCAGCACCGCCAAGAACAACCAGAAGTGGCTGATCGCCCTGGGCGTCGGCGCGCTGTTGCTCGGCGGCGTCGTGCTCTGGGTGCTGTTCGGCGGTGAGCCGAACCGCGACTCCGGCACCACGACCACCACCACCCAGACCACCAAACCGCTGCCGCCGCCGGTGACCACCAAGTCGTTCCCGCCGCCGATCGTGCCGCCCACCGAGGCGCCGACGACGACCACGGAACCGCCGCGCCCGACGACGACCACCGAGGCGCCGACGACAACGACGGAACCGCCGACCACCACGACGACACCGCCGCCGACGACCACCACCAAGGCGCCGACGACGACGAAGACCACCAAGCCGGCCACCACCACCCCGGCCGCCGGAACGACGACGGTCAACGGCAGGCCCCGGCTGCCCACGCTCGACCTGCCGTTCCCTGACGCCCCGAACGCGCTGGGCCCGAACATCACCGTCGACAACACTCCGCCACAAGGACAACCATGACGACCCCGAAGAATCTCTCCTCGCGGTACGAGCTGGGCGAGATCATCGGGTTCGGCGGCATGTCGGAGGTGCACAAGGCCCGCGACGTGCGCCTCTCGCGCGATGTCGCGATCAAGGTGCTGCGGGCCGATCTGGCCCGCGATCCCACGTTCTACCTGCGGTTCAAGCGGGAAGCGCAGAACGCGGCCGCGCTGAATCATCCGGCCATCGTCGCGGTGTACGACACCGGCGAGGCCACCGTCGACGGCGGCCCGCTGCCCTACATCGTCATGGAGTACGTCGAGGGCGACACCCTGCGCGACATCGTGCGCGGCAAGGGCCCGCTGGCCCCGCGCAAGGCGATGGAAGTCGTGGCCGACGTGTGCGCTGCGCTCGATTTCAGCCACAAGGCCGGCATCGTGCACCGCGACATGAAGCCCGCCAACATCATGATCAATCGCGCGGGCGCGGTGAAGGTGATGGACTTCGGCATCGCGCGCGCGATCGCCGACAGTTCCAACCCGATGACCCAGACCGCCGCGGTGATCGGCACCGCGCAGTACCTCTCCCCGGAGCAGGCGCGCGGCGAGACCGTCGACGCCCGCTCGGATGTGTACTCGGTCGGCTGCGTGCTGTTCGAGATCCTCACCGGCCAGCCGCCGTTCACCGGCGACTCGCCGGTCGCGGTCGCCTACCAGCACGTCAAGGAGGATCCGCCGCTGCCGTCGTCGGTGAATCCCGGCGTGCCGCGCGAACTCGACTCGGTGATCCTCAAGGCGATGGCCAAGAACCCGGCCAACCGGTACCAGACGGCCGCGGAGATGCGCGCCGATCTGATCCGGGTGCTCGGCGGCCAGAAGCCGAGCGCGCCGATGGTGATGAACGAGGAAGACCGCACCACCATCCTCGACTACGACGACGAGCCCGCCCCGCGCTCGTTCCGTGATCGTCGTGACGACACCTCCGAGCAGGCCGCGATCGCGCCGCCCGCCGAGGGCCGCAACCGGACCGGGCTGATCGCGCTCGGCGTCGCCGCCGCGCTGGCGGTGGCGTTCGGGCTGTTCTGGGTGCTGGTCGGACCGGGCAGCAAGGCCGATCAGGTGGCCGTCCCCGACGTGTCGGGTCAGCCGTCGCAGCAGGCCCAGACCGCGTTGCAGCAGGCCGGGTTCCACGTCGCCACCCAGCAGAAGGCGGACGGCAAGGTGGCCGTCGGCAATGTCATCGCGACCCAGCCGCTCGGCGGTTCCCGGATCGACGAGGGCAGCACCGTCACCATGCAGGTGTCGACCGGACCGACCCAGGTGCAGGTGCCGCGGCTGTCCGGGCTGACCCAGGCCGAGGCCGAGCAGAAGCTGAACTCGATCGGGCTGACCCTGAGCCCGAACCCGCCGCGCAAGGCGTCGAGCACCGCCGAGACCGACAAGGTGATCGCGCAGGAGCCGAGCGCGGGCGTGCGGGTCGACATCGATCAGCCGATCGTGATCACCATCGGCTCGGGGCCGGAGCAGGTCCGGGTGCCGACGGTGGTCGGTCAGGACATCTCGATCGCCCAGCCGAACCTGGTCGACAGCGCCGGGTTCAAGGTCGACATCCAGGAAGTGAAGTCGTCCGCGCCGAAGGGCCAGGTGCTCTCGACCAACCCGACCGGCGGCAGCAACGCCGAGAAGGGGTCGACCATCACCGTGCAGGTCTCGGCCGGTGACCGGATCACGGTCCCCGACCTGAGCGGACTCACCCCGACGCAGGCGCAGGAACAGCTGCGCGCGCTCGGCTGGACCGGTCAGCTCAGCCAGACCACCGTGATCACGCTGGACGGCAGTGCCTCCGGCAAGGTCGTCGGCCAGAGTCCGGCGGCGGGATCCACGGTGACCATCACCGGCAACGTCGTGCTGCAGGTGGGTGCTTCGCCGCTACCGCGCTGAGATCGCCAGGTCTCGATTGCGTGGAGAACCCACCTGCCGCGACGCGGCGGGCGCAGAATGAGGCTGCTTCATCCCACCCAGCACCGCTGAACGAGGAGGTAGCCCCTATGACCACGGCCAGGGACATCATGAAGCCCGGCGCGCAGTGGATCACCCGCGGTGACACCGTGGCGACCGCGGCGACGGCGATGGCCGATCTCGGTGTCGGATCGCTTGTCGTCGCCGACGACGACGAGCGCATGTGCGGCATCATCACCGATCGCGACATCGTCGTGAAGTGCATCGCGCTCGGCCTGTCCCCCGAAACCACGACCGCGGCCGAGTTGTGCGAGTCCACCCCGCGGTGGGTCAGCGCGGACGCCGACGTGGAGGACGTGCTCGACCAGATGGAAGGCCATCGGGTCAAGCGGATGCCGGTGATCGACAACAAGCGGCTGGTCGGCATGATCAGCGAAGCCGATCTGGCCCGGCACCTCGACGACAACCAGCTGGGCGAGTTCGTGACCGCCATCTACGGGCGGCCCTGACCTCAGCTCAGATCGAGATGGGAGTTCATCGACATGGCCTCCTCGGCCAGGTCGGTCAGCTCCACCACCCGCACGCCGTGCCCGCGGAGTTTGTCCACACCCTCGCACGCGGCGACGAACAGGCTCGGCTCACGCCAGGCGATGACGACGGTCGGGATGCCGGCGGCCAGGATCCGGTCGGCGCACGGCAGCCGGCTCGCGGTGGCGCGGGTCGAGCACGGTTCGAGCGTGCTGTAGATCGTCGCCCTGGTCAGCCGCGGATCGTCCGGATCGAGCTTGTTCAGCGCCGACTCCTCGGCGTGCACCTTCTCGTCGGTCTCCCTGGAGTAGCCGGCGGAGATCTCCACACCATCGGCGACGATCACCGCGCCCACCGAATAGGCCGTCGGGCTGGGTGGGCAGTTCCTGGCGAGTTCGATCGCCCTGTGCATGAATCGGTGGTCGGTGCTCTCGGCACTGCTTGTGGTCATCGGGTTCCCCTGCTGGTCGGGAGTTATCCACAACTGTCGCATGATGTGGATTCGGTCATGTTCAGGTGTGCAGCGATTCGCCGGACAAGCTGTGGACAGTGATATTTCCCCAGGTCGTGAACATGATTTCGACCACAGGGCCGGTTAGCGGACGGGCTCGTCGCCGTGCCCGACCAGGTACTTCAGCACAGCGACATCCCCAAGTTGTTCCACACCCGCCAGCCGGAGCCGTCGTTGTGCACCACCGGGAAACCGCCCCGGGCCGACGAACCGCGGAGCCGCCGGGTCGCCGACCAGGATCGGCGCGATCGCGAGCCGGATCTCGTCGACCAGATCGGCGGCGAGGAAACCGGTGTGCATCGCGGTGCCGCCTTCGACCATCAATCGGCCGATTCCGCGCGCGCCCAGGTCGTCGACCAGGGCGGCCAGCGACAGTTCCGGGCCGAGCGCGACCACCTCGGCCAGTCCGGCGAGCCGGTCGCCGAGCCGCGCCGCGCCGCTGTCGGTGGTGTAGACGAGTTTGTCGCCGCCGGTGTGCCAGAACCGCAGCTCGGGATCGAGTTCGCCGGACGCGGTGACGGTGATCTTCACCGGATACTCCGGCTTGCCCGCCGTCACCCGGTCGGCCCGGCGCACGGCGCTGTTGACCAGCAGCCGGGGATTATCGGTCCGCAGCGTCCGCGCGCCGATCAGGATCGCGTCGGATTCGGCGCGGACCTGGTCGACGCGGTCGAAGTCGGCGCTGTTGGACAGCAGCAGCCGCTGCGCGCTCGCGTCGTCGATGTAACCGTCCAGGCTCGTCGCCACCGACAACAGCACGAACGGCCGCACGGCGTCACTCCCCGGTGCCATCGCGGACCGCTACGACGTCACCAGCGCGGCGACTTCCGCTTCGAGCGCCGACACGAGGGCCTCGGCGGGACGCTGTCCACACACCTCGAGCCAGTTGGCCAGCATCCGGTGCCCGCCCTGGGTGAGCACCGACTCGGGGTGGAACTGCACGCCGTGGATGGGCAGGGTGCGGTGGCGCATGGCCATCACGATCCCACTCTCGGTGTGACCGACGACCTCCAGCTCCGCGGGCATGGTCTCCGGCAGGACGGTCAGCGAGTGGTACCTGGTGGCGGTGAACGGGTCGGGCAGACCGGCCAGCACGCCCGCGCCGATGTGGAAGACCTCGCTGGTCTTGCCGTGCAGCAGTTCGGGCGCGCGGTCGACCGTTCCGCCGAACGCCTCGCCGATCGCCTGATGTCCGAGGCAGACGCCGAGCAAGGGCGTGTGGTGCTTCGCCGCCGCGTGGACGAGCGGGATGCTCGCGCCCGCGCGGTCGGGGCTGCCGGGGCCGGGGCTGACGAGCACGCCGTCGAAGGTCCCGCCCTCGTCACCACGGGTCAGCAGGGTATCCAGGTCGGCCAGGCGCTGGTCATCGTTGCGCCAGACCACGGCCTCGGCCCCAAGCTGGCCGAGGTACTGCACCAGGTTGAACACGAAGCTGTCGTAGTTGTCGACGACCAATACACGCATGCGTCGAGGGTACGTGGCGACCCCGTAGGTCGTCGCATCCATTACCTGGTGGGATAGCCTAGGAGTTACCTGTATCCCGAATTCGAGGACGTCATGCCCAAGTCCAAGGTCCGTAAGAAGGCCGACTACACCCCGAGCCCTGCCAGCCGCACTCCGGTGAAGGTGAAGGCGGGCCCGTCGCCGGCTTGGTACGTCGCGATCATGCTTGGCTTCATGCTGGCCGGGCTCGTGTGGCTGCTGGTGTACTACCTGGCCGCCGAGCACATCGGCTGGATGAACGATCTCAACGCCTGGAACTTCCTGATCGGGTTCGGCCTGATGGTCATCGGCCTGATCATGACCATGCGATGGCGCTGAGCGATCGCCGCGCACCGGATTACACCGGTGTTATTCATGCACACCTGTGGATGAAGCTGTGGACAACTCGAGGAGCAATGGGGGACGACGCCGCGTGAACGCTGTGGATTCCGCCGACAGCAGGTCGTGGACAACTCCCACCGCCGGTCTGCTCGCCGTCGCCGGCGGCGGCCTCATCCTCGTCGTCGCCGCGGTGCTGGCCCAGGACGGCCCCAGCAGGCTGCTCGTCGGCCTGGCCGCGGTCGCGGTCCTGGGGATGGCGATCCTCGGTGTGCGCCAGCGTCCCCGGCTGACCATGGTCTCCGGTCCCGCGCCGCGCCTGGTGGTCGGCACGCTGACCGGGCCCAAGACCTACCCGCTGACCCGGATCGACCGGATTCGGATGGTCTCCTACCGCCGCCTCGGCCGGAAGTCGGCGATGCTCGAGATCGATGTCCAGCACGAGGGCTCGGAGCGGCTGCTGATCTTCGGCCGCTGGGATCTGGGCACCAACCCGCACGACGTCTACGACGCGCTGGTCGTCAACGGCTTCGCCTCGGTCACCGACTGACCGCAACGTTTCACGTGAAGCAACGAACTCCCCGTCGCGCTCCGGCGCGGCGGGGAGTTCTGTTGTGCGCAGCCGCTGTCAGCCGATGGTCACCGAGGAGATGACGACCGGCTCGACCGGCCGATCGTTGCGATCGGTCTTCACCGAGGCGATCGCGTCGACGACCTTGCGCGAATCGGGATCGACCACCTCGCCGAAGATCGTGTGCTTGCGGTTGAGGTGCGGCTGGGCACCGACCGTGATGAAGAACTGCGAACCATTGGTCGCGGGCCCTCCGTTGGCCATCGCCAGCAGATAGCCGCGATCGAAGCGCAGCTCCGGATGGAACTCGTCACCGAACTCGTAGCCGGGCCCGCCGCGACCGGTGCCGGTCGGGTCGCCGCCCTGGATCATGAACCCCGGGATCACCCGGTGGAAGACGGCGCCGTCGTAGAACGGGCCAGCGTCCGTGCCACCGGCGTTCGCGGTGGTGTAGGGCGCGCTGCCGTCGGCGAGACCGACGAAGTTGCGCACCGTCTTGGGCGCGTGGTTGCCGAAGAGCGCGATCTTGATATCGCCGTGGTTGGTGTGCAGCGTCGCCACGGCCGTCTGGTTGGGTGAGGTCACGGCAGTTATGGTGCCACGGGGGCGGCGGGAAGCCGGGAAGCTGTGCCACAGTGGTCGCATGAAGCTTCGTAACCCGATCATCGCCGCCGTCGGGATCGCCGGGGCGGCGGCCCTGGCCCTCCTCGCTCGCAGCAAGCGACCGCAACTTCCCGAGCCCGCCGCCGAGCCGCCGCGCCTCGGCTATTCCCGCAACGGTGCCGCGCCGGTCTCCGGGGTGGAGACCGGCGCGCACTGAGCCGTCAGCGGCTCACGGACTTCTTGTACTGCACCTGAGCCAGCGGCACGAACACGACCAGGATCACCACGATCCAGATCAGCGTCGTGACCACCGGATGCTGCATCGGCCAGGCGTCGGAGGGCGGAGCCATCGGATTGGTGTTGCCGAACAGGTCGCGCACGGCCTGGGTCAGCGCCGAGACCGGGTTCCACTCGGCGAATACCTTCAGCGGCCCGGGCATGCCCTCCAGCGGCACGAACGCGTTCGACAGGAACGTCAGCGGGAAGATCACCATGAAGCTGGCGTTGTTGAACACCTCCGGTGCGCGCACCAGCAGTCCGACGACCGCCATCATCCACGACAGCGCGTAGGCGAACAGCAGCATCAGCACGTACGCCAGGACCGCGTCCAGGAACGACCCGCGGATCCGCCAGCCGACGACCAGGCCGGTCAGCGACATGACGACCAAGCTCACGACGTTGATCACCACGTCGCTGATCGTCCGGCCGACGAGCACCGCCGACGGCGCCATCGGCAGCGAACGGAACCGGTCGATGATGCCCTTCTGCATGTCCTCGGCCAGGCCGGCGCCGGTGAACGTGGCGCCGAACACCACGGTCTGCGCGAAGATGCCCGCGATCAGGAATTCGCGGTAGCCGCCCTCCACACCCTCGACCGTGATCGCCGAGCCGAAGACATAGGCGAACAGCAACACGAACATGATCGGCGACAGCGTCGTGAAGATCAGCACGTCGGGCACGCGCTTGATCTTGATGACATTGCGCTTGGCGATGGTCACGCTGTCGCTGACCACCATCGCGAGCCGTTCCCCGAAGGTGGGGCCCTGCACGTCGACCTTGTCGAGCGTGGTGCTCATCGGTTCTGTCCTTCCTCGGCGCCGACAGTCTGTTTCACGGCATCGCTGTTGACGAGTTCCTCGGCCTCGTGCCCGGTGAGGGTGAGGAAGACGTCGTCGAGCGAGGGCCGCCGCAGCGCGACGTCGTTGATCTGCACCTTGTGCTCGGTGAGCCTGCCGATGGCGGTGACCAGGTCCTGGGAGCCGTCGGCCACCGGGACGGTGATCCGGCGCAGGCCGGGTTCGAGATGGATCTCGCCGTCGGCCAGCCCGGCGAGCACCTGCTGCGCCGGCGCCAGCTGATCGGGCGTGGCCACGGTGAGTTCGATCCGGTCGCCGCCGACGAGGGCCTTGAGTTCGTCGGCGGTGCCGCGCGCGATCACCCTGCCGTGGTCGATGACGGCGATCGAGTCGGCCAGCCGGTCGGCCTCCTCCATGTACTGGGTGGTGAGCAGCAGCGTGGTGCCGCCCGCGACGAGTTCCTCGATGACGTCCCAGAGATCGAGCCGGGCCCGGGGGTCGAGGCCGGTGGTCGGCTCGTCCAGGAACAGCACCGGAGGGTTGGCCACCAGAGCGCCGGCGAGGTCGAGGCGCCTGCGCATACCACCGGAGTAGCCCTTCACCGGCCGATCCGCCGCATCGGTGAGCCGGAAGCGCTCGAGCAGTTCGCGCGCGCGTTCCTTACTGCGCGCCACACCGAGGTGATAGAGCCTGCCGACCATCTCGAGGTTCTCGAAGCCGGTGAGGTATTCGTCGACCGCCGCGTACTGCCCGGAGGTGCCGATCCGGGAACGCAGGGCCTGTGGATTGCCGAGCACGTCGATCCCGGCGACGGTGGCACGGCCCTCGTCGGGGATCAGCAACGTGGTGAGAACGCGGACAGTCGTGGTCTTTCCCGCGCCGTTGGGGCCGAGAAGTGCGGTGACGGTTCCTTCGGGGACGGACAGGTCGAGCCCGTCCAGGGCGGTGAGCTGCCCGTACCGTTTGACCAGACCCTCGGCGACGATTGCGTCGGGCATGATTCTCCTGAAGTCGTAGTTCTACGCTGTTGCCCCAGTATTGCGGGACCCACCGACAAGTCGCACCCCCATTTTCCCGGTGTCCGCGATCCCGATGTACAGATCTGTTCGACATGCCGATTTACGGCGACACGCGGCGAATCGGACGGATTTTCCGGCGGACCCCCGGATCACAAGCCCCTGGTCTTCGGGGCATCGATGGCGCACCGACAAGAACATGTTCAGCGAAATTTTCGCGTAATTCGTTGTGCACCAGCACATTCCGACCGATGTAAGACAACTGCCGGTTGGCCGACCGACCGATTCGCCGTTCACTACACCGGCCGCCGGTCACGGTCCAGGCCCAGAACGGCGAAAAATCTCGGAAACTGGCTCGTTGCGCGTACACGAATTCCGCTCGCATCGCGTAGGATCGTTCACGTCGGCCCCTCCCCCCCGGGCCGACCCTACGCGGGCCTCGGCTAACTCCCCCCCTTCGCCGAGGCCCGCTCCCCATTTTCCGGCAAGGTGCAGTTCCGGCTACCGGTGAGTACTCCCGGTCCGCGAAACCGTCACAGTCCAGCCACGTTCCCGCGATCGCCCCGCAACCGGGTCTATCGTCAGCCCATGGTGCCCGGCAAAGGCGCGCTCGCCGCGCTGGTCGTGTCGATGGCTGTCGTGGTCGGTTGCAGCGATGCATCCGACGACGAGAGCTCCACCGCGACCAGCACCGAACAGCTCCCACCGAACCAGGTCGCCGCGGTCGCCCTGCCCGACGACGCGGTCGACAACGCCGTCGCGAAACTCGACGAGCTGGCCACCTCGCTGATGGACAGCAGTCACATCCCCGGCATGGCCGTCGCCGTCGTGCACGGCGGGAAGACCGTCTACGCGAAGGGCTTCGGCGTCAAGCAGGCGGGCGGCCAGGACAAGGTCGACGCCGACACCGTCTTCCAGCTGGCCTCGGTGTCGAAGTCGGTCTCGGCGTCCGTGGTCGCCCACCAGGTCGGCGCGGGCACGGTCGAATGGACGACGCCGGTGGTCTCGAAGCTGCCCTCGTTCGCGCTGGCCGACCCGGCCACCACCGCCCAGCTCACCGTCGGCGACCTGTTCGCCCATCGCAGCGGCCTGCCCGACCACGCGGGCGACCGGCTCGAGGATCTCGGGTACGACCAGGCCGCGATCCTGGACAAGCTCCGGCTCGAGCCCCTCGACCCGTTCCGGATCACCTACCACTACACCAACTTCGGGCTGACCGCGGGCGCCGAGGCGGTCGCCGCCGCGGCAGGCGTGCCGTGGGACCGGCTCTGCGCCGAGACGGTGTACGGCCCACTCGGCATGTCGTCCACCAGTTCCCGCTTCGCCGACTACGAGGCCAGGCCGAATCGCGCGGTCGGCCACGTCGACGTCGATGGCGAGTGGGTCGCGAAGTTCGTCCGCGATCCCGACCCGCAGTCTCCCGCCGGCGGGGTCAGCTCCTCGGTGAACGACATGGCGCGCTGGCTGGCCATGATGCTCGGCCACGGCACCGCGAACGGAACCACCATCGCGCCCGCGGCGGCGCTGCTGCCCGCGATCACCCCGCAGGTGATCTCCTCGCCGGCCTCCTCCCCCGAATCACGGGCCGGGTTCTACGGGTACGGCTTCAACGCCTCGACCAGCTCCACGGGTCGCACCGCCTACAGCCACTCCGGGGCGTTCGCGCTCGGCGCCGCCACGAACTTCCTGGCCATCCCGTCGGCCGACGTCGCGATCATCGCGCTCACCAACGCCGCGCCGATCGGCGTGCCGGAGGCGCTGACCGCCGAGTTCGGCGATCTCGTCCAGTTCGGTGAGATCCGCGAGGACTGGCGGGGCATCTACCAGGCCGCGCTCGCCCCCATCAACGACCCGGAAGGCGACCTGTCCGGCAAGTCCGCGCCCGTCACTCCCGCGCCCGCCCAGCCCCTGCCGACCTACGTCGGCAGCTACGCCAACGAGTACTGGGGCCCGGCGACGATCTCCGAGGCCGAGAGCGGCCTGGTCCTCACCCTGGGCCCGGCGCAGCGCCGATTCCCGCTGCGGCACTGGGACGGCGACACCTTCGCCTTCGAGCCGAGCGGCGAGAACGCACCGCCCGGCAGCGTCTCGTCGGCGACCTTCGACAACGGGACACTCACCCTCGACTACTACGACGAGAACGGCCTCGGAAAGTTCACCCGCTGACCCTCACGCCTCGACGACCGCACGCCAGGCCGTCGCCAGCCGCAGCGCCCTGACCTTGCCCGCCACCCCGAGCAGCGGCTCGTCACGCTCCCAGCGGCTCCGGACCGCCGGGTCGACCCGGTCCCACAGCGGCGCGAGTTCGGCCCGCAGGCGCGTCAGCCGCTCGAAGATCCCGCCCAGCGCGATGTGCACGCCGGCCGAACCCGGGTCCTCGGTGCCCACGCCACGCACGGCCGCAAACAGGGCCAGCAGCTGTTCTACGGCCTCGGCGGGCCATTCCGCTTGCCGGGCCACCCGAACGAGCTGTCCGAGCACAGCGGCGACCACATGCAGATCCTCGACGGTGCGGAACGGCTTGAGGAAGTTGGCGTAGCCGTCGCCGGGCAGCAGTTCCCCCGGCGCGGCGTCGAAAGTGACGGTGGCGTGCGGGATCTCCGGAGCGAACGGCAGCGCGGGCAGCGGCGTCACCACGACGCCGGGACCGGCGGGCACCAGCACCGCCCGCAGCGCGGCGCGGCCGTCGGCCTGCTCGCCCGCCCTGGCGATCACGAGGAAGCGGGTGGCGAACTCGCCCAGGGTCGCGAAGGACTTGGTCCCGGTGACGAAGCCGTCGGCGGTCACCGTGGTCGTCAGCTGCGACGGCTTGGACCCGTTCGCCTCGGTCGCGCACATGGAGGTGAGTCCGGTGGCGTCGAGCGGCACCAGCGCGCCGAGCGCTTCCTGATATCCGCCGAGAAACGCCGTACCTGTTCCGGCACTGTCGAATCCGGCGACAACGGCGCGATCGATGGAACTGGCGAAAGCGGCGCTCCGGGCGCGATGGTGTGCCGCGATCGCGGCGATATCGGTCGACCCCGACTCGACAGGGGCCGCACTGAGCAGAAAATCGAAAACCGAGGAATTCACAGAAGTGGAGCCTAGGGGAATCGAACCCCTAACCCCTGCCTTGCAAAGGCAGTGCTCTGCCAATTGAGCTAAGGCCCCTGGCTGGCTTGATGAAACCAGTTGGCAACCCGAATCAGCGGGTGGTGACCTCGCGCCAGAGGTCTGCGTCATCGCGCTTGCGGAATTTGGTGATACCGATGAGAACCGCGATCACAACACCGACCGTGAGGACAATCTTCATGATTCCCACCCTACTGTGATGTTCGGGAGTGGGCCTAGGAGGACTTGAACCTCCGACCTCTTCGTTATCAGCGAAGCGCTCTAACCGCCTGAGCTATAGGCCCGTACTCGTTTTCGATCCCCTGCCGGAGCAGTGAACCGCAACGAGGAACGAGGTTACCCTACCCGGCCGGGGATAACCAAAACGGCCGGTCAAGCCCCTTTTTACGGGGCTGACCGGCCGTCGTGGCAGAGCCTGTTCCTAGTCCGGATCGGCCAGGGTCACCTGGATGCCACCGACCAGATCGCAGCACTGGTTGTAGATGAACACGCCCACTGTCGCCAGCGCGGTGAACAGCACCACGTTGATCAGACCGATGACGCCCGCGTAGCCGAAGACGGTGCCCGCGTCGATCAGGCTCGACGAGCTGCCCTCCTGGTTCAGCATCTCGCCCAGCGAGTTGTCCAGGTTGTCCCATACGCCCATGCCGGCCAGCACGATGTAGAGCAGACCGACGGCCAGCATCCACACGAAGAACAGCGCCACGCTGATCACCAGGGTGATCTTGAGCGTCGACCACGGATCGATCCGGCGGATCTGCACCGTCGCGCGTAGCGGCTCACCGGACGCGGCGGCCGCGATGGCCACCGGCACGGCGGGCGAGACCGCCCCGGCGGACGCGGCGGCGGCCCGCGCGCTCGGCCCCGGCTGCGGCGGGATGTGCGCCATCGGCAGCCCGGGCGCCGCCGCGGGCGCGGCCTGGCCGTCCGGCGTCGGATGCCGCACCTCGGACAGGTCCGGCATGTCCTTGACCAGCTCGGGACGGGCGATGCTGCGGGTCGGTCCGTCGATACCGACGGACTTCACCATCGCCGCTTCCTTGCGGGCCGCCTTGGCCGCCAGGTCGGCGGTGGTCCGGGCATTGGACGCGCCGCTGCCCTTCAGCCCACCGGACGAGGGGCCCGCACCGCCAGAGGACGGACGCCCCTGGCTCGGGGCCTCACCGGGCCGGTACAGGTTCGACTGCGGCTCGCGCTGCGGCAGCTGCGCCCACCCGTCCTGGTAGGGCGACTTGCCCTTTCCGTTGCCGGCGGGCGGGGTGGGTTCGTTGCCCATCCGCACGGTCGACTGGTCGAACGATTCGCCCCCGGCGGCACCGGATTCCGGCGCTGCCGCGCCCTCGGCCGGACCGCCCTGGCGTGGGATCGGCCGCGGCTGGATCGGAGACGAGGCAATCCGCTCGGTGACGCCGTTGGTCTGGTTCCGATCGTCGTTCGACTGATTCGGTGTGGTCAATGGAATCCTCAGATCCGTTCGTTGCCGCCGCTGGTTGGGTTACTGCTCCGAAGCCGCGTCGCCGGTGAGCTGATCGGGATCGGGCTCGTCGGCGTTGCGCGCGATCGCTAGCAAGGTATCGCCATCCGCGAGGTTCATCAATCGCACGCCCTTGGTCTGGCGTCCAGCTTTCCGAACTTGCTTGGCTGCGGTGCGGATGACGCCACCACTGGAAGTGATCGCGTACAACTCGTCCTCGTCGTCGACGATGAGCGCACCGACCAGGCTGCCACGTTTCGGGTCGTACTGAATTGTCAATACGCCTTTTCCGCCACGACCCTGCGCGGTGTACTCCTCGATCGCCGTACGTTTGGCATACCCACCCGCGGTGGCCACCAAAAGGTAGGTGTCCTCGCGGACCACATTGAGCGAGAGCAATTCGTCGTCGGCGTTGAACCGCATGCCCTGCACACCGGAAGTGGCGCGGCCCATCGGACGCAGCGCCTCGTCGGTGGCGGAGAAGCGGATCGACTGACCGTGCGCCGAGACCAGCAGCAGATCGTCGTCGGCCGAGCACAGCACGGCGCCGACCAGCTCGTCGTCGTCGCGCAGGTTCACCGCGACGATGCCGCCGGACCGGTTGGAGTCGAAGTCGGTGAGCTTGGACTTCTTCACCAGGCCGGCGCGCGTGGCGAGCACCAGGTACGGCGCGTCCTCGTAGGTCTTGAGCTGGATGATCTGGGCGATCTTCTCGTCCGGCTGGAACGCCAGCAGGTTCGCCACGTGCTGACCACGCGCGGTCCGGTTGGCCTCGGGCAGCTCGTAGGCCTTGGCCCGGTAGACCCGGCCCTTGTTGGTGAAGAACAGCAGCCAGTCGTGGGTGGACGACACGAAGAAGTGCTTGACGATGTCGTCCTGCTTGAGGCCTGCGCCCTGCACGCCCTTGCCGCCGCGCTTCTGCGAGCGGTACAGGTCGGTCTTGGTGCGCTTGGCGTAGCCGGTCTCGGTGATCGTGACGACCACGTCCTCGCGGGCGATCAGGTCCTCGTCGGCGACGTCACCGTCGTTGGCGATGATCCTGGTCCGGCGGTCGTCGCCGTACTTCTCGACGATCTCCGACAGCTCGTCGCGCACGATCGCGCGCTGGCGCTCCGGCTTCTCCAGGATGTCCTTGTAGTCGGCGATCTCGAGCTCGATCTTGGCCAGATCGTCGACGATCCGCTGCCGCTCCAGGGCGGACAGGCGGCGCAGCTGCATGTCCAGGATCGCGGTGGCCTGGATGTCGTCGATCTCGAGCAGCTGCATCAGGCCGGTGCGCGCGGTGTCGGTGTTGGCCGAGCGGCGGATCAGCGCGATGACCTCGTCGAGCAGGTCGAGCGCCTTGACCAGGCCGCGCAGGATGTGGGCCCGCTCCTCGGCCTTGCGCAGCAGGTAGCGGGTGCGCCGGACGATGACTTCCAACTGGTGGTCGACGTAGTACCGGATCATCTGATCCAGGCGCAGCGTGCGCGGCACGCCGTCGACGATCGAGAGCATGTTCGCGCCGAAGCTGGTCTGCAGCTGGGTGTGCTTGTACAGGTTGTTCAGCACGACCTTGGCGACCGCGTCGCGCTTGACCGTCACCACGATGCGCATGCCCACACGGTCGGAGGACTCGTCGTGGATATCGGAGATACCCGCGATCTTGCCGTCCTTGACCTGCTCGGCGATCGAGTTGATGAAGTTGTCGGTGTTGACCTGGTACGGCAGCTCGGTGATGACGATCTGGGTCTGCCCGCGGCTGCCCTCCTCGATCTCCACCACACCGCGCATGCGGATCGAGCCGCGGCCGGTGGTGTAGGCGTCGTGGATGCCCTGGCCGCCGACGATCAGGCCGTGGGTCGGGAAGTCCGGGCCCTTGACCCGTTCCATGCACGCGGCGAGGGTGGTCTCCTCGTCGGCGTCGTAGTTCTCCAGCGCCCAGTAGATGGCCTCGGCCAGCTCGTTGAGGTTGTGCGGCGGGATGTTGGTCGCCATGCCGACCGCGATGCCGTTGCTGCCGTTCATCAGCAGCGCGGGCACGCGCGCGGGCAGCACGGTCGGCTCCTGCGAGCGACCGTCGTAGTTGGGGACGAAATCGACGGTCTCGCTGTCGATATCGCGCAGCATCTCCATCGCGAGCGGCGTCAGGCGGCACTCGGTGTATCGCATGGCGGCCGCGCCGTCGTTGCCGCGGGAACCGAAGTTGCCCTGGCCGTCGACCAGCGGGTAGCGCAGCGACCAGGGCTGCGCCATGCGCACGAGGGTGTCGTAGATCGACGCGTCGCCGTGCGGGTGGTAGTTACCCATGGTCTCGGCGACCGGACGGGCCGACTTCACATAGCCGCGGTCGGGGCGGTAGCCGTTGTCGTACATCGCGTAGAGCACGCGCCGATGCACGGGCTTGAGGCCGTCGCGCACGTCGGGCAGCGCGCGGCCCACGATCACGCTCATCGCGTAATCGATGTAGCTGCTCTGCATTTCGTTCTGGATGTCGACCGGTTCGATCCGGTCGCCCGCACCACCGGAGGGCGGCAGCGTGGTCTCAGTCATCAAATCTCCTTCGAGGGCCTGACATGCTTCACGGGCGCGCGCTTACGGCGCAGCACCGGTTACACGTCCAGGAAGCGGACGTCCTTGGCATTGCGGGTGATGAAGCTGCGACGTGCCTCCACGTCTTCGCCCATGAGCACGGAGAACAGCTCGTCGGCCGCGGCCGCGTCGTCGAGCGTCACCTGACGAAGCACCCGCACCGACGGATCCATGGTGGTTTCCCACAGCTCCTTGGCATTCATCTCGCCCAGACCCTTGTAACGCTGGACGCCGTCGTCCTTGTTGATCTTCTTGCCCGCGGCCAGACCGGCTTCGAGCAGCGCGTCGCGCTCGCGGTCGGAGTAGGCGAACTCCGGGTCGGTGCGCATCCACTTGAGCTTGTACAGCGGCGGCTGGGCCAGGAACACGTGCCCGTGCTCGACCAGCGGGCGCATGAACCGGAACAGCAGCGTGAGCAACAGGGTCGCGATGTGCTGGCCGTCGACGTCGGCGTCGGCCATCAGGATGATCTTGTTGTAGCGCAGCTTCGCGATATCGAACTCGTCGTGGATGCCGGTGCCGAACGCGGTGATGATCGACTGGACCTCGTTGTTCTTGAGGACGCGGTCGATGCGGGCCTTCTCGACGTTGATGATCTTGCCGCGCAGCGGCAGGATCGCCTGGTACATCGAGTCGCGGCCGGACTTGGCCGAGCCGCCGGCGGAGTCACCCTCGACGATGTAGATCTCGCACTTGCTCGGATCCTTGGAGCGGCAGTCGGCCAGCTTGCCGGGCAGGCCGCCCAGGTCGGTGGCCGACTTGCGGCGCACCAGCTCACGCGCCTTGCGCGCGGCCACGCGAGCCTGCGCCGAGGACACCGCCTTCTGCACGATGGTCTTCGCGTCGGCCGGGTTGGCCTCGAACCAGTGCGTCAGGTGCTCGTTGCAGGCGCGCTGCACGAACGACTTGACCTCGGTGTTGCCCAGCTTGGTCTTGGTCTGGCCCTCGAACTGCGGCTCGCCGACCTTGACGCTCACGATGGCGGCCAGGCCCTCGCGGATGTCGTCACCGGTGAGGTTGCCGTCCTTCTCCTTGAGGAGCTTCTTCTCCTTGGCGTACTTGTTGACCACCGTGGTCAGCGCCGCGCGGAAGCCCTCTTCGTGGGTGCCGCCCTCATGGGTGTTGATCGTGTTGGCGAAGGTGTGGACCGACTCGGAGTAGCCCGAGTTCCACTGCATCGCGACCTCGAGCTCGTGGCCGGTGCCTTTGCCGGTGAAGCCGACCACCGAGTTGTGGATGGCCTGCTTGGTGCGGTTGATGTGGCGGACGAAGTCCACCAGGCCGCCCGGGTAGTGGTAGGTGCGGGTCTTGACCTTGTGCTCGACCGGCTTCTCGACGCCTTCCTCGGCGTGCTTGGGCGCCTCGGCGGTATCGCTGACGACCTCGTCGGTGACGTCGGACTCGCTCACGCGCTGGTCGGTGAGGGTGATGGTCAGGCCCTTGTTGAGGAACGCCATCTCCTGCAGGCGGCGCGCGACCGTCTCGAAGTTGTAGGTGGTGGTCTCGAAGATCTCCGGGTCGGCCCAGAATCGGATCGTCGTACCGGTGCGCTTGGTCGGCTCGCCCTGGATGAGCTTGCCCGGCTTGGCGTCCTTGTAGGTCTGGGCCCAGTGGTAGCCGTCGGTGTCGATCTCGGCTTCCAGCTTGGACGACAGGGCGTTGACCACCGAGATGCCGACACCGTGCAGACCACCGGAGACGGCGTAGGAGTCGGAGTCGAACTTGCCGCCGGCGTGCAGCTGCGTCATGACGACCTCGACGGTCGGAATGCCCTGCGCGTGCATGGCGGTGGGGATACCGCGGCCGTCGTCGATGACCTCGACACCGCCGTCCTCCAGCAGCGTGACGTCGACCCGCGTCGCGTAGCCGGCCATCGCCTCGTCGACCGAGTTGTCCACAACCTCCCAGATGAGGTGGTGGAGGCCGCGTTCACCGGTGGAACCGATGTACATGCCAGGGCGCTTGCGCACCGCTTCGAGGCCTTCGAGGACTGTGATGGAGGAGGCACCGTAGCCCTGCTTGTTGCCCGATGCGTTGGAGTCGTTGGCAGCCACTTGTCGGTAGCTCTCCTTACTTGCTGATCCCTGTCGCAGCGATCGGGCAGCACGCGGACTGCACAGCACGCGTCGAGGGTTCGCCGCTGGTTACGTCACCATCCTACTGGTAAGCCCAACTTACAGTGCACCTACGACACCCCTGACGCCGCCGTGAATGCAAGAAATCGGTCTACGGTGACAAGATTCCGCCTTCCGGAGATTTCCGCCCGGCAGAACTGGCGTGAGACTTGCGTTCGGCGGTTCCACGTGAAACGCGATCGACCGCCCCCGAGGCCGCTCCGAGTTATCCACAGGTTTTGTCCACATGTACAAAACTCGGGGCCCGAGAGCGTTGCGGCCACAAGGCAACTCGCCCCGGTCACCGCCCGGCTATCCGTAGGTGTCGCGTGGCCCGCGGCCCTTGATGTGTCGTTCGCCCTTGCGCCAGCTCGGCGCGGCGGGCCCGGTGATCCGCAGCGAGGTGACCACGCCCTGACCGACCGCGGCATTGATCTTGGCCAGGATCTGGCCCTGCAGCATGCGCAGCTGGGTGGCCCACGCGGTGGACTCGGCGGCGATCTTGAGCACGCCGCCCTCCAGCGTCACCGGGGTGGCATGCGAGGCGATATCCTCCCCGACCACACTGGTCCACCGGCCGAACACCATGCCTTCGGCCACCTTGCCCGACCAGCCACGACTCTTCGCGATCGACCCGGTCAGGGCCGACAACAGCTGGGGATCACGGGGGTCGGGACCTGCGCCGGACCAGCCGGTGCGCCTGCGTCCACCCGCGCGCAGCTTGCGGACCGGGGACGCCCGGCCCTGGCCGACCGACTTGCCGCTGGCCTTGGCAGCGGCCCTGGCCTCCTCCAGCGCGCGCCGGGCCAGATCGATCCCGCGCAGCTCCGGTTCGGGCTCTTCGCTCACCTTGGTTCCTTCCGGTGTCGAGGCTGGCCGAGTGCGGACTGAGTCTACGCCGGAGCGCCGACAGCGCCGTCCAGGCCGATCCGGCATATGTCCAGCATGTTGCCGGTTTTCCACAGGCTGCTGTTGATAACTATCGCTATCTGTGCATATCTTCCGGTTGTTCGGCCACCTCGGCGACGATTCGTGAGGTACGCCGATCGGCTTCGCCGGTCGTTTGCACCCGCAGCGGTTCGGCGGCCAGCTCGGCCGGCACGTCCTCGGCCACCGCCGCGGTGATGAGCACCTGCTCCGCGCCGGCGGCCACCTCGGCCAGCGCGGTCCGCCTGCGCCGATCCAGTTCGGCGAACACGTCGTCGAGCAGCAGCACCGGCTCGGTGCCCGCGCTGCGCAGCAGTTCGAACGAGGCCAGCCGCAGCGCCAGCGCGAACGACCAGGACTCACCGTGACTGGCGAAGCCCTTCGCGGGCGAGCTGCCGAGAAGCAGCTCGAGGTCGTCGCGGTGCGGGCCGACCAGGCACACCCCGCGCTCGAGTTCCCGGCTCCTGGCGGCGGCCAGCTCGCGCAGCACGATCTCGTGCAGGTGCGCCACGTCGTCGGCCCCCGGCTCGCGCGCCGGATCGAGGAGTTCGGGCGGCAGATATCCCGAGCGATAAGCGATTGCCGCGGGCCGTGATTCGGGCGCGATCGATCGATATGCCTGTGCCAGATACGGATACAGGTCGTGGACCAGGCGCAATCGCTGGGCCAGCAGCACCGAGGCGTGCTCGGCCAGATGCCCGTCCCACACGTCGAGGGTGCTCAGATCGGCGCGGGAACGGACATGGCGCCCAGCGGTTTTCAACAGCGCCGAGCGCTGGCGCAGCACCTTGTCGTAGTCGGCGCGCACGCCGGCCAGCCTGGGCAGGCGGGCTGTGCACAACTCGTCGAGGAACCGTCGGCGCTCCCCCGGATCGCCGCGCACCAGCGACAGATCCTCCGGCGCGAACAGCACGGTCTGCAGAATCCCGAGGATCTCCCTGGACCGGCGCACCGGCGACCGGTTGATCTGGGCCCGGTTGGCGCTGCCCTGCTTGAGCTCCACATCGACGCGCAATTCGCGGCCCGTGTTCACCACGGTCGCCCCGATCCGGGCCTGGGTCGCCCCCATCCGGATCAGCGGCGCGTCGGCGGAGACCCGATGCGACCCCAGCGTCGCCAGATAACCGATCGCCTCGAGCAGATTGGTCTTGCCGTTGCCATTGGCCCCCAACAGCACCGTGCGCCCTGGGGACAACTCGAGCTCGGCGTGTTCCCACGACCGGAAATCACGGACCGACAGCGCACGAATGAACATGCCGGATTACGCGGGCGGGCCGGCTCAGCCGGGCAGCCGGACCGGCATCAGCAGGTAGATGTACTGGCTCTCCAGCGCCGCGAACGCACCCGACTCGAGCACCTTGGGCTCCTCGTCGGAGGCGGGCAGCAGCACGGCGGGACGGCTCGGGGTGGTGAACCCGAAGGTGACCCGCTCCGCGTGCAGCGCCGACAGTCCCTCGGTCAGGTAGCCGGGGTTGAAGGCGATGGTCAGCGGCTCACCGCGGAAATCGGCCTCCAGCCATTCCTCGGCGCGGCCCGCGTCGTCCCCACCCGCCGACAGCAGCACGCCGTCGGTGGAGAACTCCAGACGCACCTGGGCACCGCGCTCGGCCACCAGGGCGACGCGCTTGATCGCCTCGGACAGCGCCGCGACGGGCAGCGTGGCGATGGAGGTGTGCTCCTTGGGGAGCAACTGGCGGAACTTGGGGAATTCCGCGTCGAGCAGGCGGGTGGTGGTGCGCCGGCCCGCGTTGACGATGCCGAGCAGGCCGTCGGCCCCGCCACCGCTGCCCAGCGACAGCTGCACGGGCGCGTCGGCGGCACCGAGGGTCTTGGCGGCTTCGGACAGTGTGCGCGCCGGGATGAGCACGGCGGTCTCGATGTCGGAGCGGGTGGGCTGCCACTGCAGGTGCCGCACGGCCAGGCGGAAGCGGTCGGTGGCGGCGAGGACGACATCGTTGCCCTCGATCTCGACCCGGATGCCGGTGAGCATGGGGAGCGTGTCGTCGCGGCCCGCGGCGACGGCGACCTGACCGACCGCCTCGGCGAACACATCGACACCGAGCTCACCGGTCTGCTGCGGCACCTCGGGCAGCTGGGGATAGTCCTCGACCGGCATGGTCGGCAGGGAGAACTTGGCGCTACCGCAGGCGATGAGCACGCGGGTGCCGTCGACGGAGACATCGACCGGCTTGTTGGACAGCGCCTTGGTGATGTCGGCGAGCAGTCGGCCCGAGACCAGCACCTGGCCGGGACCGGCGACCTCGGCGGCCACCCGCATCTGCGCGGAGACCTCGTAGTCGAAGCCGGAGACCGTCAGGCCGTTCTCGTCGGCGACCAGCAGCACACCACCCAGAACGGGCACCGGAGGACGGGAGGGCAGGCTGCGCGCCACCCAGGCCACCGACTCGGCGAAATCCTCTCGGGCGACCCGAAACTTCATGCTCGCAAGCTCCATCGCCCGATTTGTCCTCTCCGAGTTTCGAATCCGTGTGCGGGGTGTTCAGCGGAGTTGAGGTGCTGCGTCGGCCGCGCACTGAGTCTCGCACAACAAGCCGACAACCAAACGGTACCCGGGCATCGCGGGAAGTCCGCATCGACCCTCCCTGCCGATCGAGCCCTCGCTACCCGTCCCCTCTCCTCCTTGCCGCTTGTGAGTGGAGCACCGACTGAGCCGAGCCTCTCCGACCGACTTTCCACACACCTTGTTTTGAAGAGATCTCTTCAAGAAATAGAACTGAAGTAGTAGTAGGCACTGTGGAATCTGTGGACTTCGGCCGAATCCGCAGGTCAGAGCGCACGTCGGCATGGGGATGGCCGTGGGGTGTCTCGAGGATGAACCGGGAGCGTCTGTGGACGCACGAAGTTGTCCCATTTCCATCCTCGAGTAGTCCTCGAGTTGTTCCACCGGATTCACCCTGTTGTTCACACGCGGGGGCAGGGTGGTGGCAACCAGGTGGATTCCTCGAGGACTCCACACGGATTCCTCGAGGAATCCACAGGGCAGATCCGCCGACGTCGCAGGTCGGGGTGACCGTGGAGGTGTGAGTGGATCCGGCTGTGGACGATGTGGACAACTCCCTGTGAGCGAACACTCCCAGATCGCTCCCCAGCCCCTGTGCGCCGATCGGTGCACAACCGGTGGATTCCTCGAGGACTCCACAGGGATTCCTCGAGGAATCCACAAGGCAAAAAAGAACACCGCCCCAGGTCAGGGCGGTGTTCGAGGGTGTGGATGAAATCAGCGCGAGCGCTGTTTGATCCGGGCTGTGAGTTCTTGCACCTGGTCGTAGACACGGCGTCGCTCGGTCATCTCCTTGCGCACCTTCTTCTCCGCGTACATCACCGTCGTGTGGTCGCGACCGAACGCCTGCCCGATCTTGGGCAGCGACAGATCGGTGAGCTCGCGGCACAGGTACATCGCGATCTGCCGGGCCTGCGCCAGCGGCCTGGCCTTGCCAGGCCCGGTCAGTTCCTCGAGCGTCGTGTTGAAGTACTCGGCGGTGACAGCCATGATCGTCGCCGCGTTGATCTCCAGCGCCGCGGTGTCGGGCATGAGATCGCGCAGCACGACCTCGGCCAGCGAGAGATCCAGCGGCTGACCGTTGAGCGAGGCGAAGGCCGTCACCCGGATCAGCGCGCCCTCGAGCTCACGGATATTGCGCTCCACCCGGCTGGCGATCAGTTCGAGCACGTCGTGCGGCACATCGAGCCGGTCCATCCGCGCCTTCTTGCGCAGGATCGCGATGCGGGTCTCCAGTTCGGGCGGCTGCACATCGGTGATCAGGCCCCACTCGAAGCGGGTCCGCAGCCGCTCCTCCAGGGTCGCCAGCTGCTTGGGCGGGCGGTCGGAGGAGACGACGATCTGCTTGTTCGCGTTGTGCAGGGTGTTGAAGGTGTGGAAGAACTCCTCCTGGATGCCTTCCTTGCCCTCGATGAACTGGATGTCGTCGACCAGCAGGATGTCGGTCTCGCGGTAGCGACGCTTGAACGCGACCTTGCGATCGTCGCGCAGGCTGTTGATGAAGTCGTTGGTGAACTCCTCGGTGGAGACGTACTTCACCCGCATGCCGGGGAACAGTCGCTGCGCGTAGTGCCCCGCCGCGTGCAGCAGGTGCGTCTTGCCCAGACCCGACGCACCCCAGACGAACAGCGGGTTGTAGGCCCGGGCCGGCGCTTCCGCGATCGCGACCGCGGCCGCGTGCGCGAACCGGTTGGACGCGCCGATGACGAACGTCTCGAACGTGTACTTGGCGTTCAGGCTCGCCGAGGACGACGCCTGCGGCGGGGCCTCGGGCGACTTGTTGAAGTAGGTCGGCCAGTTGTTGCGGGCGTCGACCACCGGCTCGTCGTCCGCGGGCTCGGCACCGGGCGTACCCGGCCGCAGCGGTTCCGGCGCGGCCTCGGTGGGTGCCTCCTCGGCCCGCGCGGCGATCGGCTCCTCCGACTGCGGACCCCGGCCCCGGCTCGGCGCGCGCTGCGGCGGCGGGTCGGGGGTGAACAGCGACTCCTGGCCGGGCGGGATGTGCTCACGCCGGGGCGAACCGGACTGCTCCCGCCGGGCGGGCGGGGCGGCGTCGGCCGGGCGCTGATCCGGGCGCGCGCTACGGAACTCCGCGCGACCGCCGAACTCGCCGTTGGCGAAGTCGGGAACCGGATAGACCGCGGTCGGTTCGAAATCGGTGCCGGGGAACTCGGCGCGCTCGGGCTGGAACTCCGGCGCCTGGCCGTATTCCGGCGCCGGCGCGTACTCCGGCTGCTGCTGGTATTCGGGCTGCGCCGGGTATTCCGGTTCGGGCTGCCGGTATTCCGGCTCGGCCTGGTACTCCCGATGACCGGCATAGTCGGGCCGCTCGCCGTACTCGCCCGGCTGCGCGGGGTACTCGCGGCCGCCGTAGCTGTTGCCGTAGTCACCGGTGGGCTGATATTCCTGCCCACCCTGGTAGTCGTTGCCGTACTCACCATTGCCCGCGGGGTACTCGCCGGCACCGTAGCGGGGCCGGCCGTACTCACCGCGCGCGGCGTAGTCGGGAACACTGAAATCGGGACCGGGATAACCGGTCGGCGGGCGCACCTGCTCGCGCGGGCGCTCCGGCCGGCTCGTCATCCTGGCGTGCCGCGGCGAATTGCCGGCCCGCTCCCCCGCGGCCGGGCTCGGCGCGGCGATGCGGACACCCAAACCCTCCACCTGCGGCCCGAGCCGACGCCCCAGCGATCGCAGGATCGGCTCGCGCAGATCACGCTCGATTGCTTCCTGGGCCAGCGAGGACGGAACCGACAGCAACGCGAAGCCCTGGGCGACGGTGAGCGGTTTGACCAGTTTCAGCCAGGCCTGCTGCGCGCGGCTGACCGCGGGGATGGCGCCGTCGGCCGAGCCGGTGGTGAGCTCGGCGACCACCTCAGGCCATACGGTGGCCAGCACATTCTGCTCGTCGTCCATGCAGCGTCCTCCCCGGACCGGTTTGTTGGGGCCCACGGCCGGGCGCACGCGGACAATCACCTGTGAACAGGTGGAATCCAGTGATCCTGCGTACAACCGAAGCCGGTTCGAACGCCGTGCGGTCCCAGAATCCGGACTGCGGCGCGGGCACCGTCGGCCCTACGAATATGCCACTCCGGCCGTCTTTCCACACAATTATCCACAGATGTGGACAAACCTGGGGATAGAGGGAATCTGCCAGCGTGTGGCAGTGAATGGGGCTGGACCTGCGGTTCTTCAGCAATCCCCCGGCTACAGAGGTTAGCCGCCCCCGCCGCAGAAGGCCAGAGGTGTGGACGAACTCACGAAAAGTCCCCGGATGCGTCAGTGCGTCCCGGGCGTGTCGCCCCAGGTCGGCCCAGCTCGGGGCGAGGCGGCGGGGTCCGGTAATCTGGACATCGTGCCTGGCGCACGTGCTTTGGGGGCCGAGTTTGACCCTGCGTGGCGGTATCAGTACCCTCGTACAGTCACCCCTTGGCGCGGTGGCGGCTGTGTGCTGCACGTCGATCGCCAAGGCTTTCTGCGTGTAGACCGCGGTCCGCTGCGCAGACATCCGAATCATTGAACAGACTTCGGGCGCCGAACGGTGCCCACCAACTCGAGGAGTGTTGACCGTGGCCAAGGGCAAGCGGACGTTCCAGCCGAACAACCGTCGTCGGGCGCGCGTGCACGGCTTCCGCCTCCGGATGCGCACCCGTGCGGGTCGCGCCATCGTTTCGGCGCGTCGCCGTAAGGGCCGTGCCGAACTGACTGCCTGATCGCGCGTAGTCGGACGCTCGGGTGTTGCCTGAGCCGTATCGGTTGCACCACCGTGCCGAATTCTCCCGCACGGTGCGCCGCGGTCAGCGAATCGGGAGGCGAGATCTCGTCGTACACGCGTTCACGCACACGTACGACGATGTCGCCGACGTCGATTCCCTGATCCGGGTAGGCGGTCCGCGGTTCGGGCTGATTGTGAGCAAGGCGGTGGGTAACGCGGTGGTTCGCCACCGGGTGGCCCGCCGCCTGCGTCATATGTGCGCCCAGATCGTCGACGAATTGCCGGCCGGTACCGATGTCGTTATTCGGGCGCTGCCCGGTGCGGCCACCGCCGACTCCGCCGAGTTGCTGCGCCAGCTGCGCACCGGACTACGCAAGCTCGGTTTGCGTAGTGCTCCGGAGCCCGCGCTCGGTCGCACCCCGGCCGGTGAGCGGCGATGAGGACCCTCACCCGCTTACCCGCGAACGCGCTGATCTTCCTGATCGAGCTGTACCGGACCTATGTCTCCCCCACCCGGATGCCGATCTGCCGGTTCACTCCCACCTGCAGTGAATACGCGGTGACCGCTCTGCGCACGCGCGGGCTGGTCGTCGGATCGGCACTGACGGTCGTGCGCCTCGCGAAATGCGCGCCCTGGCACCCTGGAGGGTGGGATCCCGTGCCAGAGCGCGGGTCGAATGCCTGCACAAAGTCATCGCCCGCGCTGATCGGCGATACGAACGACGGGAGTACCTAGAGCCGTGCTCGACATCATCTATTGGCCGGTATCCGCGATTCTGTGGTTCTGGCACAAAGCCTTCGGCTTCGTGTTCGGAGCCGACAGTGGGCTCGCCTGGAGCCTCGCCATCGTCTTCCTGGTCTTCACGCTGCGGCTCGTGCTGTACAAGCCGTTCGTGAAGCAGGTGCGCACCACCAAGCAGATGCAGGAGCTGCAGCCTCAGATCAAGGAGCTGCAGAAGAAGTACAAGAACGACCGCGAGACCATGGCGCGGGAGATGCAGAAGCTGCAGAAGGAACACGGCTTCAACCCGCTGATGGGCTGTCTGCCGGTCCTCGTGCAGGTGCCGGTCTTCCTCGGTCTCTTCCACGTGCTGCGTTCGTTCAACCGCACCGGCCACGGCTTCGGCCAGCTGGGGATGTCCGCGTACGACAACGCACACACCCCGAACTACATCTTCAGCGCGGCCGACGTCCAGTCGTTCCTGAGCGCCCGTATCTTCGGCGCCCCGATCGCGTCGTTCATCACCATGCCGCAGAGTGAGCTGTCGGCCTTCGCCGAGTGGGGTGGCACGCCGACCAAGCTGAGCATCGCCCTCGTCGCGATCCCGCTGATGGTCATCGCCGGTCTGGCGACCCACTTCAACGCCCGCGCCTCCGTCCAGCGGCAGACGCCGGAAGCCGCCGCCAACCCGCAGGCCGCGATCATGAACAAGCTGTCGCTGTGGGTCTTCCCGCTCGGCGTGCTCGTCGGTGGTCCCTTCCTGATGATCGGCATCCTGATCTACTGGGTGGCCAACAACATCTGGACCTACGGTCAGCAGCACCTGGTGTTCGGCCGCATGGAGAAGGAAGAGGAAGAGAAGAAGGCGAAGAAGCTGGAGCTGCGCGCACAGAACGCGCCCAAGCCCGGCGCCAAGCCGGTCGACGTCCGCAAGAAACAGGATGCCCCGGCCGACGACACCGCCTCGACGAACGGCACCGCCGCGACCAACGGCACCGCCAAGCAGGCCGCCAAGCAGGGTGGCGGCCAGCGCAGGCCGGGCGGTCAGAAGCGGCCGGGTAACCGCGGCCGCGCGAACCAGAAGCGTAAGCGCTGAGTGGCGATCAGATAGAGGAATCCAATGACTGTTGAGACCGAGACCGACGGAGGGGACGCCACTGTGGCGACGACTGTTGACGTCGTGAACGACGCCGAAGAAGCGTTGATCGAAGAGGGCGAGATCGCGGGCGACTACCTCGAGCAGCTGCTGGACGTGCTCGACTTCGACGGCGACATCGACCTCGATGTCGAGGGCGACCGCGCCGTCGTGAGCATCGATGGCGGCCGCGATCTGACCAAGCTCGTCGGACGCAACGGCGAAGTTCTCGACGCGCTGCAGGAGCTGACCCGCCTGGCCGTGCAGCAGGCGACCGGCGTCCGCAGCCGCCTGATGCTCGATGTGGCCGGCTGGCGCGCTCAGCGTCGCACCGACCTGAGCGAGCTCGGTGTCGCCGCGGCGAAGCGCGTGCTCGAGTCGGGCCAGCCCGAGGCACTGTCGGCGATGACTCCGTTCGAGCGCAAGATCGTGCACGACGCCGTCGCCGACATCGACGGTGTGGCGAGCGAGAGCGAAGGTGTCGAGCCGAATCGTCATGTGGTGGTAGTGCCCGAGTAGGCTGATTCCGCCGCGACCACGTTTGGTGTGATAGGGCCTCCGGTCTCGGACCGGGGGCCTTATTCATGCCCTATTGCGATCGACCACCACTCGGAAGGATGTTTCACGTGGAACTCGAACTGGGTGCGCTGTCCGCCGAGTTGGACCCGCCCGCCGCTGCCGCGCGGATCTTCGGCGACCGCCTGGACCTCGCCCGCCGCTACTGCGCGGCACTGGCCACCGCCGGCGTGGAGCGCGGACTCATCGGCCCGCGCGAAGTCCCCCGCCTCTGGGAGCGGCACATCCTCAACTGCGCGGTGGTCGGCGAGCTGATCGACGAGGGCGCGTCCGTCGTCGATGTCGGCAGCGGCGCCGGACTCCCCGGCATCCCGTTGGCCATTGCCCGGCCCGATCTCCGCATCACCCTCGTCGAGCCGCTGCTGCGGCGCACGGTGTTCCTGGGTGAGTTCATCGAAGAAGCCGGACTCAAGAATGTGACCGTCGTTCGCGGACGGGCCGAGCAGTCCGGTGTCATCAAGGAAGCCGGCGGCGCGGACGTGGTCACCTCCCGCGCGGTCGCCCCTCTCGCGAAGCTCGCCCATTGGTCGCTCCCCCTCCTCCGTGATCACGGTCGGATGCTCGCTCTCAAGGGAACGAGTGCCGCCGAGGAACTCGAGCGCGACGGCGCCGAACTGATCCGCGATGGTGCCACCGATCTCCGCGTGGTCGGGTGCGGTGCCGGGATCGTCGAGGTGCCGACTCTGGTGATCAGCGCCGAGCTGCTCCCCCGCGCCGAGCGTCCGACGCGTCGGAGTGGGCGGAAGGTCGCGAGCGCGGAGAAGAAGTCGCGGAAGCGATAGTTCACATTTCGTAACGTGACGAAACTGCCCGAGGGTGTTGGTTGCCTGCCGCCGAGTCGGGCGGAAATTCGTTATCTGCGCCGAAGCGTCAAGAACTGCTCCGTCGCGTTGTTTCACGTGGAACGTACAGCCGGTGGAACCGGATCTGGCGCAGTGCGGCCTGGGTAGTCGCTCGCCGGATTTCGTCTGTCGGATCGACTTCGTAGTAGGTCCGTGCAGTCGAGGGGATCCTGGTCTATGAATTCTCGGTAGGGGTGGGCTTTGCTCCGCGTTCTCCGCAGCTCGATGGATTGCTTGATACGGTGCCGATCGGTGCGTTGCGGGTAGCCCGCCGTGGCGTGGCCGCCAGGCCGGGTGCGGGAGTTGGTGGGCGCGTGCGGGTCGGGGCGAGGTGCGGGATCGCTGGGGTGGTGCTGATCGTTGAAGCGCTGTGAATCGCGGGGTGTGGAATGGGGTGCTGCGCGCAGCGTGACTTGGCGGGAGTGGCGCGGGCTGGCCGGGGTGCGGGGCGAGTGGCTGGGGTGGGGCCGGATCGTCGGGTGCGGAGCGGGCCGTCGGGTGGGGTCGGATCGTCGGGGGCGGGAGCGCGCCGCCGGGCGGGGTCGGATCGTCGGGGGCGGGAGCGCGCCGCCGGGCGGGGTCGGATCGTCGGGGGCGGGAGCGCGCCGCCGGGCGGGGCCGGATCGTCGGGTGCGGAGCGGGCCGCCGGGCGGGGCCGGATCGTCGGGGGCGGAGCAGATCGTCGGTCTGAGACCGGTTCGTCGGATGCGGTGCGGGCCGCCGAGTATGGAGTGGGCGGCTGAGTGCGGGGCGGCGGGGTGGGGTGCGGGCCGCTGGGGCGAGTGGATCACTGCCGCCCACCTCCCGAACTCATTGCCGGACCAGGTACTCCGAGACGATCAACCGCCGCATCGGCCGCTGGGCGGCTGCTGTCCAGACCGAACGCATCCACATCGAGTCGGCCCGCGAGCAGTGACTGTCGGCAGCGCTGATCGATTCGTAGTGTGCGCCGCCAGTTCGGACGTTGAGCACCTCGCCCGGACCACATGCCCCGGACTCTTGTGGCGGACCGACGCCGCGGTACTCGACGGGCAGCGGCAACCCAGCTCCCTGGCAGAACAGGATGCCCTGCATCGTCCGCGAGTCAGTGGCCGGCCAGATAGCCGATCGCGATCTATGCGATCTGCCGACTGCGAGGAGTCGATCGCCGAGTTCGATGCCGATCGCTATTCGGGATCGCGCCCTGCCCAGTCTCGGCCCACGCCGCCCGTGAGCGGAGAGCATGGTCGGTGGGTAGGAAGTCGCGGGGCAGAGTGCGTCGGTCGGACGATGCCAGTGATACGTCGTCGTCGGCGAAGTCGTGAGCGATGAGCCCGCCGGTCCCGGTCGCCCGAACGTTCTCGGTGGCTGCGGAGCGGGTGGGCCGCGGGATATGGAATGGATCGCCATGTGGGTGTGGGCCGCCGGGTGCGGTACGGAACGCCAGGTGTGGGGAGAAGACCGCTGCGCGCGGGTGCCGGACCACCGGGTGCGGTGCGGACCGGTGGGTGTGGTGCGGACCGGTGGGTGTGGTGCGGACCGGTGGGTGTGGTGCGGACCGGTGGGTGTGGTGCGGACCGGTGGGTGTGGAGGCGGGAGCCGGGTACGGGACGTGGGGTGCTGGGTGTGGTGTGGATGACGGGTGCGGAGCGCTGGGAGCCGGTACGGGACTTAGGGCGCTGGTGCGGTGCGGGTGCGGACGGCCGGGCGTGGGTTGGGGGCTGGGGTGCGGTGCGGATGCCGGGCGTGGAGTGGACCGCTGGGTGTGTGGAGTGGACTGCTGGGTGTGCGGAGTGGCTCAGGAGGTGTGGGGTGGGACCTTGGGTGTGGAGTGGGTGGCTGCGCGCTGTGCGGGTTGTTGGGTGTGGAGTGGTGCGCTGGGTTGCTCATTCAGTTCGGTCTCCGTGTAGGGACTCTCGTGGTGGGGTGAGAGTCTGGAGGTCTTTCGCTGGTGTCGGGTTCGATGTCGCCGAGGCAGGCGGTCGCTTGATCGGACAGGGCCGCCGTCGGTCGGTATCCGAAAAGACTGCTCCGAGGTTCCAGGTTTCATCTGCTCTGGTTGTTCGGTGGCGTCGACGGATTGGCGCGCCCATGCCAGCGCTCGCGGAGTGATTTGGGCCCCGAACACGGTGGGCGCAGTGGATGCGGGTCGAACAGCTTGGCTGCGGGAACCACCGTCGGTCTCCGTGCGGTGGCCGGACATTCGACCGCCTCGACATAGTAGTGGTGATGCCGCCATGGGTGCCGTCGTCTCAATCCCGCTGCGCGGCCAGAAGCTGTGGCATCCGTGGGGCGCGCGGACAGCTGGCATACGGACAGGCGGCCCGCAGCCTGGCGCCACGAAGACAGCGCACACCACGAAGACAGCGCATCACGGGGCGGCGTGCCACGAAGACGACGCGCGACGAAGGCTGCGCACCATGCGAACGCGCCGATCGGGATGGGAGATTGGATGTGTCGGCCATTCCGAGGACCGTGTGCCACGAAGACCGTGCGCCACGAAGACCGTGCGCCACGAAGACCGTGCGCCACGAAGACCGTGCGCCACGAAGACCGTGCGCCGCGGGATAACGCGGCACGGAGGTTTCGCGCCGCAAAGACCGCCCCGAGGATTGCGCGGCACGGGATTGCGCGGCACGGAGGTCACGCGCCACCAAGACCACTGCACGCGGACAGCACGGCGCCGGGGATAGCGCGGCGCCGGGGATAGCGCGGCGCCGGGGATAGCGCGGCGCCGGGGATAGCGCGGCGCCGGGGACAGCACGGCGCCGGGGACAGCACGGCGCCGGGGACAGCACGGCGCCGGGGACAGCACGGCGCCGGGGACAGCACGGCGCCGGGGACAGCGCGGTGTTGAGGACAGGGCGGCAAAGTGTCGTGCCATGTCGTCGATCCGAAGAGGGCGGAGGCCGGTCGATGGAGCTCCGGCGGCTCTTGCCCGCCACCGACTCCCTTGGTCTCGGCGTCGAGTCCCGACTGCCGTGGCACACGCCTGTCCTCGCCGGACGTCGCGACACCGGTGTGGCCCGGCCGCAGTGGAGCCTCGGAGAGTAGGGATCTGATGACGGACCGAGGGCCTGTCCCGACACGTCACCATCTCGCGAAAGGCCAAGGGGGTGGCGACACAGGGCCCAGGACCGGGTCGGAAACTCTGGTCGGCCCGACGATTTCAGACCCGCCACTCCCCCGTGTTTCCCGTGAAACATTGATCCGGAAAGTGATTTGCGCGAACTTGGGTGTGTCCTTCTCGGCGTGCCGCGATTCAGCTTTCCTATCGGTCGTAGTGCTGGCAAGCTGTTCAGAGTCGGGCGTGCGCGCCGGGAGCCACCGTGGCAGTGGCCGGACGCCGCCGATCTTGTTTGTGATGACACGGCGCCGACGCTCGGTCGGGAGAACGTGATCTGAAGTTTCTCGGGTTAGGAGCTGTCTATGTCGAGCGGTCCGGCGAATGTTTCACGGGAAACAGCGTCGCGGGTCCCGGGGATGCTGGATTCCAGCAACTTCGACGCGGAGACGTTCGGGAACACTCCTTTCGGGCACATCTCCCCGGCCGAGACCCCGATCGCGGCGGAAGCGCAACGCGCCAGCCAGATTCTGCATCCAGGAAAGGTCACTGTGCCGAAACCCCGCGAGCAACGGATCATCACCATCGCCAACCAGAAGGGCGGCGTGGGTAAAACCACGACGACGGTCAATCTCGCTGCGGCGCTAGCGCACCAGGGCATGACGGTTCTTGTCGTCGATCTCGATCCGCAGGGCAACGCGAGCACGGCGCTGGGCGTCGCGCATCACTCCGGGGTGCCGTCCAGCTACGAACTGCTGATCGGTGAGGTGACCGTCAAGGACGCGATTCAGCAGAGTCCGCACAGCGAGCGACTGCTGTGCGTGCCCGCCACGATCGACCTCGCCGGCGCCGAGATCGAGCTCGTCTCGATGGTTGCCCGGGAGGGGCGGCTGAAGGCCGCGATCCACGAAGCGGCGATGGCCGGGTACGACATCGACTACGTCCTCATCGATTGCCCGCCGTCGCTCGGCCTGCTCACGGTCAACGCGCTCGTGGCGGCCAAGGAGGTGCTGATCCCGATCCAGTGCGAGTACTACGCGCTGGAGGGCGTCGGTCAGCTGCTCCGCAATATCGGGCTGGTGCAGGCACACCTCAACCCCGAGCTCCACGTCTCCACCGTCCTGCTGACGATGTACGACGGCCGCACCAAACTGGCCGACCAGGTGGCCGAGGAAGTGCGCAACCACTTCGGCGACGTCGTCCTCAAGTCGATGATTCCGCGCAGCGTGAAGGTCTCGGAGGCGCCGGGCTACGGGATGACCGTGCTCGATTATGATCCAGGCTCCCGCGGTGCGATGAGCTACCTGGACGCGGGGCGTGAGCTCGCCGCCCGCGCCCAGCTCCGCCAGGACGCGTCGTAGTGGTGTGTTGGAACGAGGAAGGGATCGGTAGCCGATGAGTCAGGCGAAAAAGGGCGGTCTCGGGCGCGGGTTGGCCGCACTGATCCCGACGGGTCCGGCAGCGACGGCGCCGGGCCTCAGCAGTGCCGCGGCGAGCGTCATCGGGATCAACCCGATCGGCCCGCAGCCGGCCGAGGCGTTCCTGCATCGCGTCCCGGATGCCGAGCCCGAACCGGAGGAAGACCTCGTCTCCCCCGGCGGCGCGGTCTACCGCGAGGTGCCTGCCGAGCAGATCGAGCCGAACCCGAAGCAGCCGCGGCAGGTCTTCGAGGAGGAGGCGCTGGCGGAGCTGGTGCACTCGATCCGCGAGTTCGGCCTGATGCAGCCGATCGTGGTGCGGCGGGTCGAGCCGGGTGTCGACAAGTTCCAGTTGGTCATGGGCGAGCGCCGGTGGCGCGCATGCCAGGAAGCCGGACTGACGACGATTCCGGCGATCATCCGCGACACCGCCGACGGCTCGATGCTGCGCGACGCACTGCTGGAGAACATCCACCGCGTGCAGCTGAACCCACTCGAAGAGGCGGCCGCGTATCAGCAGCTGCTCGAGGAATTCGATGTCACCCACGAGGAATTGGCCTCGCGAATCGGTCGTTCGCGACCGGTGGTGACGAATATGATCCGATTGCTGAAGCTGCCGATCCCCGTGCAGCGTCGGGTGGCCGCCGGGGTGCTCTCGGCCGGACACGCCAGGGCGCTGCTCGGCTTGGATGCCGGAGCCGACGCACAGGAAGTGTTGGCGGCGCGGATCGTCGCCGAGGGACTGTCGGTCCGGGCCACCGAGGAAGCGGTGACGCTGGCGAACCGCAATCCCTCGGAGGTCGCTCCCCCGGCGCCGAAGCGTAAGCCGATCCACATGCCGGGTCTGCAAGAAGTGGCCGAACGGCTGTCGGGCTCCTACGACACCCGGGTCACGGTCAGCCTCGGAAAGCGTAAAGGCAAGATCGTTGTCGAGTTCGGTTCCGTCGAAGACCTCGAGCGCATTGTGGCGCTGATGGAGCAATCCGGCCCCGAAACGTCACTGTGACGGGGCACTCCCAGTCTTTCTACATAATTGAAAGAGGCGGCATTACTGTGGATAGTGATGTGGCGTGAGCGTGGATGAATCGGACAGCTGGAGGCTGAGCAGAGCGGTGTCGACCAGCGTCACGGCATTGACCCTCGATCGACTCGATCAGCTCCCGGCGCACACCCGGCGGTGTGTGTTCTGGGAGCTCGATCCAGCCGTCGCTGCCGACTCACACGCTTTCAGCGATCCGGTCTTCGAGAAGGAAGCCTGGCTCTCGACCGTGATGCTCGAGTGGGGCTCGTGCGGTCAGCTGGCGCATGTGGACAACAACATCGCAGGCTGCGCGCTGTACTCACCGCCGAGCGCGGTCCCCCGGTCGACCCTGTTCCCCACCTCCCCCGTGAGCCCGGACGCGGTCCTGCTGACCACGCTGCAGGCCGAATTCCCCTACGAGGAGGCCGATGTAGCCCATCGGCTGATTCAGGGCGTGGTGGCCGATCTGGTGCGTCGTGGTGTGCGTGCGATCGAGGCGTTCGGCATTCGCAACAGCCCGTCGACGAGCTCGCTGGCCGACCGCGGTCTCGGTTCGTCCATGCGACTGATGGAGCGGATCGCGGCCCCGCTGCGCGATCCGGCGGCGGCGACTCATTGCACCCCCGAAACCTGCATGATCGACGCCGATTTCCTGGCCGACGTCGGTTTCGAAGTGGTGGCCCCGCATCACCGCTTCCCCCGGCTGCGGCTCGAGCTCGACTCCGACCACGGCTGGAAGGAAGACGTGGAGCGCGCCCTCGACCAGCTCCTGGCGGCGGCGTCGATAGTGCCGCCGACCCGCGTCGGCGTGCACTGAACCGGACAGACGACAACGGCCCTGCGGAGAACCGCAGGGCCGTTGGCCGTTTCGGGGCTGCTATCAGACGCGCGGAGCGGGGACGTGGCCCGCGTCGGCGGCGGCCAGCTCCTCGGCGAGCAGCTCGGCGAAGGTGTAGGTGCCGGTGGGCTGGTCGTCCTGGCCGAGCAGGTACAGCCGCTTGACCGAGATGAGGATGGCTTCGGCGATCACGTCCCGCATGCGCGGGTTGGTGAGCACCGAGGCGTCGTACTCGTTGGTGAGGTAGCCGAGGTCCACCTGCACGGTCGGCATCTTGGTGAGCCGCAGCAGGTCCCAGGTGCGCTGGTGCGTGCGGCAGTCCTGCACCGAGGTGCGGGCGACGACCTCGCGCTGGATGAAGCCGGCCAGCACCTGGCCGATCATCGACACCGAGCCGTGCGAGTTGCCGAAGTAGAAGCCGGCCACGCCCTTCGCCGACGGATTGTCACTGGTGGCGCAGCGCAGCGAGATCATCAGGTCGGCGTCGAAGGCGTTGGACGTCTCGGCGCGTTCCACGTCGGTGGGGTTGGCGCCCCACGGGCGGGACAGGAACGTCTCCATGCCGGTGGCGGCCATCCGGCCCTCCAGCCGCGAGGCCAGATCCCACAGGATCTCCGACTCGTAGACGTCACCGAACTCGGTGGGCACCGCGAATCCCTTGTCGGCGCCGCCGAACCCGGGATCGATGACGATGCGCTTGCCGGTGAGCTGCGGGCCCGCCCGGTGCACCACCTCTTCCTCGGCGATGCGATGCGGGTTGCCGCCGGTGACGCGCGCGCCGAGCAGATCCAGCGAACGCAAGGTGTCGGGGCCGCAGATGCCGTCGGCGGACAGGCCGATCTCGCGCTGGAAGGCGCTGAGACCGTCGTGGGTGTGCGGGCCGAAATAGCCGTCGACCCGGTGCACGTAGAAGCCGAGGTCCTGCAGCTTGCGCTGCAGGGTCGCGACATCGTCACCGTAGAGCGGCGCGGACAGCTGGTAGATCAGTGTGCGGGCACCCAGGCGGTAGGAGGCTTCCTTCAGCGCGCGGTACGTGGCCGGACCGACCACGCCGTCGACGAGCAGACCGCGTTGCTGCTGGAACGCGCGGACCGCCGAGTCGAGCGGACGGTCGAACTCCGCGTCGGTGTCCTTCCAGTAATCGCCGTGCTGGGGATGCAGGAAGCCCAGGCTTGCGAGGGTGCTCCGAACCTCTGCTACGGCTGGTCCTGAATCGCCGTGACGAAGTCGGTGCATGCGTGAGAGCCCTTTCCTTCGGCCGGAGCGTCGCCTCGATTGTCTCAGACCCGGGCCGTATTACGGCAATCCCGGGTCCAGGCATCCTACGGCGCGTCGGCCGGTAGGAGGTGCTTTATCAGACCGCTGGTCAGATGAGACCGTCGAGTTCGCGCAGCAGTGCCGCCTTGCCCTTGGCGCCGACGATCTGCTTCACGGGCTTGCCGCCCTGGAACAGGATCATCGTCGGCAGGGACAGGATCTGGTAATCGCGGGCCGCGCCGGGGTTGGCCTCGGTGTCGAGCTTGGCGATCGTCAGCTTGTCGGCGTGGGTGCCCGCGATCTCCTCCAGCACGGGGGCGACCATCTTGCACGGACCGCACCAGTCGGCCCAGAAGTCGACCAGCACCGGCTTCTCGCTGAGCAGGACGTCATCGGCGAACGACTGGTCGGTGACGGTGATGGTGTTGGCGCTCTCGGCCATGGCTGTACTCCTTGCTGGGGTGGAACTCGACGTGCTCGAAATCAGTTGGTGGACACCGCTGCCGAGCCGTCGGCGTTTTCGAGGGTGTTGGCGGTGATGTCACCCTGTTCGGCGAGCCAGCGCTCGGCGTCGATGGCCGCGCGGCAACCGGTGCCGGCGGCGGTGATCGCCTGGCGGTAGGTGTGGTCGACCAGGTCGCCCGCGGCGAACACGCCGGCCACGTCGGTAGCGGTCCCCGGATCGGTCACCTGCACATAGCCTTCGCCGTCGAGCGCGACCTGGCCCTTGACCAGTTCGCTGCGCGGGTCGTGGCCGATGGCGACGAACAGACCGGTCGCGGCGAGCTCGGACTCCTCACCGGTGCGGGTGTCGCGCAGGGTGAGGCTGGTGACGCTCGTCTCGCCGTTGACCTTCACCACTTCGGCGTTGAGCCGGAACTTGATCTTCTCGTTGGCCTTGGCGCGCTCGAGCATGATCCGCGAGGCGCGGAACTCCTCGCGACGGTGCACGACGGTGACGCTGGCCGCGAACTTGGTGAGGAAGGTCGCTTCCTCCATGGCCGAGTCGCCGCCGCCGACCACCACGATGTCCTGGCCCTTGAAGAAGAAGCCGTCGCAGGTGGCGCAGGCGCTCACGCCGCGGCCGAGCAGTTCCTGCTCACCCGGCACGTTCAGGTAGCGCGCGGCCGAGCCCATGGCCAGCACGATGGCGTAGGCCTCGAAGGTCTCGTCACCGACGGTGACCTTCTTGATGGGGCCGGACAGGTCGATCGCGTCGACGTCCTCGGTGCGCAGGTCGGCGCCGAAACGCTTGGCCTGCTCGCGCATCTGCTCCATCAGGTCGGGGCCCATGATGCCCTCGCGGAAGCCGGGGAAGTTCTCCACCTCGGTGGTGGTCATCAGGGCGCCGCCGAACTGGGTGCCTTCGAAGACCAGCGGCTGCAGTTCCGCGCGGGCGGCGTAGACGGCTGCCGTGTAACCGGCGGGTCCTGAGCCGACGATGATCAGGTCGCGAACTGGCGTGCTCATGGGGCCCTTCCGAAAGACAAGCTGGGGACGTGTCGGTCAACAACAGCCTAAACGGTGTTGTTCCCGGGCTGACGGCGCTTCCCTCGAAGCGCTGTGTCAACCGATGTCGCGTAGCGCGAGCTGTTCGGGCGCGCCCGTGGTGCAGCCCGCGCCCACGACCAGCGCGGTGATGGTTGGCGGCTTGGGTCCGATGACGAGCACGAGGACCGCGTCGGTGCCGCGGAAGGTGATACTCGACGCACCCAGCACCGTGCGATCGACGCCGTTGGCCTGCACACAGCGGGCCAACGCCGCTTCGTCGGCCAGCGGGCCGTTCACTTCGCGCTTGCCGAGAGCGCTGAGCGCGGCGGCGGTGGTGAGCTCGTCGCCGGGGGTGTCCGGTTCGGTGAACGGCGCCGCGGTCGGGGTGCCGTCGGTGGTGTCGAGCGTGGTGACGACGGCGCCCGCGCCGGCGAGCACGGCGACGGAGGCGGCGGCCGCGGCCAGCCAGCCCCTTCGCCGGCGGGATCGGTACTGCGCCAGCGAGACCGGCGCGTCGACGGGCGGACGCGGTGGCGGCGGCGGGACGGCCATCGTCGACAGGCGGTCGGTGGGGCCGTCCGGCTGGGCTTGCGGCATGGTCGTCAGGCGCTCGGTGGGACCGTCGTCTGCCTCCAGGTCCAGATCGGCGACGAAACGGAACATGCGGTCTGCGACGTCGTCGGGCATGGGATGCATGACCCGCTCGTCGGTGGCCAGGGCGCGGAGGTGGACGTTCACCTCGTCGAGCCGGCTGAGGTAGTGCAGCGCGTCTGGGTCGGCGCTGACCTGTGGCAGCAGTTGCTCGCGCAGTTCGGCCGCGAGGTTGTCGCCGTGCAGATCGGCCAGCAGCTCCGACGGGAACGGAGGCTGCGGCACGGATCGAGACACCCTCGCACCTCCCCTGTTCTGTCGATATCGGATCGCAGGATTTACATCGCTGACTTGTTCGTCACTGTTAATGACGCATCCGGGCTAGGTCCGGTTCCCCGGATCCCGGAAAAATTCCAAACGTTCTTGCAAACGTACGCGCGCTCGGGAGCAACGGCTCTTGATAGTGCCCTCCGCCACGCCGAGCGCGGCGGCGGTTTCGGCCACGCTACGGCCTTCCATCTCGACCATGACCAGCGCGAGCCGCTGGTCCTCCGGCAGCGTGAACAGCGCCTCGCCGACGACGGTCGACAGTTCGTACTCGGCGAACTCGTCGCGCGGCTCGACCGCCTCGGGCATCGTGTCGGGTGTGATCGAGATCGCCCGCCGGGTCTTGTTGCGGCGAATCCGGTCCAGACACGCGTTGACGACGATGGCGTGCAGCCAGCTGCGGACCTCGGCCTCGGCCCGGAACGAGCCCGCGGTGCGATGCGCGGACAGCAGCGCGTCCTGCAGGGAATCGGCGGCGTCCTCGCGGCTGTAGGAGGTGCGCAGCGCGGTCTGCCACAGATGGTCCTTGTGCCTGCGCAGCAGTTCGGCGAAGGCATGCGGCACGCCACGGACGTGAGCGGCCAGCAGTTCCTTGTCGCTGCCGTTCTCCAGCACGAACGAGCGGTCGCGGTATGCGGCGACCTGCCGCGTTCTCCCCCCGCGGACCTGCTCGTTGACTTCCGGCGACACCTGACCCCTTGGACAGCGCTCATTACGGCGACTTCACGTCGGCGAACGAGGCCGATCCATCACCTGACTACTGCGGCGTCCAGGATCGACGTCGACAAATCCTGGGTAACTCTCTGCCGAGAGCGCGGCCCGATCATATCGTCGATAACAATTGCGCACCAACCGGACCGCAGTTCGATGAACGTCCGATCTCGGCGCGGAATGTGGCGGCCACCTGCGTTGATAGCGGTGGGAGATGGGTCGACGCGGAGCTAGGGCGCGGCGTCGAAGCGGACGTCGGCGATGGCGGTCTGGAATTGACCGCCCGAATTCGCGAGTCCGGTGATCCATACGAGCACGAAACGAGCGGCCTGGTCGGTCTGCACGGCGATGTCGGTGACGCCGTCGACGAGCTTGGCCGAGCCGATCAACTGGGTCTGGTCGAGCGTGGGCGTCTCGGTCGGCGAGGTGCGGATCTCGACGGTGCTGCCCGCGCTGGGCGAGGCGATCGAGACATTGGTCAGCTTCGCCGGCGTCGGCAGCGTGGCCAGCAGCCCCACGCCCTTCTTGAGGGCGGGGAACTGCTGGAAATACTGGTCGGTGCGCCACACCGTCGCCGGGTTCTGGTCGAGCACCGCGCCCGCGCCCGCCGCACCGTCCGGGGTGCCCTCCGGGGAGAACACCGCGGCACCGGTGACCGGCACCGGCACACTGGTCGGCGGCGCGGCCGGGGTCTGCCCGGCCGGTGGCGCCGCGCTCGGCGGCGCGACACTCGAGGTGAGCCCGATGTTGATCTGCTCGTCCAGCGGTTTGTCCGAGGCGCCGGGCGCGAAGATGCTGACCATCCACCAGATGAGAATGCCGACGACCAGCGCCGCGAGGACGCCGAGGCCGACCATGATCCACATCATCCGCTGCGAGCGTTCCCGCTCGGCGGCGAGCAATTCCGGATCGGCGAGCGAATCCGGTCCGCCCGCGACCGCGCGCTGACCCAGCCGCAGGACCGGGATGAAATCGGTCTTCTGGTCGACGACCGAGGCCTGCTCGAGCACGTGCTGCACCGTCGCGGCCGTCCGCACGCCCTTGTTCGACTCCAGCGAGCGAACCGCGACGGCCGAGATCTCGAACGGGACCTCCGGCCGGATCTGCCGCGGCTCGACGGGGGTGCCGTCGGGGCCGAAATCGGCCAGGCGCAGGCCGCCGATGGTGGCCGCGGTCCCGGTGACACCGCCGACCCGGATGGGCCAGCGCGCGGTGATCAGGGCGTAGAGCATGGCGCCGAGACCACGCACGTCGCTCTGGGCGTCGGAATCGCCGAGGGTGCCGGGGAACGCCAGCACGGCGTCACCGGAGGCACTGATCCGGATCCGGTCGGGATGATCGATCGACAGCGAGCCGCCGCCGCGGTGGGCCAGTTCGGCCGCCGAGGCGAGGGCCCGGATGGCCCTGGCGGCGCCGATCGGCGAGGGGACGGTCTCGGCCATCTCGCGCAGCGAGCGACCGGGCGTCCACTCGGCGACGACGATGCCGCCGGAGCTGCCGCGGACCACGTCCAGGACCCTTGCCAGGCCGGGCGAATTGATCCGGCCCAGGCGCAGGGTGCGCGACAGGATCGCCTGGGGGCCGTCGTGCCCGGAGTTCTCGCCCGACTTCTGGTCGGCGTCGACGAAGGTCAGCGCCACCTCGCGGTCGAGCTTGATGTCGAGTGCCTGCCAGAACTTCAGGCCGCGAGCACCGCCGTGCCCGGCCAGCAGGCGATACCTGCCACCCGCCACGGACGCGCCGGGGATCAGCTTGGGGCCACGCTGGGCACGGTTCGCCGCGGCAGGCGGGACCTGCGGCGGGATCGGCAGCATGCCGGTGTCGTGCGTCGGATCGTGCGGCGGCATCGCGCGCGCGTCGTCCGCCGGTCCCTGGTCCTCTGCCGAGCTGTTATGCGGCGATTCGGCCTCGTCGGGCGTGTCGGCCTGCTCGGATCCTGTCGCGCCGGACGCGGCAGGATCGACATCGGTGGACATTCCTCCTGCTGCGCGCGCCGCAGAATCAGCGGCCGGGACGCCGCCCACCGCGTCATCGCTCACCCTCGGTCCTCCTTCGGCCTGATCTCGCGGAATCTTCCGCGTGCTGGCGTCATCGCCACCCATGTCGGTATGCCGAACAGCGTACGGGAACTGTGCCTGACCGGTGATGTCAACAGCGCCGGGCCGGATCACCGGTAGGACCATCGTCTGGGTGTCCATCGACGGCCCATACGACGGGAACGCGTAGGTGTCGGGCCTGCGCAGGATCGTGGTCGCGTAGATGTCCTCGGCGGGGGTCTCGTCCAGGCCGAGGTCCGGCGCGGGCGGAGTGATACCCAGCTTGCGCGACACGGCGACGGTGATCGCCACGACCTCGGGGATGCCTGCCAGACGCATGAGACCGAAGGCGACCGAGAACATCACCACCGAGTCGATGACCACGCGCAGCAGCGAACCCGCGCCGCCGGAGACCCGGTCGAGCCCGGTCACCGTGTCGACGATGAGCATCACCGCGCCGCCGGCCACGGACGCGAGCAGTACGCGCGTCACCGTGCGGCCGACATTGGCCATCCGCAGGTCACCGAGGCTGCGGTGCAGCAGCAGGCCGCCGATCACCGCGCCCGCGGTGAACCCGAGGCCGGTGGCGACGCCGAGGATGATCACCACGTCGTCGCTGTCGCGGGCCAGCACCGGGGCCAGCGCCGAGAACAGGATCTTGATCGTGGTGATGCCGAGGATGATCCAGGTCGGCGTCCAGGCCTGCTCGCGGGCATAGAACACGCGCAGGTGGATCAGCACCAGGGAGTACGGGATCAGCGAGAACGCCGACCAGCTCACCGCGCTGCCGAGGCGTTCGGCGTCGCCGGAGAAGCGGGCGTAGCCGTAGAGCGCCTGGCCGATCTCCGGACCCGCGAGGGTCAGGAAGGTGACCACGGGGATCAGCGCGATCATCGTGAGGCGGGTGGCCACGGACAGGTCGTCGACCACGGCGGGGGTGTCGTCGTCGGCGGCGTTGCGGCTCAGCCTCGGCATGATCGCGGTGAGCAGGGTGACACCGAGCACGCCGTAGGGCAGCTGCAGCAGTGCCCACGCGTTGGCGAAGATCGCGGGACCGGCCTCGTCGGCCGAGGACGCGATGTTGTTCGCGACGACCAGGCCGATCTGGCTGATCAGCACGTACAGGATGATCGCGGCGCCCATCCTGCCGAACTGCTTGAGGCGCGCGTCGACGCCCCACAGCGGGCGCAGATTGATGCCGTGCCTGCGGATCGCGGGCAGCAGGCTCAGTGCCTGGGTGGCCACACCCAGAGTGATGCCGACGCCGAGGACCAGCAGTTTCGGGTCGCTCATCCGCACCGGATCGAGGGTGATCTCGCCGGGTGTCAGCGCGTAGACGGCCAGCACCGCCAGCACGACGACGTTGTTGAGCACCGGCGCCCACGCGCCCGGCTTGAACGCCTGCCTCGTGTTGAGGATCGCGGTGAACAGGGCCGACATGCCGTAGAAGAGGATCGCCGGCGCCAGCAGGTAGGTCAGCGCGGTGGTGAGGTGGGTGTCGACCTTGCCGTCGGAGGCCACCAGCACATGGCTGGCCAGGATCGGTGTCGCGGCCAGCGTCAGCACGGTCGCGGCGAACAGCACCGCGAAGGCGGCGGTCACCAGTCTGCGGACGAACGCGGCGCCGTTGTCGGCGTCCTCGTGTTCGGCGCGTACCAGGGTCGGCACGACGATGGCGGTCAGCACGGCGCCGAGTACCAGCTCGGCCACCATGTTCGGGATCAGGTTCGCCGAGATGAACGCACTGGCGATGGCCGGACCGAGCACCGTGAGCAGCAGCAGCTGCTTGGCGAAGCCGGTGACGCGGCTGACCAGCGTCGCGATCGCGATCGAGCCGGAGTCCTTGAGCAGTTTCGCGTTGGCGCTCTGCGGGGTCGCCGGCTTTTCGGCGGTCACCCGCTCGGGGCGGGCGATCTTCTGGGTCTTGGCGGCGGCCGGGTCGTCGACGACGGCCGCGCGGCGACCGCCCGTCGTCCGGCGGGTCGCGGGTTCGGCCTGCGCGCCGACCGGCGTGCCGGGCATCCCCGGATAGGACGGGCGCTGGGGCGCGTTGCGACGGCCCTCCGGTCGACGACTCGGGGCGTCGCCCAACGCGCCGGGCTGATCGCCGAAGGGCTGGTCGGGGCGACCCTGCCGCGGGATGGCGCCGGACTGCGGACCGCGCGGGCCACCCGGATTCCGGGAGAATTCCCCCGCACCCGGACCGGGCGGCGGCACCGAACCTTCCCGGGGACGCTGCGGACGGACACCCGCGTCCAGATCGGGACGCGCCTGGCGCGGAATCGCACCGGACGCCGACCCGTGCGGCGGCGCGGGCCGCTGCTGCGGGAACTCACCCGAGGCGGGCGTCCGCCCGGGCTGCCGCGGCCGACGGCCGTCGTCGGGGCGCGCGCCCGGACGCTGCTCGGCCGGGAAGTCACCCGCACGATTACCGGGGTGCTGCGAGGGGAACTCCTCGGCGCCGGACGCCGGACGCGGCGCGTGGCCCGGCCGCTGCTGCCGGGGAATCTCACCCGACTGGCCACCGGGACCGGCCACGGGACGCGGCGGGTGGCCCGGTCGCTCCTGCGGGAACTCTCCGGAACTCGGTCCGGGGCGTTGTGGACGGAGCTCGTCGGCGCGCGCACCGGGTCCGGGGTGGCCCGGCCGCTGCTCCGGCGGGAAACCACCCGAGCCGGGCAGCAGGCGCTGTCCCGGGAATTCGTCGGCACCGGGATGCGCAGGCGGGAAGTCTCCCGAGCGCCCGCGCGGCGGCTGACCCGGCCGCTGCTGCCGGGGAAATTCACCCGACTGCCCACCGGGACCGGCCACGGGACGCGGCGGCTGGCCCGGCCGCTGCTGCGGGAACTCGCCGGAACCCGGTCCGGGGCGTTGCGGACGGAGCTCGTCGCCGCGAGGTCCTGGTTGGCCAGGACGTTGCTCCGGCGGGAAGTCCCCCGAGCGCCCGCGCGGCGGCTGATCCGGTCGCTGCTGCCGGGGGATCTCCCCCGACTGACCACCGGGACCGACCACGGGACGTGGCGGCTGACCCGGCCGCAGCGGGTCACCGGACTGACCACGTGCCGGTTGGCCCGGTCGTGGTTGCAGCGGGAACTCCCCCGACTGACCGGCAGCCGGATAGGGCGGCTGACCGGGCCGCTGCGGCGGAACCCCCGGACGACCTGCGGTCCCGGGCCGCGGCGCGATCTCGCCGGGCTGCCCCGGCAACTGCACGCGCGGAACACCAGGATGCTGCGGACCGTCGGGCCGCTCGCCGTACGCCGCGCGCGACGGATCCGGCGCACGATTGTCGGGCCGATACCCGGGCGGCGGCTGGTCGGCGGGCCGATAGCCGGGCTGACCCGGCATCGGCGGACGTGGCCCACCCGGCTGGTCGACACCGGGATCGACGGGCCGATACGACCGACCCTCCGGCGCCCCCGGACGCGGCGCGGCGATGTTCCCCTCGTGCTCCCCGCCGGTCATGCCACGCTCCCACGGCGCGACCGGGGCCGGGCGTGCCGGTCCGTCGCGGCGATCGTCGTGGTCGTGCCGATGAGCGGAATCATCGTCGCCCATCATGCCTCCTGTACCCGGCGCAACCCGCGAATCCCGCCGGTCCGATGAGCGTTTCGCTCACCCGTGCCACTGTCGTCCTTGTCTGCCATGGTCCCCCGCCCGCGTCTCAGGCGTGGGCGTTCACTGCCGTTCGAACCCCTCGTCGGCGGGGTCGGGCTGCCCACGGAACCGGCGCAGGAGCCGGCGCCCGGCCAACAGCAACAGCAATATTCCGGCACATGCCGTAATTATGGCCAAGGCCTGTCCGTAGGCGTTCGAGCGGACCGAGACCGAGGTCGGCTCCCCTAGCGCTACGCCGTCCGGCGTGGTAAGGGAAATCGGAATCACCAGCTTACGGCTGTCGCTCACCTCGGTCGGAATCTGGAACGACCTGGTACCGGAGGGCGGAAGCAGCTGTTCGCCGATATCGGTGATGTTCGTCTCGGCGGGCGCCTCGATCCGGAATTGCACCCGGATGGCGACCGGCAGTTCGTTGCGGGCGACCAGCAGCAGCGGGCTCTGCTCGGAGGCCAGCGTGTACACCCCACCCGGCGGCAACACCGACACCGACGAGAACATGGTGTCGAGTTCCTTGGTGACCTGATCGATGCGGCGCTGGGCGTGCAGATCGGCGAGCGTGTCGTCGTCGGCCCTGCGGTCGGACAGGCTGAGCGCGCGCAGCAGGTCTTCGCGGGCCGGGGTCAGGAAGGCGTGCGGGGTGAGCTCCGATTCCGGCAGCTCGACCAGCGCGCGCATCAGTTCGGTGATCCGGGCGCCCTGGTCGCGGACCGGTGGCACGAACCGCTCCGGCGCCGCGTCCTGGGCCGCACGCGGCAGGTATTCCAGCGCGTACGGGCGCGGATCGGGCGCCTGGGCGACGAGTTCGGCGAATCCGCGCGGGCTGGCGAGGTTGTTGCGGGTCAGCAATTCGACCTGCTTGAGCAGCGCGATGCCCTCTTCCCGATTGGCGCCCCACTGCTGCGGTGGCATCAGCAGCTGCGAGCGCGGCCGCTCCGGCGACGGGTTGAGCGCGGACCAGGCGATCGCGCCGAGCGCGTCCTGCAACCGCGCGGCGCGCGAGTCGTTGGTGACGTCGAAGCGCACTTTCGACGGGGTGAACGACGGCGTCGGCGGGTTCGAGCCGACGGCGGCGAGCGCGGTCGCCGACCAGATGTCGAAGGTGGTCACACGCAGCGCGGGGTCGGTGCCCGCCGGCGCGCCCGCGGGCGGTTCGACGCTCACGGTCGGCACGCGGACGACATCCGGCGCCGCCTGCTCCCCGCCCACGACGACGCCCGGCTCCAACGTCACCGGCGCGGAGGTCAGCGCGTTCTCGGTATCGCTGCTCGCGCCGTCGGTCGAGACCGCCGTGCTCGCCAGCACCGTCGTCCCGTAGCCGTGGTCGCGCAGCAGCTGCCCGGCCGGGTCGTCGATGCTGCCGGAGTCGGGCAGGCTGACCCCGCGCAGCGAACGGGTGCCCAGGATCGCGTCGACCACGTCGGCGGGCGCGGTCAGCGCGCGCGCGGACAGGCCGGGATCGTTCACCGCGGCCAGCGCCGACACGTCGACCTGCGCGAACGGCAGGGCGACGGTGCACATGGACCCGGCCAGGGCACGCAGCCGGTCGAGCCAGGCCTGCGCGCTCGCCGCCCCGGTCCCCTCCCTGGTCGCGCCGCTGGGGTCGGACGGGCTGGCCAGCACGCGGTAGCCGCGCGTCATCGTCTGCACGGTGGAGACCAGGTCGGGGTCGATGGCGATGCACACCGAACTCGCCACGCCGCGCTCGCGGCCGGGACCCGGCGCGACCGATTCCAGCGCGGCGACCAGTTGCTCGAGCCGCCCGCCCTTGCCGACGGAGACGGCCAGCTCGTCGTCGAGCAGTTCCGGCTGCCCGTTGACCGAGCCCGGTTTGCCCGCGACCATGCGCGGCCGGTCGGCCAGCGGCCAGATCAGCGTGGTTGCCACCGGCGTCGCGTCCGCGGGCGCGGGCACCGGCTCACTCGCCGCGCCGGTCGCGTCGCCACCGGCGCCGGGCAAACCGAGCACCGGCAGCAGGAAGCGGGCGTCGTCGAGCCGGGCCTGGGTGCCGTAGGCGGGTTCGCCGTTGACATTGAGCAGCAGCGGATACACCCCGGGGTCGGTCAGCCCCAGCGAGGCGCCCTCGCCCCCGGCGCGCAACGCGATGCGCACCGAGAACTGCTTGCGCTGACCGGGACTCAGTCGTTCCGCCACATCCTGGAACGGCCCGGTGATCTCGTAGTTCACCTGATCGAGCCGCAGCGAACTGCGCAGTCCGCTCGGGGACTGCACCGGCGCGGCCCGCTGGATCCGCACGCTCACGTCGTCGACGACCCGGTCGCCGATATTGGTGACCGTGCCCGACACCGTCAGCATCGGATCGCTGCTCGTCGTGACCGTGCCCGGCGCGACGGCGTCCAGCGTCAGCTTGAGGAACTTCGGTGTGCTCGCGCCCGACCCGTTCGGCTGCGCGTGCGCGACCGAAGGCAGAAGCGTCACCGAACCCAAGATGGTCAGGACCGCCGTGATCAGCCGGAACAGTCCACCCGTCATCGCTTGCCGGTCTCCATCCGGTCGATCATTCGATTCGCCACTTCGGCCAGCCGCCGTTCGTCGGCGTAGGCCAATCGGGAATCCAACTCGCTCAACGGAACCCACGCAACCTGGGTGACTTCCACGTCGGCGTCGGACAGTTCACCGCCGAGCGAGCGCAGCAGGAAATGGTGCACGGTCTTGTGTACCCGCCTGCCCTCGGTCACGAACCAGTAATCGATACTGCCCAGTTCGGCGACGACTTCACCGTTGATCCCGGTTTCCTCGGCGACCTCGCGGATGGCGGTCTGCTCGGAGGTCTCACCGGCTTCGATATGCCCTTTGGGCAGCGACCACAGCAGCCTGCCCCGGCGATCGGTGCGCCCGATCAGCGCGGCGGAGCGGTGCTCACGTGGGCCGTCGAGACCGTCGACGACCAGGCCGCCCGCGGAGGTCTCGCGGACCGTGCGCATCCGCGGCTTGCCGGCATTGCTCGCCGAACCGCGCCGCCGCGGCTGGCGGCGTCGACTGTTCGCGCGATCGGCCGGAGGAGACACCCCGCCAGCTTAGCTGGCCCGCCCCGCTCGCCCGCCTCCCCGGGAATTCAGCGTCTCTCCCGGTAGCACGGCCGCTGGCAGTCGGTCCCGCGATGGGTACGTGACGACCGGACGGCGGCTGCGGAGTTACCCATGTGCTCGCGTCATCCAGAACAGCAATGGCTGCCGACCAACGGATGGTCCGCCGGGTCGGGCTCGGGAATCGATTCGACGTCGTCGGTAAGCTGCCTCTTCGTGGTCTCTCCGAACGTTGTCCCTGATGCTGTGGCCGATCGGCGTGCGCGGCTGCTGGCCGCGGCGGCGGTGACACTGGGGCAGCTATCGGATGTGCTGACACCGCTGGGCGAGATGTTCGCCGAGCGTGGGCATTCCCTCTATCTCGTCGGCGGCAGTGTCCGCGACGCCGTGCTCGGTCGGCTGGGCAACGACCTGGACTTCACCACCGACGCGCGTCCCGAGGTCGTGCAGGAACTGATGCGCGGCTGGGCCGACCACCTGTGGGACACCGGCGGCCTGGCCTTCGGCACCGTGAGCGCGGCCAAGGACGATCAGCAGCTCGAGATCACCACCTTCCGCGCCGACACCTACGACCGGGTCTCGCGCAACCCCGAGGTCACCTTCGGCGACACCCTCGAGGGCGACCTGGTCCGTCGCGATTTCACGGTCAACGCGATGGCGGTGAAGATCGCCGCCGACGGCTCGCTCGAATTCGTCGACCCGCTCGACGGTCTCGACGCCCTGCTCGACGGCGTGCTCGATACCCCTGCCGCGCCGCAGGATTCGTTCGATGACGACCCGCTGCGGATGCTGCGCGCCGCCCGTTTCGTCGCCCAGCTCGGTTTCGACGTGGCGCCGCGGGTGCGGGCCGCGATCGTGGAGATGGCGGAGCAGATCGACCGGATCACCGCCGAGCGGGTGCGCACCGAACTCGACAAGCTGATCGGCGCCGCGCATCCGATCGACGGCATCAACCTCATGTGCGACACCGGCCTGGCCCAGCGCGTGCTGCCCGAGGTGCCCGCGATGAAGCTCGAGATCGACGAGCACCACCAGCACAAGGACGTCTACCAGCACTCGCTGACCGTGCTCTCCCAGGCGATCGACCAGGAGGAGGGCGACCCCGACCTGGTGCTGCGCTGGGCCGCGCTGCTGCACGACATCGGCAAGCCCGACACCAAGCGCAACGAGCCGGGCGGCGGCGTGAGCTTCCACCACCACGAGGTGGTCGGCGCGAAGATGGTGCGCAAGCGCCTGCGCGCCCTGAAGTATCCGAAGGTGTTCACCGAAGAGGTCGCGCGGCTGGTGTTCCTGCATCTGCGCTTCCACGGGTACGGCAAGGGTCAGTGGACCGACTCGGCGGTGCGCCGCTACGTCACCGACGCCGACGACCTGCTCGATCGCCTGCACAAGCTGGTCCGCGCCGACTGCACCACCCGCAACAAGCGTCGTGCCGCCGCCCTGCGCGCCACCTACGACGAGCTCGAGGAGCGCATCGCCACGCTCAGGGAGCAGGAGGACCTGGCGCGGGTGCGGCCGGACCTGGACGGCAACTCCATCATGGAGCTGCTCGGCCTGTCGCCGGGACCGCAGGTCGGCAAGGCGTGGAAGTACCTCAAGGACCTGCGGCTGGACCGGGGCCCGATGACCCGCGAGGAAGCCGAGGCCGCGCTGCTGGAGTGGTGGGCCGCCGAGAACGCCTGATCAGAACACGATCAGCGTCGTCCCGGCGACGATGGCCGCGCGGATCTGCGCCAGGTCGAACGAACCGGTGGTCTCGGGCAGTTCGATCCGGAAACGGACCTTGTCGCCGCGACGGTGCGCGTAGGTGATGCTCGCCCGGTTGGGCAGGTCGTCGAGCAGCAGCGCGGGGGCGGGCACCGCGCGCTTGGGCAGCCGGATGCCGTGCCAGGTGGCCTTGCGGATGTCGATGGTGAGCAGGTTGTCGTAGACCTGCGCGTCGACCAGGGCACGCATCTTGCGGGTGCGGTGGGTGGCGACGATGCGGCCGCGGTCGTCCAGGTGGACCCGCCAGTCGAGATTCTGGGCGTCCACCCACTCGACCAGGGCACCGATGTCGATGGTGCCCTCGATGTCGAGCTGCTGGACCCGGATCTTGGTCGGCACGCCGGGAATCAGCCGGACCCCGTGCGCGATGACGGTGACGGCGTCGAACGGATGTGAGTCCCAGACCAGGTCCGACAGCACCGTCTTGCTCTGGAAATGCGCGCCCCGCCTGCGCACCTTGAACACGTCCAGAGTGGCGGTGAGGTCGTGCCCGAGCAGGGTGGCGCTGACTTCCTGGCCGCCGAATCGGCTGAGGATGCCCTCGCTGAGCACGGTCATCAACACGTCGGGCATCAGCGCGGTCACGGTGCCGGAGCCGAGGTCGGCGACGGGATCGGCCCAGGAGGTGGTGAAGCCGAGCCACTGATCGATCCATGACGGGTCGAGCAGGCGTTTGCCGAGATCGACAGCGCCCGACAGTGACCAGGACTTCGGATCGAAATACGTGGCCATGATGGTCCGAGCGTACTTGGCCGCGGGCGCGGCGGCCATGGTCGGCGGCGTGTTGGGGTCGCGTCACAACCGGGGGCCGCGCAACCGCGCCCCGGTGACGACGGCGCGAACGGAATCGTTCATGCTCGAAGACATGCCGCTGGACCTGAACAGTGATCTGGGCGAGGGCTTCGGCCCGTGGCGGATGGGCGACGACGCCGCGATGCTCGACATCGTCACCAGCGCCAACATCGCCTGCGGTTTCCACGCCGGCGACCCCTCCACCATGCAGCGGACCTGCGAACTCGCGGTCGCCAAGGGCGTGCGGATCGGCGCCCACGTCGGCTATCGCGACCTGGTCGGCTTCGGCCGCCGCGATATCGCCATCGCCCCGGCCGACCTGCGCGACGAGGTGCTGTACCAGATCGGCGGGCTGGCGGCCTTCGCCCGCGCGGCCGGCGACCGGGTGCACTATGTGAAGCCGCACGGCGCGCTGTACCACGCCGCCGCGCGGGACCGGCTGCTCGCCGACGCCGTGCTGGCGGCGGTGGCCGAGGCCGACACCGGGCTCGCGCTGCTCGGCCCGGCGGGCACCGAGCTGGAACGGGCGGCCGGCCGGGTGGGTGTGCGTTTCGTCGGCGAGGGTTTCGCCGATCGCGCCTATACCGCGACGGGCACGCTGGCGTCGCGCGGAGTTGCCGGGGCGGTGCTGTCGCCCGACGACGCCGTGGCGCAGGCGGTTTCTCTTGCGCTGTCGGGCACCGCGCGTACCGTAGACGGTCCCGGTACGGTCGCCGTGTCCGTGGCGAGTGTGTGCGTACACGGCGATTCCCCCGCCGCTGTGGAGATGGCCCGCCGGATTCGACGGGCGCTCGACGACGCCGGAATACCGGTGGAGCCGTTCGGCTGAGGGTGGGAGGCAGGATGGACGAGGCAACGAGGGACTCCACGAACGACTGGAACGCGCGCATCCGGCCCGCGGGCGACCGCGCGATGCTCATCACCCTCGACGATCCACGCCCGGTGCAGCGCCTCGCCTCGGCCCTGCGCGTGCACGCCATCGCGGGCGTCCAGGATGTGCTGCCCGCCGCGGAAACCGTTCTGGTGACCATGCATTCGGTGAGTTACGGCGTCCAGGTGCGGCGCGAGCTGGTCGCTCTGCTGGACCGCCTGGATCAAGAACCGCCACAGCCGGATTCGCCCGATGTTTCCCGTGGAACACTGCCCGACAGCGAGTTTCCCGACGACGTCGTGGAGATTCCGGTCCGCTACGACGGGGCCGATCTGCCCGAGGTCGCCGACCTGCTCGGGCTCTCGGTACCCGAGGTGATCGCGGCGCACACCGGAACCGTCTGGCGGTGCGCGTTCGTCGGTTTCGCGCCCGGCTTCGGTTATCTGACCTCGCCCGACGGCCGGTTGTCCGTGCCGCGCCGGGCTCAGGCCCGCACCGCGATCCCGCCCGGCGCGGTGGCGCTGGCGGGCGGCTATTCGGCGGTGTATCCGCGGGGCACGCCGGGTGGGTGGCAGTTGATCGGCAATACCGATCTGCGGATGTGGGTGGTCGACCGCGATCCGCCCGCGCTGGTACGGGCGGGAACGGCGGTACGGTTCGTCGATACGGCGGCCGACGGGGACAAGGCATAACACCAGGCTGCTCAACGATGCGCCGCCTCGACAGCGAATCGGGGAGTGATCGCATGCTGATCTTCATCGAGCGGGTGGGGCCGCTCGCGACGATCCAGGACCTGGGGCGACCCGGCTGGTTCGATTCCGGGGTGGGTCAGGCGGGGGCCGCCGACCGCGCCTCGCTGCGCCTGGCGAACCGGCTGGTCGGCAATCCGGAGGAGCTGGCCGCCATCGAGGTGCTGCTCGGTGGACTCGCCCTGCGCGCCGACGCCCATCTCACCGTCGCGGTCACCGGCGCCCCGGCCCCGGCCACCGTCGACGGCACCCCGGTCGGCCATGCCAGCGTGCTCGAACTCGCGGAGGGGCAGGTGCTGCGGCTCGGCCTGGCCCTGTCGGGTCTGCGCAGCTATGTGGCCGTGCGCGGCGGCATCGACGTGCCCAAGGTGCTCGGTTCGCGCAGCCGCGACACCCTGTCGGGCATCGGCCCCGAACCGCTGCGGACAGGTACGCAACTTCCGGTCGGACCGCCGCCGCGCACCCTGCCGACCGTCGAGTTCGCGCCGGTCCCGGTGCCGCCGGAAGTGCTGACCGTGCGTGCCCTGCCCGGCCCGCGCGCGGAGTGGTTCACCGATCCCGGCGAGCTGTTCCACGGTTCCTGGGTGGTCTCCACCGACACCGACCGGATCGGCGCGCGCCTGGATCGCGCCGACGGCCCGCCGCTGGGCCGCGCGATCACCCGCGAGTTACCCGCGGAGGGGGTCGCGCTCGGCTCGGTCCAGGTGCCGCCGAGCGGTCAGCCGGTCGTCTTCCTCGCCGATCACCCGATCACCGGTGGCTATCCGGTCATCGCCGTGGTGCTCGACGCCGATGTGGACCGGGTGGCCCAGGCACGGCCCGGCGAGCGCCTACGGTTCGTGCTCGCGCGCTGATCAGCGCGGCGGATTCAGCCGCGCGTGCATCAGGTACACGTTGTAGCTGTCCCACGCCGACATCGTGAAGTACAGGTCACGCGCGGTCGACCAGGGGTGGATGAACCCGCCGTACGCCTTGGGATAGTCGGCGGTGGAGACCAGCGGGACCGTCTCGGTCCACCTTCCCTGCGGTTGCGCCGCGGTGCGCAGCACGATCTGGTTCGCGGCGGGGTCGAGGTAGACCATCTGCCACTGCCGGCTCTCCTCGTCGAACCGCACCGACAGTTCGCTGGCCATGCCGAGCACCAGCGGCGTCGCCGAATTCTCCGCGGCCGGCGCCCAGTTGCCGTCCACCCAGTATTGATAGGCCGTCTTGTTGAGGACGTCGTCCTTGCGCACCCTGGCCAGGCCGATCACGCCGATCCGCCCGTTGGGCGTGCCGAACATGTAGACGTAGTCGCCGTGCGGCACCATCGCGGCCACCTGGAACCGGCCGACGCCGAACATGTTCTCCCAGCGAGCGTGCTGATCCTTGGTCCAGGTCTGCCCGCCGTCGTCGGAGTAGGCCAGCCCGCCGTAGTTCGTCAGCCACATTCCGGGCACCCTCGACCAGTGGTTGACCGACATGTAGCTCAGGAACTGACGCTTGCCGATCGCGAACCCCGAGGTCGGAATCGTGGTGGTCTCCCAGTTCCTGATCTTGCGGCTGCCCAGCAGTTCGGCGGCATGGCACGGGCTGTCCTGCACCATCGAATCGATGACCAGACCGTCGTCGAGGTTCTTGTCGGTGCTGTAGGCGAGCACATTGGAGCGCCAGTCGGCACTGTCGGCGCCGGCGCCGCCGTAGGTCCAGCCCTCGCCGAAGGTGTCACCGAACACCATGGCCACCTTGCCCGGTTCGGTCTCCCAGAACAGGCCGAGGTCGGTGCCGTCGACCTGCCAGCGCATATCGGTCCGATTGCTCGACCCGTGCCCGGTGACCTGCTCGACGAGCCGCACCGATTCCACCGTCCGGGCCGCGACCGCGGGCCGCACCGGACCCGGCTCGACCGGGCGCACCACGGGGGCGGGCGGCTCCTGCGCCGGTTCGCCCTCACCGCCCGGCACCGGGATCGGGATGGTCTCGATCTCGGGCCTGATCCGGATGCGCGGCAGCGAGATCGCCGACCCCGATCCGGACCCCGATCCCGAGCCGGTCGAGGTGCCGCCCGACTCGTCGATCCCGTCGTCGGGTTCGGGCGTGTCCCTGACCTCGGGGCACGGATTGCGGCAGGGATCCGACGGCAACGGCGCCTGTGCGACGCGGGTGTTGTCGTGCGGCGGATCGGGCACTGGAACCGGCGTCAGCTCCGGCACGATGACCGGGATGTCGATGGTGGGCGCGATGATCGGCGGCGGGGGCGCGGCGGGATCGGGCAGCCGGTTGAGCGGGTCGAATCCCGTCTCGCCACAGATGTTCACCGGCGGCGGTGTCCACGGGAACGGCGCCGCGAGCACGGGCGCGGCGAGCACTACCGCCAGCAGTGCACCGAGTGCGGTCGAACCGTGCGGTACCAGCGTTGTGCCCATGCCCAACAAATACCACTGATGTAGTTCGGATTTTCCGGAACCGGACGGCGTGCGCGCGCGTCCAACCCGTATGTGAACGACATCGAGTTCGTCTTCGGGACCGGCGACGGCATCGTGCATCACTGGTCGGGGCAGGCCGAGCTGGCCCTGGCCGACACCGGCGTCGCCGACGCGCTATGGCTCTCCTTCGACGGTGACACCGGCGTCGACGACGCCCCGTGGGACTCCGATCGCGACGGCGCGGCCGAGAGCGTCGTGCCCGACATCCCGCTGTTCGTGGTCGACCACCGCGCGGTGCTGGCCCAGGAACCGGCCGGCGCGCTCAGCAGGCCGCCCTGGCTCGATGGGCATTGAGCGCGATCGCCACGACCCCGAGCGCGTAGACGGCCGCGCCGGCGAGCACCACGCCGATCGAGCGGCCGTCGGCCGGGATCACCAGCGCGGTCACCGCGATCGCGAGCACGAAGGTGATGTTGAAAACAGTGTCCTGCAGGGCGAATACCTGCCCGCGGTGATCGTCGTCGATGTCGATCTGCATGCTCGCGTCGCCGGTCAGCTTGATCGTCTGGCCCGCCAGCCCGAGCCCGAAGGCACCGGCCAGCAGCAGGCGGTGCGCGTTGTCGACGGACGCGCCGGTGGCCAGCGCGATCGGGGTCACCAGCGTCAGCTGCACGGCGACCGCGGTCACCAGCCCGAGCAGGACCGTGCGCGGCCTGCCCAGGCGTGGGATCAGCACCGGCGCGAGGATCGCGGCCAGCAGCATGCCCGCCGCCGCGAATCCGATGGCGACACCGAATCCGACCAGTCCCCCGCTCATCTCGTCGTTGCCGGTGGGCTGGCGCAGGACCAGCACCATGATCAGGGTGTTCATGCCGAAGACGACGCGATGCGCGCCGATGCCGATCATCGCCGTCGTCACCGTCGTCGCGCGCCAGACCGCGACCGCGCCGGTGCGCAGACCGGTGGCGATCGCGTGCACGGTGCTCTCCGAAGTGGCCGAACCACTTTCGGGCCCGAGCACGCGGTGCCGGAAGCCCGCGGCCAGCACCGCGCCGACCACCGAGCCGATCCCGCTCAGCGCCACCGCGACCGCCGACGCGGCATCGCCGGCCCCGATCAGCGCGATCACCGCCACCGACGCCGCGGCGCCGACCCCGGCGCACACCGAGGCGACCGTCGCGAGCACCGAGTTCATCGGCACCAGCCAGCGCTGTTCGAGGACCCGCGGCAGCGCCGCCGACACCCCGGCCAGCACGAACCGGCTGATGCCGACGGTCGCCAGCGCCAGCAGCAACAGCGGCGTCTCGCCGATCCCCGCGAACAGCCCGATCGCGGCCAGCCCGATCAGCACCGCCCGCGCCACGCTGGCGATCAGCAGGACGTTGCGCCGGTCCCAGCGGTCGAGCAGCGCGCCTACGTAGGGCCCGAGCAGCGAGTACGGCAGCAGCAGCACCGCGAAACCGGCGGCGATCGCCAGCGGATCGGTCTCGCGTTCGGGGTTGAACAGAATGGCGCCCGAGAGCGCGGCCTGGAACATCCCGTCACCGAATTGGGCCGCGAGCCGCAGCAGCGCCAGGCGCGGCATCTGCGGATTCCGCCGGAAGACACCGCGGCTCTCGCGCAGCAGATGTCGCAGCGAGGCAGGTGACTCATCCGCCGGATTCGAGCCGTCAAGGCGATGAGTCGACACCTCGTGAGAATAGTGGTGCCAGAATTGAGGCGGCGGTACGGGTGCGAGCAGGAGGAACGTATGTCCACATCGACGACACCGCGGATCGAACTGCACCGCGGTGGTGACCGGATGAAGACCCGGATCTCATGGCTCGATTCCAAACACTCGTTCTCCTTCGGCGAGCACTACGACCCCGACAACACTCATCACGGGCTGCTGCTGGTGAACAACGAGGACGTGGTGCTGCCCGGCGAGGGCTTCGACACCCATCCGCACCGGGACATGGAGATCGTCACCTGGGTGCTCGGCGGCAGCCTGGTGCACCAGGACTCGCTCGGCCACAGCGGCATCATCTATCCGGGGCTGGCCCAGCGGATGAGCGCGGGCACCGGAATCTTGCACTCGGAGAAGAACGACTCCTGGCGCCTCGACGGCAAGCTGCCCGAGCACGACGAACCGGTGCATTTCGTCCAGATGTGGGTGGTGCCCGACGAGCCCGGGGTCGATCCGGGCTATCAGCAGCTCGAAATCGATGACGAGCTCGCCGGCGGCGGCTTGGTGACCGTGGCCTCCGGGCTACCCCGGTATCGCGATCGCACCGCCATCGCGATCAACTCCTCGCATGCGGCCATGCATGTCGCCCGGTTGCCCGCCGACGGTCCGGGCGTCACCTTGCCGGAAGCCCCCTACCTGCATGTCTTCGTGGCGCGCGGGGAGGTCGAGCTCGAAGGCGTCGGCACCTTGGCGCAGGGCGACGCGGTCCGGTTGACCCGCTCCGGCGGCCAGCTGGTGCGGCCACACGGGGACGCCGAGGTCCTCGTCTGGGAGATGCACGCGCGCCTGGGCGGGCAGTAGCTCAGGCCGAACCGGGCTCCCGCAGCAGCGCCGCCGACCGCGCGTTCGTGCGGGTGGCGGCGACGATCTGGGCGAAATCGGGCCGGTAGTCGCCGTCGGGTTCCTGCATCCAGGTGCGGTAGCCGCTGCGTTCGTCGGCCGGCGAGGGCAGCACGATCTCGCTGCCGGGTAGGGCCACCGAGGCGCACACCCGGAACAGATCGGCGAACAGCACGGTGTCGAGGTAGGAATTGTCGGTGGGGCCGGTCAGGAAGGTCCAGCGGCCGGAGCGGGGATGGGCGATGATCGGCCCGCAGCGCTGGCCGCGGCCGATCAGCAGGCCGCGCACCCGTTCCCCCAGCGTGGACGGCATGACCACCGCCCCCACCGCGCCGATCTCCAGCATGATCCGTCCCAGCGTCGAGTCGACCACACCGTAGAGCCCGTTGTGCTTGCGGTAGTGACGGCAGCGCGCCAGCGCATCCTGAGTGGCCGAGTACTCCTCGGCCGCGGTATACCCGCCTTTGTCATCTGTGCGCGACGTGCTCATCACGACCTCGTCTCTGTCGACGGTGACTCGATGTAGCTGTGGATTCGCTCGATCGGAGTGGATCGTTTCATCACGAACGGGTGGAGCGGGAAACTTTTTCATAACGGCAGGACGTAAGGGAAAATTGCCGTTCTACACAGCCTAATGCCGCACAACCACGCTGACAATAGTCAGTAGCTAGCGTGTCGGTCGGCGTAGCATATTCGGACATGTCCCCCGTTTCGCCGACCGCCGCGCGCTGGGAACTGGTGCTGCGCCTGCGTGAACTGCGCGAGCAGCGTGGCTTCGACTCGGCGGGGTTCGCCCGCCGGGTCGGCTTCACGCCGGCCAATTGGTCGCACGTGGAGAAGGGCAGGCGCGTTCTCACCCGCACCACCATCGAACCGGTCCTCGACGTCCTCGATGTCACCGCCGACGAGCGCACCGAACTGCTCGCCCTGCTCGAGGCCAGCAAGCAGCGCGGCTGGTGGACCACGGCCTCGGCGCTGATCGGTCCCGAACTGCAGCGGCTCTACGGGATGGAGGCGGGCGCGCAGAGCATCCGCAGCTACGACAGCCTGATCGTGCCCGGCCTGCTCCAGACCGAGGCCTACGCGCGCGCCCTGATCAGCGCCGACGTGATGATCCGCCCGGTCCAGGTCGACCAGTTGGTCGCGATCCGGCTGCGCAGGCAGCAGCGGCTGCGCGGCCCGGAGCCGCTCGAGCTCACCGCGGTGCTCGGCGAGGCCACGCTGCGCCAGCAGACCGGCGGCGCCGAGGTGCTGCGGGGGCAGCTGCGACACCTGGTGGAGTTGATGCGCGAACTCGATTCCGTCGATGTGCGCGTCATCCCGTTCAGTGCACCCGAAGGGGCGGTGCTCGGCGGTTCCAGCTTCCATCTGATCGACTTCGCAAGCGATCAGCTACCTACCTTCGCGTGGGCCGAGAGCGCCGTCTTCGGTGGCCCGGTCGACGACGCCGAGCAGGTGCGCGATCTCGGCTTCGCGTATGTGCGGGCCAGGGAGCAATCCCTTTCCCGCGCCGAATCTCTCGCGCTGATCAGGGAGTATGCCAGCGTGTAAGATTCTGGGTATGTCCACCACCGCTCGTCGCCGCCCGGCCGATCACGGCTGGTTCACATCGTCGCGCTCCAATAACGGTAACCAGTGTGTCGAGGTCCGCTTCGACGGCGACATCGTTCAGATACGTGACAGCAAATTTCGTCGCAATCCGATGAACGCCGGCCTCGACGAGCCGATCATCACCGTCGAGACCGACCTGTGGACCGCGTTCCTGCACTGCCTGCTCAGCGACCGCCGCCACCCCACCCTGCTCGCCCAGGTAGCCGCCGACGGCTCCGCCACCCTCCGCCACCACGACATCCGACTCCATTTCACCGCCGGCGAATGGGCGGCCTTCGTGGCCGGCGTCCGCGACGACGAGTTCGTCTGCGCCTGACGGCGGTACGCGGGTGCGGGGTCCGAGGCCGCCACACGCGTCGGAGGTTGTCGGCATACTGGAGCGCGTGACTTCCGATCCGATCAGTCCCTCCGGTATCGATCTGTCCTTCCGTGACCAGGCGGTGCGCGTCCAGGACGACCTGTTCGCGCACGTCAACGGGCAGTGGCTGGCCGGGTACGAGATCCCGGCCGACCGCGCGGTGGACGGCGCCTTCCGGACGTTGTACGACCAGGCCGAGCTCGACGTGCAGGCGATCATCCAGGACAGCGCGGCGAACGCGTCCGACGACGCCGACGCCCGCAAGATCGGTGACCTGTACTCGAGCTTCATGGACACCGACGCGGTGGCCGCGGCCGGTTTCGCGCCGGTCGCCGCCGAGCTGCGCGAGATCGCCGAGGTCGACAGCCCGAGCGCGTTCGCCGCGCTGCTCGGCCGCCTGCAGCGCACCGGCGTGCGCGGCGCGCTGGGCTACTACGTCGACACCGACGACAAGGACTCCACCCGCTACCTGGTGCACGCCACCCAGTCGGGCATCGGTCTGCCGGACGAGTCGTACTACCGCTCCGACGAATTCGCCGAGATCCGCGACGCCTACCAGGCCCATCTCGCGAAGATGTTCACCATCGCCGCCGCCGACCCGGCGCTGGCCGGGCTGGTGCCCGCCGATCCGGCCGACGCGGCCCGCCGCGTGTTCGAGCTGGAACGCACGCTGGCCGCCGGCCATTGGGACGTGGTGCGCCGTCGCGACGCCGAGAAGAGCTACAACCTCACCACGTTCGCCGACCTGGTCGCCGAGAACCCCGAATTCGACTGGGCCGCCTGGGTGGACGCCGTCGCCGCGGGTGTGGACCGCAGCGGGTCCGAGCTGTTCGCCGAGCTCGTCGTGCGCCAGCCCGACTACGTGCGCGCCTTCGCGCAGGCGTGGACCGCGGTGCCGCAGGCGGATTGGCGCGACTGGGCCGTGTGGCAGGTGCTGCACGCCAGGGCGCCGTTCCTGACCGACGAGATCGTCGCCGAGAACTTCGACTTCTACGGCCGCACCCTCACCGGCGCGCAGGAGAACCGCGAGCGCTGGAAGCGGGGCGTCTCGCTGGTGCAGGAGCTGCTCGGCGAGGCCGTCGGCAAACTGTATGTGGCCAAGCACTTTCCGCCGCAGGCCAAGGCGCGGATGGTGGAGCTGGTGGCCAACCTGCAGGAGGCCTACCGCCGCAATATCGCCGACCTGGAGTGGATGGGCCCGGACACCCGCGCCGCCGCGCTGACCAAGTTGGAGAAGTTCACCCCCAAGATCGGCTACCCCGACACCTGGCGTGACTACTCCGCGGTCGAGGTCGACCCGGCCGATCTGGTCGGCAACTACCGTCGCGGATATGCCGCCGATCATGACCGTGACCTGGGCAAACTGGGTGGCGAGGTGGACCGCGGCGAGTGGTTCATGACCCCGCAGACGGTCAACGCCTACTACAACCCGGGCATGAACGAGATCGTCTTCCCGGCCGCGATCCTGCAGCCGCCGTTCTTCGACATGAACGCCGACGACGCCGCCAACTACGGCGGCATCGGCGCGGTGATCGGCCACGAGATCGGCCACGGTTTCGACGATCAGGGCGCCAAGTACGACGGCGACGGCAACATGAAGGACTGGTGGACCGACGCCGACCGCGCCGAGTTCGGCAAGCGCACCAGGGCGCTGATCGACCAGTACAACGTGCTCTCCCCCGCCGACCTGGCCGACGAGCACACCGTCAACGGCGAGTTCACCATCGGCGAGAACATCGGTGACCTGGGTGGCCTGTCGATCGCCCTGGCCGCCTACAAGATCTCCCTCGACGGTGCCGAGCCCCCGGTCATCGACGGGCTCACCGGCCTGCAGCGCGTCTTCTACGGCTGGGCCCAGGTCTGGCGCACCAAGGCCCGCCCCGAGGAGGCCATCCGCCGCCTCGCCGTCGACCCGCACTCCCCGCCGGAGTTCCGCTGCAACGCCGTGGTTCGCAACATCGACAGCTTCTACGAAGCCTTCGACGTCACGCCCAGCGACAAACTCTTCCTGGCTCCCGACGAGCGCGTGACAATCTGGTAGACCACTGTCACCTGGTGCGATGATCTGGGCCGCGACCGATCACAGGCGCGTTCGCCGCGGCGAGTGCCGGACGTAGTGGTGGTCGGCTCCGAGGTCGGCGACCGAACTCGGCTGCGTGCCGAGCAGATCCAGGTGGCTATCGAGATCGCGACTTCTGGTGAATCCGCGGTGCGCGGCGAATATCGCATTACGCCGAGGGCGACCGGGTCGGTGACGTTGACCGACCCGTGCCCACTGACCATCGAGCTCGATGGGCTCGTCGGCGGACGGGTTGTTTGATCGCTACGGTAGTGGGGTGCGCTGGAAGCAGGTCGCTGACGATACGTTCGTGATTCGTGGGACCGATGTGAATATGGTTCTGCTGCGGGAGGGGTCGGCGCTCACGCTGATCGATGCCGGCTGGCTCGGTGATGCCGGGGTCATCGAGCAGGCGGTGCGTGAGCTCGGGCATCGGCCCGAGGACATCGTCGCGGTGTTGCTGACCCATGCCCATCTCGATCATGTGGGGGCGCTGAATCATCTGCACCGGCGCTACGGGATTCCCGCGTACACCAGTGCGGTCGAGGTGCGGCACGCACGGGGGGAATGCCATGAGTCGGCCACGCCCCTGGACGTGATCAAACGGCTCACCGATCGGAGCACGATCGCGTGGGCCGCACGGATCACCGCGGCGGGTGGTCTGCGCAAGAACACCGTCGCCCACATCCAGCCCTTCCCCACCGCCGGCGCGCTGGACTTCCCCGGCAACCCGATCCCGATCGCCTGTCCCGGCCACACCTCGGGCCATTCGGCCTTCCAGCTGCCCGCGGCCGGCGCCGTCGCCACCGGCGACTCCCTGGTCACCGCGCACCCGACCTCGAGAATCCAAGGGCCCCAGCTACTCCCGAGCTTCTTCCATCACTCCGTCCCCGACACCCTGGCGGCACTCGCCGCGCTCGAGTCCGTTCCGGCCGATCTGGTTCTGCCGGGCCACGGACTCCCCTTCACCGGTGGTGTGGCCGAAGCCGTCGCTCGAGCCCGCGCGACAGCCGTCCGGTCCGGAACTGCCAACAGCGAGTAGTCGACTCATCAGTGGCATCTGAGCCAGTAAATGCGAATAGCCACCGAGCAAGTCGCGTTTTCGATAGTGAAAGTACAGTAAGAGCAGATGAATTGGCCCGCTCATCATGTCGAGCAGCGACCGTGGGCGGCGCACGACGGATCACGGGCCGGGCCCGTGCCCGAGTGGGTGGCGGTGTCGATCCCGCCGCGCATCGCCGAACTCGAGTTCGACTCCAGGAGAACGACATCCGCGAGTGAGGCCGCGCTGATCGCGGTGACCCATCTCGAAGCGGGTCAGGGCCAGTACTCGACGTCGCTGCGCGAATTCCTGCTGCGCGCCGAGGCGGTCGCGTCCTCGCGCATCGAGCACATCGACGCGGGCTGGCGAGCTTTCGGCAAAGCCTTCGGTGGCGCGTCGACCCGCGCCGAGGCGGCGTCGCAAGTCAGTGCTGTGCGCGGCCTCGCGGGCCTGGTCGACGCCGCGGCGACCGGACAGATCACCGAGGCGAGCCTGCTCAGCGCCCACCGGGTGCTGATCGCGCCGGAGTGGGAGAAGGCGGGCCGTTTCCGCACGGTGCAGACCTGGATCGGCGGCAGCGATTACACGCCGCTCCACGCGCTGTACGTGCCACCGCCGCCGGAGCTCGTGCCCGAGTTGGTCGCCGATCTGCTGGCTTTCGTCGCGCGCACCGACCTGCCGATTCTCGTGCAGGCCGCGATCGCGCACGCGCAGTTCGTCTCGATCCACCCGTTCGTCAGCGGCAACGGCCGGATCGGCCGCGCGCTGGTGAGCGCGATTCTGCGCAGGCGGGGGCTGACCGACCGGGTGACAGTTCCCTTCTCCTCGGTCATGCTCGCCGACACCTCGCGCTATTTCGCCCAGCTGGATGCCTACCGGGGCGGTGCCGCCGACGAGTTCGTCGTGTACCTGGCGCTCGCGGCGGTGTATGCCAGCGAGGCCGCCATCGACTCCGCCCGCGCCCTGGCCGCGCTCCCCCAACGCTGGCGCGACCGTGCCCGTCCACGCGGCGGCTCCGCCGACGAGGCCCTGCTCGCGAACCTGCTCGAGCACCCGATCCTCACGATCGCGGTCGCGAACCGCCTCACCGCGACGACGGACTCGGCGACCTATCGCGCCCTCGAACGACTCGTCGACCGCGGCATCCTCGAAGTCGTCTCCGACTCCACCCGCAACCGCATCTGGGCGGCCACCGACGTCTTCGCCGAACTCGGCGCCCTCGACGCGGCGATCGGCCGCCGGACCACGGCGGGTCTGTCGTAGCGTGCGCCGTCAGCGCACGCGATTGCCCTGGTCGGCGTCGAAGAAGAAGATCTCGTCGAGTTTCGGTCGCAGGTGCAGGGTTTCGCCGAGGGTGGTCCGGAACCGGCGGTCGACGCGGACGACGATCTTGCCGGAGCGGGTGGACCAGTCGGTGCCGGCGCCGTGGGTGTAGACGAAGGATTCGGCGCCGAGTTCTTCGAGGAGCTCGGCGACGACGGTGATACCCGACGGGTCGGTGGTGACCTCCCACGCCTCGGGACGGATACCGAGAACCACCCTGGCACCGGAGACGCTGCGGGGCACTGGGATTCGCAGGCCGTCCAGGACCGCCGCGCCGTCGACCACCGGCGCCTCGAGCAGGTTCATGCCCGGTGAGCCGATGAAGCCGGCGACGAAGGTGTTCACCGGGTCGTCGTAGAGGTGGCGAGGGGAGGCGATCTGCTGGAGCGTCCCGTCGCGCAGGACCGCGACGCGGTGACCCATGGTCATCGCCTCGACCTGGTCGTGGGTGACGTAGACCGTGGTGGTGCCGAGTCGCTGTTGCAGCGCGGCGATCTGGGAGCGGGTGCTCACCCGCAGTTTGGCGTCGAGGTTGGACAGCGGCTCGTCCATGCAGAAGACCTGCGGGCGGCGCACGATCGCGCGGCCCATGGCGACCCGCTGGCGCTGACCGCCCGAGAGCTTGGCGGGCTTGCGGTCGAGCAGCGGCTCGAGCTCGAGCATGGCGGCCGCCTCCTTGACCCGAACGAGGGTGTCGGCCTTGCTCATTCCCGCGTTGCGCAGGGCGAAGCCCATGTTCTCGGCGACGGTCATGTTCGGGTAGAGCGCGTAGCTCTGGAACACCATCGCCACGTCGCGGGCGCGCGGTGGCAGTCCGGTGACGTCGCGCTCGCCGATGCGAATGGTCCCCTCCTCGACCGACTCGAGGCCGGCCAGCATGCGCAGGCTGGTCGACTTGCCGCAGCCCGACGGCCCGACCAGCACGAGGAACTCGCCGTCGGCGATGTCGAGATCGAGTGCGTCGACAGCGGGGGTGTCGGCGCCGGGATAGCGGTGCGTGACACCGTCGAACTGCACTGTCGCCATGGGGGATTCTCCTGGGAACGAGGCGGGCCGGTGGTCGCCACGACCACCGGCCCACGGGGTGACTACTTCGGCAGCTTGGGCGTGATCTGCCGGTCGATGATCGCCTGCACGTCGGCGGCGACCTTCGCCAGAACCGTGGCGGGATCGGCGTTCTGCAGACCGATCTGCTCGTAGCCGGTGCCGATGATCTGGTCGGCGCCGGGCACGAACACGCGGGCGTAGTCCTGGGACTTGGTCACCGACAGCTGGTCGATGGCGACCTTCGAGTTCGGGTTCTTGGCCAGGAAGTCCACCTCGGACGGGTCGGTCACCGCCGACTTGCGCACCGGCATGTATCCGGTGTTCTGCGAGAAGTACGCGGTGTTGGCCGCGTTGGTGACGAACTCGATGAACTTGAGCGCGTTGGTCTTGCGCGCGTCCGAGATCCGCGACGGAATCGCCAGGCCTGCGCCGCCGGTGGTGACGCCGGGGCCGTTCGGGTGCGGCAGGAACGCGGTGCCCACCTCGAACTTGCCGTCGGCGTTCTTCTTGATGCCCTTGAGATCGCCGGTGGAGGCGATCGTCGAGGCGGCCACGCCGGTGCCGAAGTCGACCGCGATCTGCGGACGGATCGCCGCGTACTTCTTCACATTGATCGAATCGCGCAGGTAGGTGGCCGCCGCGATCGAGCCCGGATCGGTGAACTTCAGCTTCCACTGATCGGAGTAGGCGCCGCCGAAGGTCCAGTTCGGGCCCTGGAAGGTCCAGCCGAGGTAGTTCTTGGCGTCGCCCCAGGCGTGCGCGAACTTGTCGGCGCCGACGACGGACTGGAGCTTGGGGCCCCACTCGTCGAATTCCTGCCAGGAGTTCGGGCCGCGGTCGGGCAGACCGGCCTTCGCCCACACGTCCTTGTTGTAGTAGAACAGCGGGGTCGAGCGGGCGTACGGCAGCGCGTAGTGCTTCCCGTCGAACAGGTAGTCGGCGGCGAGCGAGTCGACGTAGTCGCCCAGCTGCACGCCCGCGGCGCCGAAGTGGCTGTCCAGTGGCTCGATCGCCTTGGTCAGCGCGTAGTTGAACCACCAGACATCGGAGAGCACGACCACGTCGGGCAGGTCACCACCGGTGAGCGCGGCGTTGAACTTCTGCGCCACCTCCTCGTAGTTCTTGCCCGCGTCGACCAGGTTGACCGTCAGGTCCGGGTACTTCGCCTGGAACCGGTTGATCAGCTCCAGCTCCAGCTCCTTGGAGGTGCCGGGGTGGTTGGACCAGAAGGTGATGGTCTTGGCGTCGCCGCCGTCACCGGATCCGCCGCCGGTGCCCGCGCAGGCGGTGAGCGCCAGACCCGCGGCGGCCGCGCCGGTGAGGCCGAGGAAGCCGCGGCGGCTCAGCGCCGGGAATCGTTGACTGGACACGTGGATCTCCTGTTCGAGAATCAACCCTTGACCGCACCGGAGGTGAGGCCTTTGATCATGTGACGTTGCAGCGCGAGGAACACGATGAGGATCGGCAGCATCGTCAGCACGGTGCCCGCCATCACCGGCCCCCAGTTGGTGACCGACGGGTTCTCGGTGTTCTGCAGCAGGGTCAGCCCCACCGGCAGCGTGGCGACCTCGGCGGAGTCGGCCATCAGGAACGGCCAGAGGTACTCGTTCCACTCGTTGACCAGCGTGACCACCGCGAACGCCACCATCGTCGGACCCGACATCGGCAGCACCACCCTGGTCAGCAGCCGCCACCAGTTCGCGCCGTCCATCCGCGCCGCCTCGATGACCTCACCGGGCAGTGACAGGAAGTGGTTGCGCATCAGGAACGTGCCGAACGCGACGCCGCACAGCGGGATGATGATGCCCTGGAAAGTGTTGCGCCAGCCCAGCTGCGCGATCAGCGCGTAGTTGGAGATGACGGTGATCTGGTTGGGCACCATCAGCGCCGCGATGATCACCAGGAACACGATGTTCTTGCCGGGGAAACGCAGGAACACCAGGCCGTAGGCGCTGAACACGCCGAGCGCGAACTTCACCGCCGACACCACGCCGGTGACGATCAGCGAGTTGCGCAGGAAGGTCCAGAACGGCACCGTCGTGGTGGCCTCGCCGTAGTTCTCCGGATGCCAGCTGTGCGGCCAGTACACCGCGGGCTGGGTGTAGATGTCGGCGCGATCCTTGAGCGAGGTGATCAGGATCCAGAACAGCGGCACGCCGACCAGGATCAGCACGCACGCCATCGCGGCGTAACCGAGCGCGGTGACGGCGCGTTCGCGGCGCCGGTACGACAGTGTCTGCGGGCCTACGTGTTTCACCGATCGCCTCGATCCATGACGCGCACCTGGATCAGCGTGACCACCAGCAGCACCACGAACATGATGGTCGCGACGGTGGCGCCGTAGCCGGCCCGGAAATTGCGGAACGATTCCTCGTACACCTGGAACACCATGGTCGTCGTGCCGTTGCCCAGCGGCCCGCCGCGGGTCATCACATTGATGATGTCGAAGACTTGCAGCGAGTTCAGCAATACCGTGATCGACAGGAAGAAGGTCGTCGGACGAAGTTGTGGCAGAAGCACTTTGGTGAATGTCGTCCACCGGCTCGCGCCATCCATTTCGGCGGCTTCCAGCAACTCGGCGCGCACGCCCTGGAGCGCGGCCAGATAGATGACGAAGGTATAGCCGAGGTTCTTCCAGATGTAAGTGATCGTCACCATGAACAGGGCCCAGTGCGGGTCCTGGTAGAAATCCGGCACCTTGTCCACACCGACGCGATGCAGGACGTCTTGTACCAGACCGAAACTCGGATCGAAGATGAATTGGAAAGCCACGCCGATCGCCGCGCCGGAAATCACGAAAGGCGCGAAAATGGCCGAACGAACCACATTGCGGCCGAACAGTTTTCGGTCCAGCAGCAGCGCCAGCGCGAGGCCGAGCGCCATACTCACCGCGACCGCGGCGACGGTGAAGATCACCGTGTTGGAGACGACCTTCCAGGAATCCTCGCGCCCCCACCACTCGACGTAGTTGTCGAAACCGATCGGGGTGGCAACGGGATCCGCGATGTTCCAGTCGGTGAACGACAGCCGGATGTTGTCCGCCAGCGGCCGGTAAACGAACAGCGTCAGCAGCACCAGATTCGGCACGACCAGGACCAGGAACAGCGCATAGTCCTGCCACGGGCGGTTTTTCAGCCCGCGGCCTCGTGGTGCGGGGAGGACCCGCTCTGGACTGCTTCGCACCGCGGCAGTTTTACGGCGCATGGCGAACTGTCGGTTAACCCTGGCCGCCGTCTCTCTGAACATCGGGCGCACAAGGGCGAGTACAGCAAAAAGCCGAACAACACGATCGCGATTGATCGTATTGTTCGGCTTTTGTTCAGCGAATCAGTTCCAGTCGCCCAGTCCGTCACCGGAACTCAGGGTGCCGCCCTGGGTGTTGGTGATGACGACGGCGTCGCCCTTGCGCGAGTTCTCCAGGAACCACTTGGCGTTCTCGGTGCTCACGTTCAGGCAGCCGTGGCTGGCGTTGGAGTAGCCCTGCTGGGCGACCGACCACGGCGCGGCGTGCACGAAGATGCCGCTGTTGGAGATGCGGGTCGCGTACTCGACCTCGAGCTTGTAGCCCTCGGGATCGGTGACCGGGACGCCGTAGGTGGAGGAGTCCATGACCATCTTCTCGAACCGCTCGCCCACGATGTAGGTGCCGTTCGGGGTCTCGTGGCCCGGCTTGCCGAGCGAGGTCGGCATCTCCTTGACGACCTCACCGTTCACCGTCACGGTGATCATCTTGGTGTTGTCGTCGACGCTGGCGATGAACGCGTCACCGATGCGGAACGAGCTGGTGGTGCCGCCGGCCACGACGTTGACGTCGGTGTTGGCGGGCCAGAACTCGTTGGGCTTCCAGCGCACCTGCTTGTCGCCGGTCCAGTAGAAGTGGCCGGGCGCGGGCTGGCTCGAGGTGACCTTGATGGCCTTCTCGGCGGCGGCGCGGTCGCCGACCGGCTCCTTGAAGGTGATGATGATCGGCTGCGCGACGCCGACGGTCTCGCCGTCGGCGATGTTGATGTTCGGCGGGGCGAACGGCGCCTGCGGCGCGGGCTCGTTCACCGCGGGCTGGCTGGAACCGGAGCCCGGGAGGGTCGGCTGTGCCTGCGCGGGCATGACGATCAAAGCGCCCGCCGCCGCGACTGCCGCCGACAGCAGCAGACCCCGGCGAAGCCAGCGCGATTGCTGCATATTTGCCTCGTAGTGCATAGGTTTCTCGTCCATTCCATCTCTCGTTCCGCCTGCGGCGGCGCGAGATCTTCGTGATTGACGCGGAGTCCGCAACGGGTCTCCACGGGGTAACGACGCCCCGACCCTGACCGTCCATTCCTACCCGTCCGGGGTGACAACGTGCCAGCCGCGCCGCCGGGCGATCACGGATCGGCAACTCTGTGCGCCAGGTCACATAACGCGCTGTTATACACGGGCTTTCGTCAAACGCCGCGCTCACGTCGGCGAGTCGGCGGCGGTGATCTCGGGCCGGGTCGAAGTACAGGCGTGTGAGCTCCAAACGTGAAGTGACCGAAATCACCCGGTCCGTGTGAAGTGGATCGCTCGATCCGGCGCCGTCGCGAGATTTCGGGGTACGGCGCGTGGCCGCGCACCCAGCGCCAGGCCGGGGTCCAGGGACAACCGGACCGTGGTCAGCACGGTTGCCAGCACGATGCGGAGTTCGTGTTCGGCCAGCGTGGCGCCGATACAGCGGCGGTGGCCGCCGCCGAACGGAGCGAACTCGAACGGCGAGACCTTGCGGTCGAGGAACCGGTCGGGGTGGAACAGCCGGGGCGCGGGCCAGGCCGACGAGTCGCTGTGCAGCACGCCGACGGCGAGCCCGATCGTCTGCCCGGCCGCCACGTCCACCCCGCGCCACCGCAGCGGCTCCCGGAGCGTGCGCAGCACGATGGGGACCGGCGGATGCAGGCGCAGTGTTTCCTGGCAGACCGCGCCGAGCAGCGGCAGCGCGGCGAGATCGGCGGGGTCCGCGCCCGCGGCCGCCAGTTCGGCGGTGACCCGGTCGAGCAGGCCCGGCTCGCGATGCAGGTGATACAGCGCCCAGGTCAGGGTGGTGGCCGTAGTCTCGTGACCGGCGACGAGCAGGGTCCGCAGGTGTTCGCACAGTTGCGCATCGGTGAGGGCGCTGCCGTCGTCGTAGCGGGTGGCCAGAAGCAGATCGAGCAGGTCGCCGGAGCCAGGACCGTCGCGGCGCCGCCGGGCGATATCGGCCAGGATCACCCGGTCCAGTGCCGCGCGGGTGGCGACGAAGCGCTCCCACGGCCCGAATCCGCCCATGCCACGGCGTAAGACGGGCGCCACCAGCAACGGCGTGGTGAAGGCCGCGAGGAAATCGGTGACGGCACCGGCGTATTCGGGCTCGCGGTCGAGCTCGGTGCCGAAGACCGCCGCCAGGATGACCCGCAGGGTCATGGAGCGCGCCGCGGCAAGCGCATCGATCCGGCCGCCCACCTGCCAGGAACCCGCCGTGCCGCAACCGGTTTCGATTTCGCGCAGGGTCGCCGCGCGAATCACCCCGGCCAGCGCCCGCACGCGCGGACCGTGCAGCGCGGGCGCCAGCAGGGCGCGATCGGTGCGATGACGGGCGCCGGAGCTCAGGATCAGCGAGGCCGCGCCGACCATCGGTTCGATCGGATTGGGCCGCGGCGGCTCCAGCAGCGGCGCGGGCGCGCGGAACAATTCGCGCGCGCCCTCGGCCGTCCCGGTGAACAGCACCGGCGGGAAGCCTGGGAAGCCGACCGCGAACGGATCACTGTGGGCCGCGCGTCGCCGCAGGTAACCCTCGAAATCCCGGCCCGCGGCCAGTCCGTGCAGCAGCGACCAGCGTGGTGTCGCCGGGGGCGGGCGCAGCGCTGTCATGTCCGTTACTACGGCGCGCGCCGACGGCTGGTTCGAACCGGCACCTAGGTCGGCCCGGCCCGCAGCCGGCGCACCGTGCCCTGCGCGATCGCCGACAGCTTGGCCAGGCGCGCGTCACCGAGCGCGGTGAAGGAGTTGCCCAGCCGGTTGGTGACGAACGCGATCGACATCCGCAGGTCGGGATCGGCGTAGGCGCCGGAACCGCCGATCCCGTAGTGGCCGAACGCATGTCGTGGCTGCTGCTTGGTCATCAGCACCGGGCGGTGATAGCCGAGCGTGAAGTGCAGCGGCAGACCGAGGACGTAGTCGCGGCTGTCGGTCTGCTGGGTCCGGTTGACCAGCTCGATCGTCTCCGGCCGCAGGAATTGCACCGCCGGGTTGCCGCGCGGCGGCCGGGGTGCGGCGTCGCCCGCGTACACCGCGCCACCGTTGGCCAGCGCGCCGTACATCCTGGCCAACGCCCTGGCCGAGAAGACGCCGTTCCAACCCGGCATGACCGCGTCGTGCACGCGCGGGTCACGCACCAGCTCGTCGAAGCTCTCCGGCATGCCCGCCTCGGCCAGTCCGCGCGCGGGCCGCACCCACGACAGCACCGAGGACGCGGTATTCCACCGGATGCCCGGCGGCGCCAGGTGCGGGAAGATCTTGGCGATGCGGTGCCGCTGGGCGGCGGGCACCTGGAACCAGAACTCGTCGGTTCCCAGCGGCTGGGCCACTTCTCGCTCGAGCACCGTGGTGAACGATTCACCGGTCACCCGCTGCACGATCTCGGCGACCAGCCAGCCGAAGGTGATCGCGTGATAGCCCGAGGTGCGGATACGACGGGGGTCGGCCGGGCTCTCCGCCAGCGCGGTGACCACCTTGTCGTAGTCGAGGATCCCCTCGCGTCCCGGCACCAGCCCGCGCACCCGGTGCAGGCCGGCGCGGTGTGAGAGCACATCGCGCACGGTGATGTCGTGCTTGCCGTGCGCGGCGAACTCCGGCCAGTACCGGGCGACCGGCGCCTCGTAGTCGATCAGCCCGCGCTCGGCCAGCCGGTGCACGACCGTCGCCGCGACGCCCTTGCCGGTGGAGAAGGTGAGCGCGACGTTCTCGCCGTTCCAGCGCTGGTCCTTGGCGGCCCAGCCCGCCCAGATGTCGACGACGGGCCTGCCGTCCAGGTAGATGGCCAGCGCGCCGCCACCGCGGCTGGGCTGCGGGAAGAGACCGAAGAAATGGTCGGCCAGCCGGATGAATCGGGGATCGACCAGCATTTGGCGCGGTGCCGTGATCGGCGTGCCGCCGGGCCGGGTCAGGGGGCCGAAATCTCCCGCCGTTGCTGCCACCATCGGGTTCACCTCCTGATGCAGGTACGGCCGGGGGCCGGAATCCCAAGGGTAACCCAGCGCCCCGACCATCGGGATGGAGTCGACGCCGGTGGCTCCGGTGGTGTATTCACAGTAGGTGTTTGCAGACCTGTCCATCGGCCGGCTCGTCGGCGCGGTCGCCATCACGGTGACCGCCTTCGTCGCGAGTGGGTGCGGTGGCACCATCGACGGCCACGCGCAGCCCGCGATCGATGTCGTCCCGGCGACCAGCAGCGCCGGCCCCACCACCAAGCCCGGCAAACCCACCACGGGCAAGCCGACCGCCAGCAAGCCGGCCCAGACCTCGACCCGGGGCGGCAGCACCGACTTCCAGGCCAACATCGGCGACTGCGTCTCGCTCGGCGGCACCGTCGACGACGCCACCATCGACAAGGCGTCGTGCGGCAGCCGCTCGTCGAACTACAAGGTCATCGGCAAGGCCAAGAACAGCACCGGCTGCGTCAGCGACCGCGACAACTTCTACGCCGAGACCCTCAACGGCATCGAGACCGGCGCGCTGTGCCTCGACATCGACTGGGTGGTCGGCGGCTGCATGGATGTCGGCGGCGACGAGCCCAAGCGGATCGACTGCGGCGAGTCCGGTTCCGAGCCGGTCAAGGTCATCACGATCAAGAACAACACCGACAGCGTCGACGACTGCCCCGACGTGGCCGACTCGGGCTTCAAGTACCCCGAGCGCAAAGTCGTGGTCTGCGTCCAGAGCCTGTAGTCCGGCGAAAGACCAGCGCGACGGCTAGTTTGGGAAGGTGCCCCCGACCCAGACGGTTCGGCTGAACTCGGCCACGGGGCGGTGGATCCTGCTCGCCACCATCCTCGGCTCTTCGATGGCGTCGCTGGACGCCACCGTCGTGTCGGTCGCGTTGCCGCGCATCGGCGAATCCCTGCACACCGACGTCGCCGGTCTGCAATGGACCGTCAACGGCTACACCCTCACCCTGGCCTCGTTCATCCTGCTCGGCGGGTCGCTCGGCGACAAGCTCGGCCGCAAACGCGTGTTCGTCTGGGGCGTGGCCGGATTCGCGGTCACCTCGCTGCTGTGCGCGGTCGCGGTGAATATCGAGATGCTGGTCCTCGCCCGTCTGCTGCAAGGCCTGGCGGGGGCGCTGCTCACCCCGGGCAGCCTCGCGCTGATCTCGGCGTCGATCGACAAGGACGACCAGGGCAGCGCGATCGGGCTGTGGTCGGGCCTGGGTGGCGTGGCGGGCGCGTTCGGGCCGCTGCTCGGCGGCGGGCTCATCGACCTGGTCGGCTGGCGGGCGATCTTCCTGCTGAACGTGCCGCTGGCGCTGGTCGTCGCGGTGGTGGCGATCCGGTTCGTGCCGGAGAGCCGTGATCCGGACGCGCCGTCGCGCATCGATGTGCCGGGGGCGGTGATCGTCGCAATCGCGCTCGGGGCGCTGACGCTGGGCCTGATCGAGGGGTACCCGGTGCTGATCGGCGTCGGGGTGGTGGCGCTGGCGCTGTTCGTGGTCGTCGAGCTGCGCAGCCCGAATCCGCTGGTCCCGCCGTCGCTGTTCGGTTCGCGGGTGTTCACCGCGGCGAATCTGGTGACGTTCTTCGTCTACGCCGCGCTGGGTGGCGTCTTCTTCCTGCTGGTGCTGCAACTGCAGCTGGTCTCCGGATACTCGCCGATGGCGTCGGGCGCGGCGAGTCTGCCGGTGACGGTGCTGATGCTGGTGCTGTCCGCTCCGGCCGGGCGCTGGGCGCAGCGGCACGGACCGCGGATCCCGATGACCGCGGGCCCGCTGCTGGCCGCGGGCGGGGTGTTCGCGCTGCAACGGGTCGGGGCCGAGGCGAACTACCTCACCGATGTGCTGCCGGGGGTCCTGATCTTCGGGCTCGGGCTCTCGGTCATGGTCGCGCCGCTGACCGGCGCGGTGCTGGCCGCGGTGCCCGCCGGCGACGCCGGCATCGCCTCCGGGGTCAACAACGCCGTCGCCAGGACCGCGCAGCTGCTGGCCGTGGCGGCGTTGCCGGGCCTGGCGGGATTGTCCGGCGCGTTCGACGATCCGATCGCCTTCGCCGCGGGCTTCGACACCGCGATGCGCTGGTGCGCGGCATTGCTGCTGGTCGGGGCGGTCGTCGCGGGTGTGCTGCTGCGGGTCCCGCGCCGCGCGCCGGAGCCCGATCGGGTCGATTGCCTGCCGCACTGCGCGGGTGCCGACGGTCCGGCGCTCGCGCCCCTGGGACAGAAATACCTCGGACAGAAATAGTGCGGACCACGGGGAGCGCAATCCCCGTGACCCGCACGACTTCCGGCGATCCGAGCGGCTGCGCTACACCGGATGGAACCCCGCGCCGACGCCCCCGCGGGCGTTGATGTCGTTCATGATCGTGCTCATGTTCGTGCCGACCTCGGGCCCGAAGCAGGCCACGGCCAGGTAGGCGTTCACCATGCCCACCAGGGTCGAGCCGACGACCACCGGCGCGCCGGAGTCGCCCTCGATCACGCACATCTGGGCCCAGGTCTCGGTATTGGTCTGGAAGACGTCACCCCAGGTGATGCCGCAGGTGTTGCCGGTGGTCCGGCCTTCCTTGCAGACGATCGTCGGGAACTGGGCGGGCCCGCCGACGCCGGTGATGGTGACGTTGCCGATCCGGTTGACCGGGATGATCCGCCCCGGCGTGAACTCGATGACCGCGTAGTCGAGATCGGGGTTGCTGTAGGCGAACCGGCCGATCTCGCCGTAGCCGCGGTCCACCTCGGCGGTGACGGTGGATCCCGCGTCGCCGCAGTGGCCCGCGGTCAGCCCGACGAGTCTGCCCGCGCCGTCGTAGCCGACCGTGGTGACGGTGCACTCGAACATGCTGTCGATGACGATTCCGGAGCCGCCGCCGATCACCGGTGGGCCGGGTTGAGCCTGCGAAGCGCCCGCGCCGGTGCCGAGCAGTGCTGCACCGAGGGCGACGGCGAAGGCGGCGTTGGCCACCTTGGCGAGTGTGGTGAACATGTCCCTCCAGACGTCGGAAGCCCGCACGATATCAATTCGCTCTGCCTATCGTGCCTGTATTCCGTCCCGGGCGCGCCCCGCCCGCCGGGCCTGTCACTGCCATAGCGAATATCTATCAATGGAATGATCAATTGACCAGTTTTGCCGGGCTCTGTGATCTTCCGGAGTATTCGGCCGGGGGGTTCGTTATGAATGACAGTTTTCCGCAATATTTATTCGGCGCAACCGCCAGTACTGGGAATCCATGGGGAAAACGACATCCGGAGCAATCGCCGATACCCCCACAATTGTGGGCTGTATGGTCCGACATGGCGGAACTCATAGCCGTTCTCGACCGTGACCTCTGTCTATGACCGCGCTCACATGTCGGTGGTGTGTTCTGCGCTACTCCGTAGTAAGGTGCGTCAAGCAAACAAGTCGTCGGGGTGTTGATGACCTGGCGTCGAGAGGGGTAATAGCAGTGCAGTCGACCGAGAGTCCACCCGCCCGTTCACGAGTCAGCGAAGCTGTCGACCGGACCAAGGGCCTTTGGGAAGACCATCCGAAGAAGTCCCTCGAGACCTTCGGTCGACAGATCACGATGGGTTTCGAAGCGATCACGGAGTTGATCGTCGCGATCTTCCGTCGCCGCTTCCCCTTCGACGAGTTCGTGCGGCAGTGCGCGTTCATGGCCAATGTCGCCGCGGCGCCCACCCTGCTCGTCGCCATCCCGATCGCGGTGATCGTCTCCATCCAGGTCGGCGCGGTCGCCGGTCAGGTCGGCGCGACCTCGTTCATCGGCGCGGCGAACGGCCTCGGCATCATCCAGCAGGGCGCGCCACTGGTCACCTCGATCATGATCGCCGGCGCGGTCGGCTCGGCGGTCTGCGCCGACCTCGGCTCGCGCACCATCCGTGAAGAGATCGACGCCATGAAGGTGATGGGCGTCGATCCGCTGCGCAGGCTGGTCGCCCCCCGGCTCGGCGCCGCGATGATCGTCAGCTTCCTGCTCTGCGGCTTCGTCGTCTTCGTCGGCTTCATCACCGGCTACATGTTCAACATCTTCGCCCAGGCGGGTACCCCCGGTTCCTACATGAGCACCTTCGCCTCGTTCGCGGTCACCCGCGACCTCGCGGTGGCGCTGCTCAAGTCGGTGATCTTCGGCATCATCGCCGCGATCATCGCCTGCGACTCCGGCCTCAACGCCCGCGGCGGCCCCGGTGGCGTCGCCAACGCGGTGAACTCGGCGGTGGTCAGCTCCATGGTGATGCTGCTCGGTGTCAACGTGGCGATCACGCAGATCTACGCCGCAGTCTTCCCCCCACAGGTGGTCTGAGCCATGTCATCAACGTACGTACCTCCGCTGCTGCGGCCGCTGCGCCAGCTCAAGGCGGTCGGCAAGGCGCCCGTCGACCTGCTCGCGCGGCTCGGACACCAGGTCTTCTTCTTCCTGCGTTCCGTCGGCTCGATTCCGCTGGCCTTCAAGCAGTACCCGAAGGAAGTCTGGCGGCTGCTCTCCGACGTCACCTGGGGTAACGGCAACATCGTCGTCGGTGGTGGCACCATCGGCGTCATCCTGATCATCAGCGCCTTCGGCGGCATGACCGTCGCCATCCAGGGTCACACCTCGCTGAACCTGCTCGGCCTGAGCCCGATCACCGGCGCCATCTCGGCCTTCGCCACCACCCGCGAGCTCGGCCCGCTGCTGGCGGCCCTGGCCTTCGCGGCCCAGGCGGGCTGTCGATTCACCGCCCAGCTCGGCGCCATGCGCATCTCCGAGGAGATCGACGCGCTCGACTCGATCGCCATCCGCCCGCTGCCCTACCTGGTCAGCACCCGGATGATGGCCGCGGTCATCGCGATCGTGCCGCTGTACTGCATCGGCCTGGTGATGGCCTACGTGTCCTGCTCGATCACGGTGCAGCTGATAGGTGGCACCGCGGCCGGTACCTACTCGCACTACTTCTACCAATTCCTGGTACCGACCGACGTGCTGTACTCGCTGCTCAAGGCGGTCGTGTTCGTCATGATCACGACGTTCATCCAGTGCTACTACGGCTTCTTCGCCTCGGGCGGACCCGAGGGCGTCGGCGTCGCGGCCGGCCGCGCGATCAAGATGTGCATCATCCTGGTCGTGTTCGCCGACCTGTTCATGACTTTGGCGATCTGGGGCGTCAACCCCGGAATCAGGATCTCGGGGTAGGCGCGCGATGATCATCGATCCCAGTGGGCGCGGTCCCACGATGAAACAGCTGTACATCGCCGGCACCTGTGGCGTCATCGTCTTCGCGGTGATCCTCGGGTTCCTGATGGCGAGGTACCAGGGCTACTTCGTGCCCAAGGTCAATGTGGCCGCCAACCTGACGACCACCGGTGACGGCCTCCCCTCGGATGCCGACGTGAAGTTCCGCGGCGTGCTCGTCGGCGCCGTCAAGGACGTCGAGATCACCGACAAGGGCGCGACCCAGAAGGTGAACATCGAGCTCAAGCCCGAGTTCGCCGGCGACATCCCGTCCAACGTCACCGCCCGCGTCGTGCCGAGCAACCTGTTCGCCGTCACCTCGGTGGAGCTGGTCTTCAACGGCGCGTCCAACCAGTACCTGCACGAGGGCTCGCAGATCCCCGAGGACACCAGCCAGGGCACGATCGCGTTGCAGGACACGCTCACCACGGTGCGCGACATCCTCAACGAGGTCGACCCGGTGCAGCTGGGCCGGGTGCTCGGCACCCTGACCCAGGCGCTCGACGGCAGCGGCCGGGTCCCCGGCTCCACCATCCAGCGCCTCGACCACTGGCTGACCACCGTCGCCGACGCCGGTCCGAACCTGGGCGGCATGCTCGACAACTTCTCCGCCTCGGCGCACGCGCTCAACCAGTCGGCGCCGGAACTGCTCGATGTGCTCGGCAGCTCGGTGCAGACCGCCAACACCATCGCCACCAAGCGGGATCAGCTGATCGCGCTGCTGGCCGGTGCGAGTGCCACCACCGACCAGGTCAACGACCTGTTCGCGACCAACCCGGATGTCGGCAAGGAGGTCACCGTCGGGATGAACGCGACCCTGGGCGCGCTGGCCGCCGACCCGGGCTCGATCACCAAGACCTTCGAGGTCTTCGGTCCGTCGCTGGCCGCGCTGAACAGCACCATGCACGGCGGTCCGTCCAAGCAGATGGTCTGGAACGCGGGTCTGACGTTCACCCCGTACAAGCCGAACACCGTCGCGGACTGCCCGCGCTACGGCGAGCTGCTCGGCCCGAGCTGCTTCACCGCGCCCGCCGAGGTCAGCATTCCGCCGATGCCGGAGAGCGTGCGCCCGCGCAAGCTCGACGCCGCCGCCGGGCTGCCCCCGCTGGTCGCGATCCCGGGCATGCCCGCGATCCCCGGCCTCACCACGCCGGGCATCGCGCCGATGCAGACCGCCAACGGCACCGAGGTCAAGCCGTTCGCCGGCACGCCGCTCGAGGGCCTGGTCCCGTCGATCCAGATCCCGGGTCTGCCGGGTCTGCTCGGTGGCGGCGCCCCCGCGCCGGCGGCGGGCCCCGCTGCCCCGGCCGACGCACCGCAGCCCGCGGTGGCTCCGGCGGCGGCCAAGCCGATCTCCTACCAGGGCGAAGCGGCGATGACTCAACTGCTGGGGCGTAAGCCGACGGCATCCGAATTCCTGCTGCTCGGTCCGATTCTGAAGGGCGGAACCCTGCAAGTGTCCGAAAACGGGGGTGGCGCATGAGCATCCGCAAGCCACTGATCGGGTTCAGTATCTTCGCGATCGTTTCCATGCTGGTCATCGTGGTCGTGTGGAATACGCTCGCGCGCACGGTCGACGGAGACACCCGCAAGTACACCGCGATCTTCACCGATGTCCTGGGCCTGCGGCCCGGCGACGACGTCCGCATGGCCGGCGTGCGCGTCGGCAAGGTCGAGAAGATCGAGCTCGACGGCAAGAACGACGCCAAGGTGTCGTTCATCGTGCAGAGCGACCAGACGATCTTCGACGACACCAAGGCCCTGGTTCGCTACCAGAACCTGATCGGTCAGCGCTACGTCGCGCTGACCCCGGGCACGGCGCCGAGCCCGCAGGAGCTCGAGAGCGGGTCGGTCATCCCGATCGACCGCACCGAGCCCTCGTTCGACATCTCCGCGCTGCTCAACGGTTTCCAGCCGCTGTTCCAGGCGCTGGAGCCGGCTGAGGTCAACGCCATGTCGGAGACGCTGATCCAGGCGCTGCAGGGTGACGGTGTCTCGCTGTCGTCGTTCATCATCCAGGCCGCGCAGCTGGCCACCGATTTCCAGCGTCGGGACGCGATCCTGTCCGACGTGATCACCAACCTGTCCGGTGTGATGGCCGGGTTGGCCAAGCGAGGGGATGAATTGGAGACCCTGGTGACCCAGACCCGGGCGCTGATCGGCGGGCTCTACGAACAGGGTCAGTCGCTGCAGGCGTCCACGGCCACCCTGGCCGACGCGACCACGTCGCTGGTCGGCATGGTCGGCAAGATCCAGCCCAAGCTGTCGGCGGCGCAGAACTCGACCACCGCCGCGCTGAACCTGTTGCTGGCCAACGGCGCCAAGCTCGACCAGGCCGCGATCGACATGCCGTCGATGCTCGCCGACCTGGGCCGGATGACCTCCGAGGGCACGCACGCCAACGCCTACCTGTGCAGCCTGGACGTCTCGCTCTACGGGGTCCTGTTCCCGCGCGGTCTGTTCAGCCAGATCGGTGGCACCTCCCACTCGGAGGTCTGCAGATGAGCAAGCTCAAGACGACCTTCCTCGGCAACCGCAATTTCTGGCTCGGTGTCATCGGTTCGCTGGTGATCGTGCTGTTGCTGGTCGGTTCCACCGTCTACCAGTTCATCGGGCTGGGCAGGCAGTCGATCGACGCGGAGTTCGTGCAGGCCGCCGGCATCAAGACCGGTGACAAGGTCGCGGTCTCCGGCGTGCAGGTCGGCACGGTCACCGGCGCCAAGATCGAGGGCGATCACGTGGTGGTCACCCTCGATGTCGACAAGTCGCTGAAGTTCGGCCCCGACGCGCACGCCGCGATCAAGATGGCCACGCTGCTCGGCGCGCGCTACGTCGACCTGCAGCCGGGAGACGGATCGGGGCTCGAGGGCAAGACCATCCCGCGCAGCAACACCGACGTGCCGTACAACATCGCCGATGTCGTGCAGGTCGGTACGCCGAAGTTCGAGGAACTCGACACCAAGAAGCTGGCCGCCTCGCTCAACACGATCAACAGCCAGCTCGGTGACTCGCCGCAGCTCGTCGCGCAGGCGATCGACAGCGTCGGCGCGCTGGCCAAGGTCGTCGACCGGCGCAAGACCGAGGTCGACAGCCTGCTCAAGGATCTGAACCGGGTCACTCAGCTGCTCGCCGACAACCGCAACTCGATCCTGCTGGTCATCACCCAGGGCGAGGCCATCGCCAACCGGGTGATGGAGCGGCAGAACCTGCTGCGGCAGCTGCTCGACAACATCGCCACGCTGACCCGTCAGCTGGAGGAGATCGGCGCCGAGAACGGCAATCAGTTCGGCGGCACCATCGGTCAGCTCAACACCATGGCCGAGGGTCTGCAGAAGAACAAGGAAAACCTCGACCGACTGCTGCAGATCGGGCAGCCGACCGCGCGCTACTTCAACAACGCGCTCGGCAACGGCAACTACGGCGACGTCTCGCTGCCGTGGCTGTTCCCCGACAACTGGCTGTGCTTCGTTCAGGTGATTCAGGGGTGCGCAGGATGAAACTGACCTCGAGATTCCGCGGCGGCAAGACGCTGGCCCGATCGCTGATGATCGGCGCCACCGCCTTGACCCTGGGCAGCTGCTCGCTGCTGCCCAATCAGGTGAACGACGCGCTCGGCATGTCGACCAAGATCACGGCCGACTTCGAGAACATCGCCGGCATGTACGAGGGCAACGACGTCATGGTCCTCGGCCTTGCCGTCGGCAAGGTCGACAAGATCGTTCCCAAGGGCACCTACGTCGAGGTCCACATGACCATCGACGGCGGGGTGAAGATCCCCAAGGAAGCGATCGCGGCGATCATCTCGCCCTCGATCGTGACCGACCGCCACATCGAGATCACCCCGCCCTACACCGGCGGTGAGTCGATGAAGTCCGGTGAGCATCTGCCCAAGGCGCGCACCAGGACCCCGGTCGAGCTGGACACGATGATCAAGACCATCGACCAGTTCTCCGCCTCGCTCAAGCCCGAACCCGGTCAGGAAGGACTCGGCCCGCTCTCGGGCCGGGTGCTCTACCCGGTGCTCAACGGCAACGGCCAGAAGATCCGGGAAACCCTCGACGCGCTGTCGAGCGCGTTGAAGATCGGTGTCGACAACAAGGACGCGATCTCCAACATCATCATCAAGCTCAACGAGCTGACGACGATGCTGGCCGACAACGACCAGTCGGTGCGCGACTTCAGCGATCGGGTGACCGCAATGTCGGGCCTGCTGGCCGAGCAGGCCCCCGGCCTGCAGGCCACGCTGGATCAGCTCAACGCCTTCCTGGCCAACACCTCGACGATGTTCGGCGAGCACGCCGACGAGCTGTCGACCTCGCTGACGGGGCTGACCAACGTCACCAACCAGCTGCGCGCCAACTCCGGCGCCATGGTCGAGATCGTCGACATCGTGCCGCTGCTGATGCAGAACATCGACGGCGCGATGAACAAGGAAGGCCGCTTCGTCCGCCTGCACGGCCTGATCGGCACCGCCCTCTCCGGCGAGGTCGTCAGCGTCTTCTGCGAGCGGATCCAGATGAAGTCCGACGGCTGCCGCTCCGGGAACATGCAGGACTTCGGCCCCGACTACGGGCTCACCGCCGCACTGCTCGGACTGACGAAATGACCCTACGTATGACGATGAAAGCCCGCCGCGCGCTGGTCGCCGCGGCCGCGACGGCGACGGTGGCGATCACCTCCGGGTGTGGATTCACCGTGGAGGATCTGCCGCTGCCCAAGCCGGGCGCCGAAGGCGACACCTACACGATCCACGCGGAGTTCGACAACGCGCTGAACCTGCCCGATCAGGCGAAGGTGAAGATCGGTGGTTCCGATGTCGGGGTGGTCTCCGGCATCTCGACCAAGAACTTCCAAGCCAAGATCGATATGCAGATCAGCAAGGACATCCAGCTGCCCCAGGGCAGCACGGCCGAACTGCGTCAGGCGACGCCGCTCGGTGACGTGTTCATCGCGCTGTCCAAGCCGAAGAACGGCGCGCCCGCGGGCCCGCCGCTGGCGGACGGCGCCACCCTCACCCGCGAGTACACCTCGGCGGGCGCCACCGTGGAAGAGCTGCTGATCTCGGTGTCGATGCTGTTCAACGGCGGCGGCGTGGCCAGCCTCAGCCGGCTGGGCACCGAACTCGGCTCGATCCTCAACGGGCAGGGCGGCAACCTGTCGCACCTGATCACCGAGATGACCGGCGTCATCGGCGAACTGAACAACAACAGCGCCAAGGTCGACACGGTGCTGACCGAGTTCAACACCCTCGCCAACACCATCGAGAACAACAAGACCCAGCTGGGTCAGGTGGCCGACACGCTGCCGCAGGCCATCGGCGCGATCGCCGAGAACAACAAGGCGATCGGTGACCTGCTCACCAAGGTGGCCACGGCCAGCGCCGCGCTCGGCGACTACTCCAACACCACCGGCGATCAGCTCTCCGAGCTGCTCACCAACCTGGACAACCTGATGACCGCGCTCGCGGCCTCCGGCGACAACTTCGGGTACGTGCTCGATCAGCTGCACGCGATCCGGCCCGGCGCGAACGCCACGTTCCAGGGCAAGTCGCTGGCGCCGTACGCGACGCTGACCAACCTCGACATCGGGTTGCTCACCGATCCGGCCAACAGCAAGTTCCCCGATCTGAAGGACGTGAACGATTTCGTCGGCAGCTTCATCCAGGTGCTGCAGATCGTTCAGGGCCGAGTGGGAGGCCACCGATGAGCAAGGCGAAGAAGTTCTTCGGTAACAAGATCCTGCTCGCCAACGCGGCCCTGGTCGTGGTGCTGATCGTCGGCGCCACCTATCTGCTGGTCAACGTCATGCGGGTGAACCCGCTGCGGTCCGAGTACGCGGTGACGGTCAACCTGGACCGCTCGGGTGGTCTGCAGCCGGGCAACGACGTCACCCTGCGCGGGCACCGGATCGGCAAGGTCACCTCGGTCGAGCTGATCGACCAGGGCCAGTCGATCGCCGCCAAGGCGCAGATCGACACGAGCTACAAGATCCCGGTCGACACCATGATCCAGGTGGCGGCCCTGTCGGCGGCGGGCGAGCAGTACATCGACTTCCGTCCGAACACCGATGTCGGCCCGTTCCTCGGTGACGGCGCGGTGATCAAGTTCAACCCCGAGCAGATCAAGACCCCCACCCCGGTGTGGGCCGTGCTCGACGACACCAGCGCGATGATCGCCCAGGTCAACCCGCAGCAGTTCAAGACGATCCTGGCCGAGCTCGACACCGCGCTCGGTGCCGGTCCGGATCAGCTGCGTGGCCTGATCAACGGCGTCAGCCTGGTGGTGGCCGGCCTGGACAACCTGCTGCCGCAGACGGTGAACCTCATCGCCAACCTGCGGGTGATCGCCGAGACCACCTCCAACGCGCAGCCGGATCTGCAGACCCTGACCCGCAACTCGGGCGCGCTGCTGACCCAGTTCAACAACGCCAACGCCGAACTGCAGAGCGTGCTCGACAACGCGCCCGCGCAGTTCGAGGCGCTCGGCGCGGTGCTGGACAAGACGGCCGATCCGATCACAGGTCTGGCGGCCAACTTCGTCGCCATCACCAGGGCGGCGCAGCTGCGTCAGCCGGCGCTGCGACTGCTGTTCCCGTCGCTGGCGCTGGGTCTGGAGTCGATCGCGGTGCCCGCCCACGACGGCGAGTTCCACACCGTCATCGACATCTGGCCGCGGCCGACGTGCTACTACGCCACGGAGTACCGTCGTAACGAGGAAGTCCAGGACGGGTCGATCCCGAAGTGGAACTACTGCGTGAACCCGCCCGCCGATCAGCAGATCCGCGGTTCGGCCAACGCGCCGCGCCCGAACGTGCCCAACAACGGCGCGCAGATGCCGCCGGGCGTCGATCCCAACGAGCGGACACCCATCCCGGTGAACTGAGTTGATGCCCGGTTCGGTCGCTCGCGCACCGCACCGGGCATACTCGCTGAGGAGAGCGTGTGGTCCGGCTCACGGGCCCACGAAGGAAATCGGTGCGATATGAGTGCCGGGAAAGAGCAGGATTGATTCGATGACCAGCGACGACGCCGAGAGCAAGAAGGACGCTGCCGCGGCGGACTCCCCCGATCTGGCCAAGGCCGACGCGACCGTCAAGGGCGCTGCGGCCACCCCCGAAACGGACGCGCCCACTGTCAAGGCGGCGACCGCGGCCGAAGCGCAGGCGCCGACGCCCGCGTCGGCCGGGAAATCGAGCTCGACGGGCTGGATCGCCGCCGGTGTCGCCGGCGTGGTCGCTCTCGGTGCGGCCACCGCGGCCGTGGTGTTCTTCCTGCAGAGCAGCGACAAGGGTGACAAGCTCGACGCCATCGCCGACTCGACGAAGGCGGCCTGCGACTACGGCAACATCCTCGCCAACTACGACTACTCCAAGGACCTCGACGGCTACATCGCCTCGATGAAGGCGGGGGCCACCGGCGACTACCTGAAGGAATTCAGCGACGCCAGCGAGGCGCTCAAGGGCGCGATGGTCCAGGCTCAGGTGAAGTCCCGTGGTGAGGACGTGCAGTGCGCCTACATCTCGGGCAGCACCGACGACGTCAAGGCCATGGTCACCATGACCCAGTACCGGACGAACTTCACCCAGACCGAACCGGACCGGATGATGTTCGCCATCGAGATGACCCTCGAGAAGTCCGACGACGGCAAGTGGCTGGTCAGCAAGCTGGATTCGCCGCTGCTCAAGAACGGCAGCCAGGTCCCCGGTGGCGCTGCCCCCGGTCAGACCGTGCCGACGCCGCAGGCGCCCGCGCCGACGCCCGGCAACTGATCGACGAGCATTTCCACAACGCCTCCGGCAGCAGAGCGAATCTGCCGCCGGAGGCGTTGTCGTGCGGACCAACTCCGGTCGCGTCGGCGCCTCAGAACAGGGTGAGTGTCCCGGACGGCGCTGCCGGCTCGACCGGCTTCCCCGTGGTCCGCGGTCTGGTGGGTTCGGCGACGGGCGCCGGGCGGGCGGCGGCTTCGCGGGCGGCCGCGCCTGCCAGAGTGTCGGCTTGTTCGTTGAAATAGTTACCGACGTGCCCGCGGACCCAGCGGAAACGCACCGGTCCCTCGCGGGTCGTGATGGCCCGATCGATCTGCTTGATGATCTCGACGTTCTTCACCGCGCCGCCGGTGGAGGTGCGCCAGCCGTTGCGCCGCCAGCTGGTGATCCACTCGGAGGCGCATTTGATGGCGTAGAGCGAATCGCTCTCGATGAGCATCGGCTCGGCGCCGGGGTGGGCGAGGATGGCTTCCAGCACGGCGCGGAGCTCGGCGATCTGGTTGGTTCCGGACGCGGCTCCCCCGCTGTCCGCCGGGCCCTGGTGATTCACCCAGGCCCAGCCGATGGCACCACCGGGATTGCGCAGGCAGGACCCGTCGGTGCTCACGATGATCATGACCGCCACCCTAGGCGATGCGGCCGACAAGATCGGTACCGTGGAATGCCTCTATCTCCCTTCGCAACCGCGACTCCGTGCGGCGCAGTGCCGATCTCGCGACAGCGTCGACGAGGCGATGGCACAGGCGGCCGAACACACCGCGTGGTGGTGGATAGTCGGCTTCGGAGGTCAGCACCGACCGTTCGTAGCCGAGCGGGTCGAACCGTAGTGTCACGGTTCCGTATACCCGCCCACGCAGGGTATACCCGATCACCGCATTGCGCCGATATTCGGTGATCTCGCAGGTCGAGCGGAGCGGAATCACCCCGAACAACCGGACTTTCAGCACGAAGGCGGCGCCGAGGCCCTGGTCGGGCTCGCCGTCCGGCTCGATGCCGGTGACACCCGACATCCAGTCCGGGACGAAGCGGAAGTTCTCGGCGTAGGCGAAGGCGGCGTCGACGGGTGCGCCGACGTCACACGCATACCTGATGTGGCCCATCGGCCCTCCCTGATCACGGATGGGCTCAAAATTACTACAAATATCCTCTTTATTTGCCAGATTGACGCTCAGAGCTGGTCGACGAGGTACTCCGCGATCGGCATCGCCGACGTCGCCGCAGGTGAGGGCGCGTTGAGCACATGGATCGAGCGCGGCGTCCGCTCGATCAGGAAGTCGTGCACCAGGGTGCCGTCGCGCAGCACCGCCTGCGCGCGGATGCCCGCGCGATGCGGCAGCAGGTCCGCGGTCGTGAGTTCCGGACAGTATCTGCGGCATTCGGCGAGATAGCCCCGCTTGAACACCGAGTTGCGCAGTTCGCGCGCCCCGGTCCGCAGATGTGCGCGGGCGACTCGGTGGACGCCGGGAAAGCGCAGCACCTCGACCGCGTCCCGCACGTTCACGCTCCCCTTCGGATACCCCTCCCTGGCCAGCCCGAGCACCGCGTTCGGCCCGACGGTCAGCTCCCCGTCGATGGTCGGGCTCAGATGCACGCCGAGGAACGGCAGCGCGGGATCGGGCACCGGATAGATCAGCGTGCGCACCAGCTCGGCCCGTTCGGGCGGCAGCCGGTAGTACTCGCCGCGGAACGGGACGATGCGGAAGTCGGTGCGAAGGCCCGCCATCCGCGCCATCCGGTCGGCCTGCAATCCGGCGCAAACCACCAGCGTGCGTGCGGTGAAGGACCCGGTGGGCCCGGAAATCGTGACCGCCGAACCGGTTTCGCTGATCGCCTCGATGACGGTGTCGAGCGCGATCCGCCCGCCCATCGCCACCACCTGATCGGCCAGCGCGGCCGTCACCTTCGCGTAGTCGATGATGCCGGTGGCGGGCACGAACAGCGCGCCGACGCCGGTGATCCGGGGCTCGCGGCGCACCAGCTCGGCCGCGTCGATCGCCGCTACGTCGACGCCGTTGGCGATGGAGCGCTCGTAGAGATCGAGCATCCGCGCGTGCTCGGCGGAATCGGTGGCCACCAGCAGCTTTCCGCAGACCTCGAACGGAATGTCGTTGGCGGCGGCGAACTCCTTGGTCCACCGCGCGCCCGCCCGGCACAGCCGTGCCTTCAAACTGTCGGGCGGGTAGTAGATCCCGGAGTGGATGACGCCGCTGTTGTGGCCGGTCTGGTGCGCGCCGAGACTCGACTCCTTGTCCACCAGCAGCAGGCTCGCGCCGGGACGGGTGCTCAGCAGCCGGTGCGCGGTCGCCACGCCGACGATGCCGCCGCCGAGCACGCAGAAGTCGTACGCACCGCGCGCGGTGCCGCCAGAACTCACACGCCGACGGTAGTCGGCGCCTCGTCGGCCGATGTGGTCGGTGCCGCGGCCTGCTCGTCGGCCTGCGCGGCGTCGACCGGCGCGGGCTCGGTGCCCGGCTTCTGCACCCGTTCCACGCGCAGCGTGTGGCTGCCGAGGCCGGGATCGGAGAGCACGAACACCACTTCGCCACGGCGGGTGTCGAGTTCGGTGCGCAACGCGGTCACCCCGGCCGGGTCGACGGTGATGCCCAGGTACTTCGACGCCATCGTCACCAGGTTGGTGTCGACCGTGAAGGCGATGGTGTCGGTGCGGGCGGGGGCGACCTGCGCCCCGACGTAGGTGGTGCCGATCTTGAGCCGACCGGCCAGCGCCGAATTGTCGGGTGTGGCCCCGACCCCGGACTGCTGCGCGGTCACCGGGGCCCTGGTCGCGGCGGGCACCGTGCGCTCGGTCGATACCGCGAGCTCGACGAGGTCGTAGGTGGCGCGCGGCGAGGAGTCCTCGGTGAGCGCGGGGCGGTGGTGTCCCGAGCCCGGTGTCGCGGCGGGGGCCGCGTTGTCATCGGCCCGCGGCGGCGCGAGATCGGGCATGTGGTTGACGATGTAGGCGCCCGCGGCGACGGTGAGGCAGAGGCTGGCGGCGCCGGCGATGACGGTGGCGGACAGACGCGCGATCTGAGCGGGTCGATGTGCGGTCACGATGCGGTCCTTCCTGTACCTGTGGGTGTACCCGAGGGGACGGGGCCCGCATCGTTGAAAGCCACGCGCTGATTTCCACGGTACGCCCGTGCTAGCTGTTGTTAGCACCCCCGTCCGGTGAGATCAGGACCACATCTGGACAGCTGACCTATCAGTGCGGGTCAGGGCGGTGTCGCGCGCCTTCTGTTGTTTCTCACAGCGCGCCGTGGGGTACCTCTACGAAGCAGGCGAGCGTCATTCACGACTGCCACGGAGGTCAACCCCCCGGCCAACGAAGTCCGGGGCAGTCGGCACGAATGGCGCTCAGAGACTGACGCTCGCCTGTTCGCAACGTGTGGTCAGGCGAACTGACCGGCTTCGCGGCCCGCTCCGGGCGGCCCGGCGAAGGCCTGCGCGATGCCGAGCCAATGTTCGGCGTCGGGGCCCTCGGTGACCAGGGCGGTGTCCTCGCGATGCCGACGCTGGGTCGCGACCAGGCAGAAGTCGACGGCCGGGCCGGTGACGCGCTGCGCGGCGTCCTCGGGACCCCAGGTCCACAAGCTGCCGTCGGGCGCGGTCAGTTCCACCCGGAATTCCTCGGCGGGCCCGGATTCGCCGTGCACCGTGTAGGCGTAGTTGCGGGTGCGGACGCTGATGTGGGCGACGGTGCGCAGCCGGGCGGTGGGCGTGCGCTCGACGCCGAGCGCGTCGGCGACGTCCTGTCCGTGCGCCCAGGTCTCCATGATCCGCGCGGAGATCATCGACGCCGGACTCATCGGCGGGCCGAACCAGGGCAGCTTGGTGCCGGCCGGGACGGCGGCCAGCGCGGCGATCAGCGCCTCGCGACCGGCGCGCCAGCGCACGAGCAGGTCGGCGGGCGGGGTCTGCGCGAGTTCCTCGGCAGCCTCGTCGACGAAGGTGAACATCTTGGGCGCGGCCTCGGCCAGCAGCTTCGCGAAGGTCTCACCGTCGGTGGCGGCCAGCTTGGAGACCTCGTCGGTCCAGGTCAGGTGGGCGATCTGGGTGGTGATATCCCAGCCTGGGGACGGGGTGGCGGTCTGCCACTGGGCGGCGGTCAGCGGTGCGACCAGGTTTTCCAGCTCCGCGCATTCGGCGGCGAAGTCGTCGAGGAGCGCTGCGAGGTCAGCCATCTGTTCCCTTGCCGATCGTGGCGCGACCCGGTCCGGGTGCGCCTCGTCACCAAGAATCTCAGCGCCTCCAGAAAAATGCAAGCACGCGTGCTTGTTCTTGCGGCGCGCTACCAGCCGAAGGTCAGCAGGTGCAGCCCGCCGACGGCCACGCCGAGCACGCCGCCGTGCAGGTACAGCAGCCAGGCGTCCTGCTCGACCGCCGCGTAGAACATCTCCATGAACTCGCCCGGCGTCAGCTTCTGCAGCTTGCGATCGGCGAAGGCATCGATCTTCTTGGCCTGCTCGAGCACGAACTTCTCGTCGTCGACCATCTCCGGCGCCAGGCTCAGACCGGCGCCCGCGCCCGAGATCGCCAGGTTGTCGTAGCCCTTCTTGCCGATCGCCGCCCGCACCATGAACGCGGTCGGGCCCAGCTGCTGGTGGATCTCCTCGGCCACCACCCGCTCGATCAGCTGCCGGGTCTTGTCCCCGTTGGGGCCCTCGAGCAGTTCGTTGGACAGGTTCTCCACGGTCAGCACCTGGTAGGCCAGGATGTGCGCCAGGTCGGTCGCCGCCTGCGGCTGCCGCTTGGCCAGCAGGGCCTGGCGCCACAGGTACTTGTAGCGCGGCTGCGGATCGCCCGGCTCGAACACCATCTTGATCGCGATGACGTTGACGATCACGCCGATCGCGGCCGAGGCCAGCAGCACGATCACCCACGCGGGCACCGCGCCCCAGTACGGGATCTGCGAGTGCACGTGCAGGTACAGCGCCAGCACCAGACCGAACGGCGCGCCGAGCAGACCGACCCGCGCCATGAACTTCAGTTCCGGCGCCGCGATGGTGGTGGTCAGGTCCTTGAGGATGTTCGGGTTCTTCTCGAGGTACCTGATCACGAAGTTCTTGACGTCGAGCAACTGGTCGATGTTGTCGCCCAGGCTCGCGAACGCGCGCCTGCCCAGCGCGGGCAGCTGCCGGTCGACCCGCTGGTAGACGGCCTGCTTCACCGGCCGCGGCAGCGAACGCCACAGGTCGGGATTCTCCCGGTACATGATCTCGTCGACGATCGGCTGCACCTGATCGCGCGCCCGTTCGGCCAGGTAGTCGCCGATGCCGTCGAGATCGAGCTCATGGATGAAGTCGCGCGGGCTGCCGATCCGCATCAGCGCCTTGTCGACGCAGATGCTCGCCATCTTCTCGGCGCGAGCGGGAATGAAGCCCTGGAAACCGAGCCTGCGCCCGTCGCCGGAGAAGGTCGGCAGCACCTGGACCCGGCGCGGGAGATAGGGGTACAGCACGTGCAGCATCGGCACCCGGAAGCCCTTGAACTGCACCGGCCAGAACAGCATGAGCACGCCGGTCCAGTTGGTCAGCCAGCCGGCGAGCGCGCTGAAGATCGGGAAACTGATCAGATCGACCACGAATTTCGACTGCCCCGTCAGCTCTTCCCAATCGATGAAGAGTCCGGAGGCCAGTGTGGTCATCGAGGAGCCCCCTAGTGCTGACGCGCGAAGAACGTGAAGAACGTGAGGATAAGGCAATCACATTCTGACCGGTCGCGACGGGGTGTCAACGGCGGATGGCGGTATTCGTCCCGAGTCGCGACCCGTTTGCCGACGACCGGCGATAGCCTGGAGGCGCAGATCCGTCGCGTCACCCGAGTTCTTCCCGTCACCTGCGTAGAGGGAGTCGTCGTGAGCAGTGTTCCGCAGAATCATCTCGATCGTCCGGTCGCCGTCATCGGGGCGGGCACGCTGGGCAGACGCATCGCGCTGATGTTCGCGACCAGGGGCGGGCTGGTCCGGATCACCGATCCCGGCGCCGAACAGGGCGCGGCGGCCGTCGCCTTCGTCGAGGAACAGTTGCCCGGCGTTGCCGCGTCGGTGCCCGGTGGGTCGCCCGGCACCGTCGAGTACGTGCCCGACCAGGCGACGGCCGTCGCGGGCGCGTGGCTGGTGGTCGAGGCGGTGCCGGAGGTCCTCGACCTGAAGAAGAAGATCTTCGCCCAGCTCGAGGGCGACGCCGACGCGGATGCGATCCTGGCCTCCAATTCGTCGTCGTACGCCAGCCGGTTGTTCACCGAGGGCCTGAAGACGGCCGACCGCATGCTCAATACGCACTTCTATATGCCGCCTCAGTCGACCGTGCTCGATGTGATGTCGGACGGCAAGACATCGCAGGACATCCTGGAATTCGTGCTGAAGACGTTCCCGGAGTTCGGCCTGCACCCGTTCCTGGTCCGCAAGGAGAGCACCGGCTTCATCTTCAATCGCATCTGGGCGGCCATCAAACGCGAGTCGCTCGAGGTGGTCTACGAGGGCGTGTCCATTCCGAAAGACGTCGACGACATGTTCGCGCGCAACTTCGGCACGAAGGCGGGCCCGTTCCGGATGATGGATCAGGTGGGTCTGGACGTGGTGCTCGATATCGAGGAGCATTACGCCGCGGAGAATCCGAATCTGCCCGCGGGGCCGCGCAAACTGCTGCACGAGTACGTCGACAAGGGCAAGCTCGGCGTGAAGACGGGTGAGGGCTTCTACGACGACTACCCCAAGCCGCGGTCATGACCGAGTTGCTCGCCCTCGATCTCAAAGCCGCTGCGATGCTGGCCGTCTCGCTCGACGACGGCTCGGTGCGCACGGTCGTCGACGGACTCGACGAGTTCCCCGACGGCGTGGTGGTCGATCAGCTGCGCGGCCATATCTACTGGACCAATATGGGCAAGCCCGACCCGGGCGCGCTTCCCGACACCGAACCGGAGTTCTTCACCCCCAACGGATCGATCGAGCGGGTCGATCTCGACGGCGGCAACCGCACCACGATCGTGCCGCGCGGCGCCTTCACCACCGGCAAGCAGTTGACCGCCGATTTCGAGGCGGGCCGGTTGTACTGGTGCGACCGCGAGGGCATGGCCGTGCTCACCTGCGATCTCGACGGCGCGGACCTGCGCCCGATCGTGGTGACCGGCCGGGGCGACGCCGACGCCGAGATCGCTCGGAACTGGTGCGTCGGCATCTGTCTCGATCTCGACCGCCGCCTCGTCTACTGGACCCAGAAGGGTGCCGCCAAGGCGGGCGACGGCCGGATCTTCCGCGCCCCGATCGACCTGCCCGCCGGTACCGATCCCGCCGACCGCCCCGACATCGAACTGCTCTGGCAGGGCCTGCCCGAGCCGATCGACCTCGAACTGCACGGCGTCGCCCACCTGGTGTGGACCGATCGGGGCGCCCGCCCCGAGGGCAACGCGCTCTACGCCGCGACCGTGCAGCCCGAGGTCGGCACCCCGAAGGTGCTCTCCACCGGGTATCGGGAGGCGATCGGCTTGGCCGGGCTCGGGACCTGCTTCTACGTCAGCGATCTCGGCGGTGGCATCAGGTTCGTCGACGTGGGTTCGGGCACCGACACCGAGTTGGCGCGGATCGGGAGCCCGTTGACCGGACTCGCGCTCGCCGACCTGTAGTCGGGCCGCAGCACGACGTGGACCGCGATCGTCACCCAGCGCCCGATCAGGAATTCCGGTGCCTTGATCCCGAGCTGCCTGCGGTCGAGCACGGCCTCCGCCCGGACGGCGACCGTGTCGCCGCCCAGGTCGAACCGGGTGACGGTGAACACCAGCGGTACGTCCCGGCCACGCACGGTGGCCACGCCCGCGACGCGCCACTCCCCGTCGGTGCCGGTGATGTCGTCGGCGACGAAGCTCATCCGCGGGTGCCGGTCCAGATCGAGCAGGCCCGGTTTGCGCAGGTCACGATCGCGTCGGGGGTGGCCGGTGTCGATCGCGGCCAGGTCGACGACGCCGGTGATCTTCTGGGGCTGCCCGTCGGGGCCGACCGTCAGACGGCCCGCCAGTACCGGCATCGACCCGTGCACGGTGCGCCGCCCGAAATGGCCGACCTGGAAGCGCGCGGTGCACCGCTGTGGCGCGGCCACCCATTCCGTGGGCCGTTGTTCGCCCACCATGATCCAGTTCATGACCGCGCCCCCTCGGCGTAGATGGCGGCGGTGTCGTGGTGGTGCAGGACCGGATAGATCTCCACCCGGTCGGGCCCGGGCAGCAGCGCCGGGTTCTCGCCCGGCAGCAGTTCGGTGGCGAGGATGGCCGCGCCCACCGCGTGCAGGGCTTCCTCGGTCTCGCCGATCCCGATCACCACGCCGGAGCCGTCGGGACGGCGCAGTTCGTAGTAGTCGAGCAGGCCCGGCACGGTGGCCAGGGCGGGGCGGATGCGGTGCGCGGCGGCGAAGTCGGCGGCCGCCAGTTCGTCGGCGGTGCGTGGCCGGTCGAACCAGACAAGGTGTGCGTACATGATCTTAAGCTCCTGACCTGGGGAATTGGGTGATTCCAGGATCGCCGCGCGCGGACGCGCCCGGATCAGTGCCGGTACTTATCCGCGGTACTGAATTCCGCCGTAGGCGCGATACTGGTGCGATGCAGACTCCGGCCGTCGGACGGCATCAGGAGATCGCGCGGCTGCGTGCGGCGGTCCTGGCCGCCGCCTCGGGTGCGGGCCGGTTCGTGCTGGTCAGCGGTGCGGCCGGGATCGGCAAGTCGTGGCTGGCCGAACGCGCGGTGGAGCTGGCCGACGAGTCGGGCCTGCGGGTGGCGCGGGGCAACGCACTAGACGACGCCGGGATGCCGCCGCTGTGGCCGTGGCACCGGGCTGCCCGCGACCTGCCCGCACTCGCCGCCGCCCTGGCCACGGTCACCGAGCCCGGCGGCGGTGCGGCCGCGCGGCGATTCCGGATGTTCACCGAGGTCGCGGACGTGCTCATCGCGGCGGCCGCGGACACCGGTCTGCTGCTCGTCCTCGACGATCTGCACTGGGCCGACCCCACCTCCCTCGCGCTGCTCACCCACGTCGCCACCGAGACCGCTCGCGCCAAGCTGCTCATCGTCGGCACCGCGCGCGAACCGGCGGGCCGGACGCTGCTCGGTCACCAGTCCGACTGGCTGCGGCTGCCGCACACCCAGTCGCTGTCCGTACCAGGACTTTCCGAGCCGGAGGTGCGGTACTGGCTCGAACAGCGCGGCCGGTCCGCCGATCTCGCCGCCCGCGTGCACGACCGCACGGACGGCAATCCCCTGCTGGTCCGCCTCGTGCTGGAATCCGGTGCGGCGGAATCCGATACCGGCGACGACGCCCTGCTCTCCACCCCGGCGGTGCGCCGATTGGTGCTGGCCCAGCTCGACCGTCTCGCGCCGGCCGACGTCGACGTGCTCAGTGCCGCCAGCGTGCTCGGCGAGCGCATCGACGCCGAACTGCTGGCGCGGGTCTGCGCCACCGTGCGGGTGCCGGACGCCGTCGACGCGGCGACCGCGGCGGGGATCGTCCGCCGCTTCGGCGACGGCACCACCGGTTTCACCCACGCCCTGATCCGCGACGCGGTGTACGCGGATCTGCCGCCGTCGCGGCGCACCGCCCTGCACCGCGCCGCGGCGGAGGCGCTGACCGACCGGGGCGGGCCGGATTCCGCTGTCGCGGGCGCGATCGCGACCCATTGGCGGCAGGCGGCGGCCGGCGCGGAATCACCGGCGGGCCTGCGCTGGTCGCGCCGCGCGGCCCACGCGGCCCGGGCCGCCGCGGCCTACGAGGAGGCGATCCGCTTCGGGCAGTGGGCGATCGACGCGGCGGGCAGCACCGCGCCGGAAGCCGACCGCGCCGACCTGCTGCTCGACCTCGCCCGCGACGAGTTCGCGGCGGGCCGGATCGCCGACAGCCTCGCGCACTGCGTCCAGGCCGCCGCCCTCGCCGAGCGGGCCGCTCGCCCCGACCTGCTCGCCGAGGCGGCGCTGGTGGTCCACGGCGTCACCACGCCCACCGTGATGACCCAACTCGACCTGCTGTGCGACAACGCTTTACGTCGACTCGAACCGGGCACGCACGACGACCTGATCGCCCGGATCCTGGCCAGGCACGCCCTCTCGGCCGCCGACCGTGGCGCGGGCGCGGCGGCCAGGGCGCTGTCCGAGCAGGCCATGCGCGCCGCCGCGCACTCGACCGACCCCGATGTCACGCTCGATGCCCTCCACGCCCGGCACCTGTCGCTGGCCGCGCCCGACTATCTCGACGAACGAACCGCCTTGGCCGCCAGGGCGATCGAGATCGCGGTCGACGCCGAGCAACCGCTGGCCCAGCTCTGGGGACACGTGTGGACCGCCGACGCGAGCCTGCAACGCGGCGACCTCACCGCCTTCGACAGCGCCCTGGACCACATCGACCTGCTGGTCGAGCGCCGTCGGCTGCCGCTCGCCCGCTGGCACCTGCTGCGCCTGCGCGCCACCCGCGCCGTCCTGGTGGGCGAACTCGCCGCCGCGCTCGACTTCGACACCGCCGCCTATGAACTGGCCGTCGGCATCGGCGACTTCTCGCTGGCCGGACTGCACCACGCGTTTCGCGGGATGTACGCGGTGATCATCGGACATGTCGACCGCGCCGAGCTGACCGAAGCGGTCGCGTCGCTGGCCTTCGCCCCGAAGATCCCGATCGCGCAGCTCTTCGCGCCGCTGATGCACGCGCTCGCCGGCGATCTCGACGAAGCCAGGGCCCTGTTCGCGCCCTTCCGGGAGCTCCCCGACACACTCGAGATCGGCGCGCGCTGGGCGGGCACCGTGTTCAGTGTCGGCTTGGTGGCCGAACTGCTCGACGACGCCGAGACCGCCGATCGCGTCTACCGCGCCCTGGCCGGGCAGGAAGGGCACTACTGCGCCGACGGCACCGGCGCGCTGATCTGCGTCAGCTCGCTGGCCAGGGTCCGGGCCGACAACGCGCGCGTCGCCGGACACCTGGACGCCGCGGTCGAGCTGTACCGGCGTGGCCTGGAGATGGACACCAGGATCGGCGCGCGCCCCTTCGTCGCGCTCGGCCACCTCGGGCTGGCCCGCACCTTGCTCGCCCGCGCCGAGTTCACCGCCGCGCGCGCCGCGGCCGAACAGGCGGCCGCCGGCTTCCGCAGGCTCGGCATGACCCATCGCCTGGCCGCCGCCGACGCGCTGCTCACCCGCATCACCGCCGCCGCACGCTGCGCCGATCCACTCACCCCGCGCGAGCGCGAAGTCCGCGAGCTGGCGGCGGCGGGACTGACGAATCGCGAAATCGCCACCCGCCTCGTTCTTTCCGAACGCACCGTGGAAACCCACGTCCGCAACATCCTCGCCAAACTGGGCGTCACCAACCGGACCGAGCTCGCCCGCGACACCCGCTGACGCAGGTCATGCCCCTGACATCGTGGCCGGTACGAGGGACGATCTTGCGGTTACAGTGGCCGGGCAAGTAATGCTCGTGCTCGGAGGGGACCGGTGGTGGAACAGGTATTCCAGGTCGATTTGCGTGGTGTGGTCGACCTGCTCAGTCACCACCTGTACGGCAGTCCGCGGGTGTATGTGCGCGAGCTGATGCAGAACGCCGTCGACGCGAGCACCGCGCGCCGGGCGCTCGACCCGTCGGCGCAGCTCAGCGTGCGGATCGAGACCGCCGACCGCACCGGCGACGGCAGCATCCGCATCCACGACACCGGCATCGGGCTCACCGAGGCCGAGGTGCACACCTTCCTGGCCACCATCGGCCGCAGCGGCAAGCGCGACGATCTCGGCTTCGCCAGGCACGAGTTCCTCGGCCAGTTCGGCATCGGCCTGCTCTCGTGCTTCCTGGTCGCCGACGAGGTCACCGTGCTGACCCGCTCGGCGCGCGGCGGGCCGACGGTGCGCTGGACCGGGTTCGCCGACGGCCGCTATCGTGTCGAACCCGCCTCGCGGGAACGCGAGGAACCGGGCACCACGGTCATCCTGACGCCCCGGCGCGGCGCCGAGCAGTGGCTCACCGGCGCCACCGTCACCGAGCTGGCCGCGCTGTTCGGCAGTCTGCTGCCGTTCGAGGTCACCGTCGACGGGCACTCGGTCACCGAGCCGGAGCTGCCGTGGCGGGCCAACCACCCCACCCCCGACGACCGCACGGCCGCCCTCGCGGCCTACGCCGAGGACACCTTCGGCTTCACCCCGTTCGCCACCTTCGATCTCAGCTGTGCCGAATCCGGCGTCACCGGGGTGGCTTTCGTGCTTCCGCAGCCGGTCAACCCGGCGGCCAAGGCCGGGCACCGGGTGTACCTCAAGCGCATGCTGCTGGCCGAGAGTGTCGCCGGGCTGCTGCCCGACTGGGCCTTCTTCGTGCGCTGCGTCGTCGACACCACCGAGCTGCGGCCGACCGCCAGCCGGGAGGCACTGTACGAGGACGACCTGCTCGAATCCACCAGGGAGGTGCTCGGCGGGCAGATCAGGGACTGGCTGGTGGAGTTGTCCACCGCCGACCCGGCCGCGCTCGCCCGCTTCCTGCGCGTCCACGATCTCGGCGTGAAGGCGCTCGCCCTGCACGACGACGACATGCTCCGGCTGGTCGATCGCTGGCTGCCGGTGGAGACCAACGCCGGGCAGATCCCGCTGGCCGAGTTCCGCCGCCGGTTCGGCGGGGTCCGCTACACGCCCTCGGTGGAGGAGTTTCGCCAGCTCGGCGCGGTGGCGGCCGCCCAGGGCCTCGGCCTGGTGAACGGCGGCTACACCTACATCACCGAGATCGTGGAGCGCCTGCCCGCGCTCGACCCCGAGATCCAGGTGACGCGCCTGGACACCGCCGCCCTGGCGACCCACTTCGACCTGGTCGACCCGGCGACCGAACTGGCGCTGCGCCCGTTCCTGACGACCGCCCAGCGGGTGCTCGACCGGCTCGAATGCGAGGTCGTGCTGCGCACTTTCGATCCGCCGTCGCTGTCGGCGCTGTATCTGCTCGACCGCGACACCCAGCATCGCGCCGAACTGCGGGCCACCCGCCAGGTCGCCGACGACCTGTGGGCCGACGTCCTCGGTGCCTTCGATTCCGGCCAGGACAGCGACCGCCCGCAACTGGTGCTCAACCACCGCAATCCGCTGGTGCGCCGCATCGCCGGGCTCGCCGACGCCCGGTTGGTGACGATGGCGGTCGAGGCGCTCTACAGCCAGGCGCTGCTGCTCGGCCAGCATCCGATGCGGCCGGTCGACACCGCGCTGCTGAACAAGTCGTTCGTCGGTCTGCTCGATTGGGCAGTGCACGATCCGCAGGGAGAGCTCTGATGTCCGACACCGTCGACGACCTGTGGCGGCTGCTCGCCCAGGCGGGCAACATGCCCTACGGCGACAGCAAAGACGCACTGCTGGAACAGGTCCTGCGGCACGCCGACGCCGGCGGGCACACCGACCTCGCGTTCCGCACCCGCATGCGGTTGATCACCGCCTACGCGCAGGGCATGAGCCCGGCCAAGCTGTTCGTCCCGTTCGCCCGCTGCCTGGCCGACTACGACCGCGACCCCGGCGCCTACGAGGAGTGGGTGGCGTCCGCGCTGCGCTGGGACTTCAAGTTCGCGGTGCGCGCGATGACGAATTTCCCCGAGGTGCCCAAGGATCGGGCGTTGGCCGCGCTGGACCAGATGGAGCAGCGCTATCGGCTGGAGGGCCAGAGCCTGCACGCGGTGCACGCCTACCGGCACTATGTCGCCGAGCATCTGGGCGACCTGGCCGAGGCCGAGCGCTGGTACGAAAGGTGGTGCACCACACCGCGCGACGAGAACTCCGACTGCGCAGGCTGCGACCCCACCGGCAAGGTCGCCTGGCTGGCGATGCGGGGTCGCGATGCCGAGGCCGTCGAGCTGGCCGCCCCCGTCCTGCGCGGCGAACTGCACTGCAACGAACAGCCGCAGCTGATCCTGACCGCGTTGCTGCTGCCCTACCTGCGCACCGGCCAGCTCGACGCGGCGCGCGACGCGCACCGCCGGTCCTACCGGGTGCTGCGCACCAAACCGCAGGACCTGCGGGCCATCGCCACCCACCTCGAGTTCTGCGCGTTGTCCGGCAATCAGGCACGCGGCCTGGAACTGCTCGACCGGCATCTCGGCTGGCTCGACCGCTCGCCCAATCCGTCGGCCGCCATGGACTTCGCCGCCGCGGCCGCGCTGCTGCTGCGCACGGTGGACGACGCGGGCCACGGCGACACCGTCGTCCGGCGGCCCGCGCACCTCGAGCGGCCCGCCGCCGAATCGACCGCGCGGGACCTGCGGCAGGAGCTGACCGCCGAGGCGCTGGCGATCGCGGCCCGGTTCGACCAGCGCAACGGCACCGCGCATCAGACCGAGCAGGTGCGCGCGGTGCTGGCGCGCACGCCGATCGTCGACCGGCTGCCGCTGTCGGCCGCCGCGGCGCACCGGGCACCCGTCGAGCCCGCGCCCGCCCCGATCGCACTCCCCGCCCTGACCACGGCCGAGCTGATCGACCGGGCCGAGCTGGGCCAGGAGCGCGACGCCACCGTCGAGGTGACCGCGTTGGCCCAGCGCCTGACCGAGGCCGCCGAGCCCACCGATCCCCTGCTGGCGGGCCGGCGCGCGGCCGTTCTGGCGCGCGAGTCCGCCCGGCACGGCGACAGCAACGAGACCGAATCCCTGCTGCGCCAGGCGATCGAGCACTACACCGCCGCCGGTGACGAGGACCGCAGGCAGGGGGGTCTCGGCCGCCTCGGTGCGCACCTGTGCAGGCACGGCGATCCCGCCGAGGCGACATCGCTGCTGCGTGCCTCGCTCGCGCACCTGGGCGCGTCCGCCGATCCGGCTGTCCGGGCCGGCGCGATCCTGCGACTGTCCGGCGGTCTGCTCGACCTGTTCGACCGCGGCCTGCTGGCCGACGACGATGCCGCCGAACTCCCCGAGCTGCTCGACCGCGCCGCGGCCGAGGCAGCCGCGTCGGGCGGCGACGAGCTGATCGGCGACGTCGCCAGGCAGCGGATGTATCTGTCCGAGAACAACTCCCGCATCGACGACGCCGACGCCGCGGCGCGCACGGCGATCTCCGCCTTCCATCGGGCGAACCTGCCGTTGCGGGCCGCGACCACGCTCTACCATCTGTCCGGAATCCGCCGGTCCGCAGCGGAGTTCGACACCGCGCTCACGCTGCTCGACGAGGCGATGCCGCTGCTCGATACTGACACCCCGATCGGATTCCGGATGGCGGTCTACGCCCGCCGCGGTGATCTGCTGCTGCACCTGGACCGTGCCGCCGAGGCCGTCGGCGAGCTGCTCACCGCGATCGCGATCGGCGCGCCCGTCGACCTGCCCCAGGTCCCTTACGCGCGATGGGATCTGGCCATCGGCTACCGGTCGACCGGGCAGCTGCTCGATGCCGCCGAACAGGCCGAGTCGGCGATCCTCGCGCTGGATCGCGCCGGCGCGGGCGGCCCGGCCCGGGGCTGTCGCTACCTGCTCGCCGGTCTGCACCGCTCGCTGGGCGAGCACGATCAGGCACTCGCCGTGTACGACGCGATCATCGAATTCGACCGGGCCGTCGCCGATCTCGGTGACGAGGCCTACGTGCTCGCCGAGACCGCCGACCTGCTCGACTCGCTCGACCGCGATGCCGAGGCCGCCGAACGCTATCGCCTCGCCGCCGAGGTGGCGGCCCGGGTCGACGATCCGATCCGGGTCGCCTACTGCCGCTACAGCGCCGCGCTGTCGCTGCACTGGTCCGGGGATTCCGACGGCGCGGTGGCGGCCGTCGACGTCGCCGATGCCGCACTGGCCGAGCTCGCCGCGACCGGACCGGACGCCGATCTGCTCACCTGGCACCGGGCCCGGCTCGACCACAACGCCGCTCGAATCCTGCACTCCGCCTCTCGTTTACCCGACGCGTTGCCCCGCGCGGAAGCGGCGGCCGCCGGGTTCCGCGCGATCGAGGTCGTCGATCGGGCCGTGCGCGCCGACTACGACCAGGCGAGAATCCTGCTCGATCTCGACCGCGCCGCCGAGGCCGAGAAGGTCCTCGCGGGCGCCGTCGCCGAACTCGACGACACCCACCCGGCCTACGGCCCGCTCTCCGGCCTGCTGGCCGAAACCCGCTCCCGTCTCGGCTGATTCGAAGGACCACGCCATGCAACCGCTCGGCAGCGACGATCCACGCCAGATCGGGGCGTACCGGCTGCTCGGTGTCCTCGGCGCCGGCGGCATGGGCAAGGTGTATCTGGGCCGCAACGCGGGCGGACGCACGGTCGCGGTGAAGGTGATCCGGCCGGACCTGCTGGGCGACCCCGAATTCCGGACCCGGTTCCGCCGGGAAGTGGCCGCCGCGCGCCGGGTCGGCGGGGCGTTCACGGCGCCGGTCCTCGACGCCGATGTCGACGCCGATCCACCGTGGCTGGCCACCGGATACGTCGCCGGACTCGCGCTCTCGGACGCGGTGTCGCGGTTCGGGCCCTTCGCCGAGCCGTCGCTGCTCGCCCTCGGGCACGGGCTGGCCGAGGCGCTCGTCGCCATCCACGACGCGGGCATCGTGCATCGCGATCTGAAGCCGTCGAACGTGCTGCTGGCCGTCGACGGGCCCAAGGTGGTGGACTTCGGTATCGCGCGCGCCGTCGAGGACACCGCGCTCACCACCACCGGAAAGGTCATCGGCTCACCGGGTTTCATGTGCCCGGAGCAGGTGACCGGCGAAGCGCTCGGCCCCGCGTGCGATGTGTTCGCCCTCGGCGGCGTGCTGACCTTCGCCGCGTCGGGCCACGGCCCGTTCGGCACCGCCGAGATCGTGCAGATGCTGTGGCGCATCGTCTACGAGGAACCCCGCCTCGACGGCGTGCCTGCGCGGCTGCGTCCCCTGGTCGCCGCCTGCGTCGCCAAGGACCCCGCCGCCCGCCCGACTCCGCGGCAAGTTCTCGCCGAGTTCGCCGCCATCGGTCTGCCCGAGCGCACGGGTTGGCTACCACCGGCGGTCCTCGAAGACGTCAGCAGGCGCGCGGTCGCCCTGCTTGACCTCGATTCCGGCCCGGTCGACGGCCCTGCCGGTCCCAGCACGCCACCTCACCCGTCTCGGTCGAACACCAGTAGTCAGGCATTCTTGCCCGGCTCCACGGGTTCCGGTGGGCAGACACCGGTGCCAGGTGCCGCTGCGAACTTCAGCGGACCGGCATCGTCGCCCGGAAAGGCGGCAGGCTTCGACGGTCAAACGCCGCCGCCCGGCTCCGGAGCGGGGTTCACCGGGACTCCACCGCTGTCCGGCACTGCGACGGGCTTCGGTCGGCGCACGTCCTTTGCCGACAGCGGCGGGCCGAAACAGTCGGGCTACGCGACTGTCAGCGGGCCGGCCGGTGACATCACCGGTGGTACCCACGCGCCTTGGCAGGCACCGCCTGCCCGCTCGCGCCGAGGGCGCAACGCTCTGGTGGCCGCGGCGGTGGTCGTAGCGCTGGCGGTGGCCGGGGGTGCGTTCCTGATCGGCGTCCAGCTGCGCGGTCAATCGGACGGCAATAGCGTGGCGAACTCGACGTCGATCTCCACCGGCACCGAAGACTCCGAGCTCCCGCCCGCCACCGGAGCGGCGGTGTCGACGGTCCCCGCCGCGTTCGTGGGGAGCTGGCAGGGGCAGGCCACCGACGGGCCGGTGCGCTTCGACATCACCCTCACCATCAACGACGGCAAGGTCGGGCAGAAGGTAGCCACCGCGTCGAATACCGGCACGCTCTCCGGCGAGCGCTGCGAGCGCTCGGAAACCCTGGTCGAGGCCACCACCGACGGCCTCGTCTTCCGGGCGAAACTCACCGGCAAGAGCGCGAGTGGCTGTGTGGACGACGGTGCGACCTCGACGGTCACCCTCGGCTCGGACGGCACCCTCACCTACCGCACGCCGGGGCTGCTCGGTGGCACCATCACCGGGTTTCTGCGCAAGTCCTGACCACGCGCGATGACGATTGCCGACCAGTTGCCGACCACCTCGAAACGGGATCGAAACGGCGAACCGGGCACCCCGCGCGGCTGGTGGTGGTTCACTACCACCACGAGCTTGTCTGGACCTCCGACCAACACATCACCCCTGGTGATGCCGATCTCAACTTTCCAGCCGTTGCTATCTGGGTCACTACTATGCCAGACTCTCGTCCCACACTGTGAAGCCGTCCGGTCTCACAATGTCCGGAAAGGGAGTGGGTTGAGCGAGCGGCAAGAGCGCGAAGTTGCCACCCTCCCGACGGCTGCGCGGAAATCAGCCCCAGTCCACCAGCGTGAGCGCGGCGGCGGTCAGCAGATCGACCAGTTCGCCGACCGGCGGACGCGACTCCCGCAGCAGCCATTCGTGCGCGACGCCGTTGACCGCGCCGGTCAGCAAGCCCGTGGTGAGCTCCGCGTCGCCGCGCAGCCGCACCCCCTTGGCGGCCAGCGCCGTCTCGATCAGCGCCGACCAGGCGTGCCTGCGGGCGCGGCGATGGTTCTCCATCCGGTCGCTGACTCCGACGACCTCGATCAGCGCCACCTGTGCGCGGTACGGGTCGGAGCCGAGCGATTCCAGGTACGCGGCCAGTCCGCTGCGCAGCGCCGGCTCCGGTTCGGTGTGCTCGACCACCGCGGCGACGACCGCGGCCGCGGCGTCGTCCTGGATGCGGTCGTAGGCGGCGATGAGCACGTCCTCGCGAGTCTCGAACTCCTCGTAGAACTGCCGCTTGGACAGTCCCGCCGCCGCGCACACCTCGGCGAGCGAGCACGTCGGGTACCCGCGTTCGGCGAAGATTCGCGTCGCTGCTTCCAGGAACCGCTGGCGCCGTTCGGCTTTACGCGCGACGACTGTACGACCCCCATACCGTCTGTCCGCTGTAGTCACCTCTCCAATGTATCTGAAACCCCGGATCACACTTACATTTCCGGGCTGCTCCAACCAATCCCCACAAAGAAGGACGGCTGACCAGTGCTGCGCACCCGAGGCTCGCGGACCGCATTGTCCGCTCTCGTACTAGCGGTGAGTGCCTCACTCGCCGCACCTGCATCGACCATGGCTGCCCCGCGGCCTGCGGCTCAGCCGAGCGTCCCGGCGATCGCGGAGAACGTTCCCTCCGAGACGCTGGCCGCGCTGGCACCGTCGATCGTAAGCGCCGTCTCCGCGCCGGCCCCCATCGCCGACGGCGCGCAGGCCGCGATCCTGGCTCAGGCGCGCGTGCTGCTCGCCACGCCCGGCATTCCCGCGCAGGTCAAGGCGACCCTCGAGAAGGTCATCACCTTCCTCGACGGCAGCGGCGGTGGCGGCCCCGAGCTCCCGCCGTCCGACGGCCCGCGGATCGCGCAGTTCCTGTACCCGACCATCGGCAAGGGCTGCATCGGCCCGACCTCCGATTCCGTCGGCACCGCGCTGGCCGTACCCGGCCCGGCCGAGCTGCCGCCGCCCGGGCCCGCCGCGGGCCAGACCGGTTTCGTCTTCACCGCGCTGGGTACCAAAACGCCTACCGTCGCGCAGAACCCGCCGATGACGGTGCAGTGGGTCAACCTGGACAACCGGCGCACGGGCACCCAGCCGCTCACCACCGCGGCCGGGATCAACCCGGACGGGCCGGCCACCCTGTCCGCCATCGCCGACACCGGCTCGGGCCGGGTCGCCGCGGTGATCACCGGTTCGCTCACCACGACCACCGCCGACGGTGACCGGACCTGCTCGTTCGCCCCGACCCTCGGGTTCTTCTCCGTCGCCTGAGCCGACGCCACGTATTGGAGTTTCGTTCAATGAAGTTTGCCGTCCCCGGCTTGGTCAGTGGCCTGGCCGGCGCGATCCTCGGGGTGATTGCCGTGCTCGGCATCACCGCGGGCGCGCAACAGAATTCGATCCCCGCCCCCGAGACGACCGCTGATCCCGGTTCGTCGGTGCTGGGCAACGTGCAGTACGGAAGCCGATGAGCAACGGGCGCAGGCTCATCGCCTGCATTCTCGTCGGGCTCGGCGCGCTACTGCTCGCCGCCGCCGTCATGATCCCCACCTACACCGTGGACAAGGTCGCCAAGACCCCGCTGGATCTGCGGATCACCACCGTCGCCAAGAGCGTTCCCGGCGAGGAAAGCCTGGTACTGGACGCGAAGTCGCTGACCTCGCCCGAGGGCGCGGCCAAGATCGACAAGAACGTCCCCGTGGTCTCGCAGCGCTTCCTGACCGTCGAGGAGCCCTCGGGCGCCGACGAGATGACGGTCCAGGCCGGCCAGACCCTGCGTCGCGACGACCGCGACGGCGACACCGGCATCCTCACCGCCTCCATCGACCGGGTCACCATCGACCGCGTCACCGGCGAGCCGGTCGCCACCTCGCCCAACGGTTCCCTCGCGGTCACCGTCGACAAGTCGGGCGCCTCGGTGGCCGACGCGCTGACCCGTCAGGGTCTGCAGTACCGCTTCCCGATCGGCACCGAGAAGAAGTCCTACCCGTACTTCGACACCAACGCCCGCGCCACCCGGCCCATCGACTTCGTCGAGGAGTCCGAGATCAACGGCGTCCCGGTCTACCACTTCCGGCAGTCCATCCCGGTGACGAACATGAACGACGTGGTGCCCGCCGCGACCAACAAGCTCACCCTCCCCGCCGCCAAGTGGGGCCTCGAGGGCGACGAGCCGGTCACCATGACCCGCTTCTACACCAACACCCGTGACCTGTGGGTGGAGCCGAAGACCGGCGCGGTCCTCAAGGGCGGCGAGCAGATCCACCTGTTCTACGGCCGCAGCGCCAACCAGATCGACGTCACCGCGCTGAAGTCGCACCTGGTCTTCGACGAGGAGACCATCGACGCCCAGATGGCCGTCACCCAGAAGAGCCTCGACAAGCTCGACCTGTTCGGCAAGACCCTGCCGATCATCCTGGGCATCCTCGGCGCGATCCTGCTCATCGCCGGCGCCGTCCTCGGCGTCCTGAGCGCGGGCGGCTCCGCCGCCCGGCGCACCTACGACCCGCCCACCGAACAACTCCGCACCACGAACCTCTAGCTCGGTTCCCCTGCACAACGAAGCCTCCCCGGACCCCTCCGGGGAGGCTTCGTTGTCTCACGGCCCGCACGCGGACCAGTCCGGCCGGTTCAGCAGGCCCTGACAGCGAGTCCGCACCGGCAACGCGCCATGGCGTCCACCACCAGCGGTGCGAAGCTCTCCGACAGCAGCCCGATCGTCTGCAACATGGGGATGTCGCCGGCCTCGGGCGCCGTCTCTAGCAGTGCCAGCCCGGTGGTCACCGCGCAGCGATCGGTGCCCCGCCGGATGAGCCACCGGCCGGTCGCACGGGCCCGTTCGGCATCGACGCGCTGTCCCGCGGCGACCACATGCTCGTTCCGGAACAGCGGCACGAACACCTGGTGACACGCGTCGGCCAGCTCGGCGGGCGCGCGGCCGGGGTCCGGATGTTCGCCGTCAGTGAACCGTGGCACGGGTCGGAACAAACCGGTACCCGACTGGGTTGAGTGAGCAAAGCTCAACTTTGGAAGGGTCGATATGACTACAGCTCAGAACCTGCCGGTGCTGTTCCTCACCGATCCGATCGTGCTGCCGGGCATGGTCGTGCCCATCGAATTGGACGAATCCGCGCAGGCCGCCATCGACGCCGCGCAGGCCGGGAAGACCGGCGCTGTGCTCGTCGCGCCCCGCCTCGACGAGGGGTACGCGTCCTACGGCGTCGTGGCCACGATCGAGCAGGTCGGACGGATGCGCGGCGGCGCGCCCGCCGCCGTGCTCAAGGCCGAGCGCAGGGCGCGGATCGGGCACGGCGTGACCGGGCCGGGCGCCGCCCTGTGGGTGGAGGCCGAACTCGTCGAGGAGCCCGCTCCCGACGCGCGCACCACCGAGCTCGCCGCCGAATACAAGAAGCTGGTCGTCGCGGTGCTCCAGCGGCGCGAGGCGTGGCAGATCATCGACATCGTCAATCAGCTCGACAAGCCCGAAGCCATCGCCGACACGGCGGGCTACGCGCCGTACCTGACCAACGACCAGAAGCGCGAACTACTCGAGACCCCCGAGGTCGCCGCTCGCCTGACCAAGCAGATCGAGTGGATCAAGGACCACATCGCCGAGGTCGAGGTCACCGACAAGATCTCCGAGGACGTCCGCGAGGGCATGGAGAAGAGCCAGCGCGAGTTCCTGCTCCGCCAGCAGCTCAACGCCATCCGCAAGGAGCTCGGCGAGGACGAACCCGACGGCGCCGACGACTACCGCACCCGCGTGGAGAACGCCGACCTGCCCGAGAACGTGCGCGCCGAGGCGCTGCGCGAGGTCGGCAGGCTCGAGCGGGCCAGCGATCAGAGCCCGGAATCGGGCTGGATCCGCACCTGGCTCGACACCGTCCTGGACCTGCCGTGGACGGTGAAAACCGAGGACAGCACCGATGTCTCGGCCGCGCGCGCCGTGCTCGACGCCGATCACCACGGTCTGGACGAGGTGAAGGACCGCATGGTCGAGTACCTGGCCGTGCGTGCGCGCCGGGCCGCGCGTGGTCTGGAGGTCGTCGGCGGACGTGGCTCGGGTGCCGTGCTCGTGCTGGTCGGTCCGCCCGGTGTCGGCAAGACCTCGCTGGGTGAGTCGGTCGCGAAGGCGCTGGGCCGCAAGTTCGTTCGCGTCGCCCTGGGCGGCGTGCGCGACGAGGCCGAGATCCGTGGCCATCGGCGCACCTACGTGGGCGCGCTGCCCGGCCGGATCGTGCGTGCGGTGAAGGAGGCGGGGTCGATGAATCCCGTCGTCCTGCTGGACGAGATCGACAAGGTCGGCTCCGACTTCCGCGGCGACCCGGCGGCGGCGCTGCTCGAGGTCCTCGACCCCGCGCAGAACCACACCTTCCGCGATCACTACCTCGACCTGGACCTCGACCTGTCGAACGTCCTGTTCATCGCGACCGCCAACGTCATGGACACCATTCCCGGCCCCCTGCTGGACCGCATGGAGCTCATCACCGTCGACGGCTACACCGAGGCCGACAAGGTGGCCATCGCCCGCGACTTCCTGGTGCCCCGGCAGCTGGAACGCAACGCGCTGACCGCCGAGGAGGTCTCGATCACCGACGCGGCGCTGCGCGAGATCGCGGCGAACTACACCAGGGAAGCCGGTGTGCGCCAGATGGAGCGGCTGGTGGCGAAGGCCCTGCGCAAGGCGGCGACCCGCCTGGTCACCGGCGATGCCGCCGACGAGAACACCCTGGTCGACAAGGGCGCGCTGGGCGAGGGCGCCGTGCTCGGGTACGACCCGGGGCTCGGCTACGACAACGTCATCGATATCGAGTCCGGTCCGCAGCCGGCCGGTCAGCTGACGAGTCTCGTGGTCGACGTCGAGAACCTGACCGACTACCTCGGCCGTCCCCGCTTCACCCCGGACTCGGTGGAACGCACCGCCGTCCCCGGCGTGGCGACGGGCCTGGCGGTCACCGGCGCCGGCGGCGATGTGCTCTACATCGAGGCCAACGCCGCCGAGGGCGAGCGCGCCCTGACCCTGACCGGTCAGCTGGGCGATGTCATGAAGGAATCGGCGCAGATCGCGCTGACCTACGTGCGCTCGCACCTCGAGGAGATCGGCATCGAGCCGAAGGTCCTGGACCGCAACATCCACATCCACTTCCCGGCGGGTGCGGTGCCCAAGGACGGACCGTCGGCGGGCGTCACCATGGTGACCGCCCTGGTGTCGCTGGCGCTGGGCCGTCAGGTGCGCGGTGATGTCGGCATGACCGGCGAGGTCACGCTGAACGGGCGGGTGCTGCCGATCGGTGGCGTGAAGCAGAAGCTGCTCGCCGCCCAGCGCGCCGGGCTGAAGACCGTCTTCATCCCGGCCCGCAACGAACCGGACCTCGACGAGGTCCCGGCCGAGGTGCTGGCCGCCCTGGATGTCCGCCCCGTCGCCGACGTGGCCGAGATCCTGGCCTACGCCATCGAGCCGATCGCCGAACCGGCCGCCGACGGCAGCTTCGCCGTCAGCGCCTGACCCACCACCGAACGGGCCGCGCACAACCCTGTGCGCGGCCCGTTCGGTGTCTAGCGCAAGCCCAGTTTCCGCATCAACGCCCGGTCCAGGTCCCTCGACTCGCTGCCCGCCGGCGACCCCTTGAATCCGCCGAGTCGTTCAGGGGCGATGGTGAAGACGCGTTGTTCGTGGCCGCACAGCGGTCTCATCGGCTGACGGTCGGTGGCAGCGCGGGTGCCTGTTCGGGCGCCGGGGTGACGATGGCCAGTTGGTCGGTGACGTAGCTGTCCTGGTCGTCGGTGTCGTCGTCCTCGTCGTCGAACTCGGTGTCCTCGTCGGCGCCCGCCTCCGCGACCCGCTCGAGGTCCTTCTCGACCCGTCGCGTCGTGCCCTGGGCGACCGCGCACAGGATCGGCTCCTCGCCCTCGGTCTCGGCGTAGACGTCGCAGTGGGTGACGGCCTGACGGCGGGTGGCGCCGAGCACGGTGGCGTGCACCCGCAGCCGCTCGCCGAGGGCGGGACGCAGGTAGGTGATGGTGAAGCCGCCGGTCAGCACGTTGGGACCCAGAACGGTGCCCGCGGCGAAGGTGAGCGCGTTGTCGGCCGCGTAGGCCAGCACGCCACCGTGCACGAATCCGAACTGCTGACCGTGCTCGGGCTGGATCTCGATCACCAGTGTGGCCGCACCGTCCCCGAATTCCGTGAGTTCGGTGCCGACGAGTCGGGCGAACGGTTGCGCGGCGAGTACCTGGCGGGCCAGGTCGAGGTCGAGGGTGGTGGCTTCGGTCGGCATCGGGTGTTCCGTTCTTCGAGCTCGGTCGTGACATCGGTTGGCGCGCTACGGATATTGCCATCCTGGGGCGGTGACGAGTACGCCAGTGCCGCACCGCGAGCTGCCCGGTTGCGCCGTTTTGTCGGTACCGTGCGGTAATACTTCACCCGTGCCCCAGTGGCTGCTGCATGTCGATCTCGACCAGTTCCAGGCGGCGGTGGAATTCCGGCGTCGTCCTGAGCTGCGCGGACTGCCGGTCATCGTGGGCGGCGAGGGCGATCCGGCGCAGCCGCGTAAGGTCGTCACCTGCGCGTCCTATCCGGCCAGGGCCTTCGGCGTGCGCGCGGGGATGCCGTTGAAGATGGCGCAGCGCAAGTGCCCGGAGGGCGTGTTCCTGCCGGTCGACATGGCCGCCTACGAGGTGGCCTCCGACGAGATCATGGCGACGCTCGGCCGGGTCGCCGGGGCTGTCGAGGTGTGGGGCATGGACGAGGCGTTCGTGGCCACCGACGGTGACCCGTGGCGGCTGGCCGCCGAGATCCGCCGTGCCGTCACCGAGCTGGGTCTGACCTGCTCGGTCGGCATCGGCGACAACAAGCTCACCGCGAAACTGGCCACCGGTTTCGCCAAGTCGACCGGCAAGACCTCCGCCGAGCCCGAGCACGACCCGGGCGCGGCGGCCGGGGTGTTCGAACTGACCGCGGCGAACTGGGCCGAGCTGATGGGCCACCGCCCCACCGACGCGCTATGGGGCGTCGGGGCCCGGATCGCCAAGCGGATGGCCGAGCTGGACATCGTCACCGTCGCCGATCTGATGGCCGCCGACCGGCAGCGCCTGGCCGCCGAGTTCGGCCCGAACACCGGCCCCTACCTGTGGGTCCTCGGTCACGGCAAGGGCGACACCGAACTCTCGACCACCCCGCGGATACCGGTGGGCCGCAGCAAGTCCGAGACCTTCCCGCACGATCTGACCGACCCGGACGAGATCCGCCGCGAAGTCGCGCGCCTGGCCACCGAGGTCGCCGAGGAGATGATCGAGCACCAGCGCATCAGCACCCGGGTCGCGGTCACGGTCCGCACGAAAACCTTCTACACCCGCAGCAAGCAGCGCAAACTCCCCCAACCGACCGCCGACGTCGCCACCATCGTCGACACCGCCCTGGCCATCATCGACCGCTTCGAACTCGACCGCCCCATCCGCCTCCTCGGCGTCCGCCTCGAACTCCTCCCGCCCGACGCGCCGGGCGGTTGAGCACCTCGGCGGGGTCTGCCGGTGCGCTGGTTCGCCTCGTATGCTCGGACCCATGGATTACTCCGCGATGGTGGCCCGTGAATCCGACGGTGGGATCGTGCTCGCTCGTGAGCAGGTCGGGGAGGATTTCCTCGGCGAGGGCGAGGTGACGATCAAGGTTCATTACTCGAGCGCCAACTACAAGGATCTCCTGGCGATCACGCCGCGCGGCGGCGTGGTGCGCAACTATCCGATCGTGCCCGGCATCGACCTCACCGGTGAGGTGGTCGCGTCCGAGACCGACGACTTCGCCCCCGGCGATCAGGTGATCGCGCACGGCTACGAGCTCGGTGTCTCGCGCAACGGTGGTTTCGCCGAGTACGCGCGGGTGCCCGCCGAATGGGTGGTCCGCCTGGACGGCCTGGACACCAGGGACGCCGCCACGATCGGCACGGCAGGCTTCACCGCGGCGATGAGCGTGCAGGCCCTGCTCGACAACGGTCTCACCCCCGACGACGGCGCGGTCCTGGTCACCGGCGCGACCGGCGGCGTCGGCACCGTCGCCATCGACATCCTCTCCGGCCTCGGCTTCGAGGTCATCGCCTCCACCGGCAAGACCGACGCGAGCGACCTGCTGGCCGAGCTGGGCGCCAACGAGGTCATCGGCCGCCTCCCGCTGGACCCGGACGCCAAGCCGCGCCCGCTCAACAAGGCGGTCTGGGCTTCGGCGGTCGACAGCGTCGGTGGCGCTTCCCTGGCCCACGTCCTGAGCGCCATCGGCTACGGCGGCGCCGTCGCGGCCAGCGGCCTCACCGGCGGCGCCGAACTGCCCGCCACCGTGCTGCCGTTCATCCTGCGCGGTGTCAGCCTGCTCGGCATCGACTCGGTGTTCCTGCCGATCGAGAAGCGTCGTGCGCTGTGGACCGCACTGGGCAAAGAGCTGCGCCCGCAGCACCTCTCGACGATCGAGTCGTTCGCCCCGATCACCGAGGTGGACCGAGTGCTGCGATCGATCAAGGACGGCACCCATTCCGGTCGCACGGTGATCGGGGTGGCGGGCGAGTTCTGAGCGGACCGGAGCACACCGTCGGCTGTCGACGGCGTACCGAGCGTCGCGCAGCCCTACTTCGCCGGGAACGATGGAGGGAACAGCTCCTCGACCGGCCTGCGCAGATAGTCGCGCTCGGAGTACGCCGCGCGCATCCGATCGAACAGCCCTTGCGCGCGGCGCGACATCGCGGACAGGTCGATGCCGGGAATCGCGCCGTCCCGCAAGGTGATTCGTCCGGCGACCATCGAGAAGTCCGCCGCCCGCGCGGTGCTGTTCATGCACAGGGTGCGGATCGGATCATCGAGAACGCCGTCGCGGGGATCGTCGAGGCGGAAGACGACCAGGTCGGCGGTCGCCCCGGCCGCGAGTCTGCCCAGGTCGGGGCGTCGTAGGGCGTCCGCGCCGCCGAGCGTGGCCGCCGTCAGATACTCGCCGTAGGTCGCGCCGTCGAGCCGACGGGTGAGCAGTTTGGCGATGGTGACGCCGATGTCGATGCCGCGCACCAGATCCGGTGGGAAGGAGTCGGTGCCCAGCGCGATCCGCACGCCCGCCGCGCGGTAGCGGTCGAAGGTGTCCAGCGCCGAGGCGTGCCTGGCCGAGGTGAGCGGGCAGTGCACGATCGTGGCCCCCGACGCGGCCAGGGTGCCGAGATCGTGGTCGGTGTCCGCGTCGACCTGCGGGTGCGCGTCGAGGTAGATGCCGTGGGGGATCAGCAGATTCGGCCCGAGCAGTCCGGTCCGCGCCAGCACTTCCAGCGGCGGTGCGGCGAAGCGTTCCAGGATGAACTCGCGCTCCACCAATCCTTGGAGCGCGTGCAGGCGGACCAGGGCGCCGCTCGCCGAGGCGAGCTCGGCCGTACGCCGCATCAGCTCCTCGGTGAGCGTCTCGATCCGGCACGGCAGCAGCGTGCCGTGCACGAGATCGGAGCCGCGCTCCGCGGCCCAGTCGAGAAACCTGGCCGCACCATCGAATCCGGCGCGGCCGAGTTCGTCGTTCCAGTAGACGGACCGCGTGCCGTCCGCGTCCACCACGTTGACCCCACCGCGATACGCGGGGCCGAGGTACACCCGCAGCCCGAGCCGTTGCGCCGCCTCGGCCATCGCGACGGCGTCGTCGAACGTCTCGGCCCAGTCGCTGTGTACTTCCGAGGCGATCGGCATCGCCGTCGTCACTCCGTGCAGCAGCAATTGGACGAAGCTGTATTCGCGGATGAACGCCCGCTCCTCGGCGTCGAAGACCGCCCGCCGTCGATGCGTGGCATAGTCCCGTGACCAGTGCAGGCCCAGACCCAGCTCGCGCGACTGCCACGAATCCAGAATCGTGTGGTCGATATCGGCGAGCGCGTCGAGATCGATGAGGCCGGGCAGCAACAGCGCGTTCCCGAGATCGATCACTTCGTCGGCCGGTTCCGCGCCGCGTGGCCCGACGGCCACGATGCGTGAACCCGCCACCACCACTTCGGCATCGGTGAGCAGCACGTGCCCACCCGCCGAGTCCGCCGCAGCGGCCTCGGTGCGCTCGGCGGAATACGCCAGCACATGCCGTGCGCGAATACTTCGTCGCACGCTCAGCTCCCTTCCCTGCCGAAACGTCCGGGGATCTCGAACCCCTCGATCGCTGTGTCGACCGAAACCACGGCGCCCCGATGGATGACGGTCCGGGCGGCGGGCCGATCCATCACGGCCGCCGTCGGGCTCACCGCGTCGACCAGGAAGAACTCCGCCGGATCACCGACCGCGACACCGGGATGCGGATCGAGCAGGTCGAGCGGACGCAGACTCCGATCGATCACGCTCGCGCCGCCCCAGGTCGCCACGGCCAGTGCGTGCTCCACGTGCTGATCCGACCCGTACCCGTTGACGAACGCGAGTTGCCACGCGCGGTCGAGCATGTCGCCGTTGCCGTAGGGCGACCAGTAGTCCCGCTGACCGTCCATCCCGACCCCGACCCGCACGCCGGCGGCCGCCAGGTCGAGCAGGGGCAGTGCCCAGCCCTGCGCGCCCGCCGCGTGCGTCAGCGCGATATCGAACTCCGCCAGCTGCGCGATTGCCCCCGGCACGCCGGGCAGGCCACTGGCCAGACACCGCGCGTGCGAGATGGTCACCCGACCGGTCATCCCGAGTGCCCGCACCCGCTCGATGATCAGCGACAACGTGAACAGCCCGAGCTCGCCCGCCTCGTGCAGATGGATGTCGACCCCGGCCTGATGCCTTTCGGCCAACCCGAATACCGCGTCGAGATGCCGTACCGGATCACGGTCGAGTTCGCACGGGTCCATCCCGCCGACCAGGTCGGCGCCGGTCGAGAGCGCCGCGTCCATCAGATCGACGACACCGGGTTCGAGCAGAATGCCGACCTGCGGGAACGCCACGATCTCCACGTCGCAGACGTCGGCGTAGCGTTCCCGCGCCGCGAGTTCACCCTCGAGCTTCGCGAGCCCGGTGTCGGCGTCCACCTGGGCGTGGCTGCGAATCCTGGTGGCGCCGTTGGCGACCGCGACGGCGAGGGTGAACGAGGCCCGCTCGGTCACCGAGCGCTCGGCCGTGCGCCACTGCGCCCGGTCGTTCATGATCCGGCCCCACCGGCCCGGCTCGCCGGTCTGCGCCCGGAACGGCAGCCCCAGGCGACTGGAATCCAGGTGCAGGTGCACGTCGGACAGGGCGGGCAGGAGCAGCCTGCCCGCGCCGTCGACCCGCTCGGCGGCCGTCCTCGTCGTGCCGGTCGCCGCGACCGCGGCGACCACGCCGTCCTCGACGAGCACGTCCACCGGCTCGGTGCCCCACGGGCGCACATCGCTGAGCAGCAGCGAATCCCCCATGGACTCAGTCCTTTCCGAAGCTCGCCAGGTCGACGGTGATCATCCCGTCCGCCCGGGGCTGCCACCGCAGCGCCGGGTCGACGGCGTAGCTGGCGTCCGGGGTGTAGAGGCCGATCAGCAGCGCCTTCGCGTCGTTGAGGGTGAACAGCTCGCGGTAGACGTCGATCCGGGCCTGCCCGGCGACGGTCCGGGTCTTGGCCACCAGCGCCTGGGTTTCCGGCAGCATCGCGTAGTCGTTCCACTGCCCGCCGAACATCGAGGCGATCGGCGCGTCACCGTCCATGGTGGAGGGGGCGTAGGTGTTGAGGTAGATGCCGGTGGCGGCCTTCTTGCTGTAGATCATCTGCGACAGGCTGCTCTGATCGGTGCCCTGCAACGTGATGGTGATGCCGACCTCGGCGAGGTTGGCCTGGATCGACTGGGCGATCTCCGAACTCAGCGGGATGCGCCCGTTGGTCGCGTACTGGAACGGGATCGGCGTCCCGCGGTAGCCCGCCGCGGCCAGCAACTGCTTGGCCTTGGCGGTATCACGCACCGGCGCCGGGTATTTCGGGTCGAATCCGCCGACGTTCTCGGCGACCAGCTGGTTGTCGACCGTCGCCCGGCCCGCCAGCAGGGTCTTCACGATGCCCTCGCGATCGATCGACAGCGCGATCGCCTCGCGGACCCGCTGGTCGGCCAGCGGACCGGCGGTGGCGTTCATGCCGAGGAAGGTGACACCGTTGGAGACCCGCGACTCGATCCGCACGCTGGATGAACCCTCCACGGCCGCTACCTGATTCGGGGCGACCAGCGCGATGTCGAGGCTGCCGGACTGGACACCGTTGAGTCGGGCGTCGGCGTCGGCCACCGTCTTGAAGGTGACCGCCTCCATCGTGGCCTTCTCGCCCCAGTAGTCCGGATTGCGCTTGACCGCGTATTCGACGCCGCGCGTGTAGTGATCGAAGACGAACGGCCCGGACCCGACCGGCGCGGCGGCGAATCCCGCGGACCCCAGCTTCGTGTACACGGACTCGGGCACGATCGAGACGCCGGTGGTGATCGTCGGCCACGCGGAGAACGGGGCGTTGAGGCTGAACACCACGGTGTTGCCGGGCCCGACGGCGGCGGAGGTGAACATCTCCATGTAGGTGGCCGGGTCGCCGGTCGGCGTCGCCTTGATCTGGTTGTAGGTGAACGCGACATCGGAGGCCTTCAGCGGCTCGCCGTTGTGGAATTTCACACCGTCGCGGATGGTGAAGGTCCACTGGGTGAAGTCGGCGTTGTGCTCCCACTTCGTCGCCAGCTTCGGCCCGATCACGCCTTCGCTGTCGAATCGGGCGAGCTGGTCGAAGGTCGCGAAGTAGTAGTTGTAGCCGGCCAGCGACCCGTCACTGATCGGGTCGGGCACGTCGGTCGGCTCGGTGACCGCGCCGACGACCAGCGTTGTCGCCGAAGCGGTGTCGGAACCCGCGGGCGCGCAGGCACTGAGGGTGACGGTGGCGAAGGCGAGGACGGCGAGCCCTGTCGCCATCCCGCGGGTGATCGGTTTCATCGGTTTCCTTTCGACGGGCGTGCGAGCGGGTGCAGGCAGGCCGCGACATGGTCGGTACGACCCTGTGGTTCGAGTTCCGGTACGCGCGTGGCGCAGTCGGCGGTGGCGAGGGGGCAGCGGGTGCGGAAGGTGCAGCCGCTCGGTGGGTTCGCGGCATCGGGCAGTTCGCCGCGCACCAGCGTCGAGGTGTCGCGGCGGCGTCGATGCGGGTCGGGCACGGGCGCCGAGGCGATCAGGGCCCGCGTGTACGGGTGCGCGGGGCCGGTGAAGACGTCTTCGGTCGCGCCGATCTCGACGAGCTTGCCCAGGTGCATCACCGCGATCCGGTCGGACAGGTGGCGCACCACCGACAGATCGTGGGCGATGAACAGATACGACAGCCCGAGCTGTTCCTGCAGGTCCTGTAGCAGATTGATGACCTGGGCCTGCACCGAGGCGTCCAGCGCGGAGACGGGTTCGTCGAGCACCAGCACCTCGGGCCCCGGGGCGAGCGCCCTGGCGATGCCGAGCCGCTGCCGCTGTCCGCCGGAGAACTCGGCGGGCTTGCGCGCCAGCGCGTCGCGGCCCAGTCCCACCTGATCCAGCAGCTCCACCACGCGCTCTCGCCGGTATCCGCCCGCGATGCGCAGCGGCTCGGCGACGATGTCGTGCGCGGTCATGCGCGGATCGAGGGAGGAGTACGGGTCCTGGAACACCAGCTGGACCCGGTTGCGCAGCGCGCGCCGGGACTGCGGGCGCAGCGTCGCCAGATCGTGGCCGAGGATCCGGATCGAGCCCGCGCTCGGGGTATTGATCCCGAAAAGGGTGCGGACCAGCGTCGACTTGCCGCCGCCGGATTCGCCGACCAGGCCGAAGGTCTCGCCGCGGCGGACCGCGAAGCTCACGCCGTCGAGGGCGCGGAGCCTGCGTGTGCCGAGGAGCCCGCGCCTGCTGGTGAAGCTCACCTCCAGTCGGTCGACCCGGATGACGTCCTCGGGCTCGTCGATCGTCGTCATGCGGAGAGGTCCTGTTCGATCGGCGCGGACTCGATCGCGGGCGGGCAGGCCACCGCGCGCCCGCCGGCCAGCGGGACGAGAACCGGTGTGGTTGTCGAGCATTCGTCGTTCTTCCCGGCGAACTCGCAGCGCGGGGCGAAGCCGCATCCGGGCGGACGTCGCGTCGGTGACGGGGGCGAACCGGGGATGGCGTAGGCCCTGGCGCCGCCCGACTGTCCGAGCAGGCTGCGTTGCAGCCCTCGGGTGTACGGGTGGGTGGCGTCGTCGAAGATCTGCCACACGGTCCCGGTCTCGACGACCCGGCCCGCGTACATGATCGCCACCCGATCGGCGTACTGCGCGACCAAGCCGAGGTCGTGGGTGATCAGGACCATCGCCGCGCCACTGCGGGCGCGGGCCTGCGCCAGCACCTCCATGAGCTGGGCCTGGATGGTGACGTCGAGGGCCGTGGTCGGCTCGTCGGCGATGAGCACCGCCGGATCGTTGGCCATCGCCATGGCGATCACCGCGCGCTGCCGCATGCCACCGGACCACTGGTGCGGGTAGGCGCGGGCCCGCTCGGCAGGCTGGGGAATGCCCACGGCGGCGAGGAGTTCGACGACGCGCCGAGTGCGTGCCCGGGCGTCGAGCCGCTGGTGCACGGCCAGCGCGCGCCCGATCTGGACGCCGACCCGGCGGACCGGGTTGAGCGTGGTCATCGGGTCCTGGAAAACCATGCCGAGCTCGGCGCCGCGGAGCTTGCGCAGGGTCTCGTCGTCCGCACCGACGAGTTCGGCGCCACGGAAACGCACACTGCCCGAGAAGATCTCCAGCGGTGCGGGCAGCAGGCCGAGCACGGCGAGCATCGTCACCGACTTGCCGGAGCCGGATTCGCCGACGAGACAGAGCACTTCACCCTCGGCCAGCCGCAGGCTCACCGAGTCGACGAGCACCACCCGCTCCCCCGCCGCCGTCTCGTAGCCCACGGTGAGATCGGTGATCTCCAACAGCGCGCTCATGCCGCGACCTCCTTCGCGAGTGCGCCGCGCCGGGCCCGCCGCACCCGGCGCAGCCCCTGCCCCTCGTCGGTGAATCGCCCACTGGCCAGCAGGGTTCCGCCGATCACCAGCAGCAGGGCGACGGCGGGCACGATCGTCAGATACGGGGCTTGGCGCAGATATTTCTGCCCGTCGGTGATCATCAATCCCCAGCTCGGGGTGGGCGGTTGCACGCCGAGACCGAGGTAGTCGAACGAGGAGATCATGATCAGCACGTTGCCGAGATCGGCGGTCGCCAGGATCAGCACCGGCGCGGTGACGTGTCCGACGACGTGCTCGCGCATCACCCAGCCCGAGCGCGCACCGAGCAGCTTCGGCGCGATCACGAAATCGCGGCCGGACAGGCCCAGTGCCACCGAGCGCGCCACTCTGGCGTAGCCGACCCAGAAGGTGACGCCGAGGATCGTGGCCATCAGCACGGTGCTCGGTCCGCGAATGGCCGACACGGCCATGATCACCAGTGTCATCGGGACCGCGAGCTGCACGTCCGCGACGCCCATCAGCACGTTGTCGGTGACGCCGCGGAAGTAGCCCGACACCGTGCCGATCGCCATCCCGATCAGCGCGTTGACCACCACGATCACCAGGACCAGACCGAGCGTGATCCGCCCGGCCAGCGCCAGCCTGCTCGCCAGGTCACGGCCGAGTGAATCGGTGCCGAGCGGGTAGTGCCCGTCGGTGAACGGCCGGGTGAACGCGGACGCGAGGTGCTGCGCGTACGGGTCGTAGCCGGGAAAGAGCGGGTAGAGCAGTGAGAACAGGACGACGGCCAGGATCATCGCGACGCCGGCGATCGTGGCGTGATGACGGGGGCGGATCACCGGACCCTCGCTCTCGGGTCGATGACGCCGTAGAGGACGTCGATGCCGAAGTTGACGATCACGAAGATCGTCGCGATCACCACCAGCCCGGACTGAACCACCGGAAAGTCCCGGTTGAACACCGCGTCGAGCATGAGCTGACCCAAACCCGGCCAGGCGAAGACGTTCTCGACGATGACCAGACCACCGAGCAAGGTGCCCAGGGTGATTCCGGAGATGGTGAGCACCGGCAGCAGCGCGTTGGGCAGGACATCGCGCAGCAGCACCGACGACCGGCGCTCGCCGCGCGCGTAGGCGGTGCGCACGTAGTCCTGAGAGCTCTCCGCGACCAGCGAGTTGTCCAGCAGCCGTGAATACACGACGAACTGCGCGGTCGCGATGGTCACCGCGGGCATGACGATCGCGAGCGGATCGGCACCGGCCAGTGACGGTAACCAGCCCAGCGTCACCGAGAACACCAGCACCATCAGCAGCCCGAACAGGAAGTCCGGCACGGCGAGTCGGGCCGCGCCGAGTCCGAGTGCGACCCCGCGCAGCGACCAGCGGCCACTGAGATGGATGACGAGCACGACGGCGAAGGCCAGCGCGAGCCCGATCGCGAAGCCGGTGACGCCCAGTTGCAGGGAGGCGGGCAGACGCTGCAGGACCAGCGACATCGACGAGGTGCCGGTCTGCTGGTAGGAGTCCCCGAAATCACCCGACAGAATTCCGGTCAGGTAGTCGAGGTACTGGGTCAGCGGCGGCTTGTCGAAGCCGAGTTCGTGGTTGAGTGCCGCGATATCGGCCGCACTGGCGGTCTCGGGCAGCAGCGACGCGGCGGGGCTTCCGGTCAGCCTGCCGAGCAGGAATGCCAGTGAGATGACGGCGAAAACGGTGATCACCGCCTGCGCGAAGCGGCGGAGCAGATAGACGGCCAACTCGCATCCTCTCTGTGGCCGATGGTGAATCGGTATACAGAATTGGAGTTGGGTGTATCCCGCTTGTGTTCCGCACGTTTCGGTCCGGTGAATGATGCGGCTGGTCGAAAAGATATATATTTCGTGGTCAGTGGGTGTTTTCGAACCGCTGTCCGACGGCGTATCCGGCTTCGGTGCACCAGCGAACCCTGCGCGACCAGACGAAACAACGGTCGACCGAAGATATATTCGTAGACTTACTCCGTGGCCCGAGACCAACGTCGCCCGGCGGAAGCCGTCGACGACACCTCCCAGACCCGGCGGATCTACGACGAGCTTCGGCGCAACATCATCACCGGGGTATACCGGGAAGGCGAGAAGTTACCGGAGGCCCGCGTCGCCGCCATGCTCGGCACCTCGCGACTGCCGGTGCGCGAGGCGCTGACGCTGCTCGAATTCGACGGCATCGTCAGCGCGCTGCCCCGGCGCAGCGCGGTCGTTCGCTCCTGGGATCGCGCGGCGGTGGAGGAACTCTTCGACGTGCGGATCGGGCTGGAACCGCTCGGCGCCCGGCTCGCCGCCGCCCGCATCCGGCAGGGTCACGACAGCGCACCGCTGCGAGCCGCGCTACGAGAAGCGCAGGTGGCCACCGACTCTCGTGATCCGCTGCGGATCGCCGAGACCAATGCGAAGCTGCACGGCGCGATCGTCGAACTGTCCGGCAACAGCCTGCTCACCCAGCTGATGCGCACCATTCTGGCCCGGATGGCGTGGCTGTTCTTCCTCACCGCCGACCGCGACACCGAGGAGCAGCGCGACGAACATCGCCACCTCATCGAGGCGATCTCCTCCGGCGACGAACGCCTCGCCGAGTACGCGATGCTCAGCCACACCGAGGCGGGCCGCACGCCGACGCTGGCCATCGTCACCGCGCTGCGCCACGCCGACCCCGCCTGACAGCGGGGTCGGCGCGGTTCGGTCAGGCCGCGGTGACAGGGACCGGGTCCTCGGCGAACTGGGTGCGGTAGAGCTCGGCGTAGCGGCCGTCGGCATTGAGCAGGTCGGCGTGGGTGCCGCGCTCGACGATGCGGCCCTGCTCGAGCACCACGATCTGATCGGCGGAGCGGATCGTGGACAGCCGGTGGGCGATCACCAGCGCGGTCCGGCCGTGCAGCGCCTCGGTGAGCGCTTCCTGCACCGCCGCCTCGGAGGTGGAGTCCAGCGAGGCGGTGGCCTCGTCGAGGATCACCACGCGGGGCTGCTTGAGCAGCAGGCGCGCGATGGTCAGGCGCTGGCGTTCACCACCGGAGAGGCGGTAGCCGCGCTCGCCGACGACGGTGTCGAGGCCGTCGGTGAGCGAGTCGACCAGCTCGCCGAGCCGGGCCCGGCGCAGCGCGTCCCACAGTTCGTCCTCGGTCGCCTCCGGCCGTGCCAGCAGCAGGTTGGCGCGGATCGTGTCGTGGAACAGGTGACCGTCCTGGGTGACCAGGCCGACCGTGCGCTGGATGGACTCGGTGGTCAGCTCGCGCACATCGGTGCCGTTGAGCCGGACCGCGCCGGAGTCGACGTCGTAGAGGCGCGAAACCAGCTGGGCGATGGTGGATTTGCCCGCGCCGGACGAGCCGACCAGGGCGATCAGCTGGCCGGGCTCGGCCCGCAGCGACACCTCGTGCAGCACCTCCACGCCGCCCCGGGTGTCCAGGGTCGCCACGTCCTCGAGCGAGGCCAGCGAGACCTTGTCGGCCGAGGGGTAGCCGAAGGTCACCGCGTCCAGCTCCACCGCGACCGGACCGTCGGCGACCGGGACCGCGCCGGGCGCGTCCTCGATCAGCGGCCGCAGATCCAGCACCTCGAACACGCGCTCGAAACTCACCAGTGCCGACATGATCTCCAGGCGCGCGCTGGCCAGCGCGGTGAGCGGGGTGTAGAGGCGGGTCAGCAGCAGTGACAGGGCGACGACCGAACCCGCGTCCAGACTGCCCTGCAGGGCGTACCAGCCGCCCAGGCCGTAGACCAGTGCCAGGGCCAGCGCGGAGACCAGGGTGAGCGAGGTGACGAAGGTGGTCTGCAGCATGGCGGTGCGCACGCCGATGTCGCGGACCCGGGTGGCGCGCACCGCGAACTCCGCGGACTCCTGCCGCGGCCTGCCGAACAGCTTCACCAGGGTGGCGCCCGGCGCGGAGAAGCGCTCGGTCATCTGGGTGCTCATGGCGGCGTTGAGCTGCGCGGCCTCGCGCTGCATGGCGGCCAGCCGATTGCCCGCCCGGCGCGCGGGGATCACGAACACCGGCAGCAGCACGAGCGCGAGCAGGGTGATCTGCCAGGAGATGCTGAGCATGACCGCGAGGGTCAGCGCCAGCGTCACCAGGTTGGTGACCACGCCCGACAGAGTGTCGCTGAACGCGCGCTGCGCGCCGATCACATCGCTGTTGAGCCTGCTCACCAGCGCGCCGGTCCTGGTGCGGGTGAAGAACGCGACCGGCATCTTCTGCACGTGATCGAACACGGCGGTGCGCAGGTCCAGGATCAGGCCCTCACCGATCCGGGCGGACAGCCACCGGATGACGATGCCGAGGCCGGCGTCGAGCACCGCCAGGCCCGCGATGGCGAGCGCGAGGATGACGACCGTGCGCGGCGCGGAGCCGCCGACGATGTCGTTGACGACGCGACCGGCCAGCACCGGCGTCGCCACGCCGAGCACCGCGGCGAGCACGCTGAGCAGCAGGAACGCCGAGATCCGCCGCCAGTGCGCCTCGGCGAAACGCAGAATGCGCCGCGCGGTGGACAGGCTGAACGGCCGCTCCTCCTCGGGCGCGTTCATCCGCCGGTACATCTGGCTGTAGGCCACCGATTCGATACTCACTGCCGCACTCCTCTTCGCTCCCCACCCATCGAACTCCTGCCCACCGACACTAAAACCTCAACAAAGGTTGACTGCAAATACATTTCCGGGACCGCCCGTTCCGCCGACAGCGAACACCGGCGAAATAAGCTGGTCGGGTGGATGGCGATCGGAGTGCGGAGCTACTGGCCGATGCCCTGCGCGGCCGGCTCGACGGCGCGGTCGACGCGTCGGCCCGCCGCCGCGCCGAGTACTCCTCGGACGCCTCCAACTACCGGGTCCGGCCCACGCTGGTGGTGTTCCCGCGCCACGACGCCGATGTCGCCGCGACCGTCACCTTCGCCCGCGAACACGGGCTCTCGCTGACCGCGCGCGGCGCGGGGACCTCGGTGGCGGGCAATGCCGTGGGTCCCGGGATCGTGCTCGATTTCAGCAGGCATCTGCGGGGCGTGCTCGCGGTCGATCCGCAGGCGCGCACGGCCCGGGTGCAGCCGGGCGTCGTGCTGTCGGACCTGCAACGACGGCTGCGGTCCGACGGTCTGCGGTTCGGGCCCGACCCGTCCACCCAGGACCGCTGCACGCTGGGCGGGATGATCGGCAACAACGCCTGCGGGCCGCACGCGCTGGCCTGGGGGCGCACCTCCGATCGGGTGCGGTCGCTGCGCGTCGTCGACGGGACGGGCGCCGAACGGGTGCTCGGGGGCGACCTCGGCGTGGTTCCCGGTCTGGCCGGATTCGCCACCGCCAACCTCGCGGTATTGCGTACCGAGCTGGGCCGATTCGATCGGCAGGCGTCCGGGTACGGGCTGGAACACCTACTGCCGGAGCGTGGTTCGTCGATCGCGAAGGCATTCGTCGGCACCGAGGGCACCTGTGGACTGCTGCTCGAGGCCGAACTCGACCTCACCCCGGTGCCCGCCGCCACTGTGCTGACCGTGCTCGGCTACCCCGATATCGCCACGGCGGCAGACGATGTCGCCGCGGTCACCAGGTGCGGTCCGATCGCGGTGGAGGGCATCGATGCCGGTCTGGTCGACCGGGTCCGCGCGCATCGCGGCACGGTGCCCGCATTGCCGCGCGGGCGCGGATGGCTGTTCGTCGAGACGGCGGGGGCGAGTGCCGACGAGGCGTTCGCGCAGGCCGAGCGGCTGTGCCGGGAGGCGAACGCCGAGGACCATCGCATCGTCACCGACCCCGCTGCCGTGGCGGCACTCTGGCGGATCCGGGCCGACGGAGCCGGATTGGCCGGGCGCACACCGGACGGTCGTCCCGCCTGGCCCGGCTGGGAGGACGCCGCCGTCCCACCCGCTCAGCTGGGCCGCTACTTACGCGAATTCGCCTCGCTCACCGCGGCGTACGAGGTCGACGGGCTGCTGTACGGCCATATCGGCGACGGTTGCATCCACGTCCGGCTCGATTTCCCGATCGCCGACGCGCCCCGGCGTTTCCGGTCCTTCCTGTTCGACGCCGCCGAACTCGTGGTGCGCCACGGTGGTTCGCTCTCCGGCGAACACGGCGACGGGCGCGCCAGATCCGAACTGCTCGCGGTGATGTACTCCCCCGCCGCGCGTGCCGCCTTCGCCGGGTTCAAGGCGTTGTTCGACCCCGACGACGTGCTCAACCCCGGCGTCCTCGTCGACGCGGCGCCCGTGGATGGCGACCTGCGAGTCGCGGGGCTGCGTCCGCTGCCCTCGGTGGGTGGTTTCGCGCTGGCCGACGATGCCGGCGATCTGTCCACAGCTGTGCACAGGTGTGTAGGAATCGGCAAGTGCCGGGCGGACACTCGCGCCTCGGGCGGCTTCATGTGCCCGTCGTACCTGGCGACCGCCGACGAGAAGGACAGCACTCGAGGCCGCGCCCGCGTCCTCCAAGAGGTCGTCCGCGGCGAACTCGATTGGCGCGCACCGGCGGTCGAGGAATCACTGGATCTGTGCCTGTCCTGCAAGGCCTGTGGATCGGACTGCCCGGCGAGCGTCGACATGGCCACCTACAAATCCGAAACCCTGTACCGCCGCTACCGAGGTCGCCCCCGGCCGCTCGACCACTACGTCCTGGGCCGACTTCCCCGCTGGCTCACTGTCGCCCAACGCTTTCCCCGCCTGGCCAACACTCTCGCCGCCCGCCCCCTGCTCCGCCGAACCGCCATGCGCGCGGTCGGCATCGATCCCCGCCGCCGCGCACCGGTCCTCGCGCCGACGCCGTTCCGCCGGATCTGGCAGGAAATCGGTGGCAACAGCCGCACCGAGCCCGCGGTCGCCGCCCTCGTGCGCTCCCGCCACCACCACCTACTGCCGCACTCGCGCACCGACGACCCCGCCGCCACCACCACGAAAGCGACGTCGACCGGGTCGTCGACGGGGAGCGAGCGCACGGTGCTGCTGTGGGTGGATTCCTTCACCGACACCTTCGATCCGGCGAACGCGATCGCCGCGACGGTGTTGCTCGAAGAACTCGGCTACCGGGTACATATCCCCACGGCTCGGGTCTGCTGTGGATTGACGTGGATAACCACCGGACAGCTCGACGGCGGGCGTGCTCGGCTGCGGGCGACGGTGGAGGCGCTGGCCGGCCACGTGGCCGCGGGTGGAGTGGTCGTCGGTCTCGAACCGTCGTGTACCGCCGCGCTGCGCGCCGACCTGCCGGAACTACTGGCCGATGATCCGCGGGCGGCGCGGGTCGCGGCTGCCGTTCGGACGCTGGCCGAGCTCCTGGTCGACCAGCCCGGATGGCGGCCGCCGCCCCGTGCGGGGGAACGGGTCGTGGTACAGCCGCATTGTCATCAGCATGCTGTCGGTGGGTTCGCCGCGGAGCGCAGGTTGCTGGCCGCGATGGGCGTCACCGTCGAGGAGCTGGCCGGGTGCTGTGGGCTGGCCGGGAACTTCGGAATGCAGAAAGGCCACTACGAGGTGTCCGTCGCGGTCGCGGAGAGTGCCCTGCTCCCGGCCCTGCGCGCAGCCCCGGACGGCACGACGTTCCTGGCGGACGGCTTCTCCTGCCGGACGCAGGCCGAGCAGCTGGCGAACGTCCGAGGAGTGTCGTTGGCGACGTTCCTCCTGGGCGGCTGAGGTGCGCGGCGGTCCGATGCGTGCGCCGTGTCCGGCGCCCGCGCGGTAGGCCCGCGGTCGAACGCGGCTCAGCTACCGCCGGGCAGGGTGCCGGGCGCGATCTGGTACCCCGAGCTGCCCGCCGACCCGCTGCCCCACGCCGCCAGCAGCCAGTTGAGTGCGTTGGTGATCATCGGGTACCTCCTGCATCGATGGGATGCCGGCTGTTTGCCAACACGATCTACATCGCGGCGAACGTGGCGAATATTACGAACACGCATCGGCGCGGGAGCGGGCGCGCACAATGGTCGGGTGCGCGATCAGACCCTCGACCCCGGCCTGACGACGGCCGGGCTGTCCAGGACCGTCCGGTCGAGCAGACCGTTCGACGTCGGGCTCACCGTGGTCCCGCTGCGGCGCGGCGGCGGCGATCCGTGTCACCACGTCGACGCCGACGGCGCGCACTGGCACGCCTCCCGGATGCCGACCGGGGTGGTCACCTACCGGCTCGTCCAGGACGGCCGCGACGGCGCGCACGCGCGCGCCTGGGGACCCGGCGCCGAGGAATTCCTGGCCGGGCTGGACCGGATGCTGTGCCTCGAGGAAGACCTGGCCGACTTCACGCCCGAGCATCCCAAGCTGGTCGAAGCCCATCGCGTGGTGCCCGGCCTGCGGATGCTGCGGACCGGGCTGGTGTTCGAATCGCTGGTGCCGGCGATCCTCGAGCAGAAGGTGCACACCAAGTCCTCGTTCGCGGCCTGGCGCAGCCTGGTCCGTGAGTTCGGCGCGCGGGCGCCGGGGCCCGCGCCCGCCGGGCTGATGGTCGCGCCCGACGCCGAGACCTGGCGGCGCATTCCGTCGTGGAAGTACCACCGGGCCAATGTCGGCCCGCAGCGGGCACAGACCATCGTGCGCGCGGCCCGGGTCGCCGACTCGATCGAGCGCACCGCGCAGCTCTCGCCCGCCGAGGCCGCGCGGCGGTTGCGCAGCCTGCCCGGCATCGGTGTCTGGACGGTTGCCGAGACCGCGCAGCGCGCCTTCGGCGACGCCGACGCCCTCTCGGTCGGCGACTACCACCTGGCCGCGACGGTCGGCTGGAGCCTGCTCGGCAGGCCGATCGACGACGACGCGATGATCGAGTACCTGGAACCGCTACGGCCGCACCGCTATCGGGCGGTGCGCCTGCTCGCGCTGAGCGGGCAGGCGCACAAACCGAAATTCGGGCCACGCACCCCGATCACCGACCACCGGCACCGCTAACGGATCGCGCGCTGGTCGAGCACGCAGTGCCCCGCGTCGACGAGGGTGGTGCGGGCCCGCCTGCGGACCCGGCACTCGTCGACCGTGCAGTCGAGGTGCAATTGCATTGCGGCATGGGCCTGTTCGGCGTCCATCGGGCCCGGATCGGTGCCGCAACCGAGTAGTGCAGCGGCAATATGCATGTTCACATCGCTCAATTGCATGTCTCCAGGAGAGCACGCAACCGTTCGGCTAACGGCCGGTACACGCCGATCCCGATATTTCGCGGCGAATTCCCAGCACGGCATCCAACGGGGAGTGCAGGATTCCCCATAGTGGACGAAATCCACCGCCATAGGCGGGGCTGTGGGCTGTGGCGGGTTGCGAGCACAGAAGGAGTGGGGCTGTGGCAGCGAACGCATCGACCGGAGTGGGCGGACCGGCGGCAGGGGTCTCCTCGACACTGCCGCGCCGCCAGCTCGGCCGCTATCTGCGCGATTGGCGGACCCAGGCGGGTCTGACGATCGCCGAGGCCGCCAAGTTGATGGAATGGGGCGCCAGCACGTTGCAGCGCCTGGAAAAGGGCCAGGCCGACCGCATCCGGACGATCGACATCCACGAGCTGTGCCGGATCTACGGTATTCCGGACGATCTCGCCGAGGGCTTGACGGGCCTCGCGCAGCAGGCCGCCGTCAAGAGCTGGTGGCACGCGTACGGCGATCTGATTCCCGAAAACTTCGACGTCTATGTGGGTTTGGAGGCATCGGCGCATCGGCTGCGGGCTTATCAGTCCGAATTGGTCCTCGGCCTGCTGCAGACGGCCGACTACGCGCGTGCGCTGAATCAGCTGGGCTATCCCAAGGATTCGGTCGACGAGCTCGATCGGCGGGTCGCGTTGCGGCTGCAACGACAGGCGTTGATCAACCGCAAGCATTCGCCCGCCGAGATCGATGTGGTTCTGCACGAATCGGTATTGCATCGCATCGTCGGTGATGCAAAGGTGATGGCTGCGCAGTTGCGACATCTTGCCGACGCGAGCACCCGAAGCAATGTGACACTGCGTATCCTGCCGTTTGCCGCCGGTGTTCCACTCGGAGTCTCCACCGGACCTTTCACGGTTCTCGAGTTCGGCACCGACAGCAAGGGGCAACCGGTCGAACCACCGGTGGTGTACGCCGAAGGCTTCACCGGCGATCTCTACCTGGAACGACGCGCGGATGTCAGAAGGTACGACCGGGCTCACGAGTGCCTCCAGCGTCATGCGCTGGATATTCAACCGAGTAGACACCTGCTGCGGCAGGTCGCGAAGGAGTATGTGGCATGAGTTTCGATCTCGTCGACGCACACTGGTTCAAGAGCACGCGCAGCGGCGCGGGCAAGGACTGCGTCGAAGTGGCATTCCTGTTCGGTGGTCGCGTCGGCGTGCGCGACAGCAAGAACCCGGCCGGCCCCGCGCTGGTCTTCGACGGCCCGAGCTGGGACGCCTTCACCCAGGGCATCGACAACGGCGCGTTCGCGTGCGCCCTGGGCGCACGGTGAACAGCAAGCGCACCATCGACACCACCGGCGCGACCTGGCTGCGCGCCGGGACCGCGGGGGAGGGCAGCAGCGTCGAGGTCGCCATGCTGCCCGACGGGTACGTGGCGTTGCGCGACGGCAAGAATCCCGACGGTCCGGTGCTGATTTTCACCCCGAGCGAGTGGACCGCGTTCACCGCGGGCGTGCACGACGGCGAGTTCGATCGCCCTTGATCACGTTTGGATCAAGGCCCGGCCGGGTAGCCCATCTACATGGACCGAGGGTTGAAGAAAATGCCACCCCGGTACCGGAGGCTGGCGCCTGAGGACGGAGTCGAGCGCCTGATCGTGATACTGCTGTTCGCGGTATCGGCGATCGGGATCTATGTGCTCACCGGTTCGCTTCTCGGCGCGCTGTTCATCGGATTACTGGTCGGATTAGTCGCGGTGGGGACTGTCGCCGTGTTGTAGAAGGCGATCGCCGCGGGGCACGCCATCACGTGCCCCGCGGCGAGTCGCCTACCGACGGAACAGTTTGTTGCCGAGCCACACAATCGGGTCGTATTTGCGATCGACAACGCGTTCCTTCAAGGGAATGAGCGCGTTGTCGGTGATCTTGATGTGTTCCGGGCACACCTCGGTGCAGCATTTGGTGATATTGCAATAGCTCAGGCCCGCTTCCTCCTGTGCCATTTCCCGGCGGTCGGCGGTGTCGAGCGGGTGCATCTCCAGTTCGGAGATGCGCATCAGATAGCGCGGGCCCGCGAAGGCCTGTTTGTTGTCCTCGTGATCGCGGACGACGTGACAGGTGTTCTGGCACAGGAAACACTCGATGCACTTGCGGAACTCCTGTGAGCGTTCCACATCGACCTGTTTCATCCGGTAGTCACCGGGCTTCAGGTCTGCTGGAGGCGTGAAAGACGGTATCTCCCTTGCCTTCTCGTAGTTGAACGAGACATCGGTGACGAGATCCTTGATGATCGGAAAGGTGCGCATCGGCGTCACCGTGATCACCTCGTCAGGGGGGAAAGTCGACATCCGGGTCATGCACAGCAACCGCGGCCTGCCGTTCACCTCCGCCGAACACGAACCGCATTTTCCCGCTTTGCAATTCCAGCGGACCGCGAGGTCGGGTGCCTGGGTGGCCTGCAGGCGATGGATGATGTCGAGCACCACCTCGCCCTCGTTCACCAGCACCGTGTAGTCCTCCAGGCCGCCGCCGTCGAGATCACCGCGCCAGACCCGGAACCGGGCGTCGTACCCCATCGCTACGCCTTTCCCTCGGTCGAGCCGGCCGCCGGATGGGCGGCCAATTCCTGCTCGGTGTAGTACTTCTCGAGTTCGCTGAGCTCGAACAGGGCGAGCAGATCGTCGCGCATCGGCGTCTGATCGGCCGGGGTGACGGTGACCGCCGGGACCTGCCGGTCGGCCGTGGCCGGGTCCACCGCGCAGACCAGCAGCTTGTTGCGCCAGTCGGGATTCATGCCGGGGTGGTCGTCACGGGTGTGCCCGCCGCGGCTCTCGGTGCGCAACAGCGCCGCCTCGGCGACGCATTCGCTGACCAGCAGCATGTTGGCCAGGTCCAGCGCCAGATGCCAGCCGGGATTGAACTGCCGTTTCCCCTCGACGGTGACCTCGGCGTACCTGGCGCGCAGCTGCGCCAGCTTTTCGATGGCCTCGCGCACCTCGTGTTCCTTGCGGATGATGCCGACCAGGTCGTTCATCGTCTGCTGCAACTCGCTGTGCAGGGTGTACGGGTTCTCCCCCGCGCCGGTGGCGGGCGGATCGAACGGTGCGAGAGCGGCTTTCGCCGCCGCCTCGATGTCGGTCTCGGCCGGCGCGGGCCGGTCGGTGAGCTGCTGGACGTAGGCCGACGCGCCGAGCCCGGCCCGTCGCCCGAACACCAGCAGATCCGACAGCGAGTTGCCACCGAGCCGGTTCGAGCCGTGCATGCCGCCGGAACACTCACCGGCGGCGAACAAGCCGGGCACCACCGCGGCGCCGGTGTCGGGGTCGACCTCGATACCGCCCATCACGTAGTGGCAGGTCGGGCCGACTTCCATCGGCTCGGCGGTGATGTCGACATCGGCCAGTTCCTTGAACTGGTGGTGCATCGAGGGCAGCCTGCGCACGATCTCGTCGGCGGGCATCCGGGAAGCGATGTCGAGGTAGACGCCACCGTGCTCGGTGCCGCGCCCCGCCTTCACCTCCTCGTTGATCGCCCTGGCGACCTCGTCGCGGGGGAGCAGGTCGGGGGTGCGGCGCGCGGAGTCGTTGTCGCGCAACCACTGATCGGCCTCGGCCTCGGTCTCGGCGTACTGGCCCTTGAACACCGGTGGGATGTAGTCGAACATGAAGCGCTTGCCGTCGGAGTTCTTCAGCACGCCGCCGTCGCCGCGCACGCCCTCGGTGACCAGGATGCCCTTCACGCTCGGCGGCCAGACCATGCCGGTCGGATGGAACTGCAGGAATTCCATGTTGATCAGCGTCGCGCCCGCCCGCAGGGCCAGCGCGTGGCCGTCGCCGGTGTACTCCCAGGAGTTCGAGGTCACCTTGTAGGACTTGCCGATCCCGCCGGTGGCCAGCACGATCGCCGGCGCCCTGAACAACACGAAGCCGCCGGATTCGCGCCAGTAGCCGAAGGCGCCCGCGATGCGGCCGCCGTCGGTGAGCAGTTCGGTGATGGTGCACTCGGCGAAGACCTTGATCCTGGCCTCGTAGTCACCGGTGGCCGCGTAGTCCTCCTGCTGCAACGAGACGATCTTCTGCTGCATGGTGCGGATGAGTTCCAGGCCGGTGCGGTCGCCGACGTGGGCCAGCCGGGGATAGGTGTGGCCGCCGAAGTTGCGCTGGCTGATTCGCCCGTCGGGCGTCCGATCGAACAGGGCCCCATAGGTTTCCAGTTCCCATACCCGGTCGGGCGCCTCCTGCGCGTGCAGTTCGGCCATCCGCCAGTTGTTGAGGAATTTGCCACCGCGCATGGTGTCTTTGAAATGGGTCTGCCAGTTGTCCTTCTCGTTGGCATTGCCCATCGAGGCCGCGCAGCCGCCCTCGGCCATCACGGTGTGCGCCTTGCCGAACAGCGACTTGCACACCACCGCGACCGAGAGTCCTTGCTCGCGGGCCTCGATCACCGCGCGCAGCCCGGCGCCGCCCGCCCCGATCACCACGACGTCGTAGTCGTGCCGTTCCACATCTGACATTCGAACTAGCTCCTGGTGTCGACGCGATTCAGTTGACGAACCGCAGGTCCGAAATGGTCTGGCTGGCCACCAGCATCACGTAGAAGTCGGTGAGCACGAGGGTGCCGAGGGTGGTCCAGGCCAGCGCCATATGGCGGGTGTTGAGCTTGGAGACCTGGGTCCAGAACCAGTACCGCACCGGATGGGCGGAGAAGTGCTTGAGCCTGCCGCCGGCGATGTGCCTGCACGAGTGGCACGACAACGTGTAGGCCCACAGCAGGATGACGTTGACCAGCAGCACGATGTTGCCGAGGCCGAAGCCGAAACCGCCGGTCTCCCCGTGGAACGCGGTGATCGCGTCGTAGGTGTTGATCAGCGAGACCAGCAGCGCGACATAGAAGAAGTAGCGGTGCGAGTTCTGGATGATCAGCGGCAGTCGCGACTCACCGGTGTAGCGCGCGTGCGGTTCGGCGACCGCGCAGGCGGGCGGGGAGAACCACACCGACCGGTAGTAGGCCTTGCGGTAGTAGTAGCAGGTCAGCCGGAAGCCGAGCAGGAACGGCAGCACCACGAACCCGAGCGGGATCCACATCGGCAGCTCGCCGAACGGCGTGCCGAAGTGGCTCGATCCCGGGACGCAGGAGTCGCTCAGGCAGGGGGAGTAGAACGGCGTCAGATAGTGGTATTGCGGCACCCAATAGGCCGTGCGCACAAAGGATCTGATCGTCGCGTAGACGACGAAGGCGCCGAGACCGATCGCGGTGAGCAGTGGTGGCAGCCACCAGCGGTCGGTGCGCAGGGTCCGCGCGGCGATGCGGGCCCTCGTCTTGCTGAACACGCCCGTCCCGGACGACGGGCTGGTGGTCGGTGCGGCACTCACGGTGGATGCCTCGCTGATCTAGGCCGTGCGGCGGTTGATCATTCCCCACCGCGATGGATTGTGATGTGGAGCACCATACGCCTGTGTTCTCGCCGCTCGAGCCGGGTCTCACGCAACCGCCTGTTCCACCCCCTGGTGATCTCTGTCACAGCAATAACTCCCGTGACAGTCGGTCACGCCGGTGCAACAAACCTGTGGTGCCCTGTCACTGGAATTCCCCGCACCGGGGAAAGGAGCGTGACGAGCAATGAGAAGAGCCGCGATCGTGGCACCCGTCCGCACGCCCAGTGGCGTGGAGGGTGGCGCGCTGTCCGGGATGCCCGCCGAGTGGTTGGCGACCACGGTCCTGTCGGCCGTGATCGAGCGCTCCGGGATCGACCCGCTACGCATCGAGGACGTCGCGATGGCGTGTGTCGACGGCGGGCTCTCCGACGTGCCCGCGATCGGCGCACTGGCCGCGCGCGGAGCCGGCCTGCCCTTCGCGGTGCCCGGATTCCTCACCGACCGGCACGGCGGCAGCGGCCTGCAGGCGGTGATCACCGCGGCGATGATGGTGCAGACCGGCGCCGCCGACGTGGTGGTGGCCGGCGGCGTCGAGTGCTCGCCGGCCCAAGCCGGACTGCCGGGCGGTCGCGAGGGACTGCACAACGCCGAGCGGCTCGCGCACTACTACGGCATCGACCGCAATGCCGCCGACGAATTCGCCGTGGCCAGCCACCGCAAGGCGGCGCGGGCGTGGCGGCAGGGCGCGTTCGGCGCGGAGGTGGTGCCGGTCGGCGTCGCCGCCGGTGCGCTGGAACACCAGATCCGCCGTGATGAGGGGGTGCGCGACGACCTGTCGACGCACACCCTGGCCGGGTTACGGCCGCTGCTCGTCGACGGCGTCGTCACCATCGGCAACATGAGCTCGCACCGGCTCGGCGCGTCGGCGTGCCTGGTCGTGGCCGAGGACCGGCTCGACGAACTGGGGTTGACCCCGATGGCGTTCCTCGCGGGCTGGGCCGCCGCGGGCTGCGACAGCGAGGGCCCGGCGCTCGGCGCGGCGCCCGCGGTATCGAAGCTGCTGGCCCGCACCGGCTGCTCGCTCGACGAGATCGACCTGCTCGAGATCAACGAGGGCTACGCGGTCGAGGTGCTCGCCCTGGCCACCGAATGGGAACTCGACCCGCACGACCGGCTCAACGTCAACGGCTCCGACATCGCCCTCGGGCACCCGGTCGGCGCCACCGGCCTGCGGATCATGACGACGATGCTGCACGAGCTGGGCCGCTGCGGCGGCCGCTACGGCCTGGAGGCCATCGCGCTCGGCCACGACCACGGGATCGCGGCGCTGTTCGAATCGGCCGACTCCGACGAACCGTCGGAGACCCCGCGCGGCGCCCGGTTCCACGGCGTCCGCCCCGGACGCCGGTTCGGCCGACACCGCGCCTGACAGGGGTCGGCGCGGCGACCCCTGGGTGGCAGGACCGCCGCGCCGGTGAACAGGTCTGACTATTTGGTTCTGGGCCGGGAGTGGAAGCCGAGGCCCTCGTCCTGAGCGCCCATCCAGGCGGCCTCGTCGGACTTGCTGTCCGGGACGTAGATCGGTTCGGATCTGCGGGGGACGGCGAGCTCCGGCGGTGGCGCCTGCTCGAACTCCTCGGCATCGATGACGAGCCGCTCGAGGTCGTTCTCCAGCCGGCGCACGGTGGCCGCGTCGCCGTAGTTGGAGCGCAGTGCGCCGATCGATTGCCGGAGTTGACCGACCGCGTAGCGCAGTTCCGCGATATCGCTGCGTGTCATCGTTACCTCCTGTGTATATGGCGGGCATACCGACTCGCCGGATCACCTGGCACGCCCGTGAACTCCCGGGCCGCACTGCACCGAGCCGTGTGACTCACCACACAACGTGATCTCCACCACAATAACCGAGCTTTTCGGTTTACGCCCGGAGTTGGCCCGGATTCGGCGATTGCCGTCCGGTAACTCCGGTTCTCAGCCCGCGACCGCGTAGTGCTTGCGGACCCCGGCGGCGGCCCGCTCGACGAGCACGGCGATCGAGGTCGCGACCTCCTCGGCGCGCTCCAGGATGACGCTGTGTCCGGCGCCCTCGATCCGCACCAGTTCGGCGCCCGCCAGTTGCGAGGCCAGCACCACCGAGTGGGTGAACGGCACCATCAGATCGGCCGAGCCGGCCAGCACCAGGGTGGGCAGATCGCCGAGCCGGGCCAGGGTGCGCGCCTCGTCGAAGGTCAGCAGCGAGCTGAGGAAGCCCGACATCGTCAGCAGCGGCGTCTCGTTCAGGATCGCGGTCGCCACCGCGGCGACCCGCGGGTTCACTCGCCGCGTGCCGGTGGCGGCCTCGCGGATCAGTGGCCCGAAGATCCAGCGGGAGAAGCGCTTCGAGGCCTGCATCACCCGGGGTGCGCGCAGGACCGCGTGCTGTAACGAGGCGACGGCGTGCCGATTGAGCAGTCGGCCGAGGCCGACCTCGGTGATCCCGCCCGCCGCGCCCGCGATCAGTCCGATCCCGGCGACGCGGGTGCCGATGGACGCGGGGAACAGCCGGGCGTAGGCCAGCAGCACCATCGCTCCCATCGAGTGGCCGACCAGCACGACCGGCCCGGTCGGCGCGACCGCGCGCAGCACCGCGTCGAGGTCGGTGGCCAGCTGATCGATGGTGTAGGTCGCGTGGTCGGCGTGGCCGGATTCGCCGTGGCCGCGGTGGTCGTAGAACACCATCCTGGTGTCGCCGTCCCAGTGTCGGAGCAGGTGCTCGCGCAGGAACGCCCACGATTCGGTGTGCAGGCAGTGGCCGTGGACGAAGACGACGGTCAGCGCGGCGTCGGCGGCCCCGAAGGTGCGGACCGCGATCGGCACACCGTCGTCGGTGACGACGGTGGCGCGCCGACCGAGAAGATCGGTGGTGGCGAACGACTTCGACATAGCGGCCTCCTGTGGTTCTGGAGCGCTGGCCGCGGCCCGCCATGAGGAGAGTCGCGTACTGAGTTATTCGAATCAGATTTCCGGCCCGTTAGCCCGCCAATCCTGGCGTTATCCAGCCGATGCGCAACCGAATCCGGGCGGGCCCTGGTCGTTATGCAGGAGATTCTTCGGCTATCTAGCTCTCGAACTAGAGATTCTTAGATCGTCGTCGAGAGCTCTCTCGAGGGTTGTCTTAGTCCTTCTAGGAAAGTGGCTAGAGAGAAGTAGAGAGCTATACGCTCCGCAGATACCGGCCGAAGTGGGGGACCGTGAAACCGATCGTGCCGCGCTCGGCCGAGTAGATCAGGCCCTTCTTGATGAGCCCGTCGCGCGCGGGCGAGACCGAGGCCGGCTTGCGGCCGAGCTCGGCGGCGACCGCCGACGTGGCGACCGGGCCGTCGTCGCCGGCCAGGTCGGCCATCGCGCGCATGTACTCGCGCTCGGCGGGCGTCGCGCGCTCGTACCGGGAGCCGAAGAAGCCGACCGCCAGTTCCTCCTCGGCGGCGGGCGCTGCCACCTCGACGTCCTCGGCGGTGATCGGACTGTCGGGCGCCTGGTCCCAGGCCGCCTTGCCGTAGGCCTGCACGAAATACGGGTAGCCGTCGGCCTTCTGGTAGAGCGAGTCCAGCGCGTCCTCGGTGAATTTCACCTCTTCCCGCTCGGCGGGGGCGATCAGCGCGAGGTCGGCCGACTGCCGGTCGAGCCGGTCGATGCGGTGATAACTGAACAGTCGCTCCGAGTAACTCTTCGAAGCCGACAGCACCGCGGGCAGATGCGGCAGCCCGGCGCCGACGACGATCAGCGGCGCGCCGTCCTGGCTCAGCTCGTGGCAGGCGCCGCAGATCGCCGAGACGTCGGCCGGGCCGAGATCCTGCATCTCGTCGATGAAGATGCCGATCCCGACGCCGATATCGGCCGCCAGCGCCGCGGCCTCCTTGAACAGCTCGATCAGGTCGATCTCGATGTCGCCCGAATCGGCGCGGCCGGTCACCGCGGGCACATCGATGCCGGGTTGCCAGCGTTCGCGCATGCCCTTGTCGGCGGTGGCGCGCAGGGCGAAGGCCTTGAGGATGCCGAGGAAGTCGTCGACGTGCTCGGGATTGCGGTGCGCCATCGCGATCGCGCGCACCGCCATGTGCAGCGCCGAGGACAGTGGCCTGCGCAGATCCTGGTCCGGTCGCGCCTCGATCTTGCCGGTGCCCCAGCCGCGCGAGATCGCCGCCGAACGAAGCTGGTTGAGCAGCACGGTCTTTCCGACCCCGCGCAGCCCGGTGAGCATCACGCTGCGCTCCGGCCTGCCCCTGGCCACCCGCTCGAGCACGATGTCGAAGGCGGCGAGTTGCTTGTCACGTCCGGCCAATTCGGGTGGACGTTGGCCGGCGCCGGGAGCGTAGGGATTGCGCACGGGGTCCATGCCGGACAACCGTAGCGCGGATCAGCGGGGGAATCTCGGTAACTCTGGGCTGTGTCCTAGATACTGCTAGCGAACCGGAGACGACGTCATCGCAGCGGAACGGAGTGACATGCCCGAGGAACCCCAGTGGGACGCGCACGGAGAGCCGATGGCGACCTCGACGGCCGCCCTCCTCGACGGCCTGCGGCTGCCTGCGGACGCGCACCTGACCGAGTCGATCCGGGTGTTCCTGCGGGCCGCCGTCGAGGGGGAGGGCGGCGACGATCCGGAGGCGCTGGCCGCGCTGGCGCTGGGCCCGCTGTTGATCGCGCTCGGGCGGCTCGAGATCGACCTGGCCGACGCGCGCACCCGCATCGCCGACCTCGAACAGGTGCTCGGCGGGCGCGACGGCCGCGCCCGATAACGCGACGGCCGATCGGGATATCGGACCGTTACGCGCGGCGACACGCCGGAACGACAGCGCTTGTCCAGGGCTTTCCCGAGTGCGGGAAAACAACTTGCGTGCTTCGCTGGACAGCTTCCATCACAGGCCGTAATCTTCTCGTGACTTAGTGGAGTCTGTCGCTTCGTCAGAGAAACGGCGCCATTGAGTCACCGCCGAATAGTTGTCGTCGCCAAGCGATTCCGACGACCCGGTGGTGGAGCAGCAAGATCGGAGACTCGTCTCGGTGGGTAAACACAGCTTGCAGCGGGATTCTCGACTGCCGAATTCCGTCAAGGGTGCGCTCGTCATGGGTGCGGTGGCCGCCACGACTGGTGCGATGCCTGCGATTTCGCAGGCCGCCACGATCAACATTCCCGGCCTCGGTAACTTCGATCTGCCGCCGGAGCTCGAGCAGCCCGCGCAGCAGGTGGAGAAGCAGCTTCAGGCGATGGTCGCCCCGCAGGGCCAGGCCGCCCCGCAGCTGCCGAGCGTCACCTTCGACAACCCCTTCCAGCAGCAGCAGTCCGCGGGCAACATCGCCCTGGACGCGGCGCGGACCAAGCTCGGCGCGGTCTACAGCTGGGGTGCCGCCGGCCCGTCGAGCTTCGACTGCTCCGGCCTCGTGCAGTGGGCCTACCGTCAGGCCGGAATCGAACTGCCGCGCACCAGCTTCGAGCAGTCCCACGTGGGCGCGCCGGTGTCCTTCGACAACCTGCAGGCCGGTGACATCGTCATCACCAACGGTGGCGGTCACGTCGGCATCTACGCCGGCAACGGTCAGCTGCTGAACGCGGTGCAGTCGGGCACCCCGGTGTCCTACACCCACCTCAGCGCCGACGACGTCGTCACGGCTCGCCGTATCGTCTAAGGGGTGACCCCCGCGGAACAACGCTCCGTCACCCAGGCCCGCGTCGACTCGTGGATCTGGGCGGTGCGCTTGTTCAAGACGCGCTCGGCCGCGGCGGAAGCCTGCCGCGCCGGGCATGTGCGAATCAACGGTGTCACCGTCAAACCCGCGCAGCAGGTGCGGATCGGTGACGAGATCCGGATCAAGCACGCGGGCCTCGAACGCATCGTCGTCGTCGAGCGGATCATCCACAAGCGCGTCGGGCCACCGATCGCCGCGCAGTGCATGATCGATCGCAGCCCGCCGCCACCGCCGAAGGAAGTCCTCGCCTCGATCCCGCAGCGCGATCGCGGTGCGGGCAGGCCGACTAAACGGGAACGCCGCGAAACGGATCGACTGATGGGCCGCACCGACTAGCGCAGCTCTGACCACGCGCTAGGTCGATACCTTCGCCGCCAGTCTGCTCGACGCGATCGTCGCGATCCCGATCGTGCACAGGGTGGCCAGCATGATCGCCGAACCCTCGCCCGGCACGAGCATGCCCAGCTGACTGCCCACTGTCACCGCGGCGACCGGCACCCCGATCTGTGCCGCCGCCAGCGTCCCGTACGACAGCGGCTGACCCAGCACCCGCGTGGTCCAGTGCGCGACGACCGCGCCGACGCCCAGGGTCAGGCCGAGCAGGATGAACTGCGGATGCGCGCCGAGTTCGCGCAGGTCGAGTCGGGCTCCCAGCCAGACGAAGAACAGTGGCGCCAGCAGCCCGTCACTGATCGCGAATACCTGCTTGGCCACGCGCCGGGGCTCGCCGATCCCCGCCACCGCCAGCCCGGCCGCGAAGCCGCCGAGCATGATCGACACATGCATCGAGCTGGCCACGCCGCACAGCAGGAAGACCAGCACCAGGCTCACCCGCAGCTCGAGGGTGAACTTGCGTTCCTCGGACACCTCGTGCACCTGCCGGCGCGCGCCGGTCTTCTCCAGATACCGCAGGATCAGGAACATCACGCCGGCGCAGGCCGCGACGACCACCGCGCCGATCGCGGCCCGCAGCGCGTTGTCCGGATCGATGACCAGGGGCAACGCGACGATGCAGGCGGTGTCGGCGATGGCGACCTGCGCGGTGAGCGCGAGCACCGGCGGTCCGCTCAGGCGCAGCGAGTCGATGATCGGCAACGCCATCGCCGCCGAGGACGACGCCATCAGCACCGCGTAGATCCCCGTGTGGCCCATGCCGAAAGCCTGTGACACGCCCCAGCCCCCGCCCGCGGCGACGACGCCGACCAGCACCGCTCGCAGCGCGCCCGCGCCGAGCGCGCCGCGCACGGCGGGATCGCGCACCGGCACGTGCGTACCCGCCGCGAACATCACCAGCGCGAAACCCATGTCGGCCAGGAACACGAAGATCGGATCGCTCGCGTCGAGGATTCGCAACCCGGTCGTACCGAAGACGACCCCGGCCAGCAGCTCACCCAGGATGACCGGCAGATGCAGCCGCTTGGGCAGGGCGAGCAGTGGTCCGATCACCCCGAGCGCGACGATCAGCGCCAGGGTCGCGAAGGTCACGGCATCGCGGCGATCTTGGCGGGGATCTCGGCGTTCTCGTCGGCGAAGTAGAGCGCGCAGACCCGGTGGTACCCGTCGGCGATCAGCATCGGCACGTTCTTGCGGCAGTCGCCGCGGACCAGCAGGATCGGCGAGAGCTTCTTGCCCTCGTTGATCTTGAGCAGGTCCTTGCGCACGTGGGGATTGTCCGGGGTCAGGGCCTCGAGCTGGGAGGCGCGCAGGATGTCTTTCGCCTTCTTCACGACCACCGGTGCGCTGCGGAGGTCGGCGACGATCGCCTCGACCACCGTCGCGTCGCCGAGCAGTTCGAGATAGTCGGCGGCGGCCGGGTAGTCGTGTTCCTCCGGGGTGGCCTTCCATTGCACCTGGATGATTTGGTCTGCCATCGAATCATCATCCGCCGCTGCGGCCGGGTTAGCGGGAGAGTCGCTGGATGTTGTCGTTTGTTTGCGCGATCGGTATCCGGGCGGCGGGCCCCGAAAAGTACGCGGTGGTCGGGGTGTGGGCTATCGCCTACGGTGGCAGCTATGGGTGAGCGCAGCACGATGTTATCGACGCTTCTCGCCTGCTGTGTCGCTGTCGTCGCGACGGTTCCGCGGCTGCTGTGGCCGCGCGCCGCCGACACCGCGTTTCTGGCCGCGCTGGAATCGGCGCCGTTGCCGCCCGCGCGCGCGACGGTCTCGCTCACCGCGCTGGTCCAGGCCGAGATGTCCGCGCCGACAGCGATCGTCGCCGAGGGCGTGCGGACGCTGCGGTCGACGCCGCTGACCATGTCGACCTTCCTGGTGCGCCACCCGTCGGCCACCTTCCTGGTCGACCCGGCGATCTGCGCGGGCGTGCACGAGCGAGTGCTGCCCGAACTGCCGTTCCCCGTCCCGCTGCTCGTGGCCCCCGGCCAGCCGGTGCGCGGCTTGAGCGAAGTCCTCGCCGCCCACGACCTGACCGGCGCCGACATCGATTTCGTGCTGCCGACGCACCTGCACTGGGACCACGTCGCCGGGCTCTACGAGCTGCCCGGCTGGGTGCCGATCCGGGTGCCCGGCGTCGAATACCGCTGGGCGATGGGCGGATCGCGCGCCCCGCTGGGTGTCGCCCGTGGCCCCCTGCGTGGACGCGTGTTCGACCTCTACGACCTCGACGGACCGCCGGTGCTCACCTTCACCCGCAGCCACGACCTGTTCGGTGACGGCTCGGTCGTGCTGGTCGACCTGCCCGGGCACACGCCCGGCAGCATCGGCGTGCTGCTCGCCGTCGACGACGGGTCGCGGGTGCTGCTCGCGGGCGACGCGGTGTGGAGCACGCTGCAGGTGGAGTTGCTGCGCGAGAAGGCCCCGCTGCCCGGCGACCTCGTCGACGACGATCGCGATACCGCCTTCGAGACGGTGCACCGGCTGCACGCGCTGCCCGAGGAGATCGAGCTGATCCCCGGCCACGATCGCGCCGCCGTCACCGCCCGCGCCCCGCACTGAGCCTCAGCGCGCGGCCAGCCCCTCGGCCACGCTCGCATAGCGCGGCCGCCAGTCCAGCTCCGCGTGCGCCAGCGCGCTCGAGATCCGCATCGATGTGTCCGCCATCAGCGCGCCGATATAGGGCACGGCCAGCCGGATCATCCACGCGGGCAGCCGGATCGGCCGGGGTGTGCCGTGGCTGCGGGCCACCTCGGCGAAGAACTCGCGCCAGGTGATCGGGGTGTCGTCGGCCAGGTTGTAGGCGCTGCCCGGCGTACCGCGGTCGAGCGCGGCGACCGTCGCCGCGGCGGCGTCCTCGACATGGATCCAGCTGTTCACCCCGCCGGCACCGAGCGGGCCGACCGGCGCGTGCTTGCGCATCATGTCGGCGAACAGGTCGCTGAACGCGCCCGGCCCGTAGAACAGCCCGTACCGCAGCGCGATGCCGTCGACGCCCGGCGCCTCGAACACCTGCTGCTCGCCCGCGACGGTCGCGCGCACCACCTCGTCGGCGACGCCACCGGTGTACACCCCGAACGGATCGCGCTCGGTCAGCGGCCGGTCGCCGTGATCGAGGTAGCCGTAGCCGAGGATCAGCGACTGGGTGACGAAGCGGCCCGCGCCGACCAGCTCGGCCGCGGCCAGCAGATTGGCGGTGCCGACGGTGCGCAGCAGGCCGGTCGGGTCATCGGCCGGAATCCGGCGCTGCACCTTGGCATCGCGCAGCGCGGTCGCCTCGTGGACGACGGCGTCGAACGCGGTGCCGTCGAGCGCGCGCAGCAGCCCGTCGCGATCGAGCACGTCGGCGGTGACCGGGTCGGCGCCGAGCTCGCGCACCAGCGGATGGGCGTCGGGGCTGCGCACGATGGCCGACACGCGGTGCCCGTTCGCGGTCAGCGCGCGGATCAGTGGACGGCCGATGGCGCCGGTGGCGCCTGCGAGCAGAACCTGCATGGGAGTTCCTTCCGGCGGAGTGAGTGTTTCCCTGCTTCCTGGACGGATCGAGCCGGTGCGATGTGACGGTCTGTGATGGGCTTCACCCGGTGTACGGTGGCCGGGAATTGGGCCGATGTCACGGCGGGTCGACGGCGTGTCGGTGTGTATCGTGCGGCTCATGCGAGTCGACGGTCGGGAGATCCCGGTCACGGGAAGTCTCCTGCAGCCGCTGATCCGGCGTACCAGCGACATCATCCGGGTCGTGCTGGCGGCGATCGGGGTGGGTGTGGTGGTCGCGGGCTCGCTGATCACCAGGCCGGAGTGGTTGGCGCTGGAACGGTCGGTGTCCAAGATCGTCGACTTCCTCAGCCCGGACCAGTCCACCCTGGTGTATCTGGTCTACGGCATGCTCATCCTCGCGCTGCCGTTCGCGATCCTGATCGAGCTGGTCTTGCGCAGGCAGTGGAAGCTGCTGGCGGGCTACGCCGCGGCCGGGCTGCTCGCGGTCCTGGCGCTCTCGGTCACCGGCGCGGGCATCTCCACTCCGAAATGGCATCTGCCCGCACCGGATCGCTTCGACACCTTCCTCTCGCAGTTCCTCGACGACCCGCGCTGGATCGCGATGCTCGCGGCGATGCTCACCGTCTCCAGTCCGTGGCTGCCGCCGCGGCCGCGGCGGTGGATGTGGTTTCTGCTGTTGATGTTCGCGCCCATCCATCTGGTCGTCAGCTCGGTGGTGCCCGCGCGGGCCATGCTCGGGCTGGTGGTCGGCTGGCTGGTCGGCGCGGTGATCGTCTGGCTGGTCGGCACCCCGGCGCTGGAGGTGCCGCTGGAAGCGGCGGTGCGGGTGCTGGCTCGGCGCGGCTATACGGTGCGGGCCTTCCGGGTCGACCGGCCCGCCGGACGCGGTCCGCTGCTGCTGGCGACCGACGTCGACGGACCCGAGTCCGAGATCGTCGTCGAGCTGTACGGCCGCGATCAGCGCAGCTTCGGCGCGATCCGGCAGCTGTGGCGCTGGATCACCTTCCGCTCCAGCGAGACCGCGCCGCTGCACGGTTCGATGCACCGCGCGGTGGAACACCGGGCGCTGATGGGCATCGCCATCGGCGACCTCGGCATGGCCGACAGTCATCAGGTCGCGGTCGCCGGCCTGGACCGTGGCTGGATGCTGTACGCGCACACCGTTCCCCGCGGCACCCCGATCCGCAAGCTGTCCGCGCAGGTGCTGCCCGGAGTGTGGCGGACGCTGCTGCGCCTGCACGAGAACCAGATCAGCATGGGCGACCTGCAACCCGACTACGTGCGAGTCCACCAGGGCGACACCCTGTTCGGCGGCTTCGCCTTCGCCGAGTTCGGCGCGGCCGACGCGCAGCGCCAGACCGACATCGCCCAACTGCTGGTCTCGACGACCTCGCTCTACGGCAAGCACGAGGCGGTGTCGGCGGCGATCGAGGTGCTCGGCGAGAGCGCGGTGGTCACCGCGGCCCGGCGGCTCACCAAATCGGCCATGCCGACCGGCATCCGCAAGTCGGTGCCGCAGTGGACCAAGGTCCTGGCGACCGCGCGCGAGGAGGTCCGCGAGCAGACCGGGCACGATCGCATCCATCCCGAACAGCTCACCCGCTTCACCCGCAATCAGCTCATTCAGCTGGTATTGCTGTTCGCCCTGGTCTACGTGGCGTATCCGTTCTTCAGCCAGGTGCCGACCTTCTTCAGTCAGCTGCGCACGCTGAACTGGTGGTGGGCGCTGCTCGGCTTGGTGATCTCGGCACTGACGTATGTGGGCGCGGCCGCCGCGCTCGGTGCCTGCGCGGACTGGATCGTCCGGTTCCGCGATCTGTTCCTGGAGCAGCTGGCCAATACCTTCGTCGCCACCACCACGCCGGCGGGCGTCGGCGGTTTGGCGCTGAGCGTGCGCTTCCTGCAACAGGCCGGGATGACGACCATGCGCGCGACCGCGGCGGTGGCGCTGCAGCAATCGGTGCAGGTGATCACGCACCTGGTGCTGCTCGTCGTGTTCAGCGTGGTGGCGGGCACCTCCACCAATCTCGCGCACATCGTGCCGGACGCGACCGTGCTGTACCTGGCCGCGGGTGTCGGTGTCGGCCTGATCGGCGCGTTCATGTTCGTGCCGAAACTGCGCCGCTGGGTGAATCACTCGGTGCGCCCGCAGCTCAAGGAGGTTCTCGGCGAACTCGTCGACCTGGCCCGCGATCCCATCCGGTTCTCGATGATCGTCGGCGGATGCGGCGCGATCACCCTCGGGCAGGCGCTGGCGCTGTGGGTCAGTGTCGAAGCCTTCGGCGGTGGTACCGATTTCGTCGCGGTCACCATCGTCACCATGATCGGCGGCACGCTGGCCTCTGCCGCGCCGACCCCGGGTGGCGTCGGTGCGGTCGAGGCCGCGTTGATCGGTGGCCTGGCCGCCTTCGGTGTTCCGGCCGAGATCGCGGTGCCCGCCGTGCTGCTCTATCGCGTGCTGACCTGCTGGATTCCCGTCGCCCTCGGCTGGCCGATCATGCGCTGGATGGGCGAGAAGCAGATGATCTGAGGCGCTCAGTCGGCGCGCAGGGCGATCACCAGGCCGTCCTTGGCGCACACCGACGGAGTGGCGGGGTCGGGTTGGGCGTTGCACTGCCAGCCGTCGACGACGACCGAATCCGACGGGCTGATCGTGGTGACGTAGCTGGTCGCCACGTCGATCGCGACGGTGCAGCCCGGCCGGCCTGCCGCGGTGCCGACCGCGATCACCGTGCGGCTGTGCCCACCGGCATCGGTGACCGGGCCGCAGTTCACGTCCTCGGGCAGCGGTGACGGCGCGGGCGGGACGTCGCTGGTGGTGGTGACCGGCGGCTTGGTCGGGTCGACCGTGCGGATCGGTGTCGTCGCGGGTGGCGGCGGGGTGGCGGGTGCGGCGTCGCCACGCAGGCCGATGGTCAGGCCCTGGTGGACGCAGATGTGCGGCACGGCGGTGTCGGGCTGCGGCGCGCAGGTCCAGCCGTCGACGGCGGCGGCGTCGCCGGTGCGCGGGGTGCCGAGGTAGTCGGCGACCACGTTGACGGCCTCGGTACAGCCCGGCCTGCCCGCGTCGGAGGCGAAGGCGATGACATCGGCGGTGCCGCCGTTGCCGCCGGTGACCGGACCGCAGTTCACGTCGGCGAGCGGGGGCGGCTCCGGCGCGGGCGGGTGGGTCGGGCTCGGCGGCGGCAGCGGTGCGATCGAGGTGCCGGTCAAAGACCCGCGATCACGACGAGTCCGGCGACGGCGCCCGCCGCGAGCCGAGTGGTTTGCACGCCAACCTCCAGGTGAATGTTTAGCTCCCCCGTTGCTTGCGTATTCAATCATGGTGGCGCGCAATGCTGTCTGATCCACACGGACGCGTTCCCCGCTATGTTTTCCCCGGTCGACTCGCGTGCTACCGGACATTCCGGGAGTTGCCCGTGGCTTGCCGAGAAGTCCGTACGGTCGGTTCCGCCCAGCGATCGGCCGCCCGACGTGAACCGCCCCACAGCCGTCGCGGGTGCGTGCGGGGTGCGGTTCGAGCGCATAAACTGTCTGGGACGTAGCCGGATGATGACCGAGAGGTGTTGTTTCGATGGGATCCCGGACGGTGGTCGCCGACGTCGCCGACGAATTGGCGCGCCGGGTCGCGACCGGCGAATACCGGCCCGGCGAACTGATGCCGTCGGTCCGCCAGGTCGCCGACGAATTCGGGATGAACCGGGCCACCGCGCAACTCACCCTCGGCAGGCTCGAGTCCTACGGCTTCGTCGAGGCCCGGCGCGGCAAAGGTTTCACCATCCGTGACGTCAGGGAAGAGGGCGGCATGGATGTCTATCGGCATCTGTTCCGGTTCTCCGTCACCGCGCCCGCCGTCGCCGCCGAGATGTTCACCGACATCGTCGAGGTGGAGCGCGGCATCGTGCTCGAGGCGTTGCTCGGCTACACCGCCGCCGAGAAGGTGCTCGATTCGGCGGAGCTCGCCGCCGCCGTCGACGAGCTCGAGGCGATGGCCCGGCAGAGCGTGCCCGACCACGTCCGGATCATCACCGCCGAGATCGCGCTGGTGCGCAAGTTGCTGGGCGTGCTCGGGATGAGCATGCAACGCGCCGTGCTGAATTCGGTCGCCGACATGGTCACCGAGGTGCCCGAGGCGGTCGCCGCCTACTTCGCCGTCGCCGCCGATCTGCACGTGCTCGTCTGGCGCGCGCTGCTAGCGGTGTGGGACGCCGACTCGGGCCCGTCCGAGGCGCAACTGGCCCTGTTCGAGGACCTGTTCGCGCTCTACCACCAGAAGGTCATCGCCCGCTTCGACGAACTCGTCGGCGCGACGCCGATCGAAACCACGGCCGCGACCGCCTGACCGCATCGTCTCAGCTGTCTGGGTCGGCGGGCTTGGTGGTCTCCACCTGGTGATACCACGGCAGGTGATGGCCCTGCGGCAGCATCGAATCGATGATGGGGCCGACATGCGGTGTCCGCGTCGAGGACAGGCCGGAGCCGACCATCACCCCGAGCGCGATCGACATCACCGACAGCAGCGCCGACACCACCACCTCGAGTCCGCTCGCCGCCGTGGTGCCGGTGGTGTGCAGAACCACCTCGGAGATCCCGGTCAGGCTGATGCCGCCCGGCACCAGCATCCAGAACGCGGGCAGGAAGGCCACCTGCCGCGGCGGGGCGTGCTTGCGGCCCTGGATCAGATACGCGGCGGGCACCGCGATGAGACCACCGAGGAACGCGCCGGTCAGCGGCCCCGACAGCGTCTTGCCGACGAACTGCGCCAGGTAGGTGACGTAGAGGACCAGCAGCAGCCACCCCACCGAGTTCTGCGGCGCGCTCGACCGCCAGGAGTGCCCGAACCCGATCAGCAGCACCCCGATCACCGGCGCCCACCAGCCCAGCTGGGCCTGGCTCACCGCCGGATTCGACAGCGGTCCCAGCAGACTGATGCCCACGTAGAGGCCGAGGGCGAGCAGGAACAGCATGTTGATGCCGTAGACCACCCGGCTCGCGCCCGCGACCATCGACCCGGTCGCCAGCTCGATCGTGCCGTTGGTGAGCATCGCGCCCGGCAGCAGCGTGGCGATCGCCGGGATCACCAGCTGGGTCGGCTGACCACCCGACAGCGTGCCGGGAAAGCCGAACGCCAGCACCGCGACCAGCGCCGCCGCGACCACCGGCAGTGCCAGCGACAGCAGCCGCACCTTGTCGGCGAGCTGGGTCAGCGCGCCGACGACGAGCCCGAGCACCACATAGCCCACCAGCGCCCTGGCCGCCGGATTGAGCATCATCCCCAGCCCGACGGTCAGCACCACCTGGCCGAGCAGGATCAGCCACGGCGGGCTGCCCGGTTCGGCCGACAGGATCGCGTCGAGCTCCTTCGACGCTTCCGTCGGCGGCGGCGCGTCCGCCTCGATGTGGTCGATGAGCCGGTAGAGCCCCGCGATCTGGTCCAGCGGCAGCGTGCCGACCGAGGCGTCGAGCATGTCGATCGCGGACCCGTCCGGGGTGCGCACGCGCACGAACACCGCGGTGGGCAGGACCATGAAGTGGATGTTGTCGGTGCCGTAGCGCTTGGACAGTTTGTCCAGGATCTCCTGCACGCGTGCCGAAGTCTCGCTGGCGCCGACGAGTGCCACGCCGATGCGGCACAGCAGATTCAGCAGGTCGGCGGGTACCGGCGGGTCTGCCGGACGCGGCGGCGCGGGCGGGCCGGCGATGTAGTCGGCCCGCACCCGGGCGATGGCGCGGGTGACCCGGCGCCGCGTCGCTGCCCAGGAAGAGCTCTTGCCGTCCGAAGCCATGTCACCGCCGCAGTGTTTTCGGAGCGCTGGCGCGCTCGAGTCGCGGCCCCTGGGTCTCGCCGATCAGATGCCGTCGCTTGCTCCTGCATCGCTTGCGTAACGGCACCTGATCGGCGAGACGGCCGCGACGGCCGCTTCGCGGCCTGCCCCTCCGCGAGGTCGGGGCGTGCGGACCGGGTTCATCGGGGCCGGGTAGACCGGTAGCTGGAAGGCTACCCGAGCCCCGTCGCTCAGCCGTTGAGCTTGGTCAGCCGGTCGCAGGCGGTGACGTACTCCTCGACGAGCCGGTTGACCACGTCGGCACTGCGCTCGATCTTGTTCATCATGCCGACGACCTGGCCGACCGGGTTGAAGTTCACGTCCTTGGCCGCCTCGGGGTAGCGGTGGCCGCGCTTCACACCGTCGAGGGCCACCATCATCTGCAGCGGCATCGGCAGCGGGTCGGGGTTCTCGGTGTCCTCCCACGCGTCGGTCCAGTCGTTGCGCAGCATGCGGCAGGGCTTGCCGGTCCAGGAGCGCGAACGGATGGTGTCGTGGCTGGTGGCGTCGAGGTAGGTGTCCATCTGCGCGGGCGGCACATTGGCCTCCTCGACGGTCAGCCACAGCGAGCCGGTCCACGCGCCCGCCGCGCCCATCGCCAGCGCCGCCGCGACCTGCGCGCCGTTGCCGATGCCGCCCGCGGCCAGCACCGGCGTATCGCCGATGGCCTCGATGACCTGCGGCCACAGCACCAGCGAGGACACCTCGCCGCAGTGCCCGCCGCCCTCGGTGCCCTGGCAGACCACGAAGTCCAGCCCGGCCGCCTTGTGGTTCATCGCGTGCTTGACCGACCCGCAGAGCGCGCCGATCACCCGGCCGGAGTCCTGGATGCGCTTGACGACGTCCTCGGGCGGGGTGCCGAGGGCGTTGGCGACCAGCTTGGCCTTCGGGTGGTTGAGGATCACGTCGACCTGCGGGCCCGCGGTGGTCGCGGTCCAGCCGAGCAGCTCGTTGTGGTGCTCACCGTCGGGCAGCGCGGGTACGCCGTGGTCGGCCAGGATCTTCTGGGCGAAGTCGCGATGGCCCTGCGGAACCATCTGCGCCAGCTGCTTTTCCAGCTGCTCGGGGGTCAGGCCCTCCACGCCCTTGCCCTCGTACTTCGACGGGATCACCAGGTCGACGCCGTAGATGCCGTTGACGTGCTCATCGAGCCAGGCCAGCTCCACTTCGAGCTGTTCGGCGGTGAAGCCGACGGCGCCGAGCACGCCGAGTCCGCCCGCGTTGCTCACCGCAGCCACGACGTCGCGGCAGTGAGTGAAGGCGAAGATGGGGAACTCGATGCCGAGTTGTTCGCAGAATTCGGTACGCATACCGAACTGTAACACGTTCTAGTTTGCCCGATAAGGGGCAATTTTCAGGCGGCCGCGTCCTCCAGTTCGGTCAGCGAATCCTCCAGGTGATCGAGCAGTCGATGCAGGTCGGGCAGGGTGCGTCGGCAGCCGACCAGGCCGAAATCGAGGTTGTCGCCATTCGAGGTGAGGGTGATGTTCACGGCCTGGCCGTCCAGCGGAATGGACAGCGGGTAGCTCGCGTCCAGTCGCGCGCCGTTCCAATACAGCGGCTCCCGCGCGCCCGGCACATTCGAGATGACGATGTTGAACGGCGGCGTCGCCATCGAGGCGAAGCCGGGCAGCAGCATCGCCGCCATCGGGCTCAGCATCACCCCGGCGACGGCGAGCGTCTGCGCGGGCGTCAGCGAGCGGTAGACCTCCTTGTTGCGCCGGGTCGACTCGCTCACCACCCGCAGCCGCTCCAGTGGATCGGCGATGTCGGTGCCCAGATTGCACAGCAGGGCCGCGATCTTCACGCCCTGGGTGTCGGTGTCGTCCTCGTCGCGCAGCGACATCGGCACCATCGCGATCATCGGCTTGTCCGGCAGCGCGTCGCGTTCGAGCAGGTAGGCGCGCAGCGCGCCCGCCGACATCGCCAGCACCACATCGTTGACGGTGGTGCCGGTCGCCTTCTTCACCTGCTTGACGCGGTCCATCGACCAGGTGCGCACCGCGCATTTGCGGGCGCCGCCGATCGGCACGTTGAACAGCGTGCGTGGCGCCTCGAACGGCAGCGTCAACTGCTGCTGGAGCAGCCCGGTGCGGGTCGCCCGCATCAGCGCGGCGGTCGAGGAACTCGCCGCGCCGAGGCCGCCGAGCAGTCCGCCCAGCCGGGAGCGCTGTTCGCGCGGCGCGTCCGGACGCTGCTTGCGCGGGAGGTTCCACGGCGTCTTGATCTCGGTCGCGAACGGGTCGGTGGTGAGCGTGCGCCGCAGTAGACGCTGCGCGGAGACACCGTCGATCAGCGAGTGGTGCATCTTCGAGTAGAGCGCGAACCGGCCGTCGGCCAGGCCCTCGACGAAATGCATCTCCCACATCGGGCGATGCCGGTCGAGCAGGGCGCTGTGCAGGGTCGAGGCGTGGTCGAGCAGCTGCCCGATCCGCCCCGGCGCCGGTAGCGCGCTGCGCTGTAGGTGGAAGTCCAGGTCGACGTCGTCGTCCTGGGTCCAGGCCAGCTGGGGTGCGCCGAGCCAGGTGGCGGGGCGCTTGCGGAAGGTGGGCCGGAAGGTTTTGTCGGCGAGCAGGATATCGCGGAACTCGCGCAGATAGTCCGGGCCCGCGTCCTCGGGCGGCTCGAACAATTGCAGTGAGCCCACGTGCATCGGGTGCTCACGGGATTCCGCGAGCAGGAACAGCGCATCCAACGGCGCGATGAACTCCATAACAGATCGCCCCCTGACGAGAGTGGTTCGGTGCAAGTCTGTAGACGATCGACCACGCTGTCGGGTCGGCACGGTGACGCATCACATGCCGCTTTCCAAGTTACCCGGCTGACCCCGCTCGCGTCAGGTGAACGACCACACCGCCGTACTACCCGACCGGGGAGGCGCGTTCCGCGAACCCGACGGGATGCTCGAGCGGATCAGGCGCAGGGGGCGCCGATGCCGCGCTGGGGGGTCAGACCTGGGCGGGCGCGGCCTGACGCGTCTCGACCGTGGCGTCGGTGAGGTCGGCGAGGTCGGCGATGCGCAGCTCGGCGGTCTGGTGCTCGACCGCCGGCTCGAAACCCGTTTCCTCGACGGGAGTTTCGGCGACCGGCTCGGCGACCTGCTCCGCGACCGGCTCGGGCGCCTGCGGCTCGGGCGCCGGAACCGGCGCGACGGCAGGGCCTTTCGTGGTGGCGATGTCGATGCCCAGTTCGATCCTGGTGGTCTCCACCAGTGCCCGCTCCTGCTCGGCCGCGTGCCGCATGGCCTTCTGCCACAGCGACGCCATCTCCTCGAGCTCCTCGACCGTGGCCTCCACGTCGATGTGCAGCTTCAGTCGCTGCATGGTGATGTGCTGGGCGGCGGTGAGGGTGCGGAGCAGGTCTTCGCACTTGTTCGGGATCCGGCGGTGCGCAACGACCCGCAGCCGGGTCAGCATGCCGTTGGGGCGATCCCAGATCACCTTGTGGATCTGGGCGCCGACGCTGTCGATCTCCTCCGTGGTGACGAGGTCCCACTCCCCGCAGCTGGTCAGATCGGCGCGTACCGAGGCCGAGGTCTCGAGGATCGAGGCGACCGCAGCGAGCACCGCCTCCCGGCGCCACGCCTCGTGATCGCGCTGGTCACCCACCATGTTCGACAGCTCGACATTGCGCTGCGCGGCGTCGAGTGCCTGCCTGCCGCGCTCGTCGGCCGCCGCGATGCCCTCGCGGTGGGTGCGGTTGTTGGCGATGACACCGACCAGAACTGCGGCGGCGACGACGAGCGAACCGAGGAGTGGGAGCCACTGAGTCACCAGCCGATCATTGCACCGAGGCACCGCGCAGTCATCATGATCGGCGCGTTGCCTGGCGATGTCGTACGGAGTGTCGCGGTCAGCGGGACGTGGGAACGCGGTGCAGGAAGCCGACGAGCGGCGCCAGTTCGGGGATCTGCTCGGCGTCCGAAAGCGCTTGTTCCAGTACCCGATCGTGCGTGGGACGCGCCTTTTCGTAGGCGGCCCTGCCGGTTTCGGTGAGCTCGGTGTAGATGCCGCGCCGGTCGTCCGCGCACAACACCCGGACCAGGAACCCGCGATCCTCGAGCCGGTTCACCAGCCGGGTCGTCGCGCTGGCCGACAGCGCCGCCGCGCGGGCCAGCTGCGAGATGCGCATGTGCCAGCCATCCTGGCGGGCCAGGGCGTCGAGCACCGTGAATTCGACGACCGACAGTGCGTGCTCGCGCACCAGCTCGCGCTCGAGTGCGGTCTCGATGTGCCCGTGCAGCGCGGCCAGGGTGCGCCAGCCGGTCGCCCGCACCTCGACGGCGTCATCCGCAATACCCATGCGCCGAGTATAGCTGGCGGTTGCAATAGAGCGCGTGTGCAACTATCGTCGCCTAGCGTTAGTTGCACACGCGTGTTATCGGCGTAGAACGGAAGGAAGCGCTCACATGCCACTCGGTCTCATCGCCCTCGCGCTCGGGGGCTTCGGCATCGGACTCACCGAGTTCGTCATCGCCGGTCTGCTCTCGGCGGTGGCCGCCGACATGGGCGTCTCCGTGCCGACCGCCGGCTATCTCATCTCCGGTTACGCGCTGGCCGTCGTCGTCGGCGCGCTGGCGCTCACCCCGGTGGTCAATCGCTGGCAGCCCAAGCGGGCATTGCAGCTGCTCATGGTGCTGTTCACGGTGGGCAACGCCGCCTCGGCGCTGGCGCCCGGGTACGCGGCGTTGCTCGGCGGACGCGTGCTGGCGGCCCTGGCGCACGGCGCGTTCTTCGGCATCGGCGCGGTCCTGGCGGCCTCGCTGGTGGCGCCGGAGAAGAAGGCGGGCGCCATCTCGATCATGTTCGGCGGGCTCACCATCGCCAATGTCCTCGGCGTTCCGCTGGGCACCTTCATCGGTCAGCAGTGGGGCTGGCGGGCCACGTTCGCGGTGATCACCGTCGTCGGACTGGTCGCGCTGGCGGGCATCACCGCCCTCGTTCCGGACGCGCCCGCGTCGAGCACCCGGCCGAATCTGCGCGCCGAGCTGTCGGTGTTCGGCAACACCCAGGTCTGGTACTCGCTGGCGATGACCGTGCTCGTCTTCGGCGGCATGTTCGGCGCCTTCATGTACATCGAACCGCTGCTGACCCGGGTCACCGGATTCTCCGACGGCGTGGTGCCGTGGCTGCTGGTGCTCTTCGGCGTCGGGCTGTTCTTCGGCAATCTGTTCGGCGGCCGCTGGGCCGACCGCGCGCTGACCCGCACCCTGCTCGCGCTCACTGTGTCCCTCGGGCTCGCGCTGGTCGCGTTCGCGCTGCTGGCCGACCACGAGATCGCCGCGATCCTGCTGCTACCCGCCATGGGCTTCTTCGGGTTCGGCGCGACGCCCGGCCTGCAGATGCGCGTGCTCGAGCATGCGGCCGACGCGCCCACGCTGGCGTCCTCGGCGAACATCGCCGCGTTCAATGTCGGCAATTTCCTCGGCGTCTGGCTGTCGGGCCTGGCGATCGGCGCGGGCTTCGGTTGGGTCTCGCCGCTGTGGGTCGGCGCCGGATTCGCCGTCACCGGGCTGGTCGTGCTGATCGCGGCCACGCGAGCCGACGCGCCCGGGGTGCGGGAGTCCGTGGCCGTCTAGTCGGTGTGGCCGGATGTTGACGAAAGATGTCACTCCGGCCACTCGGCTGACTACCGTGACAAATCATAGGATGACCCGGGCGAGTGCGGATCTCGCCGCGGAACGGAAACGGTGGTGATCGGTGAGTAAGCGCGGATGGGTGCTGTTCCTGGCGCTCGGCGTGATCTGGGGCGTGCCCTACGCGATGATCCGGATCGCGGTGGAGAGCATCGACCCGGTGGTCGTCGCCTTCGGGCGCACCGCGATCGGCGGACTGCTCCTGCTGCCGATCGCCCTGTATACCAATGCCTTCCGTGGCGTGCTCGCCCGCTGGCGAATGCTGCTGGCCTACACCGCGATCGAGATCGTCGGTCCTTGGGTGCTGCTCGGCTACGCCGAGCAGACCCTGCACAGCTCCACCGTCGGCCTGCTCGTGGCCGCGGTCCCGCTGATCGCGATCGTCATCGTGACGTTGCTCGGCCACGACCGCTTCGACGGCCGCCGCACGATCGGCCTGCTCATCGGCTTCGCCGGCGTCGCCGCGCTGGTCGGCCTGGATCTCGACCTGACCGACCCGATGGCGCTGACGGCCGTCGCGGTGACCACGGTCGGCTACGCCATCGGTCCGATCATCTACGACCGCACCCTGGCCGACCTGCCCGCGCTCGGCGTCGTCACGGCGTCGCTGCTGCTCGCCGCGCTCGTGTACACCCCGTTCACCGCCGCGTCCTGGCCCGCCCACATCCCCGCCGACGCCGCCTGGTCGATCCTCGGCCTGGCCGTGATCTGCACGGCCACCGCGTTTCTCGTCTTCTTCGCGCTCATCGCCGAGGTCGGCCCGGCGCGCGCCACCGTCATCACCTACATCAACCCCGCCGTCGCGATCGTGCTCGGCGTCGCCGCGCTGGGCGAACCGCTGACGATCGGCATGGCGATCGGGTTCCCGCTGGTCGTCATCGGGTCGATTATCGGCACCCGACGCACCACGCGGGTGCGCGACACGCTGCCCGCGCCGGTGCCCGAAGTCACCTCCTGACACGAAAATCCCCGGTGGGCAACGGATAACGCCGCCCACCGGGGATCGTTCGACCCGGATCAGTTCGTCGGTGCCGTGGTGGTCGTGGTGCTCGTCGGCGCGACGGTCGTGGTCGGAGCCACCGTCGTGGTCGGCGCGGGCGCCGAGGTGGTGGTCTTCGGCGCGGGGGCCTCGGCCTGGTTGGCCACCGGTTCCTGGGCCTGCGTCGTGGTCGACGGCGCGGTGGTCGACGGCGTCGTGGTGGACGGCGTCGTCGTCGTGCCGGTCGGCGAGGTGGTGGTCGGCGTCGTCGTCTCGGCGGCGCTGGTCGCCGCCTTCGACGTCGTGGTGCTCGCCGCCGCCGCGGTGGTGGTCGTGGCCGGCTTGGTCGGCGCGGCCAGCGCGGCGGTCACATCGGCATCGGTGGGCGCCGACTTGGTATCCACCGTCTCGCCCGCCTGCGCCTGCTTGGCCAGGTGGGTCAGCCACGCCGCGGCGTACTCGGCCGAGGTCATCGGCTTGCCGTTGGCGGCGTCGGAATCACGCCAGTAGTCGAAGTGATGACCGGTGCCGTTGGGGCCCAGCGTCAGCTGGTACGGGTCGCTCAACGCCACCGGGATGGTGTTCTGGTTCGTCACGATCAGCCCGACGATCTCGTTGAACACCTTCTGCGGCAGGTACGCCAGCGGCGAGACCTGCTCGGCCGCGATGGTGTCGGCCTTGGCGGGCGCCTTGGTCTCGCCCGGCTTGTAGTCCGGATCCGACACCTTCAGCAGCACGTCGAGGAAGGTCTCGTCGCTGGCCATCCAGTTCGGGTTGGCGGCGATGTCGGAGAAGGCCGCCATCGCGATCCGGCCGAGGGTGAAGGCCATGTCCTGGCCGGTGGCCGGGGTCAGGCCGTCGCGCTGCAGGTCGTCGACGTTGATCTGGCGACCGACATTGGCGGCCAGCTGCAGCAGGGAGATGTTCTCCGGCGCCGCGCAGGTGAGGTCGCCCTCGGAGCAGAAGGAAGCGATCTTGCCGTTCAGCGCGCCGAAGCCGCCGCCGGTGGTCACGCCCTGACCCGAGATGGGCTTGGTGCCGTTCTGGTACTTCTGATCGAAGCCGTCCGGGTTGGCGAACGGGTCTTCGGCGCCGATGAAGGTGCCGTCGCCCGCCTTGCGACCGGCGTCGGCGAACATCACGACGCCGAGCACGTCGTCGGGATCGACGACCGAGTAGCCGTCGGCGGGGTCGTCGTTGCCGATGCCCTCGGCGACGCGACGCACGACGTCGGCGCCCTCGCTGTAGCCGACGATGGAGAACTTGGTGTCCGGGCAGGCGGCGGAGATCTCGCGCATCACCTGCTGGGTGTTGGCCACGCCCTGGTTGACCGCGTCCTCATAGGTCCGCATGTCCGCCGGGTAGGCGATGTAGATCGCCGCGTACTCGCCCTCGGCGAGGTCGTCACGCGGCGCGTTCACCACCGGATCGACCCACACGCTGCTGTGATCGCCCGACAGCGCGGCGGGCAGCGGGTTGCCGTTGGCGTCGAGCAGCATCGCCGTCGTGCCCTCGACCGGGGTGTCGTTGCGGCCGGCGACCGAGATGGTCACCATCTCGCGGCACTCGGTCACGGAGGTGGTGAGCTGGTAGGTGGGGGACTCGGGCTGCGACGTCACCGCGAACGACGCGGCGACGATGGCCGCGACACCCAGCGCCGCCGGTGCGGCGACAGCCGAAGCGATGCGATGTTTCGCAAGGAACTCGCGCAGTTTCATTGTGTGATCCCGTTCGAATGACCTACAGGTGGGCAGGCCCCCCGACGGGCCGTTTGTCACGACCTTTGTCGTCCCACCTCGCGAGATCGTTACTGGCGCGAACAGGAATCACGTGCCCCCGTTTCCGGGGGCATCCGGCCCAGGGCGCGTTCTTCGCGCTGGTAGTGACCGTTCACTTAGCCGCCTCAGCGGGGTCCGTTGGTATTCAGGAACACGACGACGCCGTCCCCGAACGCGCCGTCGGCGTCGAGCGCGAGGGTCGCCGCCATCGCCTTCGCGGTGTACACGGGTTCGAGGTGCAGCCCGGCCTCGGCGGCCAGCGCGCCCGCCCGCTCGCCCTGCGGGGTGGGATGACCGTAGCCAGCGCCGAGCTGGTCCTCGACGAGGATCAACCGGTCGGCCGACAGCGTCAGCTCCGGCAGCCGCGCACCGCGTCTGCGCAGCAACGCCTCGGTCCGCCGGGCCGAGCGCAGCAGTGTCTTCGCGTCCAGCCGGAGCTGATCGTTGACGACCACCCCGACCACCCGCGTCGACAGCCCCGCCAGCTCGAGCCCGAGCAGCAGCCCGGCGGCGGTCCCGCCCGAGCCGATCGCGGTGACGATGTGCGTCGGCTCCGGCACGACCCCCGCCGCCACCTGATCGGCGAGTTCCAGCGCCGCCTCGACATAGCCGAGCACCCCGACCGTCGACGACCCACCGGCCGGCAGCAGGTACGGCGGCTTCCCGCCCGACGCGTGCTTGGCCAGCAGGTACGGCACCGCGGCGATCGTGCGTGCCTTGGTGTGCGTGAAATGCAGGGTGGCACCGCTGCGTTCGAGGCGCGCGAGCTGCGTCCGTACATGGTCGTCGACCGGCTGATCGACCAGCGCCAGCGCGGTGCGAAGCCCGTGCTCCCTGGCGTACAGCGCGGTCGCCAGACCCCAGTTCGTCCCGAGCCCGCCGACGGTCAGGATCGTGCGCCGTCCCCGCCGCAGGGCATCGGGCAGCAGCCACTCGAGCTTGCGCACCTTGTTCCCGCCCCACCCGCCGTCGCCGAACTCGCCGTCGTCGCTGAGCCACAAGCCGGCTCGGCCCACGGCGAGTTCGGGCAGCGGACGCAGCGGGGTCGGTCCGGTGCCCAGGCGCAGATGCGGCAGGGTGTCGCGGAGCTCCCCGAACCGTTGGTGCAGAAATGCGGTCATACCGTGACTAGATCATCACGCCCGTCACCGGTCGAGTCCCGCGACCTCGCGCACCGAGTCGGCGATGGCCCGGAAGTCCTTGCGCAGGATGGCGCCGTGGTTGCTCGCCACCTTCGCGCCGATGCGGATGTTCGGGTTGCGGGTGGTCGCCGCGTCGAGTCCGCCGCGGATCTTCTCCTGCTCGTCACCCTTGCTGCCGAACGACGTGCCCGAGGCCACCACGTAGCGCACCGGCACGGTGATCGCGTCCAGCACCGGACTCAGCTCGCTGGTGCGGGACAGCTTGCCGAGCTCGATATTGCTCTCGGCCTGCTGGGCCGCGGTCATCCGCGGGGCCAGACCGGTCGGGCGCACCAGCGGCATGAACCAGCTCAGCCGCTTGAACAGCGTGCGGATCCGCTGCTCCATGGCGTCGTCGAGCCAGTCGTAGGGGAACGCGCCGTCGACGAGCACCGCGCCGATCGCCCGTTCCGGATTCCGTTCGGCCCAGTGCGCGCCCACGACCGCGCCGTAGGACCAGCCCACCACCAGTGCCCGGTCCACGCCCCTGGCCGCGAGCACCGCGTCGACATCCCGCACGGCGGCCTCGAACGAGTAGTCGGCGGACAGCTTCGACTTCTTGCCACGCGCCCGCTCGTCGAAGGTGATGTGCCGGAACCCGGGGCCCAGCTCGGCGATGGTCTTGCGCCAGTAGCCCTGGGTGGCGAACTGCCCGTTCAGGTAGAGCACCGGGATTCCGTCGCCCCCGGTATCGGTGACGGCCAGCGCCGTATCGTCGACGGCCACCATGCCGGTCCAGGCGGTGTTCGGGGCGGTGTGTCGTGTGGTCATTCGGGATCACCCTCTCGGCTCGTGCTCGTGATTGCGACTACTGTCGCGAGCCGACCTGACACCGCCCTGACATCCACCTGACGCGGGCGCTGATACCGCTGCGCGCGGTTTCCCGCCGTCTCGGCGAGAACGCCATAGAATTGGCTATTCGGTCGGACCATATTTCGGAGGACACCAGGACAGTCGGATTTCCAGGTAACCAGGAAAGGTGACCAATGTCGGTTTCTCGGAATGTTCTGGTGTTCGTCTGCACGCTGGGTCTCCTGGCGGCGGCGTGTTCATCGAACGACACTGCGAAAGATTCGAACTCCACCTCGAGCGCGCGCCCGACGTTCTCCAGTGACGACCCGGCGAAAGCCGACGCCATCATGCGGATCGTCGACGACTACATGGCGGAAGCGCACCTGAAATCGGTGATCGTGCGCGTGACGATCGACGGCAAGGAGATCGTCACCGCGGCCAGAGGCGAGTCCATGACAGGCGTGCCGGCCACCACCGACATGCATTTCCGCAACGGCGCCGTCGCGATCTCCTACGTGTCGACCCTGCTGCTGATCCTGGCCGACGAGGGAAAACTGAGCCTCGACGACAAAGTCTCGAAATACCTGCCCGACATTCCCAACGCCGACCGCGTGAATCTGCGGCAGCTGGCCCAGATGACGTCCGGCTATCACGATTTCGTGCTCGGAAACGAGAAATTCGCCGAGATCGCGTTCGCGGATCCGTACAAGGCGTGGACCACCGAGGAACAACTCGCCCTCGCGATCAACGACCCCCTGTGGTTCGAGCCCGGCACCAACTGGGCCTACGCGCACACCAATTACGTGGTCCTCGGGCTGGTGCTGGCGAAAGTCACGGGTACCTCGCTCGCGAATGCCTTGCAGGACAAGGTGCTCGGCCCGCTCGATCTGAAGAACACCGTGCCCAACCTCACGCCCTACATCCCCGAGCCGGTCCTGCACTCGTTCACCTCCGAACGCCGCGCGTACTTCGACCTGCCGCCCGACGTCCCGTTCTACGAGGAATCGACCTACTGGAATCCGTCGTGGACGATCAGCCACGGCGCGATCCAGACGAGCGACATCTACGACCTCGAACGCAGTGCCGTCGCCATCGGCAGCGGCGAACTGCTGTCCGAGGAGTCGTACCGGGCGATGACCACCACCGACCTGCGCGGCAAGACGACAACGGTCCCCGGCTGCGTCAACTGCCGCCCGCTCGACGACTTCCAGACCTATGGTCTGGGCCTGTGGCTCACCGGCGACTGGTCCTACCAGAACCCGCTGTTCTTCGGCGGTGCCGCGGTCAACGCCTACCTGCCGTCGAAGAAGATCGCGATCGCGGTCGCCGTCACCTTCCTGCCCGAGGCCTTCAGCTCCTCGGGCGGCTACACCAACGGCGGCGACGCGCTGTTCCGCAAGATCGGCGCCTACCTCGCCCCCGACGACGCCCCGCCGGTCAAGAAGGACGTTCCGCCGCAGGGCGGGTCGTAGCCGATGGCCGACTGGGACGGCGCGGGCTACGCCCACATCAGCGCACTCCAGCGGACGATGGCGACGGACGCGGTGGCGTCCGTCGTCGTGACGGGCGCCGAGCGCGTGCTCGACGTGGGGTGCGGCGACGGCTATGTGACGCGGCTGATCGCGGCGCGAGTGCCCGGCGGCTCCGTCCTCGGCGTCGACCCGTCGCCCCGGATGATCGAGGTCGCCCGCACGGCCGACGACCAGCTCACCAACGTCGCCTTCCAGGTCGGCGACGTCACCACCATGACCTTCGACGCCGACTTCGACCTCGTGGTCTCGTTCAACGCCCTGCACTGGGTCGTCGACCAGGAGACCGCCTACCGCCACATCGCCGCGGCCCTCGCACCCGGCGGACGGGTGCTCGCGCAGTACGTCTGCGCCGGACCACGCCCGAGCATCGAGGACATCGCGATGGCGGTCACCGGCGACGCGCGCTGGTCAGCGGCCTTCGCCGATTTCCCCCGCCCCTACGTGCACATCGAACCCGACGCGTTGCCCGCGATCGCGGCGAACGCCGACCTCGAAGTCACCGCGCGATCCGTGACCGACCGGGAATGGGACTTCGGCTCCCGCGAAGCCTTCGCCCGTTGGTGCACAGTCGGTTTCGCGGACTGGACCGCCCGCCTACCCGCCGCCGAGGTCGCCGCCTTCGTAAACGAGGTCGTCGACCGCTACGAAGCGGTCATCGGCCGGCCGGGCCTGTTTCGTTTCTTGCAGCTGCGGGTCGAACTGTCGCGACGTGCGGACAGGTGAGAACTCGTCAGCTTTCGGCGAGCTGTGCACGCAGCGTGTCCATCCCCATTCCGCCCATGCGTAATGCGCGGGTGTGGAATTCCTTCAGTGAGAACGATTCTCCCGCGCGAGCCCGCGCTTCGTCGCGCGCAGCGAGCCATCCGCGCTCCCCCAATTTGTAAGCGGGCGCCTGACCAGGCCAGCCCAGGTAGCGGTCGATCTCGAAGCGCGCCCTGGCCGGTTCGGTCAGCGCGCGGGTCAGCAGGAACTCCAGCCCGAGTTCCGGTGTCCACCGTTGGCCCTCGTGGAATCCGGTGCCGGCGGGAATGGTCGATTCCAGATGCATGCCGATATCCACGATCACCCGCGCGGCACGGAGCAATTGCTCGGCGAGCATGCCGAACAGGGCACCGTCATCGCTGAGGTAGCCGAGTTCGTACATGAGCCGTTCGGCGTACAGCGCCCACCCCTCACTGTGCCCGTCGACGAACGACATCATCCGCTGGTATCTGTTCAGCTCGTCTGCCGTGAGCACCACGGTCGCGTGCAGATGATGCCCCGGCACCCCCTCGTGGTAGACGACGCTGACCTCCCGCCATGTGGTGAACTGCTCCTTGCCCGCCTCCAGCGACCACCACATGCGCCCCGGCCGCCGCAGGTCCTCGCTCGGCCCGAGGTAGTACGCGCCGACACCCCCACCGGGCGCCGCGATCTTGCACTCCAGTCGGGCAACCTGCTCCGGAATGTCGAAGTGATTGCCGCGTAATGCCTTCAGCGCCGCATCGGAAGTGCGCTGTAACCATTCCTCGAATGCGGCCGCACCGTCCACCCGATATTTCGGATCGGCGTCGAGCACCGCCGCCGTCTCGGCCGGTGTCTTCCCCGGCGCGATACGCGCGGCGACGGCGCGCATCTCGGCTTCGATCGCGGAGAATTCGCGCCAGCCCCAGTCGTAGGCTTCCTCTAGATCGAACTCGGCCCCGGTGAAATACCGCGACCACAGCAGATAGGTCCGCTCGCCCACCGCATCCGCGGCAGGGGCCTGCGGTGCCAGTTCGCCGCGCAGGAATCCGGCGAACTCGGCATAGGCCGAATCAGCCGCGCGCGCGTTCCGTTCCAGCTCCTCCAGCGGTGCACCCGCCACGCCACGCGCACCGGCGATCAAGCCGGTGAAGAAACCCATTTCGCCGCGGCTTCCCGCCCACGCTTTGGCTTGTTCGGCGGTCTTGTCGATCTGCCGCCGAGCGGATATCCGGCCGTCCTCGGCCGCTGCACGCAAGGAAGCCCGCACCCCGAAGAGGGCCGCAGGCACCTGCTCGAGCCGCACGGCGATCGCCTCCCAATCCGCGCCCGTCTCGGTGGCCATCAGATCGAACACCATCCGGATGTCCTGTACCGGACTGGCGATCACGTTGAGCGACGCCAGTCGTAGCCCGGCATCCTGTACTTCGAGTTCTATCCCCAGCCGTTCACAGAACACCGCCTTGGCGACCCGTTCACTATCGGTGGTCGGTTCGATCGCGACCATGCTGCGCAACGCGTTCCGAACGATCGCGGCCCGAAGGCGATGTCCCGCAGGCGAATAGTCGGTCAGCCGATCCTCGAACCCGGCGATCCCGAACAACGTCGCCATAACCGGATCGGCGGCCGCGTACTCCTCGACGAACCGATCGCAGACCTCATGCACCCCCGGAGCGGATTCCATGCCAGGCACGCTAACCGAGGCGTCCGGAGGCTAGCCCCTGGCCATGTCCACGAAACGGCTCAGGTGGAGCTGGTGGGCGACGGTGATGGTGGCGGTGGGGCCGTTACGGTGCTTGCCGACGATGAGGTCGGCTTCGCCGCCGCGCGGATCGTCGCGTTCGAAGGCGTCGGGGCGGTGCAGCAGGATGACCATGTCGGCGTCCTGTTCCAGCGAGCCGGACTCACGGAGGTCGGACACCATGGGGCGCTTGTCGGTTCGCTGTTCCGGACCACGGTTCAGCTGCGAGATCGCGATGACGGGAACCTCGAGTTCCTTGGCCAGCAGCTTGAGGTGTCGCGAGAATTCCGAGACTTCCTGCTGTCGCGATTCGACCTTCTTGCCCGAGCTCATCAGCTGCAGGTAGTCCACCACCACGAGTTTCAGGTCATGGCGCTGCTTGAGCCGCCGCGCCTTGGCCCGGATCTCCATCATGGTCAGGTTCGGCGAATCGTCGACGAACAACGGCGCCTCACTGATCTCGCTCATCCGCCGAGCCAGCTTGGTCCAGTCGTCGTCACTCATCCGCCCCGACCGCATATCTCCGAGCTTGATCTTCGCCTCCGCCGACAACAGACGCATGACGATCTCGGTCCGGCTCATCTCGAGCGAGAAGATGACACTCGCCATCCCATGCTTGATCGAGCAACTCCGCATGAAATCCATTCCCAGCGTGGAGTTGTGGGTCGGGACCATCGAGCGGCCGGCCAGGTAGAGGTGATCGGCATTGTCGACCTCGACGCAGCGCACGGGGACGGAATCGATGCGGCGCACGTCGACGATGTAGCGCGAGTTCGACCGTGGGGTGTTGCGTGCGGCGCGGCGTTCCTTGTGCAGCAGCGCCTTCCGGTGCAGGCCGAACACCTCGTCGTCGGTGGCGAAGGTGAGTGTGTAGCAGGTCGACGACTGCTCGGACCGGCCGCGCACCCGCTGGGTGGTGACCCCGCAGCGGTAGCCGAGGCCGACGACGAGTTCCTCGACATCACGGAACAGGCGCTCGTCGGTGACGGCGAACTGCACGGACCCGCCGTGCGTGACGGTCCCGTCGGTGTCGAGCAGGCCGGCCAGCAGCGCCCGGCGCTGCGCTTCGGAAGCGCGCAGATAGTCGGTCGGGATGTGCTTGTCGCCCAGCACCGAGAGGGTGCGCAGCCGGGCCTGCACACTGCCCACCGAGTTCCGGCACATCTGGCACAGCCGCAGGCCGATCGACGGGCCGCCGCACTGGGCGCAGGTCGGCGCCGGGACCGGTTCGGAAACGAATCGCGCTTTCTCACCGCAGGAACGGCCACAGGTGCGGACCTCGCTGGTGAACGGCACGAACTCGGTACCACACACCACGCAGGCACGGGCCTGCACCGGTTCGGGGGCGGGCAGCGTGAGCTGGTAGCGGCCGGGCGCGGACGGCGAGGGCGCCGCGACGATGCCTTCGCCCTCGATCCGCGCGACGATCTCCGGGTCGAAGCACGTCAGCTGCGCGGCCGCGGAAGTGCCGTCGCCCAGCCAGGCACCGAGTGTGTACGGCGGTACCAGCAGATCGCGGGTGGGCAGCTGTAGCGGCTGGGTGTTCGTGACGGAATGGTTGAGCCTGCGGTCAGCGGTGGCGCAGCGCAGGGTGTTCGCGATCTCGGCGGTGGTGCGAACGCCGGCCGCCACCGGAGTGCGCCGCGGTCGGCCCGCGGCCGCTTCCTGCGCGGATCGCCGGGACTCCCGAGTCTCGGTGAGCCACTGGTGCTGTTCGTCGGCGACGAGCACCGTCCCATCGGAGAATTCGACTTCGTAGCAGGGCCGGTCGGTCATGACCTCGGTCGCGGCGACCACCCGGGTGGGGTGGCCGTCGGCGTCGAGCAGCTCGTCACCGACGCGGACCTCGCCCATCGTCGTCCACCCGGTCGGCGTCGGCAGCGGGGTGTCCAGCGCCAGCGCCTTACCGACACCGGGGCGGGCGGCGACGATGATCATCTGGCCTGCGTGGAGGCCGTTGGTGAGTTCGTCGAGTTCGGTGAAGCCGGTGGGGACGCCGAGGGAGATGCCGCCGCGGGAGGCGATGGAGTCGATCTCGTCCATGGTGGGCTGGAGGAGTTCTTCCAGCGGGGTGAAGTCCTCGGTGGTGCGGCGCTCGGTGACCTCGTAGATCTCGGCCTGGGCGCGGTCGACGACCTCGGCGACGTCCTGGCCGTCGGCGCCCGCGTAGCCGAACTGGACGATGCGGGTGCCCGCCTCGACGAGGCGGCGCAGGATGGCCTTCTCGGCGACGATCTCGGCGTAGAAGCCGGCGTTGGCGGCGGTCGGGACGGTCTGGGTCAGAGTGACCAGGTAGGGCGGGCCGCCGATGCGCTTGAGCTCGCCGCGGCGGTCGAGGCCCGCGGCGACGGTAACGGGGTCGGCGGGTTCGCCGCGGCCGTACAGGTCGAGGATGGTGTCGTAGACGGCCTGGTGGGCGGGGCGGTAGAAGTCGCCGGGGCGCAGCACCTCGACCACGTCGGCGATGGCGTCCTTGCTCAGCAGCATGCCGCCGAGCACCGACTGCTCCGCGGCCATGTCGTGCGGGGGCTGGCGGCCGAAGTCCTCGCCGGGGGGTTCGGGCGGGAAGTCCGTATGCGCGCGGTCACCGGTGGTAGTCACCAGAATCGACCGTCCTCTCTGCCCGCAGAACCGGGGGTTTCACATCGATGAACTCGTTGTACTCCCGGGCACCGACACGGATGTCAGCAATCGGTTGCCTGCGTGATTCCCGGGGTCGCGCGCAGGGCGATGCGACGAACCTAGGCGACGTTTCGGGGCGCCGCCAACCCCATATGTGCACACAACTGTGGATAACTTGGGGGTAGTTCACCCAGTGTTGTGCAGCTCCTGTGGAAAACGTGGGGAAAACCCAGGTCAGTGCAGTGGAACGCCCTGCTAGGCCCCGTTTTACCCAACTCTCCACCTGTGGATGAAAGAAGTTCCGGCGTGTCGGTCAAGGTGAACGGCCGGGCGTGTTGGGTAAACAGCGATGGTGCAGGCTATGACTGGAGTCACAAATCTGCCGGTCGGTTTCGGCAACCATCCACAGGCTGAATAACGGGAGGTCAGCGGATTGCCGACCGTCGGCCGCCTACTGTGACCTGCGCGGGAGTGATCTCTGGCTACCGACCAGTTATCGCTATGTGGCCCGCGAAAAGGCAACGAGAAACCACCCCCGTGTCGAACACGGGGGTGGTTCTCAGCGAACTCAGTTCGCGGCAACCTCGAGGTTGAACTTGGCAGCCACGTCGGGGTGCAGGTGCACCACGATGCCGTGCTTGCCGGTCGCCTTGATGTGCGACTTCGGCAGCTCGATGCTGCGCTTGTCCACCACGGGGCCACCGGCGGCCTTGATGGCGGCGGCGACATCGGCGGTGGTGACCGAGCCGAACAGCTTGCCGCTGTCGGCGGTCTTCACGGCCAGCGAGACCGACTCCAGGCCCTCGATGGCCTGCTTCAGCTCGTTGGCGTGATCGAGGTCGCGCACCTTGCGGGCGTCCTGCGCCCGGCGGATGCCCTCGACCTGCTTCTGGGCGCCACGGGTGGCCACGATGGCCAGACCGCGGGGCAGCAGGAAGTTGCGGCCGTAGCCGTCCTTGACCTCGACGAGATCGCCCGGGGCACCGAGGTTGTCGACATCAGCGGTGAGGATGAGCTTCATCTGTCTGACTCCCTTTCTCAGCGAGCGGTCGACACGTAAGGCAGCAGGGCCACCTCACGCGAGTTCTTGACGGCGACAGCGATATCACGCTGGTGCTGGACGCAGTTGCCGGTGACGCGGCGGGCGCGGATCTTGCCGCGATCGCTGACGTACTTACGCAGCAGCGTGGTGTCCTTGTAATCGATATTGACGATTCCGGACTTGCTCTCCTTGCAGAAAGTGCAAGCCTTCTTCTTCAGCACCTTTTCGCGCGCGGGCGCTTTAGGCATGGTCTTCTCTCCGTACTATGAGTGCCGTTCCTCAGAACGGCGGTTCGTCATCCATGCGGCCGCCGCCCCCGAAGGAGCCGGCCGCGGGCGCGCTACCCCACGGATCGTCGTTGCCGGCGTTTCCGCCGCCCGACTGTCCGCCGCCGTTGTTGGCGTTGTAGCCGCCTGCGCTTGCACCACCACCGGCATTGCCGGAACCGCCACCGAAGCCACCGCCTCCGCCGCCGCGACCGGCCTTGGAGACCTTGGCAGTCGCGTAGCGCAGCGAGGGGCCGACCTCGTCGACCTCGAGTTCGACGACCGTGCGCTTCTCACCCTCGCGGGTTTCGTAGGAGCGCTGCTTGAGCCGTCCGCTCACGATCACGCGAGCGCCTCGGGTCAGGCTCTCGGCGACGTTCTCCGCTGCTTCACGCCAGATGTTGCAGCGCAGGAACAGGGCCTCGCCGTCTTTCCATTCGTTCGAATTGCGATCGAACACGCGGGGAGTCGAAGCGACGGTGAAATTCGCCACCGCTGCGCCCGCGGGCGTGAAACGAAGCTCAGGGTCTGCCGTCAAGTTTCCGATGACGGTGATGACCGTGTCGCCTGCCATGGGGGTTCCTCCTGCTCGGGGTGCAGTCCGCGTCTCGCTGTCGCGCTAGAGCCTAAAGATAGGTACCGACGAAAACGAGAGTTTGCTCTGCGGACTACTTGTCGTTGCGCAGAACCTTGGTGCGCAGCACCGTCTCGTTCAGGCCCAGCTGGCGATCGAGCTCGCTCACGGTGGCCGGGGTCGCGGTCAGTTCGACGACCGCGTAGATGCCTTCGGCCTGCTTGGCGATCTCGTAGGCGAGCCGGCGGCGGCCCCAGATGTCGACCTTGTCGACCTTGCCGCCCTCGGTCTTGACGACGTTGAGCAGGTTATCCAGGGACTGCCCGACGATGCGCTCGTCCAGGCTGGGGTCGAGGATGACCATCACTTCATAATGACGCACGGACCAATCACCTCCTGTGGACTAGGAAACGGCCATGGACTCTCCATGGCAGGAGGGTTCGTTGCGTCAGCAACCCGGTAAGGCTACATGAGCGGGCCCTGAGCAGCGAAATCGATCTTCGCCGCGGGTGTGCGCGGGTGATCGGCGCGTCGCCGCATAATGTGGTCGCCATGACCACGGCCGCCGACGCGCAGCAGCGCACCGCACGCGGCGCGGCGCGGGCGACGGCCCTGACATTCCTCGTCGTGCTGCTGTGCGGGCTCACCCTCGCGATGGCCTATGCCAACAAGGCGCGATGCGCTGGCGGGGCGATCGACGAATCCGGTCGCAGCCAGATATTCGATGTCCGCAAGGATGCGGATGTCTGCTATTCGGATATCCAGTTCCTTTGGCTCGGCCGCGATATCGACAATCACGTCTTCCCGTATGTGGACGGCGGGATCACCGAGGACGGCGCGCTCACCGGCGGCGCGGTGGAGTACCCGGTGCTCAGCGGCGTGCTCATGTGGGCGGGCGCGATCGGGGTCACCAACGACGCGGATTTCCTCTGGCACTCGGCGCTGCTGCTCACGCCGTTCGCGCTGCTCACGGCCTGGATGCTGGTACGGCTGGCCGGCCCGGCCGCGCTGCTGTGGGCGATCGGGCCGCCGCTGGTGCTCTACGCCTTCCACAACTGGGAACTGCCGGTGGTGTGCACGGCGGTGGCGGCGGTCTACGTGATGACGATGCTGACCGGCCTGTCGGTGCGCACCCGCGGGATCATCGCCGCGGTGTTGCTCGCGCTCGGCTTCTGTCTCAAGCTCTATCCGGGCATCTTCGTGCTCCCGCTGGCGATGTACGTGCTCACCGAGGGCGCGCCGCGCGGCCCGCGCCGGCTGCGCGAGCTCGATGTGGCGGGCGCGGCGCAGACGCTGCTGGCGGCGATGGGCACGGTGGCCGCGGTGAATCTGCCGTTCATGGTGGCCGGTGCCGACGGCTGGCGCGCCTCGATCACCTTCCAGCAGCTGCGTCAGGCCGACATCACCACCAATTCGATCTGGTACTGGGGCCACCAGCTGATCTTCGGCCGCGACGCCGAGACGAGCACCACCTGGCATGACCTGGTCGCCATCGCCTCACCGGCGCTGATCCTGGCGTCGTTCGTGCTCGCGCTGTGGCTCGGCGTCCGCCGCTGGACCCCCACCTCCCCGTTCCCGTGGGTCGGTGTGAGCGGCGCGATGCTGTGCGGCTTCATGCTTTTCCACAAGGTCCACTCCCCCCAGTACACCCTGTGGATAATTCCGTTCCTGGTCCTGTTCGAGGTCCCGTGGTCGCTGGTGGCGGCCTACCTCGTCGCCGACGCGGCCGTCGGCATCGGCGTCTTCCGCTACTTCTACGCCCTTGGCGTCGGCGAGGGCGTCGACCTCACCGAGGGCATCGTCCAATTCGGCGTCTGGCTCCGCACCGCCCTGCTCATCGCCCTCTTCTTCCTCTTCCTCCGCGCCGAACTCCGTGGCCGCCGCACCCCCACCCCACACGAATCCCCCACCGCCGCACGAGAACTCCAAGCGGTGGGCTGACGAACGACAGCGGCGGCGGATCCCCGTCCGGGATCCGCCGCCGCTATGACTGTTCGTCCTGTCGCCGCCTCAGCTGACCGGGGCGGTTTCCTTCGATTCGTCGATCGCGTCCGGCTCGTTCTTGCGGTTGCGCAGGATCGAGGAGATGAACGCGGCGCCGATGAAGGCGACGCCGACGAGGCCGGTGATGAGCTCGTTGACGTGGACGCCGATGGAGACCAGCAGGATCGCGGCCAGGGCGCCGATCGCCCAGTGGGCGCCGTGCTCCAGGTACACGTACTCCGACAGGGTGCCCTGGCGGACCAGGTACACCGTGATCGACCGGACGAACATGGCGCCGATGAAGCCGAGGCCCAGCGCGATGATGATCGGGTCGGAGGTGATCGCGAACGCGCCGATGACGCCGTCGAAGGAGAACGACGCGTCGAGCACCTCGAGGTACAGGAACAGGAAGAACGCGGCCTTGCCCGTGGCCTTGACCAGGGTCGACGGGCCGGAGCTCTCCAGGTCCTCGGTGTGGAACATCGAGCCGAGGCCGTCGACCGCGATGTAGACGATCATGCCGAGCAGGCCGGCGACCAGCACGGTCGACCGGTCCTCCTCCTTGGCCAGGAACTCCGAGGTCAGGATCAGGCCGGTGCCGGCGACGACCACGGACAGCATGTCGAGCTTGCCCGCCTTGGCCAGGGGGCGTTCCAGCCAGCCGAGCCAGGTGATCTCACGCTCTTCGAAGATGAAGTTCAGGAACAGCAGCGCGAGGAACATGCCGCCGAACGCCGCGATCTGCGGGTGCGCGTCGGTCAGCAGGGTTTCGTAGCTGGGGCTGCCGTCGGGGAAGTAGGCGGCGTCGTCGGCCGGCGGGTTGAGGGCCAGGTCGAACGCTTCGATCGGACCGAGCCCGGCGGTGATCCACACGATGGCCAGCGGGAAGATCAGTCGCATGCCGAACACGGCGATGATGACGCCGATGGTCAGGAAGATCCGCTGCCAGAACTCGCTCATCCGTTCCAGGACGGTGGCGTTGATGACGGCGTTGTCGAACGACAGCGACACCTCGAGGATACCGAGGATCGCGCACAGTGCCAGCGCGGTCGGGCCTCCGTAGAGGAAGGCTACGACCAGCGAAATCACCGTGATGACGATGGACATGCCGAAGATGCGCGTAATCACGCGGAGGGACCTTTCTGTGTCACACGGACAGGGGGCCCGGTCAGTCGAGCCCCCTGCTCGCGATGGTGACTAGACGTTGACGCCGTAGTCGCGGGCGATACCGGCCAGGCCGGAAGCGTAGCCCTGCCCGATGGCGCGGAACTTCCACTCGGCGCCGTTGCGGTACAGCTCGCCGAAGACCATAGCGGTCTCGGTGGAGGCGTCCTCGGACAGGTCGTAGCGGGCCAGCTCGGTGCCGTTGGCCCGGTCGACGACGCGGATGTAGGCGTTGCGCACCTGGCCGAACGACTGCGAGCGGGTCTCCGCGTCGTAGATCGAGACGGGGAAGAAGATGCTCTCGATGGTCGGCGGCGTGTTGGCCAGGTCGACGTTGATGACCTCGTCGTCGCCCTCGCCCTCACCGGTGGTGTTGTCGCCGGCGTGCTCGATGGCACCCTCGGGGGACTTCAGGTTGTTGAAGAACACGAAGTGCTTGTCGGAGACGACCTTCTTGTCGGCGCCGGTCGCGATCGCGCTGGCGTCGAGGTCGAAGTCGGTGCCGGTGGTGGTGCGCACGTCCCAGCCGAGGCCGACCGCGACCGCGGTCAGGTTCGGGGCCTCTTTGGTCAGCGAGACATTGCCGCCCTTGGACAGACTGACACCCATGCGGGAATCCCTTCGGTTAGTCCGGTGTGTCGTTTCCCAGCATGTCCGAATCGCCGGGTACGGCTACGACAGTAATAGGTTTCGGGGATCTTGCGTAGGAACGAGCTGGAGCCCAGGTGAACGCGGGGAATCTCCTACCATCGGGGCAGTGCGTGGTCGGGTCGACGCGCGGTTGGCGAAAGGGGATGTGCCGATGACACCTCGCAGACGCGGCTGGTTCAGATCGGGGCCCGATCATGAGTGGATCAGTGGAGCGCGCGCCGCGGCGTCGGCCGCCTTCCTCGATATGGATCGCAGGCAGACGGCGGCGGAGGCGGGCGTGGTGGCCAGTGAGCAGGTCTTCCCGGACCGCCGCGTCGGCGCGCTCTGGGAGCCGGTGCGCGCACGGTGCTACGCCGCGGCGGGCGCGTATCTGAGCTTCACCGAGGAACTCGACGCCGCCGAGGCCACCGGCACGCCGATCGCCGACGGTCCGGCCAGGGCCGACGCCCTGGTCCGCCAGCTCAACGAGGCCGCGCGCGGGGTCGACGAGTTCTATCACGCCCGCAGCGAGCAGCTGGCGGAGGCGGCGCGGGTGCGCTCGGTGGTGCCGCAGCTGCTGGCGCAGGTGCGTGGTGAGGCCGAGCGCGCGCTCGCGGCGGCGGCGTCGTCGGGCTACGCGACCTACCCCTCGATCGAGGCCGGTGTAAGGCGGCTGAATGAGGCTCTGATCACAGCGTCCGCGACCGATCCGCAGGCGGCGGTGGCGGCCGCGCGCACGGTCGCGGCCGAGGTGCAGCAGGCGACGGCGGAATTGTCGGATGCGTTGGCGCAAGCCCCTTCTCGCGCGTCGGCGGCGGCGAACGCGATCGCTTCGGTGACGACCAGGTTGGCTGCGGTCCGCAACCGGGCCGACGCACTCGGTCCGGCCTACTCGGCGCTGCTGCGGGAGTTCAACGCTGCGAGTTCGGCGGACTTGACCAACAATGAGCGGGAAAGCCGGCGCGGCATCGACGCCGCGGACACGGCGCTGGTGGGCGCGCGTGTCGCGGCTGCCGATCACGACCCGGAGACCGCCCTTGATTTGACCGCCACCGCGCGCCAGCACCTCGCCGAGGCCGAGCAGTTGGTCGACGCCGTCACCCGGCGCCTCGAATTGCTCCGCGGGGTGCGTGCCGACCCCGATGCGCACGCCCGCACCGTACGATTCCGGCTGCGGGACGCGCAGATGCTCGCGGTCGACCGAGGACTGGTCGGCGAGTGGGGTTCGGTGCTCGATGCGCAAGCCGAACGCCTCGACCGCATCATTTCCGGACTGACGGGTCGTCATCCAGACTATTGGGCATACGTGTCCGAACTGGATACCGTCGCGGCGTTCATCGCCGGCGTGGTCGACCGCATGAGAAAAACCGCCCGAACCGACAGCACGTAGGAACACAGACATGAGATGGCCCGGAAAATGAGGTGGGGGGAATGACCGCGGGGTACGCCGTCGCGCCGGAGATTTGCCTGCGTAAGCAGGTTCCGCTGCGCCACTTCCGGCAGCTGTGCGGGCCGAGGGCCCGTGAGCTGTTCCTGGTAGAGCCGGAGCCGATCGTCGGCGCCCACGATCGGGAACTACTGGCGACCGCGCTCGGCGCGACGCTGTATGTGCCCGCCACCCGCCCCGACCTGGCCGCCACCATCAGCCGCCGAGCCGCGCGCGGCGTCTGCTCGATGGTGATCGACCTCGAGGACGCCGTCGCCGACCACCAGGTGGAGGCCGCCAAGCAGCACGCGGTCGCGACCCTGGACCTGCTCGCGCGCAGCGAGGACCCGAACCCGATGCTGTTCGTCCGGGTGCGCGACCCGCAGACCGTGACCGAGCTGGTCGGCCTGCTCGGGCCGGGCGCCGAGGTGCTCACCGGATTCGTCTTCCCCAAGTTCGACGCCGTCACCGGGCCCGCCTATCTGGCCGCCCTCGACGACGCCCGGCGCACACTGGACCGCCCGATCTACGGCATGCCCGTGCTCGAATCGGCGAGTCTGGTGCACCGGCAGACCCGCGACGAGCAGCTCGCGCGCATCGCCGACCTGCTGGCCGAACACCGCGACCACCTGCTCGCGGTGCGCATCGGCGCCACCGACATGTGCTCGACCTTCGGCATCCGCCGCGACCGCGACCTGACGATCTACGACGTGCGCGTGGTCGCCGACGTGATCGCCGACATCGTGAACTACCTGGGCCGCGCCGACGGCACCGGTTTCATCATCACCGGGCCGGTGTGGGAATACTTCGCCGACCACGAGCGGATGTTCCGGCCGCTGCTGCGGACCGCGCCGTTCGAGGAGTCCGACGCGGTGCCGTTCCGCCAGTACCTGGTCAGCCGCGACCTCGACGGCCTGCTGCGCGAGATCACCCTGGACCGCGCCAACGGCATCCAGGGCAAGACGGTGATCCACCCGTCGCATGTGGCGGCGGTGCACGCGCTGTCGGTGGTGACGCACGAGGAGTACGCCGACGCGCTGCACATCATGGAGGCCGACGTCGGCGGCGTCGCGGCCTCGGAGTACCGCAACAAGATGAACGAGATGCGCCCGCACCGCAGTTGGGCCCGCCAGACGCTGGTCCGGGCTCGCGCGTTCGGTGTCGCCAACAAGGGAGTGTCCTTCGTGGATTTGCTGACAGCGATGATCGCCGAATGAGCGCGTTCGGCCTCGATCTCGAAACACCGTGGGCGACCGCGAATCTGGGCATCGAACTGCGGCACGGCGAGTCGTTCGCAGCGTCGGCGGCCGCGGACGCGCTGCCGGGTGAACTCTCGATCGCCGCGCTGGTCCAGCCGGGTCTGCGACGCAATCCGCGCCGGGCGCACCTGCTGGTGTCGACCGTGCTCGGCAAGCACCTGCCCACCGACCCGCGCGTGGTGATCGGCGCGGGCAATCGGCTGGGCGACCTGGTGCGCGGGGTCCTGGGCGACCGGGAACCCGTCGTGCTCGGATTCGCCGAGACCGCGACGGGTCTCGGTCACTGCGTGGCGGCGCGGATCGGCGCCGGGTGCTACCTGCACTCCACTCGCCGTGAGGTCGCGCGGGCCACCACGCTGACCGGGTTCGAGGAGGGGCATTCGCACGCCACCTCGCACCTGCTGCAACCCGCGCCCGCCGACATCTTCGTCAACGATCTGCCGCTGGTGCTGGTCGACGACGAGATCTCGACCGGCGACACCGCCATCGACGCCGTTCGCGCGCTGCACGCGTTCGCGCCGCGCTCGCATTACGTGCTCGCCTCCCTTGTCGACATGCGCACCGCCGCCGACCGGGCCAAGTTCGAGACGTTCGCCGCCGAACTCGGTGCCCGCATCGACACCGTGTGCCTGGCCTCGGGCCGCACCGAGCTGCCCGACGGTCTGATCGAGACGGTCACCTCGATGCCCGAACCGGAGCTCAATCCGACAGCGGCCCACCGTGGTTCGTTCGGCCGGATCGAGTTGTCCTGGCCCGCCGATGTTCCCGAGGGCGGCAGGCACGGCATCCTGAACTCCGAGGTCGCCGCCTTCGATGTCGCGCTGAAGGCCGCCACCGGCCAGGTCCAGGCTCGCCTCGCCGCCGAGTTCGCCGATCGCCCGGTGATCGTGCTCGGTCATGAGGAGCTGATGTACCTGCCGCTGCGGCTGGCCGCCGAGCTGGCCGAAGGCGGCATCCCCACCCGATTCCAGACCACCACGCGCTCACCGGCTTACGTGCTCGACGAGCCCGGCTACCCGCTGCGGCGCGGCTTCCGTTTCCACGCGCCGGAGCCCGACGCGACCGCCAAGCGCTACCTGTACAACGCGCACTGGCCAGACGGCGCGGTGGCGCCGGTGCTGCTGGTCGTCCTCGATCCGCCCGCCGATACGCCCGAACTCGTGGCGCCGGGCGGTCTGGTCGACGTGCTGACCGCCGCGGGCGCCGATGTGCTGGTCGCCGTCCTGCCGGGTGCGGACCCGCGAGCGCTGCACACGACACGAACTTCGGCAGCGCGCGCCGCGGTCCCCGCGCGGGCGCACGCGGCCGACCGGGCCGCCGAATCCGTGCGGCCCGACCCCGATGCGGCGGCCGCGCCCGATCGCCCTCGTCCGCTGCACGGACCCGACTTCGGTTCCTACGCGGCCGACGAGGTGTCGTGGCTGCTCAAGGACCTCTCGGGCGTCGACTTGGAAGCCGATGTCGCCGAACGCGAACGGCGAATCCAGGCGGGCGTGGCGCACTACGCCGAATCGCTGCCGGTCGAGTACCAGCCCGATGCCGAGTACCGCGAGCTGTTCGAGCGGGTGCTCGCCGAGAGCGCCGAGCGGCTCGCACTGGCGGTGGCGACGGTCGCCGAGCTCGTGGTGGCCGAACGCGGCGAGGACATCGTGCTGGTCTCGCTGGCCAGGGCGGGCACGCCTGTCGGCGTGCTGATGCGGCGATGGCTGGCCAGTGGGGTCGGCAGGCCGAGTCTGACGGTGCCGCACTACGCGGTGTCGATCGTGCGTGACCGTGGCATCGACGCGGTGGCGCTGGATTATCTCGCCCAGCACCATGATCCGGCTTCGATCGTGTTCGTCGACGGCTGGACCGGCAAGGGTGCCATCACCAGGGAGCTCACCGCGGCGCTCGACGAATATCACGCCGCCGGTGGCGCCCGGTTCAACGACGAGCTGGTCGTGCTCGCCGATCCGGGCAACTCGGTGCGCACCTACGGCACCCGCGACGACTTCCTGATCGCCTCGGCCTGCCTGAATTCCACGGTGTCCGGACTGGTCTCGCGCACCGTCCTCAACGACACCCTGATCGGGCCCGGTGAATTCCACGGTGCGAAGTTCTATCGCGAGCTCGCCGACGTCGATGTCTCGAACCAGCTGCTCGACGCGGTGACAGGCGCCTTCGGCGCCGTCGCCGAGCAGGTGCCCGCCGCGGTCGCCGCGATCCGGGATTCCGATCGCACCCCCGACTGGTCCGGCTGGGCCTCGGTGGAGCGGGTGCGCGCCGAATATGGTGTCGCCACAGTGAATTTCGTGAAGCCGGGCGTCGGCGAGACCACCCGCGTGCTGCTGCGCCGGGTACCGTGGCGGGTGCTGGTTCGCGAAGCGGATGCTCCCGAGCACGCACACATCCGCCTGCTCGCGGCCGCGCGCAATGTCCCGGTGGAAGTGGTCCCCGACCTGGCCTACAGCTGTATGGGCCTGATCAAGGAGCTGGATCAGTGACCGCCGACGCGTTGTTCGCCACCGATCTCGATCGCACGATGATCTACTCGCGCAACGGATTCGGCGGCGCCGACGCGGTAGCGAAACTGTGTGTGGAGTACTACGAGGGCGAACCGCTGTCGTACATGACCACCACCGCCGTCACGCGGCTGGCCGAACTGGCGTCGCTGGCCCCGGTGCTCCCGACGACGACCCGCACGATCGAGCAGTTCCAGCGGATCGACCTGCCGGGCGCGCCGTGGCGCTACGCCATCACCAGCAACGGCGGCAACATCCTGGTCGACGGGCTGCCCGACCCCACCTGGCGCGCCGCGATCGACGACACGGTGCGCGCCTCCGGCGCCACCCTCGCCGAGATCGGCGCCGAATGGCGTTCCCGCATCGACGATTCCTGGGTCACCAAGTATCGCGAGGCCGACGGGCTGTTCTGCTACCTGGTGGTTCGCCCCGAGGCGGTGCCCGCCGGTTTCCTCGCCGAGTGGGACGCGTGGTGTCGCGCGCGCGGCTGGTCGGCCTCACAGCAGGGGCGCAAGATCTACACGATGCCGGACGCGGTCTGTAAGAGTCTGGCGGTCGCGGAGGTCCGCCGCCGACTGGTGGAATCCGGTGAATTGGCCGAGGGCGCTGCGTTGTTCACCGCCGGTGACGGTGCGCTGGACGCGCCGATGCTGGCCGTGGCCGACGCCGCGATCCGGCCACGACACGGTGAGCTGGAGGAGCTGGGCCATTCGGCCCCGAATCTGACCGTGACCGAGAACGCGGGGATTCTCGCCGGAGTGGAGATCCTCGAGTGGTTCCACGCCGCGCTCGAGCGCTCCGCGCTGGCGGCGGACCCGGTCTGAGTCGTGAGATCCCGGGTGCCGCTGCGGCGCCCGGGATTCCCCGAACTCACGACTCGGGGAACAGGCCCTTCGCCAGCACCGGCCATGAGGTCTTGAGATCGTCCTGCCAGTAGCCCCACGAGTGGGTGCCGGTGTCGCGGTAGACGAAGGTGCCGGGGATGCCGAGCTGGTCCAGCCGCGTCTGCAGATTGTGCGAGGACACGAAGATCGCGCCCTCGATCAGCGCGCCGAGCGCGACCGTCTTGGGGGTGTCGGCGGGCTTCTCCATCCGGAACGGTCCGCCCGCCTGATCGTGGATGCCCGGGATGCCGGTGCCGGTGGAGACGAAAAGATTTGTCCCACGCAGTTTCTCGGCGTTCACCAGCGGATCGTTGGCCACCCACAGCGGCCCGCCGACCGGACCCCACATGTTCTCGGCGTCACCGCCGCCGTACATCTCCACGGTCAGCTTCACCGCCTGCTGCCCCGCCGGATCGCTGACCTGGGTGAGCCCGCTGTACACCGCGGCGCTGCGGAACAGGCCGGGCTCGGCGATCGCCAGGTTCAGCACCGGGATGCCCGACATCGACAGGCCCGCGATGGCGTTGACGCCGTTGGTGCCCAGCGCGGCGTCGATCAGTGGGGGCAGTTCCTCGGCGATGTAGGTCTGCCACTTGTTCACGCCGAGCACGGGGTCGGGCTTGATCCAGTCGGTGTAGAACGTCCACGCGCCGCCGATGATCTGGACGACGTTGATGTCCTTGTCGGACAGGAAGCTCAGCGCGTCGGTGCGCAGCTGCCAGGAGGCGCGGTCCATGCCGCCGCCCGCGCCGTTGAGCAGGTAGAGCGCGGGCTTGGGCGCGGAGGTGTCGGCGGGGCGCTGGATGTCGACGGGGAAAGTCCGGTTCATCGCCGCGGAGTGCACGTACAGGCGCAGGTGCCGGGAGTCGGTGACCTCCATCTTCTCGATGAAGGAGCCATCGGGCGCGCTCACCTTGTCGATGCTGACGCCCGGTGCGGTGGCGGGCGCCGCCGACGCGGGGGTGCCGGTGATGATCGACGCGGTGACGGCGCACAGTGCCGCCGCCACGATCCGCCGGATGCTGCGACGCTGCACTGCGCCCACTCCTCTGATCGAGCTATCGCCGACCCGTTCTCTCGGCGGTGCCCACCGTAGCGGGCGGGCACGACCCGTCGTCAGGTTTTGGCGCGTTCTCGTTTCAGAATTGCGGGAGTGGGGTCAGTAGTGCTGCTGCTGACCCTGCAGCTGCTGGGCGATCACGCCCTGGATGCGTTGCAGACCGCCGACGGTGATGCCGCTCTGGAGCTGGCCCTCGATGGTCCTGACCAGGGCCTGATCGCTCATCACCTTTTCCGAGGACTGGATCAGCACGGTGCCGGCGCCGGTGAAGTCGAACTGGCGCTCCTCGCCCGAGTTCGCGCCCATCCTGGCCGCGCCCGCCGCCAGGAAGCTGCCGATCCAGCCCTGGTCGAAGTGGTGACTGGGGGAGGGGCAGTCGGCCCAGCCGACCAGCGCCTCGGGGTCGACCCGCAGCGGCGGCTCGGCGAACATCACCGGGCCGTTGGAGGAGGCGAGGAACTTGCCGGTGCCGATCAGGGTGAGGAACCCGGGCACGATCGACTGCTTGAGCGCCAGGCCCGGCTCGAAGGCGAGCAGGTTGGCGCCCCGGATGGTGAGGTTGCCGTCCTCGAGATCGTAGGAATTGATGTCGTAGCCGCGGTCGCCGATGATCAGCTTGCCGTGGCCCTCGGCCACCACGTAGTCACCGGCGAACAGCGGCGCCGAGAACTGGCTGCTCACCATGTGCATGAGGTTGCCCTGCAGGCCGTGGGTGAGCATCTGGAACTGGATCTGGCCGTAGTAGGCGATCATCGCGCCCTTGCGCATGAACCACGGGCCGGTCAGGTCGATGCAGTAGGCGTAGCTGTTGCCCGGGATGTTGTCGCTGGCACCGAGAGTCATCGGGGAATGGATCTGGCTCATCGGCTCACAACTTCTCTTCGGAGGCCTGCACGAAAACGACACCCTGGCCGTGGCAATGCAGCTGCATCGCCTCACCGGCGCCGCGACCGACCGCGTCGCGCCAGCTCATCGCCGACTTCAGCTCGGTCTGCACGTTGCCGTAGGCCGCGACGAAGGCCTGCGGATCGACGATCACCGGATTCGGCCCGCCCACCTGCAGTTCCAGGAAACCGCCGTGCGCGAGCAGCACCGCGGCGCCTTGGCCGCCGAGCTGGGTGGTGAACATGCCCTGGCCGGTCACGACACCCGCCGCGGCGCCGCGCAGCGCGCCCATCAGGCCACCGCCGCCGCCTCCGCCGCCGCCACCGGAGCTGGCCACCGAGACCACCGAGGACTGCAGCCCCGCGGTGTTGGCCAGCAGGCGAGAGGCCTCCACGCGCAGCACCGCGCCCGGCTGCATCTGCACCACGTGCACCTCGAGCCCGGCGAAACCGTAATGGACGGTGCCGTTTCCGCGCGCCAGCATGGTGCGCTCGTGCTCGCCCGCCATCATCGCGCCGGCCATCCGCATCAGGCCGCCGCCACCCATGCCGGGTCCGGCGCCGGGGATCTGGTGCGGCGCGAACGCGACCTGGCCCTGGTAGAACAGCATCGCGCCGGTCCGGGCGACCACGCCGCCCGCCTGCCCGACATCGACCTTGACGACCTTGCTGTTGACTTTCTCGAACATTTCCGTCGCCTACCGTTCCGCCGGCTGGATCAGCACGACACCCTGGCCGTCCCACCGCAGCGAGAAGGCCTCACCCGCGTCCTGGCCGACCATGGTGCGCCAGGAGACATCGGTGACGAAGGACTGGTTGAGGTTGCCGCGGGCCGCGACGAACGCGTCCGGGTCCACGATCAGCGGGTACTGCGGCGAGACTTCCAGATGGATCAGCGGACCGCCGGCCGACAGCAGCGCCACCTGGCCCTGCCCGCTGACGGTGGTGGTGAACAGGCCGCTGCCCGCCGACATCCCGCCGACCCCGGCGAAGCGCACATCGGTGCGCAGATTGCCCGCGAAGGCGAGCAACTGCTGCGACTCGACCTGCAGGGTGTCGTTGTCGAGATCGACCACGGTGACGTTCTGGCCGTTCACCGCGAAGAAGACGCGGCCGTTGCCGGTGCATTCCATCAGCGACAGCTTCTCGCCGGTGGCGCGGCGCTTGAGGCCCGACAGCACGCCCTCGCCGCCGCCGAATCCGGCCGATTTGAACTGCACATTGCCTTCGTAGGCGACCATCGAGCCGGAGATCGCGCGGATACTCGTCCCCGCGAGGTGGGCCTCGATCACCTTCTTCGATTGTTCGAACAGCTGCGCCATGACGGCCCTGGAGTCCCCTCTGGACAGGCGGGTGGAATGCCCGATACGTACTGCGTGGACACCCTAACCGATCGATCGGCCGCGCGCCGTGGCTGCGGAGCGCGGACGCTCGTCGCCGCTTTCTCGTAGAGTGGCAGACGACCGCACCGACAAGCGAAGGGTCGAACTTGTCTGCAACACTCGCCAAGGGCCAGAACGGTCCACTGGCCGTCAGTGACGTGGTGATCTCGCTCCAGCTCACGGCACCGGCCGATCTGTCCGCGCTGCTCGTGACCGAGCAGGGCAAGGTCCGCACGGATGCCGACTTCGTCTTCTACAACCAGCCGAGTGGACCTGGCGTCGATCTGCGCCCCGGTCCGGCGGGTCAGGCGGCCTCCCTTGCGGTTTCGCTGCCCGCGGTGCCCGCCGACATCGACCAGATCCGCGCCGTCATCACCCTCGACGACGCCAACAGCAACTTCGGCCGGTTCGCCCCGCCCACCGCGATCGTCTCCGACGCCGCCGGTAACCAGCTGTTCGAGTACCGGATCGACGGGCTCGACGCCGAGTCGATCGTGATCGCGCTGGAGCTGTACCGCCGTCAGGGCGGCTGGAAGGTCCGCGCCGTCGGCCAGGGCTACGCCGGGGGCTTCGCCGCGCTGGTCACCGATCACGGTGTGCAGGTGGATGATTCGCCCGCGCCCGCCGCCGCGCCGCAGCAGGCCGTCCCGCAGCAGGCCCCGCCGCCGCCCGCCTACCCCGCGCAGGCCGCGCCGAGCTACCCGCCGCAGCAGGCCCCCGTCTACGCGCCACCCGGTGGTGGCTACCCGCCCCCGCCCGGCCCGGCGCAGCAGCCGCCCGGCGCGGGATACCCGCCGCCGGCCGGCCCCGGCCCCGGTTACCCGCCGCCGGCGCAGGCCGCGCCGCCGCAGCCCGCCGGTGAGATCAGCCTGAGCAAGGATCGCCCGGTCAGCCTGCAGAAGGGGCAGCGCGTCACGCTCCGCAAGGACGGCGGCGCCGCGCTCACCTTCGTCAAGATGGGCCTGGGCTGGGACCCGGTGCGCACCCGCGGCATGTTCGGCAACCGCACCGTCGACATCGACCTCGACGCCTCGGTGTGCCTGTTCGCCGACAACAACCTCGTCGACGTCGCCTACTACGGCCAGCTGTCGTCCAAGGACGGTTCGGTCCGCCACCAGGGTGACAACCTCACCGGTGAGGGCGAAGGCGACGACGAGATGATCCTGGTCGACCTCACCCGGATCCCCGCGCACATCTCCACGCTGCTGTTCATCGTCACCTCGTACAAGGGCCACACCTTCGAGCAGGTGCAGAACGCTTTCTGCCGCTTGATCGATGGCGCCAACAACGGCGAGCTGGCCCGCTACACCCTCGCGGGTGGCATGCCGTTCACGGCGATGGCGATGGCCAAGGTGTACCGGGTCGGCGCCGACTGGAAGATGCAGGCGCTGGGCGAGGGCTTCCAGGCCAAGCATCCCGGCGAGGCCGTGCCCCAGCTGGGCCGGTTCCTCGGCAGCGACTAAGGCAGGACGACACAGAGCAGGCATGACGACGTGATTCACCTGAAGGCGGGCCAGAACACCGCACTGTCCGCCGACATCGTGCGCTTCACCGCACAGACCGCCGGTACCGTCGAACTCGGCGCGCTGGTGGTGGACGAGAATCTGCGGGTGCGCGACGAGCACGATCATGTGTGCGCGTCGCGGCCCGCGGCTCCCGGCGTCACCTTCGCCGGTGGCGCGGTGGACATCGCACTGGCGCAGGTCAGGTCGGACGCGAACGCCGTGCTGCTCTACGTCACCGCCGGGCACGTGCTCGGCGACGTCACCGCGACGCTGGCCGAGAACGGCTCGCCCACCGCGGAATTCGTGGTCGCTCCGACCGCGGGGGAGAGCGCGCTGATCTGCCTCGAGGTGTACCGGCGCGGTGGCGGCTGGAAGCTGCGCGCACTGGGGCAGGGCTACGACGGCGGTGCGGCGCAGCTGCTGCCCGCGCACGGCGTGCCCGCCCCGGCGACACCGCGAGCGACCGCGCCGACCGAGACGGTCGAGCGGCCCGCCACCACCGCGGCGCCCGGCGTTCCGCTGGAGGTCGATCACGGCCTGCAGCGGATGTGGATGATCTTCGAGGACGCGGCCCGCTCGGCGGCCGCCCTGCTCTCGGCCCGCGACTACGCCGCGAATCGGCTGGATCAGGAACTGTCCGAAGCGGTGTCGAATCCGGCCACTCGCAACACCCCGGCGGCCGACGCCGCGCGCGCCGCCGCGCAGCGCCGCCACGACGAGCTGGTCGGCGTCGCCGACGGCAACCATCGGCGCGACAGCGACCAGCTCGGTCGCGAAATCGCCGAGGCCGACGCGGTGATGCCGGCCGCGCTGGCGTCCTGGCTGGCCCCGGCCTGGACCACGAAAGCCGTACGCAGCGACGGCATCCGGCTCGGCGAGCTGTACGCCCTCGATCGCGGTGCGCTGCGCGTGCCGTATTGCGTTCCGGTGCCGCTGAATCGGCCGCTGTGGGTCGACACCGAGTCCAGCGCCGCCGCGTCCCGGGTGGTCGGCGCCCTGGTGGCCCGGCTGGTCGCGGCGCTGCCGGACAAGCCGACCCGCGTCGACCTGATCGATCTCTCCGGCGGTCTGCGCGGGCTCGCCGCCCCGCTCACGCCGCTGCTCGCCGGGCCGGTGATCGCCGATCACGCCGATATCCCCGCGCGTCTCGGTGAACTCGCGCACGCGGCCGAGCTGGCCGACATCGCCTACAACAGTGGGCAAGCCGTGCCGCCCGCCGAGCACCGGATTCTCGTCGCGGCCGACTTCCCGCACGGTTACCAGGCCGCCGACGTGGTGCGCCTAGGTCAGCTGATGGTGCGCGGCGACCTGATCGGGCTGTCGCTGGTGATCGTCGGCAGCGGCGGCGTCGACTTCGGTGACGGACCGCTGTCGCTGCTGTCGCAGTCGTGCAGGCACCTGCCCACGGTCCCCGGCACCCCGCTGTTCGATCCGTGGACCGGCAACGCCTGGGAACTCGACCTCGACATGCTCCCGGCCGAACCCGAGCTCCAGGCCCGCTACCTGCGGATGTAGCCGGTCATTCGACCATCGCGGCGGGGCGCGAGCTGGTGCACGCCTGCCGGGGGCGCAGGAACTCCGGCAGCCACGGCAGCAACGGGTCGGGGGCGCGGTCCAGGACCCCGCCCGCCGGATCGTCGACGAAGTCGCGGCGCACCAGATCGTCCTGCGGGCGCAGGATCTCGTGCACGATCAGCGCGCACAGGCCGAGGACGGCCAGATCGCGCAGCACCACGGTGCCGGTGAACCACTGCTCGGGCAGGCCCTTGGCGTCCTCGCCGAGGTAGTAGTACATCCGGGGCACCCAGACGAGCGCGTCGATCGTCATCCAGGCCAGCAGGATTCGCCGATGCGGCAGCGCGAGCACGGCCAGCGGCACCAGCCACAGCGAGTACTGGGGGCTCCACACCTTGTTCGTCAGCAGGAACGCGGCCACGACCAGGAAGCACAGCTGGGCCACGCGCGGGCGGCGGGCCGCGGTCAGCGCCAGATAGGCGATGCCAGCGCAGGCGAGCAGGAACAGCAGCAGCGAGACCGTGTTCAGCACCGTCGGCGGCTGTCCGTGCGCGAGCTCGCCGTCGAACCCGCCCCAGCCGGTGAAGGAGGTGATCACGTTGTAGATCGAATCCGGGTCGGCGTGCCGGGTGGTGTTGAGCCGGAAGAACTCTCGCCAGCCGTCCGGGTACAGCACGGCGATCGGCAGGTTCACCGCGATCCAGGTGCCCGCCGCGGCGAGGATGGCGAGCACGGCCGCGCCGAGCGGGCGCAGCGCGAACAGATGGGTGCGGGCCGGTGTCTCGCGGATCCAGGTCCGCGCGCTGTCGATGCTGTCGACATCACGCAGCCGCAGACCCGCGCGCGCGGCGGGCTGGCGCTGCATCGGGTCGGCGCGCAGGCACAGCACCAGGATCGGGCCGAGCAGCAGCAGCGGATACAGTTTCGCGGCGCCGCCGAGACCGAGCAGCACGCCGGCCAGCACCGGCTTGCGCCGAGCCCAGGCCAGCAGGCCGGTGGCCGCGAAAGCCGTTGCCAGCGCGTCGAAGTTGGTGAACGCGTGCACGATCACCAACGGCGACACCGCGATCAGCGCCGCGTCCCAGACCCGCCGCCCGGCTAGTCGCGACGACGCCCAGACGGTGATCAGCCAGCCCACCGACAGACCGAGCGCGACGACGTTGAAATACACCACCACCGACAGCGCGCCGGGCAGCGGCAGGTGGTCCCACACGTTGCCGAGCTGCATCGCGACGTACTGGTAGAGGCCCGAAAGGACCGGATACTCCATGTATCTGGTCTCGGTGCCGCCGTCGGGCGTCGACTCGGTCCAGGACTTCTTGTACGGGAACGCGCCCTCGTTGAGTCGTTCGGCGCCGTAGAGCGGCACCGTGTCCGAGTAGCACATGGCCACGTACTGACGGCCGTTGTTCCAGTCGAGCATCAGCCCGCCCGCGCCGTCGGAGGTCTGCTGGATGCAGCCCGCCTTCGCCGTCCAGCCGAGCGCGAGGAACACCACGGTGAAGGCGAACATCACCCGCAGCGGCGTCCAGAACCGCACCCGGCCGATCAGCGCGTGATCGCCGACCGGTCCGCCGATCACGGTCGACAGCTGCGCGGTCAGCGAATCGTTGCGGCTGGGCCGGTCTCGCGCGTCGATCGAGCGCAGGTCGGGGGCCAGCTGGGCGGGCGCGACGTACTGCACTTCGCGGCCCGGCCGGGTACCACTCGACGCCGGCTGGTCCGCGAGTTGCTGATCGGTCACGACATCCGAGGCTACCGGGATCTGGTCGGCGTGGTGCCTCCGCCGCCCTCGGTGCCGTTCGCGCCCGCACCCGGCCGGGTGCTGTTGCCGTTGCCGTTGGTGTTGCCGTTGGTCGGCGGGGAGCCGTCCGCCGGGGCGGTCGGCTGACCCGGCAGCGGGCCGGTGGTCGTCTCCGGCGTCTGCTGCGAGGGCTGCTGGCCGGCGGGCTGCTGCACGCCGGGCACCGGGATCCGGATGCCGGGCAGGATCTCGACCTGCGACGGCACGATCACCGGCGGGGCGATCGTCGGCGCGGTGGTCGACGGGGCGGTGTAGGGCGCCGACCATTCCGGCACGCCCGCCTGGCCCTTGATCGGGGCGGGCTTGGGGAACGACTCGTTCGGTGTGCCGGCCAGCGCGCCGTCCATCGTCGCCTTCCAGATGTCGGAGGGCAGACCGGAACCGTAGATGCTGCCGCCACCGTAGTTGCGCAGCGGATCGCCCTGCTCGGTACCGACCCAGACCGCGGTCGACAGCGACGGGGTGTAGCCGACCATCCAGGCGTCGCGGTTGTTGCCGGTGTCGCCGAGCTGGTGGGTACCGGTCTTGGAGGCCGACTCGCGCCCGCCCGCCAGGTTGTGGTTGCGCGAGTACGCCGCGATCGGCTTCATCGCCGCGGTGACGTTGTCGGCCACCGCCGCGCTCACCCGCTGCTCACCCGCGGGCTCGCCGCGATCGAGCAGCACCTGACCGTCGGCGGTCACGACCCGCTGCACGAAGTGCGGCGCGTGGTACATGCCCGAGGCCGCCAGCGTGGCGTAGGCCGAGGCCATGTCCAGCGGACGCGACTGGTACTGGCCCAGCACGATGCCGTTGTTCGGACCGGCGCCGTTGGGCTCGGTCAGGGTCTTGCCGATGCCGGGCAGTTCCTCGGGGATGCCGAGCTTGTGGCCCATGTCCGCGATCTTCTGCGGACCGTTCTGCATGTCCAGCTGCATCCGGTAGAAGCTGGTGTTCAGCGAGCGCTTGAGCGCCTCGGCGATGGTGCACATGCCGCAGGACTCGCCCTCGACGTTGCCGATCTGGATGCCGTTGACGGTGATCGGCGAGCTGTCGTACAGCTGCGAGAGCGGGATGCCCATCTCGAGGTTCGCGGCCAGGCCGATCACCTTGAACGAGGAGCCCGTCGGCAGACCGGCGTTGGCGAAGTCGAAGCCCTGGCCGTCCTCACCGCCGTAGTAGGCGCGGACCGCGCCGGTGCGCGGGTCGATCGAGACGACCGCGGTCCGCAGGTTCTCCGGCTCGCCCTGCAGCTTGGACTGCGCGGCGTTGACCGCGGCCTCCTGCGCCTTGGGGTCGATCGTGGTGGTGATCTGCAGGCCCTCGGTGTTGAGCTGCTGCTCGCTGATGCCCGCCGCCGACAGCTCCTTGAGCACCTGGTTCTTCACCAGACCGCCGGGACCCTCGTCCTGGTTGCTGTCGTTGAGCGAGGCCAGCGCGACCACCTGCGGGTACTGCATCGAGGCGCGCTCGGCCGCGGGCAGGTTGTTGCCGCTGACCATGCCGTCGAGCACGTAGTTCCAGCGGGTCTTGGCGCCCTCGGGGTTCTTCTCCGGATCGAGCAGCGAGGGCAGCTGGATGGTCGCGGCCAGCACGGCGCCCTCGGCCACGGTCAGCTCCTGCACCGGCTTGCCGAAGTAGGCCTTCGACGCCGCGTCGATGCCGTACGCGCCACGGCCGAAGTAGATGGTGTTCAGGTAGGCGGCGAGGATGTCTTCCTTGCTCCACTGCCGGGCCATCTTGGCCGAGATGACCAGCTCGTGCATCTTTCGGGTCATCGACCGCTCGTCACCGACCAGCGCGTTCTTCACGTACTGCTGGGTGATCGTGGAGCCACCACCGGCGCTTTCCTTGCCGAGGATGTTGTCGCGCGCGGCGCGGGCGAAGCCCGACACCGAGAAACCCGGGTTGGTGTAGAAGTCGCGGTCCTCGGCCGCGATCACGGCATTGCGCACGTGCGGCGGGATCTGATCGATCGAGACCTCGGTGCGGTTGCCCTGCGGCGGGACCACCTTGCTGATCTCGGTGGTGCCGTCGTTGGCGTAGATCATCGCGACCTGGTTGGTCTCCAGATCGCCCGGCTTGGGCACCGAGACCGCCGTGTAGGCGACGAGGAACACCGCGCTCGGTACGACGATGGCGAGCGCCATCAGCACGTACATGGTCCGGCGAATGGCCCGCCACGGCATTTTCCTCACCGAACCACCCTTACCGGAGCCGTCGTCGCCCCCGCCACCATCGCGGCGGTTACGTGGCCCACTCGGCGGCGGGGTGCCGCCGGTGCCGGTGGCTCGGCGTTCGCCGGTGGTCGGCCCACCGGGGCGGCGGCCCGGACCTGCGCCGGGACGCGCGGTCACGGCCGATCCACCGGAGCGGGTGCTTCGGTTCAGGTCGTCACGGACGGGCCTGCCGCCGTCGGGATGACTCGCCCGCGCGGTCGACTCGTCGCGTCCGGGGCGCGGCAGCTTCTGGGTGGCGCCCGCCGCGGGCGGGCCGACGGGCCGACCCGGCTGCGGGGGCCTGCCCTGCGGCGGCCTGCCCTGGTTCGGTCCGCCCTGGTTCGGTCCGCCCTGCGGACCCGGCGGTCGCTGCGGCGGCGGTCCGGGACGACGCGGCGGCATGCCGCCCGGCGGCGGCGCCTGTCGATTCGGTGGCGGTCCGCCCTGCGGACCACGCCCACCCGGGGCCGGTCCGCGTCCGTTCTGGGGGCCCGGCCCGGCGGGCGGCATCGGCCGGCGCGGCGGCGGACCCGGCCGGTCACCCGGCTGGGGAGGGAGACCCGGCTGCGAACCCCGAGCCGGACGGCCGCCGTGCGGATCATCGCCGAAGGGGGAGGACTCGTAGGGCGAACTCACTGACCAGATCTCCATAACTCGTAAGGTTCAACCGGCACACGACATCCGCGCCGGAGAACCGGCGCGGATACCTTGCACCCCGAACTGTGGCGCATCAAGCGGTGGCCGCCGTCGCCCGGCGGCCTGTCATTCGGCGGCCCATTGCTCGGCAGCCCCATTACTCGGCAGCAGAGCGCCGCCCCGCTCGCGAACTCGTCCGGCGCCGGGCCGGCGCGGGCGCCGAACCGAGCACATACGACTGCACCAGGTGGTTCCAGCTGCACGAGCGGCACACCTCGACGACATGCACCGAGAACTCCTCGCTCGACTCTGCCATCCGGATCAGCTCCTCGGGCGTCCGCGCGGAGCCGGCCGCCTGGCCGAGTCCGTCGCCGTACACCCATGACACCAAGGTCAGCTGCTCTTTCCGGCAGATCGGGCAGGTCACCTCGCTACCCCGGCCGTGGAACTTGGCGGCCCGGAGCAGGTACGGATTCGCGTCGCACACCTCGGCGACGCCGACCCGGCCCGCGTAGACGTCAGCCAGCAGCGACCTGCGCCGGAGCGCATAGTCGACTACCTGCCGCTGAATTCGCACGATCACCAGAGTAGCCGGGATTGATTTGCGGTGCCGGTGGCACCGCTGCATCGGTGGTCTCGTCGTAAACTCCCGATACCGGGGTCGGCCCGGGTATTTCCGCAGGTGAGGCGAGCCAGAACGATGGCTGATTCCAGGCAGGCGCGCAGCGCCGCCGATTCCGTGACGAGGGCGCGTGATATCGATCGCGCGCAGGTGTCGACCGTGCTTGACGCGGCCTACGCCGAGGGCCAGTTGGGCGCGCAGGAGTACCACGACCGCACGGCGCGCGCCGCGTCGGCGCGGACCCTCGGGGAGCTGGAAAGGCTGACCGCCGACCTGCAATCACCCGCTGTTTTCGGTGGTCAGGGCGCGATCGAGCGGAAGCGTTTCGGCCGCAGGCACTCCGGTGAGTACCCCGCCCGGACCAGAGCCCGCGACGCCGACCGGGCCCGCACGACCGCGGCCCTGGACGCGGCGCGGGCCGACGGCCAGCTCGCTGCCGACGAGCACGCCGCGCTCACCGAATTGGCCTCGGAAGCACGCACTCTGGGTGATCTGTCCACCCTGGTTGCCGAATTGCAGCAGCGCCCGGTGGCACCGGTGAAGCCGAAGGCGCGCAACACCTTCCGCATCGCCACGATCGCGGCGGTCGCGGTGGTGGGGATCGGCTGCTTCGTGTGGACGGTGCGCCCGGACGAACCGGCGCCCGCGGTGGTCGCGGCGGAGGCGATCAACTACAACGCCGCACCACCCCTGGTGATCCCCACGCCGACGCTCACCACCCTCGTCGGGTTCGTCCAGTTCCGCGACGACTACCGGGTCAAGTTCGGTGACACCCTGGTCGACGAGGCCGTCCTGCACGAGGAGCACGCCTCGGCCGTGCGGCGCGCGCCCGGCAACGCCGACTGGACCGCCGACTACACCTACCGTGGCGGCTTCGCCCGGTCGAATTCGCAGGTCAGCACCCGCAAACGCGACGCGCTCGACATCGATCTGGCCCAGGTGAACGCCGAGGCCCTCGGCGCGGCGCTGACGAACGCGGCCGCCACCGTCCAGGTGCCCAACGGCGCGGTCACCCACTTCCGGATCGCGAACGACAGCTGGGTGGGACGGCCGGGGATCACGATCTTCGTGCGCAACGAGGTCGCCCAGTCGGGGCATTTCGTCCTCGCGCTGTCGGGCGAAGTACTCGCGACCTACCCGTACAAAGGATGACCGAGCAATGAAGACCCCGTCTCCCGCGAAGAACCTGCGGGCCCGCGATGCCGACCGCGCCGACGTGTGCGCCCTGCTCGACGCCGCCCTGGCCGACGGCCAGCTGACCGCCACCGAACACGACAAGCGCACCGCGACCGCGATGCGGGCCGAGACCTTCGGCGCCCTCGACCGGCTCGTCGACGACCTGCAGGTACCGGGCAGCCTGGCCGCGACCCCGGTCGCCAGGGGCGTGCCGCGCGCACCCCGGCGCTGGTGGATCCCGGTCGGCGCGGTGGTGCTGGCCGCGCTGCTCGGTGCGGGCGCGGGCCTGATCGGCCGCACCGCGGGCGAGGCCGCCTTCGGCGACCCGCTGCCCGACCTCACCACCGGCAACGGATTCGCGCACTTCCTCGCCGCCTACCGCACCGAATACGGCAGCACCGTCGCCGACGAGCTGACGTTGTACCCCGAGTACGCCCTGGTCGAACGGGATTCCGGGCGACCGGGCAAGCAGGACGAGCTGCAGTATCGCGGCGACTTCAAGGCGTGGGGTTCGCAGGGCAGCCGCCCGCCCGACACCAAGTCGTTCGACCTGGCCGGCGTCGACATCGCCCGTTACGCCCGGCTGATGTCGGGCGCCTCCCAGACCACCCGGGTCCCCAACGGCTGGGTCTCGCACGTGCTGGTCAGGTACCCACCCGGCGGCGGCAAGGACGCCGAGCCGGAGATCAGCATCTACGTCAAGAACGAGGCCGAACAGAGCGGCTATCTGAAGATCCGGCTCAACGGCGAGCCCATCGCCGTGTACCCCGCCTAGCCCCGAGCAGGCCGTCTCACCAGCGCTGACGCAGTGATGTGCGTCATTGCGCTATGCCTTGTTATATCGCTCCGATATAGTTGGAACTCGCATCCATCGGTTAGGTCCGCTCGGCCTGTCAGGCCGACATAGTCAGGGAGTGAGGTCGGCGAGTGCTCGAATTGGCGATTCTCGGCCTGCTCCTGGACGCGCCCATGCACGGTTACGAGCTGCGCAAGCGGCTGACGGGCCTGCTCGGAGCGTTCCGGGCCTTCTCCTACGGTTCGCTCTACCCGACCCTGCGCAGGATGCAGACCGACGGGTTGATCGCCGAGGAGCTTCCGGAGGGCGCGATCGCGCGCCGAGCGCGCCGCGTCTACCGGCTGACGCCGGTCGGGCGGGAACGTTTCAACGAACTCCTCGCCGACACCGGTCCGCAGAACTACACCGATGACGGCTTCGGCGTTCACCTGGCCTTCTTCAGCCGCACCCCCGCCGAGGCGAGGATGCGGATCCTGGAGGGTCGGCGGCGTCAGGTCGAGGAGCGCCGAGAGGGACTGCGGGAGGCGATCAAGAAGGCCAGCGGCTCGCTGGATCGCTACACCCGTCAGCTCCACCAGCTCGGATTGGAATCAAGCGAGCGCGAAGTGCGCTGGCTCAACGAGTTGATTGCGGCGGAGCAATCGACGAAGGCGGCACCACAGAAAGAGGGAAAGAGCGGCCATGAGTGATGTCAACAAGGTTGGGTCCGGCGAGGTTCGCGTCGCGATCGTCGGTGTGGGCAACTGCGCATCGTCGCTGGTGCAGGGCGTGCAGTACTACAAGGACGCCGATGAGAACGCCACCGTTCCCGGGCTCATGCACGTCAAGTTCGGTCCCTATCACGTCAAGGACGTGAAGTTCGTTGCCGCGTTCGACGTCGACGCCAAGAAGGTCGGCTTCGACCTGGCCGAGGCGATCTTCGCCAGCGAGAACAACACCATCAAGATCTCCGACGTGCCGCCCACCGGCGTCAGCGTCCAGCGTGGCCCGACCCTCGACGGCATCGGCAAGTACTACGCGATGACCATCGAGCAGTCCGAGGCCCCGGCCGTCGACGTCGTGCAGGCGCTCAAGGACGCCCAGGTCGACGTGCTGGTGTCCTACCTGCCGGTCGGCTCGGAAGAGGCCGACAAGTTCTACGCCCAGTGCGCCATCGACGCGAACGTCGCCTTCGTCAACGCGCTGCCGGTGTTCATCGCCTCCGACCCGGTCTGGGCGCAGAAGTTCGTCGACGCCGGTGTCCCGATCGTCGGTGACGACATCAAGTCCCAGGTCGGCGCGACCATCACCCACCGCGTGATGGCCAAGCTGTTCGAGGACCGCGGCGTGGTGCTCGACCGCACCTACCAGCTCAACGTCGGCGGCAACATGGACTTCAAGAACATGCTCGAGCGTGATCGGCTGGAGTCGAAGAAGGTCTCCAAGACCCAGGCCGTGACCTCGAACCTCACCGGTTCGCTCGCGGGCAAGGTCCACGACCGCAACGTCCACATCGGTCCCTCGGACTACGTGGAGTGGCTCGACGACCGCAAGTGGGCCTACGTCCGCCTCGAGGGCCGCGCCTTCGGTGACGCCCCGCTGAACCTGGAGTACAAGCTCGAGGTGTGGGACTCGCCGAACTCGGCGGGCATCATCATCGACGCGGTGCGCGCCGCCAAGATCGCCAAGGACCGCGGCATCGGCGGACCCGTCATCCCGGCTTCCGCCTACCTGATGAAGTCCCCGCCGGAGCAGATCGCCGACGACGTCGCGCGCACCCAGCTCGAGGCGTTCATCATCGGCGCGGAGTAGTCGGAGCGCTGGCGCGCTCGAGTCGCGGCCCCTTCTGTCCCGCCGATCAGGCACCGGTGCTTGCTCCTTCGTCGCCTGCGCACCGGCGCCTGATCGGCGGGACGGCCGCGACCGCCGCTGCGCGGCGGACCCTCCTCGAGGTCGGGTCGTGGCTGGTTGCTCGATGACTAAGGCCGGTTCACAGGGTGTTTTCCCTGTGACCCGGCCTTAGTCATATGTCAATCGAGCGAGACGTAGACCTCGACGCTCGTCGGGCCGGTGTAGCGCTCGAGTTCGGCGGTGTGCGAGCGGGTGATGGTGCCCGCGTTCTCCGCCTTGATGACCTGGGCCCACGCTGTGCGCAGGAGGTCGTAGGGCTTGTCGGAGACGACGAACTTGGCGTAGCGGCCCGCGGGGATGCGGGTGAGTACGTCGCCTTCGTCGATGTCGTCGAGCCCGGCGACCTCGTAGCCCAGCACGGCCACGGCGTGATCGTTCTGGCCGATATAGGCCGCGGCGCGGGGGACCGTCTTCTCCCTGGACAGGTACCGGTCCCAGGTGAAGTTCACCAGGTCCAGGTCGCGCGCGGTCACCTCGCGACCGGCCAGCGGCACGGTGAGTCCCGCGATCAGCCCGTCTTCCAGGGTGACGATCTCGAAATCGACGGTCATGGCTACTCGTCCCCCTGCTCCGCGGTCAGCGAGACGTAGATCTCGACCGTGCGCTCGTCCGGATACTGCTCGTAGTCGCCCGCGTAGGCGCGCTCGAACTCCCCGGCGGCCTCGGCGTCCCAGATCTGGCGCCACAGCGCGACGATGGTGTCGCCGCGGTTGTCGCCGGTGGCGGAGAAGAGGGCGTAGCGGCCCGCCGGGATGCGGGCGAGCACGTCACCGACCTGGAGATCGGCGAGGGTCTTGCATTCGTAGCCGACGATATGGGTCAGGTAGGAATTGATTTCCGACGCGAAATCGACGTACCCCGTCGCGATCGGTCCCGGTAACTGCGGTCTCGCCAGCAGGTGCTGCCACGCCTCCACCACCTTCGCGCGGCGTGGCCCCTCCACGGCGAGCGCCGGACTGCGGAGCACTGTGCCCGCGATCAGCGTCTCGGGACGGTCAACGACATTGAAATCCACCTGCGTAGCCCCTATGTCTAGTCTCGTCGTCGCTCGAGCGCATATCTTCCCGCATCGATATGACAGGTTTTGCGCCGGGATCGTTCGACGCGCCGTCGCGTCGCGGCAAACCGGCGGTGCCGACTGGTCGGGCTGGTTCGCGCTCTGGCCAACGATGTTGCCACGTCCGTCGGGGTGTGGGGTCCGGGTGGCCAATCCGTGATCTATCGACCGCCGTCACCGCCCAGTCCGGGGAACAATTCGCCCGGGGTGGCCGGGCGCGGCGCGGGCGGGATGATGATCACCGGCGCCGGGTTGCGCGGGGTGCCGGTCGAGGACGGCGGAGTGATGAGCTCCGGCGCCGGACTGCGCGGCGCGTTCGTCGGCGGGTTGAGGATGTCGTAGGGGCTGCTGCCGCCCGGCGCCGCCGGCGCGGGCGCCGGTCCCGGAATCAGCCCGCCGCCGCCGGTCATCGCGGGTGTGGGGAACTGCTCGATCGGCGTGCCCGCCAGCGCGGTGTCCATCACCTGCTTCCAGATGTCCGAGGGCAGACCGGATCCCCAGATCGCGCCGCCGCGCCCGCTGCGCAGCGGCTGCGGCTGTTCGGTGCCCACCCACACCGCCGTGGACAGCGACGGCGTGTAGCCGATCATCCAGGCGTCCTTGTTGTCCTTCGTCTCGCCGAGCTGGGTGGTGCCGGTCTTGGCCGCCGAGGGCCTGCCCTCGGCCAGCCCGTGTCCGTTGGAGTAGTTGGCGATCGGCGTCATCGCCTGGGTGGTGGCGTCGGCGATGGCCGCGGTGATCCGCTGCTCGGGCTCCGGAAGTTGTTTGCCCACCCGGTTTTCCGGTGCGCCGCGATCGATCAGCACCCGCCCGTCGCCGGTGACGACCCGCTGCACGAAATACGGCTGGTGATAGACGCCCGACGCCGCCAGCGTCGCGTACGCCGAGGCCATGTCCAAGGGACGCACCAGATACTGACCGAGCACGATCCCGTTGAGCGGCGCCTCGCCCGCCTCGGTGAGGGTTTCGACGTCGAGGCCGGGAATGCGCTCGGGGATGCCCGCCAGATGGGCGGCCTCGGCGATCGAGCGCGGGCCGTCGGCCATCGTCATGGTGAGCCGGTAGAAGCTGGTGTTCAGTGAGCGTTTGAGCGCTTCGGTGAGCGCGCAGCGGCCGCACGAGTCGCCGTCGGCGTTGGTGATCGTGGTGCCGCGGTCGACGACGGGAGAGCTGTCGATCGCCCTGGTCGGCGGGATGCCCTGGCGCTGTGCCGCGACGAGGGCGAACACCTTGAACGACGACCCGGTCTGCAACGGCGCCTGGGCGAAGTCGAAGCCCGTGCCGGTCTCGCCGCCGTAGTAGGCGCGCACGGCGCCGCTGCGCGGGTCGATCGAGACGACGGCGGCGCGCAGTTCCGGCGGCTGCCATTCGAGCCGCTGCCGCACGGTGTCGACGGCGCCCGCCTGCGCCACGGGGTCGATGGTGGTGGTGATCTGCAATGCGCCGGTGTTGATGTCGGCGTCGGTCAGGCCCGCCGCGCGCAGCTCGCGCATCACCTGAGTGCGGATGTGTCCCTCCGGCCCGAGCGCCACCGGTTCGGCCGGGATCTCGGGCAGCGGGATGATCGCCGGGAACACCGTCGCGTCGCGCTCGCCGGGCGCGAGCACCTTCATCTCGACCATGCCGTCGAGCACGTACTGCCAGCGTGCCTTCAACTGGTCGAGGTGGTTCTCCGGATCGAGCACCGACGGCGAGCGGATCACCGCGGCCAGCACGGCGCCCTCGGCCAGGGTCAACTCGGGTACCGGCTTGTCGAAGTAGGCCTTCGACGCCGCGGCGATGCCGTAGGCGCCGCGCCCGTAGTAGATGGTGTTCAGATAGGCCGCGAGGATCTCGTCCTTGCTCCACTGCCGCGACATCTTCGCCGCGATGATCAGCTCGCGCATCTTGCGAGTGACGGTGCGCTCGGAGCTGAGGAAGGCGTTCTTCACGTACTGCTGGGTGATGGTCGACCCGCCGCCGGCGTTGTCGTGGCCGAGCAGGTTGTCGCGGGCCGCGCGCAGGAACCCGCTCGTCGAGTAGCCGGGGTTGGTGTAGAAATTGCGGTCCTCGGCGGCCAGTACGGCGTCGCGGACCGGCATCGGCACCTCGGTCAGCGGGATCGGAATCCGATTGCCTTGCGGCGGGATGAATTTCGTCAGCACGGTGGTGCCGTCGGCGGCCAGCACGGTGGCCGGCTGTTCGACCGCGACCTCGGCGGGCTCGGGAATCTCCGAACTCCAGTAGATCGCGAAGAACAGCAGCGCGGGCACGCAGACGAAGATCACGAACAGCGCCAGGATCAGCCGCCGGATCTTCTGTCCTCTGGTACGTGGCGCGCGGGGTTCGTCACCGTCACCGTCGGCGGCCAGCCGGGCGGCCTGGGCCCGTCGCGCCGCGCCCTTGCGCGGCGGTTGATCACGGCCGAGCGGGTCCTTGAAACCGGCGATCGAGGTATACGGCGCGTCCCCACCGGAACGCCTGCGCCCACCCTCGGAGGCCACGACCATCTCCTTCCGGAGCGAGGGGAAGAACTCACCTGTACCGACGTGCCATCGATAGCAAGACTCTACCCGCCGGGCGTCGTGGAACCCGGGAGGAGCGCGTGGGGGCGGCGAACGCGCCGCCCCGCACCGATCAGCTCTTCACGCCACCGGCGGTCAGACCGGAGATGATCCGGCGCTGGAACACCAGGACCATGATCACCAGCGGCACCGTGACGATCACGCCCGCCGCCATGATCGCCGCGTACGGCTGCACCAGCGGATCGTTGCCGGAGAACTGGGCGATCGCCACCGTCACCGGCCGCGTCTTCTCACCCGACAGCAGCCGGGCCAGCAGGTACTCGTTGATCGAGGCGATGAACGCCAGGATCGCCGTGGTGAACACCGCGGGCGCCGCCAGCGGCAGCATGATCAGCCGGAACGCCTGGAACTTGGTAGCGCCGTCGATGCGCGCGGCTTCCTCGAGCTCCCAGGGCAGCTCGGCGAAGAACGACGCCAGGATGTAGACCGTCATCGGCAGCACGAAGGAGATGTTCGGGATGATCATCGCCTGGTAGTGGCCGATCCAGCCCAGATCGGTGAACAGCTGGAACAGCGGCGTCACCAGCACCACGGCCGGGAACATCGAGGCCGACAGGATCAGCCCCGAGACCAGGTACTTGCCCGCGAACGCCATCCGGGCCAGCGCGTAGGCGGCCAGCACGCCGAGCAGCAGCGCCACCGCGGTGGTGGCGGCGCCGATGATCACGCTGTTGAGCAGCGCCTGCCCGAAGTTGTTGCCGCGACTGGTGTCGAAGGCGTTGCGGAAGTTGTCCAGCGTCACGTGGGTCGGCCACGGGGTGCTGTCGAAGGTGTAGGCCTGGTCGCGGAACGCCACGACCGTCATCCAGTAGAACGGGCCGAGCCCCCACACCAGCACGATCAGCACGCCGAGGTACATCCGCACGGTGCCGATCCGCTTGCGCCACGACACCGGCTGCACCGGCGCCTCCGCGCGCTCGACGGGCGCCTCTTTCGTCATCGAGATGCTCATCAGTTCGCCTTCCGCTGTTCTTCCTGCGTGCGAACGGCGTTGGCGCCCAGCACCTTCACCAGCACGAACGCGATAGCGAAGACGAGCAGGAAGGTGATCGTCGAGAGCGCGGCGGCGCTGTTGGGACCTTGGCGCACCTGCTCGACCACCAGGATCGACAAGGTGTTCGTCGACGGGTTGCCCAGCGTCATGATCGCGGGCAGGTCGTACATGCGCAGCGCGTCCATGGTGCGGAACAGCACCGCGACCAGCAGCGCGGGCTTGAGCAGCGGCAGCGTGATGTGCACGAACCGCTGCCACGCCGACGCGCCGTCGACCTTGGCCGCCTCGTACACGTCGGCCGGAATCACCTGCAGGCCCGCCAGAATCAGCAGCGCCATGAACGGGGTCGTCTTCCACACGTCGGCGGCGATGACCGCGAACCGCGACGCCCAGACGTCGGAGGTCCACAGGATGTGGGTGCCGAGCACCCGGTTCACCACGCCGTCGTACTGGAACATGAACTCCCACAGCCGCGCGGTGACGGCGGTGGGGATCGCCCACGGGATCAGCACCGCGGCGCGCAGCAGGGCCCGGCCGCGGAAGGTCTTGCCCATCACCACGGCCATGCCGAGGCCGAGCACCGCTTCCAGCGACACGGTCACCACCGTGAAGAACAGGGTGACCCCGACCGCCGACCAGAACTGGGAGCCGAGCGTGCCCGTCGGGCAGGCGACGACGCCGCCGAGCGTGTTGCACTGCTGCAGCAGCCAGTGCGTGTAGTTGCTCAGCCCGGCGCCGCCGCCCTCGACGAACATGCCGGTGGCCGGGTCGATCCCGGAGTCCTTCTGGAAGGACATGATGATCGCCTGGACCACCGGATACCCGATGACCACGGCCAGCGCGACGAGCACGGGCGTGACGAACAGCCACGCCTTGCCGGATTGTCGCAGTTCCAGCGCTAGCCCGCGCTGCTTGGCTCCCGAAGGATCCGACACCGTTACTACTCTCCTACGGTCTGGTCGGGTCCGCTGCGCGCTCCGCTACGAACCGGCGGTCTCGATGCCCTTTTGCATGCCGGCGACAGCGTCGTCGACGGACTTCGTGCCGTTCAGGGCAGCATAGGCGTTGTCCTGGATGGCCTTCGACACCGCGGGATAGAACGGGGTGACCGGACGCGGCACGGCGCTGGCGATGGACTCCTTCAGCGCGGGCAGGTACGGCATCTTCGCGATCAGGGCCGGGTCGTCGTAGAGCGAGGCGCGCACCGACGGCAGCGCGCCCGAGGCGATGATCTGCTGGGCCTCTTCGCTGATCAGGTAGCGCACGAAATCGGCCGCGGTGGCCTTGTTCTTGGAGAACGCGCTGATCGCGGCGTTGTAGCCACCCAGGGTGGACGCGCCGACGCCGGTGTTGCCGGGCAGCGGGGCCACGCCGAACTTGTCCTTCACCGCGGAGGTGTCGGCGTTGGCCTGGGCGTACAGGTACGGCCAGTTGCGCAGGAACAGCAGCTTGCCGGACTCGAACGCGCTGGCGCTCTCGCCTTCCTTGAAGGTGATGGCTTCCTTGGGGATGTCACCGCTCTTGTAGGCGTCGACGAGGACCTTCAGGCCCGCCTTCGACTCCGGGCTGTTCACGGTGGGGGTCTTGCCGTCGGCGCCGACGAAGCTGCCGCCGAAGGCGTTGATGACCTCGGAGGTGTTCACGGTCAGGCCCTCGTAGGGGGCGAGCTGACCGGCGTAGCAGCCGATGTTGTTGTCGCGCGCCACCTGGCACTGGCCGAGCATCTCGGTCCAGGTGCGCGGGGCGTTGGGGACCAGGTCCTTGCGGTAGTACAGCAGGCCGCCGTTGGTGTTGCGGGGGGCCGCGTACAGGGTGCCGTTGTAGGTGGCGCTGGCCACGGTCGGCGCCAGCAGCGGCGCGGTGTCGATGGCGAAGGTGTCCTTGAGCGGCTGGATCCAGCCCTTCGCGGCGAATTCCGCGGTCCACGGCACATCCAGGGCGACGACGTCGTAGCCGTCCTGCTTGGCGCGGAAGTGCTCGGCGAGGTCGTCGTGCTGCTGGTTGGCGTCGGCCGACTGCTCCTTGAACGTCACCTGCTCGTTGGGGTGCGCGGCGTTCCAGCGATCGATGAGCTGCTTGACCACACCGGTCTCGGTGGTGTCCTTACCTTCGACGTAGGTGATCGGGCCGCGGCCGGTCAGGTTCTGGTCGAGCGCGTTGCCTCCGTTGTCACTCGAGCAGGCACTCGCGAACGATGCGGTAAGCAACGCAATCGAGGCAGCAGCCATCGTCGCTCTGGGGACAAACTTCAAGGCCATCGCAGACACTCCAGGGTCGAGACGTGAGCAGCAGCACACCCGTGCGGTGCACGGGTCAACATACATGGTGGCGGGTCGTCACGTCCGATCGTCCTGTCCAATCACATACTTTCCGGTCAGTTCGCGAACGGATCACAGTCGGTGGGGTGCCCTACTCTCGACGGGGTGACCAGTCCATCGCCGTCGACGCCCGACCGGATGCTCTCGCGCATCGGGGGTTTGCTGCGCAAGGCCGAGGCCACCGACAACGAACACGAGGCCGAGGCGTTCCTGGCCGCGGCCCAGCGCCTGGCCACGAAATCCTCGATCGACCTGGCCGTGGCGCGGTCGCACGTGGCCGACCGCGAGCGCAGGTCCACGCCGGTACAGCGGATCATCCCGATCGGTGAACCGGGGCGAAAGGGACTGCGCACCTACGTCCAGCTGTTCGTCGCGATCGCCACCGCCAACGATGTGCGCTGTGATGTCGCCCGCAGCTCCGCGCAGGTCTACGCCTACGGTTTCGCCGCCGATATCGACACCTGCGAGGCCCTGTACGCGAGCCTGCTGATCCAGATGGTGCGCGCGTCCGATCACTACATCAAATCCGGCGCCTACCGGGAGGCGACCGTCGTCAAGATCGTCGCCGAGAAGCGCTTCGGGCGCACCGTCCGCCGCAAGGTGGAGGCGCCGGTCGCCGGCGTCACCGCGCGCCTGAACTTCCAGATGGCCTTCGCGGCCCGCGTCGGTGCCCGTCTGGCCGAGGTGAAAGCCGAGGTCGTCGCCGAGCAGGTCCCGGCCGAGTCGACCGGCACCGCACTGGCCCTGCGCGACAAGGAAGTAGCCCTCACCGACTTCTACACCGCCACCTCCGAGGCGCGCGGCACCTGGCGCGGGCCGCAGACTTCCACCGGGCACTCGGCCGCCGCGCGCCGGGCCGGCGACCGCGCCGGGCGCGCCGCGCGATTGGGCACCTCACCCGAACTGCCCGCCGCCCGGGCGAAGCTCGGCCGATGAGAGCGGACCTGCTCGGTCGTTCGCCGGGACGGAGCAGCGACGCTGCGATCGTGCGCCCGTCACGGACAGTGCCGCTGCCGACGTCAGTGGGTGCCGCGAGCGGTCCGGGCGACCGGCGCGGGCCCATGTCTTCCGGAGCAGGCCGTGGCCTCGCCTGATTCCGGTCGTCGTCGAGACACCCAGCGGGCCAAGGTCTATGACGGCGAGCAGCTGGTTCGGGGTGTGTTCGATCGTGCGCAGGAGTTCGGGCACCGCACGGTCGAGGTCTACGGTTCGCAGCTCACGCTGCCCGTCGAGCGACGCTTCGCCTCGGTCGAGTCGGTGCAGTCCTACGCGGACAAGGTGCTGGCGCTGAATTGGGTGCGCGCGCGGTGGGACAGGGCCGAGGTGCCGGTTCGGGTCCGCGCACGAGCAGGCGCGTCGGCGGCCCACTACGAACCCGCCGACGCGGTGCTGGCCGTCCCGCTGCACACCGGCGTGACCGCGTGGGCGTTGCGTGAACTGGTAGTGCTGCACGAACTCGCCCACCATCTGGGCCCCGGGCCGGGGGAGGTGCCGCACGGCCCCGAATTCTGCACTCGTTACGCCGAATTGGTGGATGGTGTCATCGGACCCGAAGCGGCCCTGCTGATCCGCGCGACGTTCGCCGGCTGCGGAGTTCGTTTCGGCTGAGGTCGATCCGACCGCCGCTCGCGCCGCCGTCGCCGTCGGGGCCTGAACACGGCGAATCCCGCCGGTCGTCTGGCACCGGCGGGATTCGAGGGTCGGATCAGTCCTCGGCGATCTGCAGGTCGACCTCGATGTTGCCGCGCGTCGCGTTGGAGTACGGGCAGACCTGGTGCGCCTGCTCGGCCAGGGCCTGGGCCTGCTCGCGCGACAGGTGCGGCAGGGTGATCTCGAGCGTGACGGCCAGTCCGAAACCGCCGTTGTCGTTCGGGCCGATCGAAACCTGCGCGCCGACCGCGGAATCGGCGATGTTCGCGCCCGCCTTCTTGCCGACCAGCCGCAGCGCCGAGTGGAAGCACGCGGCGTAACCGGCCGCGAAGAGCTGCTCGGGGTTGGTGCCCGCGCCGTCGCCGCCCATCTCCTTCGGCGGCGCGAGCACGACGTCGAGCTTGCCGTCGGTGGTGCGCGCGGTGCCGGTGCGGCCTTCGCCGCTGGCCAGGGCTTCGGCGGTGTAGAGGACCTGCATGGAAGCTCTCATTTCTCTGTGAGGGTGTCGGTGAGTTTGCGCAGTAGTCCGCGCAGTGCGGTGACCTCGTCGGTGGACAGTCCCGCGATCTGGGCCATCTCGACCGGGATCCGGCACGCCTCGGCGCGCAGGCCCCGCCCGTGTTCGGTGAGCACGACGTCGACGCGACGTTCGTCGTCGGCCGCTCGCCGGCGCTCGACGAACCCGGTCGCCTCCAACCGCTTGAGCAGTGGAGACAACGTTCCCGAGTCCAGTTCGAGCGCCTTGCCGAGCTCGCCGACGCTGCGCCCGTCGCGCTCCCAGAGCGCGAGCATCACCAGGTACTGCGGATAGGTGAGCCCGAGCCGTTCCAGCTTCGGTCGGTAGACCGCCGTCATCGCCCGCGAAGCCGCGTACAGCGGAAAGCACAGCTGCTCGTCGAGGGTGAGTCCGTCGGTCATGACAACAATGTAGCCCACAATTAAGTTGTGCACAACCATTCAGTGGAATGCGACGGCGAGAAACCCCGAGACGTAGGCCACCCCGAACAGCACCGGCACCCACTGCTCGATATGCGACAACGGCCAGTACCGCGCCCGATCCCGCCCCTCCCCGAGTGCCCACCACTCGCCCTTCCAGAACGGCGACGCGGGCAACCGCTCCTCCAGCGCCCCCACTACCTGGTACTTCGCCGCGTTCAGCAGTCGATAGCTGCGCACCAGGTAGAACCAGGCGAAACACTGCCCGAGGACGGCGATCAACGGAATCACCAGCCACCTCGCGGTATCGCCGGGCGGCGACTTCCCGAACACGGTGACCAGGGTGAAGATGCCGGTATTGAGCGTCAGGAAGAACGAGTTCGCCAACCCCCGCCGCGCGCTCACCCGGTCGGCCATCTCCACGCAGAGCCGATACTGCTCGAGGACGGCGCTGTCGTAGGCGGCGGTGCGTTCACCGGCCGCTCGACCGACCGCCGGGTCGTTCCAGAGCCGGTCGCGGAGCTCGGACGCTCGATCGTTGTCGTCCACCGCTCGCCTCCACGGTGTCGCGTGCAGGGTGATCACCCTCCGAGCCTGCCGCCGACGGGCGCGTGGGTCGCGGGTAGTCGACTACTCGGCTTCGCCCGGGTCGATGCGCGTGTGCCGAGGGGATGGACCACCGAGATCGGCGAGCGGGGGCGTCACCGGCGCGGCATTGACCACCCCGGGTCGGCGGACAGCAGCGCGCTGACCCGCTCGTACCGCCGCAACCACCACGCGGTCCGGTCGATATCCGGGTGGCGGTACTTGTCGAGCAATGTCGGATCGGGTTCCGGCGCGGCGGTGGGCACCGGGAGCCAGCCGCCGACCGGGCGCAGCGAATCGGCGACCAGATCGCCTTCGAACAGTGCGAGAGTGCCCAAGCCGCAAGCAAATTCGAGATCCGGCAGGGTGCCTGCCAGCGCGATCTGCGCGGCCAAGCCGACGCTGGTCTCCAACGCTGAGGACACCACGGTCGGCAGCCCGGCGGCCGCGGCGACCGCCAGCGCCCGCCGTACCCCGCCCAGCGGAGTGCATTTCAGCACCGCCACATCCGCGGCACCCGCCACCGCGACCCGCAACGGATCCTCGGCCCGCCGGATCGACTCGTCCGCCGCGATCGGCACGTCGACCCGCCGCCGCACCTCGGCCAGCTCCTCGACCGTCCGGCACGGCTGTTCGACATACTCCAATCCGCCAGCGGCCCGGTCGATCTCCCCGATGTGCCGAACCGCGGTCTCGACATCCCACACCGCATTGGCATCGACCCGGATCGCCCCGTCCCCGATGGCTTCCCGTACCGCCGCCACCCGAGCCAGATCCTCCGCCAACGACCCCGGGTGATCGGCCACTTTCACTTTCGCCGTCGCGCACCCCGACTCCCGCACGATCCGCCGGGCCCGCTCCGCGTCCACCGCGGGCACCGTGCAATTCACCGGCACCCGATCCCGCACCGGCGCGGGCCACCCCACCGTCGCCTGCTCGACCGCGGTAGCCAGCCACCCCACCGCCTCCCGATCGTCATACTCGGGAAACGGGCAGAACTCTCCCCACCCCAATTCGCCCCGAATCAACATCCCCTCACGCACGGTGATCCCCCGAAACCGCGTACGCAGCGGAATCGCATAAACGAACGTCTCGGCACCCACCCCGCGATCGTAGAACCCGCCGGTGTGTCTCAGTCGATGCCCTCGTCCAACTGTTCCCAGGTCAGTACGACGGGAAATGGGGTCAACGTATCGATGGCCGCCGCGTAGTCGTCGGTGCGATTGCGGAATCCGTTCGATACGTACCGTCCCTCGGAGTTGAGGGTGAGCATCTCGATGGACACGGCGGGTCCGTCGTCGTTGGCCATCCGGACGATCCAGTAGTGCTGAATGCCGTAGCGGGCGTATTCGGAGCGCTTATCGATGGTGTCCGCGGTGACAGTGGTCGGTGACACGACTTCGACCACCAGAATGGTGTCGGCGACGGTCGGCTTGGTCTTCCAGCGATTCCGTGGACCAGTCGAACGCTTCGGACACGATGCGATCCTTCGGCTCGGGGCAAGCCTGGTCATCGTACGTCGCCACGGTGACGGAATGCCCGGGTCGGCGTCTGGGACGCCGACCCGGGCGGGGTTTCAGAGGCGTTCGATGATGGTGGCGTTGGCGAGGCCGCCTGCTTCGCACATCGTCTGCAGGCCGTAGCGGGCGCCGCGCTGGTGCAGGGCGTGGACGAGAGTGGTGGTGAGGCGGGCGCCGGACGCGCCGAGGGGGTGGCCGAGGGCGATGGCGCCGCCGTTGACGTTCACCTTGGCCGGGTCGGCGCCGGTTTCCTGGGCCCAGGCCAGCACGACCGGGGAGAAGGCCTCGTTGATCTCGATCAGGTCGATGTCGTCGAGGGTCAGGCCGGAACGGCGCAGCACCTTCTCGGTCGCGGGGATGACCGCGGTGAGCATGAGCAGTGGATCGTCGCCGGCGACGGCGAAGCTGTGCAGCCGTGCCAGCGGGCGCAGGCCCAGCTCGGCGGCGCGTTCGCCGGACATGATGAGCACCGCCGCGCTGCCGTCGCTGACCTGGCTGGCCGAGGCCGCCGTGATCTCCCAGCCGATCTGCGGGAAGCGCGCCGCCATGGCGGGGTCGTAGTAGGCGGGCTTCAGCTTGCCGAGCGTCTCGAGCGTGGAGCCGACCCGGATGCCCTCGTCGGTGTCGAGCCCGTTCAGCGGTGCCAGCTCGGCGCTGAACAGTCCGTCTTTGGTGGCGCGAGCGGCCTTTTCGTGGCTACCGAGCGCGAACTCGTCGAGCTGGGTGCGGGTCAGGCCCCACTTCGCGGCGATCAGTTCGGCGCTGATTCCCTGGGGTACCAGCCCGTCCGGGTAGCGCTCGGTGAAGGCGACGCCGGACGGATCGGCGGCCCCGATCAGATTGGCGCCCATGGGAACCCGGCCCATGGACTCCACACCGGCGGCCACCACGATGTCGTAGGCGCCCGCGATCACGCCCTGGGCGGCGAAGTGGATGGCTTGCTGACTGCTGCCGCACTGCCGGTCGACGGTGGTGGCCGCCACCGACTCGGGATACCCGGCGGCGAGCGCGGCCCGCCGGGTCATGTTGGAGCCCTGTTCCCCGACCTGGGTGACGATGCCGCCGATGACGTCGTCGATCAGGGCCGGGTCGATGCCGCTGCGCTCGACGACCGCGCGCAGGCTGTGTGCGAGCAGGTCGACGGGATGGATGTCGTGGAGCGCGCCGTTCGGCTTGCCCCGGCCGATGGGGGTGCGTACCGCTTCGACGATGACCGCGTCTCGCATGGGAGTCCTCTTTCGACGGTGAGCCAACGCTGGCTCTATCCAACAATAGCTAGCTTAGGCGCTAACTATCATCTCCTCAAGTCAGAGGTGGGTATGATGTCGGTCATGGCAGCCGTGATGGAAGGGCCACTGGCCGATCTGAGCAAGTGGGATACCACGGGCTGTTCGATCGCGCGGGCCATGGACCTGATCGGAACGCGCTCGGCGGTGCTCATCCTGCGCGAGGCGTACTACGGCACCACCCGCTTCGACGGCTTCGCCCGCCGCGTCGGCATCACCGATGCCGCCGCCGCGAGCCAGCTCCGCAAGCTCACCGCGGCCGGGCTCCTGGAAAAGCGCCCCTACCAGGAAGAAGGCAAGCGCACCCGCAACGAGTACGTGCTCACCCAGATGGGCCGCGACCTACTGCCCGCGGTGGTCGCCCTGTGGCAGTGGGGCGACACCTACCTCCAGCCCGGCCCGGCGCCCCTGCATCGGGTCGACGTCACCACGGGTGCGCCGGTCCGCGCCGAACTGCGCAGCGCCGACGGCACCGAGGTCCCGCTCGAGCAGCTCGCTGTCCGCGTCAACCCCGACTACCTGCGCTACCGCGACGCCGAGCGCGCGAAGGGCCGGGACACCTGATCGCCTCGCCCCGAGGGGTGACGCACTCGGTCGTCGCCAGGTGAACCACTCAGGCGGTGAAGACGCCGATGTTCACGTCCTCGGTGCCGAGAGCCTGGAACAGGCTGACCCAGAGGAGAACCATCGGCTCGGTGCTGCGGGCGGTGTGGAGGGGGCCCAGGTCGATGAGCTGATCCGGAGCCCAGCCGAACGCGGTGAGCACCTCGGTGACGGTCTTCTTGGCGGCGGCGTCGTCACCGCTGAGGAAGATGCTGTGCTTGCCCGGGATCCGGCCGGGGTCCACCATCACCTGGTTGTTGGTGGTGTTGAGCGTCTTCACGACGAACGCGTCGGGGAAGGCGGCCTGGAGCGACTCGGCCACGCTGCCCTCGGCGGGCACGACGAGTTTCGGCGGAAAGCCCTGGGAGAAGTCGAGCGGGTTCGACACGTCGACGACGACCTTGCCGCGCAGGTTCGCCGCGCCCGCCGCGGTGAGCGCGGCCAGCGAGACGGTGCCGGAGGTGGCGTTGACGATCAGCTCGGCGGCGGCCGCCGCGTCGGCGAAAGTGCCGTGAGCGCCGCCGGTTTCGGCCGCCCAGGCGGTGGCGTCGGGATTGTCGGCCGTGCGCGACCCCATCGTCACCGTGTGCCCGGTCTCGACCAGCTTGCTCGCCAGCCGACGGCCGACCTGCCCTGTGCCGAGTACTGCTACGCGCATTTTCCGCTACCTCGTCTGTCGCGACCCCCGCCCGGCGAATGCCGGGGCCCGGTCAGCATAGGCCCAGGTGAGGGCATTCGCCGAGCGACTACGCGCACAGCTGAATCGGACGTGCGCGGAGCCGGGCGAGCGACACCGATCGCCCGCCCGGACCGCAGTCAGCGCAGCCGACGACCGTCCACGGCGCTGAAGAAGTACACGTGCTCGGGATCGGTGGTCAGCTCCAGCAGCTCGCCCCTGGCCGGCGGCCTGCGCCAATCCACCCGCGCCACAATGGTCTCCCCGGCCTGCCCGCCCGCACCGTCGGGGAGCGCGCGACCGTAGACGTAGGCGTCGGAGCCGAGCTCCTCGACCACGTCGACCTCCATCCGCAGCCCACCCTTGCCCACCTCGAGGTGTTCGGGCCGGATGCCGAGCACGACCGAGCCCTCGCCCGCGTCGGCCACCGCGCGCGGCACCCGCACCGGGTAGCCGCCGATGGTGACCGTGCCGTCGGCGACGGGCAGCGTGAACAGGTTCATCGCGGGCGAGCCCATGAACCCGGCGACGAACACGTTCGCCGGATCGCGATAGAGATCGCGCGGCGAGGCGCACTGCTGCAGCAGGCCGTCCTTGAGCACGGCGACGCGGTCGCCCATCGTCATGGCCTCGACCTGGTCGTGGGTGACGTAGACGGTGGTGGTGCCGAGCCTGCGCTGCAGCTGGGCGATCTGGGTGCGGGTCTGCACGCGCAGCTTGGCGTCGAGGTTCGACAGCGGCTCGTCCATCAGGAACACCTGCGGCTGGCGCACGATCGCGCGGCCCATCGCCACGCGCTGACGCTGACCACCCGACAGCGCCTTGGGCTTGCGGTCGAGGTACTGCTCGAGATCGAGCAGCTTGGCCGCCTCCAGCACGCGCTGGTCGCGCTCGGCCTTGGACACCTTGGCCAGCTTCAGCGCGAAGCCCATGTTCTCCGCGACCGACATGTGCGGGTAGAGCGCGTAGTTCTGGAACACCATCGCGATGTCGCGATCCTTGGGCTCGGCGTTGGTGACGTCGTTGTCGCCGATCAGGATCCGGCCGCCGTTGACCTCCTCGAGGCCGGCCAGCATGCGCAGCGAGGTGGACTTGCCACAGCCGGACGGGCCGACGAGGACCAGGAATTCGCCGTCGGCGATCTCCAGGTCGAGTGCGTCGACGGCGGGTGTGGTCGCACCGGCGTAGAGCCTGGTGGCGCGGTCGAAGGTGACGGTAGCCATGCGTAGTTCAACATCCCATCCCGGCAGGAACGTGCCGGACGATCCGAGTACAGGGTCGCTGGGATCGTAGCGGCCCGCCCGGACCCGCTCGGTATTTCCGGGTAGCCTCGGGCGCGGAGTCCACCCGAGTGCCGAGGAGCGCGGTATGAGTCGTCCAGTCCGTATCGGAGTCCAGCTTCAGCCGCAGCACGCGCCCGACTACGCGCTCATCCGCGACGCGGTGTTGCGCGCGGAGGACGCGGGCGTGGACATCGTCTTCAACTGGGACCACTTCTTCCCGCTCACCGGTGACCCCGCCGGCGCGCATTTCGAGTGCTGGACCATGCTCGGCGCGTGGGCCGAGCAGACCGAGCGGGTCGAACTCGGCGCGCTGGTCACCGGCGGCGGCTACCGCAATCCCGATCTGCTCGCCGATATGGCCCGCACGGTCGACCACATCAGCGGCGGCAGGCTGATCCTCGGGATCGGTGCCGGCTGGTTCCAGCGGGACTACGACGAGTACGGCTACGACTTCGGTACCCCGGGCACCCGGCTGAACCTGTTGAAGGACAACCTGGCCCGGATCAAGACGAGGCTGGCGAAGCTGAACCCGGGGCCGGTCCGGGAGATCCCGATCCTGATCGGCGGTGGCGGCGAGCGCAAGACGCTGCGCCTGGTCGCCGAGTACGCCGACATCTGGCATTCCTTCGTCGATGTGGACACGCTGGCGCACAAGAACAAGGTCCTCGCCGAGCACGCCGCCGCCGTCGGTGCCGACGCGGACCGGATCGAGCGGTCGGTGCAGTGGCAGGGTCGCGAGCAAGCCGACGCGTTGCACGCCGCGGGTGTCACGCTGTTCACCGTCGGCGTCTCCGGGCCCGACTACGACCTCGGCACCGTGCGCAAGGCCATCGAATGGCGCGACGATGTGAACCCCGAACTCCTGGAAGGCCTCGCCTGACCTGCTGATCCGTCCCGACGCGGGGTGCGCGTAACCCTCGCCGTGCAAGGTTGCGGCTAGGGTCTATCGCCATGGCAGGTGTGCGTGCTGTGCGAACCCGGGCGCGGTTAGCCGCGTTGTTACTGCTCGTCGGCGTGGCCGCGACCGGCTGTGGCGACAGTGGTGACACGGCGACCCGTGATCTGTGTTCCCCACCGGGCGCGAGCGCGGCCACGGCCGCGCCGACCAACCTCGCCTCCTCGGCGACCGCGGGCACCGATCGCTACACCACCGCGACCACCGCGCCGATCGAGTCGATCGATACCGGCAAGCTCGGACTGCTCAATCCCGGGACGCTCAGCGTCGGCACCCTGTCGGACGCGCCGCCGAGCATCTGCGTGAACGGGCAGGGCACGTTCACCGGCTTCGACAACGAATTGCTCAGGGCTATCGGCGAGAAGCTCGGACTGCGGGTCGAGTTCTCGGGTACGGAGTTCGCCGGTCTGCTCGCACAGGTCTCGGGCAAGCGGTTCGACGTGGGCTCGTCGAACATCACCACCACCGACGCCAGGCGGGAGCTGGTCGGTTTCACCAACGGCTACGACTTCGGCTACTTCTCGCTGGTCGTGCCGCAGGGCAGCGCCATCAAGGGCTTCGGTGATCTGAGCGGCAGCACCAGGATCGCGGTCGTGCAGGGCACCGTGCAGGACGAGTTCGTGGTCAACCAGCTGAAGCTGGACCCGGTGAAGTTCCCCGACTACAACACCGCCTACGCGAATCTGAAGTCGGGCCAGGTCGACGCCTGGGTCGCCCCGTCGGCCCAGGCCGAGGGCGCGATCAAGCCCGGCGACGGAATCGTGGTCTCGGAGAACACCTTCAGCCTGGACAACTTCGTCGGCTACGCCGTCGCCAAGAACAATCAGCCGCTCATCGACGCGCTGAACTCCGGCCTGGACGCGGTGATCGCCGACGGCACCTACGCCCGGCTCTACGAGGACTGGGTGCCGCGTGAACTGCCGCCGGGCTGGAAGCCCGGCTCCAAAGCCGTGCCAGCCCCGCAACTTCCGGACTTCGCCGCGATCGCCGCGGCGCAGGAGCCGGGGCAGGCCGAGCAGGCGGTGCAGAAGTCGACCCTGCAGCAGTTGAAGGACACGTTCTTCGACTGGTCCCTGTACCGCAAGGCCTTTCCCGATCTGATCAAGACCGGCCTGCCGAACACGCTGATCCTGGCGCTGGTGTCGGGCGTGCTCGGCACGGTGCTCGGCATGATCCTGGCGGTGATGGGGATCTCGCGCACCCGCTGGTTGCGCTGGCCCGCCCGCGTCTACACCGACATCTTCCGTGGTCTGCCCGCCGTCGTGATCATCCTGCTGATCGGCCTCGGCATCGGCCCGGTCGTCCGCGACATCACCGGCGGCAACCCGTACTGGCTCGGCGCGATCGCGCTGGCGCTGCTCGCGGCCGCCTACATCGGCGAGATCTTCCGCTCCGGCATCCAGTCGGTCGAGCCGGGCCAGCTCGAAGCCGCCCGCGCCATCGGTTTCGGCTACCGGCAGGCGATGACGCTGGTAGTGATCCCGCAGGGGGTGCGGCGGGTGCTGCCCGCGCTGATGAACCAATTCATCGCGCTGATCAAGGACTCGTCGCTGATCTACTTCCTCGGCCTGCTCGCCTCCCAGCGTGAGCTGTTCGCTGTCGGCCGCGACCTCAACGCCCAGACCGGCAACCTGTCCCCGCTGGTCGCCGCGGGCCTGATGTATCTCGTGCTGACCATCCCGCTCACCCACCTGGTGAACTACATCGACGGGCGGATGCGCACCGGCAAACCGACGCCCGCCGACCCGATCGAGCAGGCTGTCATCACGGAAGGACGCGGCGCATGAGTGCCTCCTTGACCGGCACCGGCCTCCACCTGACGCTGGGCAACAACCACATCCTGCGCGGGGTCGACATCCACGTCGAGGCCGGCCACGCGACGACCGTCATCGGCCCGTCGGGCTCGGGCAAGTCGACCCTGCTGCGGGTGCTCAACCGCCTGCACGAGCCCGATTCCGGCGACGTGCTGCTCGACGGCAAGTCGGTGCTGCGCGACGATCCCGACAAGCTGCGTCAGCGCATCGGCATGGTCTTCCAGCACTTCAACCTGTTCCCGCACAAGACGGTCGCCGACAATGTCGCGCTCGGCCCGCGCAAGCTGCGCGGGCTGTCGGCCGAGCAGGCGCGGGCGCTGGCGCTGGAACAGCTCGAGATCGTCGGGCTCGCCGGCAAGGCCGACGCCAGGCCCGCCGCGCTGTCCGGCGGCCAGCAGCAGCGCGTGGCCATCGCCCGCGCGCTGGCCATGAAGCCGGAGCTCATGTTCTTCGACGAGGCCACCTCGGCGCTGGACCCGGAGCTGGTCAAGGGAGTGCTCGCGCTGATGGCCGACCTCGCCTCGGGCGGCATGTCGATGATCGTGGTGACCCACGAGATGGGCTTCGCCCGTAGCGTCTCCGACAGCGTCGTGTTCATGGACCAGGGCGTCGTCGTGGAGACCGGCACCCCCGACGCCGTGTTCGACGACGCCGCGACCCCGCGCCTGCGCCGCTTCCTCGACCAGGTCCTCTGACCAGGTCGAACGCGGTTATGGCAACACATGCGCAACTGTTAATGTCGAGGGTGTTCCAGCGTGAATCGACCGGTACGAGTACAGGGAGAGCACCGATGACAACGGCACATGTCGAGCATCCAGAACACACCCACGTCCACGGCCCCACCTGCGGGCATGTCGCGGTTCCGCACGAAGATCACGTCGACTACGTCCACGACGGCCACCTGCACCGCGAACACGACGGCCACTTCGACGAGTGCGAGACCACAGCACACGTCCAGCACTCCACCCACGACCACGTCCACGGCCCCGGATGCGGGCATGTCGCGGTGCCACACGGTGACCACGTCGACTACATCCACGACGGCCACCGGCACGCGGCCCACGACGGTCACTACGACGACCACTGATCCGCTGACCGCCGTCGCGCGCCCGCAATACTGTCGGCTCGACGGCCGAGCACCCGCCGGATACTGTTCGGTGTCCTGGCGGTCAACCGAATGTCTGCCGATTCAAGTTTCTGGGGAGAGCTCGGCGGATGGTCGGAACAATCAGGCGCGCACTGGCTTCGGGGACCGCCGCGTGCGTGCTGGCGGTATGCGCCACCGTCCTCGGCGCGGGCAACGGCCTGGCCGAGGGCGGTGATCCGATCGTCGAATCGAAGAAGCTGCTCGCGACGCCGACCACGGCCGACGGCTCGCACATCGTCTCCAGCCGGATCGGCGAGCGCGATCTGAGCATGCTGGTCTTCTCGGCCGCGATGAACAAGGCCGTCACGATCAAGGTGCAGCGACCGAAGGACGCCTCACGGCCGCGACCGGTGCTCTACCTGCTCAACGGCGCGGGCGGCGGCGAGGACCGGGCGACCTGGTGGCAGAACACCGACGTCGGCGATTTCCTCGCCACCAAGGACGTCAACGTGGTGATGCCGATCGGTGGCGCCTGGGCGTACTACACCGATTGGCAGCGCGACGACCCGACGCTGGGCCGCAACAAATGGCGCACCTTCCTGCTCGACGAGCTGCCGCCGCTGGTCGATCAGGCCCTCGGGACCAACGGCGTCAACGCCATCGCCGCGAACTCGATGACCGCGACGGCCGTGCTCCAGCTGGCCGAGGCCAGGCCCGGCTTCTATCAGTCCGTCGCCGGATACAGCGGGTGCGCGCAGATCGCCGATCCGATCGGTCAGCAGTTCACCAAGCTGGTGGTGCAGACCTACGGCGGCGGCGATGTGCGCAATATGTACGGCGCCGACGACGACCCGGCGTGGGCTGCCAACGATCCGGTGCTGCACGCCGAGAAACTGCGCGGCACAAGGCTGTTCGTCTCCGATTCCTCCGGTCTGCCCGGCCCGCACGACAGCGTCGACGATCCGTACATGATGAACCCGACCCCGGCCGGCCTGGCGAATCAGCTCATCGTCGGCGGCGTCATCGAGGCCGCGGTCAACTGGTGCACCCGCAATCTGGAGACCAGGCTCGGCGAGCTGGGCATCCCGGCCACCTTCGACCGCCAGGCCACCGGCACCCACTCGTGGGGTTACTGGCGCGACGCCTTCCATCGGTCGTGGCCGGTGCTCGCCGCCGGCCTCGGCCTGCCCGAGTAGGTCCTCAGTCGGTCACGGTGGCGAAGGCCGCCCAGAGCAGCGGTGAGTTCTCGGGGGCCGGGTCAGCTCGCCACGCGTCCAGCCGCGCCCGCTGCCAGGTCAGCAGCGTGGGGACCGGTGTGGACGAATCGTGCGCCGTGTCGACGGCGCAGATGGCGGCCTGCAACGGAGACCCGGTGGCGGCGGTCAAGGTGTGGAAGGCGTGATCGGTGGGCAGCGGCCACCGGGTGGCGGTCACCAGTTCCGCGCCGGCCGACAGCGCGGCCGTGGTGAGGCCGAGGGCCTCGGTGAAGCGCAGGTCACCGCCGCTCTCGCAGGCGATCAGGGCGACCCGGCTCGGCATCGGCCACAGCGCGCGGCCGGCCGTGGGGGCGGGGTCGATGGTGTGCGTGCCGAGCAGCAGGTCCTTGGCCGACAGCGGACGATGGGTGCGGGTGGGGGTCGCCAGGCCGCGTGCGTCGGCGGTGCAACTCAGGTGCAGCTCGGCGTGCTCGCTCTCGCCCGACTCGGGCGGCGGCGCGGTGACATGGCCGACGTAGACGAGTCGGCTGGCGCCGGCCCGCAGCGCCGTGGACAGCCACTCGCGGTCGGTGTCGGTGCGGCGGAACAGGGCGACCGGATCGCCGACGTGCGGGACCAGCCTGCCGTCGTAGCGGCTGAAATGCTGGGCCACCAGGGTGTCGGCGCTCGGCCTGCCGAGGACCGAGCCCAGCTCGGAGTCCGCCCGATAGCCGGGCACGCGCGGATCGAGCACCGCGACGACCGGTAGATCGGCGGTCTCGGTCCAGCGACGCACGACCCGTTCCGGCGCGTGTACCACCGAGGCGGGCGCGAGCAGACTGACATCGGCGATATCGAGCAGCCGGAGTTCGGGATCGGGCGCGATGATCTCCCACGGCACCTGCGCCAGGCGTGGCGAGGGCTGGATTCGCAGGTGCGGCCGGATGCCGCGCTGGGACAGCTCGTAGAGCTGCACGGCGAGCCCATAGGGCAGCAGGGCCCGGGAAAGCGCCTGGGCCAGGTTCTTTTCCGCGGCGGGGTTCGCCAGCGCGCCCTCGGTCATCACCCGCCGCAGCTCGTCGGGACGCGCCGGGTCGGGGACCGCGTCGCCCAGCAGCCGCAGCACCTCGCGAACCTGATCCCTGGGCAGGGTACCGACGCCACGGGCGGCGGTGTCGTCGTCCCACCGCCACGACACGTAGACATCGCCGGCGTCGGCCATCCTGATCACGGCGGTCGGGGCGTTCATAGCGTGATCACCCGGTCATCGCGCACCGGCCGCGCGTAGCGTCGCTCGGCGTAGGAGATGAAGTCCGACAGCACGATGCGGCCGTCGTCGGACAATCGCGGCGGTGGTGCGACGGGAATGCCCGCGGCGGCGGCGACGTCGGCGAGGGCCGCGCCGAGCTGGAGCGCGGGCGCGAAGACGGGCTCCTCGTCGGGGGCGTCGAGCAATTCGAATCCGAGCGTGGGCGTGACCGTGTCGTCGAAGGCCGCCGGATCGAGACTCGTTCCCGCGCACTGGGTGTCGATCAGATCGCTGACCAGTTGCCCGTCCCCGGACAGCACCGCGAAGCGGAAGGCCAGCCGCATGGCAGGCGCGGCGACGGCGCGATGCCAGTGCTCGCGCTGGTTGCCGTTGGGCAGGGTGTGGCGCACCGCGTCGATCGCCAGCGCGGCGGGCACCGCGAGCCCGACCCCCTGCGCGACCAGCGCCGGATCCGGGTGCGTGGCCCGCTCGATCGCGGTGTGCAGCAGTTCGGCGTGCCAGTAGTCGAGCTGGGCGCAGTGCAGGCCGAGGGCGTGTGCCGAGTACTCGGCGAAGGCCGCCGCGAGCAGCTCCTCGCAGCGCCGCGGGTCGCCGAGGGCGAACAGCACGGTGGCCAGTCGCAACCGGACGTCGGCGGCGTCGAGGACCACCCCGGTGCTGTCGAAACGATCCAGTGCCCGCAGGTAGTGGGTGCGCGCGGCGACGTAGTCGCCGCGGCCTTCCGCGAGGAAACCCAGCGTCTTGTAGCCGATTCCGGACCAGTGCCCCAGCTCGGCGCCCTCGAAGAATTCCTGGCTGGAGCGCAGCGGCTCCTCGGCCTCGTCGTAGCGCCCCGCCCTGACCAGCATGATCGCCAGGTTCTGCGACGCCTCGGCGACCGCGGCCTGATCGCCGGTCGCGGCGAAGGCGCTCATCGCCTGCCGGGCGAAGTCGAAGGCCATCTCGTGCCTGCCGGTCTCGAACGAGCTCGCGGCCAGGTTCATCAACGGATGGCCCGCCAGTCCCGGCGCGAAACGTTCGGTCGCGCCCAGTGATTCGTGCGCCAGCTCGGCGGCGTGCGCCCACTGCCCGCGGTGCAGCGCCACCGCGGTCAGCGAGAGCAGGCAGGCCACCCGGACCATGCCCTGGTCGGTGGTGTCGGCGAGCAGCTCGCGCGCTTGCTCGAGCGACTGCTGCGCCGCGTCGAGCTCACCGAGATGCTGTTGCGCCTGCGACAGGTTGACCAGGGCGGCGGGCCGCTGGTGCGCCGCGTCCTCGGGCAGCACGGCCAGCGCGGTCTGGAACAACTCGACCGAGCGCCGATGCTCGCCGATCTCGTCGGCCATGCTCGCGGCATTGATCAGCGCCGCGCTGCGCAACCGCGGCGCCGCGCCGTCGGCCACCCGCTCGAAGATCGCCAGCGCGCCGACGAGATCGCCGCGCTGATACGCCTCGTACCCCTCGGTGAGCTGGGCATCGTCCTTGTCGGAGGTCTTGCCTACCGCTGCCATCTGCTACCTCGCCTCGGTCGGGGACGGTCGTCGCGTTCGGCTGTCGTGGCCCGCGCCGTCGCGGCGCTCGACATCGGGGGATTCGCCGCGAGCATCAGAAGTCCGAATCATCCGCGGCGGCCACGGCTTCGGCGCCGAGCAGCGGTTCGCCGGTCGACGATCCGGTGAGCCGCTGCCGGGCGAAGTCCCGGATCAGTCCGCGCGCGGGTGCCTCGTCCGGCTGCGGGCCCGCCGGTCCGACACCGGGCACGAAGACGTCGACGGTCAGTTCGCGGCCGAGGAACTCGCCGACTGGGGCCGTGCCGACCCAGGCGTCACCTCGGCGTCGCAACGCCACCTCGGCGACCTCGGTACCGGCGGTGATGCGTGCGTGCGGGCGCAGATGCGCGGGCACCTCGCGCGGGCAACCGGGTGCCGCGACCACGCTGACCTGCACAGTCGATACTCCGTCCGTCCGCAGGACCTGCCACGACACCGCGCCGCCGCCCGCGTCGAGGAGGCCGGGCGGACACCGACGCCAGTCGCATTCACCACTGCCGCGCGCGAACACGAGGCCGCCGGTTTCGCCGGCACCGCCCGCGGCGAGCGCGTAATCGTCCGCGCGGGTGGACCCCGGCCCGGTGTCGGACTGCTCGGCCCGGAGACCGGGCCATTCCTGCCCCGTCGAATCCGCTGACCCGCTCGGCCCGCCGCCGCCTCGGGAAGGGTCCTCCGCCGCTACCGAATTCGCTGCCGACGTCCGATCGGATACTCCGAATCCGGCCAGGCGGTCGAGTGATGTCGGCACTTCGACGTCGAGCGCCATATCGCATGCCTCGGTCAACTCCTCGACATCGGCGGCCAGCAGCACCGGATCGAGTGCGGGAATGCCTTCGACGGTCGACGCGGGCCACCACCGAGTCGCCCAGTGCGCGTACGCGAGTCGCCGCAGCGCGGCCGTGAGGTCGGGCCGTAGCGGGGCCGCGGTCAGGGTGCGTCGCTGTCCGTCTGCGACGGTGAGCGCGGCCTCCTCGCCGTAGACGGCCCACAGCCAGTCCTGCGCGGCGTCCGGGTCGTCCAGCACGGCTGCCGGAAGTGGCTGTCCGGCAAGCAGACTCCAGCTCAGATGGCCGCCGACCACGTCGAGCACGAGCGCGTCGAGGGTGGGCGTGTCGTCGAGCACTGTCGGCGGGGTGGTGGGCGCGTCCTGGGGAATCAGTGTCACGGTGCCCGCCGCGCGCTGGACGCGGATCGTCGTCATCAGCTCGCCCTCGCTCGCATCGTCGTGTGCTCACCCCGGGTGGTGAGTGCCTGCTTCACCCTGGTCCGGTGGTCCAGGATCACCGAGCGCGCGACCCCGTCGAGCAGGTCCCACAGCTCGCCCGGCTCGAAGACCGGCATCTCCCGCACGTCGCGCCCGTGCAGCCGGACCCATAACCTGCGCAGATAGGGACGCCACGGCGTGCGCAGTTCGGCGGCGACGGCGGCCAGCGGGCCGGTCGCGCCGTCGACCACATGGACCGCGTAACGCCGCGCCTGCAGCACGTACGCCTCTCGTCGCCAGCGGCTGTTGACCACCTCGTGGGCGCGCGAGGACCCGGTGTCGCCATCGTCGGAGGTAGTGATCGGCGAGAGTCCCAGTGCCAGTTCGCAACCCGCGGCCGCGGTCACCCGCAGCGATTCGTCCAGCAGACCCCACGGCGAGCAACTGCGGGAGATCTCCGTGGTGACCAGCTCCGGGATGTCCGGGAGATCGGTGCGGTCGACACTGCCTTGCAGCACGGTGAAGACCCGCTCGTACACGGTGCGGTCGAACGGCAGTCCGAGATTCGCGGTCGACGCCGAAGCGCCCAGGTCGGGACGCTGGGGACAGGTGTGCATCGTCAGTCCGAGGTCGTCGGCGCCGTGCGCCGGATGCGCGCGCCACAGCGCGATGCCGCGGTGGGTGCCCGCTTGGTCCTCGACGAGTTCGTCGAGCAGAGGGCCCGCGTCGGCGGGATCACCGTCGCGGGCCAGGGTGCTCGCCTCGAGCAGTTCGGTCAGCGCGGGCGCCAGATCGCGGACCCCGAACTCCGAGAGCGGCCGCCGGTTCCAGGCGACGTCGAGCAGCGCGGTGAGCTCCACCAGCCGATGCGGGTCGGTCACATGGTCTTTCAGGGCCGCCGTGGTGCGCCCGCCGGTACTCTCGTGCACCTCGCGCAGCATCGCCTCGGCCCGTGCCCGCGCGTCCGGGCCGGGCGCGCCGTGCACGGTCGCCAGTTCGAAACAGCGCTGGAAGTACAGGTCCTGGGCATTGCCCTCGGTGATCCGCAGCGCCCGGCGCACCTGCTTGAGCACGGTGAACCACTCGGCGCAGGCCCGCAGCACGTCGGACTGGGCCAGCACCAGCGAGGTCAGCAGCGTGCTGCCGTCGGCGGAGAGCACGGTGCCCGCGCACAGCGGATGCTGCACGGGCCGGATGACCAGCGGGTCGAGGATCAGCTTCACAGTGCGGCGCAGCGGGCCGCCCTGTGGCCCGCTCAAGGCGTCGACGCCGTCGAGCCCGCGCCACACCTCGTCGAGCACCAGGGCGCGGGGTCTTCGCATTCGACCAGGTTAACGGCATTTCCGGCGGGTGGCGCACGGAAAAGTTGGGATCGGTAGGGCGCCGATGATTTCTACCTTTCTCTCAACGGGCCACCGAGAACCGGCCCGCTCAACCGAGAGAACGGAAACACCATGAACACCAAGCTGATCGCCGCCCTCGCCGCTTCCGCCGCCGCCACCGCGCTGTTCGTCACCGGCTGCAGCGACTCCGGCACCAGCTCGACCCCGTCGAGCACCGGCTCGGCCGCCCCGGCGCCCGCCGCGGGCAAGTCCACCGCCAGCGTCGACGGCAAGGAATTCGCCGCCAAGTTCGACACCACCTGCGCCAAGCAGGGCGGCACCCTGGCGCTCGCGCTGACCGACCTGGCCAACGCCACCTACGGCAACCTCTCGGTCAGCGCCTCGGTCGAGGGCGACACCGTCCAGGCGGTGGCGATCGCCGGCACCCAGGGCGGCTCGAACGGCCTGCCCTACGCGGTCGGCTACGGCAACGGCCAGCCGGGCGGCTCGGCCAAGCTCGCCAAGGACGGCAACACCTTCCGCATCACCGGCGAGGGCGTCAGCGCCCCCGACATGACCAACCCGCTGGCGGGCCCGGCCACCGCGAAGTTCGACATCACCTTCGCCTGCACCACGATCGCCTGACCTGATCGCGACCCGGTCGCACCACTTCACGAGGAGGAATCATGAAATCCAAGCTCCGCGCGGCCGCGGTCGCCTTCGGGGTCCTGTCCATCGGCTACTACCTCTACTACGGCCTCACCTACACCCCCGACGAGTTCACCGGCGGCATGCTCGGCTGGGTCGGCCCGCAGATGGCGCTGCCGATCATCGCCCTGACCATCGTGCCGATGGTCTTCGCCTTCACCGGCGACGGCATCATGGAGGCTTTCACCGGCCGTAACAGCGGCGAGTTCCGCCAGGGCGAGGTGGGCATCGGCACCATCACCTCGTTCCGCCAGACCGGGGTCTCGGTCAACGATCAGCCGCAGGTGCGGATCGAATTCCGCGTCGAAGGCGCGGACGGGAAGGTCTTCGACTCGCACGCCAAGATGATCGTGCCACTCACCGAGCTGGCGCTGCTGCAGCCCGGCGTCGTGCTGCCGGTCCGGTATCTGCCGGGCCGCACCGACAAGGTCGAGGTGGACCGCTCCGGTGACTCCGGTGCCGCGCAGCGGGCGATGAACGAATCGCTCATCCGCAAGGGCATCACCACCCGCGGCAAGCTCGACATCGCCGAGCGCGGCCTGGCCGCCCAGGCGGTGGTCCGCAGCCTCGACGTCCTCGGCCGGATCCGCGGTGGGTACACCGAGATCATCCTCGGCCTGGTGGTCACCCGCCCGGACGGCAGCACCTTCCAGACCAGCGCCGAGAAGTTCCTGCCGCCGTCGGCGATCGGCCACGTGCAGGTCGGCCGGATCCTGCAGGTGCACTACCTGCCCGGCAACGAGCAGGAGGTGGTGATCGCCCTGCCGGTCAACGCCTGATGACAACCGAACCCACCGAACTCGGCGAGTACAGCACTCGCCGAGTTTTGGTCGTGTGTTCATCTTCGCGTTCCCGATGGCTCGCCTGGGCTGCCTACCGTGCGGCGAAGTCCGACCTACTCAGGAGTCACCGTGAGTCCGAAACCGCTCGCCCTGTTCGTCAAGCACGACGGCCAGTCGGCACGCGCCGCCCTGACCTGTGAATACAAGTGTGGCAATGCTTGCTTCCACGAGCCGCCGAACACGTCCGAGGGCGCCTACTTCGGTGACATCGTCAGCGGCCTGAACCGTCGCGGCCTGATCAAGGGCGGCGCCGCCGCCGTGCTCGCCCTCGGCGCGGCGGGCGCGCTGGCCGCCTGCGGCGACGACGCCGCCGAGACCGCCACCACCCCGGCGCCGACGCCGGCGGGCACTCCCGGCACCGGAACGGCGTTCACCGCCGTCGCGCCGAACAAGGAAGACGCGCTGGTCATCCCGGACGGCTACGAGCAGCAGGTCGTGCTCCGCTGGGGCGATCCGATCTTCGCCGACGCCCCCGCGTTCGACTTCGACAAGCAGAGCGCGGCCGCGCAGGCCAAGCAGTTCGGCTACAACAACGACTTCGCCGCGCTGCTGCCGATCGAGGGCCAGGCCAACAGCTACCTGCTCGTGGTCAACCACGAGTACACCACCGGCCCGATGATGTTCCGCGGTTACAACAAGGACGCCGCGACCGACGAGCAGATCGCCATCACCAAGGCCGCGCACGGCATGACCGTCGTCGAGGTCAAGGGCGAGGCCGGTTCCGGCAAGCTCACCCCCGTCTTCGGCAAGTACAACCGCCGCGTCACCGCCGACACCGAGTTCACCCTCACCGGCCCCGCCGCGGGCAGCGCGTTCACCGTCACCGGCGCCGACCCCTCCGGCACCAAGGTGCTCGGTACCTTCGCCAACTGCGCCGGTGGCGTGACCCCCTGGGGCACCGTGCTTTCCGGTGAGGAGAACTTCAACGGCTACTTCGCCAACGGCGACAAGGCCTCCGACCCGCAGGGCCGGGTCAAGCGCTATGGCTTCCCCAAGGGCGGCACCCCGAACCAGTGGGAGCGCACCGACAAGCGCTTCGACCTGAGCCAGGAACCCAACGAGGCCAACCGTTTCGGGTATGTCGTCGAGGTGAACCCGTGGGACGCCACATCGACGCCGGTCAAGCACTCGGCGATGGGCAGGCTCAAGCACGAGGGCGCCTCGATCTATGTCACCGACAAGGGTGACGTCGTCTCCTACACCGGCGACGACGAGAAGTTCGACTACATGTACAAGTTCGTGTCCTCGCGCAAGATCCAGTCCGGCACCGGCGCTTCGGCGATGCGGCACAACATGACGATCCTCGACGCGGGCACCCTCTACGTCGCGAAGCTGACCGGCGACCACCCCGACAAGATCGACGGCAGCGGCACCGTTCCCTCCGACAAGGGCTTCACCGGTAAGGGCCAGTGGATTCCGCTGCTCGAGACCGGCGACGACGGCAAGGGCAAGTCCCTGGTGGACGGCATGAGCGCCGCCGAGGTCGCGGTGTTCACCCGCCTGGCCGCCGACAAGGTCGGCGCCACCAAGATGGACCGCCCCGAGGACTTCGAGGCCAACCCGTTCACCGGCAAGGTCTACGTGGCGCTGACCAACAACGACAACCGCGCCAAGGACGACAAGCCGGGCGTCGACGAGGCCAACCCGCGCAAGCTGAACAAGAACGGCCAGGTCCTCGAGCTCACCGACAACCACACCGGCACCGACTTCACCTGGTCGCTGCTGCTGGTCTGCGGTGACCCCGCCGCCGCCGACACCTATTTCGCCGGCTTCGACAAGACCAAGGTCAGCCCGATCTCCTGCCCGGACAACCTGGCCTTCGACCCGTACGGCAACCTGTGGATCTCCACCGACGGCAACGCCCTCAAGACCAACGACGGCCTGTTCTCGGTGATCCTCGACGGCCCCAACCGCGGTGAGACCAAACAGTTCCTCACCGTCCCCAAGGGTGCCGAGACCTGCGGCCCGATCGTCACCGAGCAGCGCGTCATCGTCGCGGTCCAGCACCCGGGCGAGGCCGACGACGCCACCCCCGACAACCCGCAGTCCCATTGGCCCGACGGCGGCACGGCCCAGCCCCGCCCGGCCGTCGCGGTCGTGTGGAAGAAGAACGGCGGCCGCATCGGCGTCTAGCCGACACCCGTCCCGCTGATGAAGCCGCTACTCGACTGGGCGAGTAGCGGCTTCGTCGTTTTCTGGGACTCCGGACTACGACCAGTAGACATCACGGCGGTGGTCACGTCGACCACCGTGACCACCTTGCGTTTGTCGTCGATCCGGTAGATCACGCGGTTCGATGCGCCATCGCGCGGCGGACTGCCATCGCCTGAGCCAGTTCGTCCTCGGTCACGACCTCGCCACGGGCGAGTTCGGCATCCGAGGAGATCGACCGGCCGACCGTTGCCGGATCGGACAGGATCGCGATGGTTCCTCCATCGATGCCAAGTCGTCGACGGCTACCAGTCGGTCAGTGTTGCCTTCGCTTCAGCCAGTTTCATGGTCACAAGTATGACCATATTCTGGTGGTGGCGTTTGTCATGCAGGCTCGACCTTCGGTACCTGCCAGTCGGCGAGATCGTCGAGCCTGGGGCGGTAGAGGCGGATCAGGAGATTCCAGCCCGCGGGCAGCGGAATGCCGTTCTCGACGCCGGGACCGGTCGAGCCGAGGCGAACCGTGGTGGAGCCGTCGTCGTTGCGGGCGGCGAAGACCGAGTTCACGTTCGTGATGCCGCTGGGGCCGGGCTCGAAGTAGCCGTCGCCGTTGTAGACGCTCAGCGACCAGAAGGCGTCGGCGGGGACATCGCGGAAAGTCATCGTGTACTCACCGACGGGCAGTTCCGGGGTGATATTGAGGTAGTACGCCTCGGCATCGGGCAGGCCGCCCCACCCCGCCGCCGTACCGACCAGATGGTGGACCGGGTCGACCTGCTCGGCGCTGCCGAACGCCCGGGTGAACCCGACCATCGTCTTGCTCAGCGCCAACAGGGCGTCGCGGACCTGCTTGTGGCTCGCGGCGTCGTAGTCGGGGTAGTCGAAGGCGGGCTGCGGTCCGGCTTCGACGGTCAGGCCGTCCTGGAGCCGGTGGACCTCGGCGAGGTCGGCCGGGTCGTTGGGGTCGAACAGGATTCGCGCGGCGACGACGACATAGTCGGTGCCGAAGTCCGCGCGCGTCAGTTCGTAGGTGCCCGCGCGGTGGAACACGCGATTGATGTAGTGGTCCTGGTTGATCACCATCACCGACAGGTAGCGCTCGCCCGCCTCCGGGACGGTCAGCGTGGCGCTGCCGTCGACGAGCGCGACGATGGCGGTCGAGTAGAGCGTGTCGCGGTTCTGGCGGATCACCGGCTGTTGGTCCAGTGGGGCGAGCTCACGGTCGTGCTTGAACAGGCCGAGTCCGCCGATGATCGGCAGCATGCGCTGGATCATCGTGTCGGACTCGACCCGGGTGAAGTTGTCCACGTCTACCACGATGCTCATCCCGCGCTCCTCCGTCGTCTGCCGTCGTAGGCAGGATCGCGGCTGGGCGGCCTCGCGACCTCACCCGTTGCGGATGAAATCGTGGCGGCTAGCTGCTGCCGAAGCTCGGCATGTTGGCGAAGCGGGCGAAGTCGCCCTGGGCGCCGCTGTAGACGTTGACGTCGGTGGCGCCGCCGATGCCGGGGATGCTGCCACGGTCGGTGGTCTGCCAGAAGGTCCAGGCGGGCCAGTTGCCGGGGACTTCGGGTTCGGCTTCGCCCCGGTAGTCGGCGATCCACAGGGGGTAGCGGGTGAACAGGCTGGTGTCGGCCATCGCCGTCTTCCAGAAGTTCGGGTAGGTGTAGATGATCGGGGCACGGCCGGTGATGGCCTGAACCGTGTTCAGGTAGCGCTGCGTCCAGTCGATCAGCGCGTCCGGTGGCAGGCCGCCCGAGGTCTCCAGATCCAGCACCGGCGGCAGGTCGAGCGGTCCGTTCTGGCCGAGGACCGTGGTCGCGTACAGCGCCGCCTGCGGTTCGGGCGGCAGCTCCGGTCTGGCGAAATGGTAGGTGCCGCGGGCGATGCCGGCCGTGCGCATGAGCAGGCTGTCCGCTACGAAGTACGGGTTGAGGTAGTGCAGCCCCTCGGTGGCCTTGACCATCGCGAACTGATGACCGGCCGCGCGGACCGCGTGCCAGTCGATCATCCGGCCGTCCACATGCTGCCAGGACGACACATCGGGCCCGCTCGGCCCGGCCTGCGCGGGCACGGGCACGAGCCCGGCCAGCGCGACCAGCGACAGCGCGGTGAAACTGCGGCGAACCGTCGAACTCCAGCGCTTGGTGTCCATGGCCCTCGACCGTAGGTCATCGATACGGGTGTGACCAGTGTTACTGATGAGGTGTTGTCGAATAGTTGGCCGCGCCCTCGGTCAGCGGCCTGGACACCCGAACCGGTCGGTGGGTGCCCGTATCTTGGTGCCGACATCCGACGACGGGAGTGGTGGGCGATGGCGCGCAAGCGTGCGGTGCGATTCGAGCCGGCGGTGGCAGCACCGGGCGGGTTGCGACCGGCGACCTCGGCCGACGACCCGGCCGACGATCGCACCGCGGCCGCGGTCGAGTATCGCGGCGCCGACTTCGCCGAGGTCCACGTCCACGGCTTCACCGCCGAGGGCTGCCTGTTCGACAGCGTCCGCTTCCCGAGCACCCTGCGTCAGGCCACTGTCAGCGAATCCGCCCTGCGCGTCTGCGATCTCGCCAACGTGCAGGCCGACGACTCCTCGATGTTCGAGACCGAGATCGCGCACGGCAGACTCACCGGACTGTCCTGGACCGCGGGCGTGCTGCGCGACGTGCTCGTCGACTCGAGCCGCGCGGATCTGGCCTCCTTCGCCGAATCCCGGCTGCGGACCGTCGTTTTCCGCGACTGCGACCTGCGCCAGGCCGATTTCCAGCGCACCGAGTTCCGCAATGTCCGGTTCGAGCGCTGCAATCTCACCGGCGCCCGGTTCAGCGATGCCCGACCGCAGCAGAACCTGCGTTTCGAGGAGTGCGACCTGACCGGCGTGTACGGACTGACCGCGCTGCGCGGCGCCACCATCGAGGGCGGTGACCTGGAATCACTGGCCGCCACCCTGGCCCGCGAACTCGGCATCACCGTCGAGCCGCGGGCCGTCGGCGGGGAGTACTGACTCAGCCGAGCCAGTCGAGAACCGAAGCGGCGGTCCAGGATTGCTGCATGCTGCCCAGGGGCGCGCCGGTGAAGGGCTCGTAGTACTCGGCGAAGCTGCCGTCGCTGGCCTGGCGCAGTCCTTCCGCGCGCAGCATGTAGGCGCGCTCGGCCCAGCCGCGCCGGGCGAACGCCCAGGAGAACAGCCAGCTCATCACCGGCCACACCGGCCCGCGCCAGTACTCGCGCGGGCGGAAGTCCTTGGAGACCGGCGAGGTCGACGGCGGCAGCGCGTAGCGCAGGTCGGGGTGACCGCAGAAGCGTGGGCCCTCGAAGGTGTTGAGCAGGGCGCGTTCGGCCGGGCGGGGCAGCCCGCCCGAGAGCAGCGGCGCGAACATCGCCAGCGTCTCCGTGCCGATCCAGCGTTGCAGCCGCACGTCGTAATCCCGGGCGGCGCCGGTCCGTTCGTCGGTGGTGGCGACCACGCCCTTGCGGAACCGGTCGGCCCACCCGTGCAGCTCGCGGACATCGGCGTGCGGCTGCTTGTACTCCTCGCCGATATCGGCCAGCACCTCGCAGGCCAGCGCGAAGATCGCCGAGACGAACACGTCCTCGACGGCGAAGCTCATCACCGAGGTGAGCTGGTAGTCGTCGTAGTTCGCCCGCCGCATCTGCTCGACCAGCCACAGGTAGCGGTCGTATTCGCGGTCGCTGGGGCGCTGGGTGGGATCGGAGATGATGGCGGTGTCGGCGCGCCGGTACGGCGGCAGGTCCTCGCCCGGAATCACGTTGGCGTAGGCGCGATCCCAGCGCGGCGAGTTGTCCATTCCGGATTCCCAGCCGTGGTACAGCGTGACGCGTCCGGTCTCCTTGGGGTCGCGGGCGTGCGCGAGCCAGCGGTGCCAGCGCACCAGATCCGGCCAGCGCCGGTTCAGGAATTCCTCGGCGACGGCCCTGGTCGAACGGCCGTGCCTGCGGGAATGGTCGAGGATGCGCTGTACCGCGATGGCATGCACCGGCGGCTGGGTGATGCCGGAGGTGTCGGGCCCGTCGGGTGCGTTGGCGGCCAGCCTGCGACACTCCCAGCGGGCGGGCCCGGGGAAGTAGCCGTCGACGCCGTTGGCGAAGACGATGTGCGGGATCATCCCGTTCTTCCACTGCGCCGACAGCAGCGTGTCGAGTTCGACGACGGCGCGCTCCACGCTCAGCGGCGCCAGCCCGACCGCGACGAACGCCGCGTCCCAGCTCCACATGTGCGGGTAGAGGCGGGGCGCGGCGCTGGTCATCGTGCCCAGGTCGTTGCCGCGCAGGAGATAGGCGGCGCGGGCCGCGAGCTGCGTGGGGGTGAACCCTGGGTCTGTCATCTGTCTATTCTGCGACCGACCAGGCCGAATGGCATCCCGGCAGGCCTGTGATGGTCAGTACCCCACTTGACGCGGGTCGTTCTGCGCGGCCGAGCCGACCGAGCTGAGCATGGTGGTGATGCACAGCCCGACGAGCAGGTTGATCACCGCGGTCGCGATCTTGGCGTCCATGTCGGCGACCAGGGTGAACGGCAGGATCACCGCGACGGCCGTGACGAGCAGGCAGATCCAGGTGAAGAAGGTCAGCGGACTGGGCATGGCCAGCAGCAGCACCATCAGCAGGGCTGTCGCCAGCAGCGCCGCGCCCGCCGCGGCCAGCGCGTAGGAGGTGGTCGACACCGTGCCGTAGGCGCCGGCGCCCTCGGGCGAGAGGATCGCGATGCCGAGCACGCCGCGCACCAGCATGATCGCGACCACCACCAGCAGCGCGGCGACGACCGCGGTGCCGATGCCACCGGCCCAGAGTTTGCCCACATTGACCTTCGGTTGGGGCTGCGGCTCCTGCCCGTGGGGATACTGCGGGTTAGCTGGTCCGTAGTTGTACCGGGGATCGGTCATGCCTCGACGGTACTAGCGTGACCCGCCGATCTACGCCCGAACCACACGGACATCCAGCCGAAATGCCCCCCCAGCCGGATTTGCCGGATTCGCCGGCACCGCCCCCCATGCCCACCTCGCTGGACACTTGCTCACCACGCTCTGAGGTAGGCATCGGCCGGGAGGTGGACGCCACCACCGCGTGGTGACCTCGATACGGGCGCTAGCGTGGGCCCCATGACGGTGACCAGTACTCCGGCCCCGACCGCTTTGATCACCGGCGCGAGCCGTGGACTCGGGGCGGCGATCGCCCGGGAGCTCGCGCCGACCCACGACCTGCTGCTCGGCGCTCGCTCCGCCGAGGCGCTCACCCCGATCCGCACCGAGCTGCCCGGTGCGACCGGCTGGCCGGTGGTGCTGACCGACTATCCGGCCGTCGCCGCGGCGGCGAGTGAGATCCAGCGCCTCGATGTGCTCGTCCACAACGCGGGCATCGCCGACCTCGGGACCGTCGCGGAGTCCTCGGTCGACCAGTGGCGCAGCACGCTCGAGGTCAACCTGATCGCGGTGGCCGAGCTGACCCGGGTGCTGCTGCCCGCCCTGCGCGCCGCGAACGGACATGTGGTGCTGATCAATTCGGGTGCGGGTCTGCGTGCCAATCCCGGCTGGGGTTCGTACGCGGCGAGCAAGTTCGGTCTGCGCGCCTTCGCCGACGCGTTGCGGCTGGAGGAACCCACCCTGCGGGTGACCTCGATCTTCCCCGGCCGCATCGATACCGACATGCAGCGCGCTATCGTCGCCGACGAGGGCCGCGAGTACCGCCCGGAGGAATTCCTCACCCCCGAGACGGTGGCGGGCGCGGTCCGCGCCGCCGTCGACACCCCGCGCGACGGGCATCCCACCGAGATCGTGCTGCGACCGCGTTGACCAGGACCGATGCCCCATCCCGCCGGGACGGCGGCGTTTGCGATCAGCATGCGGCCAGGCCGACACGGACGCGGCTGATTCGGTAGCCTCGCTTCTCGTGTGAACGAAGCGGCTGGGGGTCGTCGCAGTTCGCCCGAATGTGCCCGCCGGTTCAGCTGCTCGCCGGATTCAGTGGGTACGGTCCCGCTGTTTGTGAGTCGTGCCCGGCCGTCGGAGTCCGGTGCACCTGTTTCGAGTAGGGGTTGTCGTAAGTGGATAGACGTCGAATGCTGGCGTTGCTCGCGGCGGGCGGCGCGGTGGCGCTGACCGGCTGCGCCACCGCCGAGGGCGAGGCTGTGAGCGCGGGCTCGGGTGGCGAGATCCCCGCCCCGCCGACCGTGCCGCCGGCCCCGGCCAAGCCGCAGCTCCCGCCGCCGCCCGGCGGGCCGAAGTCGATCATCCCCGCCGAGACCATCACCGCGCTGCCGGGCCAGGGCTCCAGCATGGCGCTCACGGTCGACGACGGCGCCAGCCCCGAGGTGGTCGGCGCCTACGTGCAGTGGGCCAAGGACACCGGCGCCCGCTTCACCTTCTTCGTCACCGGCTACTACGAGTCCTGGACGATCCACCGCGACGCCCTGCGTCCGCTGGTGGAGTCGGGTCAGATCCAGCTCGGCAACCACACCTGGGACCACGCCGCGCTCACCAAGATCAGCGCGAGCGCGGTCGCCGACCAGCTCGGCCGCACGAAGACCTTCCTGCGCAACAACTTCGGTGTCGACGGCACGCCGTTCTACCGGCCACCGTTCGGCTATCACGACGCCACTGTCGACAAGGTGGCCGCGGACCTCGGCTACACCGTGCCGACCATGTGGTACGGCTCGCTGTCGGACTCGGGTCTGATCACCGAGGAGTACCTGATCGAGTGCGCGCGAAAGTATTTCGCCGCCCAGACGATCGTCATCGGCCACGCGAACTTCCCGCCGGTCACCCACTGCTACGGCCAGCTGGTCGACATCATCAAGGAGCGCAACCTGTCGCTGGTCACCTTGAACGACGTGCTCCAGGTACGGGCCTGAACCTCAGCGCCGCCAGTCGTACGGTATCCCCGCCGGCGTGCCCTGGGACTCGGGTACCCGTTCGTCGGTCGGATCGGTCATCGGTGCTGCTCCTCGCGTCGAACGGGTACCAGGCTCACGGCACGATATTGACCATCTTGCCCGGCACGACGATCACCTTGCGCGGTGCCGCGCCCTCGAGCAGCGCGACGACCTTCTCGTCGGCCAGCGCGGCGGCCTCGATCGTGGCCGGATCGGCGTCGGCGGGCACCTGGATCCGGCTGCGCACCTTGCCCTTCACCTGGATCGGGTACTCCACCGAGTCGGCGACCAGCAGGGCCGGATCGGCGATCGGGAAGGGGCCGTGGGCCAGGGAGGTGGTGTGCCCCAGGCGTTCCCACAGTTCTTCGGCGATGTGCGGGGCGAGCGGGGCCAGCATCAGCACCAGGGGTTCCACGGCGGCGCGCGGGGCGCCGTCGGGGTAGTTCTTGGTGAGGTGGTTGGTCAGCTCGATCAGTTTGGCGCCCGCGGTGTTGTCGCGCAGCGCGGCCAGATCCTCGTCGACACCGGCGATCGTGCGATGCACCAGGCGCAGGGTCGCGTCCGAGGGCGCGGCGTCGGTGGCCTTCACCGCGCCGGTCTCCTCGTCGATCGCCAGGCGCCACACCCGCTGCAGGAAGCGGTGCGCGCCGACGACGTCCTTGGTGGCCCAGGGACGCGAGGTGTCCAGCGGACCCATCGACATCTCGTAGAAGCGGAAGGTGTCGGCGCCGTACAGATCGCACATCTCGTCGGGCGAGATGGCGTTCTTCAGCGACTTGCCGATCTTGCCGTACTCCTGGTTGACCTCGATCTCGACGCCGTCGGCGCCGGTCCAGAAGAACTTGGCGTCGCGCTCGACGACCTCGGCGGCGGGCACGTACGCGCCCCGCTCGTCGGTGTAGGCGTAGCCCTGCACGTAGCCCTGGTTGTAGAGGCGGCGGTAGGGCTCGCTGCCGGAGACGTCACCCAGGTCGAAGAGCACCTTCTGCCAGAACCGCGCGTACAGCAGGTGCAGCACCGCGTGCTCCACGCCGCCGACGTACAGGTCGACGCCGCCCGGATCGTCCGCGCCGTGCTCGGCCGTGCGTGGGCCCAGCCAGTACTTCTCGTTCTCCTCGGCGCAGAACGTCTCGGCATTGGTCGGGTCGGCGTAGCGCAGCTGGTACCAGGAGGACCCGGCCCAGTTGGGCATCACGTTGGTGTCGCGGCGGTACTGCTTGGGTCCGTCGCCCAGGTCCAGTTCCACGTTCACCCAGTCGGTGGCCTTGGCCAGCGGCGGGGACGGCTCGGAGTTCGCGTCGTCGGGGTCGAAGGTGACCGGCGCGAAGTCCGCCATCTCCGGGAGTTCCACGGGCAGCATGGATTCCGGCAGCGCGTGCGCGACTCCGTCGGCGTCGTAGACGATCGGGAAGGGCTCGCCCCAGTAGCGCTGGCGGGCGAACAGCCAGTCGCGCAGCTTGTACTGGACCGTGCCGGTGCCGTGACCCTCGGCCTCCAGGTGACCGATCATGGTCGCCTTGGCCTCGTCGACCTCCAGGCCGTTGAGGAAGTCGGAGTTGATCAGCTTGCCCTCGCCGGCGTGTGCGCCGTCGGTGATGTCACCACCGTCGATCACCTCGAGAATCGGCAGTTGCAGCGCGGTGGCGAAGTCCCAGTCGCGGTGGTCGTGGCCGGGCACGGCCATGATCGCGCCGGTGCCGTAGCCGCTCAGCACGTAGTCGGCGATGAAGATCGGCACCTGCTTGCCGTTGGCCGGGTTGGTCGCGTAGGAGCCCAGGAAGACGCCGGTCTTCTCCTTGTTCTCCTGGCGCTCCAGATCGGTCTTGGCGGCGATCGACGTGCGGTACGCCGCAACGGCTTCCGCCGGGGTGGCCGCGCCGCCGTTGGTCCACGCGGCGGCGGTGCTGTCCGGCCAGGCGGCGGCGGTCAGCTTGTCGACCAGCTCGTGCTCGGGCGCCAGCACGACGTAGGTGGCGCCGAACAAAGTGTCGGGGCGGGTGGTGAAGACCTCGATCTGCTCGCCGTCGGGCGCGTCGAAGCGCACCTGCGCGCCGCGCGAGCGACCGATCCAGTTGCGCTGCATGGACTTCACGTTGTCCGGCCAGTCCAGCGTGTCCAGGTCGTCGACCAGGCGATCGGCGTAGGCGGTGATCCGCATCATCCACTGCCACATGCGCTTACGGAACACCGGGAAGTTGCCGCGCTCGCTGCGGCCGTCGGCGGTGACCTCTTCGTTGGACAGCACCGTGCCCAGGCCGGGGCACCAGTTGACGATCGAATCCGACTGGTACACCAGGCGATACGAGTCCAGCAGCGCGCCGCGCTCGGCGGCGGTCAGCGCGTTCCAGTCGCCGCCGTCGGGGACCGGGCGCGCGCCGGTGGCGAACTGCTCTGCCAGCTCGGCGATCGGGCGGGCCTTCCCGGCCTCCTGGTCGTACCACGCGTTGTAGATGCGCAGGAAGATCCACTGCGTCCACCGGTAGTACTCCGGGTCGGTGGTGGCGAAGGAGCGCCGCGGGTCGTGACCGAGGCCCAGCCGGTCCAGCTGCCGCTGCATCGTGGCGATGTTGGACTCGGTGGTCACCCGGGGGTGCGCGCCGGTCTGCACCGCGTACTGCTCGGCGGGCAGGCCGAAGGCGTCGTAGCCCAGCGCGTGCAGCACGTTGCGCCCGTGCATGCGGTGGTAGCGGCCGAACACATCGGTGGCGATGTAGCCCAGCGGGTGGCCAACGTGCAGGCCGGCGCCCGACGGGAACGGGAACATGTCCTGGATGAACAGCTTGTCCGCGGGCGTCTCGCCGGCCAGCGGACCGACCGGGTTGGGCGCGTGGAAGGTGCCGCGCTCGGCCCAGTTCTGCTGCCAGCGCCGCTCGATCCGCCCCGCCAGCTCGGCGTTGTACCGGTGCTGAGGTACGTCACTCTCGGTTGCACGAGTGTCCTGCACGGTCCTGCCTTCTTGTTCTCGCCGATCCCCGGTAAACATCGTCTAACAGGGTAGAACGTCGGTGCCAGGTGATTTCCGACGGGCACTGCGGTGTGTGGGCGGTCACCTCGGCGGGGAGCGCTCGATCGGGCCCCGACGGCGGTGCGCTAGCCTGCAAGAATGGTCGTCGTCGCTCTCCTGCTGTTCGCGCTGGCCGCGGTCGCCATCGTGACCGGCGTGCTCGGACTGATCGGCAAACTGCCCCGCAATCGCTTCCTCGGTGTCACCACCGAGGCCGCCCTGCACAGCGACGACAACTTCCGCCTCGCCAACCGCATCGCCGCCCCGACCTCCGTCGGCGCGGGCGCCCTGCTGTTCGCCGGCGGCCTGGTCGCCCTGGTCGCGGGCGGTCTTCCCGCCCTGGGCGTGGCCGTCGCGGTCGCCGTGATCGCCATCTTCACCCTGGGCGCAGGCGCCAACGCCGCCGCCCGCGCCGTCGAACCCCTCCTCCCGCCCGCCCCCGTCGGTGGCTGCGGCTCCTCCTGCGGCGGCTGCTCCCTCCGCGACACCTGCGCCCCCGCCAACTGACCCCATCCGCGTCGCCGGGTCGTTGTCGTGGCCCCGGTCCCGCCGTTCCGGTACAACGGAGGCAGGACTCGATTTCGGGGGGAAATCCATGCGGCTCATTTTTTCGGCTCTGCTGTTGGCCTTGATCGGACTCGTCACCACCATCGTCTCGGCGTCCATCGGAATCGCGTTGATGGCGCTGGCGGTGGTGCTGCTCGTCGTCGCCTGGGTGCGGGCCTCGCGGGGGGCGTCCACGGCGGGGCGGTGGGGCGCCGGGTCCGGTGCGGCGGGCGCGGGTGGTTTCGGGTGGGTGGCCGGTGGTGGCGACTCGCACCATGGTGACGGTGGAGGTAGCGGCGGCGGTTGTGGTGGTGGCGGCGGCTGCGGTGGCGGTAGCTGATCGCGCGGGGTCGGAGGGTCGGCCATGATGCTCGGCGCGGTGGCGCTGCTCGTTCTCCTCGGCGTCGTCGCGTTCGGTTTCTCGCCGGTCGTCGGCGTCGCGTTGCTCGCGTGCGCCGCGTCGCTGGTGGTGATCGTCGGAGTGCGGAACCGACCGCGCAGGGTCGTCCGGCGTGGCCAACCCGCGCGCTGGGTGTGGGGCGCGAGTGCGGATGGTCTGGCCAGTGCCTCACGCACGCTGCGCAAGATGCGCGACGAGGACAGTAGTCACGACGGTGGTTCGGCGGGTGGCTGCGGCGGCGGAAGCTGATCGTCGGCCTGTCGACCAGGGGTGCAGGTCGGTCGAAAGGGGATTACAAGGGCTCGGTCCTACTTTCGGCATCGACACACCAGGCCGTAAAGGGGAGGTTCCATGAGCGAATTGATCGTGATGATCTTCGCGAGCGTCATCGTCATCCTCGGACTCGCCGTGTTCGTGATGGTGCCGGTGCTGATCATCGTGGCCATCGTCCGCGCGGCGAGTGAATCTCCCGAGCAGCGGCGCATCAGGCAGGTGCAGAACAGGTCTCGACGGCGGGGGAGTGACAGCGGCTGGTCCAGTGGCAGCGCCTGGACGGACTACGGCTCGAGCGGCAGCGACTCGGGGTCGAGCAGTTGGAGCAGTTGCAGCAGCGGAAGTTCCAGCAGTTGTGGTGGCGGGAGCTCGAGCAGCTGCGGTGGGGGTAGCTGAGTGCGAAGGCGGATGACCTGGTGGCGAAGGGAGGCCACCAGGTCATCCGGTCATCGACCGACCGCGCTCAGCGCAGGTCGATCAGGGCCGCGTGCACGGCGCGGCCGGCGAGGGGGTCGCCGACCGCGATCCGGGCACTGCCGTCCGGATAGGACTTGGCTTTGATGCCCGCCCGGCGGAGCGCGGTGGCGACGCCGGGGCCGGGCAGATACAGGAAGTTGGCGTGGCTGCGGTGCACGTCGATGCCGCAGGCGCGCAGGGCTGTTCGAAGCGCGTCGCGTTCCCGGTTGATCCGCTGGATGCGGTCGTGGAGTTCGTCGTCGGCGGCATAGGCGGCGCGGACCGCGGCCACGGCGGCGGTGCCGATGCCGAAGGGCAGCTGTTGACGACTGATGCGCTCGATCAGATCACCGCGGCCGACGCAGTAGCCGATGCGCAGGCCCGCCAAGCCGTACGCCTTCGAAAAGGTGCGCAGCACCAGCAGATTCGGGTGGCGGTGCAGCAGCGCGTGCACGTCGAGGCGGTCGGCCGGGTCGAGGAATTCGACGTAGGCCTCGTCGAGCAGCACCGGAACCCGGCGGGGGAGCGCGGACAGGAACGAGCGCACCGCGCCGGCGTCGAGCACCGTTCCGGTCGGATTGTGCGGCCTGCACAGCACGACCAGCGCGGTGCGCCGGTTGACCGCGCGGCGCAGCGCGGTCAGATCCTGCTCGCCCGCCGGGTCGAGCGGCACCGGCACCAATGTCATGCCGGTCATGTCCGCCAGCATCGGGTAGCCGTCGAAAGTCGGTGTGCTGGTGACGAGTTCGCCGCCGGACAGGGCCCGAAGCACCTGCTGCGCGACGCCGGTGGCGCCGGAGCCGACCACCACCTGTTCCGGCCGGACGCCGAGGCGTTCGGCGATGACCCGCGGCAACCGCTCGGGCAGGAACTCCGGATACCGATTCGCCTGGGCGAGTGTGTCGTTGACCGCCGTGACGACCGACGGCAGCGGCGGGAAGGGGTTCTCGCTGAGCGAGAGGTCGAACAGCATCGGCGTGGCCGAGGTGCGGAACCGACGGGAGGGGATCGTCGGTTCCGCGAGGCGCGTGGTCATCGCGCCGCGCCCCAGCGCACGGCGGCCGCACCGGCGAAATCACCGGCGTGCGCGAACGCCGACAGCAGCACCACCGAGCCGTTGCGCAATCGGCCCGCCCGGTTCTCCACATCCAGGGTCACCGGAATGCCTGCGGCGAACAGGTTTCCGCACTGGTCGAAGGTGTCGGGATGGCGTTCGGCGGGCAGTTCCAGCGCGTCGTGCCAGTTGCGCAGGAACAGCCGATTCGGCTGATTGGTGACGAAGGCGTCGATGTCACGACCCTTCACCCCGATGTGATCGCACACCGCCAGCGCCACCTCGGGGACGAGCCGGTTGCCGCGCGCGAACACCTTGGTGATCTTCGATTCGGTGAAGCTCACGCAGCCCTGACCCTCGCCCGGTTCCCAGTACTTGCGCGGGCCGTTGGTGGAGAAGTCCATGTCACCGGCGAATTCGGGATAGGTGCGGCATTCGATGTCGAGGATCGGCGCCGAATCGTCCTTGCGGAGCAAGCCGATGCCGCAGCCGTCGCCGGGCACCGGCGCCTGCGCGAGCTTGCGGATGTCGGGCTGGGTGAACACCGGGCCCGCGCAGTTCTGGGCGGCGACGATCAGCGCGGTCTTGGCGTCGCTGGTGGCCATGATCATCCGGGCCAGCGCCATCATGTGCACGAAGGCTGCGCAGCCGCCGTTGTGCACGTCCAGGACATGTGAGGGCTTGGCGCCGAGGCGCCGGGCCAGCTCGGGGCCGGCGCCGAGCACGGGATTGTCGGGCAGCTGGGTGTGGGTGAGGATGATGTCGATCTCGGCGGCCAGGCCATCGCCGTGCCGTTCCCGCAGCGGCGCGAAGGCCTTCTCGGCCATGTCGACAGCGGTTTCGTCGCGGTCGACATGGTGGCGTCCGGTCGGGGACCGGAACATCACGTTCTTGGCCATCCGCTCCGAGCGGGAGAACTGGGTGAAGTATTCGGTCGGGACCGGCTCGCCGGGCAGGTAACTCGCGACGTCGACCAGACTCACTTGCGGCATGTTCACTGCATCCACTCCGGCTTGATCGGCAGCCCGTGAGCCGCGCGGTATTCACAGATGGCCTTGAGGTTGTCGAGCTCCAATTGGTGGCCGGCGGAGAACATCTCCCAGAAATCGCCGACCCACACCGGCCGCTTGGGCGGCGCGGTCTCCGGATAACCGTTCTCGTCGTAGAAGGGGTGTTTGCAGTTGACCCACAGCACCACCGACCCCGGCTTGTCGAACACCACCTGCGCGTCGACGACCCGCATCAGGTAGATCATCCACAGGTGTGCGGACTGGTCCCAGGCGCAGTGGTAGTCCACGGTCATGGCGTCGGCGTTGGCGACGGTCCTGGTGAAACACTTGGTCGCGTCGCCGAGCCGGTCGTAGGACAACCACAGGCCCGGTTCGTCGGTCTCGGTGAATCCGCGCAGGCTGTAGGTCCATTCCTCCAGCGAGCGGGTGTCGGCGAGGTATTCGAAGACCTCGCGCGGCGGTGCGGCGATGTAGGTCTGCACGGGGCAGAAGTCGCCGTAGATCTGGTCGTGCGGATACACCGACCGCAGCATGTCCATGATGATCGGGGTCGTCGCCTCCCGATCCGAATTCTCGATCCGCAGGACGCCGGGGATCACCTCGTCGGGGATATCGCTGAGTGCTGGCAGGGCGCTGGTTGTCACGGGGTACTCCTCGAAGCGTCGATAGTCGACAGGAAGGGCAGGAAGGGCGGTATTTCGTCGGGGTCGCAGAGGATTTCGAGGAACGAGGGTCCGGTGGCGGTGAAGCTGTCGCGCAGGGCGGCGGCGAGCTCACCGGGTTCGTCGACGGTGCGGGCGGGGAGCCCGGGGAACATGGCGGCGATGCCGGCTCCCAGGTGTGCGGGGTGAAAACGGTTGAAGCTGTAGCGGTCCCGGTAGTAGAGCTGTTCACGGGTGACGCACATGGCGTGCGCGTTGTTGTTGAACACCACGAAGGTGATCGGCAGGGCGTGTTCCACGGCGGTGTGCAGTTCCATGCCGTGCATGTAGAAGGAACCGTCGCCGGCGATCACGACCGTGCGATGCGGACCGTCGGCGGCGTCGTGGCGGGCGAAGGCGGAACCGATGCCCGCGCCGAACGCGTAGCCCATGCCGCCCATTCCGAGGGCGACGACGAATCGTCCGCCCTCGGGCACCCTCAGGTAATGCACCACGCTGGCGCCGGTGTTACCGGCGTCGGCGAAAATATCCGCCCCAGTGGGCAATTCACGCTGAACGGCCTCGACGACGGTGCGGTAGCGCAGGCCGGGGCCCGCGGCCTCGGGCACCGTCATCGGAGTCGGGTCGGCCGGGGGATCGGTGTGGGTGGGGGTGCCGTCGATCCGGGTCAGCAGTTCGCCGAGGGTGGCGGCGAGGTCGGTGGCGGTGGTGTGCAGTGCGGCCGGATAGGGCGGTAGCGCGCCGATGCTGAGCAGCGTGAGGTCGGCGAGTGCCGCGTCCAGGCCCGCGCTCGCGGTGACGGGCAGCCGCGTGCCGATCAGCAGGCACGCGCTCGCCGCGGCCAGCGCCTCGGCGAGTTCGGCGTGCCCCATGCTGCCCGCGACGCCGCAGTAGCCGGGACCGGCGTTCGGGTAGACGTCCTTGGCGTCGGGTGCCAGGCCGATCGAGGCGTCGAGCGCGGTGACCAGCTCGGTCAGTTCGGCGCGGGCGTCGTCGCGGGCGACCTGATCGCCCGCGATGATCACGACCTTCCCGGTGCGCCGGGCGGCGGCGAGTTCGGCGACGACGGCGTCGAGCACCGGCAGCTCGGCCGCGCCGGTCCGGGCCGGGCGCGTCGCCGCTGCCGGCATCGCTTGCTGCTGCACGTCTTTGGGGATGAGGAGCACGGCGGGACCGCCACCCTCGGCCGCCGCGACCGCCGCCGCGAGCTGGGCGGGCAGCTCGGCCGGATCGGTGACGCGCGCGCAGTATCGGCTCACCGCCGAGAACAGTGCCGTGGCGTCCAGCGATCCGGCCAGTCCGCTCGAATCCTGAAACGCCCCATGGCCTTCCAGGGTGGTAGGCGGTTGTCCGACCAGCGCCAGGACGGGGACCCGGGACGCGAAGGACTCGGCGAGCCCGGCGACCAGGTTCATCGCCCCGCCGCCGGAGGTCGCGGCCACCACGCCGAGTCCACCGGTGCTGCGCGCGTACCCGTCGGCCATGGTGGCCGCCGAGAACTCGTGTTTGGCGACGATGCCCGCCGGGCGCCCGCCCGCGTCGAAGATCGCGTCGTAGAGGTCTTCGATATTGGCGCCGTCGACGCCGAACAGATGTGTGACCCCCAGTCCGGATACCGCGTCAACGAGGTAGTCGACCACTCGGTTCGGCATCGGCCCTCCTCTTTTCTCGCGTGCTGCGTCCCCTGCCCGCGTACCCGGTCGGACCAGCGGGAACCGACGGACGGAACGTCGCGTACACGAGGGATACGGGGTGGCGACGACTCCGGTTCAGAGGGTGGGTGAGAACCACCCCTTGTGTGTACGTATACATCTACGTATAGTGAGTGCATGCCCAACAAGACGATCTACGTAGCCGACGATGATCTGCCCCTGTTCCAGCGGGCGCAGGAACTCGTCGGTGGCAACATCTCCGGCGCGGTGGTCGCCGCGCTGCGCCGGTTCATCGACCTGGAGGAAGGTCGCCAGGCCGGCTTCGACGAGGTCGTCTTGCAGGTGGGTCGCGACGGCGTGCGGCAGGTGCGCTTCCAGGGCACCCTGCTGGGCGAATGGCGCGATGTCGGCGACGAGCGGGTGCTGCACCAGCAGGTCTACCGCAGTCGCAAGGGCAAGCTCGTGCTGCACACGCACACGGCGCTGTGGAAGGACTACCCGACCGGCGAGGCCGCCGGCGACCTGAAGGACTGGAAATACTGGCGCCGGATGTTCGGCATCGGCGACCGGCCCTGGGACTGGGGCGACTACGAGTACGAGATCCTCGACGACGTGGCCGCCCTGAAGGGTCGCGTCCCCGACAAGCTCTATCGCAAGGTCGAGGACATCCACGCCCACCCGCAGATCGAGGAACTCGACATCTAGTTCCCGGTCTGCCGGTCACAACCACACACCCACACCAGCAACCGCAGCCCCCTGGGGGCTGTGTCGATAACTCATGCACATATTCGCAGTAATGAATGAAATTCTCTGGAAAGGGACGACCATGGTCAACTCGGCCATCACGGCACGGGGCCTGCGCAAGGCCTACGGCGAGCACACGGTCCTCGACGGCATCGACCTCACCGTCGCCGAGGGCACGATCTTCTCCCTGCTCGGCCCCAACGGCGCGGGCAAGACCACCACGGTGCAGATCCTCACCACGCTCATCGGCGCCGACGCCGGCGAGATCGCCGTCGGCGGCTACGACGTGGTGACCGAACATGACGGCGTGCGCGAGCTGATCGGCGTGACGGGACAGTTCGCGGCCGTCGACGAACTGCTCACCGGCCGCGAGAACCTGCACATGATGGGCGATCTCAACCATCTGCCCCGCCGCGACACCCGCGGCCTGGCCACCGAACTGCTGGAGCGCTTCGACCTGGTCGAGGCGGCCGACAAACCGGCGAGCACCTACTCCGGCGGCATGACCCGCAGGCTCGATCTGGCCATGACGCTGGTCGGCAACCCGCGGGTGATCTTCCTCGACGAGCCGACCACCGGCCTCGACCCGCGCAGCCGCCGGGCCATCTGGGACATCATCCGCGGCCTGGTCGACGACCTCGGCGTCACCGTCTTCCTCACCACCCAGTACCTCGAGGAGGCCGATCAGCTGGCCGACCGCATCGCGGTGCTCGACCAGGGCCGCATCGTCGCCGAGGGCACCGCGGCCGAACTGAAGCGGCTGATCCCCGGCGGGCACATCCGCATCGACTTCGCCGATCAGCGCGCGCTGGCCGCCGCGCAGTACGCGCTCGGCCCGTCCGCGCGGGTGCTCGACGCCGGCGACGGCCTCACCCTGGCGGTCCCCAGCGACGGCGGCGTGCGCTCCCTGCGCGCCGTGCTCGATCTGCTGGATGCCGAGAACATCGAAGCGGGCGGCATTTCCGTGCACACCCCCAACCTCGACGACGTCTTCCTCACCCTGACGGGAAGAAGCGCTCAGCGGCCGGCGACGGCCGCGGAGCATGACAACGACCGCGCCACCACCGAGCAGGAGTCCCTGGCATGAGCACCACCACCGTCGCGAACAAGCACGCCGTCGCCGACACCATGACCATGTTGCGGCGCAACATCATCCACGCCAAGCGCTATCCGAGCATGGTCTTCGGCATCCTGATCATGCCCACCGTGCTGCTGCTGGTGTTCAACTACGTCTTCGGTGGGGCGCTGGAGAAGTCCTCCGGCGGCGAGTACATCGACTACCTGGCGCCGGGCATGCTGTTGTTGCTGCCCGCGTACATGACCGTGTCGGTGGCCGTCTCGATCGCCACCGACAAGAGCAAAGGCATCGTGAATCGCTTTCGGGTGATGGCGATCTCGCAGTCGTCGATGCTCACCGGGCACGTGCTCGGCGCGCTCATCCAGGCGCTGGGCGGCATGGCCGTGATGACCGGGGTCGCGCTGCTGATCGGCTTCCGGCCGAACGCGAACCTGCTCGAATGGGTGGCCGCCTTCGGCCTGCTCACCCTGGTGACCTTCGCCTTCACCTGGCTCGCCATCGCCCTCGGTCTGCTCTCGCCGAACCCCGAAAGCGCCAGCAACGCACCGTTTCCCATCGTGATGATGCCGTTCCTCGGCAGCGGCCTCGTCGCCACCGACACCATGCCGGTCGGCCTGCGGCAGTTCGCCGAGTACCAGCCCTTCACCCCCATCACCGAGACCCTGCGCGGGCTGCTGATGGGCACCGAGATCGGCGTCAACGGCTGGGTCTCGCTGGGCTGGTGCGCGGTGATCGCCGTCGGCGGCTACCTCTGGTCGAAGTCGATCTTCTGATCCGCCTCCCCGCGATTTCGGCCGGACTCGGGCGGTTCGGCCGACCGGCCCGCGGCAGGCGGTCGGGCGAGTAGCGAGGTCGCCCGTCCCCGGTGAGTCACCCACATTCTCACCAGATCGATGGAGCGGTCCCGGATTCTGTTCCGGGACCGCTCTGGTCGGCTCAGATCTGGGCTTCCAGGATCGTGCGGCCCGCGCTGACCGAGGTGATCTCGACCTTGCTGATCGACTCCGGGGGCGCGTCGATCGTGCGGTCGACGGTGAGCTCGGTGCCGGGGCCCGCGGGCCACTGGTCGAGTTCGAAGCGCTGGTCGCCCGCGGTGACGATCAGGCCGTAGGTCCAGCTGTAGCCGGAGCCGTAGCTGCTCGGCGCGTAGCGGCAGGTCATCACCAGGCGGGTGCGGTCGCCGTCGCGCACCAGTTTCACCTCGGCGCTGACCGGTGTCTGCTCCACCGCCCGCATCTGCTGGGCCGCGACGACCTGTTCGGTCGGCGCGTCGGAGCGGGCGACAGTGACCGTCACCGGGATGGCGATCGCCACGGCGGCCGCGGCGGCCGCGACCGCGCTGCCGACCCCGATCCAGCGACTTCGCCGGCGCTTCTTCTCGGCCGCGGCGGCCAGCGAGGGCAGCAGATCGGGGGCGTGGGCGATCGCGGGTTCGGTGGCCTCGATCATCGACAGGGCGGTGTCGCGATCGACCAGCGCGAGCATTCCGGGCATCCCGGCCAGGTCGGCGACCGCTTCGGTGCAGTGCGGGCAGTCGTGCAGGTGCGTCTCGTACTCGCGGCGCTCGTCGGCGCCCAGGGAACCGAGAACGTAGGCGGCGTCCCAGGTGCTGTACTCGTCGAAGAGATCGGTCATCGGTTCGTCACCCCCATCTCCTGTAGCGCCAATCGCATCGCCCGCATGCCGTAGTGCAGCCGCGACTTCACCGTGCCCGGCGGAATGCCCAGCTCGTCGGCGATCTGCTGCATGCCGAGGCCGCGGTAGTAGGCCCGCACGATCACCTCGCGATGATCCTGGCTCAGCGTGCTGAGCGCGTCGGCGACGAGCCAGCCGTCCAGCGCCCGATCGGACTGATCGGGGCTGACCTGTTCCGGGGGTGTGTCGGTGCCGAACTCCCGGCGGTGTCGCGCGCTGCGGTGTTCGTCGACGGCAAGATTACGGGCCACGGTGAACAGCCACGCGCGCGGTGAGGTCTCGGTCTGCTCGAGCACCGCGGGCCGTTGCCAGGCCCGCAGCAAGGTCTCCTGCACGATGTCCTCGGCCCGGCCGGGATCGCGCACCAGGCCCAGGGTGAAGCGCCACAGCGCGGGAGCGTGCTCGGCGTAGAGCGCGCGCATCAGTTCGTCGCGACCGTCGTCCATCGGCGGTCCGGGTCACTGCTCGTCGATATTCATGGTGTCACTCCTGATCTGTCGAAGGAGTAACGGGATCAGTTGCGTTCGAGTTCAATCGGGTGCGTGGCGAGCAGGGCCAGCGGCAGCGGCTGGCGGCGCAGCACGCTCGCCCACAGGTCGTGCCGGTCGGTGGCGAGCGGATCCGACGGCAGCGCCGAGACCACGATCCAGTCGTCGTTGTCGAGTTCGCCGTCGAGCTGGCCCATCGACCAGCCCGCGTACCCGGCGAAGATCCGGATGCCCTCGACCAGCGGGCCGATCTCGGCCGGATCGGCGTCCAGGTCGACCAGCACCACCCGGCCGTCGACCCGGCGCAGGCCGCGCACCTCGGAGATGTCGGCGCCGGTGCGCAGGGTGCCCAGGCACAGGGCGGCGTCGCGTTTGACCGGACCACCGATGTAGAGGTCGGTCGGCTGGGCGGCCAGGTCGGCCCAGGCGGGCAGGACGTCGCGCACCGGGGTCTCGCTCGGCCGGTTCAGCACCACGCCGAGGCTGCCGGCGTCGTTGTGCTCGATGACGTACACCACGGTCCGCCGGAAGGTCGGTTCCACCAGGTCGATCGCCGACACCAGCAGATTGCCCGCGCGGACGCCCACCGCGGGGTGCCCGCGCCGCCGGTCATCGCCGTGCCCGTCGCGAGTCCGGCGCTCGTCCGGGTCGTCTCCGCGTGCCACCGAGCCATCATCGCATTGGACCGGTGTCGCGCGCTCCCCGCGGACCGCCGCGGACCGGAAATTTTCTCGTCCGACCGCCCGCGGGCCCGCCCGGTAGGGTCTCGGCATGCACTCGCCCGAGGTCCTTCTCGAAAACAGTGACGCCGTGTACGACTACTACCAGCGACATCAGCAGAATCGCTGGAAGGCGCTGGCGTCCTATGCCGTTCTGGCCCGGCGCTTCCGCCCGCGGGTGGCCTTCGCCGACGGCGCGAAGCAGCAGCTGAAGGCCCTGGTCCGCAGCGGGCGCCCGGTGATCTTCGCGATCAATCACCTCTCCACCAGCGATCCGTACACCGTCGCCGCGACGGCGTGGCGCTCACCGCTGCGCGGCAAGATCGGCCGGGTGCGGGTGCTGGCCAAGGACGAACTGTTCGTCGATCCCGAGCAGCGCCGCAAGGTCGACATGATGGGCGGCATCCCGGTGTTCCGCGGCAAGGACCACGGCATCAGGGCCGTCAACGCCGCAGGTCAGCGCATGATGGATGTCTGCGCGCAGCGTCTGGCCGCCGGTGATCACCTGGCGATCTTCCCCGAGGGCACCTGCAACGACGTCGACCCGGTGACGGTGCAGTCCGTCGGCAGCGGGATCGGTCATATCGCGTTCCGCGCGGCCAAGCTGGACGCGCCGCCCGCGCTGGTCGCCCTGGCGATGAGTTACGGTCCGCGACCCGACCCGAAGGTCGAGCCGACCGCCGCGGAGGTCGTCGCCGCCCGGTTCTACTTCCGGTCGCCGGTGCTGGAGCTGCCGCAGCGGCCCGCCGATATCGCCCGCCTCGTCAAGGACGAACTGCAACTGGCCGTCGACGCGGCGGTCGCGAGCTACTGAGGCAACCCGAACAGCTCCCGCGCCCGCTGCGGCACCAGCGAGATGTAGGCCGGATGGGTCTTGACGAAGTGCAGGACCACCGGACACAGCGGCAGCACGCTGAACCCCTCGGCGCGGCCGGCGTCCAGCGCGGCCTGGGTGAGCACGTTGGCCAGTCCCTGGCCCTCGAATCGGGGATAGATCTCGGTGTGCACGAGGGCGCGTTCGGCCCCGGTGTCCTGGTACTCGATATAGCCGGCGGGGACTCCGTCGGCGGTGAGTTCGAACCGCTCGAGCGCGGCGTTGTTGCGGACCTCGGTCGCCATGCGTCGAAACTACCCCGGTCCGCGACATTCGACGGTGGGGTCCGCGTATGGCGGGTTTCGGTCCGAGCCCGGACAATGTCGGGATGATCGGTCAGCGTGGGGACACGCCTGCTCGCGTCACCACGGAGGGCACCCGAGCATCGCAGGAGGAGACAGCATGACCGCACGTGTGGTGCTCGCGCCCGACAAGTTCAAGGGCTCGCTCACCGCGCCCGAGGTCGCCATCGCGCTGGCGGCCGGGATCCGCCGGGCCGCGCCGTCCGTCGACGTGCGCTGCGTGCCGGTCGCCGACGGCGGCGACGGCATGGTGGACGCGTTCGCCGCCGCGGGCTGGCAGCGGATCATGGTCCCGGCCCCCGGCCCGACCGGGGAACCGTCGACCGCGGTCTACGCCGTGCACGGCGACACCGCGGTGGTCGAGCTGGCCGCGGCGGTCGGGCTGGTCAAGCTCCCCGGCGGTCGATTGGAGCCGATCCGGGCGAACACCTTCGGCCTCGGAGTGGTGGTCGCGCATGCGCTCGATCACGGCGCGCGCGAGATCGTCCTCGGACTCGGCGGCAGCGCGTCCACCGACGGCGGCGCGGGCTTCCTGCAGGCGCTCGGCCTGCGCCTGCTCGACCGCGACGGCAGCGAATTGCGAAGCGAGGTCACCGGATTCGACGTGGTCGCGCTGTTGAGCCGGGTGGTGTCGGTCGACCGGGCCGCGCTGCATCCGGCGATCGCGCAGGCGCGGTTCACGCTGGCCTGTGATGTGGACAATCCGCTACTCGGCCCCGCGGGTGCGGTGGCGGTGTACGCGCCGCAGAAGGGCGCCGACGCCGCGCGGATGGTGGATCTCGAAGCGGCACTCACCAATTGGGCAGCGGTGCTGGGGACCGGTTACGCCGAGATCGGCGGCGCGGGCGCGGCGGGTGGTACCGGATTCGGCGCGCTCGCGGTGCTCGGCGCGCAGGTCCGCAGCGGTATCGATGTGCTGCTCGAGCTGCTGGAATTCCCCGCGCTGGTGGCCGGGGCGAACCTGGTCGTCACCGGCGAGGGGTCGCTGGATCACCAGAGCATGCACGGCAAGGCGCCGGTCGGGGTGGCCGCCGCGGCCAAGGCGGCCGGGGTGCCGGTGGTCGCGGCGGTGGGCCGAACGATGTTGTCGCCCGGGGAGATCCGGGCGGCGGGCTTCGCCGGGTGTTACGCGCTCGCCGATCTCGAACCGAATCCGTCGCGCTCGATCGCGAACGCGGCGGCGCTGCTCGAACGCGTCGGCGAACGGATCGCGCTCGACCGCCTGTCGCGATGGGCTACAGCGCGACAGCGGTAGGGACGGGCGCGCTCGGGCGGGTGTTCACGGCGAGCTCGGCGCGGTGGGTGTCGCCCCAGGTCTCCAGTGGCTCCAGCGCCAGCCGCAGGGTCTCGCCGAGCGGGGTCAGCGAGTATTCGACGCGCGGCGGGATCTCGGGATAGACCTCGCGGTGCACCACGCCCGCGCCTTCCAGCTGGCGCAGGTTCTCGGTGAGCACCTTCTCGCTCACCCCGTCGAGTAGCCGCCGGATCTGCCCGAACCGCTGCGGGCCCGCGCCGAGCACCCACATCAGGTGCAGCTTCCACTTCCCGCCGACGACGTCGATCGCCAGGCTCATGCCGCACACGTCGTGATCTGTGTCACTGTTCATCGTTAGTGCACCCCTTCCGACCGTATTTCGGACCTCAGGGTAAGCAACCACACCCCGACGTTCGGTCTTCCCGACGATACCCGCGCCGACCACCATGGATTCCGGCGCCGAACCATCGAACAATCGAGAATCGAAGGGGCATCAGATGTCCGAACAGTCCACCCGCTCCGTCTCCGTGCTCGGCCTCGGCCCGATGGGGCAGGCCATGGTCCGCGCCTTCCTGGCGGCAGGCGTCGAGGTCACCGTCTGGAACCGCAGCCCCGACAAGGTCGACGCGATGGTCGCGCTCGGTGCCAAGCGCGCCGACACCGTCGCCGAGGCGCTGGCCGCCAACGAGGTGTCGGTCCTGAGCCTGACTCATTACGCCGCCATGTACGACGTGCTCGGTCAGGCGCCGGAAGCCCTGGCGGGCAAGGTGATCGCCAACCTGTCGTCGGACTCGCCGGACAAGGCGAGGGCCGGGGCGGCCTGGGTGCGCGAGCGTGGCGCGCAGTTCCTCTCCGGCGGGGTGATGTCGGCGGGCGACAACATCGAGCACCCCGCGTCCTACATCTTCTACAGCGGTCCGAAGGAGGTGTTCGACGCGCACGCCGAGCTGCTGCGTCCGCTCAGCCCGCAGGAGTACCTCGGCGCCGACGACGGCCTCGCCCAGGTCTTCTACCAGGCGTTGCTGGTCATCTTCCATCCCTGGCTGCTGGCCTTCGACCAGGCGACCGCGGTGATCGCGAAGTCCGGCCACGACATCGCCCAGTTCGTGCCGTTCGCGGTCCGTTCCAGCGAGGCCTTCCCGTACTTCATGGAGCAGTTCTCGGTGGCCAACCAGAACGGCGGGTGGGCCGACCTGGCCTCGCTGAAGATGATGGTGGCCGGCGCGCAGCACATCATCGACGCCAGCGAGGAGGTCGGCGTCGACGCGGGCTTCTCGCACCTGGCGCAGTCGTACTGGCGCAAGGCGGTCGAGGCCAGCGAGGCGGCGGGCAAGCCGGTGTCGACCTTCGAGCTGATCCGTGGCGCGGCCCGCTGAGATCGCCCGGCCGATCGGCTTCCGAGTGCCCTGCGGCACAGTCGAAGTCGACACGCCGAAACCGTCCGGCACCGCTCTGGGTGCCGGACGGTCGGCGGTGTTTCACGCGGTCTCGGCACCGAGCCGGGGGAACGGCTCGGTGGAGAACACCACCTCCACCGCCACCTCGAAGTAGGCCGCGATCCGCAGGGCTAGATGCAGGCTGGGGCTGTATTCGCCCCGTTCGAGATAGCCGACGGTCTGATAGTGCACGCCGAGCGCTTCGGCCAGGTCCCGCCGCGAGATGCCGCGCTCGGCGCGCAGCATCGCGATGCGGTTGTAGATGACCTCAGAAGGCACGCTGCATCGCCTTGTCCCTGCGCGCGGCCATCGCGGAGCCGGATTCGAGTGCCGCCATGCGCCGCAGGACGATCGGTGCGATCAGCAGTCCGGCGACGGTCCAGATCCCCAGAACCGCCACGGTCTCCAGGTGCCGCCAGGACTGCTCGAGTTCGACGGCGACCGCGTCGGCGGGCAGCAGCGCCGAGCGCATGCCGAGGCCGAGCCAGTACATCGGGAACACCTGACCGACCGCTTGCAACCAGCCCGGCAGCGCGGTGATCGGGTAGAAGATGCCGGAGATGGCGACCAGGCCCATCAGCGGGATCGTCAGCAGGAACGACGAGCGGCTGTCGAGCAGGCTGCCCAGGATCGTGCCCCAGGGCAGCACGGCCAGCAGACCGAGCGCCACTACCCCGACGAATATCGCGATCGCGCTCGCGTCGGTCAGCGAGGAACCGCCGATGATCACCATGCCCACACCGAGCACGATAACGACCTGCGCGAGCACCGCGCCCGCGCCCGCCACGATCCTGCCGGTGAAGTAGCCGGTCAGTCCCCTGGGCACGGCCTTGGCGCGCAGCAACGTGCCGTCCTCCCGGTCCAGGACCAGCACATTGAGGACCGCGTACAGGCCGTTGAACGCGATGATGGAGCCGAGCAGGCCGGGGACGGCCAGCTCGGCGATCGACAGTCCGCTCTCGCCGTACATCCGGTTCCGCAGCAGGAACAGCACCGCGAGCGAGATGCCCGGGGTGAGGAACTGCCCGATCAGATCGGGAGCGTTGGTGTAGAGCTGGCGCAATTCGATCCCGCCGCGGGCGACTCCGGCGCGGATGGCGGTGACGTTCATCGGGTGACCTCCGCGAGAGAGTGAACGGGTGCGCCCGTGTCGCCGGATTCGGCGCGCCGGACCAGGGTCATGTAGGTGTCCTCCAGCGAGGCGCGGCGGACCTCGAGTTCGCCGATGTCGTCACCGTGCTGTTTGAACAGCTCGTGCACGTACTTGGTCGACTCGGTGGTGGTGTGCACGAATCGCTGTCCGTCCACGGTCCAGCTCACCTGGGCCTCGCCCGCGACCGAGCGGGACAGCTCGTCGGGCGAGCCGTCGGCGATGATCCGCCCACCGGCCAGGATCAGCAGCCGGTCGGCGAGTTTCTCCGCCTCGTCCAGATCGTGCGTGGTGAGCAGCACCGTCGTGTCCTCCAGATCGGCCAGCCGGTGCACCAGATCGTGGAAGTCGCGCCGCGCGGCCGGATCGAAGCCCGCGGTGGGTTCGTCCATGAACAGCAGGTCGGGCTTGCCGACGATGCCGATCGCCACGTCCAGCCTGCGGCGCTGGCCGCCGGAGAGGGTGGCGATCTTGGCGTTCGCGTGGTCGGTCAGGCCGACCAGTTCGATGAGCTGATCGGTGTCCCACGGCCGCGGGGTGCGCGGGGTGGCATAGGGAACGTAGTACGAGCCGAGATGCTGAAGCAGTTCGCGCACACGCCATTTCGCGTGGTCGCGCCAGGATTGCAGCACCACGCCGATGCGTGCGCGCCACTGTTCGTCACCGTGTTCGGGATCGGTCCCCAGCACGTCGACCCGGCCGGCCGACCTCCTGCGAAACCCCTCGAGGATCTCGATCGTGGTGGTCTTGCCCGCGCCGTTGGGCCCGAGCATGACGAGCACCTCTCCGCGCGTGGCCTGGAATGTCACATCGTGCAGGACGTCGGTCTCGTCGTAGCGCATCCGTAGTTGCTGTACGTCGAGCACAACGCTGTTACTCGAAGCCATGAGTCCTCCCAATCATCGACCTTCGATGAGATGTAGCATACGTACTACATTTCATCGCGGCAATACTTCAGGAGAAACGGACATTCCGAAAAGTGAGAGCACTGCTCTTGACATGTCGCCGCCGAGCGCGCATGCTTGTCTCAACAGAGAGCAGTGCTCACAGTTCAGGAGTGATCAAGATGGACAACGCCACCCGCTACCTCGGCCCCACCGGCTTCGACCCGATCATGAACAAGATCGCCAACCTGCTGCCCAAGCTGGGCATCAGCATCATGGGCTCGCGGCTGCTGGCCGTGCGCGGTCGCAAGAGCGGCGAATGGCGCACCACCATGGTCAACGTGATGACCGCCGCCGACGGTGAGCGCTACCTGGTCGCCCCGCGCGGGCACACCCAGTGGGTGCGCAACCTGCGCGTCGCGGGCGACGGTGAACTGCGGCTGGGCCGCAAGGTCGAGCAGTTCACGGCCACCGAGATCGCCGACACCGACAAGGTCCCGCTGCTGCGCCTCTACCTGGAGAAGTGGGGCTGGGAGGTCGGCAAGTTCTTCGAGGGCGTCGACAAGAACGCCTCGGACGAGCAGCTCGCCGCCATCGCCCCCGGTTTCCCGGTCTTCCGGCTCGCCTAGGACTTGCTCAGGAATTCGATCGCGGCGGCGTAGCCCTGGACGCCGAGGCCCGCGATGACCGCGGTCGCGATCGGGGATACGAACGAGTGGTGCCGGAACTCCTCGCGCGCGTGCACATTGCTGATGTGCACCTCCACGATCGGCACCTCGGGAATCACCAGGGCATCGCGCAGCGCGACCGAGGTGTGAGTCAGGCCGCCGGGATTGATCACGATGGCCGAGACCTCGCCGCGCGCCTGCTGGATCCGATCGATCAGCGCGCCTTCGTGATTGGACTGGAAGGCCACGACCTCGCGGCCGAACCGGGCGGCCGTGCGCTCGCACAGGGCGACGACGTCGGCGAGGGTGTCGGCGCCGTAGATCTCGGGCTGGCGGGTGCCGAGCATGTTCAGATTCGGCCCGTTGAGCACGAGGATCGGGCCGGTGGCCTGCACGGTGTCTGCCATGCAGGCCACCTTAATTCACAGGCCGGTCGGGCCTTCGGAGCGCAGGTCGTCGACCTTGCGCATGGCCTCGCGGAGTTCGGCCAGCCAGGACTCGGCGTGCTTGCCCGCCAGTTTCACCGTCCAGGCCAGCGCGTCGGCGCGGGAGCGGGCCACGCCCGCGTCGATCAGGGTGTCGAGGACCTGGCGTTCGGGCTGGCGCAGCCGGGTCATCACCGGAACCGCGAGGTGGGTGAACAGGATTCGCTCACCGTCGACCCGCACGCCCCAGGCGACGCTGCGGCCGTAGCGCCGCTGCGCCTCGTCGGCGATCCGCATCCTGGCCGGCCGGGTGGACTCGCGGAAGCGGGCCAGCGCTCCCTCCTTCGTCGCCGCCGAGACCGGCGCGTCGGCGTCGGCCGACTTGGGCTGCGGCACCGGGAGTTCGCCGACGACCACGATCTCGTCGCGGTCGATCTCGATCTCCGGCGGGCCGGTGAACCAGTCGGCGGGCAATCGTCCGGCGAACCAATCGGGGGCATCGGCCGGATCGGGGAGGTCTGCTTGCTGCCAGCCGCCCGGCCGGCCGAATCCGCGTTCGCGATGGGCGTTCCGCATGGAAATCACCTGCTATCTCTGTTGCGCACGTTGCGTTGATTACAAGATTACGCCGATATATGCGCAGCGGTTTATGCTCTGCGTGAACGATGGTGTTCCCGGCCGATGTGGGTCGGTGACGTGGGGTTGAGTGTCGGTGGGCCTGGGTACCCTCACGTTGAATCGCCGGACAATGCGAGATCCGCACAACTCGGCGGGCCGCCCGGTACGGTAGGCGCGCCAGATGTTGCCACTGGCTGGGCGAGGTTCGAGATCAGGCCCTCATCGGGGCGAGATTTCGGGCACAATCTAGGTGCTGAGGTCGGCTAGCGTCCCGTGTTACCGGGGCATCGGAGACGGGTCAACTTCCGGTACGGTGGATTTGTTACCGGAGTGGCAAGAGTGAAGAGTGGGCGATATGGATGTGTGGGGATCCCGCCGCTTTCGCGCACGGGGCGCAATGGCGATCGTGGGGGTTGCGACCCTCGCCATCGCGCTGTGCTCGTGCGGGGTGGGTGGGAAGCCGAGTGAGTCGGAATCGGTTGTCCAGCGGTTCACCGATCTGCTGGACGCGCAGGATTACACCAAAGCCGCCGACCTGACCTCGTACCCCGCCGCCGCTTCGGCAACCATGAAGCAAATGTTCGAAGGCTTGGCGACCGGCAAGGTCGACTACGAGCCGAGCCAGGTGATCGATCTCGACCCGCAGTCGGCGATCTTCAGCATGGACGTCGCCTGGAACTTCGGCGAGCACAAGGACTGGACCTACACACTCCAGGGCACCGTCCGCAAGCTCGCGATCGGCTGGCGGATCTCCTGGGACCCCGCCGTCGTGATGCCGCAGCTGGCCAACAATCGCACCGTCAAGCTCGTGCGCACCACCGCCAAGCCGCCGCCGCGGGTCGTCGACCTGCCCGGTGAGCCGCTGATGACCGAGCAGACGATCAATGTCATCAAGATCGATCCGAGCCGCACCGGCGACCTGGTCGGGTCGACCAACGCGCTCGCCGACGCGATCGAGCCGGTCGCTCCGTTGATCACCGGGCCCTCGCTGATGCAGCAGCTGGCCGCCTCGCAGGGCAAGCCGGTCGTCGCGGTCAACCTGCGCGAGGGCGACTTCGCGATCCTGGAACCGCGGATGGCGCGGGTACCGGGGGTGGTGATGGAGAAGCAGCCCAAGCTGATCTCCGCCGATCGCCGCACCTGGTCGCCGATGCTGGACGCGTTGCGCGAGGTGTGGAAGGACAGCCAGGAGGCCACCGCCGGCTGGGGCGTGCAGATCTTCGAGGCCGACGGCCGGTTCGTCAGCCAGGTCGCCGGCTATCAGGGCCCGGCCGGGCCCGATATCTCCGCGACCATGGACCAGCGGTTGCAGCGCGCGGCCGAGGACGCGGTGGTCAGCGTGGGTACGCCGGCCTCGGTGGTCGCGATCCAGCCGTCCACCGGCGCGGTGGTCGCCGTCGCGCAGAACAGCTACGCCACCGAGAAGGGCCCGATCGCGTTCACCGGGCTGTTCCCGGCCGGTGGCACCATGGAACTGTTCCGCACCGTCGCCGCGGCGACGAAGAACAAAGCGCCGCAGGATGTTTCGGTGCAGGAGGCGGCCGAGGCGGCGACCGCGCTCGGCGTCGGCGTCGACTTCAAGGTGCACGGGCTCGACGAGGTGACCGGGCGGATCAGCGCTCCCGGCCGCAGCACCGAACAGGTGCGCCAGGGCGCGGGCTCGGACGCGGTGCTGGCCAGCCCCTTCGGTATGGCGATCGCCGCCGCCGCGATCGCGCGCGGCTCGGTGGTGCCGCCGATGATCGAGAACGGCAAGCCCAGCACCACCGACACCCCCGTGCCCGCACTCGCCCAGCCCGCCGTCGACCGGCTGCGCGGCCTGCTGCAGGAGGGCATCGGCAAGCCGGAAACCGCTGCGCTGCGCGGCTTCCGGGATGTCACCGCCTTCGCGGCGACCGGCGGCGCCGACGGCTGGCTGCTGGCCACCATGGGCGACCTGGTCTTCGCGGTGCACATCGCCGACGTCGACAGTGGCGACGCGACCTCGCGACTCGCCGCCGTCCTGCTGAAATCGCTGGCCTCGCCGGAGCCGTGAACACGGCTGCACGTGCAGAGTGTGCACTGATCAGTGGGGCTCGGCGCGGTCCGAATGAAGATCACGAACCGTTAGGCTGCTTGCGTGAGGAGATTCGCGCCGTTCGCCGCTGATGCCCTGTTGGTGATCGTTTTCTGCGCGATCGGCAGGCGCAGTCACGACGAAGCGGTGCTGGCCGGTCTCGTGAAAACGGTGTGGCCCTTCGGCATCGGATTACTGCTCGGCTGGGCGCTGGCCGTGCTCGCCGCGCGCAACGCCCGCTTCGACGCCACCGCGCTGTGGCCCAGCGGCATCCTGATCTGGCTTGGCACGCTGGTCGGCGGGATGGTGCTGCGGGCGGTGAGCGGTCAGGGGGTGGCGGCGAGCTTCGTCGTCGTCGCGAGTTGTGTGCTCGCCCTGTTCCTGCTCGGCTGGCGGGCCGCGCTGAGCGCGCTGCGGTGAGCGGCCGAGGTCCCGGCTAGCTCGGCTGGGCCGGTCCGCCTGCGGTGTCCTCGGGCTTGCCGCGCCGGAGTTTGGCCTGTAGTCCCGGCGTGGTGGAGAAGTACTCCTGCTCGTATTCCTCGTCGTCGGCCTGCGGAGTACGGAACAGGAACGCGAAGACGATCCAGCCGACGATGGCGACCAGGATGAAGCTGACGAACCGGTAGACGAACGCGGCGGCGACCGCCTGGGAGGCGGCCAGGCCCGCGGCGGCGGTGAGGCTGTAGATCAGGGTCGCGTCGACGTAGACGATGCCGCCGGGCGCGAACGGGATGGAACCGACGGCCTTGCCCGCGGTGAAGGCGATGAGCAGGCCGGACAGCTTGGGATCGGCGCCGATGGCATAACAGGCCGCGCCGAGACAGGCCACGTCGGCGCAGCGGTGCACCAGCGCCCACAGGCCGACCAGCGCCGCGTCCTTTTTGCCCAGGTCCACCGATTCCAGCTGGCGCCGGATCTCGCCCAGCTTGGCGATGCCGTGACCGGCGGGCTTCTTGCGCAGCCGGTTCACCAGCGCCAGCACCCGGCGCAGCATCGCCTCGAGCGTGCCCGGATGCCGGGCGAGGTAGTTGCCCGCGACCAGCAGCGCGGCCAGGATCACCACCGACCCGATCAGTTTGGGACCGATCTGGTTGCCGACCAGCGCCGCACCGGCGACGCCGAGCAGCGCCAGCCCGGCCGCGGCGACCACGCCGGAGAACACCAGCTGCCAGGACGCCACGATCGGGCTCGCGCCCCAGCGCCGGGTCTGGCGGTAGGTGAACGCGGTGGAGAAGACCTGGCCCGCGGGCAGGGTCACCGACATCGCGGTGGCGCCGTAGACGACCGACACCGACTTGCCCTGGCTGACATCCACCCCGCCCGCGTGCAACAGCTGCTTCTGCACCCGGCCGAATCCGCTCATCGACATCGCCTGCAACACGATGCACAGCACCAGCCAGCCCCAGTGGATCTCGGTCAGAGTGAGCCACGAGTCGTGCAGCCGCGGCCACAGGTAGGCGCCTTCGCCGATGAGCAGCGCGAGCAGCACCACGCCGAGCACCCACTTCACCCACCGGAACCGGCGGCGGCGCTCGGTCGGTGGCGAGGCGGGTTCGCCTGCTAGGTCGCCGTCGGCCGTCACGGTCTCAGCCTAACGAACGCAGCTGTTCTCCCTGGTCCTCGCCGGGCGCGGCGGCTATCGGTTTCGGCCAGGCCAGGCGGGTTTTTCTGCGTCTGCCACGCAGTTGCACCTCGTCGCCGGTTTCCCAATGGTCTTGCTCGCTTTCGTCGGCGAAGTAGAGCGCGCTGCCCGAAGCGAGAACGCGGCCGGGATGATCTTTGGCCAATTCGGTGAGCCGGGACGCCTCGTTGACGGGGTCGCCGATCACGGTGTATTCGAAACGATTTGCGGCGCCGATGTTTCCGGCGACCGCCAGGCCCGCCGAGACGCCGATGCCGACGTCGAGGCTGGTCACCTCGCGCAGTGCCTCGCGCAGGTCTCGCGCGGCGGCCAGGGCGGCGCTGGGCGCGTCGGGGCGGTCCAGCGGCGCGCCGAAGATGGCCAGCGCCGCGTCACCGACGAATTTGTTGACGAAACCGTGGTGGCGGTCGATCACGTCGACCACCACCCGGAAGAACTCGTTGAGCAGGCTGACGACCTCGGTCGGCGGCCGCTCGGCCGCCGCGGCGGTGGAGCCGACCATGTCGACGAACAGCACCGCGACGAACCTGGTCTCACCGCCCAGTTCGGTGCCGTAGTCCAGGGCCCGCTGGGCCACGTCCTCACCGACGTGCTGGCCGAACAGCTCCTGGAGTTTTCGCCGCTTGGCCGCCTCTTCCATCATCCGGTTGAAGCCGACCTGCAGCAGGCCGATCTCGCTGCCGTCGTAGACCTCCACCTGCACGTCGCGCGCGCCGCCCTGCACCCTGTTGATGGCTTGGGACAGCTGGCGCACGGGGTCGGAGATGGAGGACCCGGTGAGCATCGACAGCGCCAGCGCCTGCATGATCACCACGCCGCACAGCAGCAGGATCGAGATGGCCAGCGACTTCGCCGAGAACTTCACATCGGAGGAGATCTGCGTGACGCACAGCAGCACGATCGCGATGGTCGGCGCGAAGGTGCCCATGCCCCAGGTCATCGCCATCCTGGTGCCGACGCCGGGGGTGAGGGTGTGGTCGAAGGTGCCCTCGGTCAGCGCCTCGGCGGCGACCGGGCGCAGGATGCGCTCACCCAGCATGTAGGTGAAGCCGAACACGATGGTGGCGGCCATACATTCGGTGACGATCACCGCGCCTGCCAGCTCGGGCGACTCGACGATGATCAGCGCCGCCAGGATGCCGCCGCCGATGATCCACAGCACCAGATGCAGGATCGACTGGCGCAGCGGCACGTGCAGCGCGGCCATCTGTTCCTGCCTGCTGGGTGGGCCGCCCCGCATCTGCCAGCGCATCACCGGCCGCAGCATCAGCGCGGCGCCCGCGATACTGAGCACCGCGGCGGCGCCGAAGACCAGCACCGGTGCGAGGAAACCGGTCTGGCGCACGCCACCGGGGTCGCCCTCGGGAACGGGCAGGCCGTACTGGATGAAGGCCCACACCAGGACCGCGCCGAAGGCGTTGGCCAGCAGTACCGAGGTCAGATACAGCGGCCAGCGCGTTCGCATGGTCTGTTTGACCGCTTCCAGGGGCGCCGACACGACCACCAATCTAGCGTTCGGACCGATAGGCTCTCTCGGGTGACCGACCAGAAGGTAGATTCCGGGCCCGCGTCCACATCGTGGCGCGCGGACGCCGAGGCAGTGCATCCGCTGGTCCGCAAAGCCGCCGCCTGGAGCTGGCGGCTGTTGATCATCTTCGCCGCCCTGCTCGCGGTGGGGATGCTGGTGCAGAAGTTCGCCACCGTGGTGATTCCGCTGGCGATCGCGCTGCTCGCGGCCGCGCTGCTCGCGCCGCTGGTCGACTGGATGCAGCGCGTGGGGATTCCGCGTTCGCTCGGCGTGTTCGTCGCGCTGGTCGGGTCGATCGGACTGCTCGCCGGGATCTTGACCTTCGTCGTCGAGCAGTTCGTCGACGGTGTGCCGGGGCTGTCCAACGAGGTCACCAACAGCGTCCACAAGGTGCAGGACTGGCTGATCAACGGCCCGCCGCACCTGAGCGATCAGCAGATCCGCAGTGCGGGCGACACCATCGTGCGCACCATTCAGGACAACCGCGAGAGCCTGACCAGCGGCGCGCTGACCACCGCCACCGCGATCGGGCACATCCTCACCGGTGCCTTCCTGATCCTGTTCATCCTCATCTTCTTCCTCTACGGCGGCGACCAGATCTGGCACTTCGTCACCCGGATCATCCCCACCGCGCACCGGGAGAAGGTCCGCACCGCAGGCGAGCTGGGCTTCGGCACGCTGGTCGGGTTCGTGCGCGCGACCGTGGTGGTGGCCGCCGTGGACGCGATCGGTATCGGCGCCGGGTTGGCGATCCTGCACGTCCCGCTGGCGTTGCCGCTGGCCTCGCTGGTGTTCATCAGCGCGTTCATCCCGATCATCGGCGCGTTCTTCGCCGGGTTCGTCGCGGTGTTCATCGCGCTGGTCACCAAGGGCCTGGTCACGGCCCTGATCGTGCTCGGCATCATCATCGCGGTGATGCAGCTGGAAGGCCATGTGCTGCAACCGCTGCTGCTGGGCCGGGCGGTGAGCATCCATCCGCTGGCCGTCGTGCTGGCGATCACCGCCGGTTTGGTGGTCGGCGGGATCGCGGGCGCGCTGCTGGCGGTGCCGTTGATCGCGGTCGGCAACACCGCGATCCGCTATCTGCTCGCCGACAGTCCGGACGAGGTCTACGGCGAGCTGATAGGCGACGATCGCAGACTGTTCTCCGCCGAGCCGGACAAACCGGAGCCGGGTCGATTCGATATCGCGCGCACGCTGCGCAAGGACGAGAGCAGGGTCGAGGCGGAGTCCGGCGATGCGGACGCACACAGCTGAGCTGAGCTCGGCCGACGCGGCGGCCGCGCCCCTGTGGCGGGCCGCCCAGGCGTTCCGGCTGGTCACGCTGCTGTACGCGATCGGCCAGCAGATCGCGTCGGTGCCCTACTACGAGCACCCGCGACTGAGCTGGGTGCTGATCGCGCTGATGGCGATCTGGTCGGGCAGCTCCGCGCTGCTGCTCTCGCAGTGGTATTTCCCCACCGCGACCGGCCGGATCCGGGGCTGGGTGGTGCTCGGCGACCAGGTCGTGACGGTCCTGCTGATCGCCTCCACCCGGCTGGTCGCCGACTACGACTGGTACCACGGCCATCAGACGCTGCCGACGACCCTGTGGATCGCCAACTCGGTGATCTCGATGGCCATCCTGCGCGGACCGGTCGCCGGGGTGCTCGCCGGGCTCGGCATGTCGGCGGTGGTGGTGACGGTGCGGGAGCAATGGGGACAGGACGTGTGGGGCGACGCCACCGCGCCGGTGCTCGTCTCGGTCGGCCTGGCGCTCGGCCTGGCCGCCAACACCGCCCGCCGGGCCCAGGGCCAGCTCGAACGCGCGCTGCGGATCACCGCCGCCGCGCAGGAACGCGAGCGGCTCGCCCGCGAAGTGCACGACGGCGTGCTGCAGGTGCTGGCGTTCATCAAGCGTCGCGGCAACGAGATCGGCGGGCCCGCGGCCGAACTCGCGCAGCGGGCGGGCGAACAGGAAGTGGCGCTGCGGGTCCTGCTGTCCGAACAGGCCGAACGGCCGGATTCCGGCGCGGCCGAGGTGGATCTGCGGCCGCTGCTGACCGCGCGGGCCACGCCGAAGGTCTCGGTGGCCACCCCGGGCGACCCGGTGCTGATCGCCCGGTCCACCGCGCAGGAGATCGCCGCCGCCGTGACGACCGCGCTGTCGAACGTCGACCTGCACGCCGGGCCGGACGCGAAAGCGTATGTGCTGCTGGAGGATACCGGTGACATGCTGGTGGTGAGCGTGCGCGACGACGGGATCGGCATCCCGGCGGGCAGGCTCGCCGCCGCCGAAGCCGAAGGGCGGATGGGGGTTTCCCGTTCCATCGTCGGCCGGGTCGGCGCACTGGGCGGCACCGCCGAACTGCTGACCGAGGGCGAGGACTTCGGCACCGAATGGGAATTCCGGATTCCGCGCCACCCGGCGCGCTGAGCGAAGGAGCCGCGATGACCGACCAGGCGATCACGGTGATGGTGGTCGACGATCACCCGATGTGGCGCGAGGGCGTCTCCCGGGACCTCACCGAGGCCGGTTTCGCCGTCCCCGCCACCGCCGACGGGGTCGGCACCGCCACCCGCCGCGCGGCCGCGGTCCAGCCCGACGTGGTGCTGATGGACATGCAGCTCGCCGACGGCAACGGCGCCGCCGCCACCGCCGAGGTGCTGCGGGTCTCCCCGCACAGCCGGGTGCTGGTGCTGTCCGCGTCGGCCGAACGCGACGACGTGCTCGACGCGATCAAGGCCGGGGCCAGCGGTTATCTGGTGAAGAGCGCCTCGGCGGCCGAGCTGATCGACGCCGTGCGGGCCACCGCCGCCGGTCAGCCGGTGTTCACGCCCGGTCTCGCCGGGCTCGTGCTCGGCGAGTACCGGCGAATGGCGACCGCGCCGCCCGCCGCCGACGAGCCGCATCGCCCGTCGCTGACCGAGCGGGAGACCGAGGTACTGCGGATGGTGGCCAAGGGGCTGTCGGCCAAACAGATCGCGTCGCGGCTCAATCTGTCCCATCGCACGGTCGAGAACCATGTGCAGGCCACGCTGCGGAAATTGCAGCTCGCCAACCGGGTGGAGCTCACCCGCTACGCCATCGAACAGGGACTCGAATAGGGGTTTGCCCTGATGCGCTGGGGGCGTCGCCGTCGCTACCCTCGATGACATGGGCGGTCCCGAATCCCTCTTCGTCCCCGGCGCCCCGACGGCCGGTCCCGTCGGCGACCGGGACCTGCGCGTTTCCGACGCCGAACGCGAGCACGTCGGCCAGCTGCTGCAACGCGCCGTCGGCCTCGGCATGCTCTCCCTCGGCGAGTTCACCGAGCGCATGGACACCGCGCTCGCCGCGAAGACCCGGGGTGAACTCAACGTGGTGCTCGTCGACCTGCCCGGCATGCGGGTGGCCGGCGCGCCGCAACCCGCCGCGATGCCGCGGCCGCGCCCGATCCCGCCCGGCGGCTCGATCCCCGGCCTGATCCGCAGCCGCCTCTCCGGCGTGCACCGTCGCGGCCCCTGGCAGGTGCCGCCGGTGCTGCACCTGAACAACCTGCTCTCCGGGGTCACTCTGGACTTCACCGAGGCGGTCATGCAGACCCAGATCGTCGAGATCAAGGTCGACGATTACCTCAGCGGCCTCACCCTGCTCGTCCCCGCCGCCGCCACCGTCGACCTCAACGGCCTGGAGCTCATCGGCTCCGGCGTCACCAACAAGGTCCGCACCGGCCCGCCCATCGGCCCGCTGCACCTGGTCGTCCACGGCCGCGTCCGCTTCGGCTCGGTCACCGCGAAGTACCCGCTCATGGTCCAGTGGCGTCGCTTCCTCGGGTCCTGACCGTTTTCGGGTAGGAACAGGCACCCCGGCAGGGGTTTCTACTCATGTCCCGCGCGGTCCGCGCGCCGACGATGAGGACATGAGTACTTCGATCGATCCCGCGCTCGTCGCCCGGCTCTCGGGCGAGTTCACCACGCTGGGCGCCCAGATGGGCCGGCTCGGCGGTGACCTGGAGGTGCTGCGCGCACAGTTGCAGGGGCAGATCGCGGGTGCGACCGCCGCGAACCGGGGGACCGCGGTGTACCCCGGCTTCGCCCAGAGTCCCGGTCCGGCGGCGCCGACCAGTGGCGTGACTCCCGTCGGCGCACCGTATCCGGCCGAACGCGATGCCGAGGTCGCCGCGAGCGCGGAGGGGTCGCGCGGACACTCGCCCGATGCGAGAGCCGAAGGCGTGGCCGACCTGGGGAGCGCGGCCGGTGATGCCGCGGTTGCCGCGACGCGGGTCTCGGTCCCGGGTGAAGGCGCCGGGCCGGTCGCGGTTCCCGGCGATGCCGGCGCAGCGACATCGAGTCATGCTCCGAGCTGGGGTGTTCCGGTTCCGGGCGGCCTGCCCACCACCGGTGGGCAGGGCCCGGGGGGCAGGGCTGTCGGTGGCGCCGAAGTGCCTGCGGGCGTGCCCTTCTCGAGTGGTCAGGTCGCCGGTGGTCAGGTGCCCGGGCCCGCGGGCGGTCACCAGGTACCCGGTGCGGTGCCGGTGGCAGGTGGGCCGGGATCGGCGCCGGAATACCGGCCTGCTCCGCAAATGCCTGGGGCGCAGTGGATTTCGCCGCCATCGTACGGGGCTTGGCGAGGCGCGCCCGGGTATGGGGCTGGGCCGCGTGGCCGGGCGTGGGCACCGCCGGTGGCTCGGGAGCCGCGGACACCGTGGTGGCAGCGGGAAGGGGTGATTTCGCGGGCGCTGGCCGTGGCCGGGGTCGGGGTCACGCTCATCGGCGTGCTGATGTTGCTGGTGTTGGCCGCGCAGGCGGGGTTCTTCGGACCGGTGGCGAGAGTGGTTGCCGGGGGCGCGCTTTCGGTGGGGCTGGTCGCGGCGGGGTGGCGGGTGTTCGGGCGTCCGGGGGGACGGGTCGGCGCGATCGCGCTGGTGGCCACCGGTATCGCCGGTGCGTACCTGGATGTGGTCGCGGTGACCGGCTACTACCACTGGGTCGCGCCGGGGGTCGGGCTCGCGGTGGCGATGGGGGTCGCGCTGGCGGGAGTGGGCATCGCGATGCGGTGGCAGTCGCAGCCGCTGGCGGTGGGGGTGGTGCTCGGGGCGGCGGTGCTGTCGCCCGCGCTGACGACCGAGTTGATGCTGCTGGGGTTCCTCGTGGTGTTGCAGGCGGCGGGTGTGCCGGTGCAGATGCGCCGGGAATGGCCGGTGCTGCACGTGGCCCGGACCCTGCCGGTGGTGCTGGCGGCGCTGAGCATGATCGCGCTGAGCGGGCTGTCGGCGGCGATCGCCGGTGACGAGGTCGAGGAGCGTGCCGGGCTGCTGGCCGTGGCCCTCGCATGTGCGGTGGTCGGGCTGGCCGGTGCGTTGCTGGTGGTCCGGCGGCGGCCGGGCGACATCACCGCGAGCGTCACGATCGCGCTCACCGCACTGCCCGTCTTCGCCGCCGCACTGCTGTTCGACCGTCCCGTGAACGCCGCGATCACCGGCACCCTGGCCGTGGTCCTGCTCGGTCCGGCGGCGACCTCGCTGGTCCCCGCGCTCGACCGGCTGGGGATCCCCCGGCACACCGCGCTGGTCGCCGCGCTCACCGGCGCCGTCTCCCTGCTGCTGACCTGCATCTCCGCGACCGGCGGCGAGCCGCACCTGCTGCCGATCGCGCTCGCGACGGTGGCCCTGGCCTTCCTGGCGGTCGCGGCCACCAGCCGGACACGGGTGAGCGCCGGCCTGGGCATCGCCTTCGCCGCGCTCGGCGGACTGGTCCTGCTGGCGATCGCCTCGCCGGAAACCCTGGCGCTGCACCGCCTCGCGGATCAGCGACTCGACATCGCCACCGCGTTGGCCGCCGTCCTCGGGCTCGGTGTCGCCGCCATGGTGGCGTGGACGGTGCCCCGGGTGCGGGGCTGGGGTGAGCAGGCGCTCGTCACCGGGGTCTGGATCGCGGTGAGCGTGGCCGGGCTGTACTACGTGCTGGTCGCGGCGGTCTCGGTGGGCGTATCCCTCGGCGGGGCGGACGGTTTCGTCCTCGGCCACAGCATCGCGACGATCGTGTGGATGGCCGCCGCGACGGCCTCGCTGTTCTACGGTCTGCGCAGGCTGTCGCGTTCGCCCGCCGTCGCCAAGGTCTGCCTGGTCTCGGGCCTGCTCGTGGCGGCCGCCGCGCTGGCCAAGCTGTTCCTGTTCGATCTGTCGACACTGTCGGGCCTGGTCCGGGTCGCCGCCTTCCTGGTGGTCGGAATGCTGCTGCTGCTCACCGGAACCCGCTACGCACGGGCCTTCGCGGACGCGGGACCTACTCGGCCGACCCCGCTCGGCTGACCCCCGGAACGAAAGAAACCCACGGCGGAAGCTCGCCGTGGGTTTCTTCGGTCCTTGCCGCGCTCAGTCGGTGTCGTCGTCGCGGCGGCGCAGCAGCTCGTTCACGCTGACCGTGCGGCCCTCGTTGCCGGTGTGGCGCCCCTCGTCGGCGGCGGTGCCGCGCCGGGAGGAGCGCAGCTGGGCCATCCAGTTCTCGATCTCGTTGCGGTTGTCCGCCTGCGGCTCATCGACTTCGGCGGCGGCACGGTCGTCCGCCGGACGCTCCGGCGTGGTCGGAACCTCCGGGGCGGGCACGGCGGTGAAGCCGTCGGGCGCCCGCCACTGGCCCGGGTTCGGCTGCGGCTCCGGAGCTTCGGCCCGCGGTGCCGGATCGGGTGCCGGTGCCGGCTCGGCCGCCGGGGTCGGCTCGCCGGAGGGGACGGCGGTGAAACCGGGCGGGGCGACCTGCGGACGCACCGGCCGGACCGAATCCTGCTCCGGCGACGGCGTGACCGGGGAGAACCGGGGACCGCTGTCCGGCTCGGGGGCGGTGAATCCGCTCGCCGCGGCCGGGCTGCCGTTCCACGGCGAGGTCGGACGCGGGGGTTCGACCGGCACCGAGGTACCGAAGACGCCGCGCGGCTCGTCGGCCTGCTCGGGGCGCGCGACGTCATCGGCCGCGGGCGGGTCGGCGCGATGCGCCCCCGGCGCCACGGACAGATCGTCGCCCGGCGACGCGGTGCTGCGCGGTTCCGGCTCCGGCTGTTCCTCGCGGGCCGCCGGCTCGAAGCCGGTCAGCGGGGTGAATCCGCTGAACGTCCCACCGGCGGGCGGCTCGACCGGTCGCGGCGTCGGCGTCACGATGCTCGGCGTCGGCGGGTTGACGATGCTCGGCGCGGGCGGCGGCACGACACCGGGCGGCGGCGTGTTGACGATGCTCGGCGCGGGCGGCGGCACCACACCGCGCGGTTGCGGGTTGACGATGCTCGGCCGGGTCGGCGGCACGATGCTCGGCCGCGCGCCGGAATCCTCGGTGGGCGCGCCGAATCCGGACGCGTCACCCGGAGTCGACACGCGCGGCGCGGACGGAGGATAGCCGGTGGGCGGCTGCACTCGTGATGACCCACGCGGCGGCGCGGAATCGCGGCCGTTCGGGGACGGGTCGAGTCCGCCGATGACGCCGTCGGTCGCGGGTCCGGTGCTGTCGCCACCGATCACCCCGGAGTCGCCGGGGGTACCGGGCACACCGGAATTCGCCTCCGGCGCACGGAAACCCGCGTCGCCGCGCGGCGCATCCGGTCCGGGCGCCGCGTCATCGGGCGCGGGCGGTTCGGCGCCGGGCTTGACGACCGGCAGGATCTGGGTCGGCTCACCGCTGGTGAACATCGGCGGCGCCGGGTTCTCCGGCGGCTTCGCGGCCGAATCCGCTGCGGGCGCGGGCGGTTCGGCGCCGGGCTTGGCCACCGGGAGCACGCGGGTCGGCTCACCGGACAGCATCGGCGCGCGTGGCCGCGTCGGATCGGGCGACATCGGCGGTCGCGGCCGGGCGGGCTCGGCGGGGTCGGTGTGGTCGGTGATCTTGTCCAGGTGCGCGGTCGGCGCCTCGGCCTCGATTTCGGCGACCGTGCGCGGGCGGCGCGGGGTCTTGGCAAGCTTGCTGTCGGGGACCGCCGTCATCTGCATGGTCGGCGGATCGGTGATCGGCGTGGTCTTCACCAGGTCGACCACGGCGCCCTTCTGCGGACGCTCGTCGTCGAGGATGGGCTCACCGAGGCCGATCCGCTCCTGGATCCGCTTCATCCACTTCGGCGCCCACCAGCAGTCGTCGCCGAGCAGCTTCATGATCGCGGGCACCAGCAGCATGCGCAGCACGGTCGCGTCGATGAACAGCGCCGCGATCATGCCGTAGGCGATGTACTGCATCATCACCATGTCGGAGAACGCGAACGCGCCGGTCACCACCAGCAGGATCAACGCGGCGGCGGTGATGATGCGGCCGGTCTGGGCGGTGCCGATCCGTACCGCCTCGGTGGTCGACGCGCCCTGCGCGCGCGCCTCCACCATGCGGGAGAGCAGGAAGACCTCGTAGTCGGTCGACAGGCCGTAGATGATCGCGATGATCAGCATCAAGACCGGCGCGCTGATCGGTTGCGGGGTGAAGTTCAGCAGCCCGGAGCCGTTGCCGTCGATGAAGATCCAGGTCAGGATGCCCAGCGTCGAGCCGAGGCCGAGCGCGCTCATCAACGCGGCCTTGATCGGCAGCACCAGCGAACCGAACGTCAGGAACATCAGCACGAAGGTGCTGAACAGTACGATCAAGATCATCCACGGCATCAGCCCGAGCAGCGTGTCGATACTGTCGGCCATGAGCGCGGGCTGACCCGTGACGTACATCTCGACGCCGTCGGGGACCTCGATCGACCGCAGATAGTCGATGGTCGGTTCGGCGCCGCCGGTGGGATCGACCAGGGTCGCCGAGGTGCGATAGATCGTCCGGTTGTCCTGCGGGTTCGACGGCACGCTGAAGGGGCCGACCAGACCGGGCGCCTGGTTGGCTTGCTTCCACACCTGGCCGATGGCGTCGGTGTCGGCCTTGTCGCCGGACCCGACGACGAAGACGAGCTGGATGGGGTCGGTCTTCTTCTGCGGGAAGACCTCGTAGAAGTGCTCGAGCGCGACACGGGTCTCGTTGTCCGGCGGCAGGTACTTCTCGTTGATGCCGCCGAAGGCGAGATTCTTGACCGGGATGATCAGCAACAGCAGGCCGACCGTGACCGGGATCGCGATCTTGAGCGGGTGCTTCATCACCCATCGGGTGAGGTTGCCCCAGAAACCGTTCTCGATCTGCTCGGCGGTCTTGTTCTTGCGGAATCGCTTGAGGCCGAGCATGTCGACGCGCGGACCGAGCACCGCCAACATGGCGGGCAGGATCGTCACCGCGGTGAGCGCGGCGAGGGAGACGGTCGCGATGGTGCCGTAGGCGACCGAACGCAGGAACCCCTGCGGGAACAGCAGAACGCCGCCGAGGCTGGCGATGATCATCGTCGCGGAGAACACGACCGTTCGCCCGGCCGTGACCACCGATCGCCGCACGGCGGCCTTGGTGTCGTAGCCCTCGGCCAGTTCCTCGCGGAAGCGACTCACGATGAACAGGCCGTAGTCGATCGCGAGGCCGAGACCGATCATCGAGACGACGCCGGTGACGAACGAGTTGACCTCGGTGAAGTTGGACAGCACCATCACCAGGCCGGTCGCGCCGAGGATCGTCAGGCCGCCGATGACCAGCGGCAGCGCGGCCGCGACGATGCCGCCGAAGATGAAGAACAGCAGGATCGCCACGGCGGGCAGCGCCAGCACTTCCATCCGCTTGGTGTCGTGCGCGATGGTGTCGTTGAGCGTGACACCGAGCGGCTGGAGGCCCGAGACCTCCACGTCGACGCCCGGGATGTAGAAGGCGTCGGCCACCACCCGGTAGTTGGCCATGCTGGTGGAGTCGTTGTCACCGACGATGGCGATCGAGGCGAACGCGTGCTTCTTGTCCTTGGACCCGAACGCCGACGGCGCGGAGGGCGCGTCGCCCACCTTCCAGTAGGTGCCGTTGATCTTGCCGATCTGATCGGGATACTCGGCGACCAGCGAGGTCAGGTTGTCGACGACCTTCTTCTGGAAATCCGGGTCGTCGATCGTCTTGCCCTCGGGGGCGTTGTACATCACGATCACATCGGCCATGTGATCGCGCCCGAACGCGCCGTCGGCGATCTGCGCGCCCTGCACCGATTCCGAGCCCGGGTCGAACCAGCCGCTCTGCGTCAGGCGATCGCCGAGACCCGTGCCGTAGGCGCCCAGCGCCAACATGGCAGCACCGACCACACCGATGACGGCGAAGCGGAACCGATAGACCAGATCGCCCCAGCGGGTGAACACTTAAGCGACTCCTTGACCAGGGCGAGACGTGAGTAGTGCCGACAGCGGCCGGAAAGGCTGCAGCCAGGCACCCTCGTCGGGCAGCGAATCGAGGCTCACCCGCGGTAGCGGCTCCCGGAATACTCCCGGGATGTCCTCGAGGTCGACGAACTCGAGAGTATCGGAAGTCACCGCCCAACTCGCGTGCTCACGGAAACCGAGAACCTGAGCAGGGATTCCCTTGGCGGCGATGGCTTCCAGTGGTTCGCGGAAGGCCTGACCGTCGGCCGAGGCCACCATGATGCCCGCCAGACCGCCGTCGCGCTCGCGCATCGCGATGTGCGCCAGCATGTCGGCGTCGACGTCGGAGTCCTCGTCGATCTTCGGTTTCGCGAAGACCGCGAAACCGACGTTGCGTAAGGCCTCGACCCACGGCCGGACCACGTCGGCGGTGCCGGGAGCGATATTGGTGAAGACGGTGGCCTCGGCCTCGATGCGGCCCTTCGCGCCGACCGACAGCTCGGCCGTGCGCGCGAGCAGCCAGCGGCCGAGCGCGTCGAAACGGGGGCGATAGGCGGCGGTGGGACGACCACCGAGGATGGCGCCGAGTCCCATGTCGAGGTTCGGCGCGTCCCAGACGAGCAGGACGCGTCGGACATCGGAGCCGGAACTGCTCAACGCCTCGCTGCCGGCTGCTCCCTGGGCGATATCCGGCATCTCGGTGGCGATCTCACTCACGCTCATCTGTCGATCTTCCCCCATATGAACTCGTTGATGGCGCTACCGGCACGCAGGCCTTTGCCCTCGAACTTGGTGACGGGCCGTTCGAAACCGATCGGCGCGGTGACGCGGTTGGCCGCGCTGTCGCCGCCCGTGGTGTCGTTCAGGCCGGTGAGCAGCGGTTCCGCCGAGCCTACTTCGAGGATGTGCTCGGCGTAATCGGCGTGGTCGGTGGCGACGTGCAGCACGCCGCCCGGCTTCAGCCTGCTGGCGATCAGGGCGAAGGTCGGCGCCTGCAGCAGCCGCCGCTTGTGGTGGCGGGCCTTGGGCCACGGGTCGGGGAAGAACACGCGGACGCCGGTCAGCGACTCCGGGGCAACCATGTTCTCCAGCACGTCGACAGCGTCGCCGCGCAGCAACCGGATGTTACCGATCTCCTCGCGCTCGATCTGGCAGACCAGTTGGGCCAGACCCGGCTGGTACACCTCGATGCCGATCAGGTTCAGGTGCGGTTCGGCCTGGGCCATCGCGGCCGTGGCGGTACCGGTGCCGCAGCCGATCTCGATGACCAGCGGAGCGCTGCGCCCGAACCAGGCGTCGGCGTCGAGCGGCTCGTTGGCGACGTCGCGACCGATCACCGGCCAGGTGCGCTCCCAGGAGACCTGCTGATTCGGCGTCAGCGCGCCGCGCCGCGAGCGGAAGCTCGTGACGCGGGGATAGAGCCGGGAGCCCGTGGTCGAGCGGCGGCCCGCCTCGTGCGGTATCTCGGACAGCTTGGGATGGGCCGAGCCGGTGGACGGCTGCCCCGGCACCGACTCGACAGGGTGGTTGGCGGCGTCGTTCACGCCGTCCATTGTCCAGCATGCGCGGAGCTACGTCGCAGGCGCGTGCGCCCGCCCGGACCGCGCGCCGGGGATCGGTGCGGTGTAGCGGCGGTGTTGCCCCAGGTCGGCAGACGGTTCCCGACGGCCGCCGACCCCCGGATCTGACAGAATGCCCTCCGAAAAGGGGGTGCGCAGAATGTCGACAGTCACCGAATCCGCGCAGTCACGGACATCTGACCAGCTCGACCAGCTGATCTCGGCGCTGCGGACCGGTCGGGGGACCGATCCGGCGATCGCCGAGCAGCTGGCCGCCGCGGTCGCGCGGCGGCGCAGGCCGCTGCACATCCAGGTCGCGGGACGGGCGCTGAGCGGCCGGTCCACCGTGCTGCGGGCGCTGGCGTTGCTGTCGGCGGAGGAGACCGCGCCGGTCGATCAGCCCGACCAGCCGGATCCGGTGCTCGACGGTGACCTCGTCATCTATGTCCTGGCCGGTGCGCCGCAGGCCGCCGACCACCGCGTGCTCGCCACGCTGCCGCCGGGGCGCGGGGTCGTGGTGCTGAACAAGGCCGACGCGGTGGGGGCCCGCTGGGGTGACGCGGTCGCGGCCGCCGAGCGGTCCGCGCGCGAACTCGGGCTGCCGGTCGTGCCCGTCGTCGCTTCGGTGGCCGCGCGGACCAGGGCGGGCGCGGTGGACGCGGCCGACCTGTCCGACCTGCGTCGCCTGGCGGTCGGCCCGGATGTGCCGTCGGTGCTGTCGGCCGATCTGTTCATCGGCACCGGCTCCGATCAGGACGCGCGCAGGCGGCTGATCGCCCACTGGGACCTCTACGGCGTGGACTGCGCCCTCACCGCCCTGCGCGCCGACCCCGATCTGACCTCGGCAGCGCTGATCCAGATCCTGCACTCGGCGGGCGGTGTCGACCCGCTGCACCGGCACGTGCACCGCCGCTACGAGCAGGTGGAAGCGGTGCGCGGGGGCGAACTGCTCGACGAGCTGGTCCGTCTCGCCGCGCGCGCCGTCCCCGCCGACGGCGGCCACGCCCGCGAGCTGATCGAGCAGTACCTCGCCGGTGACGACGCGCTGTGGGCCGGACTGTGCGCCGGACTGGCCTGCCCGCAGGTCGCCCACCTGGCCGCCGGTTACCCCTCGCCCGCACCGGCCGACGCCGACGAGGCGCTCGCGCGCGCGTCCCGCTGGCGGGCCGTGGTCTCCAGCGATATGCCGCCTGCCGCCCGCCGCGCCGCCCTGCGCGTGCACAACGGCTACGTGCGCGCCTGGGAACGGATGACAAGTGCCGGGCTCTGACCAACCGGCCGACCCGCCGCTGTCCGACGAGCTCGCCGCCGTCGTCGAGCGGTGGAATCCGCAGGGCTCGGCCCTGCTGCGCGCGATGGACCAGGCCGGCACCGGCTCCACCGTCGCCTTCTACGCGGTCGACGACGCCAACACCACCCTGCTGCGCACCGAGCTGGCCCGCTTCGAACCACGCGTCGACCTGACCGATCCGGCCGCCGTCACCGCGTCGGCCGATCCGCCCACCGCCCTGATCGTCTTCGACGCGGGCAGCGTGCTCGGCGCCGACATGCTGGTCCTGATCGAGCGCCTGCGCGCCGCCGGTCAGCGGATCGTGCTCGCCATGAACGGCTTCCACGCCTATCAGGACTGGCAGGCGATCCGCGAGCGCAGCCTCGCCCTGCTCGCGGCCCGCGGGGTCACCGACCTGCCGATCCTGCCGGTCTCGGCCCGCCTGTCCGCCGCGGCCCGCGCCGCCGACGACTCCGCCCTGCTCGACCGCTCCGGCCTTGCGGCCCTGCACGCCGCGCTCGCCGCGGCGACGGCGCACCGGACCACCGGCGGCACCGCGCGCCGTTCGGTCGTGCTGACCAGGGTGTTCACCGACACCAGGGCCAGGATCACCGAGCAGGTCACCGCGCTGCGGTCCGGCGCGGAGTCGACCCGGCTGCGGGCGGAACGGGTCGCGCTGCTGGCCGAGCGCGACGGCGGCCGCCAGACCGGCCTGTCGGCGGTGCGCAGCCAGGTCCAGCTGGCCCGCGTCGACCTCACCACCGAGGTCGGCGCACTGGTGCGAGCCCTGCACACCCGCTCGCGCGCCGAACTCGACCGCTGCGACCGCGCCGAGCTGCGCGCCTACCCACAGCGACTACAGCAGGCCGCCGCCGAACTGTCGGTGGCGGTCGACACCGCGATCGACGCCAGGGTCATCGAGACCGCGCGCCGCGTCGGCACCACGGCACCCGCCGCACGCAGGCACGATCCGGCCCCGAAGGTCGGCCCCGAGCCCGAGCCGCGGCACCGTGGTGTCGAAGATCACCTCATGATCGCGCTCGGCGCGTCGGCTGGCGTCGGCCTCGGTCGCCTGGTCGTCGCGCCGCTGTCGCTCGTGCCCGCGCTGGACGCCGCGAGCGTCCCGGTGACGCTGCTGCTCGGTGCGGGCGCGGCCTATTGGGTGGTGCGCGCCCGGGGTCAGCTGGCCGAGCGCAACCACCTCTCGCAATGGGTGGCCGAGGCGCTGGTGAATGTGAAAGCCCAGCTGGAGCAGCGTGTCGCCGCGGTTCTGGTGGATGTCGAGGCAGAATTGGCCGAGCACGTCATCCGGGAATCGACGGCGCGCGCGGTCGCGGTCGACCGCCGGGTCGGGGAGCTGGACAGCCTCGCGCGACGCCTCGTCGCCGAGCGCCCGGCTCAGCTGGCGGCGTGCGAGCGAGACCTCGCCGCGCTGGAACGCGCCGAGGCCGAGATTGGGTGATCGACCTGTGGGTAGTTATTAGGGAACCCGATTCCGTATCGATCGTCATATCGCGTTAACCTTTAACCAGGAACCTGGGCGTCCGCTCCGTGCCAGTCGATGCGCGGCCTCCGTCCATGGACGTCGCTGTACGCCGTCCATTTGGGGTTGTGCGGTGGTTGGTTCGCTGCGGACGCCTTCCCGCCCGGTGGCGATCGATGGACTTCGCATCGAAGAACCGCCCATCTCAGGAGAGTTTTCATGACCTCAGCGACCATTCCTGGTCTTCGTGGATCCGACGGCACCGCGCCGACCGAGCACAGTGAACTGCTCGCCTGGGTACAGGAAGTCGCAGAGCTCACTCAGCCGGATCGCGTGGTCTGGGCCGACGGCTCCGACGCGGAATGGGATCGCCTGACCACTCAGCTGGTCGAGGCGGGCACCTTCAAGAAGCTCGACGAGAAGAAGAAGCCGAACTCGTTCCTAGCGCTGTCGGACCCGTCCGACGTCGCCCGCGTCGAGTCGCGCACCTACATCTGCTCCAAGACCGAGGCCGACGCCGGTCCGACCAACAACTGGGTCGACCCCGCCGAGATGCGCGCCACCATGACCGAGCTGTACCGCGGCTCGATGAAGGGCCGCACCATGTACGTGGTGCCGTTCTGCATGGGCCCGCTCGGTGCCGAGGACCCCAAGCTGGGCGTGGAGATCACCGATTCCGAGTACGTCGTCGTGTCGATGCGCGTGATGACCCGCATGGGCCAGGCCGCGCTGGACAAGCTGGGCACCGACAAGCCGTTCGTGAAGGCGCTGCACTCGGTGGGCGCCCCGCTGGCCGAGGGCCAGGCCGACGTGCCGTGGCCGTGCAGCGACACCAAGTACATCACCCACTTCCCCGAGGACCGCGAGATCTGGTCCTTCGGCTCCGGCTACGGCGGCAACGCCCTGCTCGGCAAGAAGTGCTACTCGCTGCGCATCGCCTCGGCCATGGCCCACGACGAGGGCTGGCTGGCCGAGCACATGCTGATCCTCAAGCTGATCTCGCCCGAGGGCAAGAACTACTACGTCGCCGCCGCGTTCCCGAGCGCCTGTGGCAAGACCAACCTCGCGATGATCCAGCCGACCATCCCGGGCTGGCGCGCGGAGACCCTGGGCGACGACATCGCCTGGATGCGGTTCGGTGAGGACGGCCGGCTCTACGCCGTGAACCCGGAGTTCGGCTTCTTCGGTGTCGCGCCGGGCACCAACCGCAGCTCCAACCCCAACGCGATGGCCACCATCGAGGCGGGCAACACCGTCTACACCAACGTCGCCCTGACCGACGACAACGATGTGTGGTGGGAGGGCCTCGAGGGCGAGCCCGATCACCTGATCGACTGGAAGGGCAACGACTGGTACCTCCGCGAGTCGGAGACCCTGGCCGCGCACCCGAACTCGCGCTACTGCACCCCGATGTCGCAGTGCCCGATCCTGGCCCCCGAGTGGGACGACCCGCAGGGTGTGCCGATCTCGGCGATCCTGTTCGGCGGTCGCCGCAAGACCACCGTCCCGCTGGTGACCGAGTCGTTCGGCTGGGAGCACGGCGTGTTCATGGGCGCCACCATGGGCTCGGAGCAGACCGCCGCCGCCGAGGGCAAGGTCGGCACCGTCCGCCGCGACCCGATGGCGATGCTGCCGTTCCTCGGCTACCACGTGGGCGACTACCTCAACCACTGGATCAACCTCGGCAAGAACGCCGACGCGAACAAGCTGCCGAAGATCTTCTACGTCAACTGGTTCCGTCGTGGCACCGACGGCCGCTTCCTGTGGCCCGGATTCGGTGAGAACTCCCGCGTGCTGGAGTGGATCGTCGGCCGCATCGAGGGCCGTTCGGGCGCCGAGGCGACCGCGGTGGGCAATGTCCCGTCGGCCGCCGACCTGGACCTGGAAGGCCTCGACGTGGTCGTCGCCGATGTCGACGAGGCCCTCGCGGTGAACGTCGAGGAGTGGCGCAACGAGATCCCGTCGATCGAGGAGTGGTTCCAGTTCGTCGGCGACAAGCTGCCCTCGGGCGTGCGCGACGAGTTCGAGGCCCTCAAGGAGCGCCTGGGCTGATCCGCCCCCTGAACGGCGAACCGCCCGTACCGCGTTCGGTACGGGCGGTTTCGTCTATTCGGCGAACGGCGAGTGCCTGATCATCGGCAGGAAGCCCGCGCCGGTGAGCCAGTGGACGCGGCCCGCGGGGACGGCGGCGGCCTCGGCGGTGAAGCAGGCGATGAGGTGTCGCTTGAAGTCCTGACGTGGGTGCCGCACGAGCAGGTCGTCGACGAAGTCGGCGTCGAGGTCGGCCAGCCGTCGGCCCAGGACGTCGACCGAGGCGCCCGCGGAGACGAAACCGCCCGGCTCGCCGAGGTTTTCGGCCGCGTCCGGATTCAGGTGGGCCGCGATCGCCGCGCCGATCGCCTCGGCACGGTCGGCGGGAGCGCCGTGGCGGACCGCGAAATCGTTCGCCGTCTCACCGCCGACCACCGCGAAACATCTACCCGGAGTGGGTGTTTCGAGCTTCAGGTCGTGCAGCAGGCTGGCCACGTAGCCGATCTCGTCGTCGTAGTCGACGCCGTCGAGCTCGGCGAGGGCGCGTGCGAAGAAGTAGGTGCGGTACGAGTGCGCCAGCATCGTGTCCGAGAGCTGTTCGCGCGCCTCGATTTCGGCAGCCCGGGCGAGCGCGGTGTCGGGCAGGCGCAGTTCGGCCAGCGCCAGCCGCCCGGTGCCGCGACGGCCCAGCGCCTGCCGGAGCCGGCCGGATACCAGCGCGGGTGAGACGCGGAGCAAGCCGACGGTGAGGGCGCGGCGCTGGGCGGGGGTGAGATTCCCGCCGGTGTGGGTGGCCCAATCCCAGTCGAGGGCGGGTGTCACGGTGAGCATGGTCGATCTCCTCCGACGCGTGTTTCGCGGTGTCCGTCGAGTGTCGCGGAGCGGACCGGGCCGGTGAAGTGGCGGAAATGCCAGCATTGCGTGGATACGTGCCAAACTGGGGACATGATCGAGGTCGCCGCGCTGGCGCTGGACGGGGTGATGACGTTCGACCTGGCCTGCGCGGTGCAGGCGTTCCGGCACGGGCCCGGCGTCACCGGCGAGCCGGTCGGCTTCGCGATGCGCACCTGCGGCGTCCGGCCCGGTCCCGTGTGGACGCCCAACGGCTTCGACCTGCGGGTGGAGCACGGCTTGGAGCTGCTGGCGGCGGCCGATCTGATCGTCGTGCCCGGCATCGGCCTGCCGACGCTGCCCACGCCCGAGCCCGTGCTCGACGCCCTGCGCGCGGCGGCGGAGCGGGGCGCGACGATCGCCAGCATCTGTATCGGCGCCTTCGTCCTGGCCCAGGCGGGCCTGCTCGATGATCGCCCGGCTACCACCCACTGGGGCTACTGCGACCAGTTCGCCCAGCTCTACCCGGCGGTGAAACTGGATCCGACGGCCCTCTACATCGACGACGGCGACATCCTCACCTCGGCGGGTCTGTCCGCGGGCCTGGATCTGTGCCTGCACCTGGTGCGCCGGGAACTCGGCGCGGCGGCCGCCGCCGACCTCGCCCGCTGGAATGTGGTGCCGCCGCACCGCGAGGGCGGCCAGGCCCAGTACATCCCGCGGCCGATGGGCGGCCCGGATCCCCGCAGCGGTCTGGCCGCGACGCTGACCTGGGCGGCGGCGAATCCCCGAGCCGCCACCGATGTCTCGGCCCTGGCGGCGCACGCGCTGATGAGTGAGCGGACGTTCATCCGCCGCTTCAAGGCCGAAGTCGGCGCCACCCCGGGCGCCTGGCTCGACGCGCAACGGCTCGGGCGGGCCCGCGAGCTACTCGAGCGCACGCAGCTTCCGGTCGAGACGGTCGCGCAGCGCGCGGGGTTCGGCAGTGTGACGGCGTTGCGTGATCATCTGCGCGCCGCGACGGGGCTCACGCCCTCGGCGTACCGCCGTTCGCTGCGGCACTGACCGCGTTGTCAGTGTGCTGATTTCGCCGTGGTTTTCGGGGCGATGGGCGGTGATGAACTGGACAAGCGAACTATGAGTTTCCGGACAGATTCCGGCGCGGACGATTTCCCCGACTCGATTCTGGGTACATCTTTCGATGTCAGAGGGTCGCTGCCGTTGGGCGGGAGTCGTGACCTATATTCCTGGTCAGGCTCCTCCGTTCGTCGCACCATCCGAGCTAACTCCCTTTCGAGACTCCAGCACCGCCGACGCGGTCCCGATGAGATCGACGCTGAGAGGTGGTTCACGCATGACCGATGTGGTGACCGGATACGGGTCCGACACCTACTCGAGCACTCCCCTGCAACGGGTGGCAGGACGTTTGCAGCGCGCACTGCCGCCGGGGTGGCGGGTCGACGTGGTCGACTTGCCACCCCGGGGTCAAGTGGCCGGACAGCCGGTACTGCGGGTGCAGATGCCGGAGAACTAGTCGGTGCTCGCGGGCGTCCAGCCCATCGGCATCAGCACGGACTTCTGCTCGCAGAACGCGTCGAGGCCCTCGGGCCCGTTCTCGCGGCCGATGCCCGAGTTCTTGTACCCACCGAACGGCGCGGTGGGGTCGAAGGCGTACCAGTTGATGGCGTAGGTGCCGGTGCGCACCTTCGCCGCGATCTCGACGCCGTGCTCGATGTCGGTGGTCCACACCGAACCGGCCAGGCCGTAGTCGGAGTCGTTCGCGATGGCGATCGCCTCCTCCTCGGTCTTGTACGGGATCACCGAGAGCACCGGGCCGAAGATCTCCTCCTGGGCGATGGTGCTGGAGTTGTCGACGTCGGCGAAGATCGTCGGCTCGACGAACCAGCCACGCTCGACGCCCGCGGGCCTGCCGCCGCCGAGGACCAGTCGCGCGCCCTCTTCCTTGCCCTTGGCGATGTAGCTCTCCACCCGGTCGCGCTGCTTCTCGCTGATCAGCGGGCCGAGTTGGGTGGCCGGATCGGTCGGGTCGCCGGTCTGCATGGTCTTGACGTGCGCGACCAGCGCGTCGACGATCTCGTCGTAGCGGCTGCGCGGGGCGAGGATGCGGGTCTGCGCCACACAGCCCTGCCCGCTGTTCATCAACCCGGAGAACGCGAGAACGGGAATGCTGGCGGCCAGGTCGACGTCCTCGAGCACGATGGCGGCCGACTTGCCGCCCAGCTCCAGCGAGACGGTCTTGAGCTGCTCGCCCGCGATCGCGGCCAGCTTGCGGCCGACCGGGGTGCTGCCGGTGAAGGTCACCTTGTCCACGCCGGGGTGGCTCGCGAGGTATTCGCTCTCCGCCGCGTCTGCGGGCAGGACCGACAGCACACCGTCCGGGAGTCCGGCTTCGGTGAAGATGTCGGCGAGGAGGTTGGCCGTCAGCGGGGTCAGCGGCGAGGGCTTGAGCACCACGGTGCAGCCGGCCAGCAGGGCGGGGCCGAGCTTGTTCGCGGCGAGGAACATCGGGACATTCCAGGCGGTGATCGCCGCGACGACGCCGCGCGGTTCCCGTGAGACGCGCGAGGTTCCGAACAGGCCGGTGCGAGTCTCGTTCCACGGGAACGTCTTCGCCAGCGCCGCCCAGGCGTCCAGCGCGGCGACGGCCGGAATCTGGTTGAGTGTCAAGGCGGCTAACGAAGGCGCGCCCATCTCCGCGGTGAGTGCGGCGAGCAACTCGGGCGAACGCTGCTCGATCAGTCGGGCCGCCTTGGCGAGCACCTCTGCTCGTTCCAGTGGCGGTGTGGATGGCCACGGTCCGCTGTCGAAGGCGTCGCGGGCCGCGGCGACCGCGGCGTCCACATCGGCCTTCGTTACCGCGGGCACGCTGCCGACGGTCTCCTCCGTTGCGGGTGAGACCACGGAAATGCGGTCACTACCGGCAGGGGTGGTCCACTTCCCGCCGATGAACAGACTGTCGTAGTGCATAAGAACACGTTACAGTTTTGTGGCCGGGTTGTCTGCAACACGTTCTAATTCGCTGTCCCGCAACGACTGTGAACAGGGCGAATTCCAACCTGTCGGTTCGCTTTTCGGGTAAACGCACTATTGCGTTCTGTTGTTGAAAAGGGGATGCTTTAGCTACTGATCAGCTCGCTCGATTCATCAGACCTTTACAGCGAATTGGGGAGACCGACTCATGGCTGTGCAAGTGATCGGCCGATCGTTGATGACCAGCGACCAGACCGACCATCAAGCGAAGAGTGTAGGCAGCGGGGGATGGGTTGTGTCATTCCTGCCCGGCCGCACACTCACGATCGAGCAGGCAACTGCCGCCATTCAGGCCGCTGAGGCGGTCGCGATGGTCGGGGCACTCGCTGATCAGGTCGGCCTGACGACGCTGGAGACGGTGGGCCTGGCGATTCAGGAGTCGCCGTGGGCCGCCGCGCTACCCGAGCCGGTCCGCCGGTCCCGTCGATTGAGCTGGCTGGCCTGATCACCCTTGGTGGCCACGACCACCAGGTTGCTCACGAGTAGCTCGCGGATCACCGGAACTCGGACCAGCCACCACGCCCAGCGTGGGTGGTAGCGGGGGAAGACCGTCCGTACGTCGGCTGAAGTCGTTGCCGCCCAGCGCAAACCGTCGGCAGCGGTCACGGCGAACAGTGACCTGCCGAACCTGTTCTTGGGTTCACGACCGTGCTTGCGCCGGTACCGGCGGGCCGCGTACTCGCCGCCGAGGTAGTGCCAGAGGCCGGTCTCGTGACCGCCGAACGGCCCGTGCCACACCGTGTAGGAGTACACGATGAGGCCGCCGGGCTTGGTCACGCGGACCATCTCCTCCGCCATCACCCACGGATGCGGCACGTGCTCGGCCACGTTCGAGGAGAAGCAGACGTCGAAGGCGTTGTCGCGGAACGGCAGCGCCATCCCCGATCCGCGGACCGAGCCGGACACCCGCAGGCCCGCGGCGTGCATCTCCGACGGGTCGGGCTCGACCGAGACGTAGCGTGCCCCCGCCGCGGTGAACTCGTCGGCGAAGTACCCGGGGCCGCCGCCGACGTCGAGGACGACGGTGCCGGTGAGGTCGCGGCCGGTGATGTCGGCATAGAAGTCGCCGATCAGGTCGGCGCTGTCGGTGGCGATGCCGCCGTAGAACCTGGCCGGGTCGGACTGCTCGAACCGGAAGCTGGTGAGCAGCCGCAGCGAGCGGCGCAGCGTCGCGCGGCGCGCGAACCTGGACTGGTCGCGGCGCTGGACGGGCTGCTCGGTTCTCGGCGGGGATGCGGTCGGCACGGCCAGAGTTTATGGGCAGTGTCACCGGGGCCGATCGCGTGGTCCGGCCGGACACAGCGGACGGACGCGGCGATACGGATGTGTCGCGCAGACCACACCCGCTAGGGTGGGTGCCGACCTTTGTCCTCCGCCGACCCGATTGCGAGCCCCGACCGTGCGTGAAGTCCTCCTGCTGTGCTGGCGTGACACAGGGCACCCGCAGGGCGGCGGCAGCGAGCGGTACCTGGAGCAGGTCGGCGCCCAGCTGGCCGCGCGCGGCATCAAGGTCACGCTGCGCACGGCCGGGTATCCCGGTGCCCCGCGCCGGGAGCGGATCGACGGCATCGACATCAGCCGCGCCGGCGGCCGCTTCACCGTCTACCCCCGCGCGCTGGCCGCCATCGTCGCAGGTCGGCTGGGTATCGGCCCGCTGCGCGGGGTGCGCCCCGACGTGGTGATCGACACCCAGAACGGCATCCCCTTCTTCGCCACCGCCACCGGCGTGCCCTCCGTGGTGCTGGTGCACCACGGCCACCGGGAGCAGTGGCCGGTCGCGGGCAAACTGGTCGGGCGGATCGGCTGGTGGATCGAGTCGCGGCTCTCCCCGCGCGTGCACCGCGAGAACCAGTACCTGACGGTGTCGCTGCCCTCGGCCGAGGAACTGGCCGTGCTCGGCGTCGACCGCGAGCGCATCGCCGTCGTCCGCAACGGTGCCGAGCCGGTCCCCGCCGAGGTCGTCCCCGGCGCCGACGACACCCGCGCCACCCACCCGCGCATCGCCGTGCTGTCGCGCCTGGTTCCGCACAAGCAGATCGAGGACGCGCTGACCGCCGTCGCCGCGCTGCGCGCGCGCTTCCCCGATGTGCACCTCGACGTGATCGGCGACGGCTGGTGGGCGCCGAACCTGCGCGCCTGCGCCGACGAGCTGGGCATCGCCGACGCCGTCACCTTCCACGGCCACGTCGACGAGCGGCGCAAGCACGAGATCCTGTCGACCGCGTGGGTGCACGTGATGCCCTCCCGCAAGGAGGGCTGGGGACTGGCCGTCATCGAGGCGGCTCAGCACGGGGTGCCGACCATCGGCTACCGCAGCTCGCGCGGCCTCACCGATTCCATCGTCGACGGCGTCACCGGGCTGCTGGTCGACGACGCCCCCGCCCTCGCCGAAGCGGCAGCCGACCTGCTGGCCGATCCGGACACCCGCCTGATGATGGGGGAGAAGGCGCGGGCTCGTGCGCGCGAATTCTCCTGGGAGCAGACCGGTTCCGGGGTCTACGAGGTGCTCTCCGCCGCCGCTCGCGGTGCCTTCGTCACCGGTTTGGTCGCACCGCCAGCCCAAGGCTGATTCGCGGAAGCAGTGCGGCGGTGAGTAGTCCGCCGATCAGCAGGGCCGCCCACAGCAGGTGCGCTGCCGCCGAAATCCATCGTTGGGTGGGTGTGGCGATGTCGGTGGGGGTAGCACCCGCGATCCGGTACAGCGCTAGATCCGAGTCCTGATAGGCCGATTCCGCCTCGGCGAGCGTCTTCCCGGATTCGCCCAGCGGGCCGGGGGTTGTGCGTTCCACGACGATCCAGCCGACGCCGAGTGCGGCGATCTCGGCCGGGGTCGCGCCCCGGAGCAGCGCGTCTTCGACCCTGCGTGCCCGGTTGCCCTCGCCGTTGACGGCGTAGCCACGGACCCGGAGTTCGCCGGTCTGCAGGACGTCGTCGGGCAGGATGCGCGGCGCCGGATCGAGGACGGGAGCTGGCCCGCTATAGGGGAATCGGCGGAACATCCCGGCGGGGAGAACCGCGACATCCCCTGGTTCGTCCATGCGCTCGACGACCTGCGCCCACCCCGCCGGGTAGCGCACCGGCCGCATCTCGCCACCCACTCCCCAAGCCAGGTCGGCCAGCGGGAGGATCAAGAGAGCGATGAGAAGTGCGGCAACAGTGGATGTTCCGCGATGCGTTGGGACGCCGTCGGCTGGCGAGCCCGCGTGGTTGGTGGTCCCAGGGCCGGTGGAGTTGGTGGTCCCCGGGTTCGTCCGTCGCGCCGTCGGCTCCTGTCGCGGCGGTGGTGTTCGGCGCGCCCAGCCGAGAACCGTCGTGCACGCGGCCGCCGCGCACAGCGCGTAGGCGGGCATCGCCAGGGCCACGTACTTCTGTGTGTCGCGCAGCAGGCCGGCGCCGGGGATGTGCACCACCAGCCATTCGCCGATCGCGAGGCCGGGGCCGGTCGCGCCGAGTGCGGGCAGCACGATCGACACCGCCGCGATCACCAGCAGGGCCTGACCGTTTCGGCCCAGCGTCCACACGGCGCGCACGCCCAGCGCGACGATGCCGAGCAGCACCAGGGTGCCGACCAGCGCCAACGGCGTCGTCCGGGTGGCGGGCACCGCTTCGCTGTTCCAGATGCCACCGAGCCCGGCCAGACTGCCCAGCGTGCCGAGCCACGGCTCGGCGCGGGCCGCGAACGCCGACACGCCCGCCGGATCCGACGGCTCGGCCCCCGATCCGAGCGCCGTCGCCGTCAGCCAGGGCGCGCAGGTGGCGATCCACAGGACAGTGGCGGGGAGGAACGCTCGACGCCCGACCAGCGCGAGCCCGATGATCGCGGCCAGCAGCGATCCGGTGGGTGTCAGCCCCGCAGCCGCGAAACCGGCCGTCAGGGCCGCCCACGCGCCGATCGCCGCACCCCGGCTGAGTCCTCCAGGGGCGCCAGGTTCCGTTTGGGCTGTTGATCCGCCGCTGCCACCGGGCTCCACCTGGGCCCCTGATCCGCCGCTGCTCGAGCTCTCGCGCTGTGCCTCGGCGGGCCTCCCCGCAACGGGACTCGCTTCTGCGGCCGAGTGCGCGTCCGCATCGCCGCTCATGGTCGTGTTCCCGCGCGGGTTCGCGGTGGTAGGGATGTGTGGTCCGTCGACGAAGTGCGAGCGATCGCGCCGGGTTGCTTGTCTGACGCGGGCGGCGGCCAGGGCGGTCCAGGGGAGGGCGGCGTAGCCGGCGAGGAGACTCCAGTGGCCCTGGAGGAGGCGTTCGGCGATGAAGGGGTTCCAGAGGGCGAGGGTGGCGGCGACCAGTTGGGCGGGGGCCGAGGCGGTGAGGAACTCGCGGGCGAGGACGGCGGCGCCGTAACCGGCGGCCCACAGGGCGACGATCAGAATCGCCTTCACCAGCAGGCCGCCGTCGATCAGCGGGGACAGGACGGCCAGCAACGCGTCCTGCGGAACGGCGCGGGGCGCGGCGGCGCCGAGGCCGAGGGCGGAATCGGTGAGGTAGGAGCGCGGGGTGCTGACGGCGTCGCGGAGCAGCAGATAGCCGGACCCGGCCAGCGGTCCGACGATGATCAGCGCGAGCAGTGCGCAGTATCCGGCCACCCAGGCCCGCACACGCCTATCTCCCGTCACGCCAGTGCACCTTACGTCCCGTCCCGCTGCCCGGCGGGCCGACCCGGTCCGCCGCACCGTCGTGGGTGATGCGGTCGGGCCGTCGACGCCTGCCTCGATCGAGTCGTGGCCACGAGCGAGGCGGCCCGGATTCCCGGTGCCGACGGGCTGGGACACCCAAGGTGAGTCCGGTCGGACTCACATTTTCGGGGTACTGGTGATGCGAGGGCCGTCGAGGTGCGACGATGAGGCGTGTCCTCGGTCCGTCGTCCCCCTGTCGTAGCTGACCTGACCTGGGTGACGGCCGGCGCGATGACCGCCAACGTCGCCGGGTACCTGCTGCAACTGCTCGCAGGCCGCTGGCTCGGCGTCGCCGGGTACAGCGAGTTCGCGAGCCTGCTCGCCGTGCAGTTGCTGTGCGCCGTGCCCGCGCTCGCCATGCAGAACGTGGTGGCGCGCGAGGTGGTGCGCGGCGCCGACCTGCGGGCGGTGCGCGCGATGCAGTGGCGGTGCGCCGCGCTCGTCGCCGCGGTCGCCGTGGTGCTCGTTCCGGTGGTCGCCGGGGCACTGCATGTCGGCGTGTGGGCGGCCGCCGCCGCGCTCGGCGCCGCACCCGCACTGGTCGTCCTCTCCGGTGAGCAGGGAATTCTGCAGGGCAGCAACCACTTCCGCGCGCTGGCCGCCGTGCTCGCGATGGCCGGGACGGCGCGCGTGGCGCCCGCGCTGGTGGCCCTGGCGGTCGGCGGCGGCGCGGCGGGCGCGCTGTGGGCCGGGGCGGCGGGCATCGTCTGCGCGGCGATCATCGCCGGTCGCATCGCTCGATCGGCCGCGCGCGAGCAGGAATCCGACGCGCGCTCACTCGACGCTGCGGCGAAGAGCCGGGCGATCGGTGTGCTGCCGGTGCTGCGGGCGGTGCAGGTGCAGGCGGCGCTGATGGCGTTGTCGTCGGCGGACCTGATCGTCGTGCGGATCGTCCTCGACGACGTCGACGCGAGCCGCTACTCGCTGGGCACCATCGCCACGAAGATCGCGTTCTGGCTGCCGCAGGCGGTCGGGGTCGTGCTGTATCCGCGCATGGCCCAGCCCTCGCATTCGGCGCGCGCGATCCGCGACGCGCTGTCGGTGCTGTCGATCATCGGCGTCGTCGCGGTGATCGGTGCCGCGCTGGCCGCTCCGCTCGCCCCGCTGTTCGCCGGGCAGGACTACGCGCCGATCCAGGGCATGCTGTGGATGTTCGCCCTGCACGGCGCCATCGTGGCCGTCCTCCAGGGCGCTCTGCTGTCCGCGATCGCCGTCGAACGCACGGCGCTGGCCGCCGTCACCTGGATCGGCCTGGTCCTGGAGGTGACCCTCATGCTCACCTTCGCCCGCACCATCGGCGCCCTGATCACCACCGCCGTCTCGGTAGCCGCCGTGACCACCCTGATCGTCGCGGTCGTCGTCCTGCGCACAGCCGCCCGCACCACCACCCCGGCTCCGGCCCCGGCCGTTCCGGCTCCGTAAGTCGGCCGCGCGCACGGCCGGCCCGGCGCCGGTCGCTGCGGCGCTTGTAGGTCGCCCGCGTGCACCGCGAGCCGTCCAGCCCCGGCCGTTCCGGCTCCGAAGTCGGCCAACCGGCCCGCCCGCACCGCGACTCCGATCCGGCACACTCGCCCGCACCGCGATTCGGCACGTCACCCGGATCCCGGAAACGACAACGGCCCCGGTCGTGATGACCGGGGCCGTTGTCGGGAGCTTGTCGCTCAGGGACGCTTGTTGATATCGATCTGCTCGGTCGGCGCGTCGTAGTCACCCCGGGTGAACTGGGTGGTCGGCGCGTCGTCGGCATCCCAGTTCGAGGAGGCGTCGTCGGGGGCCGCCGTGGGGGCGGGCGTCGGACGGGTGCCACGCGGACTGGCGTGCTGCGGGGTGTTGCCACCGCGCAGGCCGAGGAACAGGCCGGCGAGCAGGGCGATCACGCCGAGGATGCCGAACACGATCGGGACGACGCGGCCGAACAGCGACAGCTTGTCGGTGTTCTCCTTGGCGATCGCGATCTGCGACTCGACGGTGTTCTCGTCGAACACGATGTGCGACTTGAGCGCGGTGACCTCGGGCTTGTCCGCCGAGCGGGCGTAGAACAGGTGGATCGACTCGCCGCCCTTGATGACGGTGCCGGTCTGCGGCTCGACCCACAGGTCACGCACGTTGGTGTAGTAGCGGGTCATGGTGACGGGCTGGTCGGCGGGCACGTCGGTGACGCCCCACTTCGACGCGGGCAGGGTCAGCCGGTTGGTCGGCGACTGCACGACGTCCCATGTGCTGGTGACCGGCGCGGTCATCTGGAAGTGGTAGACCTTCGTGTTGTTGATCTCGGTCTCTTCGATGAAGTTCGCGTCGAAGGACTTGCGCACGTTGATGTCGAAGTACGGGTAGGTCTTCTTCTCGGTGCCGATCGGGAAGCGGTAGCCGAGGCCGGTGTGCTGCACCGGCTCCATGACGCTGCCGTCCTTGTTGACGGTGACCGCGATCGAGCCGTTGGGCTCGGTGTCGACCGGCTCGCCCGTGGTGCGCGAGATGGTGACCCGGTCGATGGTCGCGGTGAGCAGACCCGTGTCGCCCTGCACGTCGGTGCGGCGCAGCGTCTGGCCTGCCTGCAGCGTCATCTCGTCGGCGTCGGAGGGCTCCTCGACGGTGACGAAACGCTGCGAGACCAGCGGCACGTCCTTGTTCACGACGGCGGGGCCGTCGCCGGTGGTCAGCGATTTGGAGTCGAGGACAAGGCTGTCCTCACCCTTCTGGTTCTCGGCGATCGTGGTGATCTCGAGGTCGAGCGGAGTCTTGGCCACCTTGCTCACGGTGTAGGTGGGGATCATCAGCGCGGCGACGAGTAATGCCGCGCCCAGACCCACGAGCACGCAGGCGACCGTCCTTCTGGTACCGGCACTCAGTGCCATGCAAACTCTCCTCGTCGTTCGAACACGGATCCTCCGGTGGTCTGGTAAAGCACCCTAGGCCCTCGTGAGCCCCGACACTAACAGCCCGACCGCACAGTGTGCCGTGGTGCGCCCGGTAAATCGCCGACACGGCAGACTGGAGCGTGATGACGACCGCCACCGCCCCCGTTTCACCGCCTCGCGCCTTCAATCCCGCCCTCGAAGGGATGCGCGGGATGGCGGCACTCGGTGTGCTGTTGACCCACGTCGCGTTCCAGACCGGCGCGAGCGGGATCGCCGTGCTCGGCCCGATCCTGGAACGCTTCGACATGGCGGTCGCGGTGTTCTTCGCGCTGTCGGGCTATCTGCTGTGGCGCCCGCACGCGGCGGTCGCGCGTGGGCTCGGCGCCGCCCCGAGCACGGCGCGTTATCTGCTGCATCGCCTGATGCGGATCGTGCCCGCGTACTGGGCGGTCGTGGCGTTCGTGTTGGTGTTGCTGCCCGGCGCGGCGCAGTCGGCGAATCTGCGGGTGTGGGTGTCGAATCTGTTCCTGTTGCAGGTGTTCGTGCCGCTGACCCTGACCGAGGGCCTCACGCAGATGTGGAGCCTGTCGGTGGAGGTGGCGTTCTACCTGGTGCTGCCGCTGCTGGCGGTCGCGATCGTGCGGCTGCGCGGCACCGCCGCCCGCCTGCGAGTCCCGGTGATCTGCGCGCTGATGGCGGTGACGCTGACCTGGAACCTGTGGCCCGTCCCAACCCCGGACGGCATCCACGCCGACAACTGGCTGCCGGGCTATCTGCCGTGGTTCGCGGCGGGCATGCTGCTCGCGGAGCTGATCTACCAGGCGCGCCCCGGTACCTGGTGGCACCGCCCGTTCGCGAGTCAGCCGCTGATGTGGGCGATCGCGCTGGCCGCCTTCCTGCTCTCGGCGACCGAGTTCGGCGGCCCCGCCGGGCTCGAGCGCGCTCAGCCGTGGCAGTACGCGATGAAGATGCTGCTCGGCACGATCATCGGGTTCGGCCTGCTCGCCCCGCTGGTGCTGCGTCCCGGGAACGCGGCACCGCATCGCTGGCTGGAATCGCCGACCGCGGCCACCCTCGGCCGCTGGTCCTACGGCATCTTCCTGTGGCATCTGGTCGTGCTCACCATGGTGTTCCCGGTGTTCGGCCTGCTGCCGTTCAACGGCAACTTCCTCTACGTCCTCGGGCTCACCACCGCGCTCACCCTGCCGCTCGCCGCCGCGAGCTTCGCGTTGATCGAGGACCCGGCGCGACGACTGGCCCGGCGCTGGGATCAGGCCGCCACGGCGAAGGCAGCCGCCCGCAGGCAGGCCGCGTCGAGCCCGCCGCCGCGCGAGCCCGCCGATCCCGGTGGTGCCGCCCTGCCGCCGACAACGCGCTGATCGACGCCTGACGCCGCGCCGAGCAGGGTCAGCGCCGGCGACGCGGTAGCGCCGCGACACCGACCGCGATGACCGCGAGGACCGCGGGTGCCTGTGCCCACAGCGAGCCGCCCATATAGGTGGTCCCCGACCGCCACGTCCCGGTCGACAGCACGGCCGCCGAGATCAGCGTCCCCAGCCCCGCCACCCAGGGCGACACCTTCGCCGTCAGCACCGGCCGGTACCAGCTCCCGGCCAGCGCGAGCACCGAGCACACCGCCCCGAAGGGACCGGACACGACGGCCGCCACCCCGGTGAGCCCGATCGCGCCGATCCAGCGCGGACCCCAGGTCCCGGGCGCCGGACCGGGATCCGGCACCGGACGCCGCCGCGGAATCGCCAGCAGCGCCAGCGGGATCAACAGCAGCAACCCGCCGAAGATGGCGAGCCGGTACCAGCGGTCGGCCGGGAACGACACGGTGATCTCCCCGGTCGTGCCGGCCGGGACGAGCCACGCCTGCTGCCACCCGTCGACGACCACCGGCGCCAACTCGCGCCCGTCGGCGGTGTGCGCCTGCCAGCCGACATTGGTGCTCAGCGGGAGCACCAGCAGCCGGGTGCCCGGATCGGCGGGTGCCGGTGCGGTCGGATCGGTACGTACGAGCCGCAGCCGGTCGACGGTGAACAGTTCGGTCGGGGCGACGGTGAGATCGGGGTGGCCGGGCAGCAGTTCGATATCGGCCGCGTCCTCGGCGCAGGCCCGCGCCGACACCGGTGCGCCGGAGCGCAGTTCGTCGGCGGTGGCGGTGATCGTGGTGTGCACGGTGCGGCCGCCGATCGCGATCACCGGTCCGTCCGCGCAGCCGATGGTGACGAGCCGGTCGCCGCCCGCGTGCGCCGGGTACTCGGGGCCGAGCACCTCCACCTCGGCGAGGCCGGGCGGCTGGGTGAGCACGAAGCCGAGCGCGGTGCGATCGAGCACCTCGTTCCAGCTCTGGATGCTGATCTCGATGCGATCGGTGACGGTGGGGTACAGCGAGATCCGCGCGGGTTCGCCGTGTTCGCGCTCGGGCAGTTCCCGCACCTGGGGCCCGTTGCCGAGATTCACCGCGACGGCGGTAGCGGTCGCGGGAAGTCCGCCGAGCGCGGTGGTGAGGTCGAGCCCGGTGACCTCGGTGGGCTCCGGAAGTTCCAGCACCAGTGTGGGTTTGGCCCCGGCGAGCCCACGGACGGTGGCCTCCGGCGCGGTCCAGGTGGTCTTCGGGTCGCCGTCGGTGGCGGCGAAGGCCGCGCCGCGCAGGTCGCCGACATCGGCCTTGCCGCGCGCCACCGGACGGGTGTGGTCGGTGAGCAGGGCCTCGAGCGCCGGGCCCGGCCGGGTGCGCACGGTCAGGTCGGTGGTGGCGGTGAGCGGTTCGGGAACGGCGAGGGTGCGGCCGAAGACGCCGGGCTCCTCGGCGGGCAGGCCGAGTCCCTTGCTGCAGTGCACCCGGTCGGGGCCGTCGAAACAGGCGCTGCGGCCGGGGAATTCCTGGCCGAGGTCCCAGCCGGTCACAGTGGTGCCGGGCGCGACGTCGGGCAGCACCACCCGGTGCCGGATGTCGACCCGCACCGGCGCGTCGCGCACGGTGTAGTCGTCGAGGGTCAGTTCGCTGATGCCGAACTGGCCACCGCTGGTGCCGGTCTCGGTCCGCGCGGCGGTGACCATGACCCAGTCGGTCTTGCCCGCGGGCAGCGGAACGGTCACCGGCGCACCGGGTTCGGCGATCCGCGCCGACACCGTGCCCCGGGAGGTACGGACTTCGACCCACTTCACCGGATCGCCCAGGGCAGCGGCGGTGGTGGTGAAACGCAGCGAGCCGGTGGTGATCGGCTTGTCCAGATCGAGCCGCAGCCACTGCCCGAGCGCGGGCTCGGCGCCGTTGCTGATCCAGGCGGTGCTCGGGTCGCCGTCGACGGCGGCGGCCGTCGAGCTGCCGGGCGCGGCGCCGCCGATCTGGGTGGCGTCGGCGGCGGAACTGGACGCGGTCACCTTCGCGCCGGACCATTCGCCCTGGACCAGGGGCGTGCCCTCGACCGGGTAGTCGGGCACCAGGTTGTGGGTGCGCCGGGCATCGTCGGCGGCGCGGACGGCGGAGTTGTGATTGTCGACCCGGCCGAAATCGGACTCGCGATCCATCGGCGTGTCGGTCAGCAGGACCGGCTTCGGCGGCAGGTCGGCGCGCGCCGCATCCGCGGTGAGAAGCACGGGGGCCGTGGGGTTTCCGGTGTCGCGCCGGATCCGTTCGAGCACTTCGGGGCCGCCCTGGACGACGGGTACCGAATCCAGCGGCACGGTGTAGGCGCCGGGGAATCCCGGCGGCGCGCCGGTCCCGCCGCGCACCTGCGCCGGGGTCCCCGGCGACAGCACCTCGACCCGGTAGATCTCGATCGCCGGGTAGGCGGGCTGGAGGTCGTTGTCGACGACCAGGCCCGCGTCCGCGGCGCGCGGCCCGATCAGCGCGCCGAATTCGGCCACCTTCGTCAGGCCCGGCGAGCCCTCGATCGCCCGGTGCGCCAGCATCGGCCGGGTCGAGCGGGAGGTCTCGGGGTCGAGGTCGTTGCGCAGCACCAGGACGCCGATGCCCTGGTCGGCGAGGGTGGCGGCCAGCCCGGTCGACGGCCTGCCGTCGGCGATGAGCCGCTGCACCGAATCCATCGCGCGGATGGTGCCCGGCGGATTCAGCGGGACCGAATCGCGCACGGCCCAGGGGGTACTGGCCAGCGCCTGCAACGGTTCGTCGCGGGTCAGTCCCCAGATCTGGCTGCCGAACGGCGCGCCGGGCACGACGAGCGCACGGGTGTCGGCGGCGTTGTCCGCCAGCCACTCGGCGGTGTCGGTCCAGTACGCGGGCACCCGGTCGTAGGCGCCGCGCGGCGCGAGCTTGCCGGTCCAGGCCAGCGAGGTGGCCAGGGTGAGCGCGGCCAGGATCAGCGCCGCGACCGCGACGATGCGGTCGCGTTCCGGATGCGCGAAGCTGTTGCGCCACTCGCGCAGCGGCACCGAGGCGGGCAACGGCACCCGGCCGAGCAGATGGGCGAGCCCGACCACCAGCGGCAGCCGGATCAGCGGTTCCAGCTTGTGCACATTGCGCAGCGGCGCGCCGCCGGAGTCGAGGAACACCCGCACCGACTCGGCGAACGGACCACCGAGTTCGCCGACGTAGCCCGCGCAGATGCCGGCGAGCCCGACCAGCAGGATCAACGTGAACCGGCCCCGGTAGGGCATGGCCGACCTGGCCAGTCCGGCCATGCCGGCCGCCGCGAGCAGCCCGGTCGCCAGCACCGCGGCGGGCTGGGTGACCAGCACCGCGCCCGCGATGCGTTCCGGCGAGACGAACGGGGTCCAGCTGTCGGTGCCGCGCAGCACCTCGCTCAGCGAGGCCCACTGCGTCGTCACCCCCGAGGACTCGATGTAGTCGAGGAACGGCGGGCTCACCTTGCCGAGCAGCAGCAGCGGCACGACCCACCAGAAGGTCGCCAGCACCAGCAGCGGAATCCACGCGGCCGTGAACCGCCACCAGCGCCGATTCGGCCGGTAGGAGGCCCACCAGAGCGCGGCGGGCAGGAACGCGGCCACGGTCGCGACGGCGTTCACCGAGCCCATCAGGGCCAGCGCGAGGGCGCTACCGGCCGGGGAGAGCGCCCCGCCGCGCCGAATCCTGCGCACCGCGACCCCGAGGGCGGCCGGCGCCAGCAGCACCCACGGCGCCAGCATCATCGGCAGCGTCTCCGAGGAGATCGAGCCGAGCGTGGTGAGCACCCGCGGCGACAGCGCGAACGCGATACCGGCGATCACCCGCGAACCGCGCGCGCCGATTCCCAGCGTCTCGCACAGCTTGACGATGCCCCAGAACCCGGCCAGCAGCAGCAGCGCCCACCAGAGGCGTTGAGTCACCCAGGCGGGCAGGTGCAGCAGATGACCGGCGGAGAAGAAGGTGCCGTGCGGGAAGAAGTAGCCGTAGGCCTGGTTCTGCACCTGGCCCATCGGAGCTTGACTGCTCCACAGGTGCGACGCCCGTGCGAGGAACCCCAGCGGGTTCTGGGCGAGGTCGTACTTGGTGTCCGCGACGGTGAGCCCTGGCGCCTGCGCGAATGTCAGGACGAAGGCGGCTACGACCGTGCCGACGAACCAGCGCCAACCCAGTGGAGCCGTGTCCGGGTGCCCCGCTAGGGGGCGTGACGCGCGGGCGTCGGACTCAGCGGCTGCCGTATTCAGGAGCGTTGAGCAGCGAGGAATCCTTGTCACCGCTGCGGTCGATCTCCGGCGCCGTGTTCTGCTGCACCGCGGCCGTGATCGCGAAGACGGCGATTGCGCTCAGCAGGGCGCCGCCGACCGCGCTGGCAACAGCCGGAACAGCAAACTTCATCGCGCACTCCAATACGCTCGACGTCGGGGTGGTACTTCGGCCAACCTAGCAGGTGTCACCCGTCAGGTCAGTGTTCGGGCACGCCGCAACGCAGCGCGCCGAGCAGTGTGCGGAATTTGGCGGTGGTCTCGGCGAGCTCGGCCGCCGGATCCGACGCCGCCACGATCCCGCCGCCCGCGCTCGCGCGCAGGGTGCGCCCGTCGGCCGCGAGCTCGGCGCCACGGATCGCGACCACCCAGTCGCCGTCGCCGTCGTCGGCGCACCAGCCGACCGCCCCGCCGTAGAAGCCGCGGCGCGGCTCGTCGGCGGTGATCGCGGCGAGCGCGGCGGCGAACGGCGTCCCGTTGACCGCGGGTGTCGGATGCAGCAGCAGCGCCAGGTCGAGCGCGGTGGTCGCCGGGTCGCGCAGCACGCCGTGGATCGGGGTGGCCAGGTGCCAGACCTGTTCGGTGCTCAGCAGTTCGGGCGCGTCGGGGATGTGCAGCTCGCGGCAGACCGGGGTCAGCTGCTGCCGGATCCACTCGATCACGTAGCCGTGCTCGTCGTGGTTCTTGGTGCTGGACAACAGCTCCCGGGCCTGGGCCGCGTCGGCCCGCGGATCGGCGAGGCGGGGCAGGGTGCCCGCGAGCGGATGCAGGCTGACGCGGGTGCCGTGCCGCGCGACGAGCACCTCCGGCGTCGCGCCGAGCAGCGTCTCGCCCGGTCGGCCCGCGGCCGTCAGATCCACCGCGTAGACATTGGCGTTCGGATGCCGGGTCAGCAGCTGACCGGCGACGACCTCCGGTTCCAGCGGCGCGTCGGCCTCGATCAGCAGGGTCCGCGCGGCGACCACCTTGCGCAGCTCGGTGCCGGGATCCCCGAGCTGTTCGATCAGCTTGGTCACCCGCGCCACGTGTTCGGCCGCGCTGGGTAGTTCGGCGACGACGCGGACCGCGGGCAGTTCCGGCAGCGCGGCGGGCCGCCACGGTCCGGCCGTGTGCAGTGCGGTCTCGGGCTGCCACAGCGCCGCGGGCTCGCCCGGATCGAACGGCAGCGCGCCGATGATCAGCCGCGGACCGGCTCCGCTGCCGGGCGAGGTCCACCGGCGCAGCGCGTCGACGGCCTGTCGCGGGTCGGGGTAGCTCGCGCGCACCCCCGCCGCGCGCAGCACCCCGTCGGGGCGGGCCAGCAGGAATCGGTTCATGGTGCTTCGACCATAGCTTCGCCGACTGTGCCCCGGAACCGGGGAGCGATCGAACTCTCAGTGCTCGGGCGGCACCAGCAACACCGGCCGGTGTCCGTGCTTGAGCACCGCCTCGGCCACGCTGCTGTGCAGCAGCGCGCGCAGTCCGGTGGCGCCGCGGGTACCGGCGACGATGATGTCGACGTCGAGCTCGTCGGCGCAGTCCACGATCGCGTTCCAGATCGTGGTCGTGCACTCGACGGTGCGCGGTTCGGCGTCGATCCCGGCCAGTTTCGCCAGGTGCACGCCCTCGGCGTTGATCTTGCGGGCATCGGTGTAGGCGATGTCCTCGATCTCCTCGTCGGGCACCCAGTCCGGTTGCATCACCCCGGCCAGCCCGGAGATGCGGGCGGCCTGGCGCACCATGGGTTCCCAGGCGGTGAGCAGGATCGCGCGCTCGGCGGTGAGGAAGCGGCCCGCGTACTCGATGGCCCGCTTGGCGTGTTCGGAACCGTCGTAGGCGATGAGCATCCGATCGCAAGCCATGACGACCTCCTGCGCTGGTACAGCGTCTTGTGCAGTCAGGTTACCCCCGCTGCGCGAGGTTCAATCCGGATCCGGTGCCGCGGGTCGCGCGGGAACGGGGCTACCGTGGAGCGCATGCGGAAATCGCCTGTGGTCGTGTTCGCAGTCCTGGCCGCCGTCGCCACCGCCTGTTCGGGAGGATCGTCGACCGAGACGACCCCCGCGGCGAGCAGCAGCGGCGCTCCCGCCTCGGCGCAAAGCACCGACGCGACGTCGCCCGTGACGGGCACGCCCGCGCAATCCGCTTGCGGCGCCGACTATCTCGCGAAACTCACCCAGCGGGAGAAACTCGCGCAGCTGCTGACGGTCGGCATCACCGGCGCGGCCGACGCCACGAACGTGGTGAGCACCGAGCAGGTCGGCGGCATCTTCATCGGCAGCTGGACCGATCCCGGATTGCTGAACAACACTCAGTTGGACGCGGTGAAGGCGCTGGCCAAGGCGCCGCTGATGGTGACCATCGACGAGGAGGGCGGGCGGGTCTCGCGCGCCAAGAACCTCATCGGCGTCGCGCCCTCGGCCAGGGAGATCGCGCAGACCCAGACGCCCGAGCAGCACTACCAGAACACGCTGGTCAGGTCGAAGGCCCTGAAGGACCTCGGTGTCACCGTCGACTTCGCCCCCGACGTCGATGTGAGCAGCCAGCCCGCCGACAGCGTCATCGGCGACCGCTCCTACAGCGACGACCCCCAGGTCGTCACCGAGTTCGCGGGCGCCTACATCCGCGCCTCGAACGAGGTCGGCCTCGGCGCGGTCATGAAGCACTTCCCCGGCCACGGCTCGGGGTCCGGCGACTCGCACACCGGCGCGGTCCGAACCCCGCCGCTGTCGGAGCTGCAGAACAAGGACCTGGTCCCGTTCCGGAACCTGGTGAACTCCGGCGCGGCCGTGATGGTGGGCCACCTCGACGTGCCCGGGCTGACCGAGCCCGACGTCCCCGCCAGCATCAGCCCGGCCGTGATGTCGCTGCTGCGCGAGGGCACCGGCTACGGCGCGCCGCCGTTCGACGGACCGATCTTCACCGACGATCTCGGCGGGATGGCGGCCATCACCGCCCGCATGTCGATCGCCGACGCGGTGGAGGCGGCGCTGGTCGCCGGCGCCGACAATGCCCTGTGGATCAGTACCGACGCGGTGCCCCAGGTGCTCGACCGTTTGGAACAGTCGGTGGCGAGTGGCAAACTGCCCGCCGACCGGGTCGACGCCTCCGTGCTGCGGATGGCGCGCTACAAGGGCGCACCGCTGGGCTGCTGAGGCAGCCCGGCGACTGTGCGGCAAATGGGCACGGGCGAACTTACCTTGGAGTAATATAGGGGTTCACCCTGCGGTAGGAGAGTGGATGGCGGGCGGAACGAAGCGACTTCCCCGGGCGGTTCGTGAGCAGCAGATGCTCGACGCCGCCGTCGAGGTATTCGCACGCAAGGGCTTCCACGACACCTCGATGGACGCCATCGCCGCCGAGGCGAAAATCTCCAAGCCCATGCTCTACCTGTATTACGGCTCCAAGGACGAGTTGTTCCGGGCCTGCATCCAGCGCGAGGGCCTGCGCTTCATCGAGGCCGTCGCGCCGGCGGGCAACCCGCAACTCACCCCGCACGAGCAGGTGCGCACGGCGCTGGAGGGCTTCCTCGATTTCGTCGATCGCAATCGGCAGTCGTGGCAGGTGCTCTACCGGCAGGCAATCGGTCAGCAAGCTTTCGCGTCCGAGATCGACAACGCGCGCGAGCGCGTCATCGAGCTCACCGCCAAACTGCTCGAGTCCAGTGCCAAGCACGCCGATCCCGGCACCAATTTCGAGGTCGTCGCGGCCGCGGTGATCGGGGCGGGCGAGGCGATCGCCGACCGGGTCGCCGGCGGGCGGATCGAAGTGGCCGAGGCCGTCGATCTCCTCGACGATCTGGCCTGGCGCGGTCTGGCCGGTCGCAAGAAGGCCGAGTAGCGCGCCACCGGTTGCCCGCGCCGCGCCGACCTGCCATCGTGCTCGGCGAGAGGATTCACGACAGACGGGGTGGCAGTGTTCGGTGTGTTGAAGCCGTGTGCGCACGGCGCGGCGAAATACGGCATCGATCCGGGGCAGTGGCAGGCGCACATGTGTGGGCTGTGCCTGGGACTGCGCGACGGACACGGTCAACTGGCCCGCGCGGCGACCAACACCGACGCCATCGTGCTCAGCGTGCTCACCGAGGCGCAGACCGGCGACGCGGGCGCGCGCACGACCGCGGGCCCCTGCCCCCTGCGCGGGATGCGCCGCGCCTCCGTCGTCGCGGCGAACGCGCCGGGCGTGCAGCTGGCCGCCACCGCCTCACTGCTGTTGGGAGCGGCCAAGATTCGCGACCACGTCGACGACGGTGACGCCGGTCGACTCGCTCGCCCGCCGATGCGCCGGGTCTCCGGCAAGTGGTCGGCGGCGGCGCGGGCGCAGGCCGACCTGATCGGACTCGACATCGGGCCGCTGGTCACCGCGATCGACAGCCAGCCTGCGCTGGAGGCACTGGCCGAGGGCGGCAGCCCTGCTGGCGCTGCGGGTTTCGGTGCGCTGCCCCGATCCGCCGTCGACCCGATCGTCACGACGCTTGGCGACGAGTCGCATGTCCCGCCGATCACGCTCGATCAGCTGACCGGCCCGACCCAGCTCTGCGCCGCCACCCTCTTCGGTCACACCGCGACCCTGGCCGGTCGCCCCGACAACGTCGCGGCACTGGAGGAGATCGGCCGCCATGTCGGCCGCATCGCTCACCTCGCCGACGCCATCGAGGACCTCGAACGCGATCGCCTGCGCGGCCGTTTCAACCCGCTCGAGGCCACCGGCACCGATCTGCCCCGCGCCTATGATCTGCTGCGCGAGAGCGAATCCCGCGTCCGCGCGGCCGCCGCCGAGGCGAAGCTCGACCAGCTGCCCACCGTCCGCTGGGCCCTGCTCGACCCGCTGTCGGCGCTGCTGCGCAGGCTGGGCCAGGGCCTCGGCCTGGCCGTCGGCCATGTCTGCCGCACGTCGCCCACCGCGCGACAGCACGCGCCGTATCATTTCCCGTCCCCACCGGGGCGCCGCCCGAACCGGCCCGGTCCGCTCAAGGCGGGCGGGCTGATCCTGGGCGTCTACTGCACCGGTGTGGCCTGCTGTGTCGACCACACCAGCCCGTGCACCGGCGAGCAGAAGGACGCCTGGGCCAAGCACTGCGATTGCGGCGACTGCTGCGATTGCGGTGACTGTTGCAGCAACTGCTGCGGTGAGGACTGCGGCTGCGGCGACTGCTGCAGCTGCGACTGCAACTGCTAGGAAACCCTCACTCGCACTTCACGATCGGGATCGGGTCGTACTTCACGGTCCGGGTGTGCCGCGACACCTGGGCGCCGGTCTTGCGATCGGTGATCACCCGGGTGTCGGAGATGGTGAAGCCGGGCGCGCCCTCGGAGGCGATGCAGTCCTTGCCCTTGGGCAGGGTGATCTCCTGCGGCTCGGTCGGTTTCGACTTCTCGCCGGTGATCGACTCCACGTCGACGGTCTTGGTGCCCCACAGGCGCACGGTGATGTCCGAGCCCGTCGCGACCGTCTGGATGTAGATGCCGGTCGCGGTGTTGTTGCGGAACGCCAGGTCGATCGCCCCGTCGAACACGGTGGCTTCGCGCGCCGCCGGGTACCGCGAGATGTAGTAGCTGTGCTCGGTGTGACCCGCGTCCTCCATACCGGCGAAGTAAGCGGCGTTGTACAGCGTGGTGGCGAACTGGCTGATGCCGCCGCCGACCGCGGTGCTCGGCCTGCCCTTGTCGATGATGCCGGACTCGACATACCCCTCCGCGGCGGTGCGCGGTCCGGTGAACTCGTTGAGCGAGAAGGTATCTCCCGGCTTCACCACCGCACCGTCGACCTTGGCGGCGACGGTGCGGATGTTCACCCCGGACGGGCCGCTGAAGCCGCCGGTGGTGAACTGGCCGACCATCTCGGTGATGCCAAGCGCGTTGGCGGCGTCGGTGGTGAGCTTCGGCTCGATCCGCTGGTACACCGCCTCGGTGGTGCGGTTGCCGGTGGCGGTGAGCAGCGCGGGCAGCTTCTCCAGCGTCTTGGGCCAGTCGACCTTGTTGCCCACCACGGCGGGCACCACCGTCGGCTTGCCCGCGCCGACGGTGAAGGTGGCGTCCTTGGGCTCCACCTCCGAGGTCGCCAATTGTGGTGCGAGCAGGGCGATCGCGGCGTCGTTGTCGATCTTGGGCGCCAGACCGCCGTTGCCGTCGGGCACGAAGGTGAGCACGCGGGCGATCTGCTCCGGCGTGAGCACGGCGCGAATGTCCTTGCTGCTCACCGTGATCGGCGCGGAAATCGCCGGAGTGGCGATATCGCGCAGTGCGGCCTGCACGGCCTCGGTCCGCACCGCGACGGGTGCGGCCACCACCGGCAGGTCCAGTTCGCTGCTCGACGCCCAGCGTTCGGTGATCGTGGTGCGCGCGGCGGCGGTGTCGAGCACGCGGCCGGGCACCGGCGCGACCGCGACCGGCCTGCCGTTGTCGAACCGCACCGTGCCCTCGACGGTCGGGTTGTCGTGGACCTGGAAACCGGCCACCTGCTGATCCAGCGCCGCCGCGTCCACGGTGCTGACCACCTGGACGTCGCGGGTGCCGAACAGCGAGATCAGCCGGCGCACCGGGTTGAGCGGCTGGTCGCCGACGGCGTCCCAGGTGCCGTCCCAGTTCACCTGGAGCCCGGCAACGGCCGGTACCAGGCTGGCCTGCACGTCGCCGATCCGGACCGGGAGCGGGCGTTCGGCCCTCGGCCCGAGCTCGTCGTGGAGTAAGGCGTTCGCCTCGGCTTTGTCCATACCGCCGATGTCGACCCCGGCGACGACGGTGCCGCGCGGCACCTCGCCGATACTCAGGGCCAGGTCGGCCAGGTAGGCGGCGGCGCCGACGGCGAACACGGCGCCGACGGCGATACCGATGCGCTTGGCCAGCTGTGGGGTGCCGGAGCCGGTCGGCGGCTGCGGGCCCGCCGGAGCGGGCGCGGGCGCGGGCGACCAGCCGTCACGGGTCACGGTGGCTAGGGGCTGGGTGGGCAGGGCGGCGGTGACGTCGGCATCGAAAGTGCGATTTGCTTCGAGCAGCTTGCGTAGTCCGACCTCGCCCCTTGGTCGGTCGGCCGGTCCGCCGACGTTCGACTCGCTGGGCACGGAGGTCCTTCCGTTGGGTGGTATGGCGTCGTCCTGGATCAGGTGCGCCCGGCCCCAGGTGTTTGCGGGGCCTCGGCCAAGGGTAATGGTGTTCGTCGCCCTCGGCACCCTGGCAACAGTGGATGGACAGCAGGAAGGCTCCGCGTAGTTGCCGGGTCGGGGGTCTGGCAACTACACGGAGCCGATCTGTTTATCGGCGTCCGTTCCGGGGCGTTACAGCCGTTTTTCCGAGCATTTACCGCGACCCGCTGACGGCCGCCCTGCGGCTGCGCGCGCTCGCGCGAGACAATCGCACGTGAGACTCGACACCAGGTAGTGCGCACAACGAGGGAGAACTGATGCAGCTGGGAATGATCGGCCTCGGCCGGATGGGTGCCAACATCGTGCGCCGCATCGTGCGCGACGGGAACACCGCGATCGGTCACGAACGCCATCAGGGCCACATCGACGAACTCAAGGCCGAGCTCGGCGACAGCTTCGACGGCAGCACCGACCTGAAGGAGTTCGTCGCCATGCTCGACGCCCCGCGCGTCGTCTGGGTGATGATCCCGGCGGGCGCGACCGGCGCCGCCATCGACTCGCTGGCCGAGCTGCTCGAGCCGGGCGACATCGTCATCGACGGCGGTAACAGCCGCTACCACGAGGACATCAAGCGCGCGAAGGCGTTGGCGCCCAAGGGCATCCACTACCTCGATATCGGCACCTCCGGTGGCGTGTTCGGTCTGGAGCGTGGTTTCTGCCTAATGATCGGCGGCGAGGCCGAGCAGGTGAAGTACCTCGAGCCGCTGTTCGAGTCGATCGCTCCCGGCGTCGACGCCGCTCCGCGCACCCCCGGCCGCACCGGCGAGCCGACCCCGGCCGAGCAGGGCTGGCTGCACTGCGGTCCGGCCGGCGCGGGCCACTTCGTGAAGATGGTCCACAACGGTATCGAGTACGGCGCGATGGCCGCCTACGCCGAGGGCCTGAACATTCTCCAGCACGCCAACGTGGGCGCCGCGCACGGCGACGGCGAGCACTCGGCCGAGGAGACTCCGCTCGAGCACCCCGAGTACTACCGGTACGACCTGGACATCCCGGACATCACCGAGGTGTGGCGCCGCGGCTCGGTCGTCGCGTCGTGGCTGCTCGACCTCACCGCGAGCGCCCTGTACGCCGACCCGAACCTGGACGGGTACAGCGGTCGCGTCTCGGACTCCGGCGAGGGCCGCTGGACGATCGACGCCGCCATCGACACCGCCGTGCCGGTCCCGGTGCTGTCGGCGGCCCTGTTCCAGCGCTTCTCCTCGCGCGGCGAGGCGCTCTACGCCGACAAGATGCTCTCGGCCATGCGTAAGGCGTTCGGCGGCCACAACGAGCTGCCGGGGAAGTAGTCCGTATAGCGGGATTGACACCCGCTCACCGGCCGTCCGGCGCTCCGGCGGGCGGCCGGTGAGCGGTTTTCGGGTCGGTTCGCCGATGCCGAAAAATCTCGGATGCTACCCCCGACGACCCCGCCTCGAGAGTGAAACGATAATCTTCCACAAATATGAGAACACGTTCTTGTTTTCCAGGACAACCGTCCAGTCCACCGGATACCTTCTGGTCAGAGGGGGATAGACCACTCGATGAGGAATTCGTCCCGGCCGACTTCGCCGGGGCTTGGAGGAAAATCATGATCCGGACTTCGCGTATCGCCGCGGGCGTCGCCACCACCGCTCTGGTCGTCGCCGGTGTCGGTGTCGCTCTCGGTTCCGGCACCGCCGCCGCGGCGGGCTCCTGCTCGATCAGCAGCCACGCCGAGAAGCGTGACGCCAGCACTGTCGGCATCACGCACGTCTACGACAAGACCGCCAGCGCCGAGCAGATCGGCGTCGGCACCTCGGTCACCTACAAGGTCGTCGTCGGCACCACAGGGATCGGC